>NZ_CP023344.1:2497500-3697500 GCF_002310495.1 Nibricoccus aquaticus | reverse complement strand
GCTTTCCCGCCCCACCGCCCAACCGGCTTCACTCCCGTGGCTTCACCAGCGCCACACCGAAATGATCGTGAACCGAAAACAGCAGCGGCGGTGACTTCATCGCATCCAGGCGCGCGATACCCGGCATTTTTCTGAGCGCCCCCGCAAGAAACGATTTTCCGAGCCAGCGCTTCCACATCATCAGCGCCACCCCCTGCGCGAGATCCTTCGCGTGGTTTTTCCTCCCGCGAAAATGCGTCGTGTAGCGCAGCTCCCGGGCAATCGTCCACCGCTCCGTCCTGGCCAACCAGCGCATGTAACGACTCCCGAGATACACGAGGTGAATCGGGAAACTCATGTACCAGTAAAAGGGCAGCGACCGCCGCGCGAGCCAGTGCTCGGAGTTACCCGTGAGAACAAGCAGCACGCCGCCGGGCGCCAGATAACGCCGCAGATGACGAAACACCGCCGCAGGATCACGCACATGTTCGGCCACATCCATCAGCACGATCGCCCCGAAGCTCTCTTCATTTCCCGGCAGTTGATCCATCGCATCGCGCCCGAGCATCGTGATCCCTCGGCTCGACGCGATCCCTCCCGCATCAGCGTTCGGCTCGATGCCAAACCGCACAGAATCCTTCGGCAGCGTCTCCAAAAAATCCCCACGAAAACACCCGACATCCAGCACCCGCTTGTTCGGCGCGAGTTCACGGATGCAGTTCCGAATCCATCCCCAGTGACCGGGCACCTCATACGCCCAGCTATCCGCCGGCATCGCCGCATACGCCGCGCGCAACGCCTCGTCCGGCGGCATCGGCGAGCGAAAAACCAGCCGACAGCTTTCGCACTCGAAGAGCCCGCCCGACATCTCCCGCAACGCCACGACTTCAGCGTTTTCCGCCCACTCGCAAAAGGACGACTCCCCCAACGACCGGGATGATCGTGACGCGCAACTCGGGCAGGCTGTCGTTCCTGTGTCCATGGGGTTGCGCCATGCCGCCGACAACGCCGGTCATTGTCAGACTTAAAAATCACCCCGCTCCCAGTCGACGCCCCTTCGCTCGCTCGCACCGCTCGTGGCCGTCTTCATGCCCCCGCTGCCCGACACCAAACCTGCCGCACATAACAGGCGCCGAGTTACCTCTTGACTACCAGACCAGACTTGGTCTGGTCTCCATGCATCATGAAGACTGTCAACATTCAAGCCGCCAAGACGCATCTTTCGCGTCTCGTCGAGGAGGCCGCTACCGGCGAGGAGATCATCTTAGCCAAAGCCGGTAAACCCATCGCCAAGTTGGTCCCGTACGCGAAGACACGGAAGGCCCGGGTCGGCGGTTTTCTCAAAGGCCAAATCTGGGAGGCTCCCGACTGCTGGGAGGCTGACGAAAAGCTCAACAAGCTCATGGTCGAGGGTCCGTTATTCCCCGACGAGCCAGGCAGCACGATGCTTGTCGCCGAGGAGAAACCTCAATCATGAGGCTTCTCCTCGATTCTCACGTCCTCATTTGGTGGCTCGAAAATCCTGATCGCATCGCGAAGCCGCTCCGCGATGCGATCAGCGATCCCACCAACGACGTCTTCTTCAGCGCCGCTTCCATCTGGGAGTTAACCATCAAGTCCTCACTCAACCGTCTGCGCCTCCCTCCCAGTTTCGTCACGCTGCTTCGACACGACGGTCTCGACGAACTGGAGATCAACACTTCGCACGCTCAAGCGACCGCCTCCCTTCCTCCCATCCACGGCGATCCTTTTGATCGCATGCTCATCGCACAGGCTTTGACCGAAGGACTTGTGCTGGCCACGCGCGACGCCACCATCATGCGCTACGACGTGCCAGTCATCGAAGCCTGAGCGCCGTCCTCCACTCCATGAAATTCACGCCCGCCAAACCGCCGCTCACCGGCGAAACTCTCGACACGCTCACCGAGCGTCTCCGCGAGCGCGGCGAGCCTGCGTTCCGGGCGAAGCAAATCCTCGACTGGGTTTACAAAAAGCGCGCCCGCTCTTGGGACGACATGACCAACCTCTCGAAGCCCCTCCGCGCCTGGCTCGATGAGACGTTCGAGCTCATGCCCGTCTCCCTCGTGCTCGGCAAACAATCCACCGACGTCACCGACAAACTCCTCCTCGGCCTCGGCGACCGCTCCCTCATCGAGACCGTCATCATCCGCGCCCCGCAAGACGGCGTCGGCATAGAGCACTCCCGCAAAACCATCTGCATTTCCACCCAGGTCGGCTGCGCCATGGCCTGCGCCTTCTGCGCCAGCGGACTCGCCGGCTTCAAACGCGACCTGAACGCCGGCGAGATAGTCGCCCAGCTCCTCCAGGTCTGCTACCGCGAAGACGCCCGCACCGTCCGCGCCCGCGAGGAACTCGCCTCCTTCGACAACATCGTCGTCATGGGCATGGGCGAACCCCTGGCCAACTACGACGCCCTCATGCGCGCCCTCACCATCCTCAACGCCGAGTGGGGCCTCGGCTTCGGCGCGCGCCGCATCACCATCTCCACCAGCGGCCTCGTCCCGAAAATCCTCCAGCTCGCCGACGAGAAGATGGGCTTCCGCCTCGCCATCTCGCTCCACGGCGCGACCGACGAAGTCCGAGAGAAGATCATGCCCGTCAACAAGGCGTATCCGCTTTCCAAGCTCATCCCCGCGATCAGCGCCTTCTCCGAAAAACACGGCCGCATGGTCACTCTCGAGTTCATCCTCATCGAGGACGTCAACGACTCCATCGACCAGGCCGGCGAGCTCCGCGACATCGCCCGCGATCTCCACGCCCACGTGAATCTGATTCCCTACAACACCGTCGAAGGCCTCCCGTGGAAACGCCCCAGCGTGCGCCGCCAGGAAGACTTCGCCGACGTCCTCCGCGCCGCCCGCGTCCCCGTCACCCTGCGCCGCGAAAAAGGCCACGACATCGACGCCGCCTGCGGCCAGCTCCGCCTCAAGACGGAAAAAGACCGCGAACTCGCCAGCGCCTGAGCCAGTTCACCGCGCGCACGCCGCTTCTCTCGCACGCGGGCGACTTCGCCTGCCCTTCAGTGCTTATGACTCTGCCCGAGCTCATCCACACCCGCCGCTGAGATCATCGGCGTCGCCACAGTCGCCTCCGTCGTCTTCACCACTTCCCCGCGCGCAAACCGCCCCGGCCGGAACACCGCCCGCGTCTCCCGAAACGGCACAGCAATCCGCTCCAGCAACTGCCGCGCCGCCTTGTCGTCCGGAGTCAGCAGCCGCCCCGCCTCGCTCATCAACTCCAGATGCAGATTCCCTACCGCCCAGCCGATCCCCGCCGCCGCCGACGCCGCCACTTGTAACGAGATTTCCAGCACAGCCTCCTCCTCCTGCCGGATCACATAACGCGCCTCCGCGCTCTGCCAAAGCACATCGCCATGCTTGAGCGGCCTCTCCAGCTCGCACCCAAACTCCACCCCATCCTCCGCCGCTCCCCGCCACAACCGCTTCGCCAGCTTCAACCGCTCCACTCGCACCGCCACCTCCGGCAGCGCCAGATTCACATCGCTCACCGGCTTCGAAATCATCTGCAACATGCCGCCCACTACCTCCACATTCTCCACGCGCATAAAGCCCAAACTCACCGCGCCCCACGACTTTCAAGTCGCCATGTCCTCTCCGGCCCCTGGCATCTTCCCCTCTGGCTTCTGGCCACCCTCTTCCGCCCCAATCCTGTTCATCCTGTTAATCCTGTCTAAAAAACTCTGCCCCTGACCGTCTGAAGTCCCGCCTCTTCCTCCACGCCGTAAATCTTAAATAGCTCATACCTCCCTGCCGATGCGCAGCTCGCACTTGCCCGCCACTCTCTCCACCTTCGTTTCATCTCCCCCATGACGTTCCCCCTGTCCTCCGCAGCGCGCCCCTTCACCGCCCTCGCTATTCTTGCCGCGCTGACGTTCGTCCTCCCTCCCGCCGCCACTCACGCCGCGCCCCTCACCATCTCCCTCCCGGCCCCCGCCGCCCCCGCTCCCGAAACCTTCGTCATGGGCACCGCGCGCCACCCATCCGGCTCCACGCTTTCCCTCGATGCGCGCAGCCTCCTCCGCGACGGCAAACCCTGGACTCCCGTCATGGGCGAGTTCCACTTCACCCGCTTCCACGAAGCCGACTGGCGCGAAGAACTCCTCAAAATGAAAGCCGGCGGCATCGACATCGTCGCCACCTACGTCTTCTGGAATCACCATGAGGAAACCGAAGAAGTCTTCGACTGGACCGGCCGCCGCAACCTCCGCCAGTTCCTCATCGCCTGCCGCGACGTCGGCATCGACGCCGTCGTCCGCTGCGGCCCCTGGTGCCACGGCGAAGTCCGCAACGGCGGCATCCCCGACTGGGTCTTGGAAAAAGGCTGGAAAGTTCGCTCCGACGACTCCGCCTACCTCGAACGCGTCCGCGCCCTCTACCAGGAAATCGCCGCCCAGTGCCGCGGTCTCCTTTGGAAAGATGGAGGCCCCGTCGTCGCCGTGCAGTTGGAGAACGAATACGGCGGCCCCGCCGAGCATCTCCTCACGCTCAAGAAACTCGCCCGCGACACCGGCCTCGACACTCCCTATTACACGCGCACCGGCTGGCCCGCCCTCAAGACGCCCATGCCCTTCGGTGAAATCCTCCCCCTCTACGGCGTTTACTCCGAAGGCTTCTGGGACCGCGAACTCACCCCCATGCCCGGCAACTACTGGGCCGGCTTCCACTTCTCCCGCCTCCGCGAAGACGCGAACATCGCCAACGAAGCCCTCGGCAAACGCGAAGCCAAAGACACCCCCGACGCCGACCGCTACCCCTACCTCACTTGCGAAATGGGCGGCGGCATGATGTCCGCCTACCACCGCCGCATCCGCGTTTATCCCGCGGACATCGAGTCCACCGCGATCGTCAAAATCGGCTCCGGCTCCAACCTCCCCGGCTACTACATGTACCACGGCGGCACCAACCCCGAGAGCCGCACCGGCATCACCCTCGAGGAAAACCAGTCCACCCGCATCACCAACTGGAACGACATGCCCACCCGCGGCTACGATTTCCAGGCTCCACTCGGTGAATACGGCCAGACCCGCCCTCACTATCACTCGCTCCGCCGCCTCCACCTCTTCCTCCGCGACTTCGGCCCCTCCCTCGCGACCATGCCCTCCGTCCTCCCCGACCAGCGCCCCTCCGGCCGCGACGACACCGCGACCCTACGCTGGTCCGCCCGCTCCGACGGCCGCTCCGGCTATATCTTCGTCAACAATTACGAACGCCTCAAAAATCTCCCCGCCAAGTCCGCCGTCCAGTTCTCCCTCAATCTCCCCGGTGGCCTGATCAACTTCCCCTCTTCCCCCGTCACCATTCCCTCCGGCGCCCGCTTCATCTGGCCTTTCAACCTCGACCTCGGCCAGGGCGCCCGCCTCGTCCACGCCACCGCCCAGCTCGTCTGCGCCATCGACGACGGCACCACTCGCACTCTCTTCTTCGCCGAGACCCCGGGCGTCGAACCCGAATTCCTGATACAAGAAGCCGCCCACAAAACCCGCCTCGACTCCGGCAAATCCACCCGCGACGCCTCCCGCCTCCTCATCAACAAACTCAAACCCTCGACCGAGCCCTTCGCCCGCCTCGGCGATAAAAACGCCACCGTCCAGCTCGTCCTCCTCAGCGAGCCCGACTCCCTCGCCCTCTGGAAAGGCCGCTGGCAGGGCCGCGACCGCGTTATCCTCTCCCCGGCCGACATCGTCTTCGACAACGACCAGCTCCGCCTCGTCACCAGCACGCCCGGAAGTCTCCACGCCTCCGCCTACCCCGCCCCCGAAAAAGTCGCCGCCACGGCCGACGCCAAAATCGCCACTAAATCGGACGGCCTCTTCCGCCGCTTCACCCCGCCCGCCCCCGAGCCCTTCGCATCGAAAGTCACCGCCGAAAAATTAAAAGACGCCGGCCCGCCCCGCAACGTCCACCTCGGCAAAGCCCCCAAACCCGTCGCCGCCGCTCCCGACGACAACGACTTCGATCAAGCCGCCATCTGGCGCATCAAATTCGAAAACCTCGACGACTCCACCAACCCGCTCGTCCGCGTCCGCTACACCGGCGACGTCGCCCGCTTCACCCTCAACGGCCGCCTCGTCACCGACGATTTCTTCAACGGCAACACCTTCGACCTCGCCCTCAACCGCCTCGGCCGCCTCACCTACGCCGAGCTCCGCCTCGCGATTCTGCCACTGCCCAAAGACGCCCCCATCATGCTCCCGCCCGGCGTGAAGCCGTCCTACAACAGCATCGGCGCCGCCCTCAGCCTGGACAACGTGGAGTTGATCCCCCGATACACCACCACACTCACCGCCTCCGGCAAAAAATAACCCGCACCCCGTCCGCATCATGTAGGGCCTGAGCTTACTCAGTGCCTCCGTGTAAATCTCCGAAGATGGAGCGTGCTCTCCCGGCGCACTTTCCGATTCTCGCCAACGTCCTAACCGCGTGGGCGAAGCCTATACGCAGCGCGGCTCAGATCCTGACGCCCGTTATTCCAAGTCCCTTTTAGCGGGGACAAAATTTTACCCAAAAACACTCCACCCTCTTCCTCGCCAAAATATCCGCACCGCGCATAAAACCGAGTTGGTGCCAATAAGACTACTGGGCAAAAGCCATGATTCCCTTCGATACAATCGGTCGCTGCACGCTACTCTGTCAGTTCTCCGAGTATGTGCTGGGAGCTCTGGTTCTGCTGGAGCGCAAGAAGCACGTCGGCGGTGTTCGCGACTTAGTCGATTTCCTCGATTCATTCGCGAAGACGCGCACGCAGGTTCTCGAATCGCTACAGAATGAGCTGAAGCAGGATGGCATTTCTTATCTCGACGAGCTTCAGCTTGATCAGCTCATCGAGAAGCGAAATGTCTTGGTCCATAGACTTCCTCACGAGCCTTGGTTCATCGCCGGGATGCAGCGAAGCCATTTCACGATGGAAGATGAGCTTCGATTTTTTCTCGATGCGCTTTCGAGAATCGAGGAAGTTTTTTCCCGACGAGCACGAGAGCTAGGAATCGTTCTATCGAGGACTCCAGTTTCATCCGGCGAGCAGTTGGTGAACTTTGCCTCTGAGTTAAAGAAGCGCGCCGATCAGATTCATCGTGATCGAAAGAAGAAATGAAGAATCCGAAGCAGTAAGAATGAGAAGACGTAAAGGCCGGAACAGGGAGTCAAACTCCGCACTTGTTATGGCATCTTCGCGCCTTTGCGTGAGCCGGTCGCCTCACCCCATCACCGTCAGCACGATCCCCGCGAGCACTCCGATCACCGCCGGCAACTTCGCCCGCCCGTTCGTCTCCTTATAAATCCAGATCCCGCCCGCAAACGCCACGAGCGTGCTGCCGCGTCGCAGACTCGACACGATCGCGACTCGCGCCTCCGGATCCCGCAGCGCGTTGAAATAAACGAAGTCCGCGATCAGCAGCGCGAACGACACCAGCACGATGCTCCAGCGCCAGTGAAACACATTGCGCGGCCACCACCGCAGCTTCCACCCGATCGCCAGCGGCAGAAATAGCAGCGCCAGATAAATAGAGAACCACGCCTGCACCGTCGCCGCCCCGAAGCCCTGCCGCCCCAGCAAAAACTTGTCGTACAGCCCGCTCAACGCGCCCAACAGCGTTCCCGCCACCAGCCAGCCGATCCATTTGTCCTTATGAAAATGGATGCCCTCTTTCCGTCCCGCGACCGACAGCCCCACAAACGACACCAGCGTCGTCGCCACACCTGCTATCTCCAGCAAGCTTAGCCTCTCGCCCAGCACAAATAGCGCCCCGACAAACGTCCACACCGGCCCCGTCGCCCGGATCGGCGACGCGATCGACACCGGCAGATGCTTCACCGCGAAGTACGAACAAATCCACGACGCCGCCACGATCGTCGATTTGATGAGCAACAGCCCATGCTGCGCCCACGTCATCGATTCGACATGCATGATAGCCGGCAACGTCTCCGGCTGCATCCGCCCCAACGCCATTAACGTCAGCCACACCGTCGAGCTGCACACATTCGCGAAAAACAACACCGGCAGCACCGCGTTCTCACGTACCGCGTGCTTGGTCGAGAGCTCGTAGCACCCAAGGAAGAAGGCCGAAACCAGACTGGCAATAACCCAATGCATGAAACCAGCCACGCTGCCGCCCGCGCTTCCAATCGCAACGTTTCCGTTGAAGGCGCGACGCCCTCATCGCGCTAACCGTCACTCATCACAAAACGTCCTCAGCCACCTCCCCCTCCGACCAATCCTGTTAATCCTAAAATCCTGTCCAAAAAATTCCGGCACTAACCATCGCCTAGCCGAAAATCTCCGTCCCCACCACTACCTCCCCCCCGCTCTTCCCTTCGCCAACCCCTCCTCTGAAATCGTCCTTCCTGTTAATCCTGTCCAAAAAACTTCCGCTTCCGACTATCCATGCGCGAACATTTGCCCTCCCCGCGCCTCTACATTCACTCCCGCTCACATGACCGCCCCCAAACGCACGTCCCGCCTTCGCCGGTTTCTTCTCGGCGCCGCCATGTGCGTATTCGTTTTGCTGGTCGCTCTCGTCACCACGCCGTGGTGGTGGGTTCCTGCCGTGCGCAGCCTCCTCGCCCGCCAAGGCGTCACCTTCGCCCGCTTCGAAACACTCGGCTACTCCCGCTTCGCCCTCCACGACGTCCGCTTTCAAAACGCATCCACACCCGTCACCGCAACGGTAGCGCGTGTCGAAGCCGATACCCCGCTTCTCTGGTTCGTTCACGCCACCTTTTCTCAACCCGGCCCTGTCCTCATCGAAACCTGGCAGGTCAACGCACACGCCTCCGATAAAAAATCCCCCTCGCCCTCCGCCTCCACGATCGACGGCTGGCCCGCCCTCCGCCTTCAACTCAACGAAACCCTCGCCACGCTTCAGCGCTGGCTCCCCGAAGCCCGCGCCACCAACGGCACGCTTCTCTACGAAAAACAAAAACTCATCGTCGCCTCACTCAACTGGCTCGCCCGCGAAGGCCGCCTCACTGCCGACGGACTCACCACTCACGACCAGATCGCCCACGCCGAACTCCGCTGGCACAGCGATAATCGCCAGCTCACCTTTTCCGCCACCACCACCGATCAACAATGGAGCGCCTCGCTCGCCTCCACCGACGACACCGTCACCGGCCAGCTCCACCTCTGGAAACAACCCGTCGATTTCCTCGCCAGCTTCCCCGCCCGCGGCTGGATTCCTCAGGAAGCCTCGCTCACCGCCGCCCGCCTCCTCGTCCCCGGTCGTACCGTCGGTCTCGGCGAACATTATCCCACACTTCCCTCCACAGCCCGCATCGTCTGGAAGGAAGCCCGCTTCACGCTCGAACTCAACGCCGAGGGTCAGCCCGCCGCGAATCAGTCCGCCCCGCCTCTCCAGCTCGCACTCGCCGGTCACGGCGATACCGAAACTCTCCGTATCGAGCGTTTCGATATCACTCTGCCCGGCACCTCAGCCCGCCTCCTCGCTCCCATCGTCATCGACCGCGAAGCTCAGATCCGCTCCGGCGCTTCTCAATTCTCCCTTGAATCCGATCTCGAGAAACTCCCCGGCCTCGAAAACCTCCGCGGCAAAATCACCGGCCGTGTCCTCGTCGAGCCCACTTCCGGAGGCGAACCTCGCCTCACCGCAAAGCTCGAAGCCTCCAAAATCACCGCCCCCGACTTCGACCTGAAAAGCGCCGTCTTCGAAGCCGAACAACTCGGCACGCGCCTCACCATCAAAAACGCCCGCCTCGCCTTCGCCGACGGTTCCGAAGCTGAACTTCACGGCGTCTGGAACTGGCGTGAGCGCACCCTCACCGGCGGACAGCTCGAAGCCGACATCAAGCCCGCCGCATTCGCCCGCTGGCTCCCACCATCGCTCACGTTCGCCCGCCTGAAAATCTCCGCCGAAGCCCAAGGCCGCTGGCCCGACCTCACGCACTCAGGCAAAATCGCCCTCTCCGACCTCGCCACCGGCACACCCAAACCCATTTCCGCCTCTGCCGAATGGACCGGCACCGGTCCCGCTACCGACACGCTCACCGCCGAAATCAAAACCGGCGACACCTCCGCCGTGCTCAAAGGCCGACTTACGCGCACTGAAGCCACGCTCGACTCGCTCGCACTTACCCTCCCCGACGCTCCCACACTTACGCTCGCTCAACCCGCCCGCATCCGCTGGCAGCCGTCGCTCAGTATCGAAACGCTGGATCTCACCGGCGACGCCGCCCGCCTTTCCTTCGCCTGGTCCACGCTCCAGACCCGCAGCGCGCGCATCGACCTCGCCGGACTCCGCTCCGAATGGCTGCGCGACTTTCTCCCCTCCACTTGGCCGCGCTGGCAGCTCGAATCCGCCACTCTCGAAGGCCGCTGGCCCGAGGGTCCGTTCGAAGGCACCACCCGCGTCCTCGGCCAGATCGAAATCGCCAAGGACAAAAACGCCCGTATCGAACTCACCGCCCGCGCACAGCCCAGCAGCCTCCGTATCGACCGCCTGCTCGTCAGCGACGAAAACGGCTCCGTCCTCGAAGCCCGTGGCGCCGCCCCGCTGATCATCACCCCCGCGACCGCACCATTCTGGAAACTCGATCCCAACAGCAACTGGTCGCTCACCGCCGACACCACGCCCGGCTCGCCGTTCTGGACCGCCCAAGCCGAAGCCAGCGGCATCAAACTCCGTTCGCCCCGGCTCACCGCCCGCATCGAGGGTTCCGTGAAGAAGCCCGATGCCCGCATCTCGCTCCAAGCCGACGAAATCGCCTTCGATCGTATCCGCCTTCCCACTCTCTCCCAACTCGACGCCCGCCTCGTCCTCGACGCCGGCCGCGTTGATCTGGAAAAATTATCCCTCCTCGTCGCCGGCCAGCCGCTCAGCGCTTCCGGCCGCACACTCGTCCAAGCCGATCAATGGCCCGCCATCCTCCGCGATCCCCGCCAGCTCTGGACCGGCAACGCCGAGGCAAAACTCAATCTCCCGCTGGTCGAAATCGCCGCGCTCACCGCCTTTCTGCCCGACGCCTTCGCTCCCACCGGCACGCTCCAAGGCGATCTCACCGTCCGCGCTAGCGGCGACATCCAGGGCACACTAAAACTTCACGACGCCTCGACCCACCCGATCACCCCCTTCGGCAGCTTCAACCAGATCTCCGGCGAAATCGTTTTCTCCGGCCGTCAGGCCGAGCTCAAATCGCTCAGCGCCCTCGCCAGCGGCCAGACCATCAAAGCCTCCGGCTCCGTTGCCTTCCCCGCCGCCGCTCCGCTCAAAGTCGATCTATCCCTCGCGGGAAAAAACCTCCCGCTCGCCCGTCAGACCGGTCTGCTCGTCCGCGGCGACCTCGACCTCAAGGTCAAATCCACCGACGACGGCCTCACCACACTCTCCGGCGACGTCAACCTGCACGACAGCCTTTTCCTGCGCGATGTCCGTTCGCTCATTCCCAAGCGCGGAGGCGGCGCCGCTTCCCGCCCCCCGTACTTCTCCGTCACTAAAGCCCCGTTTCGCGACTGGCGGCTCGCGCTCACCGTCGGTGGCAACCGCTTCATCACACTCCGCACACCGCTGTTCAATGGCGTCGTCTCCGGTCGTTTCCAGCTCGGCGGCACGCTCTTCGAACCCATCGCCATCGGTCAGGCCACCTTCGACGAAGGCACCATCCTCCTCCCCTTCGCCGCACTCCGCCTCACCAGCGGCTCCGTACGACTTGCTCAGGCCGATCCATATTCGCCCCAACTCGCCATCAATGCCGCGTCACGAAGCCTCGGATACGACGTCCGCATGGAGCTTTCCGGTTCAGCATCAGATCCCACGCTCACCTTCTCCTCCAGCCCTTCGCTGACTTCGGAGCAGGTGCTGCTCATGGTCATGGCCGGTGAACCCCCGCGCACCGACATCACCTCCAGCACCAGCGATCGCGCCGCCAGCATCGGCGTGTATCTCGGCAAATCCTTGTTTTCGGATTTCCTCGGCGACCCAACCGCTGCCGAACGATTCACCTTCAGCTCGGGGGCCGACGTTTCCCGCTCGGGCAAAGAAACCCTCGAATTCGAATACATGCTCGACAAGCGCTGGTCACTCGTCGGCGAACGCGACGAATTCGACGACTACAACGCCGGCATCAAGCTCCGCATTCTCACCTCCCAAAAGAAGCCCGCCACCGATGCGCAGAAACCTTAAACAGCTTCTCTGCATCGCGGCCTTGCCAGCCGCATTCCTCTTTTCGGCCTTCGGCCTTCAACCTTCGGCCGCCGCGGCGGCGCCCGCCGACACGCCCCCCGTCGCTAAATTCGACATCTCCGGCCTCGGCCTTCTCGGCAACCGCTCGATGAGCCGGACCATGCAGGACTTCGTGAACCCCGGCAAAGTCGCCCACCTTTCTGACGACGCCGCCGAAAACGCCGCCTTCGTGCTCATCTCCGAACTCGAAGACGACGGCTACCTCCATCCCAAAATCACCGGCTTCGTCACACGCCTCGACGGCACGCAAACCACTTTTCAATTCAACGAAACGCTGGACACCGCCTTCCCCCGCAAACCCGGCACCAACATCGTCGCCTTCGACGTGGAGCGCGGCGTCAAATTCTACATCGCCGAGGTCCACTTCGAAGGTCTCAACGCCTTGGAGCAAAAAGCTGCCACAGCTTTCTTCAAACCCGCCTACGGCCTCTGGAACGGCGCCCGCGCCAACGTCTTCTCCGAAGCCGCCGTCCGCCGCGGTCGCAACTCCCTCCACGACGCGTTACTGCTCCGCGGATACGTCACCGCCCGCGTCGAGGTCAGCTCCTCCGCTCTCGCAAAGCCCGCTGGCGCGATGCGCCTCGACGTCAAAGTCAGCGAAGGCCCGCGTTGGATCATCTCCTCGGTCCAGTTGCTCGACACCCAAAAAACCGACGTCGATGCCGCCCCGCTTCAGAAATTTGTTGGAGAACCGTGGTCCGAGGCCACCCGGCAGGATGCCAGCGTCGCCGCGCGGCGCGCCTACTATCGAAAAGGTTATCCCGACGTCTCCGCCCGTACCACACCGACTCCCACGCCCTCGACCGGTGACACCCAGGTCGCCGCAACGGTCGAGGTCCAGCCCGGCCCGTTTATCAAGATCGGCGAAATCCGCTATGAGGGAAATGACCGCACGCGTCTCAGTGTCATCAAACGCCGCGTCCGCCTCGATCCCGGCGATCCGCTCGATCCCACTGCTCTCGAACGCGCCCGCCTCCGCCTCGGCCGCCTCTCCGCTTTCAGCAGCGTCGAGACATCTACCGAGCCCGCCACCGACGACACGCGAAACGTGACTTTCACTCTCCGCGAAGCCGATCCGTGGGATGCCAGCCTTCTCTTCGGCTACGGCAGCTACGAGCAATTCCGCGGCGGCATTGAAGCCCGCCGATCCAATCTCTGGGGACGCGCCCACCAGGACCGCATCATGGTGGTGCAGTCGATGAAGAGCTCACGCGGTGATTACACCTACACCGTGCCGGAACTTTTCGGTGAAACCATCGACGGCTCTGCCCGCCTCTTCGGCCTGCGCCGCGAAGAGATCGCCTTCGACCGCGTCGAATACGGCGGCACCGCCCAGCTCCGCAAAAAAATCGGCGTGCGCGGTCCCGAGCTCAGCGGCGGTTACACCCTCGAAACTCTCAGCGACCAAAACAACACGCTCGGCTCGGAGAGCGAAACCAGCTCCGACGTCCTCTCCTCCAGCATCAACCTCGGCATCGCCTTCGATCGCCGCGACCAGACCCTCAACCCCAGAAAAGGCTACCGTCTCTACCTCCAGACCGAGTACGCGTCCCAAAAACTCGGCGGCGAAGTGGACTTCCAACGCGTCGAATGGGGCGCCGCCTGGCATCAGCCGCTGTCCACCGACCGCTGGATTCACGTAGGTCTCGCGCAGGCCGCCGTGTTCACCAGCGGTGCCGATCCGTACACACCGCCACCCGTCAACAAGCTGTATTACCCCGGCGGCGACAACAGCCTGCGCGGCTACAGCGAGGGCGAGGCGTCTCCTCGAGACGCCGACGGCTCCTTTCTCGGCGCGAAAACCTACACACTCCTCAACATCGAGCTGGAGCAGGCACTCACCCAGCAATGGTCCACGATCCTCTTCTTCGACTGGCTCACCGAGTCCGCGCGTCTCGGTGACTATCCCGGCGATGTTCAATTAAGCAGCATCGGCCTCGGCCTCCGCTACAACACCATCGTCGGCCCCATCCGCGTCGAATACGCCCGCAACCTCGATCCCCGCCCGCACGATCCCGGCGGCTCCTGGCACCTCTCCATCGGCTACCCGTTCTGATCTCCGAGGTAGGGCGCTTTGGCCCTAACGCGCTGGTTGGACGTCGCTACTCCAGCGTCCAAAATCCAGCCGCACCACCACCGGCCGGTGATCGCTCGCTTCGCGTACACCCGCTTCGTCAAAAATCGCCGCCACGCCTCCAACGACCGCCGGCTTCAACCTGGGTGACACCAACACGTAATCCACCCGAGAGTAGCTGTCCTCCTTGCGGTAAAAATGTGTCCACGTCTCCCCGCGTGAATCCATCGCCGCCAGCACCTCCGCGATCGTCGTCTTTCCTCTCGCCGACAACGCCCGCAACGGCCGCGCCCCCGGCCCATCGTTAAAATCGCCCACGATTAAATACCGCGCCTGCACCGCCTCCGGTTCCGGAAAAACCCGCAACACCCGTTCCCGCACCGCCTCCGCCTCACCCGCCCGCCTTTTCGCCGACTCCACATCGTCCGCCCGGTCCGTGTACCGGCTTTTCAAATGCACCACAAATAACGCCACCTCCCCGCCCGCCGACGCCACGCGCACTTCCAGCAACCCGCGCTTCACCCGCTCCTCTTTCCCGAAATACGCGAACGTCAGATCCACGTGCTTCGTCACCGCCGTGAACGCCCGCCGTGACAGCACAGCCACATGTCGCTCCGTATCCGCCGCCTCGATCCACTCCACATAGGGATAGTCCACGCCTTCGCTCTTCAAATCCCGCCGCAACTCCTCCAGATACGGCCTCGGCCCAATCTCCTGCAGAGCGATCACGTCCGCATCGAGCGCCTTGATCACCGCGCGCAACGCCGCCTTCGCCGCCTCCGGCTTCGGATAACCTTCCCGATACACGCCCTCCACGACCCGGTTCGCCGCGACATAGTTTTCCAAATTGTACGTCGCGACGGTGAGCGTCTCCGCCCACGCCACGCCCACCAGCGCAAACCACAGCGCTATCACCGCCACTCTCCGACCTCTCCCTCCCGCCCTCATCACGCCCCTCCCGTCACCGCCCGCTCCCGCTCCACAATGGTCGGATGCGAGTAATAAAATCCGCTGTACCACGGATGCGGCGTCAGGTTGCTCAAATTTTTCTGCGCCAGTTTCCGCAACGCCGCCACGATAGGCCCCGCTCCGCCCATCGCATCGCGAGCAAACGCGTCAGCCTCATACTCATGCTTCCGCGAGAAGAGATTCCCCACCGGCGTGAACCAGAACGTCGCCAGCCCGCTCAGCAGCGAGAACAACAAAAACGCCGACGCCAGCTCCCCCGCCGGCAGCCCAAACGCAGGATTGAACCACGCGCTCTGCGCCAGCCACGCGATCAACGCAAATCCCCCGAGCATCATCAGCGCACCGACCACTAGCATCTTCGGAATATGTCCGCGTTTATAGTGCCCGACTTCGTGCGCCAGCACCGCCTCGAGTTCCTCCTCTGACAGCTGCGCGATCAGCGTATCGAACAGCACGATCCTCCGAAACTTCCCGAACCCCGTGAAAAACGCGTTCGAGTGCCCCGAGCGTTTCGACCCATCCATCACCTGAATTGTCGACGCCTTGAACCCCGTCTTGTCCGACAGCGCCAGCAACCGCGTGCGCAAGTCGCCTTCGGGCAGCGGCGTGAGCTTGTTGAAGAGCGGCAGAATCAGCTTCGGGTACGCGACCAGCATCAACAGTTGAAATCCGAATACCAACGCAAAGCCCCACACCCACCAGTTAGCTCCCGCCACGCCCACGAGCGACAGCAGCGCCCACAGCAGCGGAAATCCGATCACCAGTGCCAGAGCGAGTCCCTTCAATTTGTCCGAGATCCACAGCCCGAGCGTGCTCTTGTTAAATCCAAACCGCGCCTCCAACCGGAACTGCCCCCACCAATCCAGCGGCAGCGACGGCACGCTCAGCAGCATCCCCGTCGCGATCAAAAACAGCGCATCGTCCCACACACCCGTCGGCGACAACGGGGCAAACTTCCCGTGCAACCACGGCAGCACCCCGCTCGTCAAAATCGCCACCAATATCAGCGCATCCCACACCAGCTCCACACTCCCGAGTTTCCCCTTCGCCAGCGTGTACGCCACGGACTTCTGATAAGTCGCCTCATCCATCAGCGCCGCCACCGCCTCGGGTGCCTTGCCCGCATGACGCAGCACTTCCGCGCGATTCAAAAAACTCAACACCAGCTCCGCGCCAACCTTCGCCGCGAGAAGAACAAGAACGACAATCAGGACCATCCCGCGAATGCAGCGCGACGACCGCCCCACGGCCAAGGCTAAACTGCGGGAGCAACTTCACGCCGCGCTCCGCCTTCAGCCGGGCCAACACACCGCCTCTCCCCAACGAGCAGGCCGGTAATTTCTACAAAAAAAGCGGCCCCTTTCGGAGCCGCCTTTTGTTTAAGCGATTTGAACCGCGTCACCCAGAAGCTCAGGAGAGCGACTGCACAGCGGTGACGACCGCCTCGGCGGTGATGCCGAGTTCTTTGAAGATCGTCGGAGCGGGAGCGCTCATGCCGAAACGGTCGATGCCGATGACTTTGCCATCGAGACCGACGTACTGGTGCCAGAGACCTGTGACGCCCGCTTCGATCGCGACGCGCTTGCGGACAGCCTTCGGGAGGATCGACTCGCGATACTCAGCCGATTGGCGGTTGAAGCGTTCGAACGACGGAACCGACACAACGCGCACGCCAGCGCCGAGCTGTTTCGCAGCGGCCACGGCGAGTTGAAGCTCAGAGCCGGTCGCGAGGAGAATGGCCGTGAGCGGAGCCGTTTCCTGGATGGCGACGTACGCGCCCTTGAGCACGCCTGCACGACGGATGTGCGGAGGAATGTCGTTCAAGTTGGGCAGATTCTGACGCGTGAGCGCGAGGAGCGTTGGACCATCGGCGCGCTCGAGAGCGGCGGCGAAAGCGCCAGCGGCTTCCTCTGGATCGGCGGGACGAATGACATCGAGATTCGGAATCACGCGGAGACCCGAAATGGTTTCCACGGGCTGGTGAGTCGGACCATCTTCACCGACGCCGATCGAGTCGTGTGTGTAGATGTAGGTGACAGGCAACTTCGCGAGAGCGGCGATACGCATCGATGGACGCGAGTAATCGGCGAAGACGAGGAACGTCGCGCACGAGGTGCGGAAGATGCCGTCGTAAGCGATACCGTTGTTGATCGCGGCCATCGCGTGCTCGCGGATGCCGTAGCGGATGTTGCGACCACCGCGGTTGGCTTTGTCGAAGTCCTTGTCGGACGCGATGTAGTTCAGCGTGGAGCCGTAGAGGTCGGCGCTGCCTGAGATGAAGAGCGGATGCGCGGCGGCGATCGGCTGGAGCACATCGCGGCCAGCGGCGCGCGTGGCGAGCTTGGCATCGGCCGGGAAGACAGGAATCTTCTCGAGGAGTGCGGCGGCGCTGATCGGCGTGTTGCGCGATTCGAGGAGCGCGGCTTTGTCCGGATTAGCGGCGGCCCAGAGTTCGAAGGTTTTGACCCAAGCCTTGTAGCCACGGGCGAGGCGCTTCTTGTGCTTCGCGAAATATTCGCGGACGTCGTCGCTGACGTAGAAGTGTTCAGCGGGGAGACCGAGACCAGCGCGGGCAGCGTCGGAGAATTTCGCACCGCCTTCGCCGTGGCCCTTCTGCGTGCCCTGAACTTCAGGAATTCCTTTGCCGATGACCGTCTTGGCGACGATGAGCTGGGGCTTACCGGAGGTGGCCTTCTTGGCCTTGTTGATCGACTTGAGGATCGCGGCCTGGTCGTGGCCGTCGACAAGTAGCTGCACATCCCAACCGAGGGACTTGAAACGCTTCACAACGTCGTCGCTCTGCGACTTGTCGGCCATGGCGTCGAGGGTGACGTCGTTCGCGTCGTAAATGAGGATCAGGTTGTCGAGGCCTTGGTGACCGGCGAAGGACACGGCTTCGAGGGCGACGCCTTCCTGCATGCAACCGTCACCGGCGAGCGCGATGATGTGGTTGTCGAAAATCTTGTGCTCGGCGGTGTTGAAACGCGCTTCGGCCATCTTGCCAGAAACGGCATAACCGACGGCGTTGGCGATACCTTGGCCGAGCGGGCCGGTGGTGGCTTCGACGCCAGGAGTCTCGTGAAACTCGGGGTGGCCGGGAGTCTTGCTGTGGAGCTGGCGGAAGTTCTTCAGTTCTTCGAGCGACAGATCGTAGCCGCTGAGATGGAGCCAGGTGTAGATGAACATCGAACCGTGACCGGCGGAGAGAATGAAGCGGTCGCGATTGAGCCACTTGGGTTCGTCAGGGTTATGAACGAGCGCGTTGCCGAAGAGGACGGCGCCGATCTCGGTCGCACCGAGCGGGAGGCCGAGATGGCCGGAAGAACACTTATGGACGGCATCGATGGCCAGACCACGGGCTTGAGCGGACGCTTTCGCGAGAATTTCAGTTTCGAGTTTCATGTAGAAAGTAACAGGTTGGATTTATCGCGCGGACAGGAGCGCGAAACGTAGAAAGTAATGGATTAAGTCGCCTCGTCGGTTCGGTGGAAGCCGAAAGTCGGGAAATGCGAACAACAAAAAAGCGAGCCGGTGAAGGCTCGCTTGAAAGTGAGACAGGCATCGCGCGAACGATGCGTGATTATTTGGCGGCAGGAGCAGCGGCTGCGACTTCAGAGCGGTCGTGGCGCTTAACTTTAACAGCGACAGCAGCCTTACCGAGGCGATCACGGAGGTAATAAAGGCGGGCCTTCATGTTCTCGGATTCCTTCTCGATCTCGATCTTCTCGATGTTCGGGGAGTTGACTGGAAAAACGCGCTCAACGCCTTCGCCGTAGCTGATACGGCGGACGGTGAAGGCCTCGTGGATGCCAGCACCTTTACGGGCGATGACGATGCCAGCGAAAATCTGAACGCGCTCTTTGTCGCCCTCACGAACCTTGGTGTGAACGCGGACGCCATCGCCGACTTTGAACGGCGGAAGATCGTTTTTCACTTGGTGGGCGGTGATATCTTTAATGACGGGATGCATGACGGTGTTTTTCGAATAAATCTGGGCGAACCTGGCGGGTTTTCTCCAACTGCTGCGTGTGTCGCCAGGCTTCGATTTTGCGGTGATCTCCTGAGAGAAGCACTTCGGGCACTGACATGCCTCGAAATTCGGCGGGACGCGTGTATTGAGGAAAGTCGAGCAACGTGCCGGTGTGAGATTCGTGCGTCAATGACTTTTCTTCCCCCAAAACACCGGGAATAAAACGACTGAGCGCATCGATTACGACAGCGGCCGCAAGAGTGCCATTCGTGAGCACGTAATCACCAATGCTGATCTCCTGATCGATCACTTTTTCGCGGATGCGTTGGTCGATCCCTTCATAGTGACCACTGAGAAAAATCACGTGCTGCTGCATTGCGAGATCCTGAGCGATGGCGGGAGTCAGCGGTACACCGTCGGGCGTGAGATAAATGCGACGGCAAGCCGGGGTCTGAAGCTGCTCCATAGCGGCGAAAACCGGATCAGGTTTCATGACCATCCCGGCACCTCCGCCAAAAGGACGATCATCAGCAGTCTTGTGCTTGTCGGTACACCAACCGCGCAAATCGTGGATTTTAACCGACAGGAGATTTGCTGCGATGCCTTTGCCCAAAATGCTCTCCGTCAGCACGCCATCGAGCATCCGCGGGAAAAGCGTCAGCAGATCGATGTGGAGAGGCATAGGCGGGAACTAGGGCGAGAGTTGGGCAAAAAAAATCGCCCGGGCATGAAGCCAGGGCGATTAAAGTGAAAACCTAAACGCGCCTTAAGCTGCGGGAGCGGCCTTCTTGGCTTTGTTGATCAGGCCACGAGCGGTATCGGTGGCGACTGCACCCTTGCTCAACCAGTACTCAGCGCGAGCGAGGTCAAGGATGAGCGGCTGACTCTTGGACTGGGGAGTGTAGGTGCCGAGAAGCTCGACAGGTGAACCATCACGGCGGGAACGGGCTTCAGCCACAACGACGTGGTAGATGGGTTTATGGACGGCGCCGATGCGCGAGAGACGGATTTTGAGGGCCATGTGAAATGGTTTTCGAGACGGTTACGTTTTTGGAAAAGCCGAGGAATTCACCGGCGTGCCCTACCCTTGTCAAGAGCCGACATGGGCTTTGTTGCGGGCTTGACCGGTTTCATGAGCACCGCGAACGTCCGCGCCTTATGCTCAAAGCAGGCATCGTCGGCCTCCCCAACGTAGGCAAGTCCACTCTCTTCAACGCCCTCACCCGCTCCCGCAAGGCCGAGGCCGCGAACTATCCGTTCTGCACGATCGATCCCAATGTGGGCGTCGTCACCGTGCCCGACGAGCGCGCCTACGTTCTCCAAAAGATCGCCAAGACCAACGTCGTGATTCCCGCCGCCATGGAATTCGTGGATATCGCCGGCCTCGTCAAAGGTGCGAGCCAGGGCGAAGGTCTCGGCAATCAGTTCCTCGCAAACATCCGCGAGACCGACGCTATCGTCCACGTCGTGCGCTGCTTCGAAGACGGCGACATCCTCCACACGATGGGCAACGTCGACCCCGTGCGTGATATCGAGGTTATCACTACAGAGCTCATCCTCGCCGACCTCGATGCCGTCACCAAGCGCATCGACAAAACCCAGAAGAAGGCCAAGTCCGGCGACAAAGAGGCGATCATCGAGATCGCGCTGCTCGAGCGCCTCAAGCCGCACCTTAACGAAAACAAGCCGGCCAACATTCTCCCCGCCACCGACGACGAGAAAAAGCTGCTCAACCTTTTCCAACTCCTCAGCGCCAAACCCGTCATCTACGCGTGCAACGTCGCCGAAAGCGATCTCGCCACGGCCGAGCAAAATCCCTTCGTCCAAAAAGTCGCCGAGTTCGTCAAAGCCCACCACGAAGCCGCTTACGTTCCTATTAGTGCGCGCATCGAAGCCGAGCTCATCGACCTCTCGCCCGAAGAGGCCAAGGGCTTCCTCAAAGATCTCGGCGTCGACGATTCGGGTGTTTCGACGCTCATCCGCGCCACCTATACGCTGCTCGGTTTGCAGACCTATTTCACCGCCGGCGAAAAAGAAGTCCGCGCGTGGACGATCAAGAAGGGCTGGAAGGCTCCTCAAGCCGCCGGCGTGATCCACACTGACTTCGAAAAAGGTTTCATCAAAGCCGAAGTCGTCTCCTACGCCGACCTCACGCGCCTCGGCAGCACCGCCGCCGCACGCGAAGCGGGCAAATACCGCATCGAAGGAAAAGAGTATGTCTTCCAGGACGGCGACGTGACGCTCTTCCGCTTTAATAACTAATCGGATTTTCCCACACGGCGATCAGCCGCGCGAAAAGCTTTCTTCCCGCACCAGTTGACGCAGCCGTATCCACACTTACTCGTTCACCAGCATCTCAACAAAACCACCACACTCCTCCTCATCATCATGGCCTACGAACTCCCGAAACTGCCTTACGCCCTCGACGCTCTCGCTCCGCACATCGATGCGAAGACGATGGAAATCCATCACGGCAAGCACCACCAGGCATACATCACCAACGCCAACAATCTCCTCAAGGATCACCCCGCTCTCGCCGCGCTCGACGTCAATGCGCTCATCGCTGACCTGAGCAAAGTTCCTGACGCCATCCGCGGCGGTATCCGCAATAACGCCGGTGGCCACAGCAACCACGCCTTCTTCTGGACCATCCTCGGTCCAGGCAAAGGCGGCGCTCCGAAAGGCAAACTTGCCGATGCGATCAACGCCACTTTCGGCAGCTTCGATAAATTCAAAGAAGAGTTCACCAAAGCCGCTACGACCCGCTTCGGCTCCGGCTGGGCCTGGCTCTACGTCGGCACAGACAAGAAACTCGCTGTCGGCTCCACCGCCAATCAGGACAGCCCGCTCATGGGCAAAGCCGTCACCACCACGATCGAGGGTAAACCTGTCATCGGCCTCGATGTCTGGGAGCACGCTTACTACCTGAACTTCCAGAACCGCCGCCCCGACTACATCGCCGCCTTCTGGAACGTCGTCGATTGGGACGCCGCCGAGAAAAACTTCGTCGCCGCCTCGGCCTGAACGAATCACAGGGCTTCCGGCTAAATGCGCCGGACCTTATCTTCAAAGCCGCGCCTGATTCCGGCGCGGCTTTTTCATGCACAAAAAAACGCGGTCACTTGGACCGCGTTTCACTTAAACCCTGCCGCCGATCAGAAAGATCATTGCAGCCACGGACTGCCCTTCTCCGACGAGACTGAAGCGATAGGCGTCGATTTCCCCGTCTCGGTATCGAGAATGCAGAGACGCCGGTTGTTCGCCGAGCGAGCCGTGTAAACCACATGCCGTCCATCATCCAGCCACGACGGCTCGACGGCATCGAATGGTGCAGCCGACACCTTTTTGCTCTGTCCGGTGCGGAGATCGAGCACCCCAATCTGGAAACGTTTCCCATCACGCATCGTGAACACAATCTTGTTGGGATCAGCGCGGCTCCAATCCGGCTCCGCGCAGTACGTGCTGCCGCCATTGGTCACACGCTGAGCCGTGCCACCCGAGGCCGGCATCACATAAAGCTGCGGACCAGGCTCGCCTGCATAAACGATGCGAGAACCATCCGGCGAGAAACATGGCGATGACTTCACGCCCGCAGAGTTCGTGCGCTTGGAAATCCCTTTGCCCTGAGAGTTGCTCACGTAGATGTCGGGATTTCCACCCCCGCTCAGCACCATGGCCACTTGAGAACCGTCAGGGCTGAAACGCGCGCCGCTGTTGGTCCCCTTCATACTCACGAACACATTCCAACGCCGCGCTGCCAGATCGATGACGAAGATGTCCGGAAAGCCCGACTTAAAAAAACTGGTGTAGACCAAACGCGTGCCATCGGGCGACCAACGTGGCGACAGCACATTCGACTTCTGCTGAGTTACCGCCGTCGCATCACCGAGAAAGAGATCGCTCACGTAAATTTCGTCCGAGCCGCTGCGATTGCTCACGAAGGCCAGCTTCGAGGCGAAAAAACCATTCAGCCCGCCACTCGTCGCCTTCACCGCCACATCAGCCGCGCGGTAAAGCGCATTACGCGTGTTCGCGCCACTCACTGTCTGACTCAGTGCCACCGCGCCACCTTTGCGTATATCCACACGCACCTGCGTGGGAGAAACACTCGCAAATCCGATGTCGAACGCACCACCGCTGGCGACCACGCGGTACCGGCCGTGAACATCGAATGCCTTGCGCGCCAGCGACGCCAATTCGCCTTCCCCGGAAATCGAGACGGCGATGGTATTGGCACCAGCCACATTGATCGGGCCAATATCCGGAGCGCCTTGCGCACGTGAAGTTGCTGACGCCACCACCAGCCCGATGAGCGCGGCGAAAACAGTGAGGAATTTTTGCATGGAAAGAAAGGGATGCTAAACAGTGAGTGAGGTTCCGGCATTTCTATTTACAGCCGCGCGAGTCATAACAACGTCAAAACTTCCATCGTCTTCAAAAACTCCAGCGACACCTGAACAACGTGACTCCCGACTCGATCAAAGAGATTCTCAAGCAAGTGAAGTATCCCGGCTTCAGCCGTGACATCGTGTCGTTCGGACTCGTCCGCTCAGCCGCCTTCGCGGACGGCGTCGCCAAAGTCTCGCTCGCGCTCAATACCGCCGATCCGAAGATCCCGCTTCATCTCAAAAACGAAGTCGACAAATGCCTGCGCGCCCAGCCCGGCATCAACGCGACCTTGATCGACGTCGCCGTCACCGCACCGAAGCCCGCCACACCCGCCGCAGGTGGCGGCAATCTCGCCGGAGGCAAACCCGCCGGCATCACCAACTCCGTCGCCATCGCCTCCGGCAAAGGCGGCGTCGGCAAATCCACCTTCTCCGTCAACCTCGCCTGCGCCCTCGCTCAACTTCTCACCGCGCAAGGCCGCCCCGGTCGTGTTGGCCTGATGGATTGCGACATCTACGGTCCGTCCGTGCCACTGATGATCGGCATCAATGGCCGCCCCACAGTCGAGGGCGACTCCATCATACCACTCGAAAACCACGGCGTGAAAGTCATGAGCATGGGCTTCCTCGTGGACGACAACACCCCCGTCGTCTGGCGCGGCCCGATGATCATGAAGACCATCCAGCAATTCGTCCAAAACGTGAAGTGGGGCGAACTCGATGTCCTCCTCGTCGATCTCCCGCCCGGCACCGGCGACGCTCAACTTTCGCTCGTTCAAACGCTCCCGCTCGACGGCGCCGTGCTTGTCACCACGCCACAACTTGCCGCCACCCAGATCGCGCGCAAAGGCGGACTCATGTTCCAAAAGGTCAACGTCCCCATCCTCGGCGTCGCGGAAAACATGAGCTACTTCGTCGATCCCGCCGGCAATCGCCACGCGCTCTTCGGCGAAGGCGGCGGAGCGAAGACCGCCGATACTCTCGGCACATCCCTGCTCGGCCAGGTGCCGCTCATCCCCGAGATCCGCGCGGGCGGCGACACCGGCATCCCGATCGTCGTCAGCCAGCCAGACAGCCCTGCCGCCCGGACATTCCGCGATATCGGCGAAACGTTGCTCGCCCGCCTCCGCAAACCTGCGCCAGTCACGAACGGCTGATGAAACACCGCTGAGGATTTCGCCTCACCCGGCGGCTTCCAGATTGGCTGTAATTAGCCAGCCGTTTTCCGATAAATCCCCCGGCGCTTTTCGCGGGGTTGACAGGCATTATCACGAACCTACGTTTCGTGTCAGAAACATGACGCTTACCTCGGCAACTGTCCTGGCGGATTCCTGTCCGCAAGCAGACACTACGAACGCAAGCATGCCCTCTTTTGCTACACTCCACTTCGCATCCGCTCGCACAGCGTTTTCGAAGTCAGTCACTCCCGGTAATTCCCCTATGCAGCGGGGATCGTTTTATAAATTGGCGAAAATGCCCGCCGGCAGTCGCCACAACCCGATTCTAGCATCCACTTAACCTAAGCCATCGCCGTGGTAGCCATGACCGACACTTCCCTCAAACCGTCCGAACCGTCCCGGGACTTCGTAAAGCAATCCAGCCTTTATCAAGAATTCCTCGCCGAGCGGGAAGAGATCCTCCGTCACAAATGGATCGAGTCCGAACGCCTCGGACATGACATCGGTTTCGAGCGCGCACTTCTCGATTGGATTCGCAAGCACCGCGAGGCGTGGCGCTCCGCCCGCCGCTCTCAGAGTACGCCCGCAACTCCGCCTTCCTCTCCCGCCAAACCCTAGGTTGCGGCCATAAAAAAGCCCGGCTGCTTAGCAGACGGGCTTTGAAAGTGACGCGAGGTCAGGTGATTACTTGATCTCTTTGTGCAGCGTGTGGCGCTTGAGGAAGGGATTGTACTTCTTCTTCTCGATGCGCTCCGTGACGGTCTTCTTGTTGCGCTTGGTGAGGTAGCGCGAAACAGGCTTACCCTCTTTCTTGGCTTCGGTGCATTCCAGGGTGACGACTTCTTGCATGGTTATAAAAGGTTGAAAGGTCGAAGAAACCTCCCGCCATCGCCTCGCGCAACTCTAAACTTCAGCCAGTCAGCGGTTGATCGACAGGCTGCGAAATACTCGAGCCCCGCTTAATCAACCGATCCCAAATCCACCCAAACAACGCCTCCCAGCGATGACGCTGCGACTCAGTCACCGCACCCATAATATACACCACGATCAAGATCACCATGATCGGTACCCACTCAGCTCCCTTCACGGTGAAAGGAGGAAACATTGCCGACGCCAAAATCACCAGCGGCGCATGATACAGGTATAGTGAGAATGTGTGCCCCGCCAGCCAGCGCACCGGGCGGTAAACCACCGTTATCACATTCACTCCCACGAAAGCCCGGTTGAAAAACCAAATGATCGCAGCCCATCCCAATCCGCCGATCAAATCGCTCACCGCCGCACCCGCGAAATACCACGGATGCTCACCGGCCGTCCCCGGCCAGTCCGGCAAATACCGCAGCACCGCCCACGTCGCAGCCACCGCCCCGACTAGGCCCGACATCGCCCAACCGCGCAAAAGTGATCCTCGATCCCTCCAGTTGTAAGCCGCAACTCCCACCAGCCACACCGGCAGCAACATCAACACATTGGGCCCAGCTAGCAACGCGCCGACAATCAGCCATCCCCACCTCGCCCGCTTCGATTTCACGTACAGCGCCACCCCGAAAAACAAGTAGTACCACGCCTCGTAACCGAGCGACCAAAACGGCGTGTTCGTCGGCGGCGAAAGCTCCAGCATCCAGACTTCATTCAAAAACACCGACGAGGCGGCGAATCGCACCCAAGGATAAGCCCGCTCGTAACCCGCATAAAACTCCGCTTCCAACCCGCGCCCCGCGAGCCAAAGGAAACAAGTCAGCACCAACGCCGGAGCCACCACCGAGTAGAGCCTAGACAACCGAGCCACCGTGTACTGCCGCGCGTCCCTTGCCCCATCGCGCGTCGTGTGCGCGATCACATACCCCGACAGCACAAAAAAAACGATCACCGCATCATGCGCCCACACCTGCATCGGCCCCATCATCGCGGGATTCCAATAGTTCGTCGTGTGCGCGAAAAAAACCACCAGCGCCGCCGCCAACCTCAGCACATCCAGAAAGAGCGAAGTCGCGCGTGTCATGCTCGGCTTGCTGGAGCCGCTCACTTGAGCCCCATGCCTTTTTCCATAAGCGGCAGCATCACGCCCCGACGAAACAGCGTCACCTGCCCCGTGCTCGAAGAAACCACGATCGCGATCGCCTGCGTCGCCACCGACACCGCCGCGCCCGCCGCATGGCGGCTGCCCAGCCCGCTCGGCAGCGCGTGATCGTTATCCGTAGCCTGGATCAGGCTGCCCGCGGAAACCACCACGCCATCGCCGCGAATCACGAACGCTCCGTCGATGGAGGAAAACTCCTTCACCGTCTCGTCCATGAACGGATTGAGGATATTGCGATCCTCCTCCTTGTAACCATAAAACGGATTCAGCACGAGCGGCTTGGTCAGCTTCTCCACCTTGCCTGTGTCGCCGATCACGAAAAGACACCCCACCGGCCGGCCCTCGCGGCCTTCGACCGCCAGCTCAGTCGCCACCGCGATCACGCGCTCCAGCACCTCGGGCTTCACATCCTCGGGCAACAGATCGGTGTGCCCGGTGAGCAGCGTCTGGAACTCCCGCTCCACATCAACCACCACCATCGTGTCGAACTGATTACTCCCCGCGATTCCCCCGATGCAGCAAATGCGGTCGTTGAACGAAATCACTCCGCGCGTCAGCGCCACCAGCATAGCACTGCGCAGCTGCGCCAGCCGCTGCGTTGAAAAAGATCTCACCTGGATCGTCTCGGCAAATCCACTGCCCTCATTGTCGCCATCCACTAGATTGCGTGTGACCAGCAATGCCTTCGCCACCGAACGCCAGCTCCCCGGCTCGATCCCGCCCGTGAACGTGTCGCCGAAAACCATGATCGCCGAGCAGTCCGTACCCTTCGCTACGTTGTCGGCCTGCCGGATCATCATGCGATTGATACGGCTTTGCTGCGCCTGCACCGGTCGTGCCGTGATGCCGCTCAACGCCGCTGTGAGCCGCTCATCCAGATCATCAAGCGATGGCGCCTCCATGAGGCTTTTAACCGTCTCTTGATCCTGCACCAGCCGCGCGATCGAGGCCAGTACCTGCAGGTAATCGCGCGCCTTTTCATCGGCGAGCAGCATCAAAATCAACTTCACCGGCTCATCCGTCTTCGTTCGCTCGTGGCGGACACCACCCCGGCTGCGCCCGATCGCGAGGATGTAACGGCGCTTCATTTTCACGCGAACGTGCGGCAATGCCACGCCCGCACCGAGGTAAGTCGTCATCGTGCTCTCACGTTGCAGCAAACCGCGGAGCAGCACATCGCGCTTTAACTCCGGCGAACGCGTGATCGAAACATCCAGCAACTCCTCCAGCGCGCCTTTAAGATCCGTACTGCGCAGATCGATGATGCGGCTG
Organism: Nibricoccus aquaticus; assembly: GCF_002310495.1. Taxonomy (GTDB): domain Bacteria; phylum Verrucomicrobiota; class Verrucomicrobiia; order Opitutales; family Opitutaceae; genus Nibricoccus; species Nibricoccus aquaticus. The sequence continues at coordinate 3,669,358 of NZ_CP023344.1, read as the reverse complement.
CGCGCGATGATTTTCTCCAGCCGCATGGTAATTCAGTAACTCAGCCGCTCACTTCTCCCAATCGAGCGCGCCCTTTTTCACTTCGTAGAAAAGCCCGAGCACGAGCACACCGATGAAAAACATGATCGGCCCCAGGATCGCGATATGGTTGGCTAGAAAATCCCGGTAGATGAATGCCCATGGAATCAGAAAAACCACTTCAATATCAAAGAGGATGAAGAGCATCGCTGTGACGTAGAATTTCACCGAGAAGCGCGTGTGAACGTTGCCATCGCCTTTCACTCCGCACTCGTAAGCCGAATCCTTGATTGCGTTTTTCGCTGCGCGCTGACCGATCAGATGACTCGCTCCTATGACCGTGATGGCCACGCCCGCGGCGAGGCAGATTTGAATCAGGATCGGGAGATAATCAGCTTGAGACATGACGCGCTAGAAATGGCCGCACTCTTTCAGCAGTGACAAGGGGATTTTCCGGGGAAATCCGCCTGTCTGCTCAATCACCCACACGGATCACCCGTCCCGGCGTAGCCTTCGAGGAACCCACGCCTAGCGTCTCTGCGAAATCCAGCGTGCGGATCTCCTCCGACACCGGCTTGAAGCCCGCCCGCTCACGCCAGCGATTGATGCGCGTAAGCATGAACGAATCCAGCGCCACCGGATCTGCGCTCAGCCACACAAGCGGCTCAGACACTGTGTACAGAGAGTTAAAATACGGACCGCCGATAAACTGATAGTGCTCCAGGCTCGCAATCGTGAACGCCCAAGTCTGGCGCAGCTCAGGAATCGCGCTCATCTCCGCCACCGCCGCGGGCGCATTCGCCGGACTGCGGAAAAACCGCGCCGTATTACTGGCATTCCAGAGCGTGGCATTCACCAGCGCGCCATTAACGCCAAGATACTGGTGATCGGTATAGACCGGCAGGTTGATCCAGAAATCCGCATCGAGAAACAGCGGCGTCGCCAGGAAGCTCTTACGATCCTGCTCTTTCGTGGTGTTGGCCTCGATGCCCTCCACGCTCTTCTCGGCGAAGATCGGGTCAAAACGCGACGGCAGCGGACTGTCGTAAAACCACACCGGATCATAAAAGCGTCCCGACTCCAGCACGTAGAACGGATGCCCCTTGAATGGCGACTGCCCCGTGACGAGCGACGGCAAATAACCCGTCATGCGCAGTCGAAGCTGGTTCAGCCCAACAAGGAAGATTTGCTCTTTCGAAAAGCCACGACGCTCCAGCGCACCAATCACCGCTTTCACCAGCGGCACCGGCGTCGCCATGCCCGGACCAGAGTCCGTATAAATTTTCAATCCCACCTTTTTCTTTTCGCCTGGCGCCAGCTTCCGGCCGCCAGCGGCTTCATATTTAGCGATCAACATCTCCACTTTCGCCGCATACGCGCCGTCATCATAAGCCGGAAGCGTCGCCTCCCAAACCGGCAGCGGTTCAACCGCGACGGTCTGTGCATGACCAAGCGGTGAGATCATCGCGACAGCCGCGATCCAAAGGGAGAAAAGAGACCCCGATTTCAGAAATTGCATGAGTAAGTGTGTAGCCAAGCGCGGCAAAAAGTTTCCCAAAAGCGCGGTACTTGACAGAACCCCCACCCGGTTAAAAGTGCAAACTTCACTGCGCCTGTCGCGCCCGAAACGCCTTCCATGCCCGCCATCAAACCCACCTGTATCCGCGACCTGAAGTTTCGCGTGAACATCGTGGATGTCGTCGCCCGGGTCGCCACGTTGAAAAAAGCCGGCGCCCAATTCAAAGGCCTCTGCCCTTTTCATCAGGAGAAATCGCCGTCCTTTCACGTCAACCCCGACCGCGGCTCCTACAAGTGCTTCGGCTGTGGAAAAGCGGGCGACATCATCGCCTTTGTCCAGGAAACCGAGCAGCTCAATTTCGTCGAATCCATCGAGGCGCTCGGACAACGCTTCGGCGTTCCCATCGAGTACGAAGAAGGCTCCGGCCCCACCCGCGAAGAACGCTCACTGCGCCAGGAGATCTTCGATCTCCACGAAGTCGCCGCCGAGCACTTCCACCAAGTCTTCAAAAACCCCGGCAACTCTGGCGACTACATGCGGGACTACTGGCAGACCAGACGCCGCTTCCCGATGGAGATCGCCGACGAATTCAAAATCGGTTCCGCCGACCCCACCGACAACTCGCTCGCCGCCGCGTTGCTCAAGAAAAAATTCTCCGAAGACGCCCTCCGCCAATGCGGCCTCTTCTTCGTCCGCGAGGGCGCGCTCTTGGGCCTCGGTTCTCTCAAACCCCGTTTTCGCGGCCGCTTAATGATTCCCATCCGCGACCACCAAGGCCGCGTCGTCGCCTTCACCGCCCGCCAGACCGATCTCACCCCGCAAGACGACCCCGCGCGCGAAGCCAAGTACGTCAACTCCCCGGAGACCCCGATCTTCACGAAGGGAAATCTCCTCTTCAACCTCGACCGCGCCCGCACGGCCGCCGGCGAAGGCAAACCCTTCGTCATGGTCGAAGGTCAACTGGATGCGCTCCGCTGCTGGCAAGTCGGCCTCAAAACCGCCATCGCCCCCCAAGGCACTTCCATCACCGAAGGCCAGCTCGTGCTCATGCGCCGCTACCATCCGCAGGTGGAGTGCTTCTTCGATAGCGACAGCGCTGGTCAAAAAGCCGCCCTCCGCTTCCTCCCGATGGCGCTCAAAGCCGGCCTCGAAATCCGTTTCCTCGCCGCCCCCGGCGACGGCAAAATCGACCCCGACGTGCTCTTCCTCGAACGCGGTCTCGCCGCCTACGACGAAGTCAAACGCGGCGCCCTCAGCGCCATGACCTTCGCCAGCCGCAGCATTTTACCCGCGCCCGAAACCGCTTCCGCCGAACACAAAACCCGCGCCAGCCAGAGCCTCTTCGAGATCATCTCCGCCACCGAATCCGAGACCACCCGCGCCCAGTTTTTGGACGAGATCGCCGCCAGCCTCCGCCTCCCCTCGTCCGCCGTCCACCGCGATTTCGACGCATATAAACGACGCCAGCACAGTAAGCTCGCTCCCGCCGCTCCGCCTCAATCCCACGACGCCCTATCCTCCCCTGTCGCCACAAAAACAATCAACACTGCCAACACGCCCGAGTACCACCTCCTGCTCATGTGCCTGCACTTCGAGCAACTCGGCAAACCCCTCAGCACCGTACTCCCCCACGACTGGATCGACGCCTCCCACCTCCCCGGCTCACTCCTCAACCGCTTTCTCGCCGAGTTCGAGCACGACGCCTGGCCCGGCCGCGATCACCTCGACGGCCTGCTCGAAAATCCCGAAGAAAAGACGCTCGTCGCCTCGCTTCTTTTCGATCCTCCGCGTACAGAAGAACCCGTTCGCGCCATCAACCAAGCCCTCGTTCAAATCCGCACCCGTTTCCTGGAGCCTCAGCTCCGCCAAATAGAACTTGCTCTAGCTACACACGGTCCGGACAGTAACTTTGACGCACTTTCTCTCATAAAACAACGCACCGATATCCAGCGACAGCTGCGAGCGCCCTTTGGTCTGCCCGCCGCTGTCTGATTGCATTTCCTAGATCCACACCATGCCGCGCAAAGCCAAGTCAGCCGAATCCGACACGCACTCAGAAGCCGTTGAAACCGCTATCGAACGCACCCAGAACGCCACTCCGGAAGGCGGCACTCCCGGCGCTGACCTTGCCCCCGGCGGTATTAACGACAAGATTCGTAACCTGATCCGCCTCTCGAAGGAACAAGGCTACCTCACCTTCGACGATATCAACGAAGCCCTCCCCGAGTCCGTCGAAAACCAAGAGGAAATCGATAACGTCCTCTCCATTCTCCAGAACCTCGAGATCGAGATCCTCGAGCCCGATCAGGTCGAAGACTATAAACAGCGCCAGGAAGAGGCCGAAGAGGAAGAATCCCGCACCTCGCAGAACGACATTTTGGACGATCCCGTCCGCATGTACCTCAAGCAGATGGGCCAGGTCCCGCTGCTAACCCGCGAGCAGGAAGTCGAAATCTCCAAGCGCATCGAAAACGCCGAGCTCAAGGCTCAGGAAGCCCTCTTCGAGTCCGCCATCGTCGGCCGTTACATCGGCACCCTCGGAGCCAAACTCCTCAACCGCGAAGAGCGTTTCGACCGCATCGTCATCGATAAGAAAATCGAAAGCCGCGAAGCCTATTTCAAAAACCTCCCCAAACTCGTCGAGGGCACCCAGGACGGCGAAGCCAACGTCGCCGACGCCTGGGAAGAGTATCTGAAAACCAAGGACGAAGCGGGCAAAAAGAAAGTCCACGCCAAGTTCAAAAAACGCGAAAGCGCCTACAAGGCCCACTTCGGCAAATTCTTCTTCAAGCTCAAGGTCTACGAAGAGTACCTCGAGCAGATCAACCCGCTGCTGGCCGAGATCGAACAGATTTTCGCGCAGATCGACCGCGCCAAGCACCCGAAGACCAAGAAAGACGCCGCGATCGACACCAAGCCGCTCAACGCCCGTCTCCGTCAGATCGAGGCCGAACAGCGTCTCACTGCCGCCGAACTCCTCGAGATCGTCAAAAAGACTGGCGTCCACGTCCGCGAAGCCCACAAAGCCAAGACCGAGATGGTCGAGGCCAATCTTCGTCTCGTGATCTCAATCGCTAAGAAGTACACCAACCGCGGCCTCTCCTTCCTCGATCTCATCCAGGAGGGCAACATGGGCCTCATGAAGGCCGTCGAAAAATTCGAGTACCGCCGTGGCTACAAGTTCTCCACCTACGCCACCTGGTGGATCCGTCAGGCAATCACCCGTTCCATCGCCGATCAGGCCCGCACCATCCGCATCCCGGTCCACATGATCGAGACGCTGAACAAAGTCATGCAGGTCCAGAAGCAACTCCTCCAGGAATTCGGCCACGAACCGACGCCCGAGGAAGTCGCCGACGAGATGAATCTCCCCGTCGAGCGCGTGCAGCAGATCATGAAGATGGCACAACAACCCATCTCGCTACAGTCCCCCGTCGGCGACGGCGACGACACCAGCTTCGGCGACTTCATCGAAGACAAGTCCGCGGAAAACCCGTACGACATGACCGCCTTCTCGCTCCTGCGCGAAAAAATCATCGACGTCCTCGACTCTCTCACCGACCGCGAACGCCGTGTTCTCTCTCTCCGCTTCGGTCTCATCGACGGCTACAGCCGCACCCTCGAAGAGGTGGGCAAACAGTTCAAAGTCACCCGCGAGCGCATCCGTCAGATCGAGGCCAAAGCCCTCCGCAAAATGCGCCACCCGACGCGCATTCGTCAGCTCCACGGCTTTTTCGACGCCGAGCAGATCGACAATGCACAGAACCTGCTCAAGCAGGTCTCCATGAAGAAGCCCGACGGTACCACGCCACCACTGCCCGTCCGGTAACCTCACCACTCCGCCTGCGTCTCCCACCAAACCGGTATAACACCTTTACTCCCCCTCGGAGTAACATAGCCTGCCGAACATCATGAACAGCCCACTCCTCAACGCTCCTCTCGCCCTCATGGGCATGGGCAGCACGGAATTGATCGTCCTCCTCCTCATTGTGCTCCTCCTCTTCGGCGGCGCCAAGCTCCCGAGCCTCGCCCGCGGTCTCGGCCAGTCCATCAAGGAATTCAAAAAAGCCTCCAAGGGCGAAGACGAAGAACCGGCCGCCCAATCCACGGCCACCGAGACTTCAAAAAAAGCTGAGACCACCAAGACGCACGGCGCCAACTAAGCACCACGCCTTTTCTCTCTTCCAAGCGCCCCCTCTCCGGTGCGCTTTTTTTGTGTCCAAAATCCCCCCTCACTCCCGCCCGCAACCACCGCCACGTCCACATCCGCCCTAAGCCTATCACCCGCCGCTCAGACCGCCTCCAGCCACTCGCGAAACCCGTGGATCTGGTCCGGCGTTCCGAGCACCAGCAGCTCGTCACCCGCCCCCACCACTTCATCGCCCGCCGGATTGAGCACCCGCGTCTCCCCGCGCCGGATACCCGCGATCTGCACATGGTTTCCCTGCGACGGGATCAACGTCCTCAAATCCTTCCCCGCCCCCGGACTGCCCGTCGGAACCAGGATGGTTTCCATGCGCACATCCTCGAACTCCGATCCCGACGGATTGCCCGTCACTCTTTGCAGGAATGCCTTGCCAGCCGCCATCTGCTCCGCCGTGCCGATCAACAAAACCTTGTCCCGCGGATAAAGCACCGTCTCCGGTCCCGGCAGCGGGATCAGGCAGCCCTGCCGGTCAATGCCCACAATCGTCGCTCCAAACTGCGGCCTCAGCGCCAGCTCCGAGATCCTCTTCCCCGTGCAATCCGCCAGATCCGGCAGCACACAATCGCTCACACTCAGCTTCCACTCGCGATGCGGATTCAGCCACGGCGCATTCGTCTCCATCGCCGCGCTCCCCGCCCCCGCGAGCGCCCCCTGGAGCTCCACCTCCAGCTCGCTGTGCCAGTAAACCAGCCTCCGCCGCAAAATCAGGATGCCCACGCCCGCCAGCAACACACTCGCCAGCAACAGCCACTTCATCCCCACACCCGCCGGCAACAGCGAAAAAATCCACAACGCCAGCGCCGCTCCCGCCACCGCCCGGAACGCCCACTCCACAACAGGTGCCATCTTTCGCGCCTGTGGATGCCCCGACACCGACACCTGCGCGTAAAGCAGGCACAGAGCCGAAATATTCCTCCAGATCGCCACCAGCGGCGCCAGCACGACCAGCGTCATGCCCGCGACAAACAGCACCGTCGGCCCATGCGGAAACAGCCAGTTATGCCCCAGCCAACTCTCAACCATCGCAAACAGCGGCTCCGAAAACACCAGCAGCCCAGTCACCAGCAACACCTCCACGCTTATCTGGATCAACCGCTTCTTGCTCAGCTGCCAGAGCATATTTCGCTTCTGCCGCGCCCGCAGCCGCTCGATCCATGTGTAGTAATAACCATGCCACGCCCGCAACCACCCCGGCCGTCGCGACAAAGCCCATACACTGATCTTCTCCGAATGTTTCGTCAGTGACGGCGCGCCCAGCGTCGTCAGCAGCGACACCCCGACCGCCATCGGATAAAACCGCTCCGGCACCACCTTCGCCGCCACGCCCAGCTGCGCAATGATGAACGAAAACTCCCCGATCGGCGTAGCCATCAACCCTACCTGCATCGAGTCCTTCACCGAAGTCCCGATCAGCGACAGCCCGATGGTCGTCGCCAGCGCCCGCACCACCACCGTGAACGCCGCCACGCCCACGATCAACCACCACCACTCACCCACCAGTCGCACATCGATCTGCATCCCGATCGCCACGAAAAACACCGCCGTGAACACCTCGCGCATCCCCTCAAACGTCCGCTCCACCTGCGTCCGGTGCGGCGTCTCCGCCACGATCGTCCCCAGCAAAAATGCCCCGAGCGCCAGCGAGTAACCCGCCTTCTGCGCGATCAACGCCAGCCCGAACAACAGCCCCGCAAGCGTCACCGTCTGCAACTCCTCCCCCGCCGAGATGCTCAGCTTCTTCAGCAGCCACGGCACGATCAGCAACCCGCCGATACCCGCCAGTACCACAAACGCCCCGAACATCCCGAGCGTCTGCCCCAGATCCACGCCCTGCCCCACCCCGCCAAACTGCACCAGCGAATTCAGCAACGTCAGCATCACCACCGCCACCACGTCCTCCAGCACCGACACCCCCATCGCCAGCTGCCCCGCCTTCTCATGCGTGCAACCCGTGTCGTGCAAAATTTTCCCGATGATCGACGACGACGACACCATGAGCATCGCCGCCAAAAACAAACTCTCCGTCCCGCTCCACCCCAGCATCAGCCCGCCCGCGCGCGTCAGGCAGTACACCACCGCCGCACTCGCGAACACCCCCGCCAGCAGCAAAAACCCCAACCGCCTCAGCCTCCTCACACTCAACTTCAACCCGATGGAAAACATCAAAAAAACCAGCCCCACCTGCGCCAGCGTCTCGATGCTCCCCCCTTCCTTCACCAGCGAGAACGGTGGCGTGAATGGCCCCACCAACACCCCGGCGACCAGATAACCCACCACCACCGAAAGCCCCACCCGCTGACAAAACCACCCCACCGCGCCTGCCACCAGCAGCACCACCGCGAAGTCCTGGATAAAGTTGATGCCGTGCTCCATGAACGTTTCCAGACAGCACGCCCCGCAAGCGTATCCGTCAAGCCGTGCGTCACATCTCCTCACGGCAGGCCGCCTGCTCGCCCCGCGCTCCGCGCACGTTTTCAGAGGAGAAATGCCCGCTTTCCCCTTTGACAGAGCAGAAACGCACTCATTGTCTCCCGTCGGCGGAACCGCCGCTTTTTCCCCGCATCACCAGCACCATGGCTTCAAACTTCTTCGGGTATTTCTCCAACGACATCGGCATCGACCTCGGTACGGCCAACACGCTCGTTTATGTGAAAGACAAAGGCATCGTCCTCCGCGAACCCTCCGTCGTCGCACTCGATACCACCACCCGCAAAGTGCGCGCCGTCGGCGACGAAGCCAAACGTATGTTGGGCCGCACCCCCGGCAACATCACCGCCATCCGCCCCATGAAAGACGGCGTCATCGCCGACTTCGACGTCACCGAGGCGATGCTCCGCTACTTCATCCGCAAGGTTCACAACAACGCCCTGCGCGTCGCCCCCCGCGTCGTCATCGCCATTCCCTCCGGCATCACCGAAGTCGAAAAACGCGCCGTCAAAGACTCCGCCACCCACGCCGGTGCCCGCGACGTCATCACCATTCCCGAACCCATGGCCGCCGCCATCGGCGTCGGCCTCCCGATCGATGAACCCGCCGCCAACATGATCGTCGACATCGGCGGCGGCACCACCGAGATCGCCATCATTTCGCTCTCCGGCATTGTATTCTCAAAGTCGATTCGCGTCGCCGGCGACGAACTCGACGCCGCCGTCGTGAACTACATGAAGCGCGCCTACAACTTGCTCATCGGCGAGCGCACCGCCGAAGAGATCAAGATGAAGATCGGCTCCGCCTACCCGCTCGACGAAGAACTCTCCCTAGAAGTCAAAGGCCGCGACTCCGTCGCCGGTCTCCCCAAGACGATCCACATCACTTCGCAGGAAATCCGCGAAGCGCTCAGCGACACCATCGCCGCCATCGTCGACGCCGTCCGCACCACCCTCGAACGCTGCCCGCCCGAACTCTCCGCCGACCTCGTCGACCGCGGCTTCGTCATGGCCGGCGGCGGCTCGCTCATCCGCGGCATCGACCGCCTCCTCAGCGAAAAAACCGGCCTGCCCGTCACCGTCGCCGACGATCCTCTCTCCGCCGTCGCCAACGGCACCGGCGCCGTCCTCAACGACCTCAACTGGGTCATGCAGAACGTCTGAGTTAAATCGCGACACGTCGCGCATCGGATCGATTTTCACGATCTCGCTATCGGCTCCGAACCACTTCGCCTTTCCCGCGTCTCTCCCGGGCTGAAAACCCGCTCCGCCCCTCGTGCCCGCTAAACGCATCGACCAAGCCAGACCCTTCTTCGTCCTCGGCCTCATCATCGCCGCCTGGCTGGTCGTCCCCGCTATCGTCAAACGTTTCGGCCGCGCTTCCTTCTTCGAGTTCCAGGCACCCATCGACGTCTCCGCCTCCGCTGTCCGGGATCTCCAATCCTACTGGGCGTTGCGCACGCGCTCCAAAGACGACCTCATCGAATCCGGGAAACAACTCTCCCGCCTCAACGCCTCCTACGAACTCGCTATCCAGAAAAACGCCGCGCTCGAAGGCGAGATCCACCGCCTCGAAGACCTGCTCAATCTCCCCGTCTTCCAGGACTACAAACCCGAGACCGCCCGCGTCGTCCGCCGCAGCTTCGGCACATGGTGGCAACGCCTCACCATCCGCAAAGGCTCCGCGCACGGCATCACCGAAAACGCCCCCGTCATCTTCGTCGGCGGAGTCGTCGGCCGCGTCGCCAAAGTCGGCCTCTACACATCCGAGGTCGATCTGATCAGCACCCCCGGCCTCCGCCTCGCCGCCACCCTCGAGGGCGATACCCGGCCCATCAGCTACCAAGGCGCAAGCAAAGAAGCCTTCGGCCCTTTCGGTGGACTCATTGATTTCGTCCCGCTCGATATTTTTGCCAACTCCGCCACCCCACGCCGCGTCGTCACCTCCGGCCTTGGCGGCACATTTCCTTCCGGCCTCGTCATCGGCAAAATCAACAAACTCGAACCCAGCCCCGATGGCCTCTTCAAATCCGGCTCCGTCGAACTCGACCCGCGCTTGGCCGATGTCACCGAAGTCACCGTCCTCGTCCCGCTGAAAAAGCCATGACCTCGCGGCGGCTCATCCTCGTCGCCTCAGTCTGCGGCATCGTGCTCTGGACTGTCTTCGCCCAGCTCAATCACTACCTCTCCAGCTGGCACGTCAGCCTCTTCATCGGCGGCCTCCTCGTCGTCTTCCCTGCCCTCCGCCTCAACTACCGCGACGGCTGGAAAATCGTCGTTCTCCTCGGCCTCTGGTTCGACGCCACCGCCCCCGTCCGCTTCGGCCTCCACGCCGTCCTCTTCCTCGCCGCCCACACGTTCATCTTCAATTTACGCGCCCGTTTTCCCCGCGAAGAAACCTACTTCGGCATTCTCGTCGCCCTCATCGCTAACGCCGCCATCTTCCTCGTCCTTACCCTCGGCCTGATCGTCCGCCACCCCGCGCCCCTCGGCGCGCTCCCCGCGATCTTCCTCGATCTGTTCATCTCCGAACTCTTCGTCGCCCTCGCCGCCGGCTGGTTCTTCTCACTTCAGGAACATGCCCTCGAAATCGCCGGCTTCAGCTTGCGCCACGAACGCCGCGGATTGCTGTAACGGCACGCACATCCGATGGCCGACCGCACTTCAGACCGTTCCAGCAGCCTCATGGAGTCCCACAAGGGCTACGACCTGCGCATCCTGTTTTTCTACCCCGCCATCGCCGCCCTCCTCCTCATCCTCATCGGCGGCCTCGCCTACCAGCAGCTCATCAAAACCGACGAATACCACTCGCGCGAAAAACAACAAAACCAGCGCCGCATCCTCACCCCCGGCCCCCGCGGAAACATTTACGACCGCGAAGGCCGCCTCCTCGTCAAAAACCGCGCCCGCTTCTACGCCGCCGTCAACCTCGACGAGCTCCGCACCGAGTTCAACAACGCCGTCCGCACCATTCGAAAAAACTACCTCGCGAACGACGACAAGGACCTCCCCTCCTATTCTCAGCTTCGCTCTATCGCCCGCTACAGCGTCCTCCAAAAACACGCCGACGACATCAACCGCATCACCGGCCGCTCCATCAAAATCGACGCCGACAATCTCAAGCGCCACTTCGAAACCCAGCTCCTCCTCCCCTACATCATTGCCGACGAGCTTACCCCGGAGGAATACGCCCGCCTCTCCGAACAACTCCCCGTCACCGACCCCGTCCAGATCCTGGCCGCCAGCACCCGAGAGTATCCCTACAAAAACGTCGCCGCCCACGCCCTCGGCTACGTCCGCCCTTATGACGAACTCAACGCCGACCTCCCCGAAGACGGCGTATGGACCGTGAAAATGCGCGGCACCATCGGCAAAGACGGCATCGAGGGTCGCTTTAATAACATCCTCCAAGGCAAACCCGGCGTCGCCACCTACCGCGTCGACCCCACCGGATACCGTGTGGACGCCCCCCTCGACCGCCGCCTCCCCGTCCAAGGCCAGAGCATCAAAACCAGCCTCGACATCGACCTCCAAATCGCCGCCGAAGAAGCCATCAAAACACTCGACGGCGAACCCGAGGAAACCGGCGAAACCGACGCCAACGGCCAAAAAATCATGAAGGCCAAACCCCAGGCCGGCGCCGCCGTCGCCATCGATGTCCGCACCGGCGAAGTCCTCGCCGTCGTCAGCGCCCCCACCTATGACCTCAACAACTTCATGCCACGCCTCTCCAGCGACGACTTCGAGGCGATGAGCGACACAGGCGCCTGGCTCAACCGCGCGCTCAACGGCCTCTATCAGCCCGGCTCTACGTTCAAAGTTCTCACGTCCATCGCCGGGCTTCGCGCCGGCGTCATCGACCCAGCAACAACCCACGTCGAATGCAACGGCACCTACCAGATCGGCAACCGCACCTTCGTCTGCCACAATCATCGAAGCACGCCCGGCGAGATGACCCTCGCGACCTCGCTGGAGAAAAGCTGCAACATTTTCTTCTACGACTGCGGTCGAAAAATGGGCCCTGACGCGATCGCAGCCGAAGCACGCCGCTTTCATCTGGATCAGAACACCGGCATCGAACTCCCTGGCGAAACCCGACGCATGGTCGTTCCCGACCCCGCCTGGCTGCAACGCGTTCGCGGCGAACGCTGGCCCGAAGGCGAAACCGCCAACTACGCCATCGGCCAAAGCGCGCTCATTCTCACGCCCCTTCAGATGGCCTGCTTCGTGGCTTCCGTCGCCCGCGGCGAAACCGTCACTCACCCCACACTGCTTCACGATCCCAAACGCCCGCGTCAAAAAACCGAGCCGATCGGCCTCACGCCAAGACAATACAACGGACTTATCGAAGGCATGCGCCGCTGCGTGGAAACAGGAAGCGGACGCAAACTCAGCAACCCGAAACTCTTCAACTTACAATATGCCAAGATCGCCGGAAAAACCGGCACCGCCCAGAAAGACTATTACGAAAACGGCGTCAGAGCGCGTATCAACTACGCCTGGTTCATCGGCTTTGCCCCCTACGACAACCCCGAGATCGCCGTAGCCGTCATCCTCGAAGGCGGCCCCGGTGATGAAATCGGCGGCGGTGACCTGGCCGCCCCGATCGCCGGCGCGATGCTCCAAAAATACTTCGACAAAAAAGCCGAGCAGCCCGCCTTGCCCGCCGCCACGGTTAAAACCGCCGCCCGCTGACGCTCACTCCGTCTCTAAACTCTCAACTCAGCTCCTTCCCCCAAACAGCGCCGTTCCCACCCGCACCACCGTGCTCCCGGCCGCCACTGCCGCCGCCAGATCACCGCTCATCCCCATGGACAGCTCGCGCAACGGCACTCCGAAACGCCCCGCCAGCTCATCCCGGATCGTCCGCAAATTTCCAAACGTCCGAACAGCCAGTTCCGCACCCTCCGCCGGATTCGCCCCGAGCGGCGCGATCGTCATCAATCCCTCGATACGCAAATGCGTCTTCGCCAGCGCCACTTCCAACAACTTCGACGCATCCCCCGGCTCCGCCCCAAACTTCGCCGGATCGTTCCCCGCGTTGATCTGAAGCAGCACCCCCAGCGTCTTCCCGCTTTCCCCCGCCGCCCGGTCGAGATGATTGAGCAGCTTCTCGCTGTCCACGCTCTGCACCCGGTCAAACGTCTGCACCGCCAGCTTCGCCTTGTTCGACTGCAAGTGCCCGATCAGCTCCCACCGCAGCCCCGGCGCACTTGCCGACACCAGCGGCCGCTTCTCCACGGCCTCCTGCACACGGTTCTCGCCGACCGCCGCCAGCCCGCAGCGCGCCGCATACTCAGCCGCCACCGCCGGATGCGTTTTTGTCACCGCCAGCAAGGCCACCTCTGCTGGATCGCGCCCCGCCACGCGACACGCTTCGGCGATTTTCGCGCGCACTTCGGCGACGCGGATTAGAAAGTCTTCGTAGGTGATCATGCAGCAGGCCGTTTAAGAGATTGCAGGGTGATTAGAGAAATTTATGCTGAGCCCAGTCTGATCGCACCATGCAAATTGAGAATTTCAAAATCTTCGCCGACCTCGTCGAGACGAAGAGCTTTTCAAAATCCGCCAAAATAAACGGCATCACGCAATCCGCCGTGAGCCAGCAAGCACGGGCGATGGAGCGCCACTTCAAGACGCTGCTGATCGATCGCAGCCAGAAACAATTCCAGCTCACCCGCGAAGGCCAGCGCGTGTACGAAGCCTCGAAGGAAGTGCTTCACCAGTACGAGAAGCTCCTCAGCGAGCTCCAGGAGATGAAGAAGGTCATCAGCGGCACCATCCGCATCTCGACCATTTACTCCATCGGCCTCCACGAGCTGCCGCCCTACATCAAGCGCTTCCTCCACGATTTCCCCTCGGTCAACGTCCGCGTCGAGTACCGCCGCTCAAATCTCGTTTACGAAGACATCCTCCATAACTCCGTGGACTTCGGCCTCGTCGCCTTCCCCGTCAAAGTCCGGCAGATCGAACAACTCCCTTTCCGCGACGACCGCCTCGTCCTCATCACGCATCCGTCTCACGAACTCGCGAAAGCGGGCGAGGTCGATATGAAGACCCTCGCCGGTCAGAAATTCATCGGCTTCGACCCCGACATCCCCACCCGCAAAGCCGTCGACCAGATCTTTCGCGACAACAAACTCGAGATCGAGCCCGTCATGGAGTTCGACAACATCGAGACCGTGAAACGCGCCGTCGAGATCGACCACGGCATCGCCATCGTCCCGCAGGCCACCGTCCTTCAGGAATCGAAACAGGGCTCCCTCTGCATCGTGCCTTTCAAAGGCAAAGAATTCTCCCGCCCCCTCGCTATCCTCCACCGCAAGGGCCGGGTGCTCACGCCCGCGATGAAAAAGTTCATCGAAGTCCTCAACATGGACATGACCGGCGCGGCCGGAGCTTGATCGCCACTCGGCCAAACGGTTCCGCCTCCCGGACAAATGATTCAGACTGCGCGGCCTTGACGGCCCGGCGCGGCATAGAAGCCTTATTACAACCATGTCGGCATTAGTGCTCACTCTCTACGCAATCACCCTCGCAGGTATGATCGGCTTCGCCGTTCACCGCCTCAAAGTCCTCTGGATGTACGCCCGCCACGCGCGCAAGCCCGCCGCCCCCGCCCAGTGGAAAGGCCCGCAACCCCGCGTCTGCGTCCAATGCCCCCTCTACAACGAGTCCCTCATGATCGAGGGCCTGCTCAACTCCGTCACCGCTCTCCGCTGGCCCAAGGAACTTCTCGAAATCCAAATTCTCGACGACTCCAACGACGACACTCCCGCCATCATCACGCGCTGGCTCGAAAAAAATCCCTCACTCGCCGGGTGCGTGAAACACATCCGCCGCCCGCATCGCGGCGGCTACAAGGCCGGCGCGCTCGCTTATGGCATGACTCTCACCGACGCCGAATTCTGCGCCGTCTTCGACGCCGACTTCCGCCCCGCCTCCGACTTCCTGGAAAAAACGATGCCCTACTTCAGCGACCCCAAGGTCGGCGTCGTCCAGGCCCGCTGGGAATTCTCCAACCGCCGCGCCAGCCTGCTCACCCGCTTCCAGGGCATCTTCCTCGACGCCCACTTCGTCGTCGAACAAGCCGCCCGCTTCGGCTCCGGCCTCTTCTTCAACTTCAACGGCACCGCCGGCGTCTGGCGCCGCATCTCTCTCGAAGACGCTGGTAGCTGGTCCGCCGATACCGTCACCGAGGATCTCGACGCCTCCTACCGCGCCCAGCGCCGCGGCTGGAAATTCATCTATCTCAGCGAGTACACCGTCCTCTCCGAACTCCCCGAAAAACTCACCGCCTTCAAAACCCAGCAATACCGCTGGACCAAGGGCGGCATCCAGGTCGCCCGCAAACAACTCGGCGAAATCTTCGCCAGCGATCTTCCCTCACGCGTGAAGCGCGAAGCCTTTTTCCACCTCACGACCGGCTTCGTTCATCCGCTGCTCGTCACTTTCGCGATCCTGTTCGTTCCCTATCTCTACTTCGCCGAGCAGGTCGAAATGACCGGCATCTGGTTCGTGCTCAATCCGCTCTCGGTCCTCCTCGTCGGCGGCACCACCGTGATCCTCTACATCACCAGCCAGTATTTCCGCGACCGTCAGTGGACCGATGGACTTCTCTGGCTCGTCTCCTCGCCGCTCCTGCTCGCATTCGGCCTCGCGATGAGCGTCACCTGCTGCGTCGCCGTCATCGAAGGCATGTTCACCATGGGCGGCGAATTCGTCCGCACACCCAAAGGCGGTCGAGAGGCCAGCGTCGGCGGCGTCATGAAAAAACTCCGCAGCCGCATGCTTTTCGCTGTCGTTACCACCGTGGAAGTGCTCCTGGGCCTCGTCATGCTCTTCGGCGCGATCTACTTCGCCCGCCACCACGAGACCGACATCGCGATCACCCTCTTCATCAAATCCGCCGGCTTCCTCGGCATCGCCGCTATGTCCATCCCCGACCTCTTCCCACGTCAGCGCACCGCAGCTGCCGCTTGACCAAGGGAATAATCCGCGTGCCTTGAGGCTCGTGTACGTATGACGAGCATGAACAAAAACTCCCTCCGCGCCTTCCTCTTCGTAGCCCTGGGCGCCCTGCTCGGCTTCGTCGTCACCGCGTGCAACCGCTCCGACGCCACGCCCTCGACCCCGTCGCGTCCCTCCGCCTACAAAGCCCTCCCCGCCGCGAACCCCGCGCCCGTCTGGGCCCTCACCGATCTCGACGGCAAGACGCTCAACTCCGCCGACTTCAAAGGCAAAATCCTCGTCGTCGACTTCTGGGCCACCTGGTGCCCGCCCTGCGTGCATGAAATCCCCGGCTACATCGACTTCGTCAAAAAACACGGCACCGAAAAAATCGCCCTCGTCGGCCTCTCCCTCGACGAAATCCCCGCTGCCGACGTGAAGAAATTCGCGACCGCCAAAGGCATCAACTACCCCGTCGCCATCGCCCCGCAGGAACTCCTCGCCCAATTCGCCTCCGTCGAAGGCATTCCCGCCACCTTCATCGTCGATCGCGACGGCAAACTCCGCTTCATGAAAGTCGGCTCCGCTCCCATCGAAGATCTGGAGAAAACCGTCGCCGGCCTCCTCTGAGCGCGCGGACCTCCGCTCACGCTCGCGCCATGACCGACATCCGCGACCAGCTCAGCCGCCCGCTGCGCGACCTGCGCATCTCGGTCACCGACCGCTGTAACTTCCGCTGCACCTACTGCATGCCCGCCGAGATCTTCGGCCCCGGTCACGCCTTCCTGAAAGATCCGCAGCTCATGTCGTTCGCCGAACTGACGCGCATCCTCCGCGCGTTCGTCTCCCTCGGCGTCGAAAAAATCCGCCTCACCGGCGGCGAACCGCTCCTGCGCGCCGACGTCCCCGAACTCATCCGCTTCATCAAAACCGAGCTCCGCGTCCCCGACGTCGCCCTCACCACCAACGGCTGGCTCCTCGAAAAACACGCGCCCGCCCTCCGCTCCGCCGGACTAGACCGCCTCAACGTCTCCCTCGACAGCCTCGACCCGAAAACCTTCGGCCGCATGAACGGCCAGGGCTTCTCCCCCGAACGCGTCATCCGGGGCATCGACGCCGCCACCGCCGCCGGTTTCCCCGTGAAGCTCAACATGGTCGTCCAGCGCGGCGTCAACGACCACGACATCGTCCCCCTCGCCGACTGGGCCCGCCAGCGCCGCCTCACCCTGCGCTTCATCGAGTTCATGGACGCCGGCAATCACAACGCCTGGCAGCGCAGCGAAGTCATCCCCGCGCAGGAAATCGTGGATACACTCTCCGCCCGCTGGCCCCTCGCCCCTGTCGGCCCCGCCTACCGCGGCGAAGTCGCCGCCCGCTACCGCTACCTCGACGGCTCCGGGGAAATCGGCCTCATCAGTGCCGTCACCGAGCCCTTCTGCCGCGACTGCAACCGCGCCCGCCTCTCCGCCGACGGCAAACTCCACACCTGCCTCTTCACCGCCCTCGGCCACGACCTCCTCTCCCCCCTCCGCACCGGCGCGACCGATGAACAACTCCACGACCGCATCGCCCGCATCTGGGGCGCCCGCACCGACCGCTACTCCGACGAACGCGCCGAACGCCTTGCCCGCGGCGATCTCGTCCCCAAAGCCGAGATGAGCTACCTCGGCGGCTAAGGTGGAACGCGCCGTCCCGGCGCGTTATCCACGACCGCCCGATTTCATCCCTCCTCGCGCCCCCACTCCTTCCGCCCTCGCTACCCACCTCTCTCCACTCCGACCTCATGCGCAGCATCTTCATCCTCGCCCTCCTCGCCGTCGTTCTCGCCACCATCGCCATTGGCGTCCGCTCCGGCCTCTTCGCGCGTAAAGACCCCGGCAAGCCCATCAACGCCGCCATGCGCGCCGCCCTCGAAACGCCTCAGTTCTCCACCGAAGATGCGATGATCATTGCGCAGCGTTATCCCAACGCCCGCAAAACCGAGAGCGGCCTGCTCTACGTCGTCCACGCCCCCGGCGAAGGCCCCACTCCCTTCAAAGGCCAGATCGTCTCCGTCCACTACACCGGCACATTTCTCAACGGCCAAAAATTCGACTCCTCCCACGACCGCGGTGCCCCGTTTAATTTCCAGGTTGGCTTTGGCCGCGTCATCATCGGCTGGGACGAAGCCTTCGGCTCGATGAAGAAAGGCGAAAAACGCACCCTCATCGTCCCCTACTGGCTCGGCTACGGCGAAAAAGGCCGCGGCAAAATCCCCGCCCGCGCCACCCTCCTCTTCGAAGTCGAACTCCTCGGCATCGACGGCGACGCGAAATAATCGCCCCAGGCCGGTCGGTTTGTACCCGCCTCGACTCGGTTTTTCATAGCTCGCCGCTTGCAGCAGGTTTGGCGCGCCCCTAGCCTCCGCCCCAATCCAGCCAAGCCATGCTTCCACCCATCACGCCCGGCTTGTGCAGCGCTGTATTGATGCCGCACGGACAATGCTACTTCTGGCAGCACGAGCTCATCGCGCTCCACGCCATCGCCGACGGCCTCATCGCCCTCGCCTACTTCTCCATTCCGCTCATCATTTTTTCGTTCGTCCGGAAACGCCGCGATCTCCCGTTTCCGGTGATCTTCCTGATGTTCGGCGCGTTCATCGTCGCCTGCGGCACCACCCACCTCCTCGAAGTCTCCAGCATCTGGAATCCCCACTACTGGCTCTCCGGCTGGGTCAAAGCCGCCACCGCGCTCATCTCGCTGATCACCGCCGTCGCCATGATCCGCATCGTCCCGCAGGCGCTTGATCTTCCCAGCCCCGCCGAGCTCAAAAAACTCAACGACTCCCTCGAGGAACGCGTCCGCAACCGCACCGCCGACCTCGCCGCCGCCAACGAACACCTCTCCCGCGAAATCTCCCAACGCGAACAAGCCGAGGCCGAGGTCCGCCGCCTGAATCAGTCCCTCCAAAACCGCGTCGCCGAACTCCAGACCGTTTTCGATCTCGCCCCCGTCGCCATCGGCCTCGCCCAAGATGCCGAATGCCGCGACATCCGCATCAACGAAGCCTTCGCCCGCATCCTCGGCCTCGCCAAAAACGCCAACGGCTCACTCACCGCCCCGCCCGACTCCCGCCCCGTCACCTTCAAAGTTTTCCACGACGGCCGCGAACTCCTTCCGCATGAACTGCCCATGCAGCGCGCCGCCCGCGAAAACCTCGCCATCCACAACTTCGAGGAAGTCCTCATCCGCGCCGACGGCCAGAAACTCGAACTCATCTCCACCGCCGTTCCCCTCCGCGACACCACAGGCCAGTCCCGCGGCTGCGTTGCCGCCTTCCTCGACGTCACCGCCCAACGCCGCTCCGAACGCGACCGCCTCGAGTTCGAACGCCGCCTCCAGGAAACCCGTAAACTCGAAAGCCTCGGCGTCCTCGCCGGCGGCATAGCCCACGATTTCAACAACCTGCTCACCGGCATCCTCGGCAACGCCAGCCTCGCCCGCATGGAACTCCCGCCCGAGCACCTCAACGTCCACGAACTCCTCAACCGCCAGGAACAGGCCGCCCTCCGCGCCGCCGACCTCTGCCGCCAGATGCTCGCCTTCGCTGGCAAAGGCCGCTTCGTCGTTCGCCCCCTCGACTTCAACCGCCTCATCGAGGATGCCCGCGCGCTCCTCACCGTCAGCGCCGGCAAGGACAACTCCCTCGACTACTCACTCGCCCCCGAGCTCCCCGCCATCCAGGCCGACGCCGCCCAGATGCGCCAGATCCTCGTCAACCTCGTCAGCAACTCCGCCGAAGCCATCGGCGACAAACCCGGCCGTATCACCATCTCAACCACAACCCGCCACATCGACGCCGCCGGGCTCGCCACCACCGTTCACCGCGGCCAGCTCACCCCCGGCGAACACGTCTGCATCGAAGTCTCCGACAACGGCTCCGGCATGGACGACGCCACCTGCGCCAAAATCTTCGACCCCTTCTTCACCACCAAATTCACCGGCCGCGGTCTCGGCCTAGCCGCCGTCCTCGGCATCGTGCGCGGCCACAAGGGCGGCATCGCCGTCCGCAGCATCCCCGGCCACGGCTCCGTTCTGTCCATTATCTTCCCCGCCCACCTCAGTCCTAAAACTCCGGATACCCACGCCGGCCTTCCTCCGCCGTCACCCGCCGCCAGTGGCGCGCTCCTCGTCGTCGACGACGAGGAAACCGTCCGCACCGTCGCCGCCCGCGTCCTCAGCGGCTCCGGCAAAACCGTCGCCGAGGCCTCCGACGGTCACGCCGCCCTCGCTCTCGCCCGCCAGCCCGGCCAGAAATTCGACCTCGTCCTCCTCGACCTCACCATGCCCGGCCTCGACGGCGAAGCCACCTACCGCGCTCTCCGCGAAATCGATCCCCGCCTCCGCGTCATCCTCATGAGCGGCTACAGCGAACAAGAGACCCTCAGCCGCTTCTCCGGCCAGAGCATCGCCGGCTTCCTCGCCAAACCCTTCACCGCCTCCCAGGTCCTCGAAAAAGTCCGCGAAGTCCTCGGCCATTAGCGCACCGCCTCCGCTTCAGAGGTAGGGCGGGGTAGCCTTGACCCCGCCTTTCCGATTCCGCCTCCGCCCACACGCCACGCCCATTCACAACCCCAGCAACGATCCGTTCTGCTTGATCCACTTCTCCGCCTCGCGCCAGCCCGGGCAAACTTCCTCCACCCGCGCCCAAAACCGCGCCGAGTGATTCATTTCCTTCAGATGCATCAGCTCGTGATAAATGATGTAATCGCGCACCGCCGCCGGCGTCTGGATCAGCCGCCAATTCAGCGAAATCACCCCGCCCGTCGTGCAGGAGCCCCAGCGCGTGCGCTGATTGCGCACCGAAACTTCCTTCACTTCCACGCCCGTCTCCGCCGCCAGCTCCCACGTGCGCCCCGGCAGCTCGATCTTCGCCTTGTGCAAAAAGTGCGACTCCAGCGTCGCCCGCAGATCTCCCGTGAAACCGCTCACGCGAAACACATCCGCCCCGAGCGACACCATCGGCCGCTCCTCGAAAATCCCCTCGCGCGTCACCTGCTTTTCTCCCGCCTTGCGGATCTCCATCATCTCCCCGCGCCACAGCACATGCGCGCCCAGCGTCCACACCACCGCACCGCGCGGCTTCAACTTCTGCCGCGCCCGCGCCCGCTCCAGCCAGTCCTGATGCTGCTCCACGAAACGCCGCGCATCCCGCTCCGTCCCCTGAGCCGGTATCGTCGCTACGGCGACACCGTCACGCCGCAACGTCAGCCGGTAGTTAGTCGCCCGATGACTCCGCTCGAAAACGATCCCGTCCTGCCCCGCCTGATTCCCGCCCGACGCCGGCGGCCCTTTATGCACGCCCGGCTCCGGCGTGAATGCATCGAATAAACTTTGTTGGATCGCGTCGTCGCTCACGTGCTGATGATGCCCGCGAGTAAACGCCCGCACCTCCGCGACGCCAGCGCGATATTCGCTTTTCCGCCCGCGTTTGCCCCGCTCAAAGCCGCACCACCCGCCACCCCAGCGGCTTCCCTTTTTCCACCGTCAACCACGCGAAACTCGGCGGCGCCCCGCGATTCGCATACGACACGCACCCTGGGTTCAACCACCGCACCCCGTGCAACATCTCGTCACGCGGCACATGCGTGTGCCCGTGCAACACCACCTCGCACCCCACCGGCGCGCGCGACGGCGGGATATGCTCCAGATGAAACCGCACCCCTTCCCGCTCCAGCCGCAACGTCAGCGGCCAGCCCGGATAAAAATCGTTATTCCCCAGCACCACCCGCAACGGCGGCCCCAACCGCTCAAATTTCTCCAGCGTCTCCGGCTCGCACACATCGCCCAGATGCCACAGCTCGTCTGCGCCCGCGAGCAGCCCCGGCAGTCTGGCCGGATGGTGATTGTGCGTGTCTGCGATTACGGCGATGCGCATGGCGGATGCGCGCCAAGCACGCAGATTCCGCGCCGTCTGACAATCGGTGCCTCCGACTGCGCGCACGGTTTGACACCCTTTTCTCGCGGACGATTTTCCCGCCGTGCCGCTCCACACGCTCATCGTCGATTTCAACAGTTACTTCGCCTCCGTCGAACAGCAGGAGCGCCCCGAGCTGCGCGGCCGCCCCGTCGCCATCGTCCCCGTGATGACCGAACGCACCTCCTGCATCGCCGCCAGTCTCGACGCCAAACGCCACGGCGTGAAAACCGGCACGCCCGTCGCCGAGGCCCGCCAGATGTGCCCCGGCCTTGTCGTCATCGAAGCGCGCTCCGAGCTGTATGTGCAATATCATCACCGCCTCGTCGCCATGATCGAGCGCTGCGTCCCCGTCACCGAAGTCCTCTCCATCGACGAAGTCCGCTGCGATCTCCCAGGCGATTTTTCCCGCCGCGAAAAAGCCCAGGCCATCGCCCAACAAATCAAACGCACCATCACGCACGAAGCCGGCCCGTGCCTCACCAGCAGCATCGGCATCGCCCCCAACGCCTTCCTCGCCAAAGTCGCCTCCGACCTCGTGAAGCCCGATGGCCTCGTCCTCTTCGACGACCCCGATCTCCCCGGCTGCCTCTACGAACTCTCCCTGCGCGACCTCCCCGGCATCGGCCACAACATGGAGCAACGCCTCCTCGCCGCCGGCTTCGACTCCGTCGAAAAACTCTGCGCCGCCTCCCGCGCCGATCTTCGTCGCATCTGGGGCGGCATCGAGGGCGAGCGCTTCTACGACGGCCTCCACGGCGCTGTCGTCTACCGTCCCGCCACCCAAACCGGCAGCACCATCGGTCACTCGCACGTGCTCCCGCCCGACATGCGCAACGAGTCGAGCGCACTCGCGACGCTTCACCGCCTCCTCCAAAAAGCCGCCATGCGCCTGCGCCACTCCGCGTCCTACGCCGGCGGCCTCCACCTCAGCCTCCGCTACGTCGGCCGCGACCGCTGGAGCGATGCGCTCACCTTTCTCGAAACTCAGGACACGCGCGAACTCATCCGCGTCTTCAACCAGCTCTGGGACCGCCGCCCCACCTCCGCCCGCGCCCAGCCCATCGGCGTCGGCGTCACGCTCTTCCACCTCTCGCCCGCGCACAATCACACCGCCACGCTCTTCGAAACCGGCGACGCCCGCACCGGCCTCAACGCCGCCATCGACCGCCTCAATCGCAAGCTCGGCAAAAACACCGTCGTCTACGGCGGCGCTCTCGGCGCGCTCCACTACGCTCCCATCCGCATCGCCTTTAATCGCATCCCCGATGTCGCCCTCGAAGGCGGCGAGACCGACGACGAACTCCTCGCCACCCCCGCTGACATCCAAAACGCCCGCTCCTCGCGCACCTCTCGCGCTTCACTCAAATCCCCACGCCGCCAGGCCGGTGTCTTCTGACCTGAGGATTTCCCCCGGGCATCCGCGCACGTGCCTTCCTGCACATCGACGGCGTAAAACTTTCGGCAAAATAGCCTTTATGAGGCAATTATGAGCCTTCGCGCCCGATTTTTCCTTCCCGATCAGTTAACGTGCCCTACTTTTTTAGAACGCCGCTACTCCCTCCACTTATCCTGTCACTCCGATGTTCGATCAGCTGAAAAAACTCTTTGGCGCCAAGCCCTCCACCGCTTCCCGCCTGCGCCCCGGCCAGCCCGGCTACAAGCTCGGCACCATCCTCTTCGTCGATGACGAACCCGAGGTCCGCTCCATCGCCCGCCTCTCCCTCGAACCCCTCGGCTACACCCTCATCGAAGCCGAGGACGGTGCCAAAGCCCTCGACATCTTCGAAAAGCGCAGCGCCGAGATCGGCCTCGTCGTCACCGACGTCCTCATGCCCAACCTCGACGGCCTCGGCCTCTCCGCCCGTCTTCACAAACTCGATTCCGCCCTGCCCATCCTCCTGCTCAGCGGTCATGTCCTCGAAGAAGATCTCTGGGCCGAAGGCAACGCCCGCATGAGGTATTTGATGAAACCCTACCGCCTTCAAGATCTCCAGGACATCATCGTGGACCTCATCGGCCCGGCCCCCACCCCGCCCGCCGACGCTTCCACCTGATCCCACCCGCAGGCAGTTTCCTCTCGCCCGCGCTTCACAACTCCCCCTTCCTCGCAGCCGACCTATACCAGCATGGATGAGCAACTTGTCCTAACGGCACAGACCCTCAGGCTTAACCCCAACGTCCAGCGGGCCGACATGTCCGGCGGCGTCTCCGTGCTGAAAAACGTCCCTGCACGACGCTACCTCACTGTCACGCTCGACCAGTGGAATCTGCTGCGCAACTTCGCCACGCCCGCCACCGTCCCCGACGTCCTCCGCGCCGTGATCCTCAACCGCAGCTGCGTCCCGCTGCGCGAGTATTACGAACTCATCTTGAAAGCCCAGCGCGCCGGCGTCCTCCGCCTCGAGCGCCAGACCGAGCCCGATGAACGCGCCCGCCGCTGGGCCGTCCCGCTCAACGCCTGGGTGCCGATCATCTTCGGATGGCTCTCGCTCATCGCCGCCGTCACCCTGCTCATCACGCGCCCCTTCACCTGGCCCGCGCCATTCCCCGCCGGTGCGCTCGATGTATTCATCGGCTGGGCACTCCTCTGCCTTGGCCTCAGCGCCGGCTCCGCGCTCGCGGCCTCGACCCTCGTCTGGGGCGGCGGCGAGATCTACGACCCGAAACTCAATCTGATCCGCCCCACGCCTTACTTCGGCGTGAATCTCGAAGACGCCTGCATGACCAGCCGCCTCACGCAGGTCGGCGTCTGGAGCGCCAAGTTCATGCCCGTCACCCTCACCGCCGCGCTCCTGTGGTGGTATCAACCCGCCTGGGGCCTGCTCCACGTGATCGCCGTCCTCGTGATCCTGCGCCCCGGCGCCGGCGGCGTCATCACGCCAATCCTCTCCGTGCTCTTCCGCGGCCAGATTCTGGACACGCATAAAAACATGTCCTTCAGCCCGAACCGCCGCTGGAAAATCCGGCTCAAGTTCGGCGTCGCCCGCGTCAAGGCTGTCTACGTTGCCGCCCGCCTCGTCTGGGGCGCCGCCTGGTGCTTCCTCCTGCTTTCCGTCGTCCTCAACGCCACCGACCGCAAGGTCCGCGAAGTTCTCGGCAGTGGCGAATACTGGCGCGAAGCCGGCCAGTACTTTGCCATGGCCGCCATCGGTTCGCTCCTCGTCTTCATCGGCCGCCCCGTCGCCCGCAGCCTCTGGGTCCGCTCCCGCGCCCGCTACCGCGAAATCGTCCAGATGCTCCACCGCTGGGGCGCGAAGCCCGAAGAGGTTAGCAACCCCGACGCCATCGCCCGCCTGCTCGCCGACTCCCTCATCTTCCGCCGCCTCCCGCCCGCCGAGCGCGCCGAACTCGTCAAACGCGCCAAGCCTCAGGTATTCAAAGCCTGGAGCCTCATCCGCAAATTTTCCGACAAATCCAACGAGGTCGGCATCATCCTCTCCGGCGGCGTCGCCGTTTACCGCCGCATGAAATCCGGCCGCGCCGAACGCGTCCTCGAGCTCGGCGAGGGCGATGTCTTCGGCGCTCACGCCCTCCTCGACACCGGCCGCCCCGAAGCCCAGGTCCGCGCCCTCACACCCGTGATCGCGCTGATCCTGCCGCTCGAAGAATTCCAGCAACGCGTCGTCGCCAAGCTCGGCGTTCCCCTCGCCAACGACCTCGTCCACAAAGTCCCCTTCCTGCGCCGCCTCTCCTTCTGCCGCAGCTGGCACCCGCAAGCCGTCGCGCGCTTCGCTCAAATCTCCTCGGTCATCGCCTACAACGAGGAAGAAACCATCGTCGCCGAACGCCAGGACAGCCACCAATTCTACGTCGTGTACGAAGGCCGCGTCATCGTCAGCCGCGGCAAAAGAATCCTCTCGCGCCTCGGCCCCGGCGGCTTCTTCGGCGAGATCGGCCTGCTTCAAAACAGCTCCGCCATCGCCGATGTGCGCACCAAGGAAAACGTCCGCTGCCTCGTCTTCAGCAAAGCCGATTTCCTCCGCTTCATGACGCATAATCCCCTCGTCGGATTGCAGCTCGAAGAGATCAGTTCCCAGCGCCTCGGCCACCCGCTCTTCCCGCTCAACTCGCACTCCTTCGACGTCCGCTGATAGCAACAGGTCGCCACCCCGGGGCTTGCACGTGCCTGCCGGCAAACGCAGCGTCACCGGCATGACCCCGAAACTTGGCGTGTGGATTCTCGCGGCGGCATCGTGCTTTTGCGCACCGTTCGCATGGACAGAGGAAACGTCGGCCAGTCCTCTGTTGATCGAAAAAGCGGAAGCAGGCGACACCGCCTCCCAACTCGCCCTCGGCATCGCCGCCGAAGACAACGAAACGAAACCCGACTACGCCACCGCCGCGCGCTGGTACCGCCGCGCTTCGGACGCAGGCTCCGGCATGGCCGACTGGCATCTCGGTATGTTGTACGAGACCGGCGAAGGCGTGGAGCAAAGCTACGATCAAGCCCGTGCCTGCTACGAGCGCGCCCTCGCCCGCGGGATTGAAGCGGCTGCCATGCGGCTCGGCCTTTTCTACCTCGAAGGCTGGGGCGTGAAATCGGATCGAGAAAGAACCCTCGCGCTCGTCACCCGCGCCGCCGAGTCAGGCTACGTCCCTGCCATGAATGTGCTTTCCGGCATGTACATCGCCGGCATCGGCGTTGCGAAAAACAACCAGCACGCCCTCGCCTGGGCCGAGCGCGCCGCGGCCTACGACGACAAAGACGCCCAGCTTACCATCGGGGCTATTGTCATGCGCGACCAGAACATGCGGCGAGACATAAGGCTCGCGAGGCAGTGGTACCAGATGTCCGCCGAACAGGAATACACCACCGCCATGCTCGCCATGGCCTCGACCTTCCTGAAACGAGGCGCCACCGACGACGACCGCGCCAACGGCCGGCGCTGGCTTGAGCTTGCCCTCGAAAACCAAAGCTCCGAAGCGGGCTTTCTCCTCGCCGTTTACGAGTTCACCTCTCCCGATGGCTTGACTCCACCGGCAGAAACACGCGCCCGCGCTTTCCTCGAACGCGCCGTCGCGCTCGGCTGCCTGGAAGCATCCGAAGTCCTCGAACTCGAAAAATCCGGCCGCCCCCTTCGCGACTCGCTGCGCCACGTGGCGACAGTCCCAATGGAAGTCCGCTACGTGGCTCGCTCCGCCCGTTGGATTGAGGCCCAAAGCACCGCCGGAAACCGGCCGCCCAAATTTGTGAAAGCAGTCAGCCCTGTTTATCCCGCGACACTGAGTCTCGCCAAACAGGAAGGCACCGCCGTGATCCGCTTCGTCGTCGATACCAAGGGCTTTGTCCAGGAGCCCGTCATCGTCAGCACCACCCATCCCGCTTTCGCCGACTCCGCGATTCAGGCAATCCGCCAGTTCCGTTTTGAGCCTGGAATTAAAGACGGCCGCGTCGTGTCCACGCGCATGCAATTACCAATTTATTTCCAGCTGAAAGTCCCCGTCACCCGCTCATCCACGCGGACCGATTGAGCCCGCGAGCAACTGCCCGCACACCGCCAGCAACCGCTCCCGCAGCGGCTCGCCCCGCGCCGCAAAACCGCGCTGATGGCGCTCGTACTCCGCGCGCCCTTCCGCCGTCTCGATCCTCACCGGCTCGAAACCCAGCGCCCGCAGATCGTACGGACTCGCCCGCATGTCGATCTCCCGGATCTCCCGCGCCAGCGCGAAACAATCCGCCACCAGCTCCGACGGCGTGAACGGCGCGAATTTGAACGCCCACTTGTACAGATCCATGTTCGCGTGCAGACACCCTCGCTGCTCGAAACGCGCCGTCTCCGGCCGCGTCGGCTGGAGTTTGTTCAACGCCCGCGCCGGCTCCGTAAAAAAACGAAACGCATCGTAGTGCGAGCAACACACCGGCTGCCCCTCGACGATCCTCGCCAGCTCCTCCGGCGGAAAACGCAGCGGCCACGCGTTGTGCCTTACCTCCTCTGCGCTCTGCCGGTAAACCATCGCCCACTCGTGCAGACCGAAGCACCCGAAGAACGCCGGCCGGTCCCGCGTCCCGGTCAACATCTCCCGCAACCACACCAGCGTCTCCCGCCGCCGCTCCGGGAAATCCGCAGCCTCGACCGTCACCCCGCCGTCCACACTTTCCCGATACCCCGGCCAGCGCAAAAATTCCCGCGCACCCGCGCCTTCAAGCGTCACTCCCACGCCCGGATGCCAGCGCTTCAGCCAGCTCGGCCGAAACGAGTAGTAGTCGAATAAAAAATCGAAGACCGGATGCTTCTCCCCGAGCGACCGCCGCGCCTGATGCGGATCCGTCCACACCGCGACCCGCGCCTCATGCGCGCGCTGCCGCTCGCGCCACACGGCCTCGGTGAGAGTTGTTCCTGTTTCGACCACGCCGGAAACAGCAACGCCTTCTCCCTCCGCGGACAATCCCCGACACCTGAAACTTTTCCCGCCGCGCCCGTGTTCAAAGATCGCAGCATCACACAATCTTCCGGCCAGACCACGGCCCCTTACCAACCCGTCCGCCACCGCATCACGCTTAGGCGGACGGTTTAATTTTTGTCGTTTCCTTTCCCGCGTGGACGCGAACGCTGCCACTCACCCGCTCATGGATTCGCCCGACACCGTCCTCACGCTCGATCGCCTCGGCCACTGGAAACACGAAGGCCACAAACTCGCCGTCCTCGGGCACCCCATCAAACACTCCATTAGCCCGGCCATGCACAACGCCGCGCTCACCGAGCTGGCGAAAACCGACACGCGTTTCCTCGACTGGAAATATTTCCGCTTCGACGTCCCGCCCGACGATCTCCCCACCGCACTCGCGCGCCTCCACGACGAAGACTTCACCGGCCTCAACCTCACCGTCCCGCACAAGGTCATTGCCTTCGGCCACGTCGGCGAGATCGACAAAGCCGCCCAACCCATCGGCGCCGTGAACACCCTGCTCCGCACGCCGTCCGGCTGGCGCGGTTACAACACCGACGGCTACGGCCTGGCCACGGCGATCAAAGAAACGCTCGGCCGCGAACTCACCGATTCCCCCCTCATCCTTCTCGGCGCAGGCGGCGCGGCCCGCGGCGCGGCCGTCGAATGCCTCCAGCGCACATGCGCCTCCCTTTGGATCGCCAACCGCACCCGCTTCAACCTCGACGCCCTCCTCATCGACCTCGCGCCCATCGCCGGAAAAATCCCTCTCCACGGTTTCGACCCGCAAAATCCTCCCGCCGATCTTCCCGCCGACGCGCTCGTCATCAACGCCACCTCCGCCGGCATGAAACCCGCCGACGCACAGCCGATCGATCTCACGCAGCTCCCCAAGCCCGCCGGCGTGTTCGACATGATCTACAACCCGCCCGAAACGCGCCTCCTCGCGCAAGCGCGTACACTCGGCCTGCCCGCTGCCAACGGCCTTTCGATGCTCATCCACCAAGGTGCCCGCGCCTTGGAAATCTGGACCGGCGGCCCCGTCCCCGTCGAAGCGATGCGCACCGCCGCGACCGCCGCCTTGGGCCGCTAACTCACGTCAGCCTTACTTCACCCGGCGTCCTGCAACGCACGTGGCGATCTCGCCCACCGTCGCAAAAACTTCCTCGGGTTCGCACTCCCGCAACGCGTGCAGATGCGTGAACCCCCACCCCACCGCGCCGAAAGGAATCCCCTCCGCCTTCGCCGCCTCGATGTCGCGCACCTCGTCGCCGACGCACAGCGTTTCACTCGCGCTCACGCCGCATTTGCGCAACACCTTCCGCAGCTTCGTGCGCTTGCCAAAAAGCGACGCCCCGCACTCGAAGTGCGCCACCCGCGCCACATTTTTCGGCCCCAAAATTTTCCGGATGTTGCTCTCTACGCTAGAGCTCACGATCGCCACCGTCACCCCGCTGGCCGCCAGCTCCGCGAGCATTTTCTCAACACCCTCGAACAACGAAATCTTCCCTGTATCCCGCGCCGCCAGCTTTTGCAGATGCCGTCCGATCGCGGGCAGCCGCCAGCGCGACACGCCGAGGTGCTCGAGCACCTTCACCGCCGAGCTGCCACGCAGTTCATCGAGCTCCGCTCGCTCAAACATTTTGAACTTATGCTTCGCCGCCAGCTCATCGACCACCCCTAAAAACCACTCGAACGAATCCGCGAGGGTCCCGTCGAAATCGAAGATCACCAACTTGTACTTCATCAGAACGCTCCTGCCTGTCCGCACCACGCGACAAATCAATCTTCGTTTTCAGAACCGGTAAAACCCCCGCCCCGCCGTTCCGCGAAAAGCCTACAGTTCATCGTCATTTCCCTCGCGCAAAAGCGACGCATGAGGATCGCTCCGCACCCGCTCCAGCCAGTCTGCAATCAACGGATTTCCCGCCTCTTCCGGCCATCGCGCCGCGACCAGATCGATCACATGCAGCCCGCCATCGATGCCCCGGACAAAATTGCGCGCGTGCAAATCCCCGACCAGCCACGCACGCCCGCCCTGCCAGAAAAGCCGCGGGTGATCGCGATTCGCGCGTAGGAACCGCGACGGGATTTCGATCAGATCTGTCGGCAGCACACGCGACACATCGTCGCCCTGTGGCAGCGGATCGCCGAGCACTTGTTTCGCCACGAGGATTCCCTCGTACGTCACCGCGACCACCTCGCAGGCCATGCCGCCGAGCGCGTGGATGAGGAGGAGTTTCTCCAGTAACTGCCGGTACGTCCCGAGTCGTGCCTCCGCGTTGAACCACGCCTCCTCGCCACGGCGAAACCCAAACGCGCTGCCAATCGTGTCGCCCTCGCGTGGACGGAAAAATTTATACACCGAGCCATCGCTCTCCGCTGCAAACGCCCACGCCTCCACCCCGCCGCCGATACGGCGCATTAGTGCATTCGGCTCCTCCAACGGATTCTCCGAATCTGCCGGAAACCCAAACGTCTCCAGCGGCATCAACGGCAGACACACACGGAACGCCCTTATCGCGTCCCCCAGATCAGTCCACGGATGCCCAGCCGCTTCGAGCAGGCTTACTTCGTCTTCGGCGTAGAGGACGAGATTGCCGTCCGAATCTGCTCTAAGCCCGCAGTTTTCCGCTGCCTGCCCAAGGCGATCGAGTGCTTCCAATCGGCGCTCGTGATCGTGTTGAAGACGGCTTCTTTCGGACGGGCTTGGGAGCTGCCGGCCTTGGATGCAGGACGGGGAGCCGGAGAAGGGGTCTTCTTGCATGGGTCGGTCATGACGCGCGAACCGTCGCGGCGAGTCGCCCGCTAATCAACCCGAAGTTGCTGGAAATTGCCGACAAATTATTCACGAGCGCGGGAACCAGGCTGACCGCCGCGTGATCAGCCCAATACGAAAGATGCCACTCACCGAGTAACACGTGCTGCACCGCACGCCCCGCATCATCGACCGAGGAATAATCACCGTCCTGCTGCGGGTGCTCCGCCAGTTTTTCGATCAACCCAATCACGCTCCGCTGCTTCGCTCGTGAAAGCCCGACCAGTATCGTCGTCGCAGCAGCTGACAATACCGGCTCGTAAGCCGGCTTAGGCATGTCTCAGGGTCTTCTTAAGATCAACAAGTCGGGTCTTTTTGCCCTGATCCATCTCACGCATCCGGCGCGAGGTTTCTCTCCGCCCCTCCGCCGACTCATATTTTAGCCGCAACAGATACGACGTCACTTCCCGCCTCTCCTGAGCCGATAGCTTTGAAAGCTTTTGCTTCAAATCAAGAATCGCGACGGCGGTCATGCGGCAAAGTTAGTTCTGATCAAAACCCGTCAAGCCACCCGCTCACCCCGCCGCCTTTTGCAGCGCGGCCGGAGCCGGCGTTTTCCCAACCAACATTTTGTCCACGCGGTGCCGGTCCATATCCATGACCTCAAACCGCCAGCCGCCGTGGTCGAAATAATCGCCCGCAGCCGGAATCCGCCCGAAATGCGTCATCACGAAACCGCCCAGCGTCTGGAAATCCGCCTCATCCTCGTGCGGAAGCTCCTCCATCTGTACAAGCGTCTTGAGCTCATCGATGCTGAGCGTCGCATCGACTAGCCAGGAGCCGTCTTCGCGCTGCTTCATCGCCGCCGCCTGCCGCCGACCCTGCGCAGGCAGATCGCCTACGATGGCTTCGAGCACATCGATCAACGTCACCAAACCTTGGATCGCGCCAAACTCGTCACTCACCAGCGCGATGTGTTTGCTCGATTTCTTGAAGGCTTCGAGCAGTTGGATCGCGTTCATCGTCTCCGGCACGATCAGCGGCTGCACTAGCAGGTTTTTCAAATTCGTGGTGAGCCCGATCGCCGAATGCGCCCAGAGCGACTTCACCGAAACCATGCCGACCACCTGATCACGGCTCCCCTGGAAAACCGGGAAATACGAATGCCCGCTCGCCACGATCTTCCGCCAGCTCGCCTCTTCCGGATCGTCGAGATTGATAAAAACAATCTTGGGCCTCGGCGTCATCAGCGCCGTCACCGGCAGCTGATCGAGCTCCAGCACGCCTGCGACCATGTCCGTCTCCGTCTTGTTAAACACGCCCGCGTGCAGCCCTTGTTCGATCAAGATGTTTACCTCTTCTTCCGACACCGGCGTCTCCTTCTGCGGCTTCACGCCAAGCAGCTTGAGCAACGTCTCCGTGGCCAGCGTGAGCAGCGCGACCACCGGATAAAAAATCCACGTCAGCTTGCTCACCAGCGGGCCCAAAATCATCGCCGTCCGCTCCGGGTTCGCCAGACCGAGCCGCTTAGGGATCAGCTCGCCCACCACCACAGAGGCAAAAGTCACCGCCATCACAGAGATGATCAGCGCCACTTTCGACGCATTCTCCGCGCTCAACCACGACAGCTGGGCAAACAGCGGCGTCAATTTAGCCGCAAAACTCGCCCCCGTGTACGCGCCCTGCATGACGGTCAGCAACGAGATCGCCACCTGCACCGCCGATAAAAAGCGCGTCGGCTCATTCGCCAGCGCCAGCGCCGCCTTGGCGCTTTCGTGCCCTTCATCCGCAAGCTGCCTGAGCCGGGCCTTGCGCGACGAGACGACCGCAATCTCGGCCATGGCGAACACACCATTGGCGATCAACAGCAGGAAAAGAATGAATAGCTCGGTGGAAATTTCGGACATCGCGAATAAGGGCGGTCACGCTAACCAGCACGCTCTTGCAAGCAAACCCTTTGCCAGCGCGCGACAGGTCATTGAAAACGTAAACCGCATTTTTGTAACAGGTTGCCTCAACATCGGCCCCTCACACGAAAACTGGAATCCGCCCCAAAACCACCCGGATTCGCCGCGCGAATACACGCCAGCCCTGCGCTTCGCCCGCACCGCATTAACGGCGTCCGCTCAGCGCAACTGGCTCTCGCCGCCCGATCACTCCAGCGAGTCTTTGATCTGCGCAAACGCCTCGCGCGCCTCTTCGGCGCAATCCTGTAACAGCGACATCGATATGCCCGCCACCTTCAGCTTCTCCGGTGTCGTTTCCCAGGCACCGGACTCACCGGGCAGCACATAACCCGACTCGGCGGCGATGCCTGCAGCCAGATTGACTAACGTCGCCGTGCGCAAATGCGCATCCGGCACTTTGACCGCCAGATGCTGCTCGCGCACCGGGATGAAAACCGACGCCGGGAAATTCCACGAAGCCAGCACCGCTTCGGCCGCCTGCGCGTTACTCGCGCCGAAAACCGCCAGCTCCCACTCCAGCACCGAACCCTGCCCCGACCGCATAAAATCCTGCCCATAACCGAGCGACTGCTTCCCGAGTTTATCGAGGACAACTTTGCCCACCGAACGCATCAACCCGGCCGTGTACGCCGCGCGCGAATCCACCGCCGCGCGTTTCGCCAGTGATTCGACCGCGAGCGCCGTCAGCAGCGTGTTCGAGCGAAGAATAGAACCCGTGATTCCGTAAGAAGGCAGATCGTGATCGAAAACCTGCGCCGCCGACGCGAATCCCGTCAGCCGGTAAACCTCGGCAAAGCCCACGCGACCGACCGCGTCCTCAATCGACGCGATGCCACCGCCCGAGCCATACGCCGCGCTGTTGCTGATCCGGATCACACGCGCCGCCAGCGCCGTGTCGCGCTTCAGCAGGCGGGCGATCTCTTCGAGCCCGGAATTCACATCCATCAACAACTGCCCCAGCTGCGCCAGCACACCGGCCGATGCCGGCATCTGCTGGGCAATTTTAAGTAACTTCTCGCGAGGTAGACCTTGGGCAACAGTCATGGTGTAGCGAACATCGGAGCATGTTTATCGAAGGTAAAACCCACCCTCGATTTTCCCCGGACTTTAACGCGCCCTTTACGCGATTCCTCTCCGCGAAACCGAAAACACGCTCGTCGTCCCGATGTAGGCGGGGTGCCCCCACCCCGCTCAACGCTGATTACCCCTTCGATGGCAAAAGCGCGGTGAGGGCACCGCTCCCCCCATCGGACACAAAAACAAAAAAGGCGCTGCCGCAGCAGCGCCTTTTAGGCTCAGGAATCTTTATCTCCCGCCTTCGGCTTCCGACTGCGCGGCCGGCTCGCACCAGACGCGGCCGAAGACGATTTCTTCGCCGCAGACTTCGCCGCCTTGGCATTGAGCCAGAGCGAACCGTCGGTGGAGTTTTTATTCAGCCAGAAAATCTCCCCGGCCTGCTCGACGAAAACCGGCTTAGCATCGCTGTCCGCCGGGACGACAAGTCCCGCGCCAGTCAACGTGCCAAGGAACACGTCTTCGCTCTTCTCCAAAGTGCGTGCGAGGAAACCGACTTCGCCGGAAACACCGCTGCCGCGCTTGTTAGGCTTGAGCAGCAAACGCACCGCTGTGAGCACAGGATTCTCACCCGAGACAGCCACTGGAGCATCTGACGACTCCGCCGGTTTAGCCGGGGATTCCTCGGACACTGGCAACGCCACGGCTGCGACGTCCGCCTGAGCAGGCTCGACGGCTGCCGCGGATTCCTGCGCCGGTTTGTCCTGATCGAGCGGACCGGTCGATGCCGGGCCGGGCGCCGACTCGTAAGACGGCACGGCGGGAGCCGCCTCTTCGCCGCTTCCGTTACCATGGCCGCCACTGCTGGCGCTGGGCTGGCGTTCGCCGTCGCGCTTCTCGCGTCCGTTGATCCAGACACCGCCACGGCCGTCTTTGTTGATCCAATACACAGCGCCGTCGATTTCGACGTACACCGGTTTGTCGTTCGCGTTCTCGGGCACGTTCAAACCGAGCACGGTGAAAGCCGCCACGAGATCGGCTTCGCTCATGTTGAGAGCACGCGCGAGGAACGGGAAACTGCCCGAGTAGCCCGGACCACGACGGTTGCGGCGCATCTGCGGACGGATCTTCTCCAAAAGCTCCGCTTCCGGCGGGAGGGGACCGGACAACACCTTTGTCGTCTCCTCAGACGAGGAAGACTCTTTATCCCCACTGGAGCCCGAGGTTCCTGCGGTGGCGGCATTTGCTGCACGTTCAGCAGCGCGGGCGGCTTGTTCAGCGTCGCGTTTCTCGCGAGCGAGGCGGGCGGCTTCACGCGCGGCGTCGGAGGCAGCCTGACGCGCGAGGCGCTCGGCCTTTTGTTTCTCGATCTCGGCCTTCTCGGCCGTGCGCTCGGCGACCAGTTCGACAGCGGCGGGATCTTCGGCTGCAAGTTTTATGGCCTTTGCGGTGCGAAACGCGGGGCGCGGTTTCTCGCGGCTGTTGATGAAGAGCTGGCCGCGATTGTTGCGGTTCACCCAGAACAGATCGCCTTCAAATTCAAAATACTCCGGATCTTCATCCTCGGTCTCGGGAACAGTCAGGCCGCACTCCTTGAGTGCGCCGACGACATCGGACTCACGCTGCTCCCAGCGGCGGGCGAGTTGATCGATACCCGCAGAGTTGCCCGGGCCTTTTTGATTCCGGCGGAGGAGCGGCTTGATCGCTTCAAAGAAGGTCGGGAGCTCGTCCTGATTATCTTCCCAGTTATCCCAATCTTCGGCCTCGTCCTGCGCCTGCGGATCTTGGTCGCGCTCGGTGTCGCGGAATGCGCGCAGCGAGGAGCCGGGGGCATTTTTCGACGACTCGGCCTCCGCCGCGATCGCGGCAGGCAACTCGGGTTTCTCCTCGACGTGCGCAGCGGCTGATTTCGCGGGCGCGTGAGCCGGTTCGTAAGCCGATGGTCGTGGCGGCGAAGCCACGGCGGCGACTTCCGGCGGTACCCAATCGCGCATCGTCGAACGGCGGGCGAGGCCGTTAAACGCGAGCGGATTGTTAGGTAACGTCTGAAAGTGGATGATCTCCCACTCGTCTTTGCCGAGTGTGTTGAGGTGCGTCTCCATCAGGGCCGGCGATGCGAATCCATGCAGGCCGCTGGTGATGACTTTGTATTCCCAAAGTGCCATAAAGCGTAGTGTTGCGGGTAGGCGGCAAGGCATCCCAAATCGCGCCCGCCTTGCCCAGCCTAATCTCTGGCAAGTCAGTATAACTCCGCAAAGTACACCGCCCCCGCACCGCCACACCGGCTCTCCCGCGCAATCACTCCCTATGAGAACAACCCGCCTCCTCCTCGCCGCCTGCCTCACTCTCTCCACCGCGTTCCCGGCTTTCGCCGCCCCGACGCCCATCACCCCGGTCCCGGCCCACGCCGCCGGACGCTTGGCAACCGTGCAGCTCCGCGTCTCGCCCGATCACCGCGACTGGACGTACCAGCCCGGCGAAAACGTCAAATTTACCGTCGCCGTCACCGCCGACAACGAGCCGCTCGCTGGCGCAAACATCACCTACAAGGTCGGCCCCGAGATGCTCCCGATGGACGAGAAAACCGCCACCGCCTCAGCCGACGGCATCGTCACCATCGATGGCGGCACGCTGAAAGTCCCGGGTTTCATCCGCTGCATCGTCACCGCCGAATTCGGCGGGAAAACTTACCGCGGCCTAGCGACCGCCGCCTTCGCCCCCGAGAAAATCCAGCCCACGCAAACCGAGCCCGCCGACTTCGATGCTTTCTGGGACGCAGGCAAAGCCGAACTCGCGAAGGTGCCGTTGGAGCCCGAGATCACGCTCATGCCGGAAGCCTGCACCCCCGCAGTGAATGTTTATCACGTCAGCTTCCGCACCGTCGGCTCCTCCGGCCAGTACGTTTCCCGCATCTATGGCATCCTCTGCGAACCCAAAGCCCCCGGGAAATACCCGGCCGTGCTGCGCGTCCCCGGCGCCGGCGTGCGTCCCTACACCGGTAGCAAAGAGCTGTCCGCCCGCGGCGTCATCACGCTCGACATCGGCATCCACGGCATCCCCGTCAACCTCGCCCCCGGCCTCTACGACCAACTCCGCACCGGCGCTCTCAGCGGCTATCACCTCTACAACCTCGATAACAAAGACCTCTACTACTACCGCCGCGTTTACCTGAGCTGCGTGCGCGCAAATGACTTCCTCGTCTCGCGCGAGATGTACGACGGCCAGAACCTCGTCGTCACCGGTGGCAGCCAGGGTGGCCAGCTCACGATCGTGACGACCGCGCTCGATCCACGCGTGAAAGGCCTCGCCCCACAATTCCCCGCGTACTGCGACGTCACCGGCTATCTCAACGGTCGCGCTGGCGGCTGGCCGCACATGTTCCGCCCGGACGCGAAGACCGGCGAAAACTTCCACGCCACGCCCGCGAAGATCGCGACGACCTCCTACTACGACACCGTCAACTTCGCCAAACGCGTGAAAGTCCCCGGCCACTACACCTGGGGCTACAACGACGAAACCTGTCCCCCGACTTCGATGTACGCCGCGTTCAATCAGATCAACGCGCCCAAGGAACTCGTCCTCGCGCTCGAAGCCAACCACCCGATCATCCCCGAGCAGACGGAAGCAGTCGCGAAGTGGATCGGAGGCTTTCTGAAACTCACGAAGTAAGCGGCGGCGAAATACGCGGAAATCTCGTTGGAGGCGCGGTGCCCTCACCGCGCATGACGCTGATTCCGCTTTCGATGCTTAAGCGCGGTGAGGGCACCGCGCTTAACCTCCAATAAAGCAGTCAGCCTCGTTTTCAGTCGCCCACAAAAAAGGCGCGCTCCATTCGGAGCGCGCCTTGAAGTTCTTAGGAGCAGTTGAAAACGCTCGTTCGTCAGCGTTGGAGCTGCGTGGACTTAGTAGTCCATGCCGCCGCCACCACCGGGAGGATGCGCGTGACCGGCTTCCTTCTTCTCCGGAGCGTCGGTGATGATCGCTTCGGTCGTGAGGAGGAGGCCTGCGATCGACGCGGCGTTCTGGAGGGCGATGCGCGTGACCTTCGTGGGATCGACGACGCCGGCCTTGACGAGATCGACGTATTCGCCGGTCGCCACGTTGTAGCCGTTGTTGCCCTTGCTCGAGAGCACCTGCTGGACAACAACTGCGCCTTCGAGGCCAGCGTTGAACACGAGCTGCTTGAGAGGAGCCTCAACTGCGCGACGGATGATCTGAGCGCCGAGTTTCTCGTCGCCTTCGAGCGTGAGCGTCACTGCATCGATCGCCTTTGCGGTGCGGAGGAGAGCCACGCCGCCACCGGAAACGATACCCTCTTCAACGGCTGCGCGGGTCGCATGGAGAGCGTCTTCGACGCGCTGTTTCTTTTCCTTCATCTCGGACTCGGTGGCTGCACCGACGTTGATGACGGCCACGCCTCCAGCGAGCTTCGCGAGACGCTCCTGGAGCTTCTCCTTGTCGTAGTCGGACGTGGTTTCTTCGATCTGGCGGCGGATCTGTTTCACGCGGCCCTGGATGTCGGACGACTTGCCCGAACCTTCGACGATCGTGGTGTTTTCCTTGTCGACCACGATGCGCTTCGCGCGACCGAGATCGGCAACGGTGACATTCTCCAGCTTGATGCCGAGGTCTTCGGAGAGGAGCTTGCCGCCGGTGAGGACAGCGATGTCTTCGAGGATAGCCTTACGGCGATCACCGAAGCCAGGAGCCTTGACGGCGACGACGTTGAGCGTGCCGCGGATCTTGTTCACCACGAGAGCAGCGAGGGCTTCGCCTTCGACTTCTTCAGCGATGATGAGGAGCGGCTTGCCGGTCTTGGCGCTGGCCTGGAGGATCGGGAGGAACTCTTGGAGATTGGAGATCTTCTTCTCGTGGATGAGGACGTAAGCGTCTTCGAGAAGCGCTTCCTGGCTCTCCGCGTTGGTCGCGAAGTAAGGCGAGAGATAGCCCTTGTCGAACTGCATGCCTTCGACGACGTCGAGGGTGGTCTCGATGGACTTGGCTTCTTCAACCGTGACGGTGCCGTCTTTGCCGACCTTATCGAGAGCTTCGGCGATGATGTTACCGATCTCGGCGTCCCAATTGGCGGAGACGGTGGCGACCTGGCGGATTTCCTCGGAGGCGTTCACCTTCTTGGAGATCTTGGCGAGCTCGGCGACAGCGGCTTCAACAGCCTTGTCGATACCGCGCTTCAAGTAGATCGGGTTCGCGCCGGCAGTGACGTGCTTGAGGCCTTCTTTGTAGACGGCTTCCGCGAGGACCGTGGCGGTCGTGGTGCCGTCACCGGCGGAGTCGTTCGTCTTGGAAGCGACTTCCTTCACGAGCTGCGCGCCGATGTTTTCGTAGGCGTCTGGCAACTCGATTTCCTTGGCGACGGTCACGCCGTCCTTCGTGACGGTGGGTGAGCCGAATTTCTTGTCGATGACGACATTGCGGCCCTTCGGTCCGAGGGTGACCTTGACAGCGCGAGCGAGGAGCTCGACGCCGCGAAGAATTTTTTGGCGGGCTGCTTCGTCGAAGAGAATTTGTTTAGCGGGCATGTTTTTTAAGAGTGAGTTTTAAGTTGTAGGTAAATTCCGGGCACGCGCTTAGCCAACGACGCCGAGGATGTCGTCTTCGCGAACGATCGTGTACTTCACGTCGTCGATCTTCACTTCGGTGCCGCCGTATTTGCTGATGAGGACCTTGTCGCCGACTTTGACTTCGAACGCGACGGACTTGCCGTTTTCGTCCTTCTTGCCGGTGCCGATGGCGATGACTTCAGCCTCCTGC
Organism: Nibricoccus aquaticus; assembly: GCF_002310495.1. GTDB lineage: Bacteria > Verrucomicrobiota > Verrucomicrobiia > Opitutales > Opitutaceae > Nibricoccus > Nibricoccus aquaticus. The sequence goes on along the minus strand of NZ_CP023344.1, from coordinate 3,629,381 downwards.
GGCTTTTCCTTGGCGGAGTCCGGGATGATGATGCCGCCGCGGACTTGCTCTTTGTTGTCTTCGAGATGCTTCACGAGGACGCGATCGCCGATGGGCTTGATTTTAACTTTTGCCATATAGGTTGTGGATTTGGGTTTGAGGAAGGTTGTTGGTTTTAGGAACAACACACGCCGCCGGTTGAAGCCGGGCGGCGCGTGTGGGTTTCCGAAAGTTATTTCTTGTTCTTGTCGTCATCGACGACCTCGAAGTCCGCGTCCACGACGTCGGCTTTCTTCTCGGTCTTCTTTGACGGGCCGCTTTCAGAAGAGGAAGCGGATGGACCAGCATCAGCACCGGGCGCTCCTTCTGGGCCGCCAGCCGCGCCAGCTTGCTGAGCTTGGGCGTAAAGTTCGGCACCGAGCTTGGTGAGGTTCTCGGACGCAGCCTTGATCTTGTCGGCGTCGTTGGACTCGAGATCCTTCTTCGCTTCAGCGATCGCCGCTTCGAGCGGGGCCTTCTTGTCGGCGGGGAACTTGTCGCCCGCGTCCTTGATGGCTTTCTCGAGTTGGTAGATCGAGCTATCGAGCTGGTTCTTCGCCTCGACGGCGTCACGACGTTTCTTGTCTTCGGTCGCGTGGAGCTCGGCTTCCTTGGTCATCTTCTCGACCTCTTCCTTCGACAGACCGGAAGAGTTCGAGATGGTGATCTTCTGGTCTTTGCCGGTGCCGAGATCCTTCGCGGAGACGTGGAGAATACCGTTCGCGTCGATGTCGAAAGTGACCTCGATCTGTGGCGTGCCGCGTGGTGCGGGAGCGATGCCATCGAGCTTGAAATTGCCAATGGTTTTATTGTCGCGAGACATCGGACGCTCGCCTTGAAGAACCACGATTTCAACGCCTGGCTGATTGTCCGCGTAAGTGGAGAAAACCTGCGTCTTCTTCGATGGGATCGTCGTGTTGCGGGAGATCATCGGCGTGGCAACATTGCCAGCGGTCTCGATGCCGAGCGTGAGCGGAGTCACGTCGAGCAGGAGAACGTCGCGGACTTCGCCCTTGAGCACGCCACCCTGAACAGCCGCGCCGATGGCAACGACTTCGTCGGGATTCACGCCTTGATGCGGCGGTTTTCCGCCGAGGCCCTTCGCGAGTTCGACCACGCGAGGCATGCGAGTCATACCGCCGACGAGCACGAGTTCATCGATCTTCGACGAGTCGAGACCAGCATCCTTCAAGCAGCTCTTGAACGGAGGCAGACAGCGCTGGAAGAGATCTTCACAGATCTGCTCCATCTTGGCGCGAGTGAGCGCGATGTTGAGATGCTTCGGGCCGGAGGCGTCTGCCGTGATAAACGGGAGATTGATGTCCACCGACTGCGTCGAAGAGAGCGCGATCTTGGCTTTCTCGGCCTCTTCTTTGAGACGCTGGAGAGCCATCGGATCTTTGCGGAGATCGATGCCGTTTTCCTTTTTGAAAGTATCGACGAGCCAGTTGATGAGAGCTTCGTCCCAGTTATCGCCGCCGAGGTGCGTGTCGCCGTTCGTGGCTTTGACCTCGAAGACACCGTCGCCGATTTCGAGCACGGAAACGTCGAACGTGCCGCCGCCCAAATCGAACACCGCGATCTTCTCGTCCTTCTTCTTATCGAGACCGTACGCAAGCGAGGCAGCGGTCGGCTCGTTGATAATACGCATCACTTCGAGACCGGCGATCTTGCCCGCGTCTTTTGTGGCCTGACGCTGGGCGTCGTTAAAGTAAGCAGGAACGGTAATGACCGCCTGGGAAATCTTCTCGCCGAGATAGGCTTCGGCATCGGCTTTCAGCTTCGCGAGGACGAACGACGCGATCTGCTGAGGAGCGAACTGCTCGGTCTTATCGCCGACCTGCGCTTCGATGTAAGCATCGCCGCCTTTGCCTTCGACGACCTTGAACGGGAAGCTGGCGATCTCCTTTTGGATCTCCGAAAACTTGCGGCCGATCAGGCGCTTCGCGGAGAAAATGGTGTTGCGAGGATTGGTCACTGCCTGGCGCTTGGCGGCTTGGCCAACGAGACGTTCACCAGTCTTGGTGAAAGCAACGACCGACGGAGTTGTACGCGCACCTTCGGCGTTCGGGATGACGACAGGCTCGCCGCCCTCCATGACCGACATACACGAGTTGGTGGTACCTAGATCGATTCCTAAAATACGGCTCATGCCCGCCTTTTAGCAATGCATGTGCCCTCGCTTCCCGATCACCACTTAGAAGTAGCCCACCAACGACTTAAAAATTTTCGCGCACTTAAATGTCCATTCCGGCACCCACCATTTTGAGCCGCCCTGTCACACTCCTGTCGCGTCTTTGAAAAACGGGCGCGCACCTGTGTCACGCCTTCGACCGACCACCCGCTTCTCACGAAAAGCCGCCAACGTCCTGTTGAATTCCATCTTCCCGCGCTTACCGTCCCGACTATGGAAATGGAAATCGTGCTGCCAGGTCAGATCTCGGTGATGACCCTGCCTAACGTCGCGTTTTTTCCCCAAGCCCTGATGCCGCTGCACATCTTCGAGCCGCGCTACCGCCAGATGCTCAAAGAATCTCTAGCCACGCACCGCCTCTTCGCCGTCGCCGGGATCGACCCCAAGCGCGCCGAAGACGCCACGCAGTTCGAGCCCGCCCACCGAATCGCCACCGTCGGCATCGTCCGCGCCTGTCAGAAAGCCGATAACGGCACCTCCAATCTCCTCCTCCAAGGCCTCGCCCGCATCGAGTTCACCGCAATCCTCCGCGAAGAACCTTATCGCATCGCCCGCATCCGCGCCCTCACCAGCGAGCCCGGCGCCGCCGATCCCGAAAACAGCCGCCTCCGCACCGACCTCGCGAAACTCATCATCACCAAACAACGCCTCGGCGGCAAAGTCCCGGCCGACTTCGCGAAATTCCTCAAAACCATCGAGGACCCCGAGACTTTCGTCGACCTGGCCGCCTTCAGTCTCTGCGAAAACGCTTCGATGAAACAGCAGCTCCTCGAAACCCTCGATGTGCATCGCCGCCTGCAGCTGTTCACCGACCAGCTCCGCGTCGAAATCGAAACGATCAAACTGCGCCGCAAACTCCAAGGCCGGCTCACCGACGACCACATCGGCGACAACTAAGCCACTCGTCCGGAGCGCAAAAACAAAAACCCGCCGGGGCATTTCGCCACACGACGGGTTTTCTAAAACTGGAGCCGAAGGCCGGGATCGAACCGGCGACCAGCGGTTTACGATACCGCTGCTCTACCACTGAGCTACTTCGGCGTCTGGTGGGAACAGCGGAAGAAACGCGCCCCGTCCGCCGGAGCAAGCCCCAAATCCTCTCTCCATCGCTCACGTTCACCGTCACGGCGAACGCGTCACCTCCACCTTCATAAACCGCCGCACGCGCCCCGGCTCGTCCGACGGCAACGCGTCGCGAAACACCACCGTCTCCGTCACGTCGCCATTCGCCACCGCCACGCCCGACTGCACCGCATCCGCCGTCCACGGCCCCGCCGGGGAATCCGCCGTGAACACCACATAACTCAGCCCCACCGCCGGCACCGGCCGGCGAAACGAAACCGTCAGATAACGTCCGCCATCCACCGCTTTCACGACCGGCGCAGGCAACGATGCGGCCGATGCCGACAAATCCGCCGACTTCGGATTCGTCCCAAAGCCAAACTCCAGCACGTTCTTGAGCCCGTCCCGATCAGGGTCCGCCTCATCACCGCTAACCGCCGGGTCCGCCAGCTCCAACGCCGTAAATGCCGCCGCCTGCCACGCCGGGTATTCGGCAAACACCGACATCGAGCCGAGCGCCTTCCCCGTGAAGTCGAACAACGCCTGATTCTCCCAGCTATTTCCACTCGCCGGATTCGTGTTGTCCCAACCATTTCCGGTAACGGGAGTCCACGTCCCTTCCCAATAAAAGATCCCCGCGCCGCGCCCGTTGGGCACCGCGTTCACGATGTCCATGATCGCTTTCATCATCGCCCGCTGCCCCTCCTCCGTCGCGTCGTACCCGGAAACCAACTGCGAGCTCAGCCCGATGTTGTTCGCCTGGCTGTCGCCGACCGACAGCGTGAACGGGTAGGCCGTCTCGCACACGATCACCGGCTTCCCATAATGGCTCGCCACATTATTGATCGTCGTCTGAAACGCGCTGAGCGTCCCGTGCCAGTACGGGTAATACGAGATGCCCGTATAATCCCACGTCACGCCCTGCGCCTGCACGCCGTCGAACCACCACTGCACCACGCCCCACTCCGCGCCGCGCGCGATGTGCAGCACCACCGCCGTCTGGGGCGACGCCGCGCGCACCGCAGCAATCCCCCGCTTCAACAACTCCCCCAGATTCGCGAAGCTGTTCCCATTCGTCGAAATCCGTCCCTCCGGCCAGAGCATCCCGTCGTTGATCTCATTGCCGACCTGCACGTACTCCGGCGGCGTTCCCTGCGCCACGAGTGCCGCGCAAAGATCGTACGTCGCGTCATAGACGTCCTGCTTGAGCTGCTCCAACGAATGCCCGCTCCACGCCGCCGGTTTGTTCTGCTGCCCCGGATCCGCCCAGCGGTCCGAATAGTGAAAGTCGATCAACACCACCAGCCCCTGCGCCTTCGCCCGCGCCGCCATCGCCAGCGTCGTCGCCCTGTTGTTGTACCCGTCCGCCGGATTCAGCCACACGCGCAGCCGGATCGCATTCAACCCGCCCTGTTTGAGAATCGCCAGCGCATCGCCCGGCACGCCCGCCGTGGACGAATAAACCCCGCCCAGATCCTCGCTCTTCTTCAACGACGAGACATCAACGCCTTTGATCCAAAGCGCCGCTTCAAGCGACGCCGTCAGTGAGAATGAGAAAAACGCAGCCACACAGGCCGCCACAATGCGGGGAATCTTCATGGGGTAACGAGAGAAACGAGCGCGCGGGGAAACAACGCGCCCAGAGTCGAGCCCCTCAGGCCCGCCAAGCCAAAGCAATTTGTTCAATTTTTAATAAAACAGTTTTAAACGTTATTTTTCCCACCCCTTCAGCAACCGCCATTCCCCTTGCGGCCCTCCCAAGCGCGCCTTTGCGTACCGGTTCCGTGACACTACCGACCGCTCTATTCGACTACGACCTGCCCGCGCATCTGATCGCGCAAACGCCCGCTGCCCGCCGCGATGCTTCGCGCTTACTCGTCGTCGATCGCGCCTCGCGGACCATCGCGCACCACCACTTCAGCGACCTCCCGCAATTTCTGCGCGCTGGAGACACGCTCTTCCGCAACAACGCCGCCGTACTCCCTGCCCGCCTCTTCGCCCAACGTCCCACCGGTGGCGCCGTCGAATGCTTCCTCACCCGCCCCGAACCCGCGCGCGGCGAAAACGTCTGGTGGTGCCTCGTCCGCCCCGGGAAAAAACTCCCGGGCGGCGCGACTTTCGCGCACGAAAACAATTTCACCGGCGAAGTACTCGAAAAAAACGCCGAGGGCGGCGCGCTCATCCGCTTCACGATTCCCTCTGGCGAATCCGTCACTGCGCTCGCCAACCGCCTCGGCGAGGTCCCGCTGCCGCCCTACATCACGCGCGACGAATCCGAACTCATCTCCAAACGCGCTCACGATCTCGAACGCTACCAGACCGTTTACGCCAACCGCGACCGCCAGGTCGCCGTCGCCGCGCCCACCGCCGGCCTCCACTTCACCCCCGAGCTTCTCACTCAACTCTCCGCGAGTGGAGTGACTGCGACCGATGTCACGCTCCACGTCGGCCTCGGTACGTTCAAACCGATCATGACCGAGACCGTCGAAGAGCACGCCATCCACCGCGAACTCTACGAACTTCCCGTCGCCACCCAGCGCGCCCTCTTCGCCCCGACCGGCCGCCGCATCGCCGTCGGCACGACTAGCGTCCGCACGCTCGAAGATTTTCTCAGCCGCCACACTTCGCCACTCACAAATCCATTCCTAGCCGAGGCCGACATCTTCATCTATCCGCCGCGCACGTTCCGTGGAGTCGACGCACTGATCACCAACTTCCATCAACCGCGCTCCACTCTGCTCTGCCTCGTCTCGGCGTTTCTCACGCCCGGTTCGACCGACGGCATCGCCTGGCTGAAAAAGATCTACGCCGAAGCCATTGCCCGCGAGTATCGGTTCTTCAGTTACGGCGACGCGATGCTGATCGTTTGAGGTGGAACGCGCACTCCGTGCGCGTTACTCGCGGTCATCCGCTTTCCGGCCGAAATTCGCCTTCTCCGTCTTTCAGCGCGCGCGGAGAGCCCGCTCCACCTCGAACCTCAGAACAAGAAATACCGCTGCGCCATCGGCAGCACCTTCGCCGGTTCGCAGGTGAGATGAACGCCGTCGGCTTTCACCGTGTAGGTCTCCGGATCGACTTCGATCTTCGGCATCGCGTCGTTGTGGAGCATGTCGCGTTTACCGACCTTGCGGCAATTTTTCACCGGTTCCAGACGACGCTTGAGGCCGAGCTCTTTCACGCGGCCACTCGCCAGCGATGCCTCAGAAACAAATGTCAGACACGTGCTGCCGATGCCGCGAAGCGTCGCGCCGAACTGCGGACGATAAAAGGTCGGTTGCGGCGTCGGGATCGAAGCGTTCGGATCGCCCATGTTGGCCCAGGCGATGAAGCCACCTTTGAGCACCAGCTCGGGCTTCACCCCGAAAAGTGCGGTCTTGGAGATAACGAGGTCAGCAAGTTTGCCGACTTCGATGGAGCCGACGATGTGGCTGATGCCGTGTGCGATCGCGGGATTGATCGTATACTTCGCGACGTAGCGCAGCGCGCGGAAATTATCGGCAGCCGGATGCGCGGGCGACGTCAGCGTGCCGAACTGCGTCTTCATCTTATGCGCCGTCTGCCAGGTGCGGATGATGACTTCACCGATGCGGCCCATCGCCTGCGAGTCGGAGGACATCATCGAGATCGCACCGAGATCATGGAGGCGATCTTCGGCGGCGATTGTCTCGGGACGGATGCGAGACTCGGCGAAGGAAACGTCCTCGGGAATCTTCGAGTCGAGGTGGTGGCAGACCATGAGCATGTCGAGATGCTCATCGATCGTGTTCACCGTGTAGGGCCGGGTCGGATTCGTCGAAGAGGGAAGCACGTTGGCCTCGCCGCAAACGCGGATGATGTCCGGCGCGTGACCACCGCCCGCACCTTCCGAGTGAAAGGTGTGAATCGTGCGGCCCTTGAAAGCCTTCAGCGTTTCCTCAACGAAACCCGCTTCGTTCAGCGTGTCGGTGTGGATCGCGACCTGAACATCGAGCTCGTCGGCGACCCCGAGACAGGTGTTGATTGCGGCAGGCGTCGTGCCCCAGTCTTCGTGGAGTTTTAGACCGATGGCTCCGGCGACGATCTGCTCGCGGAGCGGCTGCGGCGTGGAGCAGTTTCCTTTGCCGAGGAACCCGAGATTCATCGGGTAAGACTCAGCGGCTTCCAACATGCGATGGATGTTCCACTCGCCGGGCGTGCAAGTCGTGGCGAATGTGCCGTGCGCGGGACCGGTGCCGCCGCCAAGCATCGTCGTAATGCCAGAGCTGATCGCTTCGTCGATCTGCTGCGGGCAGATGAAGTGGATGTGAGTGTCGATGCCGCCCGCGGTGATGATGTTCCCCTCGCCTGCGATCACCTCAGTGCTCGCGCCGACAATCATCGGGTTTTTCTTCTTCGTACGGGGATCGACGTAAACAGAACCGATGCCGCTTTGGATGCCGGGGTTGCCGCCGTGCCCGATGCCGACGATGAGCCCGTGCTTGATGCCGATGTCAGCTTTGATGACGCCGAGCACCGGATCGATAATCAGCGCGTTGGTGATGATCAGATCGAGCGACTCGGCATCGAGCGCAGTGGACGATTGTCCCATGCCGTCGCGGATGACTTTGCCGCCACCAAATTTAATTTCGTTACCATAGCCGCCACCCTCGGCGATGAGGTCGCGCTCAACTTGGACAAAGAGATCTGTGTCCGCGAGGCGCACGCGGTCGCCCACGGTCGGTCCAAACATCTCGGCATACTGACGGCGGGAAAGTTTGAGAGGCATGAGAATCAGAGCTTGCCGTTAATCTTAGCGTTGAGGCCCCAGACTTCGCGGGTGCCTGCGAGCGCGACGAGCTCGACGATTTTTTTGTCTCCAGCCTCGAAACGAACAGCGGTGCCTGCCGGGATATTCAGACGGCATCCGCGAGATGCCGCGCGATCGAAGATCAACGCCTCGTTGGTCTCGAAAAAATGAAAGTGCGAGCCGACCTGAATCGGACGATCGCCTATGTTGGAGACCTCGATGGTTTTCGTTTCGAGGCCGACGTTGGCGTCGAGTTTGGCCGCGTCGGCTGCGGTGATGATTTCTCCGGGAATCATGGCGCTTAGCGGACAGGGTTATGAACGGTGACGAGCTTGGTGCCGTCGGGGAACGTGGCTTCGACCTGCACGTCGTGGATCATCTCGGGAATGCCTTCCATCACGTCTTCGCGCTTCAACAACGTCGCTCCGTAGCTCATGAGTTCGGCGACAGACTTCCCGTCGCGCGCGCCCTCCATGATCTCGTAGGTGATGATCGCGATCGTCTCAGGGTAGTTGAGCTTCAGGCCGCGTGCCTGACGGCGGCGGGCGAGATCGGCGGCGGTGACAACGAGGAGTTTTTCGCGTTCTCGAGGCGTGAGATGCATCGGATGAAATTAAGAATGGGGAATCATGAATGTAGAAACAAAATCCTAAGCAAAAGCGTTAAGCGCTGACTTCATAATTCTTCATTCTGCATTCTAAAGTTCTCAGACCTGCAAATGTTTCTTCACAACCTCATCGGTGAGCGTCGCAATCTCACCGGAAATGACGACCACGCCACGATCCATCGCATAGAACCGGTCCGAGACATCGCGGCAAAAATCGACGTATTGCTCCACGAGCAGGATCGCGAGCCGGCCTTCCTTCGCGATGGTCTTGATCGCGTTTTCTACGGCGACTTCGTCGTCAGGAATGCCTTCCTTTTTGAGCTTCTTCAACGTGTCGCCGATGTGATCGATGATCGAGGGTTGGATGCCTTCGGTCGGTTCATCGAGGATCAATAATTTCGGATCTGTGAGTAACGCGCGACCGATGGCCAGCTGTTGTTGTTGTCCACCAGAGAGCACGCCGCCTTTGCGCGAGAGCATTTCCTTCAGCACGGGGAAAAGCGTGTACACGTAATCGAGCGCGTTCCTCGCCTCTTTGCCTTTGCGTCCATGGACGACGAGGCCGACGTGGAGATTTTCCTCGACGGTGAGGTGAGGGAAAATATCGCGGCCTTGCGGCACCGAGCCGATGCCCGCGCGGGCACGTGCGTCGGGCGTCATCTTGTCGAGCCGTTGGCCGTCGAAAAGAATCGAGCCCGAGCGAATCGAGAGCATCCCGGTGATCGACTTGAGCGTGGTCGTCTTGCCGACGCCGTTGCGGCCCATGAGCGCGACGACTTCGCCTGCGTTGATTTCGAGATCAACGCCGCGAAGGATGCGCGAGCCGCCGATGTAGGTTTCGACTTGGGAGAGTTGGAGCAGAGCAGGCATGGGCGATCAGTGTTTGCCGCGACCGAGGTAAACCTCGCGGACCTTCTGGTTGTTTTGCACTTCGTCGAATTTTCCTTCGCACAGGACGGAACCCTGGTGAAGCACCGTGACTTTCCCGTTGCTGGCAATCTGTCGCACAAAACCCATGTCGTGCTCGACGACGATCAGGCTGTGTTTACCCGCAAGCGAAAGCAGGAGTTCGCCCGTGCGATGCGTCTCGGCATCGGTCATGCCGGCGGCGGGTTCGTCGATGAGCAGCAGCTTCGGCTCGGAGGCGAGCAACATGCCGATTTCGAGCCATTGTTTCTCGCCGTGGGCAAGCTGTCCGGCTTTCCAACTACGCTTATCGTCGAGCCGGATGAGCTTGAGCAAGTCGTCGAGACGGTCGCGGTCGCCCGAGTTGAGGCGCTTGAACAACGAGGAGAAAACACCGCGCGGTCCCTTGAGCGAGAGGACGAGATTATCGAAGACAGTGTGCTCGGAATAAACGCTCGGCGTCTGGAATTTCCGGCCGATGCCGATGCGGTTGATCTCGTATTCGTTCCGCTGAGTCACGTCGATGTCGCCAAACGTGATCTTGCCACCGGGATTCGGTTTGGCGCGGCCGCTGATGAGATCGAAGAAGGTGGATTTGCCCGCGCCGTTGGGGCCGATGACGGTGCGCAGCTCGCCTTGATCGAGGTAGAAGTTGAGGTTGGTGATGGCTTTGAAGCCATCGTACGTCTTGGAGACGTCTTCGACTGCGAGAATGGGACTGGGCATGGCTCAGGATTTTTTGCTGAAGCGCGCTTTGTAGAAGGCGGAGATTTTGCCGGGAATGCTCACGATGCCGCCTGGCAGGAAGAGCACCACGATGATGAAAAGGCCGCCGAGGATAAGCAGCCATGAATCGGGAAACGCGCGGGTGGCCCAGCTCTTCAGCGCGTTGATGCTGATCGCACCGATGATCGGGCCCGCCAGCGTGGCGCGTCCGCCGACTGCGACCCACACGACCGCTTCGAGGGATTTCTCGGGCTTCATCTCCTCAGGATTGATGATGCCCGCTTGAGGCACAAACAGCGCACCAGCCACCGAGGCGATCAACGCCGCCAGGACGAAAACGAAGAGCTTGAAATGCGCGGCCGCGTAGCCGCTGAAGAGCACGCGGTTCTCGCCGTCGCGGATTGCTTGCTGCACCATGCCGAACTTCGTGCGGCTCAGCACGCGGCATCCCACGTAGACGAGCACGAGCGTGATCGCCGTCGCGATGTAGAGCCAGCGGTAGGTCGCGGGATCGGCGAAGGTGTGACCGAGGATGCGCTTGAAATCGGTGAACCCGTTGTTGCCGCCCATGAGCAGGTTGTTCTGAAAAAACATGAGCGACGCGCAGTAGGTCAGCGCCTGCGTGAGGATCGAGAAGTACACGCCCTTGATGCGGGAGCGAAACGCGAGGAATCCAAACACGTACGCGACCAGTCCGGGTATCAACACGACCATCGCCATCGAAAATCCGAAGGAGAAAAACGGTTTCCAGAAATCGGGCAGCGTCGTGTACCCGAGGAAGATCATGAAATCGGGAAGCCCGTTGGGGTTTTTCCCCGCCTCCGCATATTTGCCGAGTTCTCCGATCATCAGCATGAGGTGCATGCCCATCATGTAGCCGCCTAGACTGAAGAAGAGCGCCTGGCCGAGGCTGAGCAGCCCCGTGTAGCCCCAGAGCAGATCCACCGAGATTGCGAGCAGAGCGTAGCAAAGATATTTTCCCCAAAGGCTGACATGGAAATTGCTCACCATGCCCCACGCATTCAGGAGCGGGAAAATCACGATCAGGAAAATCGCGATGACGGCGACGACGCCGATCTCGATTTTCAGTCGTTTGGAAGAGGTGATAGGAGCGGAGAGCGGAGAAGTCATGCGCGGCGAAAGATCAGGCGGTTTATTCGTCGAGGCTGCGGCTGCGGGTCACGAAGAGGCCCGCCGGTCGCCATTGCAGGAACAGGATGATGGCGATGAGCACGCAGATTTTCCCGAGCACGGGATTACCCAGAATTTGCTGGAGCGACTGGTCGGCCATGCCGATGCCCAGCGCGCTGATCACGGTGCCTGCGATGTTACCGACACCTCCGACGACGACCGTCATGAAGCAATCGACGATGTAATTCTGGCCCAGGAAGGGGCCAACGTTTCCGAGCTGGCTGACAAACGCTCCGGCCAGTCCAGCGAGTCCGCTGCCGAGGCCGAAGGTCATCATGTTCACCCGCTCGGTGCGCACACCCATGCACGACGCCATGCCGCGATTCTGCATCACAGCTCGCATGAGAAGACCCAGCGGAGTTTTCGTCAGGATCATCCAGATGCCGAATACGATCACCACGGCGAATCCGATCACGAACACGCGGTTCCAGCCGAAGACCACATCGAAGACTGTCCAGTTGCCGCTCAGGTAGCTGGGGCTGGAGACCTGCACGTTATTCGATCCGAAGATGAGTTTCAGGAGCTGCTGCAACACGAGCGAGACTCCCCACGTGGCGAGCAAGCTCTCGAGTGGCCGACGATAGAGGAACTGAATGACGGTGCGCTCCAATGCGATGCCGACGGCGGCGGCGGTCAGGAAGCTAAGCGGAAGCGCGAAAAGAAAATAGCTCTCATAGGCCAGCCCGGTCGTGTTCATGCCGGGGATCGTGAACGAGAGGCCGAAGGGTGACAGCGCCAGGCCGGAACCGAAAACGTTTTGAACGATGTAGGTCGTGTACGCACCGATCGCGATCATTTCGCCGTGGGCCATATTGATGACGCGCATCAGGCCGAAGGTGATCGCGAGGCCGAGTGCTACGACGAGCAGGATACTGCCTGCGCTCAGGCCGCGGAAGAGCGTGCCGAAGAAATTAACCGCGGTGCGGTGATTCTCGACCGCACCGAGTGCGATGCGGGCGGCCTCGGCCAGCTCGGGCTTTTTGGCGGCCTCGGCTTCTTTTTGCGCGGCTTTGATAAAGTCGGTGCTCGCGAGCGTGTGCAGGTCTTTCAGCTCTTTGAGAGCGGCGAGCTTCACGGCATCGTCAGCGGACTTGAGCTGGATGAGCGCGATAGCTTCACGGAGCGCGATTTTAACTTTGGCGTCTTGCTCCAGGGAAAGCCGGTTGATCAACGCGGGGAGTTTTTCCGCGTCTTGTGCGAAGCCGAGAGTCTGCACGGCCTGAATGCGCTTAGCGGGGCTGGACGCCGCGAGATCGAGGAGATCGATGACAGCCTTCATCGAGAGGCGGAGCATACGGTCGTGCTGCACGACGGTGAGTTCGCTCGCGCTAAGGCGGAGCGGTTTGCCGTCCGGGCCATTCAAGAGCTGACCGTCATCGACGCGCAGCGCGTTCTGGCGGCCTGCGGAGTCTTTTTCGCCTGTCAGCTGGACGGGGGTTTTTGCTCCGTCGGCAGATGAGTGAATAAAGAGAGCATCCTCGCGCCACGCGGTGAACAAAGCGGCGACGGATTCATCGCCTTGCCCGACGAGCGTGCCGATGACTTCGCGGCGGGCGGCGGAATTTTCCGTGAGGATGGCCTTGGCGACAATCTGGCGCGGCGTATCGGCGGCTGCCGCGCTCACGCTGAAAAGCGCGCAAAGCAGAGCGAAGAGAGAAAGACGGAATGGAGTCGGGACGATCACGGCGGACAGTGATATGAATTTTTTCGATACACCGGAAAACCAGACCGGAGGGGCAGGTTCACAGACTGGGGAACCCACCCCTCCGGAATAACAAACGACAGATTAACTGATTCGAAGACCACGGCATTGGCCGCCGTGGACGAGCAGAAGAGCGGAACCCTTACTTCTTGTACTTACCTTTGAGCCAAGGCTCGCCGACCACGTTGTCGAAGCTCTTGATGATCTTGAACTGACCGTCGGCCTTGGTTTCGCCGATGAAGACGTTCTTGGTCAGGTGCATGTTCTTCTGCGTGGTGACCTTGCCGCCAGGACCATCGAAGGAGAGACCGCTTTGCAGGGCCTTGCGCACGGCATCGACATCGAAGGAGCCGGCCTTTTCTACAGCTGCTTTCCAGAGGTAAACACCATCGTAGCTGAGAACCATCGGGGAGCAGGTCACGCGGCCTTCTTTGACGATGCCGGAGACGGTGGACTTCGCGAGCCAGGCCTGGAAGTCAGCGATGAACTTCTTGTTGGCGGGCGACTCGATCGACTGGAAGTAGGTCCAGCAACCGAGCTGGCCGACGAGCTGCTTCGCGGGGAGACCGCGGAATTCATCTTCCGAGATCGAGAAGGAAACGACCGGGCAGGTGTCGGCGGTGAGACCGGCGGCGGCGTATTCCTTGAAGAAAGGAACATTGGTGTCGCCGTTGAGCGTGCTGATGACGGCAGCGCCACCACCTGCGGCAAACTGTTTAATTTCAGCGACGATCTGCTGGTAGTCGGTGTGGCCGAACGGCGTGTACTTGCCGGCGGAGATGACCTTGCCGCCTTCTTCCTTCAAACCGCCGCCGATGTTGGCGAGAGGAACGCCCTTGCTCAGGAGATACTCGAGGAGCACGAGGTTCGTGGTTTGTGGATACACGTAGTCGGAACCGAGCAGGTAGAACTTCTTGTAGCCTTGCTCGAGGAGGTAATCGACGGCGGGCGTAGCCTGCTGGTTAACAGCCTCGGCTGTGTAGAAAACGTTCTGCGACTCTTCTTCGCCCTCGTACTGCACGGGATAGAAGAGGAGGCCGTTGTTCTTCTCGTAAACGGGAAGGACGGATTTGCGGCTCACGGAGGTCCAGCAGCCGAAGGTCACAGCGACCTTGTCCTGCTCGAGGAGCTGCTTGGCTTTTTCGGCGAAGAGAGGCCAGTTCGAGGCGCCGTCAACGACGACCGGTTCGATCTTTTTGCCGAGCACGCCGCCTTTGGCGTTGATCTCGTCGAAGGTGAAGAGGAGCACGTCGCGCAGGGACGTTTCCGAGATGGCCATCGTGCCTGATAACGAGTGAAGCACGCCGACTTTGACGGTTTCCTGAGCGTGGGAGGAAGCGAGTGTGGCACCCAGAGCGAGTGCGCCAGCCGCGAGGAATTTTGAAGCGTTAGTGATCATAGGGGACAATTGTTGCAGGGGCGGGGATGAAGGTGGCCGCGAGCCAGTGAGGGGCTCGGCCGAAAAAAGCAGGGAACGTTTCCGAGGAAAAACACGCAGCCGGGACTCGCCTCGCAGCGCCGCGTGGAGAACCGGCTGATGCTCGCAGTGCGCGCGATCAGCCGGTGGAAGAAACCTGGTTCAGATTAGAACTTGAAGCGGGCCTGGAGGCCGGCGAACAGACCGTTATCGAAACCGACGCCGTCGAATGTCGTGTAGCTGACTTCGCCGACGATCTCGAGATTTGGCGTGATCGTCCAAGCGGGAGCGATCGTGCCCTTGATGTATTCGGCATCGGCGGGTGTGCCATCGACGTTACCGCCCGAGACACGACCCGAAAGAGCAAATTTTTCGGAGAATGTATGCTTCGCGAAGAGCAGCCAGAAGTAGCTGGCGGTGTTGTCGCCGATTTTTGGGTCTTGGTTGGCGTAACAGAGTTCGAGCGCGAAGGTGTTGGCGCCTTCAGCGTACTGAAACCAAACGTCACCGCTGTAGGTGGCGAGATCGGCCCAATCATCCTTGTCGTAAGCGGCGCCGATGAAGGTCGTGAAATTGCCGCTCTTGAAAGTGGTGTAAGCTTCGAAGCCTGCGCCGTGATCGAGTCGGCCATCGCCCTTGACGGCAGTCGTGTCGTAGCGATTGGAATCGAGGACAGCAAAACCCGAGGTATAGCCGTCGCCTGATTTTTCAATCTTCACACCACTATGGTAGGCCGGGATGCCAATAAGACCGGAGATGGAGCCAGCCAGCGGCTGCCAGCCGTAGGTGATCTGCGTCATGTTGACGGGATCGAAAGCTTCGTAACCGAGCCAGCTAAGGAATTTGCCGCCAGTGACGGTGATACCATTGCCCGCGTCATAGCTAGCGTAGGCATCGAGGACGGTCACATCGTTATCGGATCCGGCGAAAAAACTCAGCGTACCCGTGACGGGAGCAAATTTCGCGGTCGTGATCAACTTGGTGGCATCGATATCCATCGTGCTGGTTGTGCTCGCTCCATCAATGTCGGTGAGCGTCGCGGAGCCGACAATATAACCACCGAAGGAGAGGTTTTCGTTAACCTTGATTTCAGCAGAGGCCGAGGAGGCCAGGATCACGGCGGCGGCGATGCCGCCGAGTGGGATGACATGTTTCGTCATGGTGTGTGTGTTGTTGTTTGGATGTTGGGTCGCGGTTCATCGCGCACTGGGGTTGAGCCGGGGCGAGGTATGAAGCCGGTGCATTTTAGCAGGTTGCTTGCCAGCACCCGTTCTCGTGAAATTTTCTCAAAAATTCCCGCGAGCCCTCGGCCTTAACGAGTGTTACTTTCAATAACTAAAGTAATACCGGTCAGTTTTGCGCACATGCGCGCAAGATCGCTCAGCGCACCCGCGACGCCGCTCCCGAAGGCCCATCAATCACCCGCCGAAACATCTGCGCTACCTCTCAATCCACCGCCATCATCCCACTTCCACGTACCTGCGCGAGTGACCTCCCTCCAGCCCTGCCTCTCGCGACAGAATATGATTCTCCGGGGAAAACGCGTGCGCCTATCCTCGGCATGAGTCATTTCAACCACGCCCCTCCGATCAACCGACGAGGTCCACCAGTTGACTAATCCTCAACACCGAGGCCTTCCCGCAACACCGCATGCAGCCACTGCGCTCCACCTCTCCTCCTCACCGCCCCACCCTCCCGCCACGCTTCTCTCACTTCCCACACTTCTCTCTCCAGCCGCACTCCGTGCGCCGTCAGTGCGTAGCCTTACTCTGAAGCTCCCGCTCCAGCTCAGCAAAATTCCCTTTCTCAGCCGAGCGCACGAAACCCTCCGTCACGCTCTTCAACTCTTCCCAGCGTCCACGAATGTTCTTCGCCTCTTCCTTCGTCACCTTCTGGTCGGAAGCCGCCAGCGCGATCACCTGCAGCATGTCGGCGAACTCCTGTACGATGTCGTTCGTCGCCGGGATCAAGGAATACGGATGCGGCTTCGCCTCGGGATTCGTGATAAAAAATCCACCCGCGCGCTCACATACCCACTGCGCCACACGATGATCGTTCGTCGTGCGCAGCAGTTGCTCGATGCGATCCAGAGGATTATTGGCACCACTGCCGCTATCGTCGGCAGGAGGTTCCGCCCATTTATAGATCAGCGAAAGAGAGAGCCCCATGTCGGCGGCGATCTGTTTCGCGCTCGTTTTCTTAAGAACTTCCTTCAGCAGCTCGTGCGATTGCATGGGCGCGGAGGCTGCGAGACGCATAAGTTGAACGCAATCCCGCATCAGCTCCTTTACCGTCCGTCGTTAGAGCCGCTTTTAGGCGTGCCACCTCCTCCCGCCTTGTGGCAAACCCCTCCACAGTCATGAACATTCACGAGTATCAGGCCAAAGCACTCTTCGAGAAGTTCGGCATCGCTGTCCCCCAAGGCGTGTCGGCCAAATCAGCGGCGGAGTTCGACTCCGCCCTCGCCCAGCTCCCGGAAGGCCCGACCATGGTGAAGTCGCAAATCCACGCCGGTGGCCGCGGCAAGGGCACCTTCACCGACGGCTACAAGGGCGGCGTGAAGTTCAACAAGACCAAGGCCGACGCCAAGGAAGTCGCCGGCAAGATGATCAACAACACCCTCGTCACGATCCAGACCGGCCCCGCCGGCCGCAAGGTCCAGACGGTCTACTTCACCGTCGCGAGCGACATCAAAAAAGAATACTACCTCGCCATCCTCCTCGATCGCGCCACCTCGAAGCCCGTCATCGTCGCCTCGACTGAAGGCGGCGTAGAAATCGAAAAAGTCGCCCACGACACGCCCGAGAAGATCACCAAGGTCCTCATCGATCCCGCCTACGGCGTCGCCGATTTCCAAGTACGCCAGGTCATCTCAGCGCTCGGCCTCACCGGCGGCGAAGCCAAGAATGCCGGCAAGCTCATCCAAAATCTTTACCGCTTCTTCTGGGAAACCGACGCCGCCATGGTCGAGGTTAACCCGCTGATCACCACGCCCACCGGCGAAGTCCTCGCGCTCGACGCCAAGGTCTCCTTCGACTCCAACGCCCTTTATCGCCACCCCGAGATCGTCGCCCTCCGCGACCTCAACGAGGAAGACCCGAAAGAAATCGAAGCTTCCAAGTACGAACTCGCCTACATCGCCCTCGACGGAAACATCGCCTGCCTCGTCAACGGCGCCGGCCTCGCGATGTCCACGATGGACATCATCAAACACTACGGCGGCAACCCCGCCAACTTCCTCGACGTCGGCGGCGGCGCTTCGAAGGAAAAGGTCGTCGCGGCCTTCAAGATCATCCTCGGCGACGCCAACGTAAAGGGCATCTTCGTAAACATCTTCGGCGGAATCATGGACTGTAACGTCATCGCCGAGGGCATTGTCGAAGCCGTCAAAGAAGTCGGCCTCAAGCTCCCGCTCGTCGTCCGCCTCGAAGGCAACAACGTCGCCAAGGGCAAAGAGACCCTCGCCAAGTCCGGCCTCGCGCTCGTCTCGGGCGACACCATGGCCGACGCCGCCCAGAAGATCGTCAAACTCGTCGCCTAATCGGACACGGACCAACAACCAAAAATCCAAAAGCGGAAACTCCCATGTCCATTCTCATCACTCCTCAGACCAAGATCCTCGTCCAAGGCATCACCGGTGCCTTCGGCGGCAAACACGCCCAGCTCTCGCTCGACTACGGCACGCAAGTCGTTGCCGGCGTCACGCCAGGCAAGGGCGGTCAGTTCTTCGAACACGCCGGCCACAAGGTCCCGATCTTCAACTCCGTCCACGAAGCCGCCGCCGCCACTGGCGCGACCGTCTCCGTGATCTTCGTCCCACCGCCCTTCGCGGGCGACGCCATCCTCGAGTGCGTTGACGCCGGTCTCGACCTCGCCGTCTGCATCACCGAAGGCATTCCAATCAAAGACATGATCCGCGTGAAGCGCGCGATTGCCGGCAAGAAGACCCGCCTCATCGGCCCCAACTGCCCCGGCCTCGTCACGCCCGGCACCGGAGAAGGCTCCAAAGGCGGCTGCCGCATCGGCATTGCCCCCGGCTACATTCACAAGAAGGGCCATGTCGGCGTCGTCTCGCGCTCCGGCACCCTCACCTACGAAGCCGTTTATCAGATCACCTCGAAGGGCCTCGGCCAATCCACCTCCGTCGGCATCGGCGGCGACCCGGTCAACGGCACCAGCCACCTCGACGTCATCAAGCTCTTCAACGAAGACCCTGACACCAAAGGAATCATCCTCATCGGCGAAATCGGCGGCAACGCCGAGGTCGAAGCCGCCCGTTGGATCAAAGACAACTGCAAGAAACCCGTCGCCGGTTTCATCGCCGGAGCCACCGCTCCCGCCGGCCGCCGCATGGGTCACGCCGGTGCGATCGTCGGTGGAGCCGAGGACACCGCCGAAGCCAAGATCGCCGTCTTCAAAGAATGCGGTATCGAAGTCGCCGCGACGCCCACCGACATGGCCGACGCCCTCCTCCGCGCCGCCAAAGCCAAAGGCGTTTCCCTGAGCTGACCTGATCGATTCGAAACGCTCACCCATTCAAAGCCGCGAGCCCACCGCTCGCGGCTTTTTCATGTCCGTCGCTCCACTTCGCACAAACCCAGCCCGCACCCGACAGCGCCGCACCCACCACTCCACCACCCATCATTCAAACGTGTGAACCAGCCCCGCCCTCGCCACCCGGACCTCACCGCATAACGTCACTCCATTGTCCCCGGCTCCGCGTCCCAACTGAAAACTCGCTCATCATGAAAACGCTCTCCACCTCCGCCCGCCTCATCGCGGTTGCGCTCGCCGGTCTCGTCGTCTCCTCCGTCGCCCACGCCGCTTCCGCCGATAGTTCGCCAGCAGCCTCCTCCAACCGCACGCTGAATCCCGGCATGTCCGCCGAAGCCATCGTCAAACAGATCGGTCGCCCGCTTGGAATCACCCCGATCAAAGTCGCCGAAGGTCAGGCCGAAATCTGGATCTACCACCGCCAACTCGCGCGAGAAACGCGCCACACATCCACCTCCACTCAAGCGGTTCCCGCTTTCGTCGGCGTCGGCGGAACCGGCGGTGCCGTCATTGGCACAACCTCCACTGCCGTCTATTCCATCGAAAACATAACCACTTACCAGGTCACCTCGCTGCTCATGTTTGAAGGGAAACTCCGCGTAGCCAAACAAAGCCAGGAACAGACCCGCAGTTTCAACTGACCGAGCACTGCCGCGCAGCCCCTCACGCCTCACCCCGCGAAAGCCGGCCCCGCTCCCCCGCCCCAGTCCGTCTCCTTTCCGTTCTCCAATGCGCGCCGCAAAAACCGGCGCGCGTTTTTTATGCCCACCGTCAACGAGCGTCCCTTCGCCAACTCCACCGCGATCGCCGCCGACAGCACACATCCCGTCCCATGTGTATTCCACGTCTTCACCCGCGCCCCTTCGAACCAGCGCACCACCACGTCATCGCTCGCATCCCGCATCACCAGCACATCGCGACACCGTCCACCCGGCGCGTGACCGCCCTTCACCAGCACCGCCCCGCAACCGCTTCGCAAAATCTCCCGTCCCGCCCGCTCCGCATCCTCAAAACTCCTCACGCGCAATCCGCTCAACGTCTCCGCCTCCGGCCAGTTCGGCGTCACCAGCGTCGCCCACGGCAGCAACTCCGCCTTCAACGCCCGCAGCCCCACCACGCTCAAAAACCTCGTCCCGCTCGTCGAGCCGACCACCGGATCGATCACCAGCGGCATGCGTCTTCTCCCTGAATAGTCCTTCAACATCTCCACCACCACCCGCACCGCCGCCGCCCCCGGCAACAACCCCGTCTTGATCGCCGCCACCGGAAAATCCCCGAGCACTGCCTCAATCTGCGCGCGCAACAAACCTCTCCCCACCGCCCGCCACGCCTTCACGCCCCGCGTGTTCTGCGCCGTCACCGCCGTGATCGCTGTCAGCGCATAGCCGCCCAACGCATGGATCGTCCGCGCATCCGCCTGCACGCCCGCTCCCGCTCCGCTGTCGGAACCCGCGATCGTCAGCACGCAAAGTGAGCGCTTCATCGTCCCGAAAAGTGTCACGTATTATGTGACACACACCTCTGGCACCGCCGCCGGTTTCGTCCGCCCGTCATACGTCGCATCCCAGTCCTTCCACACCGCTTCGTAACCCTGCCCGCGCAACATCGCCGCCACCTCCGCCGGATTCCGCGCATCGTCGATTTCAAACTGCTCCAGCGATTCCGGCGCGCTCGCATACCCGCCCGGATTCGTCCGCGAGCCCGCGCTCATCGTCGTGAAACCCAGCCGGAACGCCCGGTCGCGAAACGCCTCACACTCCCGCGTCGAGAGCGACAGCTCCACTTCCTGACTGAACAACCGGAACGCGCACACCGCCTGCACCAGATCACGCTCGTCAAACGGCGTCACCGCCACATCCCCGCCTTCGTGCGGCCTCAGCCGCGGAAACGACAGACTGTACCTCGTTTTCCAGTACGTCCTCTCCAGATACCGCAGATGCATCCCGGTGAACCACGCATCCGCCCGCCAGTCGCTCAGCCCGAACAGCGCCCCGAGCCCGATCTTCTTCACCCCCGCGCGCCCCAGTCGGTCCGGCGTCTCCAGCCGGTAGCGCATGTCCGACTTCGGCCCGCTCACGTGATGCTTCGGATAAATCGCCGCGTCGTACGTCTCTTGATAAACCAGCACCGCGCTCAGCCCTTCTTCGACCAGCGCCGCATACTCAGCCTCATCCAGCGGCTGCACCTCGATCGACAGACTCGAGAATTTTTCCCTGAGCACCCGCAGCGCATTCGCCAGATAATTCACCCCCACGCGCCCCGATTCCCCCGTGACGAGCAACACGTGATCGAACCCATGCGCCTTCAACACCGCCGCATCCGCCAAAATCTCCGCATCGCTCAGCACTTTTCTCGGGATGCGATTCTGCGCGCTGAACCCGCAATAGCTGCACACATTCGCGCAGACGTTCGACAAGTACATCGGTGCGAACAACTGCATCGTCCTCCCAAACCGCTCCACCGTCAGCCGGTGACTCAGCTGCGCCATCTCCTCCAAAAACGGCCGCGCCGCCGGCGACAACAACGACTGCAAATCCTCCTGCCCGAGCCCGCGCCCCACAGTCGCACACCCCAGCGCCCGCCGCACATCGGCAGTCGTCTTCGCACGTATCGCCGCCCCAGACGCCGCGAAATCATGCCGTCTCCAAATCTCTAGAAAACTCATGGGCATCAGACCTCGCTCAAAAACGCCGTCAGCGGCGACGTCGCCACCGCCCGCAACTCCGCCCCACGCGCCGCCAGTCCCGCCTCATACCCGAGCCGCCCGGCTTCGACCGCTTTCCTAAACGCCGCTCCCATCCCCACCGGATCGCTCGCCGCCGCGATCGCCGTATTCACGAGCACCGCATCCGCGCCCATCTCCAGCGCCGCCGCCGCATGAGACGGCGCGCCGAGCCCCGCATCGATCACCACCGGCACGCGCGCCTGTGCGAGGATGATTTCCAAAAACGCCCGCGTCTCCAGCCCGCGATTGCTCCCGATCGGCGCGCCCAGCGGCATCACCGCCGCCGCACCCGCCTCTTCGAGCTGCTTGCACAACACCGGGTCGGCGTGGACATACGGCAACACCACGAAGCCGCGCTTCACCAACTCCCGCGTCGCCAGCAACGTCTCCACCGGATCGGGCATCAGGTACTTCGGGTCGGGATGAATCTCCAGTTTCACCCAGTTCGTCTCCATCGCCTCGCGCGCCAGCTCCGCCGCCAGCACAGCCTCCTTCGCATCGCGCACGCCCGACGTATTGGGCAGCAACCGACACCGCTCCCGGTCGATGTGATCGAGAATGTCGTCCACGCCGCCATCGGTCCGCACGCGCCTCAACGCCACCGTCACCAGCTGCGAGCCCGACGCCGCGATGCTCTCGCGCATCGCCGCACTCGAGCTGTACTTCCCCGTGCCGAGAAACAGCCGCGAAGAAAACGTCACACCGGCGATGACCAGTGGCTCGGTTTCGAATGTCCGTATTTTCGTCGTGTTCGTCGTCATCATGTTTTCATCGCCTGCTTCCAGGCCGCATTGAGTTCGTGAAAATTATCCTGCACCCGCCCGTCGCGATAGAGCGCCGACGTCACCGCCGCGCCCACCGCCCCGCTCGCCCGCACCTCCGGCAGATCCGCCGCCGTGATTCCGCCAATCGCCCACACCGGGATTCCATCGAGCTGCGCCACCAGTGTCGCCACTCCTGTCGGCCCGAGCACCGGCGAAAGATTTTCCTTCGTCGTCGTGAAACGCCACGGCCCGATCCCGACGTAATCCAAACAATTCGCCCGGATCGCCCGCCGTGCGTCGGCCTCGTTGTTGATCGTCCCGCCGATAATCATCTCGCGCCCCATCTCCTTCCGCGCCGCGCTCCACAGCCCGTCGGTCTTGCCGAGATGGACGCCATGCGCGTTCACCGCGATCGCGATGTCCACGCTGTCGTTCACGATGCAGATAGCTCCATACTGCCGGCACAGCGGCGCGATCATCCCCGCCATCGTCAGTCTCTCCTGCGGCGTCCCACGCTTCATGCGTACTTGAATCCACCTCGCGCCCGCGATCAGCAGCCGCGTCGCCTGTTCGAGATGCGTTTCCGCCAGCCCGTCCTGCGTCAGGCACATCAGCGGGTGCAGCTGCCGGTGTTCAAGTGGCATGATAAGAAATGGCCGATTGGATCTCGAAAAACGCGCGCACCGGATCGGTCGACTGCCACACCGCACCGAGCGTCGCCACGCCATCGAAACCGAAGTTCCGGCAACGCGGCGCATTCGCCGCCGTGAGCCCGCCGATGCCGATCACCTGCGTGAATTTCTGCCCCGGCGTCCGGTTGCGCAGCAGATGATAAAGTTCGTTCAAGCTCAGCATCCCCGTCGGCCCATAACCTTCCTTCGAGATCGAGGGAAACACCGGACCCAGCAACACCGAGTCGTACCGCCCCATCGCCGCCCGCAACGCCGCGAGGTCATGACACGCCCGGCTCGAAACACCATACGGTCCGATGCGATCCACCATTTGAAACGGCGCCATAGACACCGCCGGCGGTTCCAACAGCGCCGTGCCATCATCGCGCCAGTGCCTCCCGCCAAACCCCAGCTCATCCACCAGCTCGTGGTGCTGATGCAGCACGAGCCGCGAACGCCAGCGCTCGGGCAAACTCCGCAGCCAGATTTCCAACTTTTCCCGCGACCACCCTGGCTTGCGTACGTGATACCGTTCCAGCCCTGCCGCCAGCATCGCCATCAGCGCAGGCACCTCCCGCGCATCGTCGCCCTCTGGAGAAATCACGATCAGTTTCATGGTAAGAATGTTCGTTGGCGCCCGCGCGCGTGTTCCCGTTTTAACCGCCCTGTGTCGCTTGGATAACAATCACGCGATCACCCGCGGTCAACCGGCGGTTCACCCATTCGCTCCGTGAAACGACCGCGCCATTCAGCGCCGCCGCGATGCCCTTGCGCTCCGCCAACCCGAGCCCGCCCATCAAAACAGCCAGCGGCGTCTCCGCCGCGATTTCACGCGGCTGGTCATTCACAAAAACTCTCATCACGCCCGCCGCCACCGTAGTTGCCGCGTCACTTGTCGCGCTCATCGTTTCTCCTCCGCCGCGTACAACTCTCCGCCCGCTTCGCGAAATTCGCCGGCCTTCGCTTCGAGGCCCGCCTGCAACGCCGCCGCTCCATCCATGCCGTGCTCCTCTGCATAGCGGCGCACATCCTCGGTTATTTTCATCGAACAAAACTGCGGCCCGCACATGGAGCAAAAATGCGCCGTCTTCGCGCTGTCCTGAGGCAGCGTCGCATCGTGAAACTCCCGCGCCTTC
Source organism: Nibricoccus aquaticus (assembly GCF_002310495.1). Taxonomy (GTDB): domain Bacteria; phylum Verrucomicrobiota; class Verrucomicrobiia; order Opitutales; family Opitutaceae; genus Nibricoccus; species Nibricoccus aquaticus. The sequence continues at coordinate 3,604,943 of NZ_CP023344.1, read as the reverse complement.
TCCGGATCGAGCGAGAGATTGAACTGATCCTCCCAGCGAAACTCGAAGCGCGCCTTCGACAGCGCATTGTCGCGATACTGCGAAGCCGGATGCCCCTTCGCGAGATCCGCCGCATGCGCCGCGAGTTTGTACGCGATCACGCCCGCCCGCACGTCGTCCCTGTCCGGCAGCCCGAGATGCTCCTTCGGCGTCACGTAACAAAGCATCGCCGTCCCGTGCCAGCCGATCATCGCCGCCCCGATCGCGCTCGTGATGTGATCGTAGCCTGGCGCGATATCCGTCGTCAGCGGCCCGAGCGTGTAGAACGGCGCCTCCCGGCACCACGCCAGCTGCTTCTCCATATTTTCCGGTATCATGTGCATGGGCACATGCCCCGGCCCTTCGTTCATCACCTGCACCCCGCGCTGCCACGCGCGCTCGGTCAATTCACCCTGCGTCTTCAACTCACCGAACTGCGCGTCATCGTTCGCATCCGCGATCGATCCCGGCCGCAACCCGTCACCAATCGAGAACGAGACGTCATACGCCGCCATGATGTCGCAAATCTCTTCCCAGTGCGTGTAGAGAAAATTCTCCCGGTGATGCGACAAACACCACTTCGCCATGATCGACCCACCACGCGAAACGATCCCCGTCATGCGCCGCTCCGTGAGCGGAATATAACGCAGCAACACGCCCGCATGAATGGTGAAATAATCCACGCCCTGCTCCGCCTGCTCGATCAACGTGTCGCGGAAAATCTCCCACGTCAGCTCCTCCGAACGCCCGCCGGCTTTTTCTAGCGCCTGATAAATCGGTACCGTGCCCACCGGCACCGGACAATTCCGCATGATCCACTCGCGCGTCTGGTGGATGTTTTTTCCTGTCGAAAGATCCATGAGCGTGTCGCCGCCCCACTTCACCGACCACCGCATCTTCTCCACCTCTTCGTCGATCGACGACGCCACCGCCGAGTTGCCGATGTTCGTGTTGATCTTCACGAGGAAATTTCGACCGATGATCATCGGCTCCAGCTCCGGGTGATTGATATTCGCCGGGATGATCGCCCGCCCGCGCGCCACTTCATCGCGCACAAACTCCGGCGTGATCTCGCGCGGGATCGACGCGCCCAGCGGATTTCCCGCGTGCTGCCGCCACAGCGAATTCCTCGGCCCCTCTGCCGTCATCTCCAACAAACCCTGCGCCCGCTGCAGCTTCATGTTCTCGCGAATCGCGATGAACTCCATCTCCGGCGTGATCTCGCCCGCCCGCGCATACGCGAGCTGAGTCACCACCTTGCTAGGCTTCGCGCGCAAAACCGCCCGCTGCGACCGGTCAAAAAACTTGATCGGATTGCGCCGACCTTCCGCCTCCGCCTGCGCGCGATGCTTCTCCGACAAATAGCCATCGTCCATCGGCTGCACCGTCCGTCCTGCAACCTCCTCCACATCCCCGCGCTCCTGAATCCATTTCGCGCGCAACGCGGGCAGCCCAAACGACGCATCGCCATGAAACGCCGCATCACCCCACGGCCCCGACGTGTCGTACACGCGTATCGACTCATTGGGCACCTCAGTGCCATTGGGCAGTTTCGTCGGCGACAGCGCGATCTCGCGCATCGGCACGAGCAAATCGGAACGCGACCCCGGCACATAAACACGGCGCGATGCCGGGAAAAGCCGGTGCGTCGACGAGAAGCCCGGCGGCACATAATCAGAGTGAGCGGTGGTGGTGACAGATGACATTGGAGGGAGCTTTATGGGTTCCACGCCCAACGCCTCCATAAGTCTGCAAGCTCCGCTCGCGTGTGATCGCGCTCGGCTCCTGTTTTCCCTACGGCGGTGTTAAACGCATCAGGTTCGAAGGCTTTAAGAGCGGATCGTGCTCTAATCTCACCCTGGCGCCCCAGGGTCTCCTAAACAAAGTGAGCCGCACAGAGTCCCCGCCTCAGAAAATTTTCAACTGAAAATTTCTTCCGCACTTCTCTGGCCCTCTGAAAAATTCTTTTCTCAGCCAACAACCGCGCAAGGCAGCAACGCCGCGTCCTGCATGCCGTGAATGATTTTTTTATCCGGCGGACAAAACGTCGCGAGCGCTCCGCTCAACACCGATTTCCCACCGAGATTAAAATAGTAAGGGCACAACCGCAGCCGCCCATCGACTTCACGCACCTGCTGCTCGCGATCATACACGCGATGCTTCACGCGACGCGGTTTTTTATACTCCTGCAAAATATGCAGATTCGTCGGCGCATCCTTGATCGCGATCTCCACACCTTGCTGCCACTCCTCGCGCGAACAATCGCTGCCGAGCACCACGCTGCGCGCGCCCCACGCCGTCTCATGATAGCCGCTGATCTTGATGATCAAATCGCGCTCCTTCTGCGACGCGCCCGCGAGCTGCGACCAACTCGTCAGCGAGCGTCCGCCAACCTTCGGCCCATCGAGCACCGCGCCTGGCGGCAACGGCGCCGGATCAATAATCCACGACGGCGGGATGAGTTGCTTGAGCAACTTCAACGAACGCCCGCTCAACGTCTCCGCCCAGAAATCTGCGAGCAAATGATGATGAAAAAGCGCCAGCCCCAGCTTCTCCTCTTGAAACGGCCGCATCGGCGGCGCGATCACCACTTCACCCGCCTGCCACGCCTCAAAGAAAAAATTCGCCGTGCGGATGTTCGCTAGATCGAACAGCTCGAAGAAGCGATAGATGATATCGATCTTCTCCGGATTCCCTTCGACATCGAAACAAAGAGAACTGCCCAGCGGAAAAACATCCTCGGGATCGAGACAGAACACGCGCTTCCCTTGAAGCTGCAGCTGCTCCGCCAGCCAGTGCATCTCGGGACGGTAAGTCGCTGCCTCATCGCTCACCACAAGCGCGATAAGCGGATTGCGCACATCCGTCCGCAACGCTGCGAGCGAATCGTAGAAGCCGCGGATCATCGCATCGCCAACCCCAAGCACCGACGGATCAGTAATCTCTTTCGCGCCGCCATACATCCGATTGAGAAACGCCGTCAGCCCGATCCCGCCCGGCACCGAGTCGAGCTCCGTCATCACGAAGCCTTCATCCGTCAGCAACAAATCGGGCCGCAACACCGTGGGAAACACACCGCGATTCTTCGGATCGCGCGCATGAGCGACGAGCGACGCAGGTTTTCCTCGATCCAGATAATCCGCCACCCACGGCGCGAGCAACGGCTTGTTACGCAGCAGATTTTTCCCCGCGACCGAGCGCAGATAAAGCGTCTCCAGCGCCTGGTGATACTCCATGCACGCCACGCCGATCGCCTCGAGTTCGCCAATCTGCTCCTTCGTCAGTGGCCACGCCGCCGGTGAGAGCTGCCAGGTTTTATCCTCGAAGAGGGATTGCGAGGCGAGTGAGGCGCGGATCGTTTCGTAGGCGAGATCAGGCATGGACCGGGAAAAGCCCATACAGCTGACCGAATGCCGCATTTCCGCAACCCCGCCGTGCGAAACGTTTCCGCTACACACGGCACAGTCCGGCGCTTCGCTGTCTCACGATCACTCCACGCGCAAAATATACCCGCGCAGATACTCGCTCTCCGGCATCGTCACCAGCACCGGATGATCCGGCGGTTGATGACAAAATTGCATCACCTGCACGCGCCGCTTCGCATCTGCCGCCGCTTCCGCGAGCACTTCGCGCAACTCCGCGTCCTGCATGTGATGGGAACATGTATACGTCGCCAGGATGCCACCCGGTGTGAGCCGCTGCATCGCGCGCAAATTGATTTCCTTGTAACCACGGAGCGCCCCTTCGAGCGCGCTCTTCGACTTCGCGAACGGCGGCGGATCGAGCACGATCATATCCCACGTGTCGTCGCCGCGCTCCGGCGCGTTAAAAAAATCAAAGACGTTCGCCACCGCGAAATCCGCCTTCACCCCCGCGCGCTCCGCATTCCGCTTCGCCTGCCCGATCGCGTCTTCCGCGCTATCGAGCCCGAGCACACTCGCCGCACCCGCCTTCGCACAGTGCAGCGCAAACGGCCCTTGATTACAGAACGCGTCCAGCACCCGCCGACCCGCCGCGTACCGCGAAACCACGACATGCTGCGTGCGTTGATCCAGATAAAATCCCGTCTTCTGCCCATTCTGCAGATCGAGCCAGTACTCGAAGCCATCGATCTTCACCCAGCGCGGCTCCCACGCATTTCCGCTGAGCGTCGTCACTTCCTGCCCGAGTCCTTCGAGTCGCCGGATCGTCGCATCGTTGCGAAAAATAATCTCCGCCGGCTTCACCAGCTCCATCAACACGCGCCCGATTTCATCCCGGCGCTTGTCCATCGCGAGCGTCTGGATCTGCACCACCAGCGCATCGCCAAATTGATCCACCACCACGCCCGGCAAATCATCCGACTCCGACCACACCAGCCGCCGCGTCGCTGCGCCCGCACCGCGTCTGGCCAGCGCCCGCTTCACCGCGCCATGCAGATACGCTTCATCCAGCGTCACCGCTTCCCGGCTCAACCGCCGCCAGCAAATCTGCGACCGGCTGTTATAGATTCCACTACCAAGAAACCGCCCGGTGCGATCCCGGCATTCCACCACTTCGCCGTCATGTTCAGGTGCCAGCAGCACCTCGACTTCATTGGCGAACACCCACGGATGTCCCGTGAGCACACGTGCTTTGACGTTGGACTTGAGCTTAAGCGAAGCAGGCATCGCCTCGCATCATCACGCTGCGCGTGAACCGGAGAAGCAAATTCTCTCAGTGATGAGCGGCCACATCGCCTTCAGGCATGTGGTGCAGGTCACCGTTCTCGTCTTCAAACCACTCGGGTTTTTGAGACAAAGAAGAGACGAGCAAATAGACGCCGGTGAAGTAAAAGGCCGCAAAAACTGCAATCGCGATAACCATAAGGGGGTGGGTAACTGCGAAATTATGTAGCATGGTTGTTATGAAAAATCTACGGGCGATTTCGCTAAAACTTTAGAAAATTTGCCGCCCGATTGCACTAAGGCCCATACCCCAAAAGCCGTCGGGAGAGTTCTTCACACCTCTCCCATTCACAAACACGCCTCCCACGTTCTCCCCGGAAAATTAGAGTGGTGCGCCCCGTCCACCTCGGTACGTTCGCCCCTCTTTTCCCATGTCGCCCGCCGCTGAAATCGCCCGCCGCCGCACCTTCGCCATCATCTCCCACCCCGATGCGGGTAAGACGACGCTCACCGAGAAGTTCCTCCTCTACGGCAACGCCATCCACCTCGCCGGCGCTGTCAAAGACCGCAAAAACCAGCGCGCCACCGCCTCCGACTGGATGGAGCTCGAAAAACAACGCGGCATCTCGATCAGCTCCACCGTTCTCCAGTTCGATTACAACGGCTGCGCGGTTAACCTCCTCGACACTCCCGGCCACAAAGACTTCTCCGAGGACACCTACCGCGTCCTCACCGCCGTTGACGCCGCTCTCATGGTGATCGACGCCGCCAAGGGCGTTGAAGCCCAGACCCGCAAGCTCTTCGAGGTCTGCCGCCGCCGCGGCGTCCCGATATTCACGTTCATGAATAAGTGCGACCGGCCCACGATGAACCCCATCGCGCTGCTCGACGAACTCGAGAGCGTCCTCGGCCTCCAGTCCTCCCCCGTCATCTGGCCCCTCGGCAACGGCCCGTCCTTCAAAGGCGTCTTCGACCGCCGCACCCGCGAGGTCCATCTCTTCGAACGCGTCCCCGGCGGCAAATTCCAAGCCCCCGTCAACGTCGCCGATCTCAACGATCCCCTCGTCCGCGAAAAACTCGACGACTACACGTTCGACCAAGTCCGCGAACAACTCGAGATGCTCGACGGTGCCGGCCACCCGTTCGATCTCAACGCCGTTCAACACGGCCAGCAGACTCCCGTCTATTTTGGCTCCGCCGTAAACAACTTCGGCATCCAGCTCCTCCTCGATGGTTTTCTCAAAGACTCCGTCCCGCCCGCCCCGCGCAAATCCGTCACCATCTCCGTCCCCGGATTTCCTCAGCCAACAACCGCGCGCGAAGTCCCCGTCGATGATCCGAAGTTCTCCGGCTTCATCTTCAAGATCCAGGCCAACATGGACGCCAAGCATCGCGACCGCATCGCCTTCCTCCGCATCTGCTCCGGCAAATTCGAGCGCGACATGGTCGTCACCCACCAGCGCACCGGGAAACAAGTCCGCCTCTCCTCCTCGCACAAACTCTTCGGCCGCGACCGCGAAACCGTCGACGAAGCTTGGCCTGGCGACGTCATCGGCCTTGTCGGCCACAGCGAATTCGGCATCGGCGACACCCTCACCACCGACCGCAGCATCTGCTACGACGAGATCCCGCGCTTCCCCTCCGAGGTCTTCAGCTACATCTCGAATCCAAATACCGGAGACGCCAAAAAATACCGCGCCGGCCTCGAGCAGCTTCTCCAGGAAGGCGTCGTCCAGTCCTTCAACGCCCGCAACGCCCCGCCCGGCGCCACCCTCCTCGCCGCCGTCGGCCCGCTCCAGTTCGAAGTCGTCCAATGGCGCCTCCAGTCCGAGTACAACGCCGAGTCTAAACTCGTCCCCGCTCCCTGGACCCTTCTCAAATGGGCCGAGCCGCACCCCGCGCTTAAAAACCCCTCCTCCATCGTCGTCGCCCAGGGCGTCAGCTTCGGCACCGACAAATTCGATAACCCGATCGTCCTCTTCCCGAACGACTGGACGCTCCGCTACTTCATCGAGAAAAACCCGGAGCTAAAACTCCACGACATGCCCATCGAGCAGACTAAAACCTGAGCGGCGCTCCCTCGCCTCGTTTCCCCTTCTTCGCTGAAAGGCCCGAGATCCCTCGGGCCTTTTTCTTTCCCCAAAAACATCACTCTCCTCACCGCCGCCGCCCCTCTGCCCAATCCTGTTCATTCTGTTAATCCTGTCCAAAAAATCGCCCGTCTCCGCTCCGGCAACTAATCGCAACCCCCGCACGCCCGCTCTCAACCCCGTCCCGTTGACCACCCCGCATCCACGTCGAAGCCTGCTCGCACTCCCCACCATGCGCTACCCCGCCGCCCCCGCCCCCACGTCCACTTCCACGCGTCGCGTCCCCTCCGTCACCACCGTCATCGCACTTCTCGCGCTCACCTTCTTCGCGACTTTTCCGACCGCCCCCGCCCGCGCCAAATCCTCCGAATGGCAGGACCTCGCAGGTACGAAGTTCAAAGGCGAACCCGTCGAAGTCCTCGGCCCCTTCGCCCTCTTCAAAACCAGCCTCACCACCGGCCGCCGCATGATGCTCCGCGGCCTCGCCCCCGACGACATCCTCCGCCTTCACCACGAGATCTCCGCCCGTCCCGCCCGCGCCGCCACCTGGGCCAACGCCAAAAGCCCCGCCACCTCCGACCTCCTCGGCCGCGTCTTCACCGTCGAAAATCAAAAACTTGTCCCCGCCGATCTCTCCCGCCTCCCCGAGCCCGAACTCCTCCTCGTTCTCTTCGGCTCCCACAACGACGGCGAATCCTGGGAAATGCTCCGCACCTTCACCGCCACCTACGAGCGCATCCAGCGTGTTTACCCCGGTAAAGTCGGCTGCGTATTCATGGGCGTCCGACACTCCGAATCCGAACACCGCCGCATCGCCACCACCACCTCGATGCCGTGGTTCGTCGCCGACCTGCCCGCCCAGAACGGCATGAACGTCCTCAACCGCTTCACCCCCGCCGAAGGCACCCAGATGGTCCTCCTCTCCCGCCACGGCGTTCCCCTCCTCGGCGCCCGCGCTTCCAGTCTCGGCGAAATCAAAAAATTCGCCGACGAGCTCTCCGCCTTCCTCGCCGCCATCGACCCTGCCAACCCCCGCAGCTGGCCCGACCGCAGCCACTACCTCTCGCTCACCCGCCCCCTCGACTTCGCCAGCAAATCCACCGGCCCCCTCCTCCTCGGCGACCCCCTCCGCGCCGACGGCCTCCGCCAGCGCGGCATCACCCGCATCGACGCCCGCCTCGCCATCGACGAACAAGGCCGCGTCACCGACGTCACCCTCCTGCCGACGTCCGTCCTTCCCGAGCCCATGAAAACCCCGCTCGCCGACGCCCTTCGCAAACAAGCCGTCTTCCTCCCCGCCCTCGACCAAAGCACCCCCGTCGCTTCCTCCTACGACTATTCCTTCGTCGTCCCACCCGAAAACAAATCCATCGCCGCCGACACCTCCTGGCTCAACGGCGACGCCCGCACCGAAATCCCCCTCCCCACTTGGCTCATCCTCGAACCCATCAAAGTGGAGGAAAAAAACTTCTCCGACATCGATCACGTCGCCGCCGACGACACCGTCATGCTCAAAGCCCTCAGCGTCTCGACCGCCAAAGTCTCCCGCGCTTCCCAGATGAATGCCTTTAACACCGACTGGTTCACCGAAGCCGGCGCCGACACCGTCCGCCCCACCGAAGGCGACCCGCAACCCATCGATGGCGCCACCCTCACCTGGAAACGCGACGCCGCCCCCGACGGCCTCGTCGATTTCGGCGAACACGACTACAGCGTCGGCTACGCCTGGACCGAATTCGATTCCCCCGCCGACACCGATGCCTGGCTCGGCCTCGGCTCCGACGACGGCGTCAAAATCTGGCTCAACGGCCACCTCGTCAGCGACCGCTGGATACGCCGCATGAGCCGCCTCGATGACGACGTCGTCCCCCTCCGCCTCAAAAAAGGCAAAAACCGCCTCCTCATAAAAATCCAGAACGCCACCGGCGGCTGGAGCTTCATCACCCGCCTCCGCACCCGCTGATCCAACTCTTTCTCATTTCTCTTCCTCCGTCCTCTCGCCCGCTCTCATCTGCTCTCAACTCTCAACCCTCAGCTCTCAACGTTTCCTTCCCCTTTCCTCTCGCCGCGCCGGACAAAAATCCCCTTCCTGCGCCGCATGTTTTTCGCCCGCCTAGCTCGCCCGTTTTTTCTCCGCCTTTCGCTCCTCATTGCAATCTGCGCCGCCGCTCCGACTGCCGCGCTCGCCCAGACCAAAAGCAAACCCGCCACCGGCACTGCGGGCATCTATAAAGGCTACGTCGTCACCGACGCCGCCACCGGCAAAATCCTCCTCGAAGACGGCGCCAACACCGTCACCCCGCCCGCCTCGATGACGAAGATCATGACCTTCCTCATCGTCTCCGACGCCATCAAAGCCGGCACTATCGCCCTCGACACCCCCGTCCGCATCACCAACGAAGACGCCAAAATGGGCGGCACCGGCGTCTGGCTCGATCCTCGCGAGACCTTCACCGTCGAGGAACTCCTGCTCGCCACCATGATCCAGTCCGCCAACGACGCCGCCCACGCCCTCTCCCGCGCCGCCGCCGGCTCCCGCGAAGCTTTCGTCGAACGCATGAACGCCCGCGCCCAGGCCCTCGGCATGACCCGCACCCGCTTCACGTCCCCCCACGGCCTCCCGCCCTCCTCCCGCCAGCTCGCCGACAGCGACCTCACCACCCCCGCCGACTTCGCCATCCTCTGCCGCGAAGCCATCACCACCACCGACATCCTCCGCTACAGCGCCATCAAAACCCAGATGTTCGGCACCTCCTCCCGTCCGGCCGATAAACAGATCCGGATGGATAACCACAACAAACTCCTCGGCCGCGTCGCCGGCGTGGACGGCCTCAAAACCGGCTACACCAAAGCCGCCGGCTACTGCCTCAGCGCCACCGCCGAGCGCAACGGCCGCCGCCTCATCGTCGTCATCATGGGCAGCTTCGGCGTCGGCGGCCAGATCGACACCGGCCGCTCCCGCGACCTGAAAACCATCGAGCTCATCGAACGCGGCTTCTCCACCCTCGCCGCTCAATCTCCCGCCATTCCCGCGTCTCCTCTCGCCCCCCCGCCGCCCGCTACACCTCGCACCACCAGCCCCGTTTCTGCCCCCAGCCCAGTCACCGAAAGCGGCCCCACCCGCGGCAACCTCACCGCCCCCCGCCGCCCCGACCCTTCCCCCATCACCACCCCCTCCGACGAAAAAACGGCCGCCCCCGTCGACGAACCCACCGTCAAATTCGTCCCCATCGCACCGCCCGTCCCCTCGAAATCAAAATCCCGCTGAGCGCCCCGCTCCACCCGCCGCCTGCATAAATGGAGGACGACCTCCGTGTCGTCCGGATCGCTCTCCCGCGCTTCCCCTTCCGATGTAGGCGGGGTACCCCCACCCCGCGTTCGACTCCGACTCACACTCCACCACTAGACAACTTTGCTATAGTCCGCCTCATGCCTCTCCTGCGGCCCCTTCGCTTCCTCCTCACGGTCATCCTCCTAGGCACCCTCGCGTCGCTCATCCCCGCGACCTCCGCCGCCGACGCACCCGCGAAGCCCCTCGTCGTCACGACCAACACGATCCTCGACGACTTCGTCCGCACCCTCGGCGCCGACGCCCTCGAAGTCCGCTGCCTCCTCACCCCCGGCCGCGATCCCCACAGCTACGATCCCACGCCCGCCGACATCCGCCTCCTCACCCGCGCCGACCTCATCGTCGTCAACGGCCTCGGCTTCGAAACTTGGCTGGAGAAACTCATCAAAAACTCTGGCACCCGCGCCACCGTCCTCACCGCCTCCACTGGCATCGAGCCCCTCCACGCCCCCGATCACCACGACCACTCCGCGCACGATCACGCCCACCACGACCACGGCGACCTCGACCCTCACGCCTGGCACGACCTGCGTAACGCCTCCCGCTACGTCGCCAACATCCGCGACGCCCTCACCAAACTCGCCCCCTCCTCCGCCGACGCCATCAACACCCGCGCCACCGCCTACCTCGCCGAACTCACCGCCCTCGACACCCGCTTCCGCGAAACCATCGCCGCCCTCCCCGCCGCTCGCCGCAAACTCGTCACCTCCCACGACTCCCTCCGCTACCTCGGGCACGCCTACGGCCTCGAAATCATCCCCATCTCCGGCCTCCGCCCCGACCAGGAACCCAGCGCCAAACAACTCGCCACCATCGTGAAACTCCTCCGCCGCGAAAACATCCGCGCCGTCTCCATTGAGTCCACGACCAACCCCAAAATCCCAACCCTCCTCGCGAAAGAAGCCGGCGTCGCCATCGTCAACGAACTCTACACCGACAGCCTCGGCACTCCCGATTCGCCTGCCGCCACCTTCCTCGCCATGGCCCGCGCCAACCTCGAAACCATCACCACCGCCCTGAAATAGTTCGCCAGCATCTCTGCATCCTTCGCTCCGCCCTTAGCGCCTTCGCGTCTTTGCGATTCCTCCGCCTCCGCCCTGCTCCCTCCGTCTCTCAACTCTCAACCCTCAGCTCTCAACTTTCCGTTGTCCCACGCCCCCCACAACATCCTGCGCATCTCCGACGTCACCGTCCGCCACGGCCGCGTCACCGCGCTCGATCGTGTCAGCGTGAACATCCTCTGCGGCAGCCTCACCGCCCTCCTCGGCCCCAACGGCGCCGGCAAGTCCACCCTCCTCCGCGCCATCCTCGGCTGGCACCCGCTCGACACCGGCGAGATCCGTATCGGCGATCACCATACCCACCACCAGCTCCCGCGCCTCGCCTACCTGCCGCAACGCCACCTCATCGACTGGGACTTCCCGATCACTGTCCGCGCCGTCGTCGAACAAGGCCGCTACCCCGCCCTCGGCCTCTTCTCCCGCTTCTCCAAATCCGACCACGCCGCCGTCGACCGCGCCCTCGACGAACTCGACATCGCCGCCCTCGCCGGCCGCCAGATCAGCCAGCTCTCAGGCGGACAACAACAACGCGTCTTCCTCGCCCGCGCCCTCGCCCAAGGCGCCGACATCTTCCTCCTGGATGAGCCCTTCGCCGGCCTCGACCTCCACGCCACCGAGGAACTCGCCCACATCCTCCGCGGCTGGCAGGCCCAAGGCCGCACCGTTGTCGCCGTCGTCCACGAACTCGCCCTGGCCCGCGAACACTTCGTCAACGCCGTCCTCCTCAACACCCGCCACATCGCCTCCGGCTCCGTCGCCGACGTCCTCAACCCGCACAACATCGACACCGCGTATCGAGGCGGCCACTGCGCCCACATCGACGACCCCTTAAAACTCATCCGCACCGCCACCTTCCCTAAATAACATACGCCCGTCCGTCTTCCGAATATAAGTCCTATAAGTCCCATGAGCCCTATAGGACCTATTTCAGCGCTTCCGCTCTTCCGCGTTTCCGCGATCACTTCCGACTCCACCTCACCTCTTTCGCTCCGCCCTTAGCGCCTTCGCGTCTTCGCGATTCACCTAACCACCACCCGCGATTCCCGCCGATTTCGCCTCACTGCCGATGTCTTTCCACGAGCTGCTCATCGAGCCCTTCACCTTCGAGTTCATGCAACGCGGCCTGCTCTCCGCCGCGCTCCTCAGCCTCAGCGGCGGACTCCTCGGCTCGATCCTCGTGCTCCGCCGCCTCGCCCTCCTCGGCGACGCCCTCTCGCATTCCCTCCTCCCCGGCGTCGCCCTCGCCTTCCTCCTCTTCGGCGCAAACACCCTCGCCCTCTTCCTCGGCGCGCTCATCGCCGGACTCCTCACCGCCGCCGGCAGCGCCCTCCTCAGCCGCCTCACCCGCATCAAAGAAGACGCCGCCTTCGGCGCCCTCTTCGTCATCTTCTTCGCCGCCGGCATCGCCCTCGTCTCCCTCATGAAGTCGCGCCTCGACCTCATGCACTTCCTCTTCGGCAACATCCTCGGCGTCAGCCCCGACGACCTGCTCCTCTCCGCCCTCGCCAGCTCTGTCACCCTCGCCGTATTCGCCATCTTCCGACGCGGCATCCTCCTCGAAACCTTCGACCCCATCTTCCACCGCGCCACCGGCGGACGCGGCACACTCGTCCACCTCGGCCTCCTCGCTCTGACCGTCCTCAACCTCGTCGCCGCCCTTCAAGCCATGGGCATCGTCCTCGCCCTCGGCCTCTTCCTCCTCCCCGCCGTCACCGCCTACCTCTGGTGCGATCACTTCGGCAAACTCCTCCTCACCTCCGTCGCCCTCGCACTGATTGGCACCATCAGCGGCATCCTCCTCAGCTACCACGCCGGCCTCGCCAGCGGCGCCAGCATCGTCCTCTGCCTCGGCGCTGCCTTCCTCTTCTCTGCCATCGCCAGTCCCCGCTACGGCCTTGCCTCCCGCTTCCGCACCCACGAAGGCAAAGGCGTGATCCGCTCCTCGGAGTAAGAATCGAATCCCAAGACGCGAAGCAGCGAAGCTCCGAGCCCAATCGTGGTTCTCCTTTCCTCCGACTTCGCCTCAGCGTCTTCGCGACTCAACTCCGTTCCTAAGCAGTTTTCCTCTTTGCGTCCGATCTTCGCGTCTTAGCGTCTTTGCGATTCAACTTACCGCCGCATGCCAGACGTTCCCGCTCCAAACTCCGCCGCCGCACCCGACTTAGCCGCGGTCAAAACCTACCTCCTCGGCCTGCAGGACAACATCTGCCGCGAACTCGCCGCCGAAGACGGCTCCGCCGATTTCATCACCGACACATGGACCCGCCCCGAAGGCGGCGGCGGACGCACCCGCATCCTCACCGAGGGCGCCGTCTTCGAAAAAGCCGGCGTCGCCTTCTCCCACGTCACCGGCGACAAACTCCCGCCCTCCGCCACCGCGCACCGCCCCGAACTCGCCGGCAAAAAATGGGAAGCCCTCGGCGTCTCCCTCGTCATCCACCCGAAAAATCCCCACGTCCCCACCAGCCACGCCAACGTCCGCTTCTTCTGCGCCCACAACAGCGTCTCGGCCTTACCCACGCCTGCGTCCGCCTCCGACCATTCAACTTTCAACCTTCAACCTTCAACCCAAACGGGCGCGCCCGCGCCCGTCTGGTGGTTCGGCGGCGGCTTCGACCTGACTCCGTACTACGGCTACGAAGACGACTGCGCCCACTGGCACCGCACCGCCCGCGACGCCGTCGCCCCCTTCGGCGAAACGCTCCACCCGCGCTTCAAAAAATGGTGCGACGACTATTTCTACCTGAAGCACCGCGCCGAACCCCGCGGCATCGGCGGCCTCTTTTTCGACGACTTCAACGAGCTCGGCTTCGACCGTTCCTTCGCCCTGATGCGCGCCGTCGGCGACGCCTTCATCCCCGCCTACCGCCCCATCGTCGCGAAACGAAAATCAACCGCCTACAGCGACCGCGAACGCCAGTGGCAGCTGTACCGCCGCGGTCGCTACGTCGAATTCAACCTCGTCTGGGACCGCGGCACCCACTTCGGCCTCCAAAGCGGCGGCCGCACCGAATCCATCCTCATGTCCCTCCCGCCCCTAGTCCGCTGGGACTACAACCACCAGCCCGCCCCCGGCTCCCCCGAAGCGCGCCTTCACGAGGTCTTCCTCAAACCCCGCGACTGGGCAGGTAATTAATTCCGCCGACTTCCCATGCAGACTTATCTTAGTGGTGAAGAAGTCATGCTCGGCGACGTCGTAACGCGGAATGGCGAAGATGAAGGCTGGATTATGTCACTTCAAGACGGGCTTCCTGAATGGGGACTGACCGAAGCTGATTCACGCGGGCTGGTCATGATCAAATGGCAGAAGCTAGGACTCGTCTGTGAAAACACCTCAGACAACGAAGACCTTCAGCTAGTGCGCCGTGCTCCGCCCTCAACTTGAGCGTTGAGCGTTAAACGTTGAGCGTTGAGCGTTCCCCCTTTCCGCCCTCCGGACCATTCGCCTCTCGCCCTTCGCCAATCTCCGAAAATGACTTCCCGCGCCCGCTTCCTCGCCGCCCTCGCCTGCCAGCCCCTCGAGCGCCCGCCGCTCTGGGTCATGCGCCAGGCCGGCCGCTACCTGCCCGAGTACCGTGCGCTCAAAGCGAAGTCTTCCTTCCTCGAAATGGTGAAGACCCCCGCCGTCGCCACCGAGGTCACCCTCCAGCCGCTCCGCCGTTTCCCCGGCCTCGACGCCGCCATCCTCTTCTCCGACATCCTCGTCATCCCCGAAGCCCTCGGCCAGCCCTACGCCTTCCGCGACACCGGCGGCATCGCCATGAGCTACCGCCTCGAAACGCGTGCCCAGGTCGACGCCTTGAATCCATCCGAAGCCGTTACCGAAAAACTCGCCTACGTCGGCGAAGCCCTCGCCCTCCTCAAAAAGGAGCTCACCACCTCCGCTGATCCCGCGATCTCCCACAAAGCCCTCCTCGGCTTCGGCGGCTCCCCCTGGACGCTCGCCACCTACATGGTCGAGGGCGGCAGCTCCGACGACTTCGAGCGCATCAAACTCCTCTTCTACACCGACCGCGCCACCTTCGACGCCCTCCTCGAAAAACTCACCGCCGCGCTCATCGTCTATTTCCAGATGCAGATCCGCGCCGGTGCCGACGCCATCCAGATCTTCGACTCCTGGGGCGGCATCCTCTCCGGCCAGGATTATCAAGCAGCATCCCTTCGCTGGATACGCCAGATCGTCGCCGCCCTCCCCGCTGGTTTCCCGATCATCCTCTACGCCAAAGGCACCGCGACCCAGCTCACCGACCAGGCCTTCTCCGGCGTCCGCGCCATCAGCCTCGACTGGACCCACGAGCTCGCCATCACCCGTCGCAACCTCCCCGACAACATCGCCGTCCAAGGCAACCTCGACCCCGTCCTCATGCAGACCACCCCCGAGATCGTCGCCCGCGAAACCACCCGCCTCCTTGAATCCATGCGCGGCGCCCACGGCCACATCTTCAACCTCGGCCACGGCATCACCCCCGCCGCCAAAATCGAGTGCATGCACGCCCTCGTCGACACCGTCACCACCTGGAAAAACTAACTCCACCACCCGCTTCACGCCCTCCGCTATAAGTCCTATCAGTCCCATAAGACCTATAGGCCCTATTCCGTCCTCCGCTCCCTCCGCCGTCCCACCGTGGCCCACTCCTCGCCCACGCCACCCAGCTCCAGTGTGCTTCCCATCGCCGTCATCGGCGGCGGCATCACCGGCCTCGCCGCCGCTTGGAAACTCACGCAGCTCGGCCACCGCGTCCGCCTCTTCGAAGCCTCCCCCCGCCTCGGCGGCGTCATCCGCAGCGAACGCACCCCCGAAGGCTGGCTTATCGAGTCCGGCCCCAACTCCTTCCAGGAAAACTCCCGCGAAACCGCCGACCTCCTCACCCAACTCGGCCTCGCCTCCGAAATCCTTCCGACCAGCCCCGCCGCGAAAAAACGTTTCCTCGTCCGCCGCAGCCGCCTCCACGCCGCGCCGATGTCGCCCCCCGGCCTGCTGACCACCCCGATCTTCACCCCGCTCGGCAAACTCCGCCTCCTCCGCGATCTCTTCACGCGCTCCTTCGACCGCGAAACCGACCTCTCCCTCGCCACCGTCATCCGCGAACACTTCGGCCGCGAGTTCCTCGACTACGCCTTCAACCCCTTCGTCTCCGGCGTCTACGCAGGTGACCCCGAAAAACTTTCCGCCCGCTATTCTTTCCCATCACTCTGGGTCGCCGAGCAAACCCACGGCTCCCTCATCCGCGGCCTGATCGCCCAATCCCGCGATCGCCGCCGCCGTGGCCACCCCAAAACCCGCCTCCTCTCCTTCCGCGACGGACTCCAAACCCTCCCCGACACCCTCGCCCGCTCTCTCCCGCCCGGCAGCACCTCGCTCTCGACCCGCGTCGAAACGCTCACCCCTCCGTTCGCCCTCGGCGCTCCTTGGCGCGTCACCTTCCGTCACATCCTGCCGGCCTCCGTATCCGAGTTTCCCTCCACGTCCGTCGCCTCCTCCAGCGATCTCGTCACCGAAAATTTCTCCGCCGTCATCCTCGCACTCCCCGCTCACTCCCTCGCAAAACTCGTCTTCACGACCAACGACCACCGCGCCCTCACCGACCGTCCCCTCGCCTCGCTCGCCGAAGTCGTCCACCCGCCCGTCTCCTCCCTCTTCCTCGGCTTCCGCCGCGAACAAATCGCCCATCCACTCGACGGCTTCGGCGCCCTCGTCCCCGCGCTCGAAAAAAGAAAACTCCTCGGCGCTCTCTTCTCGTCCTCGCTCTTCCCCAATCGCGCCCCTGAAGGTCACGTCGCGCTTACCGCTCTCGCCGGCGGCACGCGTCAGCCCGAGATCGCCCGCCTTTCCACCGACCGCCTGCTCGCCGAAATTCTCCCCGACCTCCGCCAGCTCCTCGGCATCACCGGCGATCCCATTTTCCTCCGCCACAACTTCTGGCCGCAAGCGATCCCCCAATACGATCTCGGCCACGAACGCTTCCTCGCCGCCATGGAAACCTGCGAACACACCTACGCCCGCCTCTACATCGGCGGACAAACTCGCAATGGCATCTCCGTCCCCGCCTGTCTCGAAGCCGGCCTCGCCCTCGCCGACCGCGCCATCCGATAAACCAGACCCGGCAGTTACACGGAGCAAACCCGGAGCCCACCGAGAGTCTGACCGCAATAATCCTGCCCGCGGGCTCGTCGCCAGTTCCCAATAGGCATCACCAGCCGCGAGACTTCTGATCGCTAAAACGTCTCTCCATCCTCTGTGAAACCTCTCGCGCACTCCGTGTAACTTCCGCCGAGTTCGGTGCCGAATTCCCCTCCGGTTTAATCCCGCGTCTTCCCTTGACGCCCCCCCCTCCCGACATAGCCTTGCGCGCTTTTCATTTTGGCAATGGCGCAAGACCTCAAAGACACCCTGCAGCTTCCTAAAACGGATTTCTCCATGCGCGCCAACCTCGTTGGCCGGGAGCCCGTGCGCCTCGCCCATTGGCAAAAGATGGATCTCTACAGCGCGATTCAGAAAAAACGCGCCACCACGGCCGACGGTAAGCCCAACGAAAAAACCTACGTCCTCCACGACGGCCCGCCCTTCACCAACGGCGACGTTCACATCGGCACCGCGCTCAACAAATCGCTCAAAGACATCACCCTTCGCTACCGCACGATGACCGGCCACCGCACGCCCTACGTGCCCGGCTGGGACTGCCACGGCCTCCCCATCGAGCAAAAGGTGATGCGCCAGCTCCAGTCGGAGAACAAACAAGTCTCCACTGCCGAAATGCGCTCTCTCTGCGACGCGTTTTCCGAGAGCTGGATCAAGACCCAGACCAAACAATTTCAACGCCTCGGCGTCCTCGCCGACTGGAAAAACGAGTACAAAACCAAAGCCCCCGCCTACGAAGCCGACATCATCCGCACCTTCGCCGCGTTTGTGGAGAAAGGCCTCGTTTACCGCAGCAAGAAGCCCGTGTATTGGTCGATCCCCTTCGAGACCGCCCTCGCCGAAGCCGAGATCGAGTACAAAGACCACATCTCCATCGCCATCTGGGTGAAGTTCGCCGTCCCAGCCACCGAGGCGCAGCAGTTCAACATCCCGTCCGACAAGCCACTCTTCATCGTCATCTGGACGACCACCCCTTGGACGATCCCCGCCAACCTCGCGATCGCCCTGAATGCAGAAGTCGACTACGTCGTCGCTGACATCGGCGGCGAGCGCATCATCGTCGCTCAGCCACTGCTGAACTCCGTAATCGAAGCAGCCAAAACTTCAAAGACGCTCCCGGCCGACTTCTCCAGTGCCAACGTCGTTCTCACGGTCAAAGGCGCTGCTCTCGAAAAACTCTCCGCTCGCCACCCCTTCATCGACCGCCCCTCGCCCGTCGTTTTGGCCGACTACGTCACGACCGACTCCGGCACCGGCGCCGTCCACACCGCACCCGGCCACGGTGGCGAAGATTATCTCACCGGCCTCAAGTACGGCCTCGAGATCTACTGCCCCGTCGGCGACGACGGCCGCTACCTCGACGACGGCAAAGTCCCCGCCGATCTCGTCGGCCTCACCGCCCTCGAAACCGTCGAAGACCTCGCCGCGAAAAAACCTTCGCCCGCCAATCTCGCCGTCCTGAAAAAACTCGCCGCCGCCGGTGCGCTGCTCGCGAAGTCCAAGCTCACGCACAGCTACCCGCACTGTTGGCGCTCTAAGACCCCGATCATCTTCCGCGCCGTCGACCAGTGGTTCGTCTCGCTCGATAAGAACAACGTCCGCACCGACGCCCTCGCCTCCATCGGCAAAGTCCAGTGGGTACCCGCTTGGGGCGAAAACCGCATCCGCGGCGCCGTCGAGTCCCGCCCCGATTGGTGCATCAGCCGCCAGCGTTCCTGGGGCGTCCCGATCATCGCTTTCTACGGCGAAAACAAAAAGCCCTTCATCGACGCCTCTGTGATCCGCGCCGTCGCCGCCAAGATCGCCACCAAGGGCACCAATTTCTGGTACGACGCCACCCCCGCGCAGATCCTCGAAGGCATCACACTTCCCGCCGACTGGCCCGCACCCTCCGCGCTCACCTGCGGCCGCGACACCCTCGATGTCTGGATCGACTCCGGCTCCTCGCACGCCGCCGTCCTCCGCAACGCCCAAGGCGGCACCCGCGCCCCCGCCGATCTCTACCTCGAAGGCTCCGACCAGCACCGCGGCTGGTTCCAGTCTTCCCTCTGGACGAGCATCATCGCCGCGGGCGAAGCGCCCTACAAAGCCGTCCTCACCCACGGCTTCATCGTCGGCGAAGACGGCAAAAAAATCTCCAAGTCCGGCCAGTACGAGAAACCGCCGACCTCCGATAACTACATCGCCCAATACGGCGCCGACGTCATCCGCCTCTGGATCTCCTCCCAGGACTTCACGCAGGACATCACCCTCTCCGAGAAAATCCTGAACAACGCCTCCGAAGCGTATCGGCTTTTCCGCAACACCTTCCGCTACCAGCTTTCCAACCTGTTCGACTTCGACGTCACCCGCGACTCCGTGCCGCTCGAGCAGATGGACACGCTTGATCGCTGGGCGCTCCACCAAACCGCCGCGCTCCTCCGCGACTGCACCGCCGCCTACGAAGCCTACGAGTATCACCGCGTTTACCAGCTCTGCAGCCAGTTCTGCTCCGCCACACTCTCCGCCGTTTACCACGACATCCTCAAGGATCGTCTCTACACCCACGGCACGCAGAGCACGCTCCGTCGCTCCTCTCAGACCGCGATCCACCACATCTTCCAGACGCTCGTTAAGATCCTCGCGCCCGTCCTGACCTTCACGTCCGACGAAGCCTGGTCCTTCGCGACCTCGAATACCGAATACATCGAAGACTCCGTCCACCTCCAGGACTGGCCCGTCGCCCCCGCCTCGTGGACCAACACCGAGATCGAAGCCGATGTCGCCGTCCTCCTCAAAGCCCGCGCTCTCGCCAACGAATCCATCGAGCCCCACCGCGCCGCCGGCAAACTCGGCAAATCCCTCGATGCCTCGCTCACGCTCACCGGCCCGGCCGATGACGCCACATTCAAGGTTCTCGAAAAACACCGCGATTTTCTACCCGAACTTTTCATCGTATCGCACGTCAATCTCACGCCCGCACCTGCCGGCACCACCCTGACGATCCATGTACGCCACTGCGAAGAACTCGGATACAAACGCTGCCCGCGCTGCTGGCGTTGGGTTCCCGCCCTGGAGACGACCGGCCAAGGCGAAGTCTGCCCCCGCTGCGCCGAGGCCCTGAAAACATAATTTTCTAACTCCCCAAACAAACCATCCACCTCATGGCCAAGCACAAAAAACCCGCCCCTGCAGCCAAGAAGAAACCGACAGCCAAACCGTCCAAGCCAGCTCCTCGACCCTCAAAATCTTCCAAGCCTTCCAAGCCGCTGAAACCGGCCAAGCCGACCCCGTCGGCCAAGAAGGCTCCGAAGCCGTCGAAGCCCGCCAAACCGGTACCAAAGAAAGTCCCGCCCGTGCCTGCCAAAAAAGACAACTCTCCCGCCAAATCTGGCGATAAACACGCCGCCAAGCCCACCGCGAAATCGACTCCACCGATTCCCGCCAAAGCCCCGGCCAAGCCCGAATCTTCCGGCAAATCCACGCCGCCCATCGCTTTGAAGCCCACAGGTAAAACCACACCGCCCATCTCCGTTCCCAAGACCGCCGCCGCGCCCGTTAAAGCCGCCGGCAAAGGTGACGCCAAGTCCAACGCCCGCGAACTCCTCCGCAGCCGCATCCTCGGCTCGAAGAAAGCCAGCAAGCCCATCGCCTTCAGCTTGGACGAAGTCCGCGAAATCGCGAAGACCGCCGTCGTCAAAACGCCGGAAGTCTCCCCTGAAACCAAAGCCAACAAGGCCGCGGCCACCAAGGCCAAGATCGACCTCTCCAAACTCGAAAAGCCCGCGACGCCCCACCACATCAAGGCCGCCTCGCTCGCCGACATCCTCGGCTTCAACCCGAAGAAAGCGCAAAAAGCCGTTACGCACATCGACCCCGAAAACGTCCCGGAGAAATTCCGCAAATACTACAAACTGCTCCTCGATCTCCGCACCCACCTCACCGAAGGCATCGAACTCCACTCCGAGGAAACCCTCAAACGCTCCTCCAAAGACGACTCCGGCGACCTCTCCAGCTACGGCCAGCACATGGCCGACGCCGGCACCGACACCTTCGACCGCGATTTCGCCCTGAGCCTCGTCTCCAGCGAACAGGAAGCGCTCACCGAGATCGACGCCGCCATTAAGCGTATCCACGACGGCACCTACGGCATCTGCGAAGCCACCCAAAAGCCCATCGCCAAAGACCGCCTCCTCGCAGTTCCGTTCACGCGTTACTCCGCCGAGGCGCAAAAAGACATCGAACGTAACCGCTACCGCTCCCGCTCCGCCGCCGGCCTCTTCGGCGAAATGGGCGAAGAAGGCGCCACCAAGATGGCCGACGACGGCGGCGGCGACGACGAATAATCCACCACGATTTCCCTCCGAAGGGCCGACCTCACCGTCGGCCCTTCTTCTTTCCGAGGTAGGGCGCGTTAGCCCTAACGCGCCGGTTCGACATCGCTTCACCTATTCTTCGCAATCCGCGTTCGCGTCTCTACGTCCCATCGTCCGATGACCTCCTACCACGTCTTCTTCTCCGCAAAATCCGAAGCCGACGAACCACCGCTTATCGCCGCCACGCACGCCCTTGCCGCCGAACTCACCTCCGCCGGTAAAATCACCTCTCATCGTTTTCTGCGCGTCACCAACTCAGCCAGCTTCACCGGGCTCCCCCGCTTCCAGCTCATCGTCGATTGCTTCGATCAAGCGGGCCTCGACTCCGCCATGGCTCACATCCGCGCACGCATTCACGAAGGACCGCACGGCGAAATCCTCCGCTGCGTCGGCGATTTCAAAGTCGCCTTTTCCGCAGACGCCTAGCCCTCACCTCGCCGCCTTCGCTCCAAAATTTCAGCCTCCCCACCCGCCGCCCACTCCGCTTTCCTCCGCGCCTCCTCCAGCCTCTCCGCATGACCGAGCCCACCGAGACTCCTCCGCCTCAAATCTACCCGCCCACCAACGGCGGCCGCCCCCGCACCCGCTGGGAACGCATCCGCGCCTACCGCCTCCTCTGGATCATCGGCCTCATCCTCTTCGCGTTCGATCTCCTCACCAAGCTCTGGATCGTCCGCCACATCCCTTTCGATCCTTACCACGATCACGGCGCCCACCAGGACATCACCATCATCCCCGGATTTTTCTACCTCATCCACGTCGGCAACACCGGCGCCGCCTGGTCCATCCTATCTGGTAAAAGTACGCTTCTCGCGATGCTCGCCCTCGGCACGCTCGTCGCGATCTTCTTCTGGCGCCGCACACTCGGCCTCCACATCCGCCGCATCCAGCTCAGCTTCGGCCTCCTCTGCGGCGGCATCGTCGGCAACCTCGTGGACCGCCTCGCGTACGGTCACGTCGTGGACTTCCTCGATTTCCACTTCGGAAATTACATCTACCCTACCTTCAACATCGCCGACTGCGGCATCTGCATCGGCGTGATCTTGTACCTCTGGCACTCCTGGCGCGCCCCCGAGCTGCGGTAACCGCACTCAATTCATAGAATCAGTCTCTCCATAGTCCGCGATTTACACCCATCGCTGACTGACTGCTTTCTCTTGGAGCGCCCCTTTGCGCACCGCGTTCATCACCCGCCTCCGCTAGTCGGTCGCCTCCTTTCACTCTTCCCTCTTCACCCGTCACTCTTACTTCCCCATGTCTCGCCCCGACATCTTCCTCGGCACCGACAGCGGCGCCACGACCTCCAAAACCGGCGGCATCTGGGCCAGCAACGCCGCCCCCATCTCCAACCACCTCCGCCAGAGTTCCACCAACTCCCAGGCTGGCACCGCCGCCGTAGTCAGCGGCTGGGTACAAGGCGTCATCGGCTTCCTCGAGGAAAACAAACTCGCCTGGTCCCAGGTCCGCGGCGTGGGCCTCGCCATCCCCGGCCCGTACAAACGCTACGGCGTCCTCGACCGCACCGCCAACCTCCCCGCCAGCTTCGAAGGCTGGGACTTCCACAACGACTACGCCGCCGCCCTCGCCCAAGCCGCCGGTCGCCTCATCCCGCTCGTCTCCGGCAACGACGGCAACTACGGCGGCGTCGGCGAAGCCCAGCGCGTTCGCGGCGATAAAAAAGCCTCCGTCCTCATGCTCGCTCCCGGCTCCGGCCTCGGCGCCGCCTTGATCGACCAAAACGGCCTCCCTCTCGACGGCGACACCCTCGCCGGAATGGAAGCCGGCCACATGCCGTCCCCGCTCCACCTCCTCGGCGGCATCCGCCCCTTCCGCTGCGGCTGCGGCCGCGATTGGGGCTGCGTCGAAGCCTACACCACGCTCTCCGGCCTCCCTCAACTCCTCGAAGAGAAACTCCCCAAATACCCCGACCACGAACTCGCGCGCTCCACCAAGCCTTCAAAGGAAAAAGTCTTCGCCCTCCGCACACTCGCTCAAAAAGGCGACGCCCTCGCCAGTGAGATCTTCGACTTCCAGGCCCGTGCGATGGGCCTCCACGTCGCCAATCTCGCGATGGCCCTCGACCCCGAATTCGTCGTCATCGGCGGCGGCCTCATGGACCCCGAATCCACCACGCCCGAATTCCGCGCCCGCTACCTCCGCATCCTCAAAGAATCCGCCTGGCCATACCTCTTCCCCGCGCAACGCGACACCCTGAAGATCGTCCCCGCCTCCCTCGGCGAACTCTCCCAAGCTATCGGCGCCGCCCTCGTCGCCCTCTACTCCGCTCGCCAATCCAAGTAGCCGCGAGTGCGCAGCGAGCGGACTCCATCGCGTCAGCTCTTCCCCTATCATCTCCGTCTTTGCGCCTTCGCGCCTTAGCGTGAGCCCTCTACTCCTCCGTTCACGCCTACCGACCATCCGTGCCGATCTGTGAAATCTGTGGTCAAAAAATGTCCTCTAAATATTCGCGTCCATTGGCGTCCATTCGCGGTTAAAAAAATCTCTCCACTCACGACACTAAACCTCGTGAGCAAAGCCTCTACGCGACGCGGTCATCGCTTCCGCTTCGTATGCGCCGCCGTCAGCGCCTGCGCGATCGCCATTTCCACCTTGTTGCGCGCCGACAGCAGATTCTGCCGCAGATAACGCCGCGCTCCCTCCGCATCCTTCGCCTCGATCGCCTCTAAAACTTTCAAGTGCTCCCCCGCCGTCGTTTGCACGCGATGCGCGCTCGTGATCACCGCCATGCGCACAAAATGCAGCCGCTCGTTGATGTCCTCGAGCGACTCCGTGAGAAACGGATTCCCCACCGCCTTCGCCAGGTTCAGGTGAAAATTCTCGTCCGCCCGCACCAGCTCCGCCGTCTCGAACTTCGCGCTGGCCTTGATCGCCATCAGCGGCTCCCAAAACGCGCGCTCTTTCGCCAGCACCTCCGCATCCACGCCGGACCGCGCCAGCCGCTCCACCACAAATAACTC
Organism: Nibricoccus aquaticus; assembly: GCF_002310495.1. GTDB lineage: Bacteria > Verrucomicrobiota > Verrucomicrobiia > Opitutales > Opitutaceae > Nibricoccus > Nibricoccus aquaticus. The sequence goes on along the minus strand of NZ_CP023344.1, from coordinate 3,580,307 downwards.
CAGCGCCAGCCGCAGATCGTACAGATGGTGCGTCGCCTCCGCATCCGGCTGCTTCACATAGCAGCCCATGTTCGGCACTTGGTCCACGAGTCCCTGCTCCGCCAGCGCCCGCAATGCCTCGCGCACCGGAATCCGGCTCGCCGAAAACTCCTCGCACAACGTCTTCTCTCCGAGGTGATGCCCCGGCGGATAATGCCACCCGAGTATCCGTTCTCTCAATCCACGCAGGATCTGCGGCCCCAGCTGATTCGATCCCGCCGCCTCGCCGCCCGCCACCGTACTCGCTGAAGCTGCGCCAACCGGTGCTTTCGATGCGGGACTTTTGCGCGTGCGTGCCATGTGCGCTCGCGACGTTGCGAACCGATTTCTCCAGCGCAACGCCGAACCTCCGCCCGCTCCAAACCATGAGAATACTTAATTGTATACAATATGGCATACGCAGTGCTTTTTGCGCCCGCCTTCCCTTTTCCCATGACCGACACCAACCAGCCTGCTCGTTTTTGCCCAAGTCTCTCCCGGCGCACATCACCCGCCGTTCGCCACGCCTCTCCCGCCCGCCGCCTGCTCATCGCGATGAGCCTCCTCCCCGTCGCGCTCCTGGCCCAGCCCGCCGCCTCCGACGAGGTCGTGAAACTCGCCGACATCGAAACCGACGCCGGCGAACTCGACCTCTACAGCGTTCTCCCGTCGCGACCAACCAGCACCGTCTTCGGCACCGATCGCGCCGTGCAAGACACTCCCCGCTCGATCACCGTCATCGAAAGCTCCCTCACCGATCTCTACGGCATCCGCACCGTCAACGATTTCGTCGCCGTCACCGCCGGCTCTTTCACCGGAAACTATTTCGGCGTCCCCGGCGCCCTCGATGTTCGCGGCGAGCGCGCCGACAACTTCTTCCGCGGTTTCCGCCGCATCGAAAATCGCGGCAACTTCCCCACGCCCATCGCCTCGACCGACTTCGTCGAGATCATCAAGGGTCCGCCTCCGCCCGTCTACGGCGGCGGCAAAGTCGGCGGCATCCTCAACTTCATCCCCAAGACCGCGAAGAGCAAAACCGCCAAGTTCATCGAGAAACCCCAGGGCATCGCCTCTGTCACGCTCGGCACCTACGACAAGAAAATCGCCAGTGTCGAATACGGCACGCCCTTCTCCCTCTTCGGCAAACGCTCCGGCGCCTACGGCTTCATCCAGACCGAGGACTCCGAAAACTACTACAACAACATCTACAACAAGGGCACCCTCGCCCAGCTGGCCGTCGATACCGAGCTCTCCGACTCCGTTCTCCTCGAATACGGCGTCATGGCCCAGTGGGCCGACCTCAACCAGTCCCTCGGCTGGAACCGCGTCACCCAGGAGCTGATCGATACCAACGGCGGCCGCTACCTCTCCGGCCGCCCCGCGCTCAATCTCGACACCAACGGCAACGGCTACCTCAGCCCGTCCGAAATTAGCGCGTATTCGCTCGAGCAATTCGCCTTCGCCGACCCGTTCCCCTACGGCGCGCTCACCGCGAACCAGCAGGCCGCCTTCCGCCTCGATCCCACCACCGTCAAGTACACCAGCATCGGCCACAACACCGTGCAGGTGGAGCCCGGTGACTTCTCCCAAACCGACGCACTCACGCTCTACTTCGACATCACCAAAACCTTCACGTCCGACTTCAACGTGAAGAACCAGTCGTTCTACGACTCCATGAATCACACGAAGTACTCGAGCTACGGCTTCACCGCCGACTACGTCGCGATGGCTTTCGAGAACAAGACCACCGCCAACCTCAAGCTCACGCCCTCCGAGCACACCGTCCTCGATACAATCTTCGGCGTCTCCTTCCGCTACTCCGACGGCGACGAACGCGAATCACGCGGCCGCGGTTACCAGGTCCTCGACCGCCGCGACATCTCCGTCGGCGCCACCGGCAACGACCGCTTCGAAGGCGCCCACACCGGCACCGGTAACGTACCCTACAACTGGAGACAGACCGGCGATTTCTCCGACTTCGGTATCTTCGGCCTCATCGACGCCACCTTCTTCGAAAAACTCGGCGTCATCCTCAGCGGTCGCTGGGATCGCTACGAAGCCACCACCAACGGCACCGACCTCGCCTCGGTCTTCCAGGAAGTCTCCGCCAGCGACTCCGCCTTCACCTACAACGCCAGCGTCAACTACAAGCTCCCCGCCGGCCTCAGTACCTACGTCACTCACGCCGAATCTCGCTACCTCGAACTCGGCCAGGGTGGCATGATCGACCGCCTCAACCTCGCCCAAGGCACCTGGCTGCAAGATTCCGAAATCTCCGAGATCGGCCTCAAAGGCTCGCTCCTCAAAAACCGCCTCTACGCCACCCTCGCCTACTACGAGCAGGAGAAAACCGCCTTCAACTCCCAGGCCGGCACCTTCGACACCTACGAGTCCGAAGGCACCGAACTCGAAGCCCGCTTCGCGCCGACGAAGACGCTCAGCTTCACCGCCGCCGCCACCTGGCAGAAGACGCTCCTCAAGAATCCGCCTTTTTTCCTAGGCGTCCCGCCCGGCGCTCTCGGCCTCGACCCCACGCTCGTTTACGGCGGCCGCTTCGTCAGCACCGGCCAGGTTCTCGGTGTGCAAACGCCGATCGAGGCACCCACGCCCCAGAAGGTCTTCTCCCTCGGCACCACCTATACCTCTCCCAAGGGCTGGGGCGGTTCCTTCGGAGGCACCTACGTCTCGTCTTTCTACTCCGGATACGCCCAGCAGATCAAACTCCCCGAGTACACCACCTACCGCGCCGCCATCTTCTACAACACCGGCCCGTGGTCCTTCCGCATCAACGCCAACAACATCTTCGACGAAAAGTCGTACGCCCCGCAGTTCCTCTTCTGGGACACCTTCATCAGCCCCAGCCAGGGCCCGACCGCCGAACTTACCGTCACCTACAAGTGGTAACGGGTGTTGTGTAGTTCATGGCGGCGGGAGCCTTGGGGTTCATAGCCCGCCCTTCCGCCGCCGCTGGCCCACCCCCTGCTAAAACACTTCAGAGGTCTTCCTCCGTCTACTCGCTACTCACTACCCGCTACTCGCTACTCCAGAGTCATGCCCCTTCCTTTCAACGACCCCACCGTCATCGCCGAGGTCACCGCGCAATTCGAAGCCTACGAACGCGCGCTCCTCAGCAACGACGTCGATGCCCTCACCGGCTTCTTCTGGGATTCACCCCATGCGATCCGCTTCGGCGTCAACGAGCACCTCTACGGCGCCGAGGCCATCGCTGAATTTCGCAAAAACCGCGTGATCAATTTCCGCGACCGCACCCCGCTCCGCACCACCGTGCAAGCCTTCGGCACCGACACCGCCGTCACCCAATACGAATATTCCGTCGTCTTCGCCGGCCAGCTCCGCCACGGCCGTCAAACCCAAGTCTGGATCCGCGTCCCCGACACCGGCTGGCGCATCGCCTCCGCCCACGTCTCCAACACCCCGCCCGCATCCTCCTGGCCCGGCTACATCGATCAGATGGCCGCCGCCCTCCACCTCCCGCTCTCCGCAGCACAACGCGAGGGCATCGCGCTCAACCTCGACCGCACCGCCGCCATCGCCGCGCCACTCCTCGCTTTCGCGCTCCCCGACGACCTCGAACCCGCCCACGTCTTCACGCCGTGACCTTCGTCCCGCACACCGCTACCGCACTGGAAATCTCCGCCGCCATCCGCGCGCGCCAGACCACCGCGCGCGCCGTAACTGAGGCCCTGCTCACCCGCATCACCGACACCCACGCCCGTATCAACGCCTTCACGACCGTCACCGCCGAGCGCGCCCTCGCCGAAGCCGCCGCCGTCGATGAAGCTCTCTCCAGCGGCATACCCGCGGGCCCCCTGACCGGCGTCCCCTACGCCGTCAAAAACCTGTTCGACCTCGAAGGCGTCGTCACGGTCGCGGGCTCGAAAATCAACCGCTCACACCCGCCCGCGACCTCCGACGCCACCGCCATCACCCGCCTCAAAGCCGCCGGCGCCATCTGCCTCGGCGCGCTCAACATGGGCGAATACGCCTACGACTTCGTCACCGAAAACGTCCACGACGGCCCCACCCGTAATCCCCACGATCTCGCCCGCTCCGCCGGTGGTTCTTCGGGCGGCAGCGGAGCCGCCGTCGCCGCCGGCCTCGTACCCATTTCCCTCGGGACCGATACCAACGGCTCCATCCGCGTCCCCTCCTCCTTCTGCGGACTCTTCGGCCTCAAGCCCACCTACGGTCGTCTCGGTCGCGGCGGCAGCTTTCCGTTTGTACACAGCATCGATCACATCGGCCCCTTCGCCCGCTCCGTCGCCGACCTCGCCGCCTCCTACGACGCCATGCAGGGCTTCGACCCGCGCGACGCCGCCTGCACCACCCGCGCCCCGGATTTCGCCTCGCCCGCGCTCGACTCACCCTCTCCCCCGGTGCGTATCGCCACCCTCGGCGGGTACTTCGAAAAAAGCGCCTCGCCCCAAGCCCTCGCCGCCGTCGCCACCATCGCCTCCGCCTTGGGTGCCACGGCCCGCACTGAACTCCCCGACCCCGCGCTCGCCCGCGCCGCTGGCTACACCATCAGCGCCTGCGAGGGCGGACAACTTCACCTCGAACGCCTCCGCACCCGCGCCGCCGATTTCGATCCCAACATGCGCGACCGCCTCGCCGCTGGCGCGATGCTCCCCGCCGCGTGGTACACCCACGCCCAGCGCTTCCGCGCCTGGTGGCGCGATCAGGTCCGCGCCGTTTTCCAAAACGTCGACGTCCTCCTCGCTCCCGCGACCCCCGTCTCCGCCACCTTCCTCGGCCAGCAGATGATGACACTCGACGGCGTTGAAATGTCCGTGCGCCCCAACCTCGGCCTCTTCACCCAACCCATCAGCCTCGCCGGCCTCCCCGTCGTCGCCGTTCCGATACACCGCCCCGGCGAAATGCCCATCGCCGTCCAGCTCATCGGCGCTCCCTGGGCCGAAGCCACCCTCCTCCGCGTCGCCCGTCAGCTCGAAAAATCCGGCGTCTGCACCGCCCGCGTCGCCGCCTTGTAACCGCGTCCCGATGACACCGCTCCGCCTAACATCACTGTCCATCGAAGCCGAGCCCTACGCGTTCACCTTCACGCCCGCGACCTGCGCTCTGCTCATCATCGACATGCAGCGCGACTTCCTCGAGCCCGGCGGCTTCGGCGAAGCCCTCGGCAACGACGTCTCCCAACTCCGCCGCACCATCGCGCCCAATCAACGCCTCCTCGCCGCCTGGCGCTCGCTCGGTCTCACCGTCCTACACACCCGCGAAGGTCACCGCCCCGATCTCGCCGATCTCCCCGAAAGCAAAAAAATCCGCGGCCGCGGCCCGACCACCATCGGCGACGCCGGCCCCATGGGGCGCATCCTCGTTCGCGGCGAAGCCGGCCACGACATCATCCCCGAACTCGCGCCCATCTCCGGCGAACCGATCATCGACAAACCCGGTAAAGGTGCCTTCTGGGCCACCGATCTCCACGCCATCCTCCAGAACCGCGGCATCCGCCAGCTCATCGTCACCGGCGTCACCACTGAGGTCTGCGTCCACACCACCGTCCGCGAAGCCAACGACCGCGGCTACGACTGTCTCGTCCCCTCCGACTGCGTCGGCTCCTACTTCCCCGACTTCCACGCCGCCGGCCTCGCCATGATCAAAGCCCAAACCGGCATCTTCGGCTGGGTCACGTCCTCCGAAAAAATCCTCTTCGCGCTCCCCTGATCATCGTCTGCCCAGCGCCCGAAACTCACGCACCCGCGCCGCCCTCCTTCGCTCCGACCTTAGCGCCTTCGCGTCTTCGCGATTCAACTTAACCGCCAACCGCCGCTCAACTCCATGACCGCAATCACTCCCACCCTCGCCAAACCCAGGCTCTGGGTCCCAGGCGACTGGAACGCCTTCTTCGGCTTCGGCACCAACATCCTCGTCAACGTCCTCACGCTTACCGGCCTCCTCCGCTTCGTGCTGCAGATGCCCGACGACCTCGTCTTCGGCCGCATCCTCCCCGCCGTCGGCCTCATGCTGTGCTTGTCCACCGGATACTACGCGTGGCTCGCCTACGACCTCGCCCGACGCACTGGCCGCACCGATGTCTGCGCCCTCCCCTCTGGCCCCGGCGTCGGCCACATGTTCATCGGCGTCTTCGTCGTCATGCTCCCCATCAAACTCCAGACCGGTGATCCCATCAAAGCCTGGGAAGCCGGCCTCACCTGGTGTTTCATCCAAAGCATCGTCCTCGTCCTCGGCGGTTTCGTCGGCAAATGGGTTCGCAAAGTCACCCCGCGCGCTGCGCTCCTCGGCACACTCGCCGGCGTCTCGATCACCTTCATCTCGATGCGCCCCGCGCTCCAGATGTACCTCACGCCCGCCATCGGCCTCCTCTGCTTCGTCGTCCTGCTCGTGAACTGGTTCGGCGGCGTCCGCTATTTTCGCGGCCTCCCCGCCGGACTCGTCGCCATCGCCGTCGGCACGCTTATCGCATGGGGCTCCACGCTCTTCGATTTCAACTTCGGCGGACTCTCTCTCAGCGGCCTCACCGCGTCCTTCACGCACTTCGGATTCAGCATTCCGCTGCCCGCCTTCGGCCACGTCTTCTCCGGCTTCGAATTCCTCGGCGTACTCCTCGTCACCGCGATTCCCTTCGGCCTCTACGACCTCGTCGAAGCCATCGACAACGTCGAAAGCGCCTCCGCCGCCGGCGACAGTTTCCCCACGACCAAGGTACTCGTGGCCGACGGCGTCATCAGCATGATCGGCTGCCTGATGGGCAACCCGTTCATCCTCGCCGTGTACATCGGGCACCCCGGCTGGAAAGCGATGGGTGGCCGCGTCGGCTACTCACTCTTCACCGGCGTGATGATCATCACCCTCTGCTGGCTCGGCATCGTCCCCGTCATGCTCGCTGCGATTCCGGTCGTCGCGATCCTGCCCATCCTTCTCTACATCGGCATGTTGATCGGCTCGCAGGCCTTTCAAGAAACGCCTCGCCGCCACGCTCCAGCCATCATCGTCGCGCTCGTTCCCCACGTCGCCGCCTGGGCGCTCGCCCAAGCCAAAGGAGCCCTCGCCGCCGCAGGCATCATCAGTGTCTCTCCCGAACTCATAGAAAAAATGAAAAACGAAGGCGTACTCTTCCACGGACTCGAAATCCTCGGCGGAGGCGCCGTGCTCGGCGGCATCATCCTGAGTGCCGTGACTGTATTCATCATCGAGCGACAACTCTGGCGCGCCTCCGCCTTCGCCGCCGTCGGCGCAGCCCTGACCTTCTTCGGCTTCATGCACGGCGAACGCATCGGCATCGGCCACTCGCCCGCCATCGCCGCCAGTTACCTCATCGTCGCCGCCTGGCTCGCCGCATGCGCCAAATTCTCTGGAGTCACTCCGCTCCCGCCCGAGCCCGTCCACCACGACGCTCACGCCTGATCAAAATACCTTATAGCGGAATCGCGGATAGGAAAACTACGAATGGATTGTTCAGCGCTTCCGCGATTCCGCGATCTCCCATTCCGATTCCTTTTCTCCGACCTTAGCGCCTTTGCGTCTTCGCGCTTCAACTAACCGCACAAAGAACAGCCACGACTATTCGCCAACGGCACTTCACTCCACATTCGCGATCTGCTCGCGAATTCGCTCCAGCTCATTCTTCAGCTCAATCACCGCTTTCGAAATCGTGAGATCATTCGCCTTCGCGCCCGTCGTGTTCACTTCACGCCCGATCTCCTGCAAAATAAACTCCGACTTCCGCCCGATCTCACCGTCGCTCTTCAGCAACGTCGTGAACTGCTCCAGATGACTCTTCAACCGCGTCAGCTCCTCGGTCACATCCGAGCGATCCGCAAACAACGCCACTTCCTTGAGCACGCGCTCATCATCCACTTTCAACTCCAGCCCCGCCTCACGCAGACGCTTGAGCAATAACTCGCGATAAGTCGGCGCCACTTGCGGCGCGCGCTCCGCCACGATCGCCACCTGCACGCGCAAGATCGCTAGCCGCGCCTGAAAATCCGTCATCAGCGCCGCTCCCTCTTTCGCGCGCATCGCCGAAAACGCCTTCAATGCCTCCTCCGTCGTCGCCAGCGCCACCACCTGCGCCTCCTCGACCGGCGGCAGCTGCGAACTCTTCCGCTGCGCATTCGCTACATTCCACAGCAAGTCGGCCGACGGCGCAAACGTCACACCCCGCTTCGCCGCAAACGCCGCGAGCTTGTCCAGATTTGCCGCGACCACCGCCTCATCCCACGTCGCCGCCTGCGCCGCTTCAGATCCCGTCACCTCGAACTTCACATGGATCTTCCCGCGCAGCGCATATTTCCGCACCAGCTCGCCCACCGGCGCTTCAAGCGCCTCCCACTCATTCGGCAGCGACACCTGCAAATCCAATGTCTTCCGGTTCACAGAATTCACCTGCACCGTAAGCGTATAATTCCCCAGCGCCGCCGTCGCGCGCCCAAATCCGGTCATGCTCTTCATACGCGTTCTCCCAAGATCTTCGCGACTTGCTGCACGTCTTTATCTCCGCGTCCCGAAAGATTCACGACGATGACTTTGCCCTTCCCAAGCGCCTTCGCCTGTTTGATGCCCTCGACGATTGCATGCGTGCTTTCCAGAGCCGGAATGATGCCTTCCGTGCGCGACAACAGCTGAAACGTCTCCAGCACTTCGTCGTCACACGCATACGCGAAATCGATGCGCTTTCGGTCGCGATAAAACGCGTGCTCCGGTCCGACGGCCGCGTAATCGAGCCCCGCACTCACCGAGTGCGTCAGCTCGATCTGCCCGTCCTGGTCCTGCAGCAAAAACGTCTTGCACCCCTGCAACACTCCGAGCCGCCCACCCGCAAAACGCGCCGCGTGCTCGCCGCGCTTGATGCCATGCCCACCCGCTTCAACGCCCGTCATCTTGACCTGCGTGTCTTCCAAAAACTCGAAAAACAACCCGATCGCGTTCGAGCCGCCACCAACACACGCCACGAGCGCATCCGGCAGACGCCCTTCGCGTTTCAAAATCTGCTCCTTCGCCTCGATGCCAATCACGCGGTGGAAATCCCGCACCATCGCCGGATACGGATGTGAGCCATACGCCGTACCCAAGATATAGTGCGTCGATCGCACATTGGTCACCCAGTCGCGCATCGCCTCATTGATCGCTTCCTTGAGCGTCTTCTGCCCGGCCTCCACGCCGCGCACTTCCGCGCCCATCAGCCGCATGCGAAAAACGTTCAGCGCCTGCCGCTCCATGTCGTGCGCGCCCATGTATACCACGCACTCGAGTCCAAACTTCGCGCACGCCGCCGCCGTCGCCACGCCGTGCTGACCCGCGCCCGTCTCGGCGATGATGCGCTTCTTGCCCATGCGCTTCGCGAGGATCGCCTGCGCCAACGCGTTGTTGATCTTGTGAGCGCCGGTGTGGAGCAGGTCTTCGCGCTTCAAATAAATCTTCGCCCCGCCGACATGCTGCGTCAGGCGCTCCGCGAAATAGAGCTCCGTCGGACGCCCCGCGAATTCCTTCAAATGAAACCGCAGCTCTTCGAGAAACTGCGGATCCTTCTTCGCCTCGTCATACGCCGCGCCCAGTTCCTTCAGCGCCGTCCAGAGCGTCTCAGGCACAAACACGCCGCCATACGGGCCGAAGTGGCCGGTGGCGTCGGGCATCGAGAAACGATCAAGCGGAGCGGTGGCAGCGGATGACATAGCCCGCCAACGTGAACACCCCACCCCCGCCGTGCAAATCGGTTTTCACCATCGGCCGCACAGCTCCGCGCTCTCTTTCACCCTTCACTTTTCATCCCTCACTCCAGCGCCGGCAGATTCTTCAGGAAATTCACCGTGAACAGCGCCCCCGCCCGGCCCGCTAGCGCATAAAATGGCACTCCATCATACGGCGCATCGCTCACCACCCGAAACGCCACGTACCTCACGCCATAAGCGTGCGCCAGCGCCGCCACGTGCCCAGACTCCATCTCCTCCACATCCATCCCAAACGTGTCGCGCGACCACTTCACCCGGTCCAGCTCCAGATTGATCTCATGCGCCGACCCGATGACGCCTTCGTACAAATTCCCCATCGGATTCCGCGTCCGCATCGCGACCTCAATGCATGCCGCATCTCCCTCAAACCCCTTCGGAAACGCCACCAACTCCCCGTCCTTCCCCTTCCTCACCTTCTGTGCGAGCGGCGTCCAACTCAGAGCATCGCTCCCCGCTCCGACTCCGCGCACCCGCGTGACAAAATTCCCATAGTCCAGCGCCCGCCGCCCCACGATGATGTCGTGAAGCCCGAGATACGGCGCCTGCGCCCCGCTCGTCCCCTGATTAACGATCAACTTCGGCGAAAACTCCTCGATCCCCAGTACCGTCGCCGCCGTGCAGTTGATCAGCCCCTGCCCCGTCAGCGACACCGCAACCTTATGCGGCCCCACTTTCCCCACCCAAAACGAAAACGGCCCCACCTCCACTTTGCGCGCATCGCTCAGCGCTTCGCGGATCATCCCGATCTCCAGCTTCTCCGCCCCCTGCACGAGAATATCCACGCGCTCGCCGCCACGCGCCGCCACCGCGAGAGCGACCATCAACAACACCTGAGCCCAGTTCCTTAACGAAAACGTCTTCATTTCAAAACCTCCACCCACGTCAAAACCAGTTCCGCCGCCTGCGCCTGCGCCGCCGCAACCTCAGTCTCGCCCGACGTCACCGGCACAATCACGCGTATCCCCGCCGCGGGCACACCAAACAACTTCGCGCACACCGCCACATGCGCCGACTCGAAATCCTCGCAACTAGTCCCCCATTTCTCGCGCAGCCAAGCCACGCGATCCGCCTCGCGATTGATCTGATGCGCCGAGCCAAGCACGCCCGCTTTCACCTTCCCTCCACTACCTTCACCCAATTTCAAACTCAACGCCGCCGTCTTCGCCCCCTCACTCGCCGGAAACGACTCCGTGTAAGTCTCCACTTCACCCGACGAAATCGGCGCATGCGGCAGCTTCTTCCAATCCCCGAGTTTCACGCCTTCGCCCAGTCCCCGATGCCCCGAGATAAACCCATCGAACGCCACAAATTTTTCGCTCACGACCACATCGCCCGCCTTCAACGTCACATCATGCGGCCTTGCGATTCCGTAGCTCAGCACCAGCGCCGGATCGAATTTCCTGATCGCCAGCGTCACCGCCGCCACCGCGTTCAGCGGATCGCCCTCGGTCCGCGCCAGCACCACGGATTCCCCTGAAAGGGTCCCGCTCCAAAACGTCCACGACGTCAGCGTCGTCTCCTTCACGTCGCGCATCTTCGCGCGCACCGGCGCCAGTTCAGCCTCCGTCGCCGCCGCGATCAGCAAATCCACCTTCGCCAACGCACCCGTCGGCAAACACCACGCCAGCGTCAACATCGCCACGCACACACTGATTTTCGAAAATTGCATGAGCCGCCCGTTCAGCACGCATCATGCCGCCGCCCATCCGCACTCCCTCGGGAAATTGAGTCTTGCCCGCGCTCCGCACGCCCCGCTTTGCTCGCCCCTTTCCATGAGCAAAACACCTCCTGCCGCCAACGAAAACGCCGTCCTCAAAACGTCCTATGGCGAGATCACCATCGCCTTCTGGCCCGATGTCGCCCCCAAGACCGTCGAGAACTTCAAGAAGCTCGCCCGCGAAGGCTTCTACAACGGCACCGCCTTTCACCGCATCATTAAGGGCTTCATGATCCAGGGTGGCTGCCCCAACACCAAGGAAGGCCAGTCCGGCATGCCCGGCACCGGCGGCCCCGGCTACCAGATCAAGGCTGAGTTCAACGCCAAGCCCCACACCCGCGGCGTCATCTCCATGGCCCGCTCCTCCAATCCCGATTCCGCCGGCAGCCAGTTCTTCCTCGTCCACGGCGACGCCCGCTTCCTCGACAAACAGTACACCGCCTTCGGCACGATCGTGAAAGGCGACGAGGTCCTCGAACAACTCGCCAACGTCCCCACCAAGTCCGGTGGCGGCGGCGAAAAGAGCACCCCGGTCGAACGCGTCGCCCTCGAAACCGTCACGCTCGTCCCCGCGAGCTGATCGGCGTTATCCGTCTTTCAATCACCACCGCCGCCGCGCGCGCCGTCCTCACTCCCACGACTCGGCACCTCTGCGGCGCTCACTTCGCCCGGGCTCGATTATGAGCCCGGGCTTTTTCTTCCAGAGCCCGGACCTTCACCGCCTTCGCCAGCGCGATTACCTCGCTGCCCTTGTCCACATACGGCGTCCACAGCCCGCCCAGCCCGCGCGTCTCCGCGAGCGCCATGCGCATCGCCGCCTCCCCGCTCGGCCGCATCCCCAGCATCGGATCTTTCAATACCTGGTCCGCCAGCGCCTCCGCCACCTCCCCATTGCCCGCCCGCAGCGCGATCAACGCCAGCGCCGCCAGCACCCTCGGCCGGCTGCCCCACGCTTCGCGTTTCGTCTGCAGATTCCGGATGACCTCGCTCCTCGGTTCCGCGCTAAACGCCTCCGTCAACGCCAGCCAGTCCCACGCCTCCGCATAGTTTTCGTCTAGCGCCACCGCCCGGTCCAGCCACCCGCGCAACTCCGCCGCATCGCCTTCCGGCAAGCGATACCCCGCGCTCACATCGACCAGCGACTGCCCGAGCGACGTCTGCGCCAGCCACACCGGCACCACCGGATTATCCGTCCCCAGTCGCACCGCCTCCCGCCAGTGCGTCTCCGCTTGATGCCGCTCGCCTTCCCCCAGCGCGATCGACCCCAGCACTTCGTGCGGACGCGGCGAGCCCGGCTCTTTCTCCGCGAGTTGAAACATCCGATACGACTCCCCGCCGCCTTTGCGCGACCGCCAGCGCAAATTCACAAGCGCCAGCTCGCGCTCGAATTCCGTCGCCGCGCGAAACGCCACCGCCGTCCGCCCCCCGCGCACACTCTTGGGAAACGCCTGCACCGCGTACTTCCCCGTCTTCACATAGTGCTGCACGTCCATGCCGATCTCCTCCGCACTCTTTCCATACACCACCTGCAACGCATTCCGCGATTTCACGCCCTGCTGCAGCACCGCGATCAACCGGTTCAGATTCTTCCACCGCGTTTCCTCCGGCGATGTCATCAACAGATAATGCACCAGCGCCCAGGCCTGCGCATGGTAACGCACCTTCCCGTGCTCCGCGGAATCCCGGTTCACCACCAGCACATCCTCCAGATGCAGCCACCGCACGCTGTTGAGCATATCGACATATTCCCGGTTCTTCCGCCCCACCGTCACCACGCTCTCCTCGATCTCGATCGTCTCATAAAATCCCGAGAGCCCCGCCTCCAGCCACGGCGGCAGATTGTACCCACGCCACCGCGACAACAGGCTGACATAGCTGCTGTACAAACTCGCCGACCGCTCCCGCACCGATCCATCCGCGCAAAGACCGATCACCACTTCGTCCTCATGCGCGAACACGATCGACTTCAGATGCGCCTGCTCCCGCCCGTCGCGCATCGGCCGGTACGGCGCGAATTCCTTGTCCCGGTTAAACAACACCAGCGTGATCCGCTTCTGGTGAAACGGCGGCCCCGGCAGCACCTCGCTGAAATTCTCGCGAAACAACTCCAGCCGCTCCACCAGCGCCTTCGCCTCCCGCTCCGTGGTGCTGCTCAACACCTCGAAATTCGCCGTCTTCGCGTATAGCCAGCTCTCCGCCGCCATCGCCCCGTTCGCCAATAAAAGTCCCAGCCCAAATCCGACGCCAGCCAGCACCCGCCGCACGATCCCGCCCAGGACAACTCCACCCACGCCTCCAACGCCTCGGTTCATCATGACTCCTCATTTGCTCGAAACACCCGCCTATGTCCAGCGGTGCGAAAACCATCATCACTCCAAAACTCGATTACCACAGGCTCCCGATCGCGCCCCGGTCGAGCGCGTCACGCTCGCTTCAGCAATCGGAGCATCCCGGTTCACCGGATTTGCCAATCCGCCGTTGTCTATCCGGGGAAAAGTGCGCCGGTAGTCTGGAGGGACGACCTCCGTCCCGTCCATGGCCGGCTTTAATACGCATCCCTCAACTCGAACCCCGCCGGCTCGGGCATATCATCCTCAGCCGGTTTGTCGCTCCGCAGATGCCGCTGGATGTTTTGAGCGATGTATCGGACATCCGGATAATATTCCCGGTTCAACATCCATGAGGAGCCGCCTCCCGCCGCGGCTCCCACACCGTCCATCGTTATCCGGTTGTTTGCGCTTGGTACCGCCTGGACATCCGGCCGCGCCAGTAACAAATCCGCGACCTGCGCCGCCAGTTCCTTTTTATCGATGCGCAAAGCGATCAGCGAAATGGCAGCCATGAATCGCGGCCTTTCGTCGAGCAACTCCCGTTTCCCGATCGCTTTATTGACCACACTGTTTCGCAGCTTGACCGAGAACGCTTCCGTGAGCGCAAGCCAGTCCCACGCATCCGCGTAGTCTGGGCTGAGCTCGATCGCCCGGTCCAGCCACCCGCGAAGCTCTGCCGCTGCGGACTCGGGAAGCCGGAAATTCAAACTCACGGCGTGCATCGATTGCCGCAGCGAATTCTGCGCGAGCTGCTCGTAGATGTAAGGATTATCCGATTTTCGCTCAACCGCTTTCTGCCAGTAGCCGATTGCCCGCTGCGGCTCGCGATCCATCATGGCCATGGCTGCAAGCAGTTCGTAAGGCCTCGCCGCCTCCGGCTCCCGCTCGGCGAACTGCAACATCTTCAAAGTCGCATCGCCATTTTGCTGCAGCCGCCACTTCAGGTTCTCCAGCGCCACATCGCGTTTGAAATCGCTCGCCGGCTCGAACTTCACACGCGCCGCGTAATCCACTTTTTCAACTTTAATGGCGCGCATGTAGTATTTGCCGCCTCGTACGTAGGCCCCCAGATCGCGCTCAACGTCAGCCAGACTTCTTCCAAATGCCTCCTGCATGCTGCGGTCAGCCGGAAGCCCCATTTGCAGCAGCTCCAGAAATTTCGCTTTGCGCGCGAATTGTTGCGGCTCTTTGGCCAGCCCGCAGTCCCAGTAATGAAGCAGCGCCCATGACTGCGCGTAGAAAAGACTGCGGCGGGTACCCTCATTGTAGTCGGGCGAACTCTGCGTGATGGAAAAAAGCTGGCTCAGCGGCATCAGCTTATTCCGGTTCAGCAGCATGAGGTGATAAGGGATATCACGCCCCAGCTTCAATTGATCGTTCTCCACGGTGATCGTCGAATACAGCTCGGCAACACCTTCGTTCAGCCACGGCGGCAACCGGTAGCCTCGCGCGTGCATGAGCAAATGCACGTACTCGTGAAAAATCACCGGGATCGTCTGCTCAAGATCCATCTCCGTGGTCAGTGCAATTACCACCTCGTCGGGAAACCCCTGAAACACACCCGCCAGATCCTCTTTGGGTTTCCCTTTATACAACGGTTTGTAAGGACGGAAATCTCGCTCGCTGTCGAAAATAACAACGGTCACACGCGGCTCCCGAAACGGCGCGCCCGGGAGAATTCTCAGGAAATTTTCCCTGAATTGCTCCAACCGGCCTATCAAAACACTGGCGTCGCGAGGCCGCGAATTGGTGAACACTTCGAAATGGCCGGTGTTCGTATAAATCCATTCCCGCGCCCAGCTCTCGCCGGTGAAAACCAGCAACAACGCCAACAGCGCTTGATAAAAAAACGCCCGCCGACTCATAAGTGATAAAGTCATTTTAAGTAAATTCCTCCGACGCTCTTCCGCGTCTTCCGCGTCTTCCGCGTCTTCCGCACATTCTTCCCGCCCATCAAAAAGACGCCGCGCTTCGGCTCGAAGCGCGGCGTCAAAACACACGCCGTTAATTAGGAAACATCTTTCTTCGGTGCTTCGGAAACAGAGGACTTTGCCGTTGGCGCTGCAGGAACTCCGCTGGATGGTGCCGATGATGGTGATTCCGGAGCCGCCGTACCGAGGAACGTCGGCAGATTCAGTCCCACGCTCTTCGCGAGTTCCTGAATCGGCAGCACACCCTTGTAGAGATCCTGCACGAACTGCCCCGGACCGGCGTTCTGCCCACCCGCGCCGCCACCCATGACGATGACCTTCTCGAATTGGAGTCCCTTGATCGCTCCCGCCTGAATCTCGGCGATGCGCACGATATTTTCCGCGATGAGCAATTGCGTCGCTCCCGACGTATCGCTCGCCACGCGCAGAAGTTTCTCAAAGCCTTGCGCCTTCGCGTCGAGCAGTGCCCGCGTACCTTCAGCTTCAGCCGTCAGCTTTGCCTGAATACCCGTCGCCTCCGCACCGAGCTTCGCGCGAATACCCGCCGCTTCACCTTCCGCTACGCGGCGAACACCTTCCGCCTCGGCGTCTTTCTGAATGACGTACGCCGCCGACTGACCTTCTTGAATGATCTTCGTCTGCGCCGCCTTGGCTTCGGCATCGATGCGCACGCGCTCCTTGTCGATCTCTGCCTTCACGATTTGGTCAGCCTGCTGCTGTGCCTTTTCGCGAGCCGCACGTGCGAGCTCGGCTTCCTGTTGAGCCTTGTACGATTCCTGGAGCGCGCGTGCCTCGGCCACTTTCTGCGCCGCTTCCGTCCGGCGTTTCGCCTCAGCCTGCTCAGCCGCGAGATCGGCGTTGGATTTCGCGATGACCACCTGCGCCGTATTCTGTCCCTTGCGCGCCTCGGCCTCAGCCGTGGCGACGCGAATAAACTGATCGCGCTCCGCTTCCGCGCGACCGATCGCACCGCGCTGATTTTCCTGCGCGACCTTGATCTGCGCATCGTTGATCGCGCGCGCCGCCGATTCTTTGCCGAGCGCATCGATGTAGCCCGAGAGATCTTTGATGTCGCGGATATTACCGTTGATCATCCGCAGACCGACTTTGTGCAGCTCGACTTCGACGCCCTTCGTGATCGCAGCGATCAGCTTTTCGCGGTCGTTGTTGATTTCCTCAATGGTCATCGAGGCGAAGACCACGCGCATCTGGCCCATAATAATTTCCGACGCCAGCTGCTGCACTTCATCGAGCGAACGCCCAAGCAAACGCGTCGCCGCGTTCTGCATCACCTCAGGCTCCGTCGAGATGCCGATAGTGAACGACGCCGGCGCATCGATGCGGATATTCTGACTCGAGAGCGCTCCCTTCAGCTCGATGTCTATCGTGATCGGCGTGAGATCGAGATACTGGTAGCTCTGGAAAAACGGGACCACGAACGTCGAGCCGCCGTGATAGCACCGTGAAGAAAGTCCGTTCGCGAGTTTGCCGTACACCACCAGGACTTTGTCCGGCGGGCACATGCGATAACGCGCAATCAGCGTCATCGCGATAATGAGAACAAAGACGACGACCAGCGCCGCCAGCATGATGTCTACGATTTCCATGGGGAGTTAGTTGAAGGGTTGAAGAAGAAACAAAAATGACCTCGGCAGCCTCAGCTCCGCGCAGAAAAAATCCCGCGCTACCAGTCCTGCCTCACTTACTCAGAGCCGCTCGACCAGCACCGTGCGCGCGTCGATGAGGCTGACGACTTTGACCTTTTCGCCGCTCGGCACCGCCTGCTCGCCCGCTTGCAACGCGCCATATGTTTCCTGCCGTCCGCGAAAAGTCACCGTCACCTGCCCGCCGCCAGCCTTGGCCGGCGGCAGCGTCACGTAAACCGTTCCCACCGCACCGACCGCATCCTCGATGCGCGCCGTGCCATCGCTGCGGATACCGAGGATCGCGCGAAACATGAACACGATCAGCGCCATCATCGCCCCGCCCGCCATGCAGCCGAGCACCACCGCGAGCCAGACTTCTGCACCACGCCCGAGCGAGAATCCACCAATCCAGCCGAAGCCGAGGAAAAATCCCGTCAACGGCTTCACCGAAAAAATCCCGCCGCCATCGTGCCCGACATCTCCGCCCGAAGTCAGTGCATCGACCGCGTCGTCGTGCTCCATGCCAAAGACGGCCATCACCATCAGGATGAGCGACACGAGGCCCGCCGTCAGGGCGATGCCGTAGAAAATCTGCTTCGCCAGCGAGAACTCGTCCCACCAGCGCGTGAGTTGATCGATCAAAGCAAGGGTAGTCATGGGGTATTCTCCACGCGGACGACCATCGCAGATACGCGCCGAAGGGCATATTACAATGTCCATCTCTCATTTCGCTCCGCTTAACCTGCATTCCGTCACGCCGCTCAGCCCCGCCCGACCCGTTGACAGCGTTCGCGCCGCCCGCCTAGCCTCCGCGCAAATGGACAAACCGACCTACTTGTTGGAATTCGAAAAACCGCTCCGCGAGCTCAGCAACCAGCTCGACCTGCTGCGTCAGCAGTCGCTCGAAAACAACGTCGATGTCGCCAAAGAAATCGCCTCCATTGAGCGCAAGATCGAGTCCACCCGCCGCGAGATCTACTCCGATCTCTCCCCGTGGCAGAAGGTCCAGCTCGCCCGCCACCCCAAGCGCCCCTACGCCCTCGATTACGTCAACGCCCTCTGCGAAAACTTCCAGGAGCTACATGGTGACCGCCAGTTCAACGACGACCGCGCCCTCATCGGCGGCACCGCGTTTTTCCAAGGCCGCTCCGTCATGATCGTCGCCCAGCAAAAAGGCCGCGACACCAAGGAAAACATCCTCCGCAACTTCGGCATGCCCCAGCCCGAAGGTTACCGCAAAGCCCTTCGCCTGATGAAACTCGCCGAAAAATTCGGCCTGCCCGTCATCACCTTCATCGACACTCCCGGCGCGTTCCCAGGCATCGAGTCGGAAGCCCGCCACGTGTCTGAAGCCATCGCCGTCAACCTCCGCGAAATGGCCATGCTCAAAGTCCCGTCCATCGCCGTCGTCGTGGGCGAAGGCGGTTCCGGCGGCGCGCTCGGCATCGGCGTCACCGATCGTGTGCTCATTTTCGAAAACAGCTACTACTCCGTCATCTCGCCCGAAGGCTGCGCCGCGATTCTCTGGAAAGACCGCGCCGCCGCTCCGAAAGCCGCCGAAGCCCTCAAGCTCAACGCCGACCACCTCGAAAAACTCGGCGTCGTCGATGAAGTCGTTCCCGAGCCTTTCGGCGGTGCGCACAACGATCACGCCGCCGCCGCCGAATCGCTTAAGAAGGCGCTCCTCAAACACCTCAACGAGCTCACCAAGCTCGACGAAGAAAAGCTCCTCGACTCCCGCTACAACCGCTACCGCCACCTCGGCGTCTACGAAGAAGCCGGCGTCGCCCACGCCTGATTTCCCATCGTCGGCACCTCCGTCTTTCCATCCCGTTTTCAAAAACGCGCTCCTTAATCGGAGCGCTTTTTTTGCGCCCCAATCAATCGTTCGAGTGCCCGCCATCCAGACTCACGCGCGGCCCGCTCGCGTTCGACCGAATCGTGATCAACTCGCACTTCGTCGCGCGTTTCTCTTTCGGATCGAACGTCACCAACGCCGCCGATAAACGCACATCCTGCTCCGCGACTTCAAACCGGCGTGGCATCCCGGTGATAAATTTCTCCAAAACGGGTTTCACTTCGCGCCCGAGCACCGATGCATACGGCCCCGTCATGCCGACATCGCACATGAAAGCCGTGCCCTTCGGCAGCACGCTCGCATCCGCCGTCGGCACATGCGTATGCGTCCCGAGCACCGCGATCGCGCGCCCGTCGAGATGCCAGCCCATCGCCTGCTTTTCCGAAGTCGCCTCGGCATGGATCTCCACAAACGCGCCGTTCGCCTTGTCGCCGATTTCCTTGAGCATCCGGTCCGCCGCGAGAAACGGGCAGTCCGCCTTGATGTTAAGATACTGCCGCCCCAGCACCGTAAACACCGCCAGCCGAAATCCCTTTGCCTGCAAAATCACGTGATCTCTTCCTGGATTCGACGCGGGCAAATTCGCCGGGCGGCACACCCGCTCAAAACTCCCGATCTCGTCCTCCCACCCTTTTTGATCCCACACATGGTCACCCAACGTGATCGCATCCACGCCGCAGCTAAGCAGCGTCTTCGCAATTACACCCGTGATGCCGGACCCGGCGGCCGCGTTCTCCGCATTGGCGATCACCAGATCGATGCCATGCTGCGCGCGCAGTTGAGGCAAACGCGACGCGATGATGTCACGCCCAGGCCGCCCAACCACGTCGCCAATAAAGAGAAACTTCAACATAGCCGCAGAGCGTCCAAACCCACCGCAAACGAAGCAACGCCCAATTCCCTCTCCATGCTCCGCTCGCTCGGCATTCGACCTTCGGCCTCGGATTGCTCCTCCCCATTGGTCACTGGTCATTACTTAATTGGTCATTCGCGCCACCTGCCGCGGCACGCCTTTTCCACGCTTGCCAGTCCCCGTCGCGATTGCATCGTCTGAACTCCTTTTTCCAACCTCCGCGCCTATGAAATCATCCACCTCGCCCTCCTCGTTTCCCCAAGCCGAAATCGGCAAAGAAATGAAAGGTTCCGACTGCGTCGTCGAGTGCCTCATCCGCGAAGGTGTTGATGCCATCTTCGCGTACCCCGGCGGTGCCTCGCAGGAACTCCACCAGTCACTCGCCCGAACCGACAAGATCCGCACCATCCTCCCCCGCCACGAACAAGGCGGCTCCTTCGCCGCCGAAGGTTACGCCCGCGCCACCGGCAAAGTCGGCGTGTGTATGGCCACTTCCGGCCCCGGCGCCACCAACCTCATCTCGGCCATCGCCGACGCCTTCATGGATTCGACCCCGATGGTCGCGATCACCGGCCAGGTTTTCACCAAGTTCATCGGCAAGAGCGCGTTTCAGGAAACCGACTTCTTCGGCATGACCCTGCCGATAGTGAAGCACTCCTACCTCGTCATGAATGTCGCGGACATCCCGCGCATTTTCAAAGAGGCGTTCCACCTCGCGCGCACCGGCCGCCCCGGCCCCGTCATCATCGATATTCCGAAGGATATCCAGCAGGCGAAATTCACGCCCGTCTATCCAGCCACCGTCGAGTTCCGCAACCCACTCATCAGCCAGATTCCGCAGGCGAACGACGATCAGCTGAAACAAATCCTCTCGCTCATCTTCGAAGCGAAACGCCCCGTTCTGTACGTCGGCGGCGGTCTCATCTCCGCTGAAGCACACAAGGAACTCCGCACGTTCGCCGAGAAGACCAACATCAATGTCGCCACGACACTGATGGGCGTCGGCGCATTCCCCGAGACACATAAGCTCTCCATGCAGTGGTTCGGCATGCACGGCGCCGCCTACGGCAACTGGGCCGTCGATCAATCCGATTTGCTCCTCTGCTTTGGCGCCCGCTTCGACGACCGCATCACCGGAGCCGTCGAGAAATTCGCGTCTGGCGCGAAGATCGTCCACCTCGACATCGACGCCGCTGAGCACAACAAGAACAAACGCGGCGTCATCCCGGTTTGCTCCGACATCAAGTTCGCGCTCAACCGCCTCAACGAGCTCATCGCCGCCCACAAGTTCACCGCGCCCGACACCGCCGCCTGGCACGCCCAGATCGCCACGTGGAAAGCCGAACACCCGTTCGACTCCAAAGCCGGTTTCGGCAACAGCCCGCACATCCTCCCGCAGGAAGCCGTCGCCGCCCTCTACGAACTCACCAAGGGCGACGCCATCATCACCACCGGCGTCGGCCAGCACCAGATGTGGGCCGCACAATTCTACCGCTTCGACGAACCCCGCCGCTACATCAGCTCGCTCGGTCTCGGCGCGATGGGCTACGGGTATCCCGCCGCGATGGGCGCCAAAGTCGCCTGCCCCGACAAGCAAGTCATCGATATCGATGGCGACGGCTCCTTCCTGATGAACGTCCAGGAACTCGCCACCTGCCACATCGAGAAGATCGCCGCCAAGGCGATGATCTTGAATAACCAGCACCTCGGCATGGTCGTGCAGTGGGAAGACCGCTTCTATGGCAGCGTCCGCGGCAACACGATCCTCGGCGACCAAAAGAACATCGGCGGCCCCGACAACCTCGGCGGCATCTATCCCGACTACGTCACCATCGCGAAGGGCTTCGGCGTCAAAGCACGCCGCGTCCACAAGAAGAGCGAACTCAAGGAAGCCATCCAAGAGATGCTCGACCACGACGGCCCGTACCTCCTCGACGTTATCGTCCCTTACACCGAGCACGTGCTCCCAATGATCCCCGCCGGTAAAACGGTGAAAGAAATGATCCTCAAGTAAGCCGCTCTCTTCGAGTTCTGTTTCACTCTTCAGCCCGGGCCTAAACCGCCCGGGCTTTTTCATACCCCGTAGCCGCGAGCGCCAGCGAGCGGCCCCGCCCAATCACTCACTCATATTTCCGCGCTTCCGCCCTTTCGCATTTCCGCGATCTCCCCATCACGTCCGCGCTCACTTCGTCTTCATCACAAACACCCCATCCCAATCTTTGCCCGGCGGATTCAACTTCATCACTCCACACCGCTGCACGTACAACAGCGACGGATTGATCTCTGTAAACTCATCCAGCTGCCGCGGCTCCAACTTCGCAGCCCGCTCGAACGCCGCGATCGCCGCGTCCCAATCCTGCTTCAAATACTTCTCCATTCCCTCGGCAAAATGCTGCGCGCACTCCCTCGTCGTCGCCGAAATCAGATCCTTTAATCCGAGGATCTCGAAAATCCCCACCGGCTCAGACCGCCCCTTCACCACGATGCGATCGAGAAACCGAAACACACACCGGTCCCCCGCCAGCTCCGCCGCCGTCTTCGTCGCCTCCGTGACCAGCGTGCCCGCGCCATAACTACGCGCGCCGCTCTCCAGGCGTGAGGCCAGATTCACCGTATCTCCCATCATCGTGTAATTGAACCGCGTCAGCGACCCCATGTTGCCCACCACAGCCGCCCCGCTGTTCAAACCGATACGCGTGTGCATGTGCCCCACCGTTACCGGCCATTTCGACCCCGCCGACATCCACTTTTTCCGCAGCTCATCCAGCCGCTGCTGCACCAGCTGCGACGCCACGCACGCGCGATAAGCGTGATCGGCAAACTCCACCGGCGCCCCGAACATCGCGACCACCGCGTCTCCGATATACTTGTCCAGCGTCCCGCCTTGCGCCGTCACGATGTCCGTGCACGCCGTCAGATATTCATTCATTAACTCCACGAGCTGATCAGGCGGCAGTTTTTCGGCAAACGACGAGAACCCCTCGATGTCTGAAAAGTACGCCGTGATCCGCGCCTCGACACCGCCCAGTTTCGGCTCCTCGCCCGACTCCACCATCCGGTTCACCAGCTCAGGCGACACATATGTACCGAACATGCCCTTGATCCGTCCGCGCTGCTTTTCTTCCACGATCAACTGCCAGATCAGCGCCGCAAAACTCGTCGTGAACGCCGCGCCCACCGGCGCCACCAGTGGCAGCACCCAGTGCGTCCGCGCAAACACCACAAACGCCACCGCCACATAACCCGCGAGCAACACCACCGCGCCCGCCTTGCGCCACCCGCCCCGCCGTCCTGTCGCCAGCACCAGCGCGCAAACCGCCGCCGTCAACGCGAGTACGATAGCCACCACCCCCGCGCCTCCTATCCGGTGAAGGTATTTTCCCGATACGATCGTTTTAACCAGGTTACCGTGAATGCCCACGCGTGGCACCGGCTGTGGATCGAGAGGCGTCGCCGCGATGTCCTGCAACAACGGATCCACCGGCCCGATCAGCACCACCGCTCCCTCGAACCGCTTGAAAAACTCCCGCGCCACTTCGCGCTCTTCCGCGTTCTCCGCACCGAGCATCTGACCCGCCATCAGTACATGCGAAAAACTCGCGCGCGGATTGCGCTCCGGCGAATCCCACCTCGAAAACCAGTTCACCTCCAGATCGCGCCCATTTATCAGCGGCACCGCCGCCAGCACGCCGCCATCGCCACGCACCAGCGTCATGCGTTCCGCCTCAATCACCACCGCTTCACGCGGCAGATCCCAGTAAAGCCGCGCCAGCTCCACGCCCATGTGCTGGAAAACTCCGTCCTGCGTCCGCGCGAACAGCGGAACTCGCCGCGTCCCGCCATCAATCGTATCGATCAACCCCATCAACGGCGGATGCATGATCGTATTACCTGCTCCGCGCATCTGCGGCCGCTCCGGCGCCTGCACCTGTTCAGCCGGTGTATCCGCATCCGGCAGCGACCGCATGATCGGCTGGCCATTGATGTCGCGATCCTCCGCCGCCGCGTACGCCGCCGCGACAACCACCGGCGCCGGCGGCCGCGAATGCAGCAGACGAAACAATTCCAGCGTGCCTGCCCGAAACCGCTCATCATTCACCAGCTCAGGAATCCCCCGCTCCGAAAAAACAAAATCGATCCCCACCGCCTTCGCTTTTCCCTCCGCTAAAAGAGTCTCACTAACCTTCGCATAAAGCGCCCGGTCCCACGGCAGATTCCCGATATCCGTGATCGATTTCGAATCCACATCCACGTACGCCACCTTCACCGGCGCATCGATCTCCCCGCGAAAACGAAAACGCCAGTCCAGCGAGCGCTGCTCCAGAAAACTCAGCAGTCCCAAAAAATGTGCCGCGCACCACAACGCCGGAATCGGCAGTAACGCTAGCCAACGAAGAGATGTGAGCTTCTTAAGCCGGGGCACAGGCGGCGACCGTAGGTGCCGCTCCGCCCCTGCGCCAGTCCGTAGTTTCAGATCGTCTACGGGACCGATGTCTCGCTCGGATGGAGGCGCGGTGCCCTCACCGCGCATTAACGTCTGGCCGGCTTTCGACGATCAACACGGATCCAACGCCGCATTTCTAATAAACCGCCGCTCAACCCTTAGGCTGTCCATCCGTCGGCGACGTGCGTGCAGGCGGCAGTTGCGGACCGGGTGAAGGTGAAACCGGCGAAAGACCTTCGCCGCTCTGCGCCGACGCTTCTGCCGTCGAGCCGCCACCCGCACCACCCGAGCCGCCATTCCCCTGAATCGACGTCGCCGAAATCGTCATCGATCCCACCGTCGCCAGCATCTGCTGCACGAGCTGAAACAGTGATGCCTGCACCGAAGCGGGCACATCCGTCGGTTCGCCGACCGGCGGAATCGCCCCCACTTCGCCCGTGCGGCCGTTGTATTCGATTCCCGTGACGACGACCTGCTTGCCCTGCGGCACCACCACCGGACGTCCCCGATTGCCAAAAGTCTGTTCGATCACGCCTTCGAGCATCACCAGCGCAAACGCCGCGCGATCCCCCTCCGGCTTGAACGCGATCCGGAAAGCCGTCCCGCGAATACCGGCCGCCCCCACCGGCGTCTTGATCTGAAAACTCGAACCGCCCGTTTTATTCAGCTTCTTCACGTCCGAGATCAACTCGCCGCGCATCAAATTCAACCGCGTCGTCGAGGTCGATGGCTCCGCGGTAAGCGTGCTCATCTTGTACGACTCTCCAAACGGCTGCTGCGTAAATTGCTCCAGCGCCAGCACCGAGTCCGCTCCGAGCGAGACCGTCGCGCCATTCGACAAAACAAAAAGCACACTCGCACCCGAGCCCGTCGTGATCACCTGGCCCTCGCTTAGCAACGAACCCGTGCGTACGGGAAATTTGAGCCCATCGCTTGGGTTCATCGCGAACGCCTCGCCCGTCACACGCGCCACCAAGATCCGCCCGCCCGGTTGCTCCGCTGGCGCGGCCGGTGCCGCCGTCTGCGCCTCCGCGACGCCTGCTGCGGTGAACAGAAGCGTGGCGGCGAAAAACCAGCGGATGAAAAGACGGGGCATGACAAAATTGAGCGTGAGACCAAAGCG
The DNA here is from genome assembly GCF_002310495.1 of Nibricoccus aquaticus. GTDB lineage: Bacteria > Verrucomicrobiota > Verrucomicrobiia > Opitutales > Opitutaceae > Nibricoccus > Nibricoccus aquaticus. The sequence goes on along the minus strand of NZ_CP023344.1, from coordinate 3,554,656 downwards.
ACACTACGGAACCGAACTTAAGCGTTGCTGCAAAGATCTGGCAGCAAGGTAGGCAGGGTCAAGGCGCAAGCATGTCGCCGCAGCCGCTTCCGCCAGCTTTTTTGCCCTAGGGTTTAGACTGAGGTGATATGCCTGGTGGTACCAAACCAGCGAACTCCCCGGAGCCAGAATCAGCGCCTTCAAAAACGCTTCGCTCCCTTCATTCCAGCGTCCCTGCATGTCCAGCGACACGCCCAGCCTGATCCAGAATTCCGGCACCAACTCCGACCGGGCAAGTGCCTGCCGCGCAGAGGCCTCAGCCTCTTTGCCCAACTCGTTCCGGCTGTGCGCCGCCAGGTGAGACCACAGCGCCGAAGCATACGCCGAATCCGCCCACGCCTGCCCGTTCGCATCATCGAACGCCAGCGCCTCTCCGAATAGGGAACGGGCCTCAGTCAACGTCTCCTTCTGCTGGTTCAGCGTCGGATTCGGGTTCAACGCCAGCGCATCGATCTTCTGCCTGCCCGCATAACGCGACGCCTCCGCCTGATAAGTCGGCAACGCCACCGCCAGCATCACGATCACCACCGCCACCGCCGCCACGATGCCGCCCAACTGCCTCAACGGTTCCGGTTCGCCCGCCTCCTCCGCCGGCCAGTGCCGCCGCACCACCTCCGCCGCCACCAGCGCCACCATCATGCACAGCGCCGGGATCTTCAGGTGAAAATCCACGAAACTCGCCGCCGCAAACGCCAGCAGCCCCACGCTCATCGCGTGCGTGAACCCCGGCGCGCGCCACCCCACGTTCACCTCCGCAAAAACTCCCGCCCTCGCCGCTCGCGCCGCCACTTTCCACGCGACCACCGCCACCGCGCCGAAGAACAGCGCAAACCCCGTCAGCCCGTAATCGCTCAGCGTATTCAGGTACTCGTTATGCACCCACTGCGGCTCGTCGTTGAATCGCTCCGGCCGCTGCCGCTCGAACAACGTGTTGAAACTCCCAGCGCCCGTCCCCAGCACCGGCGCGCTCGTGAACAACTGCGTCGACGCCTCCCACAAGATCGGCCGCGACCACTCCCCGCGGTCCTTCGCCAGACTGTCCAGCCGCGTCTTCACCAGCGGCACCGTCGAATAAAGCGCCGCCCCCGCCATGATCACCGCCCCCAGCGCCGTCGCCGAAAGCAAGATACGCGACGCCCACGCCTGGCTCCGCGCAAACAGCGGCCAGCACGCCAACGCCAGCGCGAGCGCCAGCCATCCGCCTCGGCTGATCGTCAGCCCGATCCCCAGCAGCAGCACCAGCCCGAGATACCCAAAGAGCACCCGCTGAAACGCCGTCGCCCCCCGCTGCCACGCCAGCGAGAGCACCGGCGGGATCGCCAGCGCCAGCAGCGCCGCAAAGTTGTTCGGATTCCCAAAACTCCCGCTCGCCCTCCCGATGTACTGCGCCACCTGCGTGCGCTCCATCATCAACCAGTCCGGCGCGATGAACCGCTGGTACGCCGCCAGCACCACCGCAAACACCGCCAGCCCCAGCGCCGTCCCGATCACCACCAGCCGCGGTCCCGGACGCCTGAGCCCGTTCAGCGAAACCCAAAACGTCGCGATCATCTGCGCCCAGCCCAGCCACTCGCGTTTTCCGATCCACGGCACCGGCGTGATAAAAAGCACGCTCACCGCCGCGTATCCGAGAAACGGCAACAGCCAGAAACCCGCCGCGTGCGACCGCCCGCCCGTCCACGCCGTCAGCGCCAGTTGCAACGCCAGTGCGATCCCCGTCAGCGCCCAGCTCAGCACCATCGTCTCCGCCCGCACGCCTCCGAGACAAAGCGTCGTCCACGCCAGATTCCCCGCCAGCAACCCCGCGATCATCCACTCGCCGGTCGTCGGCCCATCCGTTGCAATGTCGCGCGATGCCATGTCGGTCGTCGGTAAAATCGGAGGATCTGTCAGTGTGGTGGCCAAGGCGGGTGAAGTACCACGCTCCATCGGCACACCCCATGGATTCTCAACCGGTTGCGCAGGTCAAAACATACCCTTGCCCCTGCACCCGCTTCAACCAACGCGGATTCTCCGCATTGTCCCCGAGTTTTTTCCGCAAACGCCAGATGTGCGTGTCCACCGTCCGCGTCGACGGGAAATACGTATAACCCCACACCGCATCCAGCATCTGATCCCGCGTCACCGCCGCCCCCAGATGCGCCGCGAACAACTCCAGCAACGCATACTCCGTCCGCGTCAGCGCCACGTCCTCCCCATTTTTCCGCGCCGCCTTCTGGTCAAGATCCACGACGAGTTCATCAAATCTTAACACCCGTCCCGCCGGTGCCTGCCGCTCGTGCTTCCTCAGCAGCGCATGCACCCGCGCCAGCAGCTCCTCCTTGTCGAAAGGTTTCCCGAGGTAATCGTCCGCCCCCGCCTTCAATCCCTTCACCCGCTCCGGCGTCTCGTTCCGCGTCGTCAACATCAGCACCGGCGCCGCCACGCCCAGCCGCCGCATCTCCTCCACCGCTTCCACGCCGCCGAGCCTCGGCATCATCACATCGATCACGATCAGCGCCGGTTTCTCCTTCAGCGTCACTTCGACGCCTTGCGCGCCGTCCGCCGCTTCGAGCACGCGATAACCTTCTCCCTGCAAACAACGCACCACGCTCGCGCGGATCGCCGCATCGTCATCGATCACCAGCACACGGGGTAAAACACTCATGAGATAATTTCGCCGGACTGCCCGGCGCTCCCCACCTCACACACGAAATCTTCCGCCGGCAAGTTTGTGACACCTCCGTGACGCATCGCCCCCGCCCGTTCTGCGATCATGTCCCCATGAGCACGCCCTCCCTACTCCTCGTCGAAGACGAACTCCTCGTCGCCATGGACCTCCGCCGCCGTCTCGAATCCGCCGGCTACACCGTTCTCGGCGTCGCCATGTCCGGCGAAGACGCCCTCACCCAGGCCCGCCGGCTCAAGCCCGGCCTCGTCCTCATGGACATCCACCTCCAAGGCGACATGGACGGTATCGACACCGCCAGCCGCCTCCTGGCCGAACTCGATCTCCCTATCGTGTTTCTCACTGGCAACGCCGACGCCACCACCCTCGCCCGCGCCCAGGCCGTCGCCCCCTTCAACTTTCTCTCCAAACCCATCAAAGAACGCGAACTCCGCTTCAGCATCGACATCGCCCTCCACCACCACGCCACGCAGCGCGAACTCCGCCGCATGCGCGACGAACTCGAACTCCGCGTCGAACTCCGCACCGCCGCCTACCGCGAGGCCAACACCGCCCTCCAAAACGAAATCGCCCGCCACGCCGACACCGTCGCCGCCCTCGAACGCGCCCGCGACGACGCTCTCGCCGCCTCCCGCGCCAAAAGCCAGTTCCTCGCCTGCGTCAGCCACGAGCTCCGCACCCCCATGAACGGCATCCTCGGCATGACCGAGATCCTCCTCGATTCCACGCGCTCCAACGCCGACCGCCAGTGCCTCTCCGTCGTCCAGGCTTCCGCTCAAAGTCTCCTCGGCCTCATCGACAACCTCCTCGATTACTCCCACGCCCATGCCGGCAAAATCGCCCTCACCCCCGCCGGCTTCGACCTCCGTAACCGCCTCGCCCCGCTCCTGGACTCCCTCGAACAACGCGCCCGTTCCCGCCAGCTCGTCCTCACCTGCGAAATCGCCCCGGAAGTCCCCCCGCTCGTCTACGGCGATCCGCTCCGTCTCGGCCAGATCCTCCTCAACCTCGCCGATAACGCCATCAAGTTCACCGACCGCGGCGAGATCGACATCCTCATCGGCGTCCGCGCCCGCGAAGGCTCCCGCGTCTGCCTCGAAGTCTCCGTCAGCGACACCGGCATCGGCATCCCGCCCGAACTCCACGCCAACATCTTCGCCCCGTTCGTCCAGGCCGACTTGTCCGACTCCCGCCGCCACGGCGGCCTCGGTCTCGGTCTCTCCATCAGCGAACAACTCGTCCGCATCATGGGCGGCCGCATCTGGCTCCAAAGCGCCCCCGGCCGCGGCAGCACCTTCTCCTTCCTCGTCTGGCTCGAAACCCTCGACCTCCCCCAACACCTCGACACCGCCAACCCGCTCCCCTCAGCACAAAATACGCGTCACCTCCCCGCTTAAGCCACCCCCGCCCCGGTCCGATTCATATCCATGGCCGGCCACCGACTCCGTTCCTCGTCCCAGCCTCGCAACTGCGCGAGGCATCCTTCGTCGCTGCCCGCGTGAATACTCTCCTGTCACCCGCCCCGTCCGTCGCATCTCCACGCCCGTTGCCCGCCAGCACCGCTGACAACCCGTCGCACGACTCCGACTACCGCGACATCGCCTCGCTCGCCGCCAGCCTCTGCGACGCGCCGATGGCGCTGATCATGATGCGCACGGGCGAAGAGTACACCGTCGTCGCCACCCACGGCCTGTCCGTCACTCCCGAACTTCGCGCCGCCGGCTTTTGCGCCCGCACCCTCGCCGGCTCCGCCCCGGTTTTCTCTCTCTCCGACGCCACCGCCGACCCCGCCTTCCGCGACGCCGTCTGCGTCCGCTCCGAGCCCGGCATCCGCTTCTACGCCGGCGCCAAACTCACCCGTGCCCCCGGTGACGTCCTCGGCACCATCTGCGTCCTAGACCGCCGCGTCCGCTCTCTTTCTCCCTCCCAGGAAAACGCTCTCACCACCCTCTCCCGCCAGATCGTCAACCGCGCCGAGCTCACCCGCATGCTCACCCTCCGCGAATCGGAGACTGATCGCCTCCGCCTCGCCCTCGACCGCTCCGAGACCCTCCAAGGCATCATCAACCAAAGCGGCTTCATCGCCCTCCGCCGCCGCCTCTCCCCCGGCTGGCCCGTCGATTTCGTCTCCGAAAACGTCACCGAGTTCGGCCTCTCCCCCGCCGACCTCCTCGACCGCACCAGCGAACAACTCGACTTCCTCCACCCCGACGACCGCGCCCGCATCGCCGCCGAGCGCGCCCAATTCCTCGCCAGCACCGCCACCGCCCTCACCCAGCGCTACCGCCTCGTCGTCCCCGGACAACCGATACGTTGGATCGACGACGTCACCCGCATCGTTCACCCCGCCTGCGGCAGTGAGCCCCGCCTCCAAAGCGTCCTCCACGACGTCACCGTCGCAGTCGCACGCAAGCAGCACCTCCACCTCATGGACCAGGCCCTCAAGGCCTGTAACAACGGCATCGTCATCGTCGACGCCCAGCACCCCGACCGCCCCGTCATCCAGGTCAACCCCGCCTTCGAACGCATCACCGGCTATTCCCCCCACGAAGTCCTCGGCCGCAACTGCCGCTTCCTCCAGGGCAACGACCACGACCAGCCTGCCCTCCACGAACTCCGCGCCGCCCTCGCCAGCGACACTCCCTGCCGCGTCATCCTCCGCAACTATCGCAAGGACGGCACCCTCTTCTGGAACGAACTCGACATCTCCCCCGTCCGCTCCGAACACGGCCTCGTCACCCACTTCATCGGCGTCCAGACCGACGTCACTTCCCGTATCCAGATCGAAGAACTCCTCCAACGTCGCGACGCCATTCACCAGGCCGCCAGCTACGCCGCCGAGATCCTTCTCAACGCCTCCGACTACGCCGCCGCCCTCCCGCTCGCCCTCGAACAAATCGGCCAGGCCACCCGCGCCGACCACGTCGCCGTCTGGCGCCAACACCACGGCTTCGCCGGTTCCCCGCTCCTTTCCCTCGACACTCTCTGGGGCTCCGACTCCCAGCCATCCTCCCGCGCCGCCCTCCGCGATCTCCTCTTCGAAAACAACGCCGGCTGGTCCTCGGCCGACGCCCTCCGCCAGGGCCGCCCCGTCCAAAACCGCCGCGACGCCTGCCCGCCCGCCGAGAAATCCCTCTGGCTCGCCCTCGGTGCCCACTCCTTCGTCGCCCTGCCCATCTTCGCCGGCCCCGGTCGCTTCTGGGGCATGATGTCCATCGGCTTCAAAAACGATTCTCCCCCCTGGCCCGCGCAAAAAATCGACGCCCTCCTCTCCACCACCCGCGTCCTCGGTGCCGTTCTCCTCAACCGCTCCACCGCCCGCGCCCACCTCGACAGCGAAACCCGCTACCGCTCCCTCGTCTCCAACCTCAAGGAAGCCGTCTTCCAGACCGACGAAGCCGGCTTCTGGACCTTCCTCAATCCCGCCTGGGAAGAAATCACCGGCTACTCCGTCGCCGAATCCCTCGACACTCTTTTCCTCAACTACGTCCACCCCGACGACCGCGACCGCAACAACGAGCTCTTCCTCCCGCTCATCGAGCGCAAAAAAGACTACTGCCGCCACGAGGTCCGCTACCTCACCAAAGACGGCGGCTACCGCTGGCTCGAAGTCTTCGCCCGCCTCGTCCTCGACGACGACGAGCGCATCCGCGGCACCGCCGGCACTCTCCACGACATCACCGAACGCAAACTCGCCGAAGAAGATCTCGGCAAGCAACGCGCCGCCATCGAAGCCGCCATCGACGGCGTCGCCATCCTCGATTCCAAGGGCTGCTTCACCTACCTCAACACGATCCACCTCGAACTTTTCGGATACACCAAAACCTCCGAACTCCGCGGCCAGTCCTGGCGCACACTCTACACCGACGACGAAGTCCGCCGCCTCGAAGATGCCGCCTTCCCCGCCCTCATCCAGGACGGCAAATGGCGCGGCATCGCCACCGCCCGCCGCCGCGATGGCACCACCTTTGCCGAGGAACTCTCCCTCACCCAGATCCGCGACGGCGGCCTCGTCTGCGTCTGCCGTGACATCACCGACCGCCTCCGCGCCGAGGAAACCATCCGCACCTCCCTCGCCGAAAAAGAAGTTCTCCTCAAAGAGATCCACCACCGCGTGAAGAACAACATGCAGATCATCTCCAGTCTGCTGAATCTCCAACTCGGCCACCTCCACGACGAAACCTCCCGCCGCCTCTTCGCCGAATCCCAAGGCCGCATCGCCTCGATGGCCCTCATCCACGAGAAACTCTACCAGTCCTCCGACCTCGGCCACATCGACTTCGCCGACTACCTCCGCGACCTCACCGAAAACCTCGTCGCCGCCTTCGGTGTCTCCACCCGCGGCATCGCCTTCGACCTCCACGTCGCCTCCATCGAGCTCGGCATCGACACCGCCATCCCCTGCGGCCTCATCGTCAACGAACTCGTCTCCAACGCCTGCAAACACGCCTTCGCCCCCGGCACCCCCGGCCGTATCGAGATTTCCCTCACGCGCGCCTCCGCCGACCAGTTCCGCCTCGTTGTCCGCGACAACGGCCGCGGCATCCCCGCCGACTTCGACCTCCGCCAGACCAAGTCCCTCGGCATGCAGCTCGTCAAAACCCTCGTCCGCCAGCTCCGCGGCGATCTCCAGATCGAGCCCGGCCCCGGCGCCGCCTTCGCCATCACCTTCCGGGAAATTTCCCGCAAAACCCCCGCCTGATCCATGACCGCCCGCATCCTCATCACCGAAGACGAAATGGTCGTCGCCCTCGACCTCGAGCAACGCCTCACCCGCCTCGGCTACGAGATCTGCGCCACCGCCGCCTCCGGCGAGGAATCCACCCGCCTCGCCACTGAGCTAAAGCCCGACCTCGTCCTCATGGACATCCAGCTCCAGGGCGAACTCGATGGCATCCAGGCCGCCGCCCTCATCCGCTCCGAGCTCGATCTCCCGGTCGTTTTCCTCACCGCCAACGCCGACGAAAAAACCTTCCAGCGCGCCCAGCTCACGCACGCCGCGAGTTATCTCCTGAAGCCTTTCAAGGAACGCGAACTCCAGCTCTGCATCGAACTCGCCCTCACCAATCACGCCCTCCAACGCCAGCAACGGGAAGCCCGCGACCAGCTTGAACAACGCGTCATCGAACGCACCGCCCTCCTGGCCGAATCCAATGAAACTCTCCGCAACGAGATGCACGCCCGCATCCTCGCCCAGGAAAAAACTCGCGCCCAGGCCGCCCTCCTCGACAAAGCCCGCGACGCCATCTTCGTCCGCTCCCTCGACGGCCTCATCACCTACTGGAACCGCAGCGCCGAACGCCTCTACGGCCACTCCGCCCCCGAAGCCCTCGCCCGCCAAGCCGACGAACTCACCGGCTCCCGCGACGAACTTCCCCGCATCCAGTCCCTTGCCGCCACTCTCGCCGACGGCGAATGGACTGGCGAACTCGTCCACCACCGCCGCGACGGCTCCGAACTCATCGTCGAATCCCGCTGGACCCTCGTCCGCGACGATCTCACCGGCGCTCCGCTCAATATCCTCGTCGTGAATACCGACATGACCGAGCGCAAAAAAATCGAGGCCCAGTTCCTCCGCGCCCAGCGCCTCGAAAGCATCGGCTCGCTCGCCAGCGGCATCGCTCACGATCTCAACAACGTCTTCACCCCGCTCCTCATGTCCGGCCAGATCCTCGCCGAGTCCGGCCTCCCCGAAGCCGACCGCCGCCTCGCCGACATCATGCTCGCCAGCGCGAAGCGCGGCGCCGACATGGTGAAGCAAATCCTCCTTTTCGTCCGCGGCCGCGAAGGCGAACGCGAACCCTTCCGCCTCGAGCACCTCATTAAGGAGGTCCACCACCTCATCCAGGAAACCTTCCCCCGTTCCATCGCCATCCGCAGCCGCTTCGCCGCCGACCTCCCCTTCGTCCTCGGCGACGCCACCCGCCTCCACCAAGTGCTCATGAACCTCTGCGTCAACGCACGCGACGCCATGTCCACCGGCGGCGAACTCACGCTCACGCTCGAACGCCGCACCCTCGATGCCTCCGCCGCCGCGCTCATCCCCGGCGCTATCGTCGGCGATTTCATCCGTCTCAGCGTTTCCGATACTGGTCCCGGCATGTCACCCGAAGTCCTCGCGAAAATCTTCGACCCGTTCTTCACCACCAAAGCTCCCGGCAAAGGCACCGGCCTCGGCCTCGCCACCGTCCAGACCATCGTCCGCGACCACGGCGGCTTTCTCCAGGTGGAATCCGCCCTCGGCTCCGGCGCACACTTCCACATCTACCTCCCCGCCGTGACCGGCACCTGCGACGATCTCGCTGAAGCTCCCGAGGAACCGCCCGCCGGCAACGGCGAATGGATTCTCCTCGCCGACGACGACCGCGCCGTTCGCGAGATCATCAAGTCCTCACTGGAAGCGTCCGGCTATCACGCCCTCACCGCTTGTGACGGCACCGATGCCCTCGCCCAAGTCGCCACCCACCGCGACCGCCTCGCCTGCCTCGTCCTCGACTTGATGATGCCACACCTCGACGGCCTCGCCGCCATCCGTGCCATCCGTCGCCTCCACCCCACTCTTCCCATCGTCGCCATCAGCGGCCTCGATCCCGCCGAACGCCCCCAAGCATCGCTCGACGAATACAAAATCACGGTACTTTCGAAGCCGTTCACTCACGAACAGCTCTTGTACGCTCTTCACGAGTGCTTGATCAAAGCGTACGCACACCCAGCTAACTAAGTAAGCTCCGGCAGTCTCGCGCTGCTCAGCTGCTTCTACGACAGTCATTTAATCGCCGTGTCTGGATAAAGACAGCGGCGTCAGCGGGTTGGACTTCCTCAAAATCAACACCCCGGGTTTTCGCGCTTTCGTGGCTCATGAACCGACTTGTGACAGGTCGGTGACATGTTCCGGACTGCGATTCGGTAAGGTGGTTATCACAGCGAAATTCCTATCACCACCACGGCATACCGGCAGGACGGCGAGAGGAACGAGAGCTGGGAAAACAAACCATCAAATCATGAAACTCACCCCTTCGTTCAAAACGAACCTTAGCCGGTTCACTCTCTGCGGTTTCGCCGCAATGGCCTGCGCTACATTATCGCCCGCTTCCGTAACATGGAAGGACGTCCAGTTCGGCGGCTTCCTCAGCCAAGGCTACTTGAAGAGCAGCGGCCCCAATGACTACCTCGGTGACACGAGCGAGGGCACCTTCGACTTCCGCGAATACGCAGCGAACGCTTCGTGGTCCAAAGGCAAGTTCCGCATCGGTGCTCAGGCTTTCGGCCAGAAGCTCGGCGAGTACGGCGACGACAAAATCAAACTCGATTGGGCCACGATTGATTACCAGGCAACGCAATGGTTCGGCCTGCGCGCCGGTCGCGTGAAAATGCCCCGCGGCCTCTACAACGAGGCGCTCGATGTCGATTCCGTTCGCCCCTTTGTGCTGCTGCCGCAGAGCGTATACGACAACCGCCTTCGCGATTTCAACGCCTCCTTCGACGGCGCCATGGCTTATGGAAATATCGGCGCAGGAAAATTGGGCAGCGTTGATTACCGTCTGTTCTACGGCTCCCTCTCAATCGATCTCGATTCTGGCGCGACCGATTACTTCAACAACAATCTCCAGGCGAAAAACCTCGATTTCGGAATGGATTCGGTGCGCGGCGGCACCGCGTTCTGGAACACCCCGCTGAGCGGCCTGCGCGTCGGCTACTCCTACAGCGCCTTCGAAAATCTCGCCACCACGCGTAAGATCGGCACGACATCCATCTACACGAAGCAGACGAAAACCTACGAACGTCAGCTCGTCTCGGCGGAATACTCGTTCAACGACTGGATCTTCGCTGCTGAAGCTGGCGACGAACACGCTCTTTACGACATCTCGCTGCGCACAATCTCGACCGGCGCCATTCGCCCCCTGGCGGTCAGCTTCCGCAGTCGCTACGGCTACATTTCTGCCGCTCGCCGCATCAACTCCTGGCTCGAACTGGGCACCTATTACAGCACATCACGCGACAAGCAAAAGTACGTCGCCGGCAGCACCTCCACGTTCCCGATTCTCAATCAGAACGACTATGCGCTCAGCGCCCGTTTCGATGTGAACGATCACATCATCATCAAGATTGAAGGTCACTACATCGATGGCTCCGGCAAGATCTTCGACACCCCTTCCCAGCCGCAACCGGTCGCCAAGCGTGACAACTCCTGGCCGCTGCTCGCGATCAAAACCACCTTCTCGTTCTGATCCGCAACCATCACCTCCAACGCTGATCACCATGAAAAAATTCTTCCTACATGTTGCGCTGATCGCGCTCGCCTCGGGCCTCTGCACCTCCCTGCACGCTGAACCCGTTCTGGCGGCACACCCCGGACTCAAAGAAAAAAATCTGGATGCCGACGACATGAAAGCGGTCCTTCTCGGAAAACGCGTCACCCTAGGCGACACCCGCGTCATTATCATCATCGCGAAAACCGGAGACGCCCAGGAGGCTTTCCTCAAGGATCACGTCGGCATGACCACGAGCCAGTTTCAGACTCACTGGCGCCGTCTCTTCATGACCGGCGGCGGCAGCGCGCCCAAGGTCGTCGAGACCGAAGCCGATGCCTGCAAGCTCGCCGCCGAAACTCCCGGTGCGATCACCGTCGCGGACTCCGCAGCCGTGACCAACGGTCTGATCTCACTAGGCAAATAATCCCGATGCTCACTGTTTCGTCTTCCGCCTCCTTCCCATGAAAATCTCATCCATCACACGCCGGCTTAGTTTTCGGCAAACCATGCTGCTGATCACAGGCTGCTTCATCCTCGTGACGATCGGCGTCGCTTCGCTCGCGATCATGTCTCGGCAGTATTCACGCGAAGGAACGCGGGAGACGCAGACGGTGACCAATCAGTTTCTCCCCGGGCTCGCGACGCTTTCGCGACTCCAGGAAGCCGCTCTCAATATCAAGAGCATCACGCTCCAGTTCGCTCTCGCAAAAGACGACGCCGGCATGAGCACGCAGGCCCAGGCCTCAAAAACCCAGTTCGACAAGGCCGTGGCCAATATCGCCACCCTCAAAGAGAACACGCCCGACGCCTCCTGTCTGGATCTGATCACCAGTTTCGAGGTCGCGGTAAAAAATTACCGCGCTGCCGCCGAGCAATTCCAAACCGAGTTGCGAGGCGGTGATTTCGAAAAAGCCATGTCCACGCTCGATCAGAAGGTCAGCGCTGCTCAGGCAAAACTGGAAGCCGCCTTCCAAGCGATCAACGACCGTTATTTTGAGCTCTCGGATAAGGCCGGCGAAAATACCATCGCTGCGCTCTCAAAGGCCGACCACTTCGGTCTGATCGGATCTGGAACCCTCGCCGGATTTACCGCGCTTTGTCTCGCTCTCTCGCTTTTTGCGTCACGCAGCATCTCGCAACGCCTTAAAGACGCCAACGCCGCCCTTACTACCTCCGCGGGTGTGATCTCGGAAAATGCCAGCATCGTCTCCAGCTCGAGCCACGCGCTCGCAGACGGCTCCAGCTCACAAGCGGCGTCATTGGAGGAAACCTCCGCGTCACTGGAAGAGCTCTCCAGCATGACCAAGCGCAACGCCGAAAGCGCTCAACAGGCCAAGCAGGCCGCAAGCGAAACTCGCTCGTCTGCCGACACCGGTACGGAACGTATGCGCGCCATGCAGACTGCTATGCAGGCGATCACGACCTCTAGCGCGGATATTTCAAAAATCCTCAAGACGATCGACGAGATCTCGTTTCAAACCAATATCCTCGCCCTCAACGCCGCTGTAGAAGCTGCCCGCGCTGGCGAGGCCGGTGCCGGTTTCGCCGTCGTGGCTGATGAAGTCCGCGCTCTCGCTCAACGCTCCGCTCAAGCCGCCAAGGAAACCGCCGCCAAAATCGAAGACTCCGTTGCCAAGAGTCAGCAGGGCGCCGCGATCAGCACGGAGGTCGCGAAAAGTTTTGAGACCATCCAGCAGCAGGTCCTCAAGCTCGATCAGCTCGTCGGCGAAATCGCCACTGCTTCCAGCGAACAAAGCCAGGGCATAAGCCAGGTCACCACTGCGGTGTCCGACATGGATCGTATCACGCAATCCAATGCCGCCAGCGCAGAAGAGACCGCCGCCGCCGCCCAAGACCTCAATGTCCAGGCCAGCGTCCTCGCGGAAGCCGTACGCAGCCTCCAAGAACTCAGCGGACGCAGCCCCAAATCCACTCCAGGTTCCGAGTCCGCTGACGCCCACGCGAATAAACGCCCGGCCGCATCGTCCGGGAAATCCCGTTCGGTTCCCCAAGTTGCACGCGCCTGATCGGACATAAATCAACAGAGTACCTCGTCCCCTCCAAGCGGCCGCTCCACCAGGAGCGGCCGCTTTTTATTGATTCCGCTCCAGCCTGAAACCGAAGCGCCCGGGGAAGGCGACCGTACCTCCAGCCACCGCCTGCGACCTCAAAAACCTTTCCGAAAGATCACTCAAACCATCCAACTTGTGACACCCCGGTGACACCCCGGAAGGAAAGATCTGCGACAATGCTGGCCATGAAAAACACATCACTTTCCGTCAGCCAGGAATCTCCAGCCGCGCCCATCGCAGGCAAATACCTGACCGTCGTCCTCGACAACGAGGCCTACGGCATCGCCGTACTAAAAGTTCGCGAGATCATCCGCATGCAAAAAATCACGCCCGTTCCGCAGATGCCGGAATTCGTTAAGGGCGTGATCAACCTGCGCGGCCGCGTTATCCCCGTCGTCGATCTCCGCGTTAAATTCGGTCTCGAAGCCGCCTTCACCGATCGCACCTGCATCGTCGTCGTTCAGGTCGATGTCTCATCAAGCAAAACCGTCCAGATGGGCCTGATCGTCGATTCCGTCGAAGACGTGCTCAACGTCGCCGCTGACATGATAGAGCCCGCTCCATCGTTCGGTACGCTCGTCGATACGTCCTACCTCCTCGGCATGGCCAAGGCCAAGGGCGAGGTGAAGACACTCCTCGATATCAACCGCGTCGTCGCACGCGACACCGTCCAGGCAATCTCCCGCGCCGCCGCCTGACCCTACAAAAATCCAATCGATTACTCTCATGAACTCATCACCGACCCGCTCTAAAATTTCCTCCATGAAAAACTGGACTATCGCCAAGCGCATTGTCCTCGGAGGAAGCACGTTGATCGCTCTCCTTTTCGTCATCAGCATCGTCTCGCGATCTGCCTTGGCGCGATTGGAACTGTTCGCAGGCAACCGTCTGCGTGACGATGCCATCCCCGGGCTGGTCAGCATCTCCGAGATCAACACACAGTCCCTACGTGGTTACATCCGTTTGTTGATGGCCAGAAAATCGATGGACGCCGATGAACGGGAAAAAAACCTTACAGCGCTCAAGGGAAACATCTCTGCCGCTTCCACCGCCATGGACAACTATGAGCAGGCCATTTCGTCCGATTCCGACCGTCTCGCGTTTGCTGAACTGATTAAGCGGCGCACAGTATTTGGCGAAGTGCGCACAGCCTATGTCCAACTCCTTCGCGACGGCAAAAACGCTGAGGCCGACGCACTCGAAAAGGAACGCCTGGAGTCGGACTACCTCTCTTTCCGTGAACAGTTGGGCAGTATGTTAAAGTGGAATGCGGACGTCGCCACGAGCGTCTCCAACGAAATGGTCACAGTCGCCAAACAGGCTCGATTCACCACCGATATTACCGCCGCAACCAGCCTCGCTGTCGCGCTGATTTTAGGATGGCTCATCATCCGAGGCATTAACCGTACGCTTCGCCAGATGGCGGGCGTTCTCAACGACTCCTCAGCCCAAGTCGCCGCGGCCGCCGGTCAGGTCTCCGGTAGCAGCCAGTCTCTCGCCGAGGGTGCCAGCGAACAGGCCGCCTCGCTCGAAGAAACGTCCGCCTCGCTCGAAGAACTCTCCAGCATGACCAAGCGCAATGCCGACAACGCCCAGCAGGCCAAACAAGCCGCCACGCAGACCCGCGCCTCCGCCGATGCTGGTGCCGATCAGGTCAAAACCATGCAGACCGCTCTTCAGGCCATCACCGTCGCGAGCGCCGACATCTCGAAAATCCTCAAGACCATCGACGAAATCGCTTTCCAGACCAACATCCTTGCCCTCAACGCCGCCGTCGAAGCCGCTCGCGCCGGCACCGCGGGAGCCGGCTTTGCTGTAGTGGCCGATGAAGTACGCGCACTCGCCCAGCGCTGCGCTGCGGCCGCCAAGGAAACCGCCGTAAAAATCGAGGATTCCGTCAACAAAAGCCAGCAAGGCGCACAGATCGGCGCCGAAGTCGCCAAAAGTTTCACGGCCATCCAGCAGCAGGTTGTCCAGCTCGACAGCCTCGTCGGCGAAATCGCCACCGCCTCCACCGAGCAAAGCCAGGGCATCGGCCAGGTCTCCATCGCCGTCTCCCAAATGGACAAGGTCACTCAGGCCAATGCCGCCGGTGCCGAAGAATCCGCCGCCGCCTCGCAAGACCTGACCAGCCAGGCCGAAGTCCTCACATCCGCGGTCGGTGGATTGCAGCAGCTCGTGGGTAACAGCCGCCAGAAGAAGCCAGCACTTCACGTCACCACCACTGAACCAGTCAAAGCCACCAAGCCTGCCAGAAAGCCGTCAGTAGTGCGCTCAACCAAGCGCTCCACCAACATCCCCAATCGCAGCACTCACGCCCAGCCCGTCCTCGTCGGGGTCGGAACGGATGACTCCGCTTTCTTCAAAGACGTCTAAAGAATTTCTCACGGTCCATTGCACCAAAGCCTCCGCCTGCGTTCAGGCGGAGGCTTTTTATTTTTCCAACGAGTATCAGCCAATCACTCCTCCCGGATTCCGGAAGTTGTGGAATCGTAACGAGAGAAAACGCCCTCCCTCGGACATGTGACAACTTGGTGACAGAGATCCCTGCTACAATGGCCGATATTAAGTCCAGACACAGACCCTCATTTTCATCCCCATGAACCAGCTCAAACTCCGCACCAAACTCTATCTGGTCAGCGCACTGTTAATCGCAGTTTCAATCATCGTCGGTCTACTGGGACTTCGCGGCATTCAACAGACCAACAAAGGATTGGAGACTGTTTACAACGACCGCGTCGTCCCCCTCAAGGACCTCAAGTTCATCGCTGATGACTACGCGGTTTCCATCATCGACGCCGCCAATAAAGCCAACGCCGGCCTCGTCGACGCTGAGAATACCCTGAAGAGCCTCACGTCAGCACAAGCCGATATCCGCCAGCGCTGGCAGGCCTACATGGCTACATACCTCACACCCGAAGAAAGCCAGCTCGCTGCTCAAGCCACGCAACTCTACGTTCCGGCCGATGCCGCCGTGGAAAAACTCATACAATACCTCCACGGCAAAACCGGCCTGCTCACCGGCACTCTGACTGATTTCGATGGCCCGCTCTACACGCAGATCGATCCAATCAGTAATAAAATCGGAGAGCTGGTAGACCTGCAGCTCCGAGTTGCCGAGGCCGAGTATCGCGCCGCGCAGAATCGTTACGCTCATCTTCTTAGAGAAGCTATAGGTCTGTTGGCCATCGGCCTGTTTTTTGGTGGCGGCCTCAGCTGGCTCGTCACCCACCGCGTCTCCGTTACCATCAATCGCGTCACCAGCGAACTTGCCGAAGGCGCCGCGCAAACCGCCTCCGCCGCCAGCCAGGTCTCCGCTTCCAGCCAATCCCTCGCCCAAGGTTCCTCCACGCAGGCATCTTCCCTCGAAGAAACCTCAGCCTCGCTCGAAGAACTTTCGAGCATGACCCGCCACAATGCTGAAAGCACCCGCGCCGCCAAAGACACCGCCAGCGCCACCCACGCTTCCGCCAACGAAGGCGCCCGCCAGATGCAGGCCATGCAGCAGTCCATGCACGCCATCAACCAAAGCAGTGAAGAGATCACCAAGATCCTCAAGACCATCGACGAGATCGCCTTTCAAACCAACATCCTCGCCCTCAACGCCGCCGTCGAAGCCGCCCGCGCCGGCGAGGCCGGAGCTGGTTTCGCCGTCGTCGCCGACGAAGTCCGCGCCCTCGCCCAACGCTCCGCCGTCGCAGCCAAGGAGACCGCCGATAAAATCGAAACCTCCGTCAAACGTAGCCGCGAAGGCGTCCAGCTCACCTCCGAAGTCGCAGGTAGCTTCACCACCATCCAAAGCCAGATCGGCAAACTCGAAGCCCTCGTCGCCGATATCGCCAACGCCACCCAAGAGCAGGCCCAAGGCATCACCCAGATCAACGACGCCATCTCGCTCATGGATAAAGTCACGCAGACCAACGCCGCCGGCGCCGAGGAAAGCGCCAGCGCTTCCGAGGAACTCCACGCCCAAGCCGAGTCACTCAACACCTCCGTCCACCACCTCAGCCACCTTGTCCACGGCCAGCCGCGCACCCGCAAAGCCGCCGCGCGTGCTGCCGCCCATCGCAAAAGTTCGTCCCAGCTCACCCGCACGCCCTGCACCGCTCATACCACGGCCACAGCCTGAAACTCTGCATGCTCCGCCTGTCCCAAGCGCTCATAAAAAAAGCGCCACCCGCAAAGGTGGCGCTCGAAAGCTAAACGTGGCGTGACTCGCTGACTCAGGCCGTCGGGACGGTCGCGATCGTCTTGAGGATGCGCGAAGCGACTTCGTACGGGTTGGCCGCGGAGTTCGGGCGGCGGTCTTCAAGGTAACCCTTGTAGCCGGCGTTGACGAAGCTGTGCGGAACGCGAACGGAAGCACCGCGATCGGCGACACCGTACGAGAACTTGTCGATCGACTGGGTCTCGTGGAGGCCGGTGAGGCGGAGGTGATTGTCCGGTCCATAAACCGCGATGTGCTCGGCGCAGTGCTTGCTGAAAGCGGCCATGAGCTTCTCGAAGTAGTCTTTGCCGCCGGTCTCGCGCATGAACTTCGTGGAGAAGTTCGAGTGCATGCCGGAGCCGTTCCAGTCGAGCGCCTGGTTGTAGGGCCCTAGGATCGGTTTGCAGTGAAACTGGACGTCGATGCCATACTGTTCGCAGAGGCGGATCAGCAGGTAACGGGCAACCCAGACATCGTCGGCGGCCTTCTTGGAGCCCTTGCCGAAAACCTGGAATTCCCACTGGCCCTTCGCCACTTCGGCATTGATGCCTTCGTGGTTGATGCCGGCGTCGAGACAGAGATCGAGATGCTCTTCGACGATCTGGCGGGCGACATCACCGACAGCGGCGTAACCGACGCCCGTGTAGTACGGCCCTTGCGGAGCTGGGTAGCCGCCCTCGGGAAAGCCGAGTGGACGACCGTTTTCGTAGAGAAAATATTCCTGCTCGAAACCGAACCAAGTACCCTCGTCATCGAGGATCGTGGCGCGGCTGTTGGAGATATGCGGGGTCTTGCCGTCTGGCATCATGACTTCGCACATGACGAGCACGCCGTTCTTGCGGGTGGAGTCTGGATAGACAGCGACCGGCTTAAGAACGCAATCCGAGCTCCGTCCCTCCGCTTGCTGGGTCGAGCTGCCGTCGAAGCCCCAGTTGGGCAGTTCTTCGAGCTTCGGGAAGCTGGCGAATTCTTTGATCTGCGTTTTGCTACGAAGGCCAGCGACGGGTTTGTAGCCGTCGAGCCAGATGTATTCCAATTTGTATTTGGCCATGGTGGAGTTTGAGGAGGAGGGAGTGGTCGTATGTGTTCTTCAAGCGTTTTGGTTGGCCGGAAGACCACGAACAAACCGCAGCTGCAAAAAAGCACCTAACATGCCACGGGCGTCTAGAACTAAAATTCATGCCAGAAATTTTATCCATGAACCGCTCGCGTCTGACTTCTGCGCGTTTTTAAGCAGGAACTCGCCCTTGCCAGCACCGGACGCGCGCGAAATTGTCCACGCCGTTTCCCGCCTCCTCCTTCATGCACGACGTCAAAAACACCGCCCGCGCTCTCGTGCGCATCGGCTATGACGGGCGGGTCCACAAAACTTTCCGCGGCCACATGGCCAAAGAGCGTTTCGAGAACGAGGTCCGCGTCCTGAAACACCTCGAAGCGAGGGGCTGCCTCTTCGTCCCCCAACTCCTCGAACACGATCCCGAAGTCCTCAAGATCGTCACCACCAACTGCGGTAGCGTCATCGAGCACATCAGCGCCGAGCGCATGGCCGAGATCTACGCCGAGCTCGCCAGCTACGGCGTCCGCCACGAGGACGCCTTCGCTCGCAACATCACGTACCGCCAGTCCGATGGACGCCTCTGCGTGATCGATTTCGAATTCGCCACCCTGCTCGACGACCCCGCCGGTGCCGGCCTCAAACCTTCCGCCGCCGATCTTCCCGAAGACCCCGCCCAACCCAAGCCGTCCTTCCCATAAGCGCGACCGCTTTTGACCGCCCCGCTTTCCATGGCCCAGCCATCCACGCCTCACGCTCCCGTCCCCCGCCTCAACTGGTCCGGCCTCACCGACGTCGGCAAAGTCCGCACCAATAACGAGGACTCCTTCCTCGGCATCGCCTTCGACGGCCACGAAGTCCGTTACCTCGGGAAAATCGGCGAATCATCCATGGCTTCGACGGACTTCGTCTTCGCCGTGAGCGACGGCATGGGCGGCGCCAACTCCGGCGAATTCGCCAGCCGCATCGCCGTCGATAAAATCACCCGCCTCCTCCCCAAAGGCTTCCGCCTCTCCGCCCAAGGCATGTCCAGCGGTTTCCCTGACCTCATCGGCGAACTCTTTTCCGCCATTCACCGCGACATGATCAAAATGGGCCAGGCCTACGAAGAGTGCGCCGGCATGGGCGCCACGCTCAGCCTCTGCTGGTTCACGCCCGAGTGGATGTATTTCGGCCACCTCGGCGACAGCCGCGTTTATTATCTCCCCAAAAACGGCCCGATGACCCAGGTCACCCACGACCACAGCCAAGTCGGCTGGATGCGCCGCAACGGCCAGCTCAACGAACGCGAAGCCCGCTTCCACCCGCGCCGCAACGCCCTCCAGCAAGCCCTCGGCGCCGGCCACCAATTCATCGACCCGCACATCGGCGCCGTCGGCTATCAGACGGGCGACCGCTTCCTCATTTGCTCCGACGGCCTCATCGACGGCCTCTGGGATCACCGCATCGAAGACCTCCTCCGCAACCCCGCCGAAGGACAAACCCCCGCCCAACAACTCGTCACCGAAGCCGTCGCCGAATCCGGCCGCGACAACACCACCGCCGTCGTCATCGAGGTCCGCTAAAACCCGTAGCGTCTGCACATGACCGCTACGCGCTCCGCCCGCGCCGCACGCGCGCCCGTTACTTCAACACGTCCTTCGACACCCGCTTCACGCCCGTAAACTTCGGTCGGAAAAGATCCTCCAGCGTCTCCCGCGCCTCCGCCGGAATTTTCGCGATCAACGCATCGATACTCGGCAGCGGCCCCAGCGCCGCCTCCGCCTGCTCCGCTTCCTGACGCAGCGTCACCGCTCCGCCCGCCTTCGGCACCGTGCGTACCTGCTCCTTCTCGCCACCGATAAACGCCGCTTCATCCGCCGCGCTCGGCCAGTTCGGCCCGTCTTCATCGAACGGCGCGCTCGCCGCATCCGCCAGCGCCGCATCGGTCTCCGCACGCGGCAGCGTCGCGACTTCCGCATCGCTCTCCGCATCCGAATCTCCTGCCCCACCCGCACGCGCCGACGAGCCATCGCTTCCGCCCGCTTTCGTCCCGCGCTCGCTGCTTCCGCCCGCGACAACCACCGCCGAAACTATCCCCAACGCCTTCCGCTGCTCCGCGATATCCGCGATGGCCTGCGCCACGCGCTCATCGAGCTGCTCAATCAGTCCTTTTTTTTTTCGCCGCCCTCAGTGGCGGCGGATGACTCCGGCGATTGCTCAGCCAGCGCGCTCAGCTCTTTGATGAGCGAATCGATCGCCCGCGCCCGGCTCGCCTCGACCGCTTTGAGCAACGTCACCTCGAAATTGATCTTCTCCGATAGCCCGAGCTTCACGCTGCCTTCGCCTTCACGCAGTCCATCGAGCAAGCGCGTGATCTGCTCCGTCGTCATCGGCAGGCCTCCGAGAATGTCCGTCTTCCCGCCCTTGCCGATCGCATCGAGCAACGCCTTGCGAACGAGCTCCTGCAGGTCCGTCAACAACCGCACCAGATCGCGTCCGGCCTGATCGCACGCATCCACGATCTCGATGATCTTCGGATGATCGCCCGCCGCCAGCGCCGCCGCCAGCGCCGCGATTTTTTCGGCCGACACGAGGCCATACACATCCAGCACGTCCGGCTCGGCAATCTCCGTTCCGCAAAACGAAATCATCTGGTCGAGGATCGACTGCGCATCACGCATCCCGCCATCCGCCATGCGCGCGATGCACGAAAGCGCCTCGGGCGAGACTTTGATTTTCTCCTCGTCGGCGATTTTCTTCAGCCGCAGCACGATCAAATCCGCCGGAATCGGCTTCAGGTCAAAACGCTGGCAGCGCGAGATGATCGTCGGCAGCACCTTCTGCGGATCGGTCGTCGCGAACACGAACTTCACGTGATGCGGCGGCTCCTCGAGCGTCTTCAGCAAAGCATTAAATGCCGCCGTCGAGAGCATGTGCACCTCGTCGATGATGTAGATTTTGTACTTACCCTGCGCCGGCGCGTACTGGACCGTGTCGCGCAAATCGCGCACCTGCTCCACGCCGTTGTTCGAAGCACCGTCGATCTCGATCACGTCGAGATGCGAGCCTTCGGCAATCGACACGCACGCCGGGTCTTTCGGATCGAAATCCGCCTTCGGCCCATCCGTGCAATTCAGCGCCTTCGCAAAAATACGCGCGGTCGAAGTTTTCCCCGTTCCGCGCGGTCCCACGAACAGATACGCGTGCGCGATCCGGTTGCGCGCGATGGCGTTCTTCAACGTCCGCACCACATGATCCTGCCCGACGACATCGTCGAACGTCTGCGGGCGCCATTTGCGGGCGATGACTTGGTAACCGGTGGACAAGAGTCCGCTACTCCACGCACGCCGCCTCTTCCTGCAACTGAAAATTAACCGTCCGCCCACTCTCGCTCTTAAAACAAAACGGGCCCGCTAAAAAGCGGGCCCGGCGCTGACACAAAATAAAGCGGTCATTCAACCGCTGCGCACATCAAGCCGTCAGGGCTTCGGATGTTCTTTGGCTTTATCTTCCGCCTTCTTTTTGCACGCGTCGCACATCGAGCCCTTTTCTTTGCACGCTGCACACTCTGCCTTCTTTTCTTCCTTTGCGTGATCCTTGCTATCCGAGGCAAACACCGAAGTGCCGCCGAGTACCATCACGGCCGCTAGGGCCAGCAGGAACTTTTTCATAGGGTTTTGGGGCGGCAGTACCCGATCCACAACGAACCGGGATTGCCGCGTGCCGCCGACCATGCCCGATCCCTCGCCTAACCGGAAGCCGTCAGTTTATACCGCCCTGGCCACCGCCGATCCCGCCAAACTCCTTCCTGAAAAATAAAAGTGGCCAGGCACTCCACGGCACTAGGAGGACGTCGTTGCCGTTGCTACCTTCCGGTCCTGGCGGAGTTCACGCGCCTGCCCATGCATGGCACCTGGCCGACGCGGACAGTGCTGGGGATGCGACCTCCCGCAACTAAAAATTCCCGGTATAAGCTCAGCGCACCCCGAGCATCTGCTCCGCCCGCTCCACGATCCCTTCAACCGGCCACAACCGTCCAAGTCCTTCGTACCCACACGCCAGCATCCCGTCCTCCGGCCCGATAAACTGCGCCCCGCGCGCCGTCAGCGTCGCCACATTCGCCACCGTCGCCGGGTGCGACCACATCTTCCCGTTCATCGCCGGCGCTATCAGCAGCGGCGCACGACACACCAAGTGCAGCGAACTCAAAAAATCCCCCGCCAGTCCGTGCGCGAACTGCGCGATCACGTCCGCCGTCGCCGGCGCGATGAGCAACAAATCCGCCTTGTCCGCCAGCTCCACGTGACCCGGCTGCCACCCATTTCCCTCGCTCCAAAGATCCGTCGCCACCGGCTGCCGCGCGAGCGCCTGGAGCGTCAGCGGCGTAATAAATTTCTGCGCCCCCGCCGTCATCACCGGGAAAACCTCCGCGCCTTTCTTGCGCAACTGGCTCGTCAGCTCGGCCGCCTTGTAAGCGGCGATGGAGCCCGTGATCCCAAGGACGATTTTCTTGCCGGTCAGCGCAGACGACATGTCGCACAACGAACCGCCTTCAGCCTCCTCTCGCAAGTATCGAAACTCCGCCCACGCGCAAACACCTCCACGTCCTCCCTCCCGCCACTTCGCGCCTAAGCTAAGGCGCAGCCTTGCTCCCATCTTCACCCCGCGCCGGCTGCTTCGGCGTTGGCCGAACCGCATCTTCCGACTTCTCTGAACCACCAGGTCCGCGCTCACGATCGCCCCGGCGTTCCATGAAAATCGGCGGCGGCCGGCCACCTTCCGGTGCTTGCGGCCCGCCGCGCTTTTCACGCTCGCGCATCTGCTGCTCCCGCGCCGCACGCTGCTTGGCGCGATGCTCCTTAAACTTCACCAGCTGCTCTGGCGTCAGCACCGCTTCGAACTCCGTCACCATGCGATCCATGATCACATCCGACTGCTTACGCGCCGCCCGTTGATCCGCCATCGCCCGTCCGAAGATCGTGCGAAGATCCTTCTTCTGCTGCGTCGTCAGCTCCAGCTTCTGCCCGAGCTCGCGCATCTCCCGGTCGAAGAAACGATCCGTGCCTTTATTCCGCACGAACTGCTCGTAGTAATGGATCGAGACCGCGCCGCCGACCACGCCTCCACACAGGAAGACGCCGACGAAAACCAAAATGGCTAAGAGAGGATTCTTCATGCGCAGCGCCTCAAGTGAGCTCCGTGGTGTCCACGATTTCCGTCGGCGTTTCGTTGAGCAAAGCCGCCTCGCTCTCGATCGCCGAGATCACCGGCTTCAGCGTCGCCGCGATTCCCGCGACCGCCAGCAGACACGAGAGCCCCAGCGCGCGCAGCCCGTAACGGGAAAGCAACGACGCTTCCATCCACGGTGCCTTCGCGTCCAACGCCCGAGCCGCCACCCGCTTGGCGAATCCATACGGCGCAGCCTCGTCGCGTTCGTCTTTCGGAGCACGGCGTGCAGCGGCTACCAGGCGGGACCATTCGGCG
The DNA here is from genome assembly GCF_002310495.1 of Nibricoccus aquaticus. GTDB lineage: Bacteria > Verrucomicrobiota > Verrucomicrobiia > Opitutales > Opitutaceae > Nibricoccus > Nibricoccus aquaticus. Next base: position 3,530,898 of record NZ_CP023344.1, on the reverse strand, counting down.
GGATTCGTGCTCATGAGCGTTCCTTTTGTTTAAGCTGTTCGAAAAGTTTCTTCAATTTCCGCCGCGCTCGGAAAGCACGGACTTTGATCAACGTCGTATTCCAGCCCGTGAGTTCGCTGATCTCCACGAGCGTTTTCTGTTCTAGATCCAGCAGCTGGATCACCAGCCGGTCGTCCGGCTTCAACTGATCGAGCAATTTCCCCACCAGCTCTTTCGCCGCAAGCGCATCGCCCGCATCCGCCGCGTCTTCGCTCGTCAGCACCGCATTGAGCACATCTGCCTCGTTCTCCGAAAGATCCGCCCAGCGAAACTCCGGCCGCCGCTTCTGCGCCCGTAAATGATCGATGCAGGTCGTCACCGCGATGCGCGACACCCAGTGCGGAAACGGCACCGCCCCCTGGTACTGATCGAGACGTGTGAACATCTTCATAAACACCTCCTGCGCGAGATCCTCTTCGAGCACCCGCCGCGGCAGATGCGCTCGCACGATCCGGATAACCAGCGGATGCAGATGCTCCACCAACTCCCGCGCCGCGTCCTGACTGCGCGCGCGGACCCGCTGGAGGCACCCAACGAGATCGAACTCCGCATCAGCGTCACCGGACATAGGGCAATGGAAGGACCGTCATACACACGACACAAGACGCCACTCGCCTGCACGGGTTACAGCCGCCCACCCACCAATTTAAGGACCCTTCGGCCCCGTGCATCGCGTCGTTCATTCGACCACGAAACGAAACCCCACATGCCGCGCCCGCTCCGTCTTCGCAACTCGCACCACCGGCACCTCCTCCAGCGCCTCCGCACTATCCAGATAACTCCTCCCCGCGATCAACGCCATCGGCTCCGCCTCGCCCGCATCGAGCCACTCCGCCACGCCACCCGTCAGTTCGGTAACACCACTCGCGCCCAACGCCGCCCGATACTCCGCCTCCGTCGGCAACCGCACCGCCCGCCCCAAAAGCCACCCCAGCCTCCGGCAAAACTCCCGCGCCTCCGCCCAATTCACCGAATCCACCGCCCACTCCTCGCCCACCGTGCGGCTCGGATTTTTGTCCATCACCAGCGCATAAAGCCGCTGAGCCACCTCACTGCTCAAGAGCTGCGCGCCTCTCACTGCCCCGCCGCCGCCTTCAGGCGCGAGCGCCCGCAATTTCGGAAACACGCTTTCGTGAATAGCCGTCAGCGACGCACTCTTCGCCGCCCGATAACTCACGCGCTCCCGCAACCCCGTATCCAGCTTTCGACTCCTCGGAAAATCCCGCCACACCGCCGCCGCGATTTCCTCGGCCTCGCCGATCTTCTTTTGCGCCGCCGCCACATCGCGCGCCTTCAACAAACCCACGATCTCACCATCGAGCCCCTGCACTTTCGTCAGCCCGTCCATCGAAAGCGCCGTCTGCCGCCGCGCCTCCAGATCATCGGCCGTCGCCTGCGAAGCCTGCCGGCTCTTGGGCAACTCCGTGTTGATCGTCTCCTGCGCCTTCAACGCCACCGCGAACAACCGCGCCGCCTCCGCGTGCTTCCCCGCCCGCGCGTTCACTTCACCACCGCTCACCTTGTCCAAAACCGTCCGCGCCAGCGCCTCCGCCTGCAACGTCTGGATCTGCCCCTCCACGCGATCCTCCGCCGCCGCATCGACAAACGGCGTGCGCGGAAACTCCCGGTTGATCCGCGACTGCACCGCCAGCAACTCCTGAAACGCCTCCCGAACCTCGTCCCAACGCTCCGCCCGCGCCGCCACCTCAGCCTTCGCCCGCGCAGCCATCACCTGACGGCTCAACGGCTCCGCCTCCAAAATTTCCAGATCGAGTTTCAACCGGCTCTCACGTGGCAGGTCCTTAAACGCCGCCGCCGCATTGCTGCGATTCACCGCCTGCAACAGCGTCAGCGCTGCCCGATATTTCTCCACCGCTTCCCCATTCCGCTCCGCCTGTCGCGCAGCCAGCGCCTCTTTTTCCAACGCGGAAACCTTGTCCAAATTTTCCCGCACCTCCGCGTCCGCGACGAACTGCTCCAGCCGCCGCAACCGCTCCGACTCCGCCGGAGTCGAACGCGCATCCTGTCGCACGCGCTCGCGCTGTTTCGTCACCGCCAGCGCCAGTGCCGCCCGCGCCTCCGGGGAACTGCTCTGCCCTTTCTCATCCGCCGCCCGCCAGATCGCCTCGGCCTTCGCAACCTCGTCAGAAAGTTTCCGCAACGCCTCGTCATCCGACGTCGCCACCGTGATCGCCGCCGCGTCCACCTTCCGCGGCCCACGCGTCGCCAGAAAATAATACAACCCGCCCAGAGCCACCGCCACCCCCACGCCGATCAACCACGGACGCGCCTTCGCAAACACAGCAGCAGGACCTTGCTCGGAATCATCGTCAGACATGGGTGACCGCCGAGAAAAATTCCCCGCCGCCAAAAAGCAACGAACACCTCACACGCTCCCAGACTCGGCACGGACCGGCACTTAGCAAGTGCCGCCCCCACGCCCGATCGAGAATCGAAAATCCAACCGTACCGGGCGGAGCGACAGATCTCTAAATAAAATAATCCGAATCCTAAATTACCCAGCTGGAGCCACCACCGGCGCGCACAACCATCGCAGTCCTCCGACTCTCTCCCTCTCTGTGCCACCTCCGTGCCCTCTGTGTAACAATCCGCTTCCGCCGCAGACTCGACATCCCCCCGCCCGCCTGACGTTTTCACGAGTCATCGTGCTCGACCAACTCACCATCCTCGCCCCCGGCCTGCTCGGCGGTTCCGTCGCCATGGCCGCCCGCGCCCGCGGCACCGCCCGCCGCATCGTCATCTGGTCCCGCCGCCCCGAAACCCGCCTCGCCCTCCAAAAACAACCCTGGTGCGACGCCACCGCCGACACGCCCGAAGAAGCCGTCCGCCACGCGACCCTCGTCGTCCTCGCCGCCCCCGTCGAAAAAATCATCGAGCTCGCCCGCCAGATTGCACCCGCCCTCCCCGCGGGCGCCATCGTCACCGACGTCGGCAGCGTCAAAGGCGAACTCACCCGCGCCTGCCACGCCGCCATGCCCGCCACTGCTTTCTTCGTCGGCTCACACCCCATGGCCGGCAGCCAGAAAACCGGCTGGGAAAACGCCAGCGCCGACCTCTTCGACAAACGCGTCTGCTTCGTCACCCCGCTCGCCGACACCGCCGCCACGCACGCCAAAGCCACCGAAACCGTCGCCCGCTTCTGGCGCGACCTCGGCAGCGAAGTCAGCACCGTCACCCCCGACGAACACGACGAAATCGTCGCCCACATCAGCCACCTCCCCCAGGCCATCGCGACCAGCCTCTGCAGCTTCCTCGCGCAAAAAAATCCCGCCTGGCGCAACTTCTCCGGCAACGGCCTCCGCGACACCACCCGCATCGCCGCAAGCGACGCCACCATGTGGATCGAGATCTTCCAACAAAACCGCGACGAAGTCCTCCGCGCACTGAGCCGTTTTCAAGACGAACTCCAAGGCCTGCACGCCGCCATCGCCAACCGCGACTGGCCCGAAGTCCGCACCCGCCTCGACCGCGGCAAAACCTATCGCGACGCCTTCCGTCCGTAAAACCGAAGCTCGCTGCGTGCCTCATGATGCCGCGCAGTTGTCATCGTTAAATGCTGCAGCATGAAAAACCTCCAAGAAAAAGGTTGGACAGCAATGCGACCAACCGAACAGCCACATAAACTACTAGAACGTTAAAAGAAGGCGGTCGGACACCACCTCATCTTCTGCGTCACGACCTTCGAGTTGAAATCGTTTTAGCATCGAACGACCGCAATCGACGAAAATCTCCCGCTCAAAAAGCCCCTGAGGGACATCGATGAAGCAGTTATCCGTGCCTGACTTCTTTATTCCGTCGATGCTTAAGGCGACCTTGGCTCCTCGCCTCTTACACGCAGCGATTTCCACCATCAGCTCGGCTAAATTGAACGCCTGCGCTCCGTAGAGAATCGCTTGGGAGTGTGCGTAGGGCGGATCACAATAGACCAAATCTCCTGCACCTGCTCGTTGCATCAACTCGCGGTAATCTGCCTTCACAAATTCACAGTGCCGAAGGCGTAGGTGCCAAGCATCCACACGTGAAGCAAACGACGAGGGCGCGATTGGATCATGAATTCCACACGGGGTGGACATGTATCCGTCGGCCTTTCTAAAGCGAACCACACCTCCATAACACGCCCTACAAAGAAAAACAAAGTCAGCTCCATTCGGCCTATGATTGTAGCTAGCGAGGCACTCTGCATACGCTTCTTTTTTCCCGAGCACCGCGATGCGATTCCAACGAGCAGCATACCATCGCTTCAGTTCTTCAGGATTCGTTGCGAGAGTCTGCCATATCTCGATTAAGGGTCCGAACCGATCACCGCCTATCCCGTTCCGAGGCGCCATGGTCGCTAAAATTGCGCCGCTGCCTAAGAACGGCTCGATGAACCTTCGATAATCCTTCGGAAGGTAACTAACCACGTCTGCAGCGACGCGATATTTGCTTCCGATCCATTTCAGAAGCTGCCCCTTAAGCGCGGGCGGCTCGACGACATCTGGCAGACTCAATTGCACCACAGCGTTACCATCTTGCGAAGTGAGCCAGCTGCAAGCCCAAACATATCCTATTTTGGGATATATCGTTACTTTATGTTAGAAGGCAGTCGTTGAAGAACATCCACTCTAGCGACCACAAAAAGCTCTGCGAACTGATACGTCGGCTCCGGGAAGAAAAGGGCGTCACGCAGCACGCACTGGCTCAGAAACTCGAAGTTCCGCAGTCGTTCGTCAGCAAAGTTGAAACCGGCGAGCGGCGTTTAGATATTCTAGAGCTGCGTTCGGTTTGCTTAGCGCTGGAAATCCCAATGAAGCGCTTCATTCAACTCCTTGAGGAGGATCTCAAATGAAGCCCGACCCAAGGTTTCGCTCTCAGCCTCCCACATTTTGGGCATATGTGCGGAGTATCAGTGAATGGGTTGGTTACACGAATCGAAAAAATCGGAAGGACAAAGTCAGCCGAATCAAGGTCCCTTCGCCCAATGAAATCTGGGATTGCCTACACGCACTTCAATTAGCCCCTGAACCGTTGCTGACCCCCGAAAAGCAACTCACTGAATTAGGCCAACGATTGCAGAGCTATTTCGAACATCGCGCGGAGGTCCTAAACAACCAAGTCGAACCAGCGCTTCAAACAGCGAAACAAGCGGCGGCACTCTTCAGCAAAGTGCGGAAGGATCTGAAGTCTCAGTTGCCAGTTCCCATGAACAAGCAAAAGGGAGAGAAAAAGAAGCCGGCATACTTCACAGGCTTGGTTAACATGCTCATCGACGCTCACCGTGGTCCATATCGTTGCGATTACGACCCTCGAGTACTGACCGCATTTACTAAAGGCGGCGTGCCCGTTCGAACTTTGTCCCGCCGGGTCGACGGCGCATTTCCGGCAGCGATCAATCCAGCTGCGATTTGGGAAATCAAAGAATATTACTACACGACGACGTTTGGAAGCAGAGTTGCAGATGGTGTCTATGAAACGCAGCTAGACGGGATGGAAATCGAAGAAATGCGCGTTGCCGAACGAATCGTGGCAAAGCACTATCTCTTTCTGGATGCGCACTACACTTGGTGGGAATGCGGAAAATCCTATCTGTGCCGAATTTTCGATATGGTGAATATGGGATTGGTGGATGAAGCTATCGTCGGCCGAGATGTGGTTACTAGAGTGCCAGAATTGGTAGCCGAATGGATCGGCATAATGAAAAACGAGCGAAGCATCGAGGATCTCCCTAAAGCACCCCTTGATGCCGGAGCCGGAAACGCATCGCACGCAGACAAGTGAATAGACCCGGCTAAACCCACCTCGCCATCGGAGGTCCACAGTTTCGTCTTTCGTATTTGGTCATACAAACATCGTCAGGCGAAAAGCCCCGCCTCACTCTGCGTCGGACTTCGCTGTTGGAACACGACCAATACACCCGGCAGCGCACGCGAATTTGGCGCCTCGGAATCTCTGGCCTAGCCGGAACACACTTCGCACACCGCGCGACGCCCGAAGCGCCCCGTTTCATCGGCCAGCGATCTACGTGGGCACCAAAACTCACGCGAACCAAATCCCGCCCGCCTCCCCTCAATGTCCGCCGCCCTTCGCTCCTCCTTCGCATCTTCGCGATTCAAAGCTCCGATCTCCGCCCTACTCGCTACCCGCTAAAAGAACGCCGCCCTGTCCGGCCCACGTCCGTTCATTCGTTGAAGGAGTACTCCACGATCCTTCCTCCCATGAACAAGCAGATATTCCTCAACCTCCCGGTCGCCAACCTCCCGAAGTCGACCGCCTTTTTCAAAGCACTGGGCTACTCATTCAATCCCCAGTTCACCGGCGACAGCACAACCTGTGTCATCATCAGCGAGACGATTACCGTGATGCTTTTGACGCACGCCAAGTTCCGCGAATTCACCCCCAAGGCCGTCTGCGATACGAGCAAGGCCGTGGAGGTCTTGATCTCCCTCAGTTGCGAGAGCCGCGAGGAGGTGGACGCCATCGTCGCCAAAGCCCTCGCCGCGGGCGGCACGAGCTACGAAAAGCCCGAGGACTTCGGCTTCATGTATATGCACAGCTTCGTCGACCTCGACGGCCACGGCTGGAACCTCCTCCACATGAGTTGGCAACCCGCCTCTTGAATGAATCGCGAAGAAGCGAAGGCGCTAAGTACCACCGCAAAGTCCGGCCAAATCCCTGACTCCTTCGCTCCGATCTTCGCGTCGTTGCGTCTTTGCGCTTAACTCATCCCCCGCCTCCGCCGCTGGACACGCCAGACGTGCGCGACCTAGATTCGCTCCATGGGCCTCCTCACCTTCAGCCTCAACGTCACCCTCGACGGCTGCGTCGACCACCAGGAGGGGATCGCCGACGACGAGACGCATGCCTTCTTTACCCGCCTCATGGACGAAAACGGCGCCATGCTGTGGGGCCGCACCACTTACGAAATGATGGAAGGCTACTGGCCGGCAGTCGCCCGCGGCGACATAGATGCGCCACCAGCGACACGCGAGTGGGCGGTCAAGCTGGAGGCCAAGCCGAAGTACGTGGCGTCATCCACCCGAAAGGATTTCCCGTGGACCAACAGCCACCTCCTCACCGGCGACCTGCGCGCAAACGTGCAGAAACTCAAAGACACGACCCCGGCAGGCGTGCTGCTCGGTAGTGTAAAGCTCGCGACCGCACTGGACCGGCTCGATCTGATCGATGAGTATAAATTCCTCGTCCATCCCCGGATCGCCGGCCACGGCCCGACCCTCCACCAAAGCGGCCTGCCCGGCACACGAAGCCTCGACCTCCTCTCAGCAAAGCCGCTCCGCTGCGGCTCCGTCGCCATGCACTACCGCCGCGCGAGCTGACTCAAACGCACACGCCTCAATTTACCCCGAGAATGAAACGCCGATTCAAGTACCCCGCTCTGGTTGGAGTCCTCTGCCTGTTGTGCCTCGCCGCTGGAACGCGCATCCGCACCGGGCAAGGATACTTCGATCCCACGCTCACCGGTGCAGTCCTCCTGAGTTCAGCCAAGGAAGCGAACCGCGCACTGGACGTCGTGCTCACGCACCGCGATTCGGGTCGCATACAAAAATATGGCTGGGCGCTGGCGGTCTCAGGAGCGGACGGAACCGTCGCCATCCGCTGTCACGAATGGAAACAGATCAGCGTGTTCGGAGTCCCTGCGGGCGGCCTGCGTTGGAACGAGTTTCAGCGCACCCTCAAAGTCGATGACTTGATCCGCGGCAGCGATGACACCTACGACTACGTAATCACGTGGCGCGTCCGCTCGGCAGGTCAACCGCGAGACTGATCGCGCTCGAACCGCAAAGGGAAGGCGACGACCTCCCATGAATAAGAAACCTGCGGGATTCCCTGAGGAGGCAATCGGATGCCCTCCCCTCCCGCATGGATCGAGCTCTGCTCATACGGCACTGTATCCAGCATCGTACAACTGCTCACACAAAACTTATGAAACTCAAAGTCGTCTTCACACTGCTGTTTCTCGCTGGATCCGCTTATTCCCAACTCATCCCGATCAGGGAAGAAAGCGGGTTTCTGAGCTCTTATGGCGAGGTATCTCCCCTCACCTTCACGCTGACCTATGACGGACCAGCGGTCGTACATGAAACGCACGGCCGTGTTCCGACTTCATTAAGCGTAAATCTCCGCGCCGGATTTTCCGCGGCGCCTGCCTTGGCCGAAGATCAAAGCGTGGGCGCCAGTCTGCACGGTGTCGGACTTCACCATTTTGCTGCGAAGCCAGTTCCCGCTGCCGCAGAAACGCCGGCCCCCACCGCTCTCGATCTCGCGCTCTTCGCGGTAGATTCGCGCACGCCGTCCGACTCGTTTCCCAGCAAACAGGATCAAGGCGTCCTCGCGTTGATCACTGCATCGACGGTTCCGTGAGTGGCAAAATCCGCTGAACTCATTTAGTCCTCGTCCTCGATCTCCGGCGGCTTGATCGGCATGAGCAGGCGGTCGAGCTCGGCCTGCGTCGGATTGCGGAGCTTGAGCACCGTGAGAAGCGCTTCACCGGCGGGCAGCGTCACTTTCGTCTGCACTCCAGGCGTCAGACCCAGCACCACAACCGCCAGCGGTGACGTATGCGGCAGGCACTCGATGCCCGACTCCTCGTCGGTGGCGGTTTCGCCATAGGTCGTCACGAGAAAGGTGAAGCGGTGTTTCCGCTTCGTGGTCAGATCCTGTTTTTCAAGCGTGACGACGTGGCCAAGTTGCACGGTGTCGGTGGGCTTGGTGAGCCAGGCGGCGGGATCGACCTCAATGAAGGCGTTGCGCGCCACAAAGCGGTCGAGCGCGAACATCTTTCGGTCCACGGCGCGGATCGCTTCTTTGGCGGCCTTGAATCCAAAGTTCTCACGCAAGTCGCCCTGGCTGTGCGCCTCGACCTTGTCCGCCACAAGCCCCACCCGCTTCTGCTTCAGCGCGATGAACTCATCCGCCAGCACGCGATTGTACCCGGGCCGCACGTAAATCGTAGTCGGCGCCGGCGGCGGCGGACGAAAAATCTTTTTCCGATGAAGAGGCATTAGATCGAAAGCTGCGAGTCGCGGTTCGAATTGAACCACAGAGGCACAGAGGACACGGAGGCCAATCCGGGATTCAATCTCAACTAATCCCGTCGTCTCGGTGCTCTCTGTGTCTCCGTGGTTCAATTCTCTGAGCATTCATCACCGTCCACGCCAATAGTCAGGATCACGCCGCAGCGGCATGACCGCCAGAATACGGATCTCATCAGCGTATTCGCGGTAAAGAATCCCATAAGGAAAGACCGTGGAGAAATGCCGCCGAACTTCACCCACATGACGGCGATAAAGCGCCGGTCGCAGACAAACATCCACAATCAGCGACTGGATTTCGGTGAAAAACCGTCGCCCGAGTTCCGGGCTGATCCGCGCATAATACTCAGCTGCTTGAGAGTACTCATCCTCAGCGTCGCGGTGGAAGCGATAAGGCTTCACTGACCGGTGACCTTGCGGATGCGTGCAATGACGTCCTGGCCAGAAACTAAAACAGAAGGATCTCGTTCACTCTCTGCCGCCCGGCCCTCAGCCACTTTCCCCCACTGTTCAGCGTGATCCGCGTCCAAGCCACCGTGCTTCGCAATGACGATGCGATCGATCAACTCAGCCACCACGTCATCCGGCCAGCGCCGAGTCTCTTCCACGATCTGCTCCAAAGTCAGGGACATGGCGGAAAATTGTTCAACCTCGAGAACCGAGGCAACAGCAAGAATCAATGCGCGCTGTAAGCGCGCTCGGCGATCTCCTCCCGAACCTCAAGTCTCAGCCTCGGGGAGCCGATAAACGGACTATGCTGCACAAACGAGCACAGCTCCTTCGTATTTCCCTTCACAACTAACCGATTCGCCGAGTTGCTCAAAAACGCGGCGTCACAACACTGGCGGCCACGTATATGCCCAGCCGTCCGTCCGAAAGAGGTATCCTCCTCGTATTAGCAGCCGTCCAATTCACTCACATCATGGACTTCATGGTCATGATGCCGCTCGCGCCTCAACTCATGCGTGAACTGGACCTGAGCGCCGCGCACTTCAGCCATCTTGTCGCCGCCTACTCGCTTGCTGCAGGTGTCGTCGGCTTTTTAAGCGCGCCGTTCATCGACCGTTTCGACCGGCGCACGCTGCTTCTGTGGGCGTATGCGGGCTTCACCATCGCAACCTTGCTCTGCGGTCTCGCCCCCAACGCCCACGCGCTCCTCATCGCGCGCGCCATCGGCGGCGCCTTTGGCGGCATCTCCGGCTCCCTCTGTCTGGCGATCGTGAGCGACATCGTGCCACCCGAACGCCGTGCCTCCGGTATCGGCATCGTCATGACCGCGTTCGCCGTCGCTGCCTCGATCGGCGTCCCGGTCGGACTGCAACTGGCGCAAAACTTCGGCTGGCGTTCACCGTTCACCTTCGTCGCTGTCTTCGGAGCGATCGTCTGGTGCGTGGCGTTCCGCTTTGTCCCATCGGTCCGCGGACACATGCAAAGCGGCGCGAACAAAGGCCAGGCATTCAAAGAACTCTTGCGCGACGCCAACGCCGGCCGTGCCATCGTCTTCATGGCGATCATGGTGCTCGGCCATTTCAGCATCATCCCGCTCCTCTCCGCGCATCTCGTCGGCGACCTCGCTTTGCCCGAAAAATACCTTTCGTGGGTCTATGTGATCGGCGGAATCGCGAGCGTGCTAACCGCGCCACTGGTCGGCCGGCTTGCTGACCGCCACGGTCGCCAGCGCATCTTCACCTACATGGTGATCGCGGCCTCGCTCGTCATTCTCGTGATCGCAAATGCCGGCGCACTTCCCGTCTGGGGCACGTTGGTGATCGCCGGATTTTTCTTCACCTTCGCGAGCGGTCGCTTCGTTCCGGGACAGGCCATCGTTACGCTCGCCGTGCCGTCGTCGCGACGCGGAGCCTTCCTAAGCCTGACGAGTTGCGCGCGCGATCTAGCGTCGGGCATCAGCTCCACGCTGGGCGGCTGGATCGTCATCAAACAACCCAACGGCCACCTCCTTCACTTCAACTACCTCGGCTGGATCGCCGTCGCCACCGGTCTGCTGAGCATCGTCCTAGCCCGCACCGTCCGCGTGAACGACACCGGCGCCAAGCCCCAGCCCAAACCGCTCATCGACCCCAACCACGAGCCGCAGGTGGCAGGGTAACAACATCCCAACGAAAAATTTTTGCCGGAATGTTTCCCGGCAAAAATTTTCAACAGAGTTGCCGCTTAGCCCGGATCTACAGCACTGGCGTTTCTTGAAGATTACTGCCGCTGGAAGACATTTCGCCAGGGTGAGGTTTCACCTTTTTCAGAGCGAAGTAGATCTCACCGCTAGTTGAGAGAAAAGCGCAGGCAAGTGCCGCAGGAATGCTGACCACATGCTTCGCCAGAAAATATCCGTAGCTGGTCACAAACAGAGGAACGTAGAGCAGAAGTCCGGTCACGATGCCGGGAGAGTACCGGCGGGTTTTGAACGCTCCAAGGATGTGCGTGAAAATGAGATTATAGAAAAGTACTCCAGCGACGAAGAGCGTCGCATACGCGGAATGCCTTCCCAGCGGAACAGTGAGCACGGCGGCAAAGTAGCAGGCGTTGGCTTTGTAGTAGTAGGACATCGGCGCTCCCGCGACCTGCGGCCGGTAAAGGTGATACCACTCCCGGAAACCGCCGGGCCAGAAAAGCTCCTCGATGATGTGAAGGCCGAAACAAACCGCCGGCGCCCAGCTAAGCAGAGTAATGATGGATTCTGTTGTCATGGAGATGAGTGATTTGAAGTTGTGATTGCATCTTCATAATATGAGCTTTGCTCACATTCGACAACTCACGTTCCGATGCCTCCCTCAAAGTCCCGTAAGCCTCAGAGAGATCAGCGACTTGAGCCGCGCTCACCACGTCAGGCCCGTGCCGTGGAGAAGGTGGAGCTCATATTGGAGGCGGCCACCCGGCTGCTCGAAAGCGGCGACATCCGCTCGCTGACCACCAACACACTGGCCGAAAAGGCCGGCGTCAGCATCGGGACGCTCTACCAGTATTTCAAAAACAAGGAGGCCGTGCTGGAGGCGTTGACCGAACGAGAAATGGCCGGCCTTTCGAAGAGGGTGCTCGCCAGTTTTCAAGGCTCCGCACCGGTCACACCCGGCGAGAGGATCGGCGCGATCGTCCGTGCGGTACTCGCCACCTACGGCGGCCGGCGGCGCGCGCACCGGACGTTGATGGCTCACGCCATGTCCAGCGGCGGCGCTGGCCGGCTCGCACCGCTCTACCGGAAATTGATCGAGCTTTTCCGAGCCCAAGGGCCGGCGGGCTCCGGACCGCGCGCCATACCGCTCTCTCCCGCCGAGGCATTTGTGCTCACGCACGCAGTTGCCGGCGTGGTTCGAACCTTGGTGACCGATGGCGAACACCCGCCTCGTGAGGAAATCGAAAAAGCCCTGACACGACTCGTCCTGGGATTTTTTAGAACGTCTGACGCGTCCCAACCATAGCTTCGGATAATTGCGTTGGCCCAGGCACGAAAAACTCAGCCCAATCTCAATCGTGGCTTTCCCGGCTTCTCGCCACTGAGGTCACTTTGTCCGCGCTATCGAACCGGACCTCGAGCGAAGCATTCATCTCCGGCCCCGCTATCGTCTCCCATCGATAACGAGCGTCCTGCTTGTTCACGGGCTCGCCCAACTTCGCGATGAGCGCTTGCTTCGTCATGCCCACTTTGACGAAAGCGTAGCGCTTCTCGGCAGCTTCAACAATCCGCTCCTCAGAGTTCGAACAACCCGACAACAGCGCCAACGCCATAACAGGCGTAAGCGCGAACAACCGCCAATTTTTAGAGAGCAGGGATAAAAATTTCATCTCCCCAAGAACACAGCACGCGAAGCCAGGTTGCAGACACCCTGCTTCGCTCTCCCCCCCTTGATCTGCCGCCTATTCTACGCGCGTCGCTTCCTCCTCGAACGGCAGCACCCTCACGAAATCAGTCCGTTTCGTTTCAAATCCTCGCTTGAGTTTCACGAGCAGCACCCGCGCCGCGCCACCCGTCTTGAGCAGAACCGGCTGCGGTGCGAGCGCGGGATCGAAACTCTGAAAGCGAACCTCGAAGCCTGCATCCGTCACCTTCGCGACACCCGCTACACGAACAGCCTCACGCAGCTTCACCGAAAAGTTCTCGAATGCTCGCTGCGCCTTGTTCACCCGGAAAAGCGCCTGAACTTTGTCGGAGGGAAATTCGGCGCTCGTTGTTTTCAACGGCAGTTCGAACACGACCGCCCTCGCCTCATCGGCAAACACACGCACGTCGTTCACATCGACGACACTCGAAATCTCGGGCAACTCGCCCAAAGTTTCCGGCACCCCCCGTCCCTCATCCCGCCACTGCTGAAACACCGCTGCACCGGGTTTCTTTCCATCAACCATCAGCAACGTACTCCGCTCCGCTTCCGGCTTCGAAGGATCGATGCGCACCGTCGTCACACGGTCATCGCCAAACCCACGCGATATCTCGGTGTAAGCCCAGCACTCCGCATCGGCGCCGACCTTGCCAAGCGCATCGGCAAACATCGCCCGTTGCGCTTCCTCGGCCACCGGCAGAGCGAGAAACGACGCCGACCGCACCGCGACTACCGCCGTGCTTTCTTGAATATCCCGGCGAACGATCGCGATGTCGCCAGCCCCGCCCGCTCCCGACAATGCCTCGAACGGCCAACGCCCGGAAACGCGCCCCACTTTCGTCAGCCAGAAATCCATCTCCGTTTGAAACGCCGCCTCCAGCTCCTCAGACGAAAGTTTCATCTTCTTGTTTTTCTTCGGCGGTGAGTACCGCGTGTTCGCCAGCATTCCCGCAGGCGTGGTGAGAAAAAGTACGTTGCCGATAACTGGCGACCGACGCTCGAAAACGATCTCCGTTTTCCCGCGTTGCTGCGTCACCCACATGCGATGCCTCTCCGCGCCCTCGACGATGCGCCATTCGTAACCGAGCACCGGCGCCTTCTCCGTTTTTGGGACATTCAGAAACGCCACACCCTCCCATTTCGTCCAGATACCGTTGTCCAAAATCTCCGCTGCCCGTCCGGCGAGCGGCCCTGACTCTTTCACAACGGCCGGAGTGCGTCCCTCGGGAGTGCTCCACATCACGCTTCCCCAATGCGGTGCCGGAGAAGGCACGATCATCGTCACCGTTCGCGTCTCTTTCGTGACCGGATCGCGCACTTCGAACACCCACGACACGCTCTTCTTTCCCGCTGCGAGCTCCGCCCACTTTTTATCCTGCGCTTTATCCGCTCTCATCAGCGAAAAGAGCGACCGCTTCTTTCCGTCCACTTTGAGAATGATGTCACCCGGACGCAGGCCCGCCTTGGACGCCGCCGTATTCGGGAAGACTTCTCTCACCCACGCATACGAGGGTCCGGGAATCGCAATCATCCCGCCCGCGCGAAACCCAAACTCCTCCAGCCGGTCCGCCTTCACGTTGAATGCGGGCAGATGCTCCAAGTCCTCCAGTTCGTCATCCTCCCTCGCATTCGACGATGCTGTCGCTCCAAGCGACGACGCCTCCCCAGCCCACGCATGGACGCTGCAACAAAAGGCCAGCATCCATCCAGCAAACAAATTCCGTCCCCACCCCACCCGGATCGCAGAAGAAAGCATGCCTCCTTGTGAGACTTTCTCCCGGTAAAAGTTCCGCGCCGCGCTCAAGCGCTCACGTGCATGCAGGCACAGCGAATTCGATCAACGCCTTTGCTCCTTTTTTTCGGCCGCCTTCTGGCGTTCCAACCGCGCGTCCTCCTCTTTCTTCCGCGCGTTTTCCAACCAGTAATAATCTTCGGCCATCTGACGCGCCTCAGCCATATCCCGGGCGCTCCCGTTTCGGAGTAACTCCTCCGCTTTCTTATCCACACCGGTCGCGCTATATTTGGTCGACCCGCAGCCGCATAGAGCGCCAGCAACCGTGAATAACACCAGCGCCAAAACCACTTGGGATTTCATAGAAACAAAATTTCAGGAGACGCGTGGCTCACTATTTTTGTCCGGCGAACCACCGAACAATGTCAGGCATCATATGTTCGAATGCCCCCGGCAGAAACACATTGAAGAGTGTCGCGGGCTTGTCGGTGCGATTTTCGAAATCGTGAATGACACCCGCAGGAATGCGCAAAAAAGTGCCGCGTGGAGCATCAATCCATTCCTCGCCTACCCGCACTGCCATCGTTCCTTCAGTAACCAAAAAAAGCTCCTCGTTCTCTTCATGCGAATGCGGACCCGGCCCGTGACTATGCGGCGCCACCGTCCACTCGGAAACGCTGTACCTGCCCTGGGTCTCGGCTCCATCCGCCTTGAATACAGCCTGCATCGGACCGCAGTCGTAACTCCGGCCACAACCAGGCGGGAGAATAATCGATGAAATGCTCATGCGATAGAGTGAGTTTAAAGTTATCCGCCGCAATTGGGGTTCACTAGGACGCTGCTCTCGCGAACGGAAATCGTCTGCGTCCGAAAGCCAAGTCTACAACGCTACACGCTGCCACCCTGTTAATGCAGGTCACTCCCAGCTCCAGCGGCGAAACGCCGTGGAAAACGAATACACCGAGCCGTACCCCGTGCGCTCCGCGATCTCCTCCAGTTGCGCAGGCGTTGACCTCAGCGTCGTACTCGCACGTCTCCGCCGCAGATGCGTCAAATGCTCCATCGGGCTGCGCTGATAATTTTCCCCTGGCGGGTGGATTCGCGCCAACTCCAGCCCCGCACCGGGCCACGCTACGCTCGCTCATCGTGCGTTGGCTTGTGATCTTATTGGTGCCAGACACCGTAGTCACCATGCTGCACATCACCAACGGCGACAGCGCGGCGGGGTCTTTGCGCAACAGCGGCGTGCCGGGACAAGTAATCGCGTGGCAGGACGTCCTGCACGAAGGCCCGGTGCCGGCGGGTTTGATGCTTGAGGAGATGAGCGGCGTGCGCGCACGTTTCCTCGCGCAGTGGGACGATCGATCGTTTCCCGAGGTGTCGGCGAGTTTCCGCGAACGCGACAACGCACTCCGCTCTGCCTGCCATAGGGTGTTATGGTTCGAGCATGATCTCTACGATCAGCTGCAGTTGCTGCAGATTCTAGCAACGCTCTCCCAAGCGCCTGGCATCACGGCCGAGATGATCTGCATCGATGCGTTTCCCGGCATCGTGCCATTTTACGGTCTCGGCCAGCTTACGCCGGTGCAACTCGCGTCGCTCTGGCCGAAACGCCAGCCCATCACCGCGGAGCAACTCTCGCTCGGAGCTCGCGCATGGAACGCATTGACCTCTCCCGATTCCGACGCCTTGCGCCAGCTGCTCGCAACGGATCTCGATGCACTTCCTTTTCTCGGCAACGCGCTGCGACGTTTGCTTGAAGAATATCCCACACCGCCCACCGGCTTGGGGCGCACTGAGCGGCAGCTCCTGCGAGCGATCGCGCGCGGCATCCGCGGCTTTGCGGATTTATTTCGCGCCAATGCCGCTGCGGAGGAAACGAGCTTCATGGGCGATACGACGGTCAAGTCGCGCCTCAAGGCCCTCATGCACGCTCCCACGCCGCTCGTGACGCCTGAGCCCTACACCTTGACCGCGGCCGGACAGCGCGTGCTCGCTGGCGAAGCCGACGCACGCCAGCTCAACGGTATGGATCGATGGATCGGCGGCGTGCACTTCAAAGCTTGAAGTCATGAACGTCCGCGCGCGCAGTGACTCGCCGACCGTGTTCACAGAGTCTACTCGATAGCCCGATAAGAAAACCCGCTCAACCGCACACTCCCCGTGCCCAGCGAGCAAATACCCACGCGCAGACTCAGAAACCCGCCAAAGACATTGTGATTGAGCCCCGCGACTTCCATGCGCGTCGGATGCGTCCTCCAGCTCACGCCGCCATCGACCGAGTATTGGTAGGTGATCACGTTCCGGTCATTTGTGATCCGCGCGCGCACTGTGCGCCCCTTCAGCGGCACACTCGCCCAATCCTCCGTCGTCGCATACTGGTAGGTCTTCACCTTCTCGCCCGTGAAACCGACTCCGACAAACGCCTTCGGATTATAGTACAACAGCAGCGCGCCCTCCGCGTCTCCGAGCATCTCCATCGTCACCTCCACTTCGTACGCGCGATCCGGCACGATGCACGTCAGCGGTGAACTGTTCGTCGGCGAATCCCCCTCGCTCGCCAGCTCCAGCAAGTCCTTCCCGTAGCGCACGCGCGTCATTTCATCCGCGCTCGGATCGTGAAACGCCCACTGCGTCCCAAACTTGTTCGTCGAAAAATCATCCGACAACGCCAGCCCGTGCGGCACCGCACTGCCGCCCTTCGGCATCGCAAGCGGTTTCCCGAGATCGCCGCCTTTCGCGCGAAACCATCCATCCTCCGTCCACTCGATCGGCTCCAACAGCGTCTGCCGCCCGAGCGTGCGAAATCCGTTTTCGTAGCCGTGATAGACCATCCACCAATCGCCGCCCGGTCCTTCGAGAACCGTCGCATGTCCGCGCGACCACCACGGCTCTTTGTCCGACAGCGTGCGAACGAGCGGATTGTGCGGACAGTGTTCCCACGGCCCGTGAATCGAACGCGAGCGCGCCGCGATAACCATGTGCCCCGTGACCGGCCCCGCCGTCCCGCCCACCGCCGTCACGAGATAAAACCACTCGCCCCGCCTGAAAAGCTTCGGCCCCTCCGGCGCGAAATTTTCCGTCACCCAATTCTCCGGATAACGCCACGGAGCATACGCCTGCTCCAGCTTTCCATCCGTCGCCAACCCATCATCGGTCAGCCTGATCTTGCGAATGCCGTTAACAAAAAGATACCGCCTGCCATCCTCGCCCACCGCGTGTCCCGGATCGATGCAACCTTCGATACCAAGATCGATCGGCTCGCTCCACGGCCCCTCTATCTTATCCGCCCAGATGACATAAGTGGACCACGGCTTCCCGTGCGCGATGGCTGGAATGTACACGTAATAGCGCCCGTCAACTTTGCATAGATCGAGCGCCCAGACCGTCCCGATATTTTTGTGCAACGCCGGACCGACCGGCCGCCAGTTGACCAGATCCTTCGAGTGCCAGATCACGATCCCCGGGTAGGAATTGAACGACGAAAACGTCATGTAGTAACCGTCCCCATCTTTCAGGATCGTCGGATCGGGCCGGTCCCCCGCGAGGATCGGATTGAGAAACGTGCCGTCGCCCAAGTCGGCCTTGCGCTGGCCCTCAATCCCGCGCTGCCAACGTGGAATATCCACGGAGTCAGCGCGCGCCGAAGCCGTGGCAAAAATGAAACAGGCTAGTAACGCGCAGCAAAGCGCCGGGGTGCATCCAGTCTGTGATTGTTTCATCGCAGGAGTAAAAAGTTGGGGAAGCGTCAACGAAACGACCGCCCCGCCCGCAGATCAATCGCTGGATTCACTCTCTCATTTGCAGAAGCTCTGCCCGCAGCCGCCTCTCTCGGCTCACTCACACGGTCCGCGCGTTGTCACGAACGCGTAATGTTCGCGTGTCTAGCATACACCCCTCCAACTCACGCCCAGCATGAATACCCTCCGTCGCCTGCCGCTCATCTCAACCGCGCTTGCGCTTTGCTCATCGGCCTTCGCCGTCAACGCCGCATCTCCCACGCCAGTGCCGGATGCCGCCAACGTCGCTCCGCAGCCACTCGCCTTCCCCACCGCCGAGGGCTACGGCCGCTTCGCCAAAGGCGGCCGCGGTGGCCGCGTCATCGCCGTCACCAATCTCAACGACTCCGGCCCCGGCAGCCTCCGCGCCGCCGTCGAAGCCGAGGGACCACGCACGGTCGTCTTCGATGTCTCCGGCCGCATCGAACTCCAATCGCGCCTCATCGTGCGCAAAAATAATTCCGAACTCACCATCGCCGGCCAGACCGCTCCAGGAATCGGGATCTGCCTCAGCAATTACAACTTCGGCGTCCTCGGTGCCAGCGATGTCATCATCCGTTACATACGCGTCCGCCCCGGCAACACCTCGGGCATGACCCTCGACGGCATGGGCCTGGCCTCCGCCGACAACGCCATCATCGATCACTGCTCGATCAGCTGGACGCTCGACGAATCCTTCAGCTCGCGCGGCGCGAAAAACATCACGCTCCAGCGCACGCTCATCTCCGAAGCGCTCAACGCCGCCGGTCACAAAAAATATCCGCCCGGCAAACAGCACGGCTACGCCGCCAGCATCGGCGGCGACATCGGCAGCTTTCACCACAACCTCCTCGCCCATTGCGCCGGTCGAAACTGGAGCATGGCTGGCGGTCTCTCGAAACCAGATAACAAATACGCCGGCCGCCTCGATATCCGGAACAACGTCGTCTACAACTGGGCCCGGCGCGCGACCGATGGCGGCGCTCACGAGGTCAATTTCGTGAACAACTACTACAAGCCCGGCGCCGCCACGAAATACTTCTACGCCCTCAACGCCCAGTACGGCGGCTTCCCCGGCAGCCAGCGCTATTATTTCTCGGGCAATGTCATGCCCGGCCACTTCGGCGTCGACGATCAGGAAAAAGGCCGTACCGCCACCACCGAGCGCGGCGGGCAGTTGCCGACCGAATACAGCCCGTGGTCCGACACCCCGTTCTTCGTGTCGCACGTGAAAACCCAGACCGCCGAGGAAGCCTACACCAACGTTCTCGCCGACGTCGGCTGCAACTTCCCCGCCCTCGATCCACACGATCAACGCATCCTCGTCGAGACGCGCGACGGCACCTATAAATACAGCGGCAGCACCACCGGCCTCCCCGGCCTTCCCGATTCGGAAAAAGATGTCGGCGGTTGGGACGAATATCCCGTGGTGCATCGTCCCGACGGCTGGGACACCGATCGCGACGGCATGCCCGACGCCTGGGAAACCGCCAACGGACTCAACCCCAACGATCCATCCGACGGCGCGAAAGTCCGCGACGGCACACACTACACCCATCTCGAAGTTTACCTGAACTCCCTCGTCGGCGAAAAAATCTAAACCCGCTCCCGGGAAAAGCGCAGGGCTACAGCTTGGCATTTTGCCGCTTTGTCCGGCAGCTCGCACAAACTCCCAGCGCCCCCGCTAGGCCCGTCGCGCCGATCCACGCGAGCGCCGTCATCCACGAAACCGCCGGACTCGCGCCAGTCGCCGGCCCGCACCACTGCGGCCCGCCCAGCCCGAGCGCCGCGCCCGCCCCGAGATACGCCGCCACGCACACCACGCATTTCGGCGTGAGCGCGAGCAGCGCCGCCGACAGCAGCCAGCGGACGGCTCGGCTTCGGCGAAAACTGCCCGGTGAAGACTCAACGCGCGGCGACGGCATCGGCAGGTTGATCGTAACGGTCGTGATGGCGCACCCAGTCCATGCCCGGATCCACCGGGTCCTCGTCGCGCCCCTTCGGCACCAGATCGAGTATCGTGTAGGTTCCCATGAACTGCTCCACGCCGCGCCCATAAGTTGAATACGTGTGGTAGATGTCACCGCGGGCGTCCTTCGCGAAGACACTGAAGCCCGGCGCCTCCCCGTGCGGAAAACCTCTGAGCCCATAATTATAGTACACGGTGCTGCGCGCCAATTCCTCCTCGGTGAAGGAGACGTGGTAGTCGAAATTGAAGTCGTTCCGATTCGACGACACCCAGTTGAACGACCACCCCATCCGCTCCTTGAACGGCAGAATCTCCGCAAGCGGCGCGCGTGAAACAACTGCAAGCGTCACATCCCGCGCCTGCAAATGCGGGATCGTCGGCACCAGGTGATCCGCGATGAACGAACAGCTCTTGCACCCTTCGTCCCAGCCGGGCCCGAGCATGAAGTGATAGACGGCAAGCTGGCTGCGACCGTTGAACAAATCCACCAACGGCACCGGGCCACCAGGCGCATCGAAGACGTAAGTTTTCTCCACCTTCACCCACGGCAATTCGCGGCGTTTCGCGGCAATCTTGTCATGCAGACGGGTGAGTTCCTTCTCTTCGCGGAGAAGTTCTCTGCGAGCCGCGAGCCATTTATCCTCGGCGACGACGGCAGGTTTTTCGAACGACTGAGTTTTCATGAGACGTATCTTTCCGATTTACTGACGATTGAGCGTTGGATTTTCCGACAACGCGTTCGGATGTTTTAGGCAAGGCAGTGGCCTTGTTGTTTTCTGACCAGAAACGGAGGACGGCTTTCGCCGCTGTTCCTCCGGAAATTTTCTAAACCGGATCAGCTCTGCGCCGCGATCCGCGCCTTATTGTACTCCGGTTTGAGCGTCACGAGCATAGCCCAGAACGGCGGCGGCTCCACGCCCTCAAGTTGGGCGATGAGCTGCGCGACATGCGTGTGCCAGCCGGCGGCGAACTCGTGCAGATACGGGATGTCCCCGCCGGTCGATCGATGCGTGAGCACGAGCAGCACGTCCTTGCCCTGCGGCGTGAGTTCGAAAATCGCCTCCGACTCGTTGTCGCTGCCAAACGTGAACGCCAGCAGGCGCGGCGCTTCGCAGCGCGTGATCGTGCATTCGAAGACTTTGCCGCTCGCGTGGACTTTCTTGAACTCCTCGGGCGGCGTTTCGTCAGGCGCGATGCAGCTATGGCGCATCTCGAAGCGCACCTTGCCACCCACGCGTTGCTCCATCGCGCCACTCGCAAACCAGCGCGCGCGTTTCTCGGAGTCCGTGAGATAATCCCACACGCGCTCGATCGGTCCGGGCAGCGTGCGCACGATGCGAACTTCCGCCGGGCCCGTAAACTTTCCGGGTTCTTCGTTGTTCTTCATGAGGAGTCAGCGCGTGAGCATGTGTGCGAATGCGCGAGGATCAGTGCTTGAGCGCCTTCAGCTCCGCCGCACGGCGTGTTTCGTAGTCAGCGAGAAGCTTGTCGTGCATCGACCAGAACCCCGGACGCGGCGTCCCCGCGAGCTGCGCGACGAGATGATTGAGATGAATGTGCCAGCCCGACGCATAGTTCGTGAGTTCCTTCTCTTCCTCGGCGCCACGAGCCCGATGCGTGAGAACCAGCAATACGTCTTTGCCCTGCGGCGTCAGTTCGATGGTCACCTCTGAGTCGTCGCTGCCAAATGTGTACGCCAGCAGCCGGGGCGCTTCGCACTTCAACACGCGCCCTTCGAAGCTCACGCCGGGATCTTGCACCTCCGCGTATTTCGCCGGCGGTTTCTCGTCGGGCGCGAGGTTCTTGTGGACCATGTGAAACACGACTTTCCCGCCCGCCTTCTGCTGGAGTTCTCCGCCACAGAACCACCGTGCCCGCTTCACCGGATCGATCAAATAATCCCAGACCCTTTCGATCGGACCGGGCAACGTGCGCACGATCCGGAGCTCCGATGGACTGCTGAACTTGGCGTAATCTTCGTTGGTTTTCATGAGGATGCTTTCTTGGTTTTCGTTTTCACCTGGGTCTTGGCTTTCTTCGCAGTCACGGCACTCGCCGCATCTTCCGCGCGCAGCTCGCGCTCCAGCGCGTCGAGACGGCTCGACCAGATCGTGCGCGTCTTTTCCAGCCACGCCTCAACCTCGTCGAAGCCGTGAGGATTGAGCGACTGGATGCGCGACTGCCCCTCCGCCCGCGTCACCACGAGCCCCGCTTCCCGCAGCACATTCAGATGCTGCGAAATCGCCGGCGCGCTCATGTCGAATTCCTCGACGAGTTCGCCCGAACTCCGCTCGCCCTCGGCAAGCAACTCCACGATCCGCCGCCGCGTCGGGTCAGCTATGGCCAGTAAACTTTGCATGGCCGATATTGATTAAGCATAAACTTAATAAAGCAAGCCTTAATTTAAGCATATACTTAATCAATTCTCCCAACCCAGATCACACTCACCCCGCTGTTTCGCGCATCTAGCTGCTCCCTCGCTCCGCACCTCTCACCTCCGCCGTCACGCGCCCTCCGGCAGCTTCTTCAGCAACTTCGCGTCCGCCACAAACGGCCCGAACGGCAGCAGCGACGCGATCAGCAACAACGCCGTCACCTTCAACTTCCACCCATGCTCCACCGCCGCCTGCAACACCGCCGCCACATAAAGCAAAAAGAGCACCCCATGCGCCATCCCCACCACGCGCACCGCCCCCGGCTCGCCCGCGAAATACTTCAGCGGCATCGCGATTCCGATCAGCACCAGAAACGACGCGCCTTCCAGAAATCCAATGACACGCAGACGACTGATCGAGCTTTGAATCCATTTCATACGTCCACCGAGCCAACCGCCGCCCGCTCCGCACTCAAGCCCTCCGCGCCCACGTCCGTCCGATAAAAGTCCCGAGCACGTCCACCGTTAGCCGCCCTGTTCCACCCCGCGCTCGCCACCTCCCGCATTCGCGTCCATTGGCCTCCATTCGCGGTTAAAAAAATCCCGCCACTCCCATTTCCATTCTCCACACGTCCGCCGCATTCTCCTCCGCTTCCCACCATGGCCGGTTTCGAAAACGCCCTCGTCCTCATCCTCCTGCTCGCCGCCCTCAACATCGTCGGCCGCCGCCTGCCCTGGCCGCTCCCGATCACCTACGTCGTCGGCGCCAGCCTCGTCGCCCTCTGGCCCGCCTTCCCCCGCATCGCCCTCGATCCCGGCTTCTTCTTCCTCTGCTTCGTGCCACCGCTCCTCTTCTCCGACGGCTGGCTCATGCCGCTCCGTGACTTCATGGCCGCGAAGCGCCCCATCCTCATGCTCGCCACGGGCCTCGTCGTCCTCACGACCGTCCTCGTCGGCCTCACCGCCCACTGGCTCGTCCCCGGCCTCTCCCTCGCCATGGCTTTCGCCCTCGGTGCCGTCGTCTCCCCGACCGACGCCGTCGCCACCGCCGCCATCACCCAAAAACTAAAAATCCCCGCCCGCCTCACCACCATCCTCAACGGCGAGAGCCTCATGAACGACGCGACCGGCCTCGTCGCCTTCAAGTTCGCCCTCGCCGCCGCCATCGCCGGCACCTTCTCCCTCAAAGCCGCCGCCATGGACTTCGTCGTCCTCGCCGCCGGCGGCATCCTCCTCGGCCTCGCGCTCGCCTGGCTCGTCGGCTTTCTCCGCGACTTCCTCAAGAAAATCGCCCGCACCGATCCCTTCATCGAAATAACCATCTCCCTCCTCACGCCCTACGCCGCCTACCTCGCCGCCGACGCCCTCGGCCTCTCCAGCATCCTCGCCGTCGTCGCCGCCGGCCTGTATTCAGGCTGGCGCGACCCGCTCAAGATGGATGTCCCCACCCGCCAGGCCACCTGGTCCGTATGGGCCGTCGTCCTCTTCTGGCTCAACGGCCTCGCCTTCATCCTCCTCGGCCTCCAGTTCCCCACGCTCCTCGCCACCGTCACCGGACAATACTCCCCCGCCCAGCTCGGCCTCTTCGTCGCCGCCGTCTCCGCCGTCGCCATCGCCGCCCGCCTCCTCTGGATCTTCCCCGGCGCCTATCTCCCCTTCCTGCTTTCGAAACGCATCCGCTCCACGGAGACACGCCCTCCCCTGAGCAACGTCCTCGTCGCCGGCTGGGCCGGCATGAGAGGCACCGTCACCCTCGCCGCCGCGCTCTCCATTCCCCAGTTCGCCGCCGACGGCTCCCCATTCCCCGGCCGCGATATCGTCGTCTTTCTCGCCTTCGGCGTCACCGCCGTGACGCTCCTCCTCCAAGGCACCACGCTCGAATCCCTTATTTGCCGGCTCGGCGTCAAAGCCGACGACACCAGCCTCCGCGAAGAAAACCTCGCCCGCCTCACCGCGGTCGAAGCCGGCCTGAAAACTCTCCGCCAGCTCGAAACCCTGTCCCCTTCCCCCGAAGAAACCGCCGCCCTCGGCGAAGTTATTTCCGAATACGAACACCGCCTCGCCGAGCTCACCGCCGAGGGCGAAACCCAGGCCAGCGCCCGCCTCCGCCGCCGCTCCTCCCGCAATTACCGCCTCCTCGCCCTCCACGCCGAACGCGCCGCCATCGACGACCTCTGGCGCCGCGACCGCATCACCGACGACATCCACCGCCCCCTCCAGCAACTCCTCGACCATGAGGAATCCATGCTCACCAGCCACAGCTGAACGCAGCGGGCCTCGTTCAACCCTCCTACCGCTCGCGCGCTCAGTCTGTCACCGCGCGCCCGCCGACTGCGGCACCGCAACATCCACCGCCAGCCGCCCGCTGCTCAAAATCTTCGCGCGCAACCCGCCGCGCCCCTTGAGTGCATTCTCCGCGCCCGGCCCAAAAGCCCGATCCATCCAGTAACACGGCTTGCACTCGCCCATCCCGAGGAAGCGCACGCCCTGCACCTCAAACTCGCGATCGTACAGCGTCGTCAGATCGACTCCCCGCGTGATCACGTTCCGCCGCAAAACCGCCGCGCTCTTGTCATGCACACAGAGCTGCCCGCATAACGCCTCGAAAATCTCCTCCGCGAAAAATGTGATCTGTCCCTTGTAGTCCGCCTTGTAGTCGAAAAACCGGTCGCCCTCGATCCCGCGCCCCGCGAGGCAATTCACCTCCGCCTTTTCCACCGTCTCATGCTCGCCCGGCGGCTGCTCGTGATGACCGAAATAATTATGCCCGGCCGAGACATAAAGATGCACGATGCGCGGCGAATTCATCCCCGCACGATGAAGCGTTTCGATGCCACGCGCGATTTTGAAATGCACCGCGCCCCCTGAAACGCGCTCATCGTTCCGACGAGAAACGATCATACACCGCCGCGCTATCGCATTGAGTCGCGCGCGCCGCCCGGCTGACTCCTTCGCCGTGCCGTTCGTCCAACGCTTCCGCCGCCTCCTCGCTCTCGCCGCGCTCCTCAACGCAACGCTCACGAGCCTCGCCGCCGACCTCAACGTCTTCGCCGCCGCCAGCCTCTCCGACGCGCTCACCGAAATCGCCAAAACCTACGAACCCGCCAGCGGCGACAAACTCCGCCTCAACCTCGCCGCCTCCAGCCTCCTCGCCCGCCAGATCAAAGAAGGCGCGCCCGCCGACATCTTCCTCTCCGCCGACGAAGCCAAAATGGACGACCTCGCCAAAGCCGGCCTCCTCCTCGCCGGCACCCGCCGTCCGCTGCTCGGCAACACCCTCGTCATCGTCGTGAACGCTGAAAACGGCCCCGCCCTCTCCGCCCCCGCCGATCTCGCGAAGCCCGCCATCGCCCGCATCGCTCTCGCTGAACCCCAAACCGTCCCCGCCGGGATCTACGCCAAAACCTTTCTCCAAAACGCCGGCCTCTGGGAAAAACTCTCCGCCAAAATCATCCCCACCGAAAACGTCCGCGCCTGCCTCGCCGCCGTCGAATCCGGCAACGTCGACGCCGGCATCGTCTACAAAACCGACGCCCTTATCTCCAGGAAAGTGAAGATCGCGTACGAAATCCCCGCCGCCGAAGGACCGAAAATCACTTACCCGCTCGCCGTCCTGAAAGACACGAAACACGAGGAAGCCGCCCGCAAATTCGCCGCCCGCCTCGCCTCCCCCGAAGCCCGAGCCATCTTCGAAAAATACGGCTTCATATCCGATGTAGGCGGGGTGCCCTCACCCCGCTGAACGCGCCTTCGCCACGCTTGCGCAGCCCACCCGCTCGCTATCCGCTCCCCGGCAACATGTCGCCCGAAGTCTGGCAAATCACCTGGTTCACCGTCGCCGTCTCGGCCGGCGGCACCTTGCTGATCCTGCCCGCCGGCATCGCCCTCGCCTGGCTCCTTGCCCGCCGCGACTGGCCTGGCAAATCCCTCGTCGAAACCCTCGTCGCCCTCCCGCTCGTCGTCCCGCCCGTCGCCACCGGTCTGATACTGCTCAAACTCTTCGGCCGCCGCGGCGCGCTCGGTTCCTTCTTCGAAAACACGCTCGGCTGGCAGATCGTCTTCAGCTGGCGCGGTGTCGTCCTCGCGACCGCGATCATGTCGTTCCCGCTGCTCGTGCGCACCGCCCGCGTCGCCTTCGAGTCCGTCAACCCGCGCCTCGAACACGTCGCCCGCACCCTCGGCGCGAGTCAGTGGCGCGTCTTCCTCACGATCACACTTCCACTCGCCAAACGAGGGATCATCGCAGGCGCTCTCCTCGCGTTCGCACGAGCGCTCGGCGAATTCGGTGCCACCATCATGGTCGCCGGTTACATCCCCGGCGAAACCGCCACGCTCTCGCTCTCCATCTACCACCTCGTGCAACTCGGCCGCGACGCCGAGGCCTTCGCCTTGCTCGGTATCTCCCTCGCCATCGCCTTCACCGCCGTCTGGCTCGGCGAACGTTTCCTGCGAAAGAGCCACGCCGCATGAGCCTCGTCCTAAAAAATCTCCGCCTCCCGCTCGCGCATTTCACGCTCGAGATCGACGCCACGCTCTCGTCGCGCGTCACCGCGATCTTCGGCCCTTCCGGCTCCGGAAAAACTTCGCTGCTCGAACTCATCGCCGGACTCCGCCGCCCCGCCTCCGGCTCCATCGAACTCTCCGGCACCGTCCTCACCGACCGCGCCACCCACCAGTTCATCGCCCCGCAACACCGCGCCATCGGCTACGTCCCGCAAGACGGCGCGCTCTTCCCGCACCTATCCGTTCGCAAAAATCTCCTCTACGGTTTCAGCACTACTCACGAACGCCCCGCCGGCCTGTCCCTCGATCACATCGTCGAAGTCCTTGAAATTTCCCCGTTGCTCGACCGCTCCATCGCCACGCTCTCAGGCGGCGAAAAACAACGCGTCGCCCTCGGCCGCGCCCTCCTCGCCGCGCCCAAACTCCTCCTCCTCGACGAACCCCTCGCCAGTCTCGATGTCGCGCTCAAGGAACGCCTCATCCCTTACCTCCTCCGCATCCGCGACGAGTTCACCATCCCGATGATCTACGTCACGCACTCCCCCGACGAAGTCGTCGCGCTCTGTGACGACGCCTTGATCCTCCTCTCCGGCAAAATCGAAAAGCGCGGCCGCCCGGCCGACCTCTTCGAAGTCAGCGAAACACCGCGCTATCGGCTGCGTGAACAAAAAGGCCGCGCTGAATAAGCGCGGCCTTCTCCAAAAAATTTGATGGCCAGAACTTACTTCGCCGCATCAACCAGCTTCTGCCCGTTCTTCGCGACCCACGCCTCATACTCTTTCCGAGGCATGAATTTCAGCGACGCCGAGTTGATGCAGTAACGTTGCCCCGTCGGGCGCGGTCCGTCGTTGAAAACGTGTCCGAGATGCGCGCCGTCCACCGTGCAGTGAACTTCTTCTCGGATCATGCCATAGCTAGTGTCGCGATGAACACCGACAAACACCGAGTCGATCGGCTTCGTGAAGCTCGGCCAGCCCGTCCCGCTCTCAAATTTATCACGGCTGTCGAAAAGCGGCGTCTCGCTGCACACGGAAAAATACACGCCGTCCGCGTGATGATCGTGGTACTCATTCCGAAACGGAGGCTCTGTCCCTTGCTTGCGCGCAACGCTGAACTGGATCGGCGTGAGCACCTTCTTCCACTCGTCGTCCGTCTTCTGGATCTTCGTTTTCGCCATATCGATGACCACCTTGGAAGGCAGCCCGCAGGCGGAGTTTTCAGCAGTGATGGCGCAGTTGGCGGAATCAACTACCGGAGAAGGCGTGGACGATTTCATTTCAGGCTTTTTCATATCGGCAAAAGTGAAGGCGAGCCCGGCGGCTCCAGCCAGCGCTACAAAGAGAAGGGTTTTCTTCATGCAAGTGAGAGTACCCACAACGAGGTTTTATTCCACGCGCTTGCCAAATTTATTTCTCCGCTAGAATGCCACCTCCTCATTTCCTGGCCCTGCACCTGGACCTGGATCTGAGGACTCATCCCACTCTCTTAACAAAAGCAAAACCCACCATGTCCACCGCTACACCGCAGAAGTTCGAGTTCCAGGCTGAGATCAAACAGCTCCTCGATATCGTCATCCACTCGCTCTACACCGAGAAGGAAATCTTCGTCCGCGAGCTCGTTTCCAACGCCTCCGACGCCATCGAAAAACTCCGCCATCTCCAGCTCACTGAGAAGGACATCGCCGACGATAAACTCGAACTCGAGATCAACCTCACGACCGACGACAAGGCCAAGACCCTCACCATTCAGGACGCCGGCATCGGCATGACCCGCGCCGAGCTCATCGAAAATCTCGGCACAATCGCCCACTCCGGCTCGAAGGCTTTCCTCAAAGCCCTCAGCGAATCCGGCCAGAAAAACGCCAACCTCATCGGCCAGTTCGGCGTCGGCTTCTACTCCGTCTTCATGGTCGCGAAGTCGGTGAAAGTTTACTCACGCTCCTGGCGCACCGGCGAGCCCGCCAACGTCTGGTCGAGCGACGGCTCCGGCAGCTACGAGATCGAGGAAGTCCAGGACCAGACGCGCGGCTCCAAGATCGTCATCGAGCTCAAAGACGACTGCGGCGACTACGCCCAGGAATGGAAAATCAAAGAGATCCTCGAGCGCTACAGCGCCTTCGTGACCTTCCCAATCAATCTCAACGGCAAGCGCATCAACACCGTTCAGGCCCTGTGGCTCCGCTCGAAAAACGAGATCAAGGAAGAGGAATACACCGAGTTCTATAAATTCCAGGCCCACGCCCACGATGACCCGCGCTCGCGCCTCCACTTCAGCGCCGATGCTCCCCTCCAGATCAACGCCCTCCTCTTCGTCCCGAAGGACAACGTCGAGAAGCTCGGCATGTCCCGCCTCGAGGCGAGCGTCGCACTCTATTGCCGCAAGGTTCTCATCGACGCCAAGCCGAAGGACTTGCTGCCCGAGTGGCTGCGCTTCCTTAAGGGCGTCGTCGATAGCGAAGATCTCCCGCTCAACATCTCGCGCGAAACAATGCAGGACCGCGCGCTCATCGAGAAACTCAACAAAGTTATCACGAAGCGCTTCCTGAAATTCCTCGAAGAAGAAGCCACCAACCGCGCCGACGCCTACAACGAGTTCTACGCCGAGTTCGGTATCTTCCTCAAAGAAGGCGCCGCCCTCGACTACACGCACAAAGACTCCCTCACGAAGCTCCTCCGCTACGAATCCTCGCTCACCGAGAAGGGCAAAACCACCTCGCTCACCGATTACGTGTCGCGCATGCAGAGCGAGCAGAAGGAAATTTATTACCTCATCGGCGCCAACCGCGCGACGATCGAGAGCGGCCCGTACCTCGAAGGCTTCAAGGCCCGCAACCTCGAGGTGCTCTTCTGCTACGAGCCCGTCGACGAGTATGTGATGAACAACGTCCGCGAATTCGATGGCAAGAAGCTCACTGCCGCCGATCACGGTGACGTGAAACTCTCCGACCTCCCGAAGGCCGAGGGCGCGCTCAGCGAATCCGAAATCAAAGACCTCTCCGAATGGATCAAGACGAGCCTCGGAGAGCGCATAAGCGAAGTGAAAGCCAGCGACCGCCTCGTCGATTCACCCGCCCTCGCGACCAACTCCGACAAGTTCATGTCCCCCCACATGCGCCGCATGATGAAAGCCATGAATAAGGACGGCGCCGACGCTCCCGTTAAGGTCAGCCTCGAGATCAACCCACGCCACGCCGTCATCAAACGCCTCGCCGAAACGCGCACCAGCTCGCCCGAAAAAGCCCAGCTCGTCGCCGAGCAGATCCTCGACAACGCCCTCATCAGCGCGGGCCTGCTCGAAGATTCTACCGCCATGGTGAAGCGTCTCTACAAGTTACTGGAGAGTGTTTAACGTATCGCGAAGCAGAAAGTATGGCTACATAGCCATACTTCCTGCTTGCAGTATGGCAGCACAGCCATACCGTCGGCATTGTTATGAAAATGACCATGCATATCGACGAGGACGTTTTGGACCGTGTGATGAAGATCACCGGTGCCAAAACCAAGACAGACGCAGTCGAGATCGCGCTCACCGAGATGGCCCGCCGCCATAAGCTCAAAGAGCTGTTCAACGCTGGTCTCGGGCTCACGCCCGACGAGCTGAAAGCTTCCTTTGCGAACGATCCATCGCTCGAAAAGTCCGATGTTCTCTACGCTGCCGAAGACCCCGCTCCTTATGGCCAACCTCGTCCTTCCGGACAGTAACTTTTTCGTCAACTGCGCGCGCGCCGGGACCGATCCGTTTCGTCAGCTCGGCGCGCGTTCGGATGATTACGAATTCGCGACGTGCGGGATGGTTGTCCTCGAGGTCTGTCGCGGCCGCAGAGATCCCAATATACTGCGTCGTTTCCAGGAGAACTTTGGCGTCATGATTTTCATTCCCACAAGTAACCAGATCTGGGAACGCGCCGCCCAGCTCGCCTGGTCGCTCGACCGCAAGGGCGCCATCATCCAGGCCCAAGACGTTCTCATCGCCGCACACGCTCTCCAGACCGACGCCACCGTCCTCACGTTCGACGCGCATTTCCACTATATCCCCGGCCTGCGCGTGGTTGATCATCTGGACTGAAAATTCGCCAAGGACTCTTCACTACTCCAGCGTATAATCCGACATGAACGACGACAGCGCCCTCTCCCGCCTACTCAAAACCTGGCAACCCCGCACGCCAGAGCCTGCGCCCGACTTCGGCGAAAATGTCTGGGCCCGCATCCAGCGCTCCCCCGCATCCACCTCCGCCTCGAGAGTCGTGCTTTTTCGTTTCCCCTCCACGCTCCGCGCCGCCGCTTGCTGGGCCGCAGGACTCGCCGCTTTCGGCGGCAGCGCCGCCGCGTACGCTTACGACTCGCTCACGCGAGATGAACGCATGGCTGCCGCCCACGCTGCCGCGATCGATCCGATTCAAATCACTGCCGCTCCCAACACGGTCCACCGCCATTGATGAAGCGTTTTCTTCCACTGTTTGTTGTCATCGTTCTCGCCGGAGCCGTCGCTTTCGGCGTCACCAAATGGGTGTGTCACAAGGGCTGCCCCGACGAAAACACCTGGCTCCAGACCGAGTTCTCCCTTTCGAACGAACAACTCGCCGCGATTAAAAACATCCGCGCCGACTACGGCCCTGTTTGCGCCAGCCATTGCAGCAAACTCTCCACCGAAAAAAAGCGCCTCGCCAACCTTGAGAAAAAACACGGTCGCGACAGCGCCGACTATCTCGCCGCGCTCGCTGCCTTCGAGGCGCTGAATCGCGAGTGCGCCGAGGCGACCCGCAAACACCTCGAAGCCATCGCCGCACAGATGCCACACGACCAGGGACGTCGCTACCTCGAAATGGTCGGCCCTAAAATCACCGCAACTAACTCGCCTATTTCCCCCGCCGCGAAATGACGGTCGCCGCGCCCGTCGGGCAGGACACCGACGACATGCTCGCACTCCAGCGTGGCGAAGACGCCGCACTGGACAGGCTCATGCTGCGCTGGCAGCTCCCGCTGCGCGGCTTCCTCTACCGCCACACGCAAAACGAATTCGACGCGCTCGACCTCTCGCAGGAAACCTTCGTCCGCGTCTATCAACACCGCGCCCGCTTCCGTCCCGAGGCCCGCTTCTCGACCTGGCTTTTCCAGATCGCGCTCAACCTCGCCCGCGACCGCGCCCGCCGCCTCGTTCGTCGCCCCACCGCTTCGCTCGACGAAGCTCCCGAGCCGATCGACAACTCCGAACATCCCCGCGCCTCCAGCGAACGCGACGAACGCGCCAGCGCCGTCCGCAAAGCCATTGCCTCGCTTCCTGAGGACATGCGCGAAGCCGTGGTCCTTTTCGAGTACGAGGAAAAATCCCACGCCGAGATCGGCCAGATCGTGGGCGCTTCCGCCAAAGCCGTGGAGACGCGTATCTACCGCGCACGCCAGCTCCTGAAAAAATCCCTCGGCCGCTGGCTAGCCCGCAATGGTTGAGCCTAGCGCGACCTCGCGCAGTCGCGGTCCGCGTAACTCTCGCACGCGTTCTAACGCGCTCCTGAATCCCGGCTAATTCCCACCGCACAGCCACGATTTTCTCGCGCCTGCGCGGAAATCTTTCACCAAGGTTCTTCCATGGCCACGCCCGCTTTCTTCTACCAAGACCCATTTCCGCTCGGCGAAGACACCACCGAATACCGCCTCCTCTCCAAAGAAGGGGTCTCCACCGCCACCTTCGAAGGGAATGAAATCCTCAAAGTCTCGCCCGAGGCATTGTCCTTCCTCGCCCAGCAGGCGATGCACGACTGCTCCTTCTTCCTCCGCCCAAAACACCTCGCCCAAGTCGCCGCCATCCTTGACGACCCCGAGGCTTCGGCCAACGACCGCTACGTCGCGCTCACGCTCCTGAAAAACGCCGAAGTCGCCGCCGGTGGTATTCTCCCGTTCTGTCAGGACACCGGCACCGCCTCCGTCCTCGGCAAAAAAGGCCAGCAAGTCTGGACCGGCGCCAACGACGCCGAATGGATCTCCCGCGGTATCTACGAGACCTACACGAAAGAAAATCTTCGCTACTCGCAAAACGCGCCGCTCGACATGTGGCGCGAGGTCAACACCGGCACCAATCTCCCCGCGCAGATCGACCTCATGGCGAGCGAAGGCGCGAAGTACGAATTCCTCTTTGTCGCCAAAGGCGGCGGCTCCGCGAACAAGATGTTTCTCTTTCAGGAAACCCGTGCTCTTCTCACGCCATCCGGCTTGGAGAAATTCGTCGCCGACAAACTCGGCTACCTAGGCACTTCTGCCTGCCCGCCTTATCACCTCGCGCTCGTCATCGGAGGCACCAGCGCCGAGCAGTGCATGAAAACGCTGAAGCTCGCTTCGACGAAATACTACGACGCGCTTCCAACCAAGGGTAACGAACACGGCCAGGCCTTTCGCGACATCGAGTGGGAAGGCAAAATTTTGGACATCGCCCGCAAGACCGGCATCGGCGCTCAATTCGGCGGCAAATATTTCGCGCTCGATGTCCGCGTCATCCGCCTCCCTCGCCACGGCGCTTCGCTCCCCGTCGCCCTCGGCGTCTCCTGCTCCGCTGATCGAAACATAAAGGCCAAGATCACCAAGGACGGCATCTTCCTTGAGAAACTAGAAACCAATCCCGGCCGCCTAATCCCCGATAGCGAGCGCACGTTCAAAGACACCAACGTCGTTCGCATCGACCTAAACCAGCCGATGGACGCCATCCGCGCCGAGCTCAGCCGCCATCCGGTCACCACGCGCGTCCTCCTCAACGGCCCGCTCGTCGTTGCTCGCGACATCGCCCACGCCAAACTCAAAGAGCGCGTCGATTCCGGCCAGGGCCTTCCCGATTACCTCAAGCAACACCCCGTTTACTACGCCGGTCCCGCCAAGACGCCCGCCGGTTACGCCTCCGGTAGTTTCGGCCCCACGACAGCCGGCCGCATGGACAGCTACGTCGATCTCTTTCAATCCCTCGGCGGCTCGATGGTGATGCTCGCTAAAGGCAACCGCAGCGCGGCAGTCACCAACGCCTGCAAGAAACACGGCGGCTTCTACCTCGGCAGCATTGGCGGCCCCGCCGCCATCCTCGCCAAGGACAACATCAAGAAGGTCGAGCAGCTCGAGTACGCCGAACTCGGCATGGAAGCCGTCTGGAAGATCGAGGTAGAAGACTTCCCCGCGTTCATCCTCGTCGACGACAAGGGCAACGATTTCTTCGTCAACGGTTGCAGCTCCTGTACCCCAGTCGTCAGCGGCAAACATTGACGAAACCGAGCTCAAAAATCCGAGACACCCGCATATCAAATTCATCCAAAACGCCTAAAGAAGCCACAGCCTGCAGTACCGAGATCATTTCAGTGACTAACTGAGTAGTACTAAATCATCGTTTTTGGTGTAAAAAACAGCCACTTCAACAACTTAAATCTCATCAATCATCTCCATAATAATGATTTATAAAAATTGCCAAATTAGGCATGAATGATTGCTTGCACTAAGGTTTTTTTCGAGGATTCTGCTATTCCCTCCCGCCAAAAACTGTACGTAGAGCCTAGCTCCGTATAGTTTATCGCCCGGCTCACGCCGGGCGATTTTTTTTGCCCAATTTCCAGCCCTCATCCCCCAAAGTTATTTATCACAAGTAGCACTGGTGCCCGGGACAGGACTCGAACCTGCACACCTTGCGGCAAAGGCTTCTAAGACCTTCGTGTCTGCCATTCCACCACCCGGGCATGAGTGCGAAACGCGCCGAGACTGCCTCCGCCGCGTTTCCTCAGGCAAGCGTTGAATCACCCCCGGTCCGTACCGCCTCAACGCACCGCCACACCGAGCCGCTCGCCCATCAGCGCGTACGTCTCCACGCACTCCTTACTTTGGTCCACCACATCCGCATCGAAAGCGATCCGCCCCTTCTGGAATAACGTGATCACGCACGAGCCGCCAAACTTGAACAACCCCTTCTCTTCCCCTTTCTCCGCCACCCGCCCGGGAATCACCGTCTGCACAATGCTCCCCACGTTCGTCGCGCCTACTTCCATGCTGGCGACCTGACCAAACACCGGCGACTCGACCAGCGTGATCATGCGCTTGTTCTGCACCAGATACTCCACGTTCTTCCTCAGTGCGATCGGGCTCACCGAATAGAGCACGCCATTGATGAGCTCCGGCTTGGTCGGCACGCCCTCCACCGGAAAATGAAACCGGTGATAATCCACCGGACACAACCGCGAGATCACCATCGCCCCGCCCGCAAACAGCTTCGACCGCACCCGCTGTTCTTCCGGCAGCAATTCTTCGCCGAGCAATTCCACCAGCGAAAACTTCGCGCCCTTCACATAAAATCCCGCAGCCTCATCCACATTGGGAAACACCAGATGCCGCCCATCCGCCGGAAACACCGCGACGTCCTTCCCTTCCGCGATCGGCCGCGCCTCACGCTTCAACCGGCGATAGAAAAACTCATTGAACGTCTTAAAGTCGTACACCGACTTCGCGAAGATCGTGACGTCCAGATCGTACTGCACGATGAACGGCAGGATCTTTCCCGCGCTCACCCGCTTGCTCATCTGCCAGCCATACACGTGCGAAAAAATCGCCCGCTTCACGACCAGCCACAGGAAAAACTTCCCCACCGGATTCTCGTACGTGAACCGCAGCCAGCCTTCGCCGTAGACTTGCTCGGTTTCAATCGTGCGCGTGCGTCGGTTGTAGAAGCGGATTGGATCGGTCGGCATGCCGGATGAAATCACCGGCAAAGCAGGAACCGCGCAAAGAAGAAATCACGCCGTCGTGAAAACCAGCTGATCCTCCTTCACATGAAAGATCACCTGACTGCCCTCCGCGATTTCCCCGGCCACCAATGCTCGCGCCAGTTTCGTCTCGATCTGCCGTTGCAGAAACCGCTTCAACGGCCGCGCCCCAAACACCGGATCGTAGCCTTTCTCCGCCGCCCACTCTTCCGCCTTCTTATCCAGCGACACGACCACGCGCCGTTCGACCAGCCGCCGGTTCAGATCAGCGATCAACAACTCCACGATCCGCGTGATCTCTTCGAGCGTCAGCGGCTTGAACAAGATCGTCTCGTCGATGCGGTTCAAAAACTCCGGCCGGAACGACCGCCGCAACTCCGCCATCACGCTCTCGCGAACCGTCTCCGGAATCACATCGCCCGTCACACCTTCGAGTAGGAAACGTGATCCGAGATTCGAGGTCATGATGATGATCGTGTTCTTAAAATCCACCGTCCGCCCCTGCGAATCCGTCACACGTCCGTCATCGAGCACCTGCAACAACACATTGAACACGTCCGGATGCGCCTTCTCGATCTCGTCGAAAAGCACCACCGCGTAAGGCTTCCGCCTCACCGCTTCAGTAAGCTGCCCGCCTTCATCATAGCCGACGTAACCCGGAGGCGCGCCGATCAGCCGCGCCACACTATGCTTCTCCATATACTCCGACATATCGATGCGGATCATCGCCGCCTCGCTGTCGAAAAGCGTTTCCGCGAGCGTCTTCGCCAGCTCCGTCTTGCCCACGCCCGTCGGCCCGAGAAACAGAAAACTCCCCACCGGCCGCCGCGGATCTTTGATACCCGCCCGCGCGCGCAAGATCGCGTCGCTTACCAACTGCACCGCCTCTTCCTGTCCAATCACACGCTCGTGCAACTCATCGCCGAGCCGCAGCAACTTCTCCTTCTCCCCTTCGACTAATCGCGTGACCGGGATGCCCGACCACTTCGCCACAATCTCAGCCACTTCCTCAGCCGACACTTCTTCCTTAAACAACTCCGTCTTCGTCTCCGTCGTCTCCAACTTCTTCAACTCCGCCTCCAGCTGCGGGATCTTCCCGTGCCGCAACTCCGCTAGCTTGCTCAAATCGTACGCGCGCTCCGCCTTCTCCATCTCCAGCCGCGTAGCCTCCAATTCCTCGCGCACCTTGCGCACGCGATCAACCGCCGCCTTCTCTTTGTCCCATTTCGCTTTTAACGCCGCCGCCTGTCCGCGCGCGTCGCCGAGCTCTTTTCGCAACGTCTCCAGCCGCTGCTTCGACGCATCGTCCTTCTCCAGCTTCAACGCCGCTTCCTCGATCTCCAGCTGCAACACGCGCCGCTGCAATGCATCCAGCTCCTGCGGCGACGAATCCATTTCCGTCCGGATCATCGCGCACGCTTCGTCGATCAGGTCGATCGCCTTGTCCGGCAAAAACCGGTCCGAGATATACCGGTCCGAAAGCATCACCGCGCTCACCAGCGCATTGTCCTGAATCCGCACGCCATGATGCAGCTCGAAGCGCTCCTTGAGCCCGCGCAAAATCGAAATCGCATCCTCCACGCTCGGTGGCTCCACGAGCACCGGCTGGAAACGACGCTCCAGCGCCGCGTCCTTTTCGATGTGCTTGCGATACTCATCGAGTGTCGTCGCACCGATGCAGTGCAACTCCCCACGCGCCAGCATCGGCTTAAGCAAATTCCCCGCGTCCATGGCGCCTTCGGTTTTTCCCGCGCCCACGATCGTATGAAGCTCGTCGATGAACAAAATGATCCGCCCCTCGCTGTCCTTCACTTCCTTGAGCACAGCTTTCAAACGCTCCTCAAACTCGCCGCGATACTTCGCGCCTGCGATGAGCGCGCCCATATCGAGCGAGAAAATCGTTTTATCCTTCAACCCCTCCGGCACGTCGCCGCGCAAAATCCGCTGCGCCAGTCCTTCAACAATCGCCGTCTTGCCCACGCCCGGCTCACCGATCAGCACCGGATTGTTCTTCGTCTTGCGCGACAGGATGCGCACCGCCCGCCGGATCTCGTCATCGCGCCCGATCACCGGGTCCATCTTCCCCTTCCTCGCCTGCGCCACCAGATCGATGCCGTACTTCTCCAGCGCCTGATAAGTCGTCTCCGGATTATCCGAAGTCACCCGCTGGCTGCCGCGCATCTGCTTGAGCGTCGTCAGCACCTTCCCGCGCTCGATGCCGAAGCTCTTAAAATATTTCGCCAGCGCCTCCGGCTTCCCGACATCGAGCAACCCGAGGAATAAATGCTCCACGCTCACAAACTCATCCTTGAGCGACTCCGCCTCTTTCTCCGCCCGCGTGAGCACTTCACCCACAGCCTGCGTCACATAAATTTTCGAAACGTCCACGCTTCCAGTCACCTTGGGCAACCGTTCCAGCTCCCGCTCCGCCGCGACGAGCAACACATTCGCCGTCAGCCCCAGCTTCTCCACGAGTGCCGGCACCAGCCCGTTTTCCTGCACGAGCAACGCATGCAACAGGTGCCAGGTATCCACTTCATTGTTCTGCCGGCGCCGGGCCTCGCTCTGCGCATCCGTGACCGCCTGCCGCGACATGACCGTGAGTTTCTGCATATCCATATTGCCGACCCTATCGCAGTTCGCATTCCACGCCAGCCGCCACCGCACTTCCTCTGAAACTCATCCCGCCTCCTTCGCGCACCCTGCCAAAACGTAACAACCGCCTCCCCCCGTCCGCGCCACTCCGTCTCTCCTTTGCCTCGCCCTCTTTCCGCCGCTTCCTTTTATCCCTCCCCGTGCTCGCCGAACTCCAGCAACTCCTCGGTCCGGAAAACGTCCTCACCTCTCGCGAAGACCTCATCCCCTACGCCTTCGACGGCACCGCCGCGCTCAAGCAGCTCCCCCGCGCCGTCGTCTTCCCACGCGACGCCGCCCAGATTTCCGCCATCCTCAAACTCGCCCGCGCCCACCGCACACCCGTCATTACCCGCGGTTCCGGCACCGGCCTCAGCGGCGGCAGCGTCCCCGTCGAAAACGCCCTCGTCCTCTGCGTCCTCAAGATGGACCGCATCCTCGAACTCGACCCGCGCAACCTCACGCTCCTCGCCGAGCCCGGTGTCATCACCCAGAAAATCTTCGAGACCGCCGACGCCGTCGGCCTCTTCTACCCGCCCGACCCCGGCTCGATGAAAATCTCCACCATCGGCGGCAACGTCGCTGAAAACTCCGGCGGCCTCCGCGGCCTCAAGTACGGCGTCACCCGCGATTACGTCATGGGCCTCGAAGTCGTCCTAGCCGACGGCTCCGTCTGCTGGCTCGGCAACAAATGCGTGAAGGACGTCGCCGGATACAACCTCCGAGACCTCTTCATCGGCAGCGAAGGCACGCTCGGCATCATCACAAAAGTTCTCCTCAAACTCCTCCCCAAACCCGCCGCCCGCCAGACGCTCCTCGCGACGTTCTCTCAAATGGACGCCGCCGCCGAAACCGTCTCCGCGATCATCGCCGCCAAAATCATCCCCTGCACCCTCGAGTTCCTCGACCGCACCACCATCGCCTGCGTCGAAGCCTACGCCAAAGTCGGCCTCCCCAACGACGCCGAGGCCCTCCTCCTCATCGAGACCGACGGTCATCCCGCTGCCGCAGCCGACGAAGCCACGCGCATCGAAGACCTCGCCCGCTCCCAAGGCGCACTCCAGGTCCGCCGCGCGCGCGACGCCGCCGAATC
This sequence comes from Nibricoccus aquaticus, assembly GCF_002310495.1. GTDB lineage: Bacteria > Verrucomicrobiota > Verrucomicrobiia > Opitutales > Opitutaceae > Nibricoccus > Nibricoccus aquaticus. The sequence continues at coordinate 3,491,200 of NZ_CP023344.1, read as the reverse complement.
CGCACAACTCGCCCTCGCCCGCCGCAGCGCCTTCTCCGCCCTCGCCCGCCGCAAACCCACCACCATCCTCGAAGACGTCACCGTCCCCCGCAGCGAACTCGCGAAGATGATCCGCTCCGTCCAACACATCGCCGCGAAGCACACCCTCGACATCGCCGTCTTCGGCCACTTCGGCGACGGCAACCTGCACCCGACCATTCTCACCGACGAGCGCAACACGGCCGAAATGGAACGCGTCCACCACGCCATCGCCGAGATCGTCGACGCCGCCCTCGCCCTCGGCGGCACCATCACCGGCGAACACGGCGTCGGCCTCGCCAAAAAACCCTTCCTCAAACAACAGCTCGGCGAATCCAGCCACGCTCTCCTCAAAGCCATCAAACACACCCTGGACCCCGACGCCCTGCTGAACCCGGGAAAAATCTTCGACTAAAACAATGTCTCTCTCGCCAAGGCGCAAAGCCGCCAAGAAAACCCACTCCCCTGCTTCTTTGCGCCTTGGCGCCTTTGCGTGAAACAATCTCCGCTTCAGTCCCTCGACTACTCCGTCCTCCAGCAATGCATGCACTGCGGCATGTGCCTGCCCACCTGCCCCACCTATGCTGAAACAGGCCGGGAAAAAAACTCCCCCCGCGGCCGCATCTCCCTCATGCGCGCCATCGCCGACGGCGAACTCGAAACCACGCCGAACTTCGCCGAGGAAATGAGCTACTGCCTCGGTTGCCTCGCCTGCACCACCGCCTGCCCCGCCGGCGTTGATTACACCAACCTCCTCGAACACGCCCGCGCCCACGTCGAACAAAGTGGCGTAGTCAAAACCCCGCGACGCGACTTCGTCCGCTGGCTCACCATGAAACAGCTCTTCATGAAGCCGCGTCTCCTCCGCTTCGCCGGACGCCTCCTCTGGCTCTACCAGGTCACCGGCCTCCAATCCCTCGCCCGAGCCCTCCGCCTCACAAAACTCCTCCCCACTTCGATCCGCGTCGCCGAACCCTCCACGCCCACCATCCAGCGCCGCTTCTCCGACTCGCTCATCGCGAAAGTCGAAACACCTTCCTCTGCCAAAACTGCCAAGTCTGCCTCTGCATCGGCTTCACCCTCTGCTCAACCATTCCGCCGCGTCCTCCTCCTCACCGGCTGCGTTCAAGACATCGCCTTCTCCGACATCAACCGCGCCACCGCCGACGTCCTCCTCGCCAACAACTGCGAAGTCCACACACCCCGCGCCCAGTCCTGCTGCGGCTCCCTCCACGCGCACAACGGCGAACTCGACCTAGCCGCCACCCTCGCACGCCGTCAACTCGATGCCGTCGACCTCTCTCAATTCGACGCCGTCATCTCCAACGCCGCCGGCTGCGGCTCCCACCTCAAACACTACGACCGCCTCCTCGCCACCGATCCCGCCTACGCTCAACGCGCCGCCGAATGGTCCCGCAAACTCCGCGACATCTCCGAATACCTCGTCGAAATAAATTTCCGTCACCCTCAGCCACCCGCCCGCACATCCACCGCAGTTCCGAATCATCCCTTAAACCTCCTCCGTTCGTCCATCGACGGCCGCGAAAAATCACCCGCGCCAACCGTCACGCCCGTCACCTATCACGAAGCCTGCCACCTCTGCCACGGCCAGAAAATCTCCGCCCAACCCCGCGCCATCCTCCGCGCCATCCCCGGCATCGAACTCCGCGAATCCGCCGAGCCCACCTGGTGCTGCGGCAGCGCCGGCATCTACTCCATCACCCAACCCAAGACCGCCGGGTGGCTCCGCGATCGCAAACTCAACAACCTCCGCGCCACCGCCGCACCCATCGTCGCGGTCGCGAATCCCGGCTGCTCCCTCCACCTCCAGGCCGGCGAAGCCCACTCCGCCAATCCGCTCCAATTCATCCACCCCGTCGTCCTCTTAGCCAGCGCCTACGCCGCCGAAACCCACCCGTAGCCACGAGCGCCAGCGAGTGGTTTTCGCCAATCCTGTTAGTCCTCTTAATCCTGTCCAAAACTCCGACTCCGCCGACCCGCGCCCCCTCCCGCCACCGCGCTCACACTTCAGTTCAAACCAGCTCCGACAACTTCGTCGCACCCGGTTTCAACGTCACGAGATCGCTCACATTCACCGGCTGGTTGCGCTTGATCGACTCCACGCCAGCCACGCCCACGAGCACCGACGCCGCCCCCTGTTCATGCCCGGCCGTGCGTCCCCACTTGTCCGCAGGCGCGTTCTGCTCGCCGTAAAAGTGCTCGTTCAAAATCGTGTCCGCCCCGCCATGCGGCAGCCCGACCTCGACATCCACCGGCACCACATAACCTGTCTGGAAATGCGGATACACCTTGATCCACTCACCTTCCGGCTCGGACCCCGGCTTGATCTCCAGCTTGAAATCCTTCGGGCGCACTGCGCGATTCATGTGTGAACCAATGAACTCGTGGTACTCGATCCGCCCACGGTCCCCATTAAACGTCACCCTCATCCCCTCGCGCGGACTGTAGCAAACCAGCGAGTAGGTCAGCACCTGCCCCGTGCGATAGCGCACGTTGAGCGACATCTGGTCATAAATATCGATGCCTTCGCGAAACACATTCTGGTCCCGGATGTACCCCGAGTCCTTCTCGCCCGCCCGGTAAATCTTCCGGAACGGCTCGCTCTCATCCAGATCCAGCCGGAACGGATCGCCCTTCGCCGCCGCCTCTCCCGTGTAGCGCGCGTACTTCGTCAGCGCCTCATCGCCGCGCGCGATCGCATTCTGCTTCCCGTAAAAAACCAGATCGCCGTACGCGAACACCTGCAGCGGGATCGCATCGAGCCACCAGTTCACCAGGTCAAAATGATGGGTGCTCTTGTGAACGAGCAACGTCCCCGAATCCCCCGCCGTCGCATGCCAGCGCCGGAAATAGTCCGCGCCGTGACTCGTATCGAGGAGGTACTCCAGATTCACCGAGTGAACTTTTCCGATCACGCCCGTCGCGATCAGCTCCTTCACCTTCGTGCGAAACGGCGCCCAGCGATAGTTAAACGCCACGCGCACTTTCTTTCCCGTCGCCTTCACCGCATCGAGGATCGCCTGGCACTTCGCCGCATCCGTCGTCATCGGCTTCTCCGTGACGACATCGCAGCCCGCATGAAGCGCGCGCACGATATAGTCGTGATGCGTCGAATCCTTCGAACACACAAAAATCTCATCCGGCTTCTGCTCCCGCAGCATCTCGTCAAAACGATCCGCCGTGTACGTCGGCACCGCCTGCGACTTCCAGTCGTTCGTGAGCAGTTCGTTGTAGTACGCCATGCGCGCCGGGCTGATGTCGCAGATGCCCACGAGTTCGTGCTGGTCGCGATAAGTCGTGACCAAAGGCTCCATAAAACTGATGGCGCGACCGCCGGTGCCAACGAACGCGTGACGTTTTTTGCTCATGTACAGGGTTGGGTGTGAAGGTCTGTAACAACGCCCCGTTAAATCAGGGTCGATGCACCGCCTTTCGGACGGTCAACATGTCCCGAAGAAATCCACTCGGACAATCCGCCCACCCTCCCGCCACACGCCCCTCTCACCCCAACTCGCGCAACAAATCCGCCGCCAGCGCATGAGACGGCTCCTCGCGTAGAATCCCCGCCAGCCTCCTCCGCGCCGTCCCCCGCTCTCCGAGTCCGACGTCCGCCTGCGCCTCCATAAACGCCGCCGCCCGCCGCTGGCGCGCCGTCAGATCGTCCTCGAACAACAACATCGTCGGCAGCGACGTCGCGAAATAGTCGATGCGCGCCTCCCGCCCCGCCAGCTCCCGTGCATACTCGCGCAACTCACCCAGCAACTTTTTCGCCGCCGCCTTCTTCCCCAGCCGCGCCAGCGCCAGCGCCGAGTAATACGTCATCTCGGAAAACGCCCGTACACTCATCTCCTGAAAATCCCCGCGCGCCGACGCCGCCTTCGCCCACTGCGCGCACGCCTCCTCTTTCCTCCCAGCCGACGCCAGCGCCTCGCCCAGCCAGAACTGCACGTCGCTCGCGTTCGCCAGCAAATGCCTCGCCTCCCCCAAACTCTCCGGCGGACGCAGCGCCTCCATCAACAAGCTCAACGCCTTCTCGGCGTCTCCAGCATCCAACGACGCCCGCCCCAGCAACACCTGAGCCCGCGTGAACTGCACGAGCGCCTGCCCCTCGCCGCCTTCCCACGGCTGAAACCGCCGCGTCATCAAAATCGCCCGCGCCGCCTCCGCCCGCCCCGCCTGATTCAGCAGCGCGCACAACTCCACCGACAAATCATCCCGCAGCCCCGTCAGCGCCGGAAACTTTTCCAGCTCCCGCAACCGCTTCGCCGGCGCCACGCCCATCCGCTTCCACAACTGATCCCGCTCGTACAACAACCGCGCATCCCCCGGATTCGCCTCAAACGCCCGCTCATACGCCCGCCGCGCCGCCACCGGCTTCTTCGAAACATTGAAATACCCGATCCCCAGATTCCGCCACACCACGGAAAACGAAGCATCCAGCTTCGCCGACCATTCCCACAGCCTGATCGCCTCCACATGACGCCGCCGGTCATAAAACAAATTTCCCAGATAATACGGCGCCCGCGCATCCTTCGGATTGTTCGCCATAGCAAACTCCAGAATCCCGATCTCCTCCAGCCGCGCCGGAAAACAATAATCCGGCGAAGCCTTCGCCGCCGCCTTCAGATACCGCAAAACCTCCGCCCGCTCACCGCCGCTTCGCTCGAGCAACCACGCCCGGTAATAACTCACCAACGGCTCCGTCCCGCTCCCTACCTCCGGCCTCGCGTCCGCAAGCACACTTAACGCCTCCGCCACAAACCCCGCGCGCGCGTAATCCAGCGCCAGATCCAGCCGCACCTGCGTATCACACGTCAGCGCTTCGCCCGCGATTTCCCGCGCCCACCAATCCAGCGGATCAAGCGCCCGCGTCTCCTTCAAAATCACCTCCGCCTCTTCGCCACGCCCCATCTTCCTGAGCACGAGCACGCGCAAATTCCGCGCCTTCAAATTATCCGCGTTCATCCGCAACGCCCGCTCCAGATGATCGCGCGCCGCTTCCCACTGACCCCGCACACAATCGATCTCCGCCAGCGCGTGATACCCCGCCGCCCGCCACGCCTGATTCCACGTCGCCTTATAAAACGCCGCATAAGCTTCGTCATCCCGTCCGAGAAACCGCAGCGCCAACCCGAGCTGATAATACGCTTCGCCGTCGTACGGATTCGGATTCCGCAACGTCAGCCGCTCCACCGCCGCGCGGAGAAACTTCTCCGCCTCGCCGAATTCCCCGCGCCGCAAATGCCATTTCCCCATCGCCAGCAAACACCGACTGTCCCCCGCATCTCGCCGCAACGCCTCCCGCCAGTAATCCTCCGGCATCCGCGTCGCATGACGATACTGCTCCAGATGCAGTCCCGTCACATACAACTCATCATTGCTCGCTATCTCCGCCGGCAACCCCGGCTCCGTCGCCGCCGGCGGCACAGATTTTTTCTCATCTTTCACCGGCGAATAAGAAACCAACTCCCGCCCCTCCACCGCGCGCACACTCACGCATAGCTCCGCCTCTTTCACACCACGCGGCAGCGCCACTTCTTCCACCAACGGCGCGCCCGGTGCCAAATCCCGCACCCACTCCGCAATCACCAGACTCCCCTCCGCTTTCGACCGCCGCTTCACCACGCGCCCCTGCGCCTCCAGCCGCACGCACACACGCTCCCGCTCCGCAGAAACCGCCACACCCACCCGCACCCTCTGTCCTTTCACGCGCAGACTCACCGCTGCGTCCACCGTCGCCTGCTGCGCCGGCCCGATCTTCTGAATCGGATACCAAAACTGACTCCACGTCTTCGTCTCCCCCGGCATCAAAAACGAAAAGTCCGGCTGATTGTCCGTGTACACGCCCGCCATCAACTCGATGTACGGCCCGTCGCTGTCCGTGAGATTCCGATCCCACGCGTACCCAAACTCCTGATTCCCCCACGTCCACTGCTTCTTCCCAGGCGAGATGTGATGATTCGCCACATGCACCACGCCCGCCTCCCGCGCGTGATCGTACCCGCCAAAAAAGTCCGCCTCCGTCCCCATGCACATATACGACGTCGGCACCGGAATGTTCGCGTACCAGCTCAGATCGTTCGCCGGATAATCCCCGCCCGGCACAAACTCCGTCGGCCGCTCCTCCGCCGCCACGCCACCCTTCGCCCGCGCCGCATAATCCACCCCGTAATAACTCCCCGCGCACAGCGGAAACTCGCTCATCGCCCGCTTCGCATGATCCGCCACGTACGTCGCATCCTGCGGGAAAAACGACTGGTAACGCTCATGCACACGCGTCGCCACATTCGCCCACCACAAAAACGTCTGCACGATCGCCGTCCGGTTATAAACGCGCGCCTTCAGCTCGATGTAGGATTTATCCGGATGCACGCACACGCCGTGCATCCCTTTCATCCGGTTCATCGGCTCATGCTCGCTCAACCACACCGTCACCGAGCCATCCGGATGCTTTTCGATCTCCACATCCGCCGGCATGAACGTCGAAGGCCGGTGATGCTGCGGCCAGTTAAACTCCACTCCACCTGAGATCCACGGCCCCGCCAGCCCAACTAGTGCCGGCTTGATCACATTCTGACGGTAGAAAAAATCGTACCCGTTCGTCTTGTCTTCGCCCACATGGATGCGTCCGCCCAGTTGCGGCAAAATCATCACACGGATGAACGCATTCTCCACCCACACCGCGTCCCATGCCTGCTCCATTTTCTCCAACGCGATCCGATCCGTAAACGGCAGCGGATAAACCTTCCCGTTGCTCCCCTGATAAACGCGCTTCTCCAAAAACATCGGATTTTTGTCCGCCGCCGCCGGCAGATAAGTCGGGAAAACAACACTCTCTCGGCGAACGGTGACGGAACTCATGGCGATTCAGGGTTAATCTCGGACTTGCCCGATACTATGCCCGCTCCGCCCTCTCGACAATGCAACCAATCCTGAAAAACCTGCACGATCTTATGCCCCCCAAGCAGCCCGCCCGCGCTCCCGCCCCCGCTCCTGCCGCGCATCCATCCACCAACGCCCGCATCACCACCCGCACCGGCATCCCCGAAGGTTTCCGCGACCAGCACCTCGTCATCCTCCCATCCACCATCCGCCGCTCCGTCGAAAAGCACCCGCTCCTTCGCGGCCTCCTCGTGACCGACGCCGGAGTCTTCCCCCGCGCAATCAACCACCTCGTCCGCCGCTCCAAAGGCGCCGCCACCTCGCTCCTCATCCTCTGCACCGCCGGCCAAGGTTGGGTCGAACTTTCCGGCAAAACCCACACCCTCTCCCCCGGCTCCCTCGCCTGGCTACCCGCCCACCGCCCCCACGCCTACGGCTCCGCTGACGACACCGCCTGGACCATCGAATGGGCCCACTTCACCGGCACCGAAACCGACGCCTGGCGCGATCTCCTCCAATTCACGCCCGAAGGCGGCCTCTTCACCTCCCTGCTAACCACCACAGCCACCGCTACCACCCTCTCCCCGGTCTTCCAGCTCGGCCACCTCTGGCAAATCCTCGAACGCGGCTACTCCCTCCCCAACCTAGTCGCCGCCTCCGCCTCTCTCCGCACTGCCCTCACTCTCCTCACCCAGCGCAGTCCCTCTGCCTCCACTCCCCACGACCGCACCGCCGACGAACGCGTCGCCGCATCCGCCGACTGGATGCGCACCCACCTCGCCCAATCCATCCGCCTCGAAGAACTCGCCCAGCTCGCCGCCGTTTCCGTCCCTCACTACTGCGCGCTCTTCAAACGCCACACCGGCTACGCCCCCATCGACTGGCTCATCCGCCTCCGCATCCAGCGCGCCTGCCAGCTCCTCGACACGACCACCGATTCCATCGCCCTCATCGCCGCCCGCACCGGCTTCCCCAATCCTTACTACTTCACCCGCACCTTCCGCCGCATCATGGGCCACCCCCCGCGCGCCTACCGCCAGATCGCCAAAGGCTGATTTCTCCACCGCACGCGTAACATCCACCCGCCGCTTCGTGTTAGTTTCCCATTGCCGGGGCAAACCTCTCGTCCAGTTTTTCCGCCATCAACCCCGGGCAGGGCCCCAGCTCCTCTTTCACCATGCGTACTCCCCGCGTTCCTCGCATCGCAACTCCCCGCGCGCTCACCGCGCTTTTCGTTGTCATCACTTCATTCCTGCTGCCAGCCGCCTTCGGCCAGGCCGCCAAACCCACAGCCTCCGCCCCCCTCGTCGAGCTGCCCACACTCCAGGTCACCGACACCCGCGAGCTCCCCGCGCCCGACAAGTGGCGCTACACCGAGATCCTCGGCTTCGAGGTCATCTCTGACGCCTCCGACCGCGAGACCCAGCGCCTCATCCGCGATTTTGAGATCTTCCGCATCGCCCTTGATAAGGCCTACCCCATGGAAAAACGCCCCGCGCCTCCCTCAGCCATCATCCTCTGCGGAAAAGGAAAATCCTTCGACCAGTTCGTCACCGACGGCAAAACCGGCGCTGCCCGCACCAAACCTACCATCCTCCTCAACGGGCGTGAACAAGCATTCATTCTCGTAGATCTCGCCCTGAAAAGCGTCACCTCCACCGACATTACCGCCGATGGCAGCTCAGGTCCGATGAACCTTCAATACTCCATCGCTCAGAGTCGTATGGGAGAGTCCGGCGCGACTGAGGGTGATCTCTCAGCCAACAACGCATTCGAGATTAACCACTACAAGCAACTCTGCCGCGAGTACGTGCGCTATCAATTCTCCCGAGAAAGTCCCCCGCCTCCAGTCTGGTTCGAAGAGGGCATCGCTCAAATCGTCATGCAGATGAAGGTCAACGAGCGCGAAATCATCATCGGCCAGCTCATCGACGTGCCTACCTCGAACAATGGAGGTAGCAATGTTTCCAACCCCGGGGTCCAGTTCAGCTACGGCCCCGGCGCCTCCAGCGAGGATCCCGAGTTTAACTACGCCCTTAGCCAGCGTAAGCTGCTCAAATTCGACGAGTTCTTTGGCGTCAAACGCGGCGACGAAGCCACTCTCAATTCCGTTGGCTACAACTTCTGGGCGAAGCAGTGCGCCGCCTTCCTCCACATCAACCTCTACGGTTGGAAAAAATCCAACAAAGCCTCCTTCGAGAAACTCCTCGCCCGCGCTAGAAAAGCCCCGCTCACCCCGGAGATTTTCGAGGAATGCTACGGCAAATCCTACGACAAGTTCCTCGTCGAACTCTCCGCCTACATCCAGGCCCCCGCCTACAAAGCCGAGCAACACCTCGTCAAAGGCAAAGCCCGCCTCGATCTTCCGCCACCCGAGATGCGCGACGCCACCGAGGGTGAATCCGAACGCATCAAGGGCGACGCCCTCCGCCTCGCCGGCATCCCCGCCGTGCTCCGCCCCACCGCCATCGCCGCCTACATCCGCGGCGAACGCGACCCCCAGTTCCTCGGCACCTTCGGCCAGGCCGAACTCGCCGGCGGCGACCGCACTCGCGCCGAAAAATTCCTCGCCGCCGCCGCCCCCAAAACCACCCGCCCCTCCGTCCTCACCGATCTCGCCCAGCTCCGTCTGGACGCAGCCTCCTCCAAGCCCGCCGGCCCCAAGGGTAAACTCAGCGACAAACAAGCCGGCGAAATCCTCGACCTCCTCGCCAAGGCCCGGACCTTGTCCCCGCCGCTCCCCGACACCTTCCGCCTCATCGCCAACACTTGGGTTCTGAAAGAAACCCCGCCCGAAGCCGAGGAACTCACCACCCTCGCCCACGGCCTGAAACTCTTCCCGCGCGACGCCGCCCTCGTTTACTACACCGCCGCCCTGAACCTTCGCCTCGGTAATCACGAAGCCGTCATCGCCCTCGCTTCGTACGGAGAAAAAATCGCCACCTCCGAAGCCCAGCGCGGCCAGTTCACCCGCCTCAAAGCCCAGATCCCCGCCCCCGGAAAATCCTGAGCCAGATCCCGCGCACCGCCTTCACGCTCTCGAATAAAAAGCCCGCGCTCTAACCGAGAGTCGCGGGCTTTTTTCAGCACAGCGCGGCAATCACACCGCACCGCTGAACAGGCCGGATCACTTGATCTTCGCCGCCTCCGCTTCTAGCTGGGCAACCAGTTCGTTCATCTGCTCGACCACCGCCTGCACGGTTTCCTTCTTTGTCAGATCGACGCCGGCTTTCTTGAGCTGCTCCATCGGATGATCGTTTCCACCGCTGCGCAGCAGCGTCAGATAACGCTCCGTCGCCGCCTTCTTCTCCTCCGCGCTGCCCGTCGTCAGCGTCTTGAAAATCTGCGCCGACGACGCAAAGCACGTCGCGTACTGATAGACATAGTAGGGCGAATTAAAGAAATGCGGGATGCGCGCCCACGTCACCCGATAGAGCTCTTCGATGTTCGCCGCATCGCCGTAATAATCCTTGAGCAGCTGCTTGTAGATGCCGCTCAGCACCTCAGCCGTCACCGGCTTCCCCTCCTCGACGAGCCGGTGTGCCTGCAACTCATAATCCGCAAACATCACCTGCGTGTAGAACGTCCCCACGATCGCGTCCACCGCATGCTGGAGCAGCACGAAGCGCTCCTTCGGATCGGTGGTCGTCGCGAGAAACTGCTCCAGCAGGAAACGCTCGTTCGTCGTCGAAGCCACCTCGGCCACGAAGATCGTGTAGTCCGACGTCACGAACGGCTGCGACTCGTACGAAAGCACCGTGTGCATCGCATGGCCCGCCTCGTGCGCAAACGTGAAGACCGAGTCCAGCGTGTCATTGTGGTTGAGCAGCAGATACGGCCCCACGCCATAAACGCCGGCGCAATAGGCGCCGCTCCGCTTCCCCTCATTCTCGTACACATCGATGCGCCCGCCCGAGACGAACTTCTTGTACTTCTCCACATACTCCGCGCCGAGCGGCTCGACCGACTTCAACGCCAGCTCCGTCGCCAACTCGTACGGGTACTTCTTCTCCACGTCATAAATCGGGATCGCGTTATCGAACGGGTTGTACGTCTCCAGCCCGAGCAGCTTCTTGCGCAGTCGCATGTACCGGCGAAACGGTTCCGTCCCCGCGCGCGTCGTCGCGATCAGGTTTTCCACCACCGCCTTCGGAATCGCATTCCCGTCCAGCGCCGCATCGAGCGTCGTCGGATAGTTTCGCGCCTGCGCCGAAAACCAGTCGCGCTGGAGCACACCGTTGTAGATCGCCGCGTACGTGTTGATGTTCGCCTCGTACGTCTTGTGGTACGTCTCGAACGCCAGCTTCCGGTCCGCCTGATTACGGTTCGTCTGCAGCACATGCTGATAAGCGCCCGGCGACAGCTTCACTTCCTTCCCGTCACTGAGCGTCACCGTCGGGAACTTGATGTCGCTCGTGCTCAACTCCTGAAACGTCTCCCGCGGCACCTGGCTGAAACGCGACGCAAACGACAACAACCGCTCCCCCTTCTCATCGAGCACGTGCTCCTGCTGGCGATAATTATCCAGGATCGGAAACTTGTAAGGTGCCAGCGCAGGCGTTTCCGCGATCCACTTCTCCATCGTCGCCTGCGGGATCGTCAGCAACTCCGGCGTGAACCACGACGTCGCCGTCCCGAACTTCGCGAAGATTGCCTGCACGCGCTGGAGCTTCCCGCCGATCTCGTTGTTGCGCATGTCCACGTCGCGCTGCAGCTGCGGATAACGAAACACGCGGTACTGCAACTGCCCGATCTCGTCGAAAAGCTGGTACGCCTTCACCACCGCATCCGGCCCCCCCGAGAGCGTGCCCTTCAGCGCGGGAAACGCGTCCATCTTCGCCTCCATGTCTTTTATCCCTGCTTCCCACGCCTCCCAGCTCGCGTAGATCGGCGTGAAATCCCATTTATACTCGGCTGGAATCTCGGCGCGGTTGCGGGTCTCGGGCTTGGCGGAAACAGAGGCAGTCATGAGAGCGATTGAAATAACGGGGATCGTGAGCGAACGGAGGTTGGGACGCATGAGCTCGCACCGTACTGGAAACCTCCCCGCCGTCCAGCGCGCCTCTACAACACTGTTCCATGACGCCTCCTGGGCCATGGTCCCCATAAACTCCCCGCCGTCCTTGCGCCCCGCCCGCTCGCTGCTCTGATAACCGCCGTCATGGGCAAATTCTTTGACCAGCTCACACCTGCTCACCGCGACTTCATCGCGCGGCAGAAAATCTATTTCATCGCCACCGCACCCGACTCTGGCCGCGTCAACGTCTCCCCCAAAGGCTACGACTCCTTCCGCGTCCTCACCCCATCGCGCGCCGGCTACCTCGACCTCACCGGCAGTGGTGCCGAGACCGCCGCCCACCTCGCCCAAAACGGCCGCGCCACCGTCATGTTCTGCGCCGTCGAAGGCGATCCGCTCATCCTCCGCCTCTACGGCCGCGGCCGCTCCGTCCAGCCGCATCACGACGACTGGAAACAACTCCGCCCGCTCTTCGGCCCGCCGCTCGCCGGCGAACGCCAGCTCATCATCATCGACATCGAATCCGTCCAGACTTCCTGCGGCTTCGGCGTTCCGTTCTTCGAATACACCGGCTCGCGCGACACGCTGCTCGACTGGTCCAATCGCAAAGGCCCCGAAGGTCTCGCCACCTACCGCGCCGAGAAAAACGCCAACAGCATCGACGGCCTGCCCACCACGCTCGCCGCTGCTCCTCACCCGCAACCAGCCCGATGATCCGCGCCCTCGTCTTCGATTTCGACGGCCTCATCATCGACACCGAGACCCCCATCGTCGACGCCTGGGTCGAGGTCCACGAGCGCGCCGGCGTCGCGTATTCACGCGCCCATGCGCTCAGCGTCGTCGGCCACGCCGACATCGCCTTCGATCCCTGGATCGCCTTCGGCCCCGCCGCCGACCGCGCCGCCCTCGAAAAACAACATCGCGATCTCCGCCGCGAACGCCTCCACGCCCAACCCATCCTTCCCGGCGTCCTCGACCTCATCGCCACCGCCCGCGCCCACAACGTCCGCCTCGGCATCGCTTCCAACTCCCCGCACTCTTGGGTGGACAGCCACCTCCAGCGTATCGGTCTTTTCGATTCGTTCGACATCATCCGCTGCCGCGACGACGTCTCTCGCGGCAAACCCGAGCCCGAGGTCTACCTCTCCGCACTCGCCGCACTCGGCGCCGCCCCGCACGAATCAGTCGCCTTTGAAGACTCCCCGCCCGGCAGCGAAGCCGCTAAGCGCGCCGGACTCTTCGTCGTCGTCGCGCCCAATCCCTCGACCCACCACCACGTCTTCCCCCACGCCAGCCTCCGCGTCACCTCCCTCGCCGAAATCACCCTCGATTCCCTCGCGAAACACCTCTGAAACAGCGTTGCGCGTCCGTGCCCCGCACGCCTTCCTCACCGCAATGAATCCCGCCCCCGCCGAGTCCGTCGTCTTCGCGTGCGAGACGCGCGGCCTCCGCAAATCCTTCGGCGACACCAAAGCCGTCAACGGCCTCGACCTCCAAATCGCCCGCGGCCAGCTCTACGCCTTCCTCGGCCCCAACGGCGCCGGCAAGACCACCTCCATCCGCATGATCGCCGGCCTCCTCCGGCCCGACGCTGGCGACATTTTTATCGAGGGCATCCCGCTTCGCATCAACCCATCCGCCGCCAAACGCCCCCTCGCCTACATCCCCGACGATCCCGTCCTCTACGGCAAACTCCGCCCGCTCGAGTACCTCGAATTCGTCTCCGCCCTCTGGGATCTTCCCGCATCCGCCAGCCAACCATGCGCCGAAGAACTCCTCCAGACTCTCGGCCTTTGGGAAAAACGCGATGACTTCATCGAGAGCTTCTCCCGGGGCATGAAGCAAAAAATGGCTCTCTGCGGCGCGCTCATCCACCAGCCCACCGTCATGCTCCTCGACGAGCCGCTCACCGGCCTCGACGCCTCCGCCGCCCGCCTAGTCAAAGACATCCTCCTCGATTTCGTCCGCCGCGGAAACACCGTCATCCTCACCACTCACATCCTCGACGTCGCCGAACGCCTCGCCCACCGCATCGGCATCCTCCACGCCGGCCGCCTCGCCGCCGAAGGCACGCTCGACGAACTTCGTCACCAGGCCGGCAATACCTCCGGCACGCTCGAAGACGTCTTCCTCCGCGTCACCGGCGGCGAAAACGGCGAACCAGCCTCCACGCCCCCATCTCCCGCCCCTGCATCCCCGCCCCCGCTGCCCGTCGCATGAGCGCGTTGCTCAGACAAACCCGCCTGATCCTGCGCAACGACCTCCGCCTTCTCTGGCGCGAGCTCCGCACGGGCAAACTCAAGATCGCCACTAGCGCCACCCTCCTCGCCCTCGCACTGCTGGTCCTCCACGCGATCAGCATTCTCCTTTTCACCCACCTGCAGCAGACGCCCCCGCTCGGTCTCGAAGCCGGCCTCTGGGCCTTCTTCGGTTTCCTCATGCTCGGTGCTTCCATGAACCAAGCCATCGGCCTCTTCTTCGAGCGCGCCGACTTCGATCTTCTTCTCTCTTCTCCGGTCAGCACCCGCGCCATCCTCCTCGCCCGCATCGCCGTCATGTCCACCGGCGCGTTCATCGGCGCCAGCCTGCTTCTCCTGCCACTGCTCAACGGCGTGATCATCGGCTTCTCCCCGATGTACCTTTTCGGATACGTCACTTGGATTTCCCTCTCCATTATCGCCGCCTGCGCCGGTGTCTGGCTCACCCTCGCCCTCGTCCGTCTTCTCGGCACCCGCCGCGCCCGCGTCTGGATTCAAATCCTCGCCGCCTTCCTCGGCGCGTCAGTTTACCTCACGTTTCAAATTCAGAACTACTTCCCCCGCGCCGACAAAATCGCCTTCTGGTCCGCCCTCCGCACCACCGCCGACTGGCTCGGCTTCTCCCACCTCGCCCGCTCCGGCCGCGGTGAACCTTCCGAGCTTCTCATCCTCGCCTCCGTCACCGCGCTCATCGCCTTCCTCACCGCCCGCCAGCTCGCCAAAACCTTCCTCACCGGCCTCCAGGAATCCGGCGTGAAACCCTCCCGCGCACCCCGCACCGGCGGCAAAACCTACCGCTTCTCCCAGGGCCTCGCCCGCGCCACCTTCTTCAAAGACCTACGCCTCATCGTCCGCGACCCGCTCCTGCTTTCGCAGACGCTCCCGTCGCTCATGTACATTCTCCCCGCGTTCCTCGCCTTCCGCCAGTTCGGCGGCACCGTCATCCTCGCCCCTGTCGCAGTCGTCATCGCCGTCCAGTTCTCCACCTTGCTCGCCGACGTCGCCGCCACCGGCGAGGATTGTCTCGATCTCATCCGCATGAGCCCTTCGCCTGAGACCCGCCTCCGCCTCGCCAAAATGGCCGCCGGCATGGCTCTCCCGCTCGCCGCCTCGCTCATCCTCTGCCTCGTTATCGCCGCCTTCGGCCGCCCGTGGCTCGCCTTGCTCGCCTTCATCACCGGCGCCGTCACCGCCTCCGGCTGCGCCTGGCTCTCCGTCGCCCGCATCTCCCCCACACCGCGCAAAGACCTGCTCAACCGCAACCGCCGCCGCACCTCCATCACCCGCAACATCCTCGTGGGCATTCTCCTGATCGGCGCCTCCGGTGGCATCTCCCTCGTCGCCCACGGCACGCTCTGGTTCATCGGCATCCTCCTGCTCGGAGCGACCGCCCTCGGCGTCATCGCCTGCTTCACCTTCGTCCACATCGAGGAGATCGCTGACGAAAAACCACTCCCGTCATGGCACTACCCGAACGCTACCCCGTCCTAGGCGTCCGCGTCAGCGCCCTCTCCCTCGCGCAAGCCCGCGACCTCGTCATCTCCGCCGCCCGCGAACGCCCGCCCGCCGCATATGTGTGTTTCTGCGACGTCAACAGCGTCTCCTGCGCCCGCCGCGATCACGCCCATCTCGCCACGCTCAATAACTCCTACCTCACCACACCCGACGGCATGCCGCTTGTCTGGCTCGGCCGCCGCGCCGGCCATCGCGCCATCACCCGCGTGTACGGCCCCGACCTTCTCCTAGAAGTCTGCGCCGCCACCGCCGGCACCGAGCTTACCCACTTCCTCTATGGCGCCGCCCCCGGCACGGCCGACGCCCTCGCTCAAAAACTCTCCGCCCGCTTCCCCGGCCTCCGCATCGCAGGTACCCACACACCGCCTTTCCGCGAACTCACGCCCGACGAAGCCTCCGCCCTCGAAACGAAAATCCGCGCCCTCCGCCCGTCCTTCTTCTGGGTCGGCCTCAGCACCCCCAAGCAGGAAAAATTCATGGCCGCCTTCGCCCCACGCCTCGACGCCGGCGTCATGCTCGGCATCGGCGCCGCCTTCGACTTTCTCTCCGGCCGCGTCAGCCAGGCCCCGCGCTGGATGCAACGCTCTGGCCTCGAATGGCTCTTCCGTCTCTGCACCGAACCCCGCCGCCTCGCCTCGCGCTACTTCAAAAACAACCCGCTCTTCCTCCTCCGCCTCCTAGCCGAAAAAACCGGCCTGAGAAAATACTGAGCGCCCCAGCCACCCGCCGCCTCTCCGCGCCCGCGCCAATCCGCCCGCCCGCCGCCGTCCTCAACTTCCCGATACCTTGAAGTCGATCGCCTGACTCATGCTCACGTTCACAGTCCGCCCCTGACGGAACCCCGGCTTGAACTTCCAGCGCTTCACCGCATTGAGCGCCACATCGTCGAACCGCTGATTATCCGAGCTGATTACCCGAGGGTTCATCACCTCACCCTTGGCGGAAACCACAAACTCCACCGTCACGCTCACACCCGCTGCCGCAGTGAGCAGATGCCGCGGGATCGTCGGCAACGGCCGGTACGTCGGCGTCGGCGCGCGATCCAGATCCGAGAGCGCGAAGACACTGCCAAAACCGCTCCCGCTACCTCCCGCGCCGCCACTGCGGAAATTTCCCGGGATCTGCGACAGGCTCGCCCCGCTCAGATCCGCGCGCGGCAGCATGTTGCCCAGCTGCACCGCCTGCACGAAATCCCCCAGATTCACCATCGCCGGCGTGTCCGGCAGCGTCGGCACATCCACTCCCGCCGAAGCCTCCGTGTTCTCACTAGCCGCGCTATCCGATGCCACCAACTCCTCCTCCGGCACCGGCACATCAAACAACGCCACCTCCGTCACCTCCGCCGGCGCGACCACTGCCGCCACCGGTTTCGATTTCCCAAAGCCAAAGAAAAAAATCGCGTGCGCCGCCACCGCGATGCCCAGCGCTACCCACATACCCACCTTGTCCGCCTTCACCTCCGGATATTTCCACGTGCCGCGAACCTCAGACTCAGTCTCAATCTTCGCCCAAAAAAAACGCGCCTCGGCACCCGTCGTCCTGCTGGACTGCTTCCGGCGCACGCCCGCCTGCGGTGCGCTTAAGCTCGTTTCTGCGACGTTCATGGTGAGTTCAGTTTTGGTGCCGACCGACGCCTGCCGGTCTGCGAGTTCGCCACACACACAACCACCTTTCCTTGCCTTGAAAAGACCGAAATCGAGATTCAGTCGCATTTCATTGAAAAACTTCGCGCTCCTCATCTCCGCCCTCGCCCAACATCTTCACTAACCACTCTCCCCCAAGCAGCTGCTCTCGCTTTCATGCCGCGTATAACCCTGCCTTTTTCCTAAAATCTCCCTCGCCGCCAGCCTTTCCTGGCTTCCCAGCGACTCCTCCGACCCTGCCTCACACCCGCACGATCACATCCTTCGCCTCGAACCGCACCTTCTTCACCGCCGCATACTTGTCCCCAAACGCCCGGTAACCCGCCGGGCACGCCACCACCGTCGCATAGTCCCCACCGCTCAGCCCCAGGATCTCATCGTACCGCGCATTCTCGATTCCCTCCATCGGGCACGTATCAACCCCCAGCAACGCCGCCGCCGTCATGAACTGCCCCAGCGCGATGTAGATCTGGTGCGTCTGCCACGCATCGAGCCGCCCCGCCTTCGCCGCGTTCGCCAGATTCCCCGCGATCATCTTCCCAAATCCTTCCAACGATTCCCGCGTCACCTCCTTCACCGCCGACACCCGCTCCAGATATTTTTCCACATGCGCCCCGCCGATGTTCTTATGCACAGCGAACACCACCGCATGTGAGCAATCCGCCATCTGGCTCTGCTTGTACGAAGCTCCCGCCAGCTGCTCCTTCACCGCCTGATTCGTCACCACGAAAAACTTCCACGGCTGCAACCCCATTGACGACGGCGCCAGGATCAACGCCTGCTCCAGCGCCTCCCAGACCTCGCCCGGGATCTTCTTCACCGGATCGAATTTCTTCGTGGCATAACGCCAGTTGAGAGCCGCGACCAGTGATTCGGGAGACAACGCATCGGACATGGCGCGATCAGGAAACGTCCGTCACGAAACTTCAACCGCGCTCTTGGCGCTCCGCTCTACCACCGCCCTTCACACCCCCGGCCGCTTCGCCCACCGCCCCGCCAGCACACCGCAGATCACCAGTTGCAGCGGATGATAGATCATCAACGGCAGCAAAATCACCCCGAGCCGCGGATCCGCCGCGAAGATCAGCTGCGCCATCGGCACACCCGACGCGATCGTCTTCTTCGATCCGCAAAACACCGTCGCGATCCGGTCCTCCACGTTGAACCCCGCCATCTTCGCGATCGCCTCCACGATCCACAGCACCACGAAAAACAGTATCAGCGATCCCACGACCGCGATCGCCACCACGCTCAGCCCCTGCCCCGACCAAACGCCGCGCGCGATCGAATCGCAGAACGACGTGTAGATGATCAGCAGGATCGTCCCGCGATCCACCACATGGATGAACTTCTTGTTGCGCTTCGCCCACTCCGCCAGCCACGGCCGCGCCAGCTGCCCAAGCACCAAGGGCAGCACGAGCCAGAGCATCAGATCCAGGATAACTTTCCCCAGATCCACGCCACCGCCCTCCGTGTGCAGCCGCCAGCTGATCCATAACGGCGTCACGATCACGCCGATCAGGCTCGAGAGCGTCGCATTAAAAACCGCCACCGGCACATTGCCCCGTGCCGCCGCCGTCATCGCGACCGACGACGACACCGTCGACGGCAACGCGCACAAAAAGAAAAAGCCTACGTTCAGCTCCGGCGAAATCCACCGATCAGTCAGCCACAGCAACGCCACCCCGACCAACGGAAAAATCAAAAACGTCGTCGTCTGCACCACCACATGCACCGGCCACCGCAAAGCCCCCGCCTTCATCGCCGCAAACGACAGCGACACGCCGCTCAGAAAAAAAATCACCGCCACGCCCGCCTTGTTGAGCAGCTCCGGATGCAACCACCCGCCATGCGCACCCGGCCCGGGAATCAACCACGCGAGCGCCACCGCGACCACCATGCCCCAGAGAAACCAATCAAATTTAAACTTCATGGGATCACACGTTCTCAGCCATTCTCATGCCTTCTTCCGAATCTTGCGCAGCACCAGATCTGCAATCTCCTCTCGCCCTTCAATCCGGAGCATCATCACCAAGACCATATAAATACCCGCGCCCACCGGAATCAGTCCGCAGACGGCAATCAAATCTGCAACCGGAGATCCCGGCATTTCACGCCGCAATAGCCACCAGCAGCCACCGACGACAATAAACAGTCCCAACGCCGCGAGCACGATCTTGCCCACTGTTTTCCAGAGCGGTGCGAAATTCATCCCCGGCAGCCGGAGCGTCAGCGCCCGTTGCAGCAAAACCGTCTGCAAAACAATCGCCACGGTGCTCGCCAGCACCAGTCCGCTCGTCCCGAGACGATCCTTCAGCGTGAGGCTCAGAATGATGTTTACTACAAAACTCACCGCTGCGATCCGCACCGGCGTCTTGGTTTCCCGCAGCGCGTAGAATCCTCGCGTGGACATGCTCACCACCGAGAAAAACGGCATCGCCACCATGAACAATTGCAGCAGCGGCACCATCGCCCGCGTGTTCTCGGCTGTGAATCTCCCATGCTCGAACAACAGCCGGATGATCGGCTCCGCCAGCAACGCCAGCCCCACCGCGGCCGGAATGTTTATGAGCAAAATCAACCGCAATCCTTTGCGAAAATCATCCGCCATCTCTGCGAATTTCCCCTCAACGGCATGCCGCGAAATCAACGGGTACACGACCGTCGAAACCGCGATCGCGAAGACACCGATCGGCAGTTCCATCAGGCGATTCGCATAGAAAAAAACCGACGCCGAAGATTCATCGATGGAAAACGAGAGCTGCCGCGAGACGAAGATATTGATCTGATAAATCGCTACGCCAAACAGCTCCGGTGCCATCAGCCTCGTGATCTCGCGCACGCCGGACGAGATGCTCAGATCGAAACGCGGCCGCCAGCCTTCCCGCATCAAGACGATCGTCGGTGAAATCATCTGTAGCAGCCCGCCCACCAGCACACCGCCGCACAGCCAGTAAACCTGCCCCAGATCGGATTCGCTCCACCGCCATGCCGCGCCCCCCAGTGAAGCGATCATCGCAAGATTCAACCAGATTGGTGAAAGCGCCGGCTCCGTGAAGCGATCCATCACGTTAAGCGCCGCGTTCAACGCCGCCGCCACGCACACAAACGCCATGTACGGAAACAAAATCACCGTCAGATCAGCCATCAGATACCACTTGGGATCCTGCCCCGTGATGTGCCGCGATTGACTGCATACCGACATCGTCACCACGACCAGCACGCTCGTTGTCACCGCGACCCAGCTCACCACATTGTTGAGCAACGCAAATGCCCCTTCCTTGCCCCGTTCTCGCAATTCCGCGTGCAAGGTCGGCACAAACGCCGCCGACAATGCACCCTCGCCGAGCAATCGCCGAAACAGATTGGGCAAATTATATGCCGTCACAAAAGCGGAATTGAAAACTCCGCCGCCAAGAATGTTGGCGCTCAAAATATCCCGGATCAGCCCGAGCACACGCGACACCATAGTCAACGACGCCACTACGCTGATGTTCTTCAGATTTTTCGACACTCCCGCAGTTCTCACGGCGCCCATTTTCCTTAGCAAGATCGTAAGGCGCGCTCGCCTGGGTGCCCCTTGGACACAAACCGCGCACAGAGATAAATTAGTCCCCGGCCAACAATTTCCACTCGATAAGAACACCGGAAACTCCCTCCCGTATTCTGTCCCACTCGTCCGCACGCGCCGCGCTTTCGAGTTCTTTCGCCGCGTTTTGCAGACCCGTCGCGCCCAAGTTCGCCGCGCTGCCGCGTATCGTGTGGGCACCCACAGCGACTTTTTCCGCCTGATGAGCTTCAACGAAACCACTCAACGCCTCTACCCGGCCAGGCATGTCCTTCATGAACATCGCCAGTGCCTTTTCCCAAAGCGAGATACCATCCGGTGTCTTGATTTTCTCCAGCTGGCGGCGTCGTTCCGGATCGAAATGATCATGCGTATCCCGCCCGGCTTTTTGCACAGACACCGGGTTCGCCGGCTGGGCTTGTTCGCTGTCCGCCCTTAACAGGCCGCAGCGTGCAAACGCTTTCTCGAGCACTTCCGGATCGATCGGCTTGGTGACATAATCATCCATTCCTGCCGCGAGCGCCTTGGCCCGGTCGTCGGGCATGGCATACGCAGTCAATGCGATGATCGGAAGCTTCACCGCCTGAGGAGACGCCTCGCCCGCTCGGATGCGGCGGCTCGCTTCATACCCGTCCATCACAGGCATCTGGCAGTCCATCAGAACCGCGTCGAAATCCGAACGCACGAGCTGCCTGATGGTTTCCTGCCCGTTTACCGCAAATTCAACCGTGTGCCCCATCTGCTCCAGCATCATTTGGGCGACAAGTTGATTGGTCGGATTATCTTCTGCTACCAACAATCGCAGCCGCTTTCCCACGGCCGCTTCAGCGATGGGAAAGGGCGCCTGTGTCTCGGAACGGCCAAGCGCGCGCACCAGACTCCGCCGCAGCTGCACGCTGCGAATGGGCTTGTTCAACACCGCGCTGAAATCCAACTGAGCCAATGTCTCCGGCTCCACTTCCGGATTTGACGAGGTCAGCACGACTATCCGCGTACCGGAAATCTCCGGATCTTTTCGGATCGATTGCGCGAGCAAATACCCGCCCTCCCCCGGCATGTTCCAATCAAGTAGCAGGACAGAATAGGGATGCTCTCCTCCTGCGGCATTACGCAAACTCGCCCGCGCACTCTCCGCGTCAGGCACTGCATCCACCACCACGTCCATTTCGCTAAGTTGGCGCGTCAGTATGATCCGGTTATTCTCATCATCATCTACCACGAGCACCCGGGTGCCCTCAGGAATGGTTTCCTCGGCTTCGCTCGCCGGCACACTCGCGCGTTGGAGATCGAGCTGGAACCAAAAACAGGATCCGGCCCCTTCCACACTATCGAACCCAATGGTCCCTCCCATCAAGGACACCAGTTGCCCGCAAATCGCCAGGCCAAGACCCGTTCCACCGAAACGCCGCGTCGTCGATCCATCCGCCTGAACAAAAGGCTGGAAGAGATGCGCCCGCGCCGACTCCGGGATGCCAATCCCCGTGTCCGTGATCGAAATGCGTACGTGCAATCCGTTCCTCGGTGATGCGACCGCCGTTGCCTTCAACACCACCTGCCCGCGCTCCGTGAACTTGAGCGCGTTACCCAGCAGATTGGTGACGATCTGCTGGATACGATTGCGGTCTCCAGTCACTCCACCGGCCACCGCCGCATCGATATCCACCATCAATTTCAGCCTCTTTCGATCCGCCTGCGGTGCGAGCAGCGCCGCCGTCTCCTCAAGCGCATCCCGCAAATCGAAATCCATCGCATCGATGCGGAACTTCCCCGCCTCGATCTTCGAGAAATCGAGAATGTCGTTGATGATCACGAGGAGATTGTCGGCGCTGTGGATGATCACGTCCGCCATCTCCTTTTGCTTTTGATCCAACGCGGTTCGCCGCAGGAGCTCGGACATCCCGATCACTCCATTCATCGGCGTGCGAATCTCATGGCTCATCGTTGCCAGAAACTCCGACTTCAACCGCGACGCTTCCAACGCCTGATCGCGCGCCGTGGCCAGGCTGATCTCAAGCTGCTTTCTGTCCGTGATGTCCTGGGTGAACATCACGATGCCTCCAATTTCTTGATTATATTTATACCAAGGACGCACCTCCCACCGCAGCCACTGGGAACTGCCGTCGATGCGGTCAAATCGCTCGCCCGCATTTAACTCCACCGCGCCGCCCATGCAGCGACGATGAATGGCTTTCCAATCATCCCCGATCTCGGGAAAGACCTCGTAATGGGACCGCCCCAGGATCGCCTGACCTTCCAGCTTGTAATCGATCAGCCACTGTTTGCTCACCACTAGATACTTCATCTCCAGATCAAACATCGCGACCGAGGCTGGCGCATGTTCCGCAAATAACCGCATGCGCTCCTCGCTCTGATTGATCGCTTCCTCCGTTCTCTTCCGTTCGGTGATATCCGTCCGGATCGCCGCGTACTGAACAGGCTTACCATCCTCTCCCAGCAACGGCACAATCGTCGAATCCACCCAGTAAAGATGGCCGTCCTTCGCGCGATTGCATATTTCCCCCTGCCAAACTTTCCCTTGGGCGATCGTCTGGTACATCGCCCGGAAAAATTCTTTTGGATGAGCCCCCGAATTGAGCAACCGGTGATTCTGGCCAATCAGCTCCTCCCGGCTGAACCCGCTGATCGCACAAAATAAATCGTTCGCGTAGGCGATCGTGCCCTTCACGTCTGTGACCGCGAAAATGGCGTGTTGATCGACGGCGAACCGCTGCTGCGCCAGCTCATCCAGCAGGGCTTTCATCCGCGCATCCGCCGCTCTCTTCGCGGTGAGATCCTGTCCCACCCCCAGATAGCCAGTGATCTCCCCCGATTCGCCACGCAGCGCCGTGACTGAAAGCAGCACCGGCAGCCTCGTCCCGTCCTTGCGGATGTAGGTCCATTCATTCTCGTCGAGATTCACCACCTGGGCCTTCGCCACAAACGCCTCGAACCCCGGCGCAACCGTCCGCCCAAGTTCCCGCGTGAGGACTTCCGCCCGCGCCACCACTTCACTCGGCTCATGGATGATCGCAGGCGTGCACTTCCCCACCATTTCTTCCGCGTCATATCCCAGCATCCGCTCAGCCGCGGCATTGAAGGTGACGATCAATCCCTTCGGGTCGGTTGAAATAATCGAGTAGCTCGCGCTCTCAAGAATCGCGCGCTTCAAATGATTCGACCGGCGTAACGAGTTCTCCGCCTGCTCGCGCTCGCTCACCTCCGCCTTCAAGCGCGTGTTTGCGATCTCCAGCTCACTCGCGCGCTGCGTGGCAACTGCACGGGCCTTCGCCCCCGTTGATTGCAGGCTCATCACCAGTGCCGCGACCAGCACTGAAACGAAAGCCGCGCTCGTCCCCGCCCACAAAGGCGCTGAGTTATCAGAAGCCACAAACGCCGGCGATCGACGCCAGCCCAGGGTGAAAGTCTGTCCCGCCAGCTCGATGACACTGCTGCGTTCGATCTTCGGCACTGTCGCCGGATAGTTCCCCTCGCGGGTGTCGAACAGCAGGTCCTCCCGACGCGTCGACTGACCATCAAAAAAACTGAAGTCGACCTCGCTCCCTCCGGTTTTCAAAACGTTCTGGAGAACCGTCTCCGTGATCAACGGCGCATAAACCCAACCTAGGCATTCCGCCCGCCGTTGCTCCACCGTATCGATCACCGCCCCGTTCCGGAAAAAAGGTTTAAAGATCAACGCTCCAGCCCGGACTTCGTGGTCCTGCACCAGTTGGATTCGCCGTGTCAATCGGGCCGAGTTCGAATTACGCGCCACCTCCGCCGCCATTTTGCGATTCGCTTCCGTCGCCACATCGAGACCGATCGCCAGCGCATTGGTATCCGCGGGCTCACAATAGGTGATCGCATAACGAACCGGCTCTTCCGGTCCGCCGACGGGCCGGGTGGCTGTCGGTACACTCTTGAACCCAAAACCCGGCGCGCCATCCGCGTGAACTGCATTTAAAAACGCCGCTTCGCCGTCCGGTTTCACAATAAAGATCACCCCGATGCCGAGCGCCCCGGGGAATTTCTCCCGCAATTTTATTGCCTGCGCAAACGCCCGCCACTCAGCACGACTCACCTCGTTGGATGCGCCGAAAAGCGCTACGCCCGCCTGTAGCGCGCTTTCGTAGTGCTCCACCCGCCGGTCGATTTTCTCGATCGCTTCCTGGATTTGCGCATCGAAACGAGCCTCGTCGATGCGGCTCCTTGCATCCTCCAGCGAAGAAAACATCCACCCGCTCAAACTCCATCCTGCCAGCATCACCAGAAACGGCAGTGTGAAATTTCCCGGCCGCACAAACGTCGGCAGGATGAGCGCCGTCAACGCAACCGAGCTCAGGAAGATCTGAAGATGGATAAGATTTTCGTTGAGCGTTCCATCCACAAATGGCCCCGTGCCAAAGTACGCCGCCGTCACGCCTAAAGCGGAGATCCCCAGCGCAACTACCTTCACCCCCGGCGATCCAAACCAGCTCAACGCGACGAGAAGAAGCGGGAACACCCCAAACAGAAACGCGCTGCCACCGTGGACCCCGAAAACCGCTCCGCCAATCACGAGTGAGAGCCCGGTCAATCCCACCGCTTTTCGTAAATCTATTCCCCCAAGGCCAGCAGGTGCGCCCAGGGCTTCCCTGAGCGCGAGAATCGCCGGAGCCACCAGCAAGCTCCCCAGCACGTCGCCCACCCACCACGTTTTCCACAAAGTGGTCAACAGCGAGCCGGGCACGACTCCCGAGATCCATAGAACCAAGACTCCCGCCGATGCGCTGATCACCGGTCCCACCAGAGACCCGACGCCCAGCGCCGCCGACATTCCGATCGAAGCCTCGCCCTTGGTTCCACGCCCGATCTTCAGGACTATCCAGGCTCCCACGACCGCCTCCAGCGTATTGCCCAAGGCTATACCCGCCGCGGCAACCAGGGAAATCGACGTCAACGCGTTCGCCACGAACGCCCCCAACGCCACCCCCGGCCACCAACGCAGTCCGCTACAAATCAGCGCGCCCATCGCCAGCCCGCTCGCCGGCCACACAGGGGAAACGTTCCCATGCACACTCGCCGCCATCAACCCAAGCCGGGCCAGCGCCAGATAGACCACCGCGAGCCCTCCCCACATAACCCCCATTTGAAAGATCGAAGGTAACCGGCGGTATGAATGCAAAAAATGGCTGCGCATGGGGTGTTCCATCCGGTCAATCGGCACATGCCGGAAATTCGTTAGCCGCACTCTACTCCCAGCCCTCAGTTCCTCCATGCAAAATCCGGATGGCAGTCACGCCACCCCCTGCCGTCTGCGGACAATTTACAATGAAGTTTACCGGTGCCGTGACGATTACCTCCTTCAAGACGGCTCGTTATCTCTCCACTCCGAGCCCGGGCGCAGCCCATGCCTTTACCGATCTCTCATCCCATTTCCCTGGATCTCCCCTCCGCTCCAAAAGGACACATCTTGATCGTGGATGACGATTCCGTGAACACGATCGTCGTTACGGGATTACTGGAGTCACACGGATATCAGGTTTCCCAAGCAGGTTCGGGCGAAGAAGCATTACTGCGGATCGCAAATGAGAAACCAGATCTGGTCCTTCTCGACGTCACCCTTCCGGGCATCGACGGCTTCAAAACTTCCACCGAAATCAAGCGCACCCTCGGCGACGAGGCACCCCCTGTCATTTTCGTCACCTCACGGGACTCGACCGACGACATCGTAGCCGGCTTCGCCAATAGCGGCGTCGACTATCTGACGAAACCCGTCTCCGAGAGCGAAGCCCTCGCGCGTATCCACACCCACATTTCCAACCGGAATTTGATCAAACAGCTCGCCGTCGCCAACCAGCGGAAAAACCAGGTCCTGGGCATGGCCGCCCACGACATTCGCAACCCACTCGGCTCGATCTGCGGACTCACCGAACTGATGTCTGACGGCGCCTTTGGCCCTGTCGGAAGCGAACTGCTCGACTGCATCAAACTCATCAATAGCGAAAGCAGTAACCTGCTCGAACTTGTCAATCAACTGCTCGACGTCTCCTCCATCGAAGCAGGCGTGCTCAAAATCAATTTCGCCCCCGGTGATTTAAACGCCCTTATAGTGCGATCCGTCTATACCGCCCGCATTAACGCCAGCCGTAAAAAGACGCAGATTCTCCATCAGCCGAAATCGGGATCCACGACTCTCCGAATCGACGAAGGTAAAATCAGACAGGTCGTCGACAACCTGATCAGCAACGCCGTCAAATATTCTCCTCAAGGTTCCACCGTTAAGGTCACGCACACCATAGCAGGCGGGACTCATATTATTTCCGTGGAAGACGAAGGCCCTGGCATCCCCGAATCCGAACGCCACAAGCTGTTCAAAGAGTTCGGCACCCTTTCCGCCAAAGCGACCGGTGGAGAAAAAAGCACCGGCCTCGGTCTCGCGATCAGTCGACGAATCATCGAGGCTCACCATGGCTCCATCACCGCCGAGAACTTATCCCCGCGAGGATCGAAGTTCTCGTTCACGCTTCCTGCCACTTGAGTCGCAGGCGCGGCGGAACGCCGACTTCCACGAAAGAGAGGGAATCCCTCCTCAGAAGGATGATCCGGCGCTCGCCGCCACCGCGTTTCCCCAACAGTCCGGTCCTCCTGAACCGCCATTGACGCGTCTTTTCCGCCTCCCCACCTTCGCCGCGTCATGCCCATCGTCCCGAAACTCATCGAGAAGCTCCAGCGCCACCCGAAGCGCATCGTGTTTCCGGAAGGTAACGATCCGCGCATCCTTCAAGCCGCTCGCCAGTGGGTCACCCGCCGCATGGGCGCCCCTATCCTCCTCGGCGAACGCGCCGCCATCAAAGCCTCCGCCGCCCGCCTCGATCTCAACCTCCAGGGCATGAGGATCATCGACCCCGAACACAGCGAAGACTTCGCAACCTTCGCCACCCAGCTCGTCGAACTCCGCCGCGCCAAAGGCGTCACCCTCGACGAAGCCCGCAAACTCCTCCGCGACCCCAACTACTTCGCCACGATGATGGTCGCCAACAGCCAGGCCGACGCCCTCGTCGGCGGCGCCACGCAAACCGCCTCCAGCGCCCTCCGCCCCCTCTTCCAGATCATCCCCAAACACGAGCACGCCCAAAACGTCGCCTCGCTCATGGTCATTGATTTCGACGAGAAAAAAGTCGGCTCCGACGGCTCCCTCTTCTTCGCCGACTGCGGCGTCATCCCCGAACCCACCGCCGAGCAACTCGCCGACATCGCCCTGACGACCGCCGTCATCGCCCGCCACCTCACCAACGAAAAACCCCGCGTCGCCCTCCTCAGCTGGGCCTCGCACAGCGACTCCAAACACCCGTCGCTCGCGAAAATCCGCACCGCGACCGAACTCGCCCGCGCCAAAGCCACCGCCGCGGGCCTCGACATCGACATCGACGGCGAACTCCAGGTCGACGCCGCCCTCGACCTCGCCGCCGCCGCGAACAAAAAAATCACCGGCCCCGTCGCCGGCCGCGCCAACGTCCTGATCTTTCCCGATCTCGCCAGTGGCAACATCGCCTTCAAACTCGTCCACATTCTCGCCGGCGCGAACTCCTTCGGCCAGATCATGACCGGCCTCAGCCGCCCCGCTGCCGAGATCAGCCGCGGCTCCAGCGCGCACGACGTCTTCGGCGCCGCCGCCATCGTCGGCTGCCAGGCCATCGACCGCAAACTCCTCTACGGCGGCGCCTGAGCAGGCGTGCACTCGCGCGACTCCTCCCCTTGGAGGAGCGGCTTTACGCCACGATTCGCATCTATCCGCCATCGTTCTCGTCCGAATCCTTCTCCCTCATCCGTGCCCAGCTGTGCCATCTGTGGTTAAAAACTCCGCCTCCGAAATCTGCATCCGGTCCCGTTAAAACCTAAGTCGTCATCCGGTTTTCACTCTTCACTTTTCGCCCTTCACTCCTCGCTCGATGACTCCGCCCGACTTCACCCAAAACCCCTTCCGCCAGCCCGCCTTCCCCCTCCTCACCGAGCCGACCAACACCGAGGTCAAACGCGTCTTCGTCGCCGCCACCCGCATGAACGACGGCAAGACCACCACCTGCCTCGGCCTCTACGCCGCCCTCCAATCCCTGTATCCAAGAGTCGGCTTCATCAAACCCGTCGGCCAGCGCTTCGTGAACATCCAGGGCCTTCAGGTGGACGAGGATTCCTACCTCTTCGACACCATCTACGACGTCCACGTCCCCCTCGAAAGCATGAGCCCCGTCACCATCGACGGCACCTTCACCCGCCGCTTCCTCAAGCAGCCGGATACCATGCTCGCCGAGCTCGAGGATAAAATCTGCCGCGCCTTCGACCGCGTCTCCTGGGAAAAAGATTTCACCCTCATCGAAGGCACCGGCCACGCCGGCGTCGGCTCCGTCTTCGACCTCTCCAACGCCCGCGTCGCCAAGCTCCTCAAAGCCAAAGTCATCATCGTCACCCCCGGCGGCATCGGCCGCCCCATCGACGAGATCGCCCTCAACAAAGCCCTCTTCGACAAAGCCGGCGTCGAAGTCATCGGCGCCATCTTGAACAAAGTGGAGCACGACAAAATCGGCCTCATCCAGGAATACGCCGGCCTCGGCCTCGACCGCCTCGGCGTCCCCTTGCTCGGCGTCCTTCCCATCCAGCGCGTCCTCTCCCGCCCCAGCCTTTCGCAGATCGCCGAAGAAATCGACGGCCAGTGGCTCAACGGCAAAGCCACCGCCACCAAACAACGCGCAGAACGCGTCATCGTCGGCGCCATGACCGCCAAATCCGTCGTCGATTACCTCCAGCCCGGAGTCGTCATCATCACCCCCGGCGACCGCGACGACATCATCCTCGCCGCCGTATCCAGCGCACGGATCTCCGGCCAGAAAACCATCGCCGGCCTCATCCTCACCGACGACACCCCGCCCCACCCCAAGCTCCTCGAACTCCTGGCCCAAACCGAGATCCCCGTCATCTCCGCCAAAGCCGACAGCTACACCGTCACGTCCAAGATCAACGACATGACCGTGAAGACCCAGCCACAGGACACCGACAAAATCCCCGTGATCAAAAAACTCATCACCGAACACGTCGACCTGAAGCGCCTCCTCAAAACGCTGTAGGCGGGGTGCACCCACCCCGCACCGCCCCTGTAGGGCGCGCACGCCGTGCGCCGCCGTCCGTTTTTTCCCCACATCTTCCTCCGTACGCGCTCAGCGTCACTCCTCGCCCTCTTCGCCCCGCAGCACGAGCAACACCAGACTCGCCGCCGCCATCCACACCGTAGCCATCAGCACCTCGATCAACGCCGCCTTCGTCGAGATCAGCTCCAGATAACAGCACGGCAGCAAAAACGCCGAGCTGAAGAAAAAGCCAAACAACGCGAACCCGCCAATCCGTCCGAAATGCCGGACCAGATGATCGAACAAGAGATTAAAGAAAATCGTCACCCTTCTCTCATCGGCACACCGCCCTGAAAATTTTCCGTCAAACCTCCGATTGTAGCCGCGTCATTTAAGACGCGGCTACCGGGCAAAGCGCATCCCTAAAACCGCATTCGCCCATTCTACCACACTCCTTTCCCCCAATTCCGCTTGCATACCCCGTACCACCCGTACTAGTTCAAATAGTACAGACAAACACTCAGCCGCCCCGCAGCTTTCACTCTTCCCCCTTCACCTTTCCCTCTTCGGCCATGCTCCCCTTCTCCATCGAACTGAAGCCCGGCCTGCCCATCACCGAGCAGGTCATCTTCGCGGTGAAGAAAGCCGTCGTCGCCGGCCAACTCCGCCCCGGCGACGCCTTCCCCTCCGTCCGCGCGCTCAGCCAGGAACTGAAAATAAACCCCAACACCGCGCACAAGATCACCGCCGCCCTCGTCGCCGAACGCGTCCTGATCTCGACGCCCGCCGTCGGCACCACCGTCGCCGAATCCTCTGCCGGTTCGCGCGAAGCCAAAACCGAGCTCCTCGACGACGAAATCGAACGCCTCGTCGTCGAAGCCCGCAAACTCGGCCTCCCCCTCGACGAAGTCCAATCCGCCCTCACCCGCCACTGGAAAAAGTTCAAAGGCAAATAACCCGCCCCCGAAAATCGTTCTCTTACTCGTACTCGTTCTCCCGCCCGCCAGCTCCTCGCCAAATCCTGTCCAAAAATTCCGCCCCTCCGTCATTCGGCCTTCGGATTTCCTTCACCCCCCTTCCGACATCAGTGCGCCTCAGTGCCCATCAGTAGTTAAAAAACTCCGTATCCGAAATCTCCCTCCGACATCCGCCCACTCCGATATTCGCGTCCATTCGCGCCCCCCCCCTTTTCACCCACACCCGCACCGCTCTCCGCTCTCTTCCCAAAAAACTCCGCGTCCTCCGCGCCTCCGCGGTTAAACCCCACTTGCTCTTATGAACGCCATCGAAACCCACTCCCTCTCCCGCCGCTACGGTCGCACCGAAGCCGTTCACGACCTCACCCTCACCATCCCCACTGGCTCCATCTTCGCCCTCCTCGGCCCCAACGGCGCCGGCAAGACCACCACCATCAAAGTCCTAATGAACCTCCTCGCCCCCACCTCCGGCGAGGCCCGCATCCTCGGCACCGACTCCCGCCGCCTCCGCGAAAGCGACCGCGCCCGCATCGGCTACGTCTCCGAGAACCAACAGCTCCCCCTCTGGATGACCGTCCGCCAGCTCCTCGACTACTGCCGCCCCTTCTACCCCACGTGGGACCGCGATCTGGAGAAAAAACTCCTCAACAAGTTTTCCCTCCCGCCCGACCGTAAACTCAAGCACCTCTCCCGCGGTATGCTCATGAAAGCCTCGCTGCTCTCCTCGCTCGCCTACCGCCCCAAACTCCTCGTCCTCGACGAACCCTTCAGCGGACTCGATCCCCTCGTCCGCGACGAATTCATCCACGGCGTCCTTGAAACCTCCGCCGCCGGCGAATGGACCGTCCTCATCTCCTCGCACGACATCGCCGAGATCGAGCAACTCGCCGACCACGTCGCCATCCTGGATGCCGGCCGCCTGAAACTCTCCGAACCCACCGAGTCCCTCCAGGCCCGCTTCCGCCGCATCGAACTCACCCTCCATTCCGTCCCTGAGAGCGCCAACGTCCCCGTCGGCCTTCCTCCCCCGGGAGCGCCGGCCTCTGGCCGGCTTCCTTCCTCCGCCTCCCCTACACGCGATCTCAGCATCTCCGCCGCGTCCCACGAATTCCCCCAGACTTGGCTCGCCTTCGAGCGCACCGGCACCCTCGCCCGCTTCATCGAAACCCGCTTCGACCCCGCCGCCACCGAGTCCGCCTGCCGTACCCACTTCCCGGATGCGCAAGTCACCGCCCACCCGATGACCCTCCGCGAAATCTTCGTCGTCCTCGCCCGCGCTTCCCGCCCCGCAGCCACCGCCGCCTGACTTCGTTACTTTCGCTCAGCAAGCTCACCCCCGCCGCTTCTTCTTATTCGCGTCCATCAGCGTCTATTCGCGGTTAAAAATTTCATCCATGCATCTCCTCTGGCACATCGTTAAAAAAGACCTCCGTCGTCTCTGGCCCTGGCTCGCCCTCCTCGTCGGCGCGACGCTTGCCCGCTACGCGAATTTTTACGCGCCGGGATTCGATCCTGAGCGCACCCGTCTCGCCGAGCTCTGGAATCGCGCCGAGCTGATCGATAATCTTTTTCTCGGCCTCTCACTTTTCGCCACCGCTCTGATCGCCGCCGCGCTCGTCCATCAAGATCCGGTTATCGGCGACCGCTCCTTCTGGCTCACCCGGCCGATCTCCGGCCGTCGCCTGCTCGCCAGCAAGTTCATCACCTTCACGATCACCCTGCTTGTCATTCCATTTGCCGTACAAGTCGGCTGGTGGCTCGCGCAACACTACCGCATTGCCGACATCACCACGCAATTCCCTCCAATGGCCGGGCGTCAGGCCGGCGTCGCCTTCGCCGCGTTTTGCTTCGCTCTGCTGACCCGCAACGTCGGCTCCTTCATCCTGACAGCCCTCATCACCACGCTCGCGTTGACCGCCGCCCACGCCATTTTAATAGACCAGTGGCTGAAGCTTCCGTCACGCGCCGGCGAGTATACACGGGAACGCCTCGAACTCATCGTCGCGCTCATCGTTCTCCCGGTGCTGATCGTTCATCAATATTTCACCCGCAACACCCGTCGCACCCTCGTTTTTGCCGGAGGACTAGTCGCGCTTTGCCTCGGTCTCTATGCTGCCTGGAGCCTGCCTCTCTTCAAAGAAATCACGTCCCTCCCAACTCTCGCCACCAATCCCGCCGTCTCCGCGTCAGCCAGCCTCCCGATCTCCGACTTCCATCGCCAGCGAATCTCGGGCGCCAGCCGCGTACAACCGCGCACCAAAAACATTCCCGCTCTCTCGTCTGAACTCACGCTCGGCCCCATCCCTGCCGGCCACGTTGTCCAGATTGTAGGCTCCCGATTCAGCCAGAAACTCCCGCTCATTCTCCACGAACGCCACGTCCCGCTTTCCCAACCGCAGCACCCGGAATCCTACGCCAGCACCGACAAGCTCCTCATCTTCGATCGAAACTACGAAACGCCGCCCGAAATTCCCGGCTCATTCGAGGTCGCTTTCATGTTCGCGCTCCGCCGCCCGGAGACGGTCGTTACCCTCCCTATAGTTACAGGAGCAGCCGGCTCACGAGGACCTTATCATGTCCGCATTGCGGCGACTAGAAGCTTCACCAGCTCAATCTACGGCTCCCCCGATGGCACCAACGGCTCCGAGGAAGCTGCTACCGCCTCCCAACGCTTTGCCCTTACCCTCGATGAAATTACCCCTTCCTACCTGCTCAGCCATGACGATTCCTACGCCGAGTATGATTCCGACGGCCCCTACCACATCAACTCGAGCGACCTCTATCGCAACGACACTACTTCCCGTCGCGCCTACTTCCTCGTATCCCGCAGCAACGGCTCCCTGCTGACAGCCGAAAGCATGTATATCGATGCCACACTTTCCGTCGACGGCGTGCGTCGCCGCCTGATCCGCGTGGTATTTCCCAAAAACATCAGCGAGTCCGAACTGGCCGACTACGATCTCGTCAAAGTCATCGCCCCACTCGTCGGCACTTTCACCCGCTCGATCACTTTCCCCGCCACCCGATGGACGGAACCCGCAGTCTCTTCTCGCGAGACCCCCTGATTTCACGCCCGGAAAACCGGACATTAGCCCACGGCTGAAAAATTCAACGCTCTGTGCATCGCCCGCTTTCCCTCCTCCATCGCGCAGTCCTCCCGTTCCTTTTGCTGGCAACGTCCTTTGGGACCACCACCGCCCGCGCATCCTCAACATCCGAGACGTCCCCCCCCCTTCCTCGCCGTCTCCCACGACGAAGCCCTCGCCCGCGCCAAAGCCGAAAACAAACCCCTCCTCCTCTTCTTCGACGGCCACTGGAGCGAACGCGCCCGCGAAGTCCTCCCCGAGATCTTCTCCGATCCCGCCGTCCTCGCCGCCCTCAACGACCACTCCCTCGCCCTCCGGATCGACGTCCTCGCCGCGCCCGACCTCACCAAGCGCTACAAAATCTTCCACGTCCCCACCCTCGTCTGGCTCTACCCCGACGGCACCGCCCGCCGCTACTGGGTCAACTGCGAGAAACCCTCCGCCATCCGCACCGAGATCGTCGAAAGCCTCACCCTCCTCCCCAAGCTCCGCGCCGCCACCCGCCCCGACGATCCTCTCAGCCGCTTCAAACTCGCCCGCGCCTTCTTCGACGCCGGCGACTACGCCGCCGCCCTCACCGAAGCCCGCTGGCTCTACCTCGAAGCCATCGGCGACACCTCCAGCACCAAGGCCAAAAAGGAAAAAGACCGCGTCTCCGCCTGGGACGTCATCAAATTCCTCGAAGAACTTCGCCCCTTCTACGAACCCGCCCGGGCCACCACTCGCGAGTTCATGGAGCGCGAAGAACAAAAAACCCGCGCCAACCCGAAGAGCGGCATCGCCGCCGCCAAATTCTGGCGCCTCGCCAAAATCCTCGGCGAAACCCACCTCATCGCCCCGCTCCACGACAGCCTCCCACCCGGCCCCGCCCGCGACACCCTCGCCCGCCACCTGCCCAAAACCAAATAGCCCCCGCTCGCACCGCTTCCTCAAAGAACAAGCACCGCTCCGCAGAGGTCATCCATCCTCATCCACACGTTCCATCCGTCCCATGCGCCCCATCGGACCTATCTCCTCACCGCGACTCCCCTCCGCCTCCTCGCTTTCACTCATGCTCGTTTCACGCCCCCGCTCGCCGCTCCTTCTTCTGCTAGCGCTTGCGCTCACACTCCCCCTCTCCGCCAAAGAAAAAGACTCCGCCCCCGCCAAATCCCCCGACGTAGAACTCGATCAACTCGTCGTCACCGACAGCCCACCCGGCTCGGTCCCATTTGCCTTCGTCTGGGTATCTAACCGTTTCACCGGCTCGATACTTTTCCCTCCCATCATCGCAAAGGTTAGCCCCAAAAAGGAGAAAGTCCCCATGTGGGTCGCTGACCGCCGCGGTAAACAACGCGAAGCCTTTGTATGGTGGAATATTCCAGCTCCTGAAATCGTAGCCCTCAAAAATGGTGGCCAGATCCTGGCCATCGACGGCATCGACGTCACCACGCTGGATAATCACGTACTCAGAAACCTCCTGATGGAAGGCAAAGCCGGCGAACCCGTCACCCTCATCATCCGCGGCTGTGGCGACGAGATGAACCTCTT
Organism: Nibricoccus aquaticus; assembly: GCF_002310495.1. Classification (GTDB taxonomy): domain Bacteria; phylum Verrucomicrobiota; class Verrucomicrobiia; order Opitutales; family Opitutaceae; genus Nibricoccus; species Nibricoccus aquaticus. The sequence goes on along the minus strand of NZ_CP023344.1, from coordinate 3,455,587 downwards.
CCGCGAGATCACCGTGAAGCGCATCTCTGAACGAAAAACAAAACGCCTCCTCGACGAAGCCGCCTCCCGCGAACTCCGCCCCGCCCGCTCCCTCGCCGAACTCCCCGCGACTCCCTAACCTCCCGCCCTCAAACATCCTCCCGATCCTGTCTCTCCAGTTAATCTTGTCCAAAAAATTTCCGCTCTTCCGCCCTTATGCTATCCCTCCTCATCTGTGCAATCCGTGGTTAAAAATTCCCCTCCGAAAATTAGCGTCCATTAGCAGTTAAAAAACTCCTCCCAAATCCTCCTCCCCGCGCTGAGGCGCCAGCTCACACCAGCGCCCCAGCCCGCAAACCCGCCCGCCCGCCTTTCTCACTCACACCTTCGCCAGCGCCTGCTCCAGATCCGCCTGCAGGTCCGCGAAGTCCTCGATCCCGAGCGACAACCGCAGATAATCCGCCGACACGCCCGACGCCTTTTGCTCGTCCGCCGACAACTGCGAATGCGTCGTGCTCGCCGGATGGATCGCGAGTGACTTCGCGTCGCCGATGTTCGCCAGATGGCTGAACAGCTTCAGCGACTCGATCACCTTCTTCCCCGCGTCGAACCCGCCCTTCACACCAAAGCCCAGCAACCCGCCGTACCCGCCGCTCAGATACTTCTTCGCCGCCGCGTGGTTCTTGCTCGTCTTCAAGCCGGGATAATTGACCCACGTCACCTTGTCGTGCGCCGCCAGCAGCTCCGCCGTCTTTTGCGCATTCTCGCAAATCCGCGCCATGCGCAGATGCAGCGTCTCCAGCCCTTGCAGCATCATGAACGCATTGAACGGCGAGAGGCACGCGCCCACGTCGCGCAACAGCTGCAACCGCATCTTCAAAATGTACGCGATGTTCGCCCCGCCCGCCGGCGCGAAGCTCTTGAACGCGTCCCAATAAACCAGCCCGTGATAACTCAGGTCCGGCTGCGTAAACCCGGGGAACCGTCCGCGGCTCCAGTCGAAATTGCCGCCATCGATGACGATGCCGCCGATCGAAGTGCCGTGCCCGCCGATGTACTTCGTCGAGCTATGCACGACCACATTCGCGCCCCACTCAAACGGCCGGTTCAACATCGGCGACAGGCACGTGTTGTCGATGATCAGCGGCACGCCCGCCTCCTTCGCGATCTTCCCGACCTCCTCGAACGGGAAAATATTCAACGCCGGATTTCCCAGCCCTTCGCCGTAAAACGCCTTCGTGTTCGGCTTCAGCGCCCGGCGAAATGCGTCCGGATCGCCCGCGTCCACGAACGACACCTCGATGCCCAGCTTCGGCAGCGTATAGTGAAACAGGTTGTACGTGCCGCCGTAGAGCTGCGCGACCGACACGATATGATCGCCCGCTCCCGCGATGTTCAAAATCGCATCCGTGATCGCCGACTGCCCCGACGAATGCGCCAGCCCGCCGCTGCCGCCTTCGAGCGCTGCCATGCGCTGCTCGAAGACATCCGTCGTCGGATTCATGATGCGCGTGTAGATGTTTCCGAGTTCTTTCAGCGCGAAAAGATTCGCGGCGTGCTCGGTGTCGCGGAAAACATAGCTCGTCGTCTGGTAGATCGGAACGGCGCGCGAACCGGTCGTGGGGTCCGGCTGCTGGCCGGCGTGAAGGGCTTTAGTACCGAGGCCGTGGGTTTTCATCGGCTCCACCGTTTTTCTCCGCCCGCCATTTGGCAACGCCTCTGTTGCGCCCTTCCGTTAATCCATCGCCCCTCCTTCACTACCCAATGCCAGCCGCTCCGCACACATCCCACCGAGCGCATTCTAATCCTGTTAATCCCGAAATCCTGTCCAAAAAATTTCGCCCCCGTTCTTCAGCGCTTCCGCGATCATCCCGATCCGTGCCCATCCGAGCAATCCGTGGGTAAAAAATTTCCCTCAGAAATCTCATCCGCCTCCCCTCCAAAATCCGCATCCATTCGCAGTTAAAAACGCTTCCATAGTTCCCCGCATCTCCAGCCAACTCCACCCAGCGCCGCCTACTTCACCCGCAACCCGCTCACCCGCTCATTATTCTCCGGCACCGCATCGCTCATCCCGCCCGGTGCCACCACCACCGTCCGCAACACCCAGTGCCCCTCCGCGTCCACCCGTATCCGATCCACGGGCACTTTCAGCACCGCACTCGCCCCCGCCGCGATCACCGGCACCACCTGCCGCGACTTCACCCCGCCCGCCTCGATCTCCAGCACCGCCCCCGCCACCGCAAATCCCCCGCGGTTCTGCACCACCACATCCACCACCTCACCCGCGCCCGACGCCCCGCCCACCACACTCACGCCCGCTGCACCATCCGCCGTCCGCTCGATCCAGTGACTCGACACCGCCAGGTCCACCCGAGCCGGATTCCCCTCCATCGCCCACCCCAGATCGAGCACCCCTGCGCCATACTCAGCATCCGTCCCCGGCGCGCCCGCATCGTCGCTCCGCGCCGCTAAAATCTCCCACGCCTCCCGCCCGCTCCGCCCCGCCTTCTGCGACATCACCGCCGCGAGCGCGCCCGACACCACCGGCGCGCTCGCCGACGTCCCGCTAAACAACACCCGCTCTCCACCCAACCACGCCGCGCGCCCCCCCACACCCGGCGCCGTCATCTTGAGTCCTTCGCCCACGTTCGAAAATCCCGCCAGTCGCCCCGCCGCATCCGTCGCGCCCACCGAAATCACCCGCGCCTCTGCCGCCGGCCACGCCAGCATCGTCATTCGGTCATTACCCGACGCCGCCACGATCACCGCCCCCGCCGCCTCCGCATAATCCACCGCCCGCGTCAGCAGCACGCTCGTATCATAACCGCCGAGACTGATGTTGATCACCTTCGCCCCCGCATCCACCGCCGCCACGATCCCCTCCGAAACGGTGAACACATCGCTCCGCCCATCCTCCGCCGTCACGCGCACGCTGACGACCTGCGCCGCCGGTGCCACGCCTGCCACCTCGCCCGCGCCCGCCGCGATGATCGACGCCACCGCCGTCCCATGTCCGTCGTCGTCTCCACTTCCCGGCGACAACCCCAGCCCCACATCCACCGCCCGCAACCGCCCGCTCCCAAACGCCGCGTCCCCCGCCACCCCGCTATCAAGCACCGCCACGATCACCCCGCGCCCCCACTGACTCCGATCCACCGCCGCGCCCACCCCGAGCACGCGCAACAACTCCCCCCTCACCGCGAGCGCCCGCCCGTCCTCCTCGATCACCGGCCTCACCGGCCGGTCCACAAACGCATTCGCCCCGATCTCCTCGTAGTCCCGCACATGCTGAAATACTTCCTGCTGCACCGCCGCGATCGTGTCATAGCGCACCCGCGCCGCCCGCAGCTTCGCGCTCTCGCGCAAAATAAAAAACCCCGCCGCCCGCGCCCGCGCCTGGAATTTCCGATACGCCTCATCGTCCTTGAAAATCACGATCGCCTCCTTCTCCCGCGCCGTCCGCCGCTCCAGCCGCCTCCGCAGCAAATCCCGCCACTCCGCCTCCGTCCTCTCCCGCGCCGCCAGCCGCGCCAACCCCTCCCGCTCATCGGCCCCCACCGCACGCTCCACCTCGCCTGCCGCGCCTTCTTCTCCGCTCTTCCGCTCCGCCACGCTCCTACGATCCTCCGCTTGATTCTTCCGCGCTCCGCTCCGCCACTCGCCAAAAAACCACACCGCCACCAACAGCAACAACCCGCACACGAGTGCCGGCACGAGCGATGGTTTTGATGGCTTCGACATAAAAATTCACGCGCCCGACTCCAGACACGCTCCTCCACAGACGTGCCCACGCCCACCCAGGTTGCCACCCTTTTCTCCACCCCCTTCCGCCCTCAGCGCCCTTGATCGTTAAAAAATTCCCGTCTCCAAAATGTCCCGCCCCCTTCCGCTATCCTTCCTCATCTGTGCAATCCGTGGTTAAAAACTCCCCTCCGAAATCTCCTCCCTACTCATCTCTCCGAAATTCGCGTCCATTCGCGGACTGTCGCTAAGCCCGGCAACGCGGTTAAAAAATCCTCCCCCTTTCACTATTCACCCTTCTCCATTCACTCTTCCTCCATGCCCGACCCCATCGTCTCCGCCGGCTTCGCCAAAATGAACATCGAGGCCTCTAGCCGCCACGTCTTTCTCTGCGTCGGCCCCGACTGCTGCTCCACGACCGACGGCCTCGTCACTTGGGAATTCCTAAAAGCCCGCCTCAAGCACCTCGCCATCCCCGCCCTCCGCACCAAAGCCGCCTGCCTCCGCGTCTGCAGCGGCGGCCCCTGGCTCGTCGTTTACCCCGAAGGCATCTGGTACGGCCGCGTCACCCCCGAACGCTGCGAACGCATCGTCTCCGAACACCTCGCCCAAAACCGCCCCATCACCGAGTGGATCGAAAAATCCCACCCACTCGGCTGACGGTAATACGATCACTCAACCGCCGCCGACCATGCGCCCGCCCGCCGGACGGATGCTCGCCATCACATCGAGTTCCGCCCGCTGACGGCTGGAAAGCTGCGCTGCCAGCGTGACCGGAACAGGATTCACCCGCCGCTTCATGACCTTCTGGAAAAACAGATTGTTCGGGATCTGAATCAGCCGCCCATCCGCATCTCTCAGCGTCGTATAAACGAAGTTCAAATCCACCACGCGCCCGCAGATAGGCTCTCCCGCCACCTCGATTTCATCGCCGATATTAAACGGCCGCGCGATCAACATGATCACCGTGCAGGAGACATTGCTCAGCACGCTCCACACAGCCACGAAGCCGATCGCGATCATCGCCAGCACCGTCGAGAAAACAGCCCACAACCCGCCGAGATTAAATCCCAGCACGCTCAACATCAGCACCAGCGCCACCCCGCGGATCAACCACTTCACAATCCGCCGGAAAGGCGCCACATCGTGATCCGTCAGACTCGTCCGATCCGCGAGCAACTGCAGCCCGCGGCCCGAGACGAAACTCAGCACAAAGGCTGCGACCACGATTCCGATTAAAAGGGGCATCACCGCCATCAGCTGCGGGAGGATTTCTTGGATAAACGACAGGTCGATGTTCTGCATGACGGACTATTTCCTTTCTTGGTTGGCTGGATGCGACCGCCCGGGACCTCACCTCGCTCATCAAGCGCAGGGAATCTCACCGAAACGTCACACGTATGTATGAATGAAACCGCCGCGCAGTGCGCTCAGACGGCTTCGTTGACGCCAGACTATACGACGCCGTTCGCCATACGTCTTCAAAAATTTTCCGCGCACCCGAAAAAAAATTTCCCGCGCCGTTCCTTCCTCCCCTCCAAAAAAATTCGCGTCCCTTCGCGGTTAAAAAACCCACGCACCGTTCACAACGGTGCCTCAAACACCTTCGGCGTCGCCTTCTCCAAATCGCGCACCAGTCGCTCCACCACTTCCAGCGGCGTGATCGTCATCGACGCCGGCCCCACAAACGTCGCCACCGCCACCTGCCGCTCGCTCCGAACATCCTGCACCGTCACCTCCAGACTCGTCATGTGATTCTTAAAATCCCACGTCCACCGGTCCCGATAACTCACCACCGCCTGCGCCTCACGCGGCATCATCGTCAGCGGCCCATGCTCCGCCTCATACCCCCGCGCCTTCAACGCCTGCACCAGCAACCGGTCCAGCCCGTGGTTATCGTCCAGATTACTCTTCACCCAAAAACGCCGGTACTTGGAAAACTGCGCCCCCGGCTCCACCTGCGCCGTGTAGCTCGCGCACCCGGCAAGCAGCACCACGCTCAGCATCGTCATCAAAAAAATAACACCACGGATCGTCATCCGCCCAGCACACGCACCCGCCACCCACGGGCAAGCCAACGATGAAAGCCTTCTTCTCCCCGCACCCTGCTTTCTTCCTCTGGAATCCTGTTAATCCCGTTAATCCTGTCCAAACTCCGAATCCCTCGTCCCGCTCATTCACGCCCATCTCACTTTGCGAAAAACTTTCTCTCGTCCCTCCCGCGCCCACCCGCACATCTTCCCACCCGACATGAAACTCCCCCGCCCCGCCCGCTCCCTCGCCCCGCTCGCCTTCGCTCTCACCCTCGTCGTCCCCGCGCTCTCCCTCCGCGCCGCCGATCCCGTCAACACCACCGCCCCCGCTTCCGCCACGACCGACGCCGCCCTCACCGCCGCCGGCTTTTCCCCCGCCCGCCTCCAACGCCTGGATACCGCTATCGAAGACCAGATCGCCCGCCACCGCCTCGCCGGCGGCATCATGTACGTCGCCCGCGACGGCCGCCCCGTCGTCTTCAAAACCTACGGCCTCCAGGACGTCGAAAACCGCCAGCCCATGCGCGCCGACGCCATCTTCCGCATCGCCTCCATGTCCAAGGCCATCACCACCACCGCCGTCATGATGCTCTACGAAGAGGGCCGCTTTCGCCTCAACGACCCCGTCTCCAAATACCTCCCCGCCTTCAAAAACTCCGTCGTCGCCATCGCCCCGCCCGCCGGTTCCCCCGCCGATCTGAAATACGTCACCGAAAAAGCGAAACGCCCCATCACCATCCGCGACCTCCTCACCCACACCGCCGGCCTCACCTACGGCAACGGACTCGCCGCCGACGCTTATAAACAAGCCGGCCTCACCGACTGGTACCTCCTCGGCAAAAACGAAACCCTCGAGCAGATCGTCAACCGCCTCGCCACTCTCCCGCTGCACGGCCACCCCGGAGAACAGTTTCAATACGGCTATGCCGCAGACGTTCTCGGCCGCCTCGTCGAAGTCATCTCCGGAAAACCCCTCGATCAGTTCGTCGAAGAACGCATCACCAAGCCCCTCGCCATGCGCGACACCCACTTTTTCCTCCCGCCGGAAAAAGCCCCGCGCCTCGCCAACGTCTACGGCATCGAGAACGACCAGCTCGTCCTCAAAGAAACCGCCGCCACCAGCGACTTCATCCACGGCCCCCGCAAATGTTTCTCCGGCGGCGCCGGCCTCCTCTCCACCACGAGCGACTACACCCGCTTCCTCCAGATGCTCCTCAACAACGGCGAACTCGACGGCGTCCGCCTCCTCGCCCCCAAGACGGTCGAGCTCATGCACGCCAACCACACCGGCGACAAGTTCCTCGGCGAAGGCGACGGCTTCGGCCTCGGCTTCTGGGTCAGCACCGACCTCGGCAAGACCGGCGAAATCGGCACCGTCGGTTCCTACGGCTGGGGCAGCGCTTACTTCCCCGAGTACATCGTCGATCCCAAAGAACGCCTCGTGATTATTTTCATGACGCAACTCCGCCCCGCCGGCGGCTCCAACTTCAACCACCTCATCAAACGCCTCACCTACCAGGCCCTCATCAAGTAGCACTCGCGCTCGCGCGACGCCGCCCCTCCACTGCCTCCCCTGTGGAGGGACGAACTCCGTGTCGTCCACGCTCGTCACTCCGCGCCGCCGCGCACTATCGCGCGCGGCCCCCTTGGGAGCGCCGGCCTCTGGCCGGCTCCGCTGTTTCCGTAGTCCCGCCCGTGAACGCGTGGCATCCATAATTCCCATCCCCCACCGCGCCCTCCCCAATCCTGTTCATCCTCTTAATCCTATCCAAAAATTCCGTCCCTCCGCCTCCCCTTCCCGCCGCGATCCCGATTCCCCGCCCCCACATCACTGTCCCTCAGCGCCCATCAGTGGTTAAAAAAATTCCGTCTCCGAAATCCCCCATTCCGCCTCCGTCATCCGTGCCCATCCGCGCAATCTGTGGTTAAAAAACTCTCCTCCGAAAACCACCCGCGCTGCCTCAGCCTCCCCCTCCGAAACATTCGCGTCCATTGGCGTCCATTCGCGGTTAACCCCCCCCCCCCCTCATCCCAGCCCCTTCCGCTTCCTCCGCATCCCTCAATACCGCCACGGCCCATAAGGCCGCCCCCGCCAGCCCATCCCGTACCCGCGATTCCACCACAGCCCGTCGCCCTCCGCTACGGTGTAGGCAAAGTTAAACGCCGTCCCCGTCTTCACATTCACCTGCTCGACGCCCAGCGTCGCCGCCTTGTACTCGCGGTCCCCACTCCCAAATCCGTACTCCAGCTGCACGAACCCGTGCGTCTCCCAATCGGACCTCGTCTTCAGCAACAAGTCCGCCTCCGACGGCGGCCGCGTGATCAACACCGGCGGCTGCGCCGGAGTCGCCGCCAGCGCGCGCGATACCTGCCGGTCCAGTTGATATTTCTCGCCCGTCGTTAAAATCCCCAGCCCTGCCGCCACCCGCTCCTCGTCCGTCCGCCGGCTGATAAACGTCCCCGCGAATCCCCGCACATTCCCCTGCCGCGCCAGCTTCACTTCCTTCGCGATCATCGCCTCCAGCGCCGCCCGCTGCGCTTCCGAAAGTTTTTCCACGCCCACCGCTGCCCGCTCCTCCGGCGTCAGCTTCGCCCAAAATCCCTCCACCGGTTTCTTCGCCACCGCCTCGATCTTCGCCGCGCTCTTTTTCTCCACCGCCGGCACCTCGACAAACTCCGCTTCCATCACGCCCTCCACCGCCGACTCGGCCGCAAAAGCCCCGCCGGCCACCGCGGCCGTCGCCGCAAAACACGCCGCCAACACCTGGGTTTTCATGCCCGTTCCGACCCCGCGCCACTCTCCGTTGTTCCAACGTCCTGGCCCGCCGCCCGCCTCCGCAACTGCCCGCACGCCGCATCGATGTCCCGCCCGCGCGGCCGACGGAAATGCGCCACCACACCCCGCTCGCGCAGCACCGCCACAAACGCCTCGCCCGCCTCCGACTCCGCCCGCTCGTAAGCCACGCCCTTCAAGCTCAGCCCTGTCGGATTATACCAAAGCAAATTCACGTGCATCCGCCGCGCGCCAACCAGCTCCGCCAGCATCCGCGCCTGCTCCGGCGAATCATTCACGCCCTTCAATAAACAATACTGGATCGTCACCGGCCGCCCCGTCTTCGCCTGATACCGGTCCGCCGCCGCCAGGATTTCCTCCACGCCAAAACGCTTCCCCATCGGCAGCAACTTCGCCCGCGTCTCGTCATCCGGCGCGTGCAACGACACCGCCAGATGGATATTCAAATTCGCCTCCATCATCTTCTCGATCCCCGGCACGATCCCCACCGTCGAAACTGTGATCTGCCGCCACCCCAGCGCCCCGAGTTCGTTCGGCGCGATCCGCCGCACCGCTTCCAGCACGTTGTCCAGATTCAGCATCGGCTCGCCCATGCCCATGAACACCAGCGTCTGCACGTTCTTCCCCACCGCCGCCGCCTCGCGCCTTAACGCCAGAAACTGCTCCACGATTTCCCCCGTCGTCAGATTCCGTTCAAAGCCCGTCTTCGTCGTCGCGCAAAAATCGCATCCCATCGCGCACCCCACCTGCGACGACACGCAACCCGCCACCCGGTCCTCGCGAAAATCCGTCATCATCACCGTCTCCACCGTCCGCCCGTCGCGCAGCTTCAAGAGCAGCTTCGTCGTTCCATCCTCCGCCACCTGCCGCGCCACTTGCTCCGGCCGGTTCACCAAAAACTCCCCGCGCAACTTCTCCACCAGCCCACGCGGCAACAGCATCTCTCCCCAGCCCGCTTCGTCGCCGCTTTCATAATACGCCCGCAACAACGCCTCCGCGTGCGACGCCTTGAACCCGCTCTCCGCCAGCCACGCCTCCAGCTCGCCCACCGACAAATCCGACAGCGTCCGCCGCGACTCCGCGTTCGCTTCCATCTTCGCATCCGCGCTCACGGCTTCCACAACGCCTCCTTCGTGATCCGCCCCACCGTCGGACACCCCGCCAGCACCATCGCCACTTCCAGCTCCGCGCGCAAAATCCGCAACACATGCGCCACGCCCACCGGCCCCGCCGCCGCCAGCCCCCACACATAAGGCCGCCCGATCAACACCGCATTCGCCCCCAGTGCCAGCGCCTTGAATACATCCGTCCCCCGCCGCACGCCGCCATCCATGAGCACCGGCACTCTCCCCGCCACGCGCTCCACCACGCGCGGCAGCGCGTCGATCGTCGCCGGCACCGTATCGAGCGTCCGCCCACCATGATTCGAAACAATCACGCCCGCCACGCCCGCCTTCACCGCCAGCTCAGCGTCATCCGCGGACAAAATCCCCTTCAAGATCACCGGCACCTTTGCGAACGAGCGCAGCCACTCCACATCCTTCCACGTCGCCGCCAGCGCCAACCCTGCCGCATTGAAAATCGAGTTCTCTTCATCCGCCCCGCGCGCCGGAGCCGCCGCCAGCCCGCGCAGATTCACCGGCTCCGCCTCCGCCGGAATCCGCCACCGCGCCCGCTGCTCGCGATTCCGCAAATGCACCGGCGCATCCACCGTGACGACCAGCGCCTCCGCCCCCGCCGCCTCCGCCCGCTGCACCAGCGCTTTCGTGAACGCGCGGTCATGCTGGATATACAGCTGAAACCACCACGGCCCCTGCGCGCTCTTCCCAAAATCCTCCACGCTCACCCCCGCCTGCGTGCTCAAAATCATTCCCGTCTTCATCGCCGCCGCACCCAACGCCGTCGCGATTTCCCCATCCGCGTGCGCGAGTTTTTGATAAGCGACCGGCGCCAAAAAAATCGGCGTCTCCCACGTCCGCCCGAGCAGCTCCACCCGCGTGTTTGCGCCCGCCATGTCTTCCAGCACGCGCGGCAAAATCTTCACCCGATCAAACGCCGCCCGGTTCTCCCGCAGCGTGAGTTCATCCGCCGCCCCGCCCGCGATATACTCCCACGCCCCCGCCTCAATCCGCGCCCGCGCCAGCGGCTCGTAATCAGCCAGCGAAACAACTTCGTGCGGAATGATGGGCGCGTGGGACATGCGAAGCCGCACGTTTCAACACATCGCCCCATCCAACACAACTCCCCGCTCCGCTGCCAGAACGCCAGTCACTCATACGTCGCACAGCTTGCGTTTAACTTCAAAGCCCAGCGTATACTTCTTCGGGTCAGTATCCGGCACTCGAAACCCCGCCGCCGATTGTGTCCTTACTAAATCCGCTTTCACGTTTTGCGTCCGATCCTCAGCGGCTGTTTTGCCGCTTTCTTCAAGGAGGCCGGGAAACCGAACTGACCTACGCCGATCTCTGGCACTCATCGCAGCGGTATGCCCGTTTTTATAGGCAGAGCGGTCTTCAACCGGGCGAAGTGGTCCTCATCGTACTGCCTCACTCAACCGATCTCTTCGCGTCGTTCATGGGCGCCATGCTCGCCGGCGTGATCCCATCGTTCATGCCCCCGCGCACCGACAAGCAGGAGCAGGGGCTCTATTGGTCTTCGCACCAAAAGCTCTTCGCGCGCATCGGCGCCGGTGCCCTCCTCACCACGCGAGAGTATGAAACTCTGATCCACGAAAACATCCCCGGGCTTTCCTTGCGGCTTCTCGCCATCGAGGATGTCGCACAGGTTTCATCATCCGTCCCGGTTCCGATCCCGCCGATCACCGATGAATCGGTCGCCCTCCTTCAGCACAGCTCAGGCACGACTGGTCTGAAAAAAGGCGTCGCGCTGAGCCATCGCGCGATCCTTCGCCAGATAGAGGTTTATTCCAGCGCGCTGCGTCTCGATCCCTCCAAGGACGTCATCGCGTCATGGCTGCCACTTTATCACGACATGGGATTGATCGCGTGTTTCCTCACGCCACTAGTCACCGGAACCCCGGTCGTCATGCTGGACCCTTTTGAGTGGGTGGCCGCTCCACGCCTGCTTCTCGACGCTATTCAAAAGTACCGCGCGACACTCTGCTGGCAGCCCAACTTTGCCTTTCAACATCTCTGCCGCACCGTTCGCCCCGCGCCCACGCTCGATCTCTCATCGATGCGCGCATGGATCGATTGCTCTGAACCCTGCCGCGCCGAAACGCTCGAAGCCTTCACTCTGAAATTCTCCGCATATGGCGTTCGCCGCGAAAACTTCCACGTGTGCTACGCCATGGCGGAAACCGTTTTCGCCGTTACCCAGACCGCTCTCGCTCGCCCGCCCGGCGTGCTTGCCGTGTGCTCCGAAAAACTCCGCACGGCCCGCAGCATCGAACTCGTCGCGACCGATAAACAGCACCAACGGTTTCTCTCCAACGGAGCCGTCCTCCCCGGGCTTCAACTTCGCATCGTTGACGAGGCGGGCGACGTGCTTCCCGAAAATCGCGTCGGTGAAATTGCCCTCGCCGGCGATTATCTTTTCTCAGGCTACTATCACCTCCCCGAAGAGACCGCCCGTAAACTGCGCGGCGGCTGGTATCACACCGGCGACCTCGGATTCATACACGAGGGCGAGCTCTATGTCACCGGCCGCACCAACGACCTCATCATTGTCCATGGCCGCAACTACTACGCGCACGACATCGAGCACCTCGTCAGTCAGGTCGAGGGCGTCCATCCCGGCCGCGTCGTTGCCCTCGGTCTTTATCGCGCCGCAGTCGGCAGTGAGGAAATCGTCATTGTTGCGGAGACGACTGCGCAGACCTCCGCGCTTTCGGATTCGATCAAACAAACTCTGCTTAACCAGGCGGGCCTTCTTCCCTATGACGTCGCCTTGGTGGCCGCCGGCTGGCTGGTGAAAACCACCAGCGGGAAAATCAGCCGCGCGGAAAATCTTCTCAAATACCAACGCCAGCTCTCCGGCCAGACCCAGCCCCCAGCTTCGCCATGAACTCCGATGAAATCCTAGCCCGCGTTTCAGCCATCGTCAGCGATGCCCTGCAATCAGGCCCAGTCGTTCTCACACGTGACACCAAAGCCATGCAGGTCCGCGGATGGGATTCTCTGTCTCACACGATCATCCTCATCGCGCTCGAGGATGCCTTTGCCTGCACCCTTCCGGTTGATCGTACGCTGGCGCTCAAAAACGTGGGCGACCTCGTTGACCTCATCGCCGACGTCACCTCCCAACGCCGCTAATCGCCCGGCCGATGTCCGACTCCTCCTCTCCAAAGCGCAGGGTTCTTCTCTACGGCAATTGCCAGAGCGTGGGCGTGTTTCAACAGCTCCAGGCAAATCCCGCCGTCACGTCGCATTTCGATATTCAAAACGTCTTAAGCTTCGGCGATCCACCCCCAGGCAATCCGCTCGCCGATAATGATTATCTGCGATCCCTCGATGCGGTGATCTGGCAGACAGCCGCGGGGTTTCCTGCGCCGGACTTCATCGAGCACCTGCAGCCCGACTGCCGCCAATTTCGTTATCCCGCGCTGTCGCTCAAATTTCTCTGGCCTCTTCATTGCAGCGATCCACGCAACCAGCCCGAAGAGGGCATGCCCTATGGCCGCTATCCGTACGGCGACAGCCTGGTGCTCCGGCTTTTGAATCAGGGCATTCCCGCCGCAGAGATTGGTCGGCGATACTTGGAGACCGACCTTCTAAAACTATTCCCACTTGATCGCCTCCTGGAGCGCAGCTTTGCCGAGCTCCGCCACAACGACCTTCAGTCGGATTTTGCGGTCGCTCCACTGCTCGAAACCTCGTTCCGCCAGCGCCAGCTTTTCGCCACGATCAATCACCCCAACCGCCACCTGTTCGACGTGCTCTACCGTCACGTCCTCGCGTTTCTCCTCGGTACCACGCCAGACCTCACACCAAGCGCTGACCTCAAAATTCGCTACGATATTTTCGGAGACGAAGAAATCCCCCTGCATCCCCAGGTCATTTCCCACTTCGCCCTTTGCTGGTGCCGTCCCGACCAGCGCTGGCGTTATCGCTCGGCGTATCTCACCCACGCGGAGTACATCGAGGCGTACGCGCACCGCACCGCGATTCCCTTCGGCTCTTCCCCGCGCGTCTGGATGGACCGCGCGCAGCAAGCGTGCAGACACGGCAATTTCCCAGAGGCGGAATTCATCCTTTTTGAAGCCGCCACGATCTTCCCGACGATTCCGGAGTTCCTGCTCACGGCAGCACGGCTCGCGGTACGGCAAAATCGCCTGCTGGATGCCGAAAAAATTCTTCGTTATCACCTCCAGTCCAACCCCGACTATAAACCCATTCACGAGGAGCTCGCTCGTGTGATGAATCTCCGCAGCAGATCGAAATAGACCGCCTCCGATCCACGCCTAAATAACCTCGCGCTCGCGCTGCGAAAAAAAGGAAAAGCCGCGCAACCCGAAGGCCACGCGGCTTGGTTTCCCTAACCGGGCACCACCCCGGAAGTCTTAAAAATTTAGAAACGATAACTCACACTGCCACCCGTGCCGAAATCGGGACTCGCGTCGGTGAAGCCGGTGAGTGCGTACAGAATCAAATTCCAGCGTGGGCTGAAATCGTGGGCCACAAAGACCGACACTTCCGTCGCATCGTCCCCGCCGTCCACAATCTTCTGGCGCCAGTCGAGCGAGACTCCCGCGCGTGTGGTATCGGTTAAACGATAAGCAGAGCCCAACGACGCGTACGCGCCATTCTCTAATGCATAGAGATCGCTGTCCGTCATGAACCGGTATCCCAGCGTCGCGAACGGAATGAACGTCTGGCCCGCATAATAAAAATCCGCCTGCGCGTAGTAGTCCGTTTCGCCAGTACCAAGCCCTTTGGCTTCATCCGCAGTCGGTAGCTTCACCCGGGCAGTCAGATCGACCTGCACCGGTCCGATCACCGGACCCAACATGCGCGTCGCGCCGAGCATCACGTCGCCAATTCCCGATTCAGAATTGGAAACAGGCCGGGCCGGCGTGCTCGCACTCGTTGTGCCTCCAGATGTCGATCCAGGCAGCCCCGGCACAACACCCGATAAACCGCTGCTCGATCCGCTTCCGCCGCCACCGCTCGCACCTGTTGTCCCAACTGCATCGGCAGGCCCCTTGATCTTGAGATAGGGAACGCTCGCGCGCAGCACCCACTTTTCCACGTTGTACGTGAGCAGCAGCGGTACGGAAAAAACCTCAGTGTCTTCAGCAAACCCATAAGAGCCGCGGCTGTAATCGAAACCCGTCCCAACCTGCATGCTGTTGACCGGCCCAACCACCTCCGCCGGTGCGGCGGACTCAACCGATGAAGGCGCAGCCTCGGTAGTGTTATTGTTTTCAGAAGTAGCTGTCGTTTGTGCCAGCAAAGCTCCGGCGAATGTGATGCCGCCCGCAAAGGCGATAAACGTGCGTGGGGAGATCATAAGAAGTGGGAAAATGGCTGTCCGCCAATCGGCCCGTCCGGCGGGAAACACCGGACGGGCCAGTCGCGTAGAACAGGCGTGTTAGTGAAGTGATCTGGAGGATCGTTTGTTTTATTCGCGCACAGCTGAGCTCGTGCTCTGAGCGGTGCCACGTGTTTCGAGCGAGCCGATGCTGGCTTCCGCACTCGCGGCCGATTGCGAATAAGCTTCGTAATCAGCAGCGAGACGCTCACGCGCCTCAGACCATTCTTCAGCACCCGCTTTACGCGCAGCCTTCAAGCTGCCGCGCACGGTCTTTTCCTTGGCCTTGGCATCGTCGATGGCCGCATTGGCGCGGTCGCGAATATCGCCTTCGAGGCGGCGGGCCGAACGCTGGAGACGATCAACCGACTTCTCCGTGGCATCGATCCGGGAATCGACTGTAGTCAAAACTGCCTTACGCGTTTCAACACCCGCCTGGCGGATCTGCGCGGTCGTTTCAGCCGTGTTGAGCGACGCTCCGATCGTGCCGCCTGCGGTACCAGTGACCATACCACTGCTCGTCTGCACAGCGGGGGCTACGTTACCAGTCACGGACGAATTAACCGCCGCACCGCTTTGCAGCGGACGCGTCGCATTCACATTCGCGCCGGCGTTCGCACCGGCATTCACGCCAGCGTTAACTGCGCCCGAAACTGGGCGGGTGGCAGCGTTAGCTGCATTTTGAGCACCAGCGGTAACACCAGCTGAGGTGGCAGCAGCAGGAGCCGCGACTTGCCGCTGGGCGGCGGCGTTCGCGTTAGCTGCGGCATTAGTCGCAGCGTTGGTGGTGGCGTTAACCGTACCGCCGACCTGCGCCCAAGCGGCGGGAGCGAGAAGGGTGACGAGGGACAAAACAAGAAGCTGACGGGGAGTTTTTGTATTTTTCATGGTGGTATGCCTTTCAGCACACCATTCATCACATCCCGTTCCTACTGCGGCTTCGCATGAGCCATTTTAATTCGTAATCAACTGCCAATCAGAATACTTAAGAACTCGCTTAGCAAAAAAACCTAGAAGTTTTCTAAGGCTCAAAAGCTGCGACATGCAATTCCTCTGAGACCAAATTTGTGCAATTCGCACGTTTCTCGTGCGCCTCATTTGCACAAGCTCCCTCACACGCGCGTCAGCGGCAAATCTCCCGCCTTCAGGGGCCGCCCCAGATTCCTCTGCAGCCGCGCGCACAACGTCAGAAACAACATCGCTGTCGTGAATGCATCGCCCTCCGCCGTGTGCCGCTCCACCGGTGGGATGCCGCATTGCGCGCACACTTCGTCGAGAGACGGCGCCCGCTGCCCCGGATAACCCGTTTTCGCAAACGCATCCACCGCGATCATCGCCAGGTTCGCTGTGTCCAGCAGCGGATTCCGCAGCGCCACTCCGTAGTGCCGTTTCAACGCCGCCGTGATCATCGTCGCGTCAAACGCCACGTGATGCCCCACCAGCACCGCCCCCTGCAACCGTGGCAGCAAATCCCTCAAAATATCCGCCTCCAGCCGTCCCGTTGCCGTCTCCGACGGCAGGATACCATGCACCGAAACCGCCGAGCTCATCGGTGCCGTCGCCTGATAAATCAGCCACGCCGTCGAGCTAGCCACCTGCAACCGCCCGCCCTTCACCTCGATGATCGCCAGCGAAAGCATCCGGTCCTTCCCCGTGTCGAAGCCCGTCGTCTCCGCATCCAGCGCCACGAAACGCATGTCGGGCAGCAGCGTTTTCTCCGCCACCTTTTTTTCAGTCCCGTCGATGTACGCCTGGAGAAACGGCTCCAGTTTTTTCCGTCCGAAGAACCAGCTCATAACCGCTTCGCCTCCGCCTGAAATTCCAGCTTCACCGCCTGCTGCACCGTGCGCACCACATCGAAAACATTCCCGAGCTGCGCGCGCTCCAGCTTCGTCAGACTCGCCGGGTCGAGGTGACGCCCCGAATCGCCCCGCCGCAGCCCGTTGAGATTTCTCAACCGCAGCAAAAACTCATAAGCCTCGCGCGCCAGTCCCGCCATCTCCGCGCGCTCCGGCACCGTCCGCCGCAGCTCATCCCAGCGTCCGCCCGTCGAGTAGCGCCGGTTGAGTTTATAGTGCAGCGAGAAAAGGCGCGCCGCATCCCGCAGCGGAGCCATCCCGCGCGACTTCAAATCAAACTCCTCGTCGCCGCCACCAAACGCCTCCACCACCAGCCGCCCGATGAAATTCAGCGGCGGCGTCGAATCCACGATCAGCTCCGCCAGCCGTTGTTGCAGCGGCAGATTCGCCCCCACGCTCGCATAGATTTTTTCTCTCAACTTGTCGCACAGCTCGCGCTCGCCCGCGACGAACCGCAGATCAAACAGCACCAGCGCGCGCAATAACCCGTCGCCATCGGTGAACGCATCCACGCCTTGAATCTCCTCGATCCATTCCTTGTCCGTGCGGCACCAGCGCGGATTCAGCGCCATCACGCCGCCCTGGCAGCGCGCGAATCCCGCCCCCACCAATTTGTTCACGACGATCGTCGCCAGCTGCGTGAAAATCCCCCGCGCCCGTTCGTCTTCCTCGGCCGATCCGCTCGCCGCGAAAACCATCGCGTTGTCCATGTCCGTCCGCAGCACCTGCTCGCGCCGCCCGTCGCTGCCGACCGACATCCAGGCCCAGTCCACTTTCGGCAGCTTCACGCCATCGTCTTCGAGTTCATCGATCGCGAGGGTCAGCATCCGCTGCAAAAGTTCATCGTACAGCTCCGCGCAAATCTGCCCAAGGTAGATCGCCGACACCCCCGCTTCCAAATAACTCCGCGCGATCGCCTCGATCTCGTCGCACAGCTCACGGAAACGCGCATCCGACTTCGCGTATCGGATCTCGCGCAACAACCCCGCCGGATGATGCCCGCTCTGCGCCAGCAGATCTTTGTGCGTGCAGACATCGAGCGCCTTCGTCTTCGGCGTGCCGTCTTCCGTGACGACCACTTGCCCGATACGCTCGCGTAACATCGTCAGGATTGCCGCCGTCGCCGACGAATGCGGTGAAACCGTGAACACCGGTTTCGCCATAATCTTCGAGACCGGCGCCTTCTTATCCATGCCGTCCACGATCACGTTTTTCACGAGCGTGTTGCTCGTCACGATTCCCAACGGCCTTCGCTCATCATCGACTACCAGAATCGACGGCAGCCGCTTGCTCGACATCAACGTCGCCGCCTCCTCCACCGTCGCGTTCAGCGGACACACCAGCAACCGCTCCAGCGGCCTCGGCTGCACGATCTGCGCGCCGTCGAGATGCGCCTGCAAAATATTCTTCGCCCGCCCCGCCACGCTCGACTCCGTCGGCTCCGAATACTCGATCTGGCTCCCCACGCGCACCGCCCAGAACATATGCCGCCGCGCATAGTTCCGCGCCGCGTCGTTGTGCTCCAGCAACGGTTTGAATTTTTCCCACGGCAGCCCGTAAAACAAACTGTCCTCCACCGCCTGCGCCGTGACACGGAACGGCTCGCTGCGCATCAGCGCGCTCAGCCCGAGCACATCGCCCACATCGCGCACATCCACGCGATCGCTGCGGCCCTCGTTATTCCACACATACTCGACGCGCCCCTGCGCGAGAAACAGCACTTCGTTCCCCGGCCGGTCGCCCTGCTTCCACACATTGTCTCCCGACGGCACCACCCACACATCCGCCTCCGCCGCGAGCGCGGAAACTTCGCTGGCTTGCAGCATCGAGAAAGGAGGGAAACGCCGCAGCGCGTCAGCGATGCGGTCGGGGATGACATTGCGAGAAGAACCCATGGGATGGTAACGTGCGCTCTGTCCTAGCGCAGGTCAGGCCCGCCACAATCAGGAATCTCGACGCACCCGCTTCGATGCTGGCCTGCTCACGCCGCCTGCACCGCAGTCTTCGCCCGCCGCCGTGCGATAAACCGCGAGCACGGCGCCTTGATCAGCCCATAATAAATCCCCAGCAGCACTGCCATTCCCACGAGTGCATACAGCGCCCCTTCAATCGTCGTCGGCACCGCCGGCTTGTAGAAACTCCACGTCGCGTTCGCGATCTCCGCATCCACGTGCTGCAAAAACGCAAACGGCCGGGTCAGTGGCGACGCCCCCGCGATCGCCGCCTGCGCCGTCTCCAGATGCTCCACCCGCACACTCGCCTCGCTCATCACGCCGCCCAGCTTCGCCACCGCCGTATCCGAGTTCGCATTCGTCTGCGCGATGAACTGCTCCAGCGAAATCCCCGACTGCGCCGCCACTTTCTTAAACTGCTCCAACTGCCGCCGCGCCTCATCTAGATGCCCGCCGAGCCGCTGCAAATACTGCTGCATGAACTCCGGCGCCTGCGAAAAAATCACCGCTCCGCCCACGCACAACGCGCGATCCAAAAGCTTCTCCCCCGTTCCGAGCACAGCGCTTCCGATTTTCATGCGCCCACCGTGCGCAAACCGCCTCCCGCCGCAAGCCGCCTTCCCGCTCGCTCAATCCTTCGCGCTCACACTTCCGCAAACGGCACCAGCTGCACCAGCGTACACGCCGGAGCTGGACCATTCTCGCTCTTCTGCCCCGTCCAGAAACGAAGCCGCCAGCGGCTCGCGCCACTGATCGCCGTGCCGCCGCCCTTCGACGGCAGATCGTGCAAAGGCGCTCCACGCAAATGCGGGAAACACGCGACCTCCACGTACGAGCAACGCGACGTGATCTTCTCTTCAACAAAATGCTTCACGCACAGCCCGCGCTCCGATTCCTCGAAGAGCAGATCGCGCACATTCGCCTGCGTCGCGCGCCACAAACTCCACGCGATCACTTCCGACAAAGGCGAAACGGCGGTGGGCAATGCGGGCGAAGCGGCGAAGACAAAGTGTAGATTTTCCATGGCGTATCGTTTTGTCCCGCCCGTCCCGTGACGCGCTGGATCTGACGACGCCCAAAAAATCGACACGCCCGCCCCTGCATTCAAGTCACCGCTGACCACCTCGCCCAAGTGTACAGCTTTTTGACCAGCAAAACGCGCTGTCCCCACGCCTACTTTACCTCGACCGGAAACGGCACAAACCGCTCCACCCCGCCGAGATTCACCTGCGCCCAGATCACATAACGCCCGCGCTGCGGGATCGTGATCTTAAACGTCAGCCGCGGCTCCCTCGCATCCGGCCGCCTCGAAAGATCGCCCTCGTTCGGATGCAAATGCGCGAACCCGCTCCGCCCCTCGTCGAACGCCACCAGATGCGCATACGCATCCATCACCGGCTCCAACGCCACCTCGCCCCCATCCGCCCGCGTGATCGTAAACGCCAGATCCGCCACCACCCCCGCCCGCAACTCACCGCCCTCCACCTTCAACGCAAACACATGCCCGTCCCGCACGACCCGCATCCCCTCCGCTGCC
This sequence comes from Nibricoccus aquaticus, assembly GCF_002310495.1. GTDB lineage: Bacteria > Verrucomicrobiota > Verrucomicrobiia > Opitutales > Opitutaceae > Nibricoccus > Nibricoccus aquaticus. The sequence goes on along the minus strand of NZ_CP023344.1, from coordinate 3,435,197 downwards.
TCCGTTGTAGGCGGGGTGCCCACACCCCGCAAAACCGTCGCCATCACACCCGCGTCGCGCTCACCCGAAGCAGCCGCCACCTCCAGATCCGCTCCCGCATAAAGCCCGCGCCCCGTCGCCGTCGGCGTGAAGTCCGCAAAAATCCGATACAGCCCGCCGCTCTTCGGCGTGAACGCAAAAACCCACTCCCCATCCTTCGCCCCCGGCTCCGGATGCAGATGCTGATAATCCCCCAGCGACGGATCGACCACCAGCAGGTGCAGCTTGCGCGTATGCATCACCGCGAGATCAACCGGCCCGATCGCCTTCCCGCTCGCCGTCGCCAGTCTCGCGACTCCACGCACTTCCCGTCCCGCCTGCGCCGCCGCGCCCTCCGTCGCGATCGTCATGCTCACCGGCGAACGCACCGCCATCACCGGGATGAACTGCGGATTCGACGGATCGCACATCTCCAGGCTCCCCGGACTTCCGCCCGTGCGAAAATCGATGTGATTCAAATTCGTCCCCGTCGGCAGCACGCGAAATCCCGCGTACAACGCCACCGCCCCGGCCGTGATCAACGCGATCTGCCTCCACTGCCGAGCTGTAGGCGGGGTGCCCCCACCCCGCAAAACCGTAGCAGTCGTTTCACCATCATTCACACGCCCGCTCACGACTTCTTCATCCTCCCCACAAAATCCTGCACATCCCACTCGCTCCCATCCGCCCGGTGGATGATCCGCCCTGTCCCATCCAGCAACAACGTCGCCGCCGTGTGATTGAGCAGATCCCCCTGCATCTCCGTCAAAATTCCGAATTGCTGCAGCAGGCTCTTGATCGCCATCTGAGGCCCCGTGAGAAACGAATAATTACTCGTGTCGATCCCGCGCTGGATCGTGTACTCCTTCAAAATCCCCGGCGTGTCATACTCCGGATCGAGCGAGAACGAGATCAGCTCCAGATCCGTCACCCCCGCCTCGCGCGCCAGCTTCTGCGTCTGCTGGAAACGCGCCACCGCCGCCGGACACATCTTCGCCACCGGACACCGCGTGAAGATAAAACAAATCATCACCTGCTTCCCGCGAAACCGCTGACTCTCCACCACCCGCCCGTCCTGATCGAACAACGAAAACTGCGGTGCCCGCTCCCCGATTTCTCGATACGCCCCGCGCCCCATCGCCACCGTTTCCTGCGTCAGCGCATTCGCCGCCGCCTCGATCTTCGCGACCTCCGCAGTCGACGCCGGCCAGATTTTCTCCAGCCGGAATTCTCCGTCCGCCTGCTCCACCATCTCCGCGCGAATCCGCTGCCCCGCCTTCGCCAGCTTCGCGTCACCGAGCGACACCAGAAACTCCATCGTCATCGCCGGCATGTAGCCTTCGATTTTTTCGTGCTTCACCCGCAGCACATTCTTGTCCGCATCCACGGCGAGGATCTCACCTGTGAGCGGATAACGTTTCTCCGCCTGCACCGCCGGCGACGTTTCCCCGCGCTTCGAACACGCCGGCGCGCTCAACGCTACCAACACCACCAGGCTCGATAACCAGACTCGGGAAAAACGCATCCGCCTACCGATTTCCCCGGGGAAAGATTTGTCAAAGGCTTTGCGCCCGGTAGGGTCCGCGCTTCTTTTTTCCTGAAGCCCGCCTCATGTCCACGTCCGCACTCGATCATCGCACCACCGCCTACCGTCCCGCCCTAGCGTGGTTCGCCGCCCTCGGCAGCGCTTGGGTCTTCGTGCTCGTGACGCTCGGCGCTCTCACCACCACCATCGGCGCCGGCATGGCTTTCTCCGACTGGCCTCTCTCCAACGGTTCCGTCAACCCCCACGGCTGGCTCGTGAACCCCGACATGTTTGCCGAGCACTCGCACCGGCTCAGCGGCATGATCATGGGCTTCATCACCATCGCGCTCGCCGTCTGGGTCGGCCGCACAGATTCCCGCGGCTGGCTCCGCAAACTCGCCTGGTGGGCACTCGCGATTGTCATCATTCAAGGCGTCCTCGGCGGCAAACGCGTCCTCCTCGACTCCATCGACGTCCCCGGCTTCGAGATGACCCTCGGGCAAATGCTCCGCATCCCCCACGGCATCCTCGCCCACCTCTACGTCTGCATCCTATTCGCGATCGCCGCCGCCCTCTCGAAACGCTGGATCGAGTCGAAACCCCAGGTCGAGCCGACCGAACCGCGCCTCCGCCAGTTCGCCCGCCTCGCCACCACACTCGTCATCGTCCAGCTCGTGATCGCCGCCTCCATGCGTCACAACAACGCCGGCCTCGCCATCCCGACCTTCCCGCATTCGACCCCCGCCGGCGACTGGCTCCCCCAATACTGGAACTACCAGGTCGCTCTCAATTTCGCCCACCGCATCCTGGCCGTCATCCTCACGTTCGTCCTCGGCTGGCTCGTCGCCGCCGTCTGGCGCGACCGCGCCTCCAGCAGCGCCGTGAAAAATCTCTCGCTCGCCATGATCTGCCTGCTCGCGCTCCAGATCGCCCTCGGCATCTCCGTCATCTGGACCCAACGCGGCGTCAACTACACCACCGCCCACGTCACCGTCGGCGCGTGCGTCCTCGCGACGACCTTTCTTCTCACGTGGTGGCTCCACCGCGGCGTCATCGAAGGCGAAGTCGAAACCCGTTTCGGCGAACCTTCCCGCGCCTCCTCGTAACGCGCACCGCCCATGAGCCGCGATTTCTCCACGCCCGCCCCCGCCGCATCGGCATCCGCTTCGCCCGCGCCCAAGACGGAGAAAGCCCGCTTCCACGACTACCTCGAGCTCACCAAGCCACGGCTGAGTATGTTGTCGGTCATCACGACCCTCGTCGGCTACTTCGCCACCACCCCGCCGTGGGACGCCCATGTATTCTGGTTCTTGTTACTCGGCACCTCGCTCTGCGCCGGCGGCGTCGCCGCCCTCAATCAATGGATGGAGAGCGACACCGATGCGCTCATGAAGCGCACCGCCGACCGCCCCATCCCGTCCGGCAAAGTCCCCACCGGCTCCGCCTTCATCCTCGGTTGGACCATGTGCGCCGCCGGTCTCTGGATGCTCTTCTTCAAAGTCGACGGCCTCGCCGCCTTCTTCGCCCTCGCCACCATCGTCAGCTACCTCGCGTTCTACACCCCCGCCAAACGCTGGTCCCGCTGGTCCACCGAGATCGGCGCCGTCGCCGGCGCATTCCCTCCGCTCATCGGCTGGGCAGCCTCCAGCACCCGCGAAAACGCCCTCGGCTGGATTCTCTTCGGCATTCTCCTCTTCTGGCAGATCCCGCACTTCATGGCCATCGCCTGGATCTACCGCGCCGATTACGCCACCGTCCGTTTCCCGATGCTCCCTGTCCGCGACGCCGCCGGCGGCAAGGTCGCCGCCTGGTCCCTCATCAACACCTTCGTCCTCGTCGCCGTCACCGCCGCGCCCAGCTTCCTCGGTCTCACGAGTAACTACTACCTCGCCGTCACCCTCGTGCTCGGCCTTTGGTTCATCGTACGGGCAATCGCCTTCACCCGCCCGGCCGACCGCGAAAAGACCGCCCGCAAACTCTTCTACGCCTCCATCATCTGGCTCCCGCTCCAACTCGCCGCCCTCGTCGCCGACCGTTGGATTTTCTAAGCGCATCTCACGCGCCGCTTCGCTCGCTTCCTGCTCAGCCGCTTCCGGCTCCGACCACGCATCCGCATGACGATCCACGACATCCCCGCCCTTAACGCCGCCCTCAACGGCCTGGCTACGATCTGCCTCACCTCGGGCTTTTTCTTCATCATGCGGAAAAACATCCCCGCGCACCGCGCCAGCATGTTATCCGCCGGCATCGTCTCCGCCGTCTTCCTCGTTGGTTATGTGAGCCACAAAGTCCTCAAAGGCATGGCCGCCGGCCCCGGCGAGGCGTTGCACACCGAATTCGGCGGCGAAGGCGCGATAAAAACCATTTATCGCGTGATGCTGATCTCTCACATCCTCCTCGCCATCGCCATCGCCTATCTCGTTCCCCGCACCTTCTACTTCGCCCTGAAAGGCCAGATCGAACGCCACCGCGCCTGGGCCCGGTGGACATTCCCCATCTGGTACTACGTCTCCGTCACCGGCGTGCTCGTTTATTTTTTCCTCTACCAATGGTGGCCCGCCACCCGCTCCTGACAGAGGTAAGATCAATAAATGCACAACCATCTGATCGCTCGCATTAGACACACTGTCGCTCCGGGGCGTTTTAGGACTTGAAATAGATGCCACGCTGAAAACGCTCGCCCGCAACCTGTGCGCGCCACTGCCGGCGCGTTTATCGCTTTAGCTGACACACATGATCGCCTCGTCCACTTTGCGCACCTTCGCCCGTCGCGGCCTGACCGCCCTTGCTGTTGCCTGCCTCCCGCTCATCACCGGCGGCTGGCTCACCGGCCCTCAATCCACCTTCGACACCAAGGGCCCCGTCGCCAAAGCCCAGCTCGACGTCTTCTACGTCACACTCTGGGTCACCGGCATCATCTTCGTCCTCGTCGCGGGCATCCTCACTTACGCGACGCTCAAATTCAAAGCTCGTAACGACGCCGACGAACACGCACCCGTTCCACCCCAAGGCCACGGCAACCCCCTCATCGAGCTCGGCCTCATCGCCCTCTCCGTCATCGCCCTCGTCTTCATCGCCATCCCCACCCTCCACCACATCTGGTACACCTACGACGTACCCGAGGAAGAAAAAGCCACCGCCTACGAGGTGAACGCCATCGGCTACCAATGGTGGTTTAAGTTTGAATACCCCCGCGAACTCGTCGCCGACGCTCCACTCACGCTCGCCAATGAGCTCGTCATCCCCGCCGGCCGCGCCGTCCGCGTCAACCTCCGCACGTTCGACGTCATCCACAGCTTCTGGGTCCCGAAGCTCGCCGGTAAAGTGGACATGATGCCCAACCGCGCCAACCACCTCTGGCTCAAAGCCGACGAACCCGGCTACTTCTGGGGCCAGTGCGCCGAGTACTGCGGCGAGTCCCATGCCGTCATGCGCTTCCGCGTCATCGCCCTCAACGAAGCTGATTTCGCCGCCTGGGTAGCCCACCAAAAACTTCCCGGCAAACCCGTCACCACAGAGAACGCGAAAATCCAATTCGCCAGCTACAAACCGCTCGAAAACAAACGTAACGCCCCCGGCTGGTCCGAAAAATTCGACGCCGACCCTTTCAAAGCATGGACCGCCCAGCAACTCCCTGAGGTAGGCAGCGCCGAGCTGGAGCTCGTCAACAAGGGTAAGGCAATCTTCACCGCCAAAACTTGCAACAGCTGCCACGCCGTCCGCGGTGATCAGCCGGCTGCCGGCAACCCGATCGTCCCCGATCTCACCCACGTCGGCTCCCGCACCACCATCGCCGGCGGCCTCCTCGAAAACACTCCTGAAAATCTTCATCGCTGGCTCACCGATCCCAACGGCGTAAAACCCGGCAACAAGATGTACCGCGGCTTCACCGGCGGCATGAACGGCTACGCGAAAGTCGATCACGACACCAACACCGTCACCGGCCACAACATCACAGTGAACGACGACGAAGCCCGCGCCCTCGTCGCCTACCTCCACAGTCTCAAGTAAGCCTCCCCGCTCCGCCTTTTCCGGTCACCCGCCTCGCCTCCCTTTTCGCCCACACCTTTCCCAATCATGGACGCAGCCGCCCAAAGTCATTTCACCGGCAAAGAAGCCGGCCACGCCGTCGAAAAACGCCCGTGGATTTTCACCCGCCCGACCGCCAAGACCGGCATCGTCAGCTGGCTCACCACCGTCGACCACAAACGTGTCGGCATCATGTACGGCATCTCCGCACTGCTCTTCTTCCTCGTCGGCGGTATCGAGGCGTTGATCATCCGCATCCAGCTCGCGGTGCCCAACAACACCTTCATCTCGCATCAGTTCTACAACGAGATGTTCACCATGCACGCGACGACGATGATCTTCCTCGCCGTCATGCCCCTCTCGGCCGCGTTCTTTAATTACATCATGCCGCTCCAGATCGGCGCTCGCGACGTCGCCTTCCCGCGGCTTAACGGCTTCGCTTTCTGGGTCTTCCTTGCTGGCGCTATTGTTCTCAACGTCGGTTGGTTCGTGAAATCCGGCCTCCCCGACGCCGGCTGGTTCGGCTACGCCCCGCTCACCTCCACCGACTTCTCCAACCAATTTAAAGCCGACATGTCCACCGACCTCTGGGTCATGGGCCTCCAGATCCTCGGCGTCTCCTCGGTCGTCGGCTCGATGAACTTCATCATCACGATCATCAACATGCGCGCCCCCGGCATGACGATGATGCGCCTGCCGGTCTTCACGTGGATGACGCTCATCACCGCGTTCCTCATCATCCTCTCCTTCCCCGCCATCACCATCGCGCTCGTCGAGCTTATGATGGACCGCTCCTTCGGCACCAACTTCTTTGAAGTCTCCAACGGCGGCCTCCCCATTCTCTGGCAACACTTGTTCTGGGTCTTCGGTCACCCCGAGGTGTACATCCTCATCCTTCCAGCGATGGGCATCGTCTCTGAAATCCTCCCGACCTTTTCCCGCAAGCCTCTCTTCGGTTACCCGATCATCGTCTTCTCGGGCGCTACCATCGGCTTTCTCGGCTTCGGCGTCTGGTCCCACCACATGTTCACCACCGGCATGGGCACCATGGCCACCGCCGCTTTCTCCCTCGCCACGATGGCCATCGCTGTCCCGACGGGTGTTAAGATGTTCAACTGGATCGGCACCATGTGGGGCGGCCACCTCCAGATGCGCACTCCCATGATGTTCGCCCTCGGCTTCGTCTGGATGTTCCTCATGGGCGGTCTCTCCGGCATCATGCACTCGGCCGCTCCCGCCGATGCCCAGCAGCAAGACTCCTACTTCGTCGTCGCCCACTTCCACTACGTGCTCATCGGCGGCGCCGTCTTCGGCCTGCTCTCCGGCATCCACTACTGGTTCCCGCTCATCTTCGGCCGCCGCATCGGTGAATTCTGGGGCAAGCTCTCCTTCTGGGTGATCTTCGCCGGCTTCAACATCACCTTCTTCCCGATGCACTTCCTCGGCCTCAACGGCATGCCCCGCCGGACCGCCGTGTACGACGGCAACATGGGCTGGAACGACGCCAACTTCATCGCCACCGTCGGTGCCTTCATCCTCGCTTGCGGTATCGGCATCTACTTCGCCGTGATGCTCTACACCTACTTCAAAGGTGAAAAAGCCGGCCGCGATCCATGGGATGGCCGCACCCTCGAATGGTCGATCCCGAACCCGCCGCCTGAATACAACTTCGCCGTCACCCCCACCGTCCACGCCCGCGACGCCTTCTGGTACGAAAAACACCACAAGGAAGAGATCGCCAAGGAAAAGTCCGCTCACGCCAAGGAAGACGAAGCTCACGGCGGCGTCCACATGCCCAGCCAGTCCTGGTTCCCGCTGATGACTGCCATCGGCCTGCTCATCGGCGGCCTGTTCTTCGTGAATCACAAGTTCGTCGGCGCCATCTGCGGCGGCACGGTCATGTTCCTCGGCATCTACTTCTGGGCCCTCGAAGGCCCCGGCGGTTACCACGTCCATCCCTCCGAAGACGACGACAAGTCCGGCAGCTACGGTAAGCACTAAGACCACACCAACGCTTACTCCCTCACACTTCCTACTCAGCTTACACCTCTTCCGATATGAGCAGCCACGCCGGCCCAATCGATCACCACCACGACCACACCACGTCGACCGGTATTCCGAACAAGAAGCTCTTCATGTGGGCCTTCCTTGCCTCGGACTGCATGTTCTTCGGCACGCTGATCTCCACGCATCTGATCTACCGGCTACACCCGCCGCCAGGATCGCCCGATGTGAAGAGCATCTTCAGCATCGAGCTCACGTCCTTCTCGACCTTCATCCTCCTGATGTCGTCGCTCCTCATGGCCCTCGCCGTGAACTCGCTGCAAAAAGGCCAGGTCCGCAGCACCCGCCAGAACCTCATCGGCACGATCTTCTTCGGCCTCATCTTCCTCGCGTGCCAGGTGTACGAGTTCTCCCACTTCGTCCACGAGAAGGGCCTCACGCTCTCCAACAGCATCTTCGGCTCCACCTTCTACGTCCTCACCGGTACCCACGGCTGCCACGTCGCCATCGGCGTCCTCTGGCTCGTGCTCATGTACATCCGCTCCTTCAAACCCGCCGACGCCGACCAGGGCCGCGCCTGGCTCATCAAAGGCTTTTTCCACCTCATCGTCTGGGGCGTCACCATCGTCGCCAGCATGGCCTCCATGCTCGGCCTCGTTCACGCCATCCAGGTCGGCGACGGCTTCGGCGGTTTTCTCCACCACCACCCGGTCGAATTCGGTGTCTCGATCCTCGGCCTCATCGTCCTCTGGCTCCTCAGCCGCCAGGAAGGCCCTGTCGATTTCGGTGAAGCCAACGCCATGGATGTCGAGTCGATGGGCCTTTACTGGCACTTCGTGGACATCGTCTGGATCGTGATCTTCACAGCCGTCTATCTCCTCGAATACCTTTAAGCCATGGCCTCTCACGCCGCCCATTCTCCCGCTCCTCACCACGACGAGCACGCCCACGCCGATGCGCACAGCGAGGGCAAATTCCACATCTTCGTCCAGATCGCGATGCTCCTCGCGGTCATCACCGGCGTCGAAATCGTCCTCATCTACCTCCCGCTCACGAAGTGGCTCATCGTCACTTCACTGGTCGTTCTCTCCACGGTGAAGTTCATGTTCGTCATCTTCTACTTCATGCACCTGAAGTGGGATAAACTTTTTTGCACGATCATCTTCTTCATCGGCCTCGTCCTCGCTGGCGGCACCATGTGGGCCCTCCTGAAACTCTTCAGCGCCGAGGCCAGCCTCCCGCTGGAAACCGCCCAAGCCGCTCTTCGCGCTCTCGCCTGATTTTCCGCAACCTCTTTCCAGGCGGCTCCTCATCTGGAGCCGCCTTTTTTGCGCCCGTTTTCAGACACCGCTTATCGAAAACACTCAGCGCCTCTCAGCCTATGGTCATCCTCCTCTCCGATTTTCCGCCATCAGTGTCTTTCAGTGCCCATCAGTGGTTAAAAAATCCGCCTTCCTCGTCTTTCCTGCTCTAAATCAATCTCCGCGCTTCCGTCTTCCCGCACATCCGTGATTCTTCTCCTCCGATGATCGACTGGCGCCACTGGCATAACGAACCCTACCTCGTCGGCGGCCTCATCGTCCTCGGCTGGCTCTACGCGATTTTCACCGGCCCTCTCCGCGCCCGCATCGCCCCCGGCGCAGCCTACCCGCTTGCCCACGCCGTCCGTTTCTACGCCGCCCTCGTCATCTTCTACCTGGCCGTCGGTTCTCCTCTCGACCAGATCGGCGAACGTTTCCTTCTCACCGCCCACATGATCCAGCACCAGCTGCTCATCTACGGCTCCGCCATCCTCTTCCTCCTCGGCCTCCCCCACTGGCTCGTCGCCCCCATCACCGCCCGCCCATCACTACGCCCATTCCTGCGCATCCTTACCCATCCGGTCATCTGCGGCGTGATCTACACCCTCACCATCTCCATCTGGCACGCCCCCGGCCTCTACGATTGGGCCCTTCAGGATAAATTCATCCACGTCCTCGAACACGTCATGTTCTTCGCCACCGCGCTCCTCTACTGGTGGCCCGTCCTCAGCCCTTCCCGCGAATTCCCGCCCCTCGGCCACGGCCCGCAGATGATCTACCTGCTCGCCGTCACCATCGGCATGACCCCGCTCTTCGCCTTCCTCGCCTTCGCCGACAACATCCTGTACCCGACCTACGAGTACGCCCCGCGCCTCTTCAACAACTTCTCCCCCGCCCAGGACCAGCTCCTCGGCGCCTCCGTCATGAAACTCGGCGGACTCTTCGTCACCTTCGTCGCCCTCGTCATCGCCTTCTACCGCTGGTACCAGCAAACCGAGGGCAAGCCCGCCTCCCGCACCGCCTGACACGGATGCTTCTCCTCGACCTCAGCCACACCAGCCACACCCACGCCCGCACCGGCGTCCAACGCGTCTGCCGCTCCCTCCACACCGCGCTCGCCGCCTCCACCGCCGTCACCGCGATCACCCACGATCCTCATCGCAACACCTGGCGCCCGCTCGCCCCGTGGGAAACCGCCAACCTCGCCAGCACCGCCCCGTCCCCCAAACGCTCCGCCCGCTGGCCCCTCCCCGCCCGCCTCGCCGGCCGCACCGCGCGCACCCTCGGCCTCCGTCCACCCGCACTCCCCGCCGCCTCCGCGCTCATCGTCCCGGAAATCTTCTCCGCCACCACCGCCTCCGCGTTCCCCGCACTTTTCGCCCGCGTCCGCGGCCCGCGCATCGCCATCTTCCACGACGCCATCGCTCTCAAATTCCCCGAGCTCACCCCGTCAAAAACCGTCGCCCGCTTCCCTGCCTACCTCCGCGAACTCCTCGCCTTCGACGGCATCGCCGCCAACTCCGAAGACTCCCGCCAGACCCTCCTCGACTACTGGCGCTGGCTCGGCCTCACCGCCCCCCCACCCGTCGCCGCCCTCCCCCTCGCCCTCGAAAAGTGTCACATATTACGTGACACTCCCTCTGAAAATCAGCCCCCCGTCGTCCTCTCCGTCGGCAGCATCGAAGGACGCAAAAACCACCTCGCTCTCCTCGACGCCGCCGAATCCCTCTGGTCCCGCGGCCTCCGCTTCGAACTCCACCTCATCGGCCTCGCCCAACCCCAAACCGGCCGCGCTGCCCTCGAAAAAATCCGCGTCCTCCAATCCGCCGGCCACCCCCTCCGCTACGACGGCCCCGTCGACGAAGCTGCGCTCAACGCCGCCTACGCCCGCTGCGCCTTCACCGTTTACCCGTCGCTCTATGAAGGCTTCGGCCTCCCCGTCCTCGAATCCCTCTCTCACGGCAAACCCTGCCTCTGCTCCGCCCACGGCGCCCTCGGCGAATCCACCCGCGACGGCGGCTGCCTCACCCTCGACCGTGTCGACTCCGTGAGCCTCGCCAGCGGTATCGAAAAACTCCTGACCGATTCCGCCGCCCGCGACGCCCTCATCGCCCAGGCCCGCGCCCGCACCTTCCGCACCTGGCCCGATTACGCCCGCGACCTCCTCGCCTGGCTCCCCACGCTGCCCCTCCACAGATAAACTCAAGTAAGTCCCCGCCGCCCGCCCCCCCACTGCGGCCCTTGGCCGTGTCCGCCCGGCCGCGAAGGCCATTGGCCGCAGCCGCACCTCCTAAAAAAACGCCCCGTCGGCGTTTTTCCATTAGCGGTTAAACCCTCCGAAAAAAGTCGCGGCTCCCGCGCCCGCGCTCACTTCCACATCACGACGAGCCCAGACCTCCCTGTCCGCCCCGCCTTCGTCCCCGCGCGAAAATACCCCCACACCTTCTCCAGCCACAGCTTCGCGCCGCTCCCACCCGCACCGGCGATCTTCAAAAAATCCCTCCGGTAAACCGCCCGCCCCGCTTCATGCGGCAATGGCAAAAAAAGCTTCCGCCGGAACCCCGCGCGCTTCCCCAGCTTCCACACATACACCGGCGGCATGTCCTTCTCATGCACGCCAAACGTCGCCACCGCGTGCTTCGCCCCCGCGCTCCCACTGTGCCCCGCGCCCGGCTCGAACGCGAACATCACCCCGCCCGGCTTGAGCGCCCCCCACGCCGCGTTCACCGCCGCCTGCTCGTCTTCCGCGTGGTGCAACGCGTCATAAAATAAAACGTAGTCATACTCCCGCGACGCCGTGAACCCCTCGTAATCCGCCGCCAGAAACTCCACGCCGCCCACGCCTTCCTCCGCCGCCAGCTCCCGCGCCAGCCGCACCGCATCCTCCGAAATATCCACCCCCGTCACCGCATACCCTGCCTTCGCCAGAAACACCGACGTCCACCCCGTTCCGCACCCAAAATCCAGCAAGCTCCTCTTCCCATCCGGCGCTTCCAACATGAGCAACAGCGCGCCCATGTTGCACAGATATTTCCCGCAATCCGCATCCGAAAACGGCTTCGCCTTCGCGTGCCTCCGCCCGCCCTCGCCGAGCTGCGCATAGTACGTCTTCTCACCAGCCTTGGGGTCATGCGCTGTTGCGGAGTCCATCCACGCACTGTCTCCACCGCTCCCCGCCCGACGCAAGCCCCGCGCCCAGTATCAACCATCGCCCCCACTGCGGCCATTGGCCGTCTCCGCCTGCACGCGAAGGCCAATGGCCGCAGCCGCATCTCCTAAAAACGCCCCGTTGGCGTTTTCTATGAGCGGTTCACCCTCCGAAATCCGTCGTCACTCCCCCCCGGCCTCCCGGCTTTCCGTTTGCCAATCCGCCCGCCCGCCCGCCATTTTCCGCCACCCATGGCGTTCCCGTTCTTCTCCAAAAACACCAAGCCCATCCTCGCGCGTTGCCGCGACGACCACGCCACGGAGATGCGCCTCAAGTACAACCCGTACTACCGCCCCATCGACGCCCAGCAAGGCACGCACATCCGCCACGACGGCCGCGACATGATCATGCTCGCGAGCAACGACTACCTCGGCCTCTCCTTTCACCCCAAGGTCATCGAGGCCGGCCGCGCCGCCATGCTCCAATGGGGCGCCAGCCCCACCGGCGCCCGCTCCGCCAACGGCTCCCGCGCTTACCACATCGAGCTCGAAGAAAAACTCGCCGCCTTCCTCGGCCGCGAAGCCTGCCACGTCCACGCCGCCGGTTACCTCTCCTGCATGGCCGGTGTCGCCGCCTACGCCCAGAAAGGCGACCTTATCCTCGCCGATAAAAACCTCCACTCCTGCCTCTGGGACGGCATCCGCCTCTCCCACGCCACCGTCGAACGCTTCTCCCACAACAGCGTCGCCGACCTACGCGAAGTCGCGGCCACACTCTCGCCCGACGCCCCCAAGATGCTCGTCCTCGAAGGTGTGTATTCGATGGAAGGGCACATCGCGAAAATCCCCGAGCTCCTCGCCGCCGTCAAAGACCTCGGCTGCTTCACCGTCCTCGACGACGCCCACGGCTTCGGCGTCCTCGGCCGCCAGGGCCGCGGCACCATCGATCACTTCGGCCTCAACGCCGAGATCGATATCCTCTGCGCCTCCATGTCGAAGTCCCTCGCCTCCACCGGCGGCTTCGTCGCCGGCTCCCGCGACCTCATTGAGTACCTCCGCACCCACTCGAAACACACCATCTTCAGCGCCGCCCTCAGCCCCTCCCAGGCCGCCTGCGCCTCGACCGCCCTCGATATCATCCAGACCGAGCCGCACCACCACGAGCGCCTGCAGAAAAACGCGCAACGCTACCGCGCCATGCTCCACAGCCTCGGCCTAGACACGTGGGAAAGCGAAACCCCCGCCGTCCCGATCGTGCTCGGCTCCAAAGAACGCGCCTACCGCTTCTGGCAGGCCCTCCTCGAAAAAAACATCTTCACCATCATGTCCATCGCCCCCGCCGTTCCGCCCGGCAAGGATCTGATCCGCACCGCCATCTCCGCCCTCCACAGCGACGAAGATCTCGCCCGCATCGCAGACGCCATGGCCTACGCGGTGAAAAAGCTCTGAGCGCCCACCTGAAACACACTCACCTAGGCTAAAATGAAAAACGCCAAGTTTTGGTCCGTGAATGTTGTTATTGGGACAGGGGTTTTACTTAGCCCGCTTTCGGCGCCTATTCTGCAATCCCTGAACTATCGAGCGGCCGGCAAGCCGAAGGAATATATCAAGAGCGTAGCTTGGGCCGCTGCGATGTTCGCAATTCTCGTAAGCTGTAGCTTCGTGCCGCTTGATCTCCCTCCAGTTGCGCAGGTGGCATTCGGTCCTGTGCTTGGTCTGGTTCTCGTGATGATCTGGTTTTTTGCGTACGGGAGAAATTTCCCAAAAAAAATCGCCGCAGATGTCCGTCAAACTGCGACGCATAGGAGCGCTTGGTCCGGCATTGCCATCGCCATCGTTGTTTTGGCGCTGTCCTACTACGCTGCCAAAGTGATCATTGAGACGTTAAGTACATAGATTGCGCAGCGCCCCCGCCGCCTCCGCCCACGTCGGCAACACCCGCCCCGCCGCCTCCGTGCGCAGCTTTGCGCACCACGCATCATCCGTGATCACCCGCCGCAGCGCGCTCACCCACGCCGCCTGATCGTTCAGTGCCACCGCCACGCATCCGCCGCCATCCGCGTTCTCCCGCAGCACCGGCAGATCGCTGCACACGCACGGCACCCCAAGCCACAACGACTCCAGCACCGGCAGCCCGCAGCCCTCCGCAATCGTCGGAAAAATCGTCGCGCGCGCCTCCCGATAAAGTTTCAGCAACACCTCATCGCTCACGCCTTCGTGATGCGTCACGCGCCGCCCGCGCTTCCGCAACTCCGCGATTTTCTCCACGACCGGTTTCCCGAAATGCGGATTCACCCGCCCCACCACGTGCAGCTCAAACCCCACCCCTTCGCTCCACAGCGCCTCGCACACCTCCAATAGAAATTCCTGATTCTTTCGCGGCTCCAAAATCCCCACCGTCATCAACGACGGCACCGCGCCCACCCGCACCGCCTCCATCGGCGGCCTCGACCCTTTCAAAAAATTCGCCCCGAGCGAAATCGTCTCCACCGCCGCGCATCGCTCGACTCCCTGCCACCGCCAGAACTCCGTCAGCTCCGCCTTGCTCGCCTCCGAAATCGCGAACACGCGATCAAACGCCGCCAGCATCTTCATGTACTCCGGATGCCGCGCCACACTCTGCGGCCACGTGATGTGCGGATGTTTCAGCGGAATCGCATCGTTAAACGTCGCCGCCACCCGGCACGGCTTCTCCCTCAAAAACTCCCAGAACCCCGGCCGCTCCGTTTCGCAAAACAACTCTGCCGTCAGCACCCAATCCTCCGCCTTCAACGCCACGCGCGCCGCGTCTTTCCCAGTGCTCCACCACGCGCGCTCCCGCCACACCACTTCGCTCACCGCTGCACCCAGCTCATCGCGCAACCGCCCGCTCACGCGCATCAACCCCGAGCGATGCTTCGCCACTCCCATCTTCGTGACGTCGAAATAAATCATCGCGCCGTCGCCTCCATAAACAGCGCATGCAATCGCGCCGCGTTCTTATGCGCATCGAAATTCTCCTCCACCCACTCCCGCGCCGCACACCGCAGCCGCTCCGCCTTTTGATCATCCGTCGCCAGCAATCTCAACGCTTCCACCCACGCCGCAACATCCGTCACCTCCGCAGCCAACCCCGTTTCGCCGTCGTGAATCGCTTCCGTTGTAGCCGCCGCAGGCGACGTCACCACAGCCACGCCCGCCGACATCGCCTCCGGAATCACATTCGGCAACCCATCTCGATCCCCGCTCGGCGCGATCACACCCGTGTGCACGAGCACATCCGCCCACGCCAGCTGCGCCCACACATCCGGCTGCGACAGATGCCCCATAAACGCCACGCACTCGCTCACGCCCAGCTCCACGCTCATCGCCTTCATCGGCTCCCGCAACGGTCCGTCGCCGATGATCCGCGCCTCAAACGCCACACCCGCCGCCTTCAGCGCCGCATACATCCGCAGCTGATGATCCAGCCCCTTCTTCTCGACGAGCCGCGCCACGCACACGATCCGCAGCGTCTCCGCACGCCCCGCCCGCAGCGGCTTCCACTCGGGAAATTTATCCAGCCCGCGCCGAATCACCTGCACCTTCTCCGCCGTCACACCGCGCTCCACCAGCGACACCTTCCCCATCTCTGTCGAGGTATGCACGAACACCGCATCCGCCAGTTTCTCGTTCAGCCACCAGTCGCCACCGTGCTCATAAATGTCATACGCATGAGCCCCCGCGCTGAACCGCAGTCCGTTCATCCGCGCCAGACACCACGCCGCCGTCGCCGGCGCCCCGCCCCACGCCGCGTGAACATGCGTCGGCGGATCTTTCCGCCACGCCCGGTAAAACACGCACGCGAATCCCGCCCCGAGCATGTTCTCCGCAAAATTGATGAACGACGGCGCGCGCCGCGTCCAAAGCCCGCGCCACACAACTCCAAAGACATCCCACCGCGTCACCGCCACCCACGGAATCATCCAGATCAACTCCAGCAGCCGCCACTTGTTGAACGCCTTCACGTGCAGCCCGTGAAAATCCCCGCCTCCGCCCCACATCGAATACAGCCGCAGATCCACACCCAGCCGTTTCATCGCCACGATCTCGCGCTGGAGAAACGTCTCCGTGCTGTGAGGAAACCGCGTGAATAAATAGGCGATGCTGGGGCGCTCGTGTGACAAGGCCACCCAGCGTGGCGCGCCACCGCCGCCCTTCAAGGTGGAACGCGCCGTCCCGGCGCGTTGAGCGATTCGTATCCGCGACGCGGCTCTCACATCCCACCGGCACCGGCCTTCACTTGCGAGCGGCCGTTCAACTCACCCCGTGCGGATCATGCGACTCACCCGCCGCTCCGCTCCCATTGCCACCGCCACTGCGCGGCGGATACGGCTGCCGGTTCAACGTTCCGCCCCCCGCCTGCCACGCCAGCCCCACCAGTTCGTCGATGAGCACCGTCGGATCTTCGTCATAGCGCAGCTCCAGAAATTTTCTCCGATACTCCGCGTACGATTGCGGCTCGCCCATCCAGCGATCGAACAACCGCGCAAAATCCCCCGCGCTCGCGATCTTCTCCGATGCCGCACCGTTGCGGAAAAATTTCCACGTGAGCGACTCCTGCGGCATGATCCCGCCAAATGCGTTAAAGATGATCGGACACCGGAAATTCAGCGCCTTCGCGCACGAGGTCGTCCCGCCACGACTCACGATCGCGTCGCTCGCCTGCATGAGCAGATGAACGATCTCAGAGTACGCCTCAATGTAGCACGGCAGCTCCGGATGATTCGCCCGCCAGTGAATGAGTTCGTTAAACGTCTGCTGATCGCGCCCGCAGATAATGATCACTTGGCACTTGTCCGCATGGCGCAGCAGCGTCGGCAACAGGTCGAAGTGGTTGTTCGCGCCATTGCTTCCCGTCGCCAGAAAAACCGTGAACCGCGAACGCCTCAGCCCGAGTTTCTTCACACGGTACTCCTCGCGCTCCTCGCGCGTCATCACTTCTTGATGCGCGCGCGGCAACATCAGATGCCCGCGCACCCGCGCGCGCTCACGCGGGATTCCTTGCTTCACCGCATAATCCATCGCCGTCGGCGTGCGCGAAAAATACAGATCCACTGTCGGCTCGATCCAGTTGAAGCTATAACCCCAGCCACCGGAAAACTCCCCGCAATACGTCGCGCAACGCACATTGCCCTCGCCGAGGATTTTTCGCGCGAGCTGAAAATACCCGCGGTTCAGACAGTCGTGAACGCTGAACACCAGATGCGGCCGGTACTCCTGGATGACCTCCAGATAATAACCGCGCCCAAGCGTCACCGTGCGCTTGTTCAAAAAGCTGAGCACTTCGACCACCGTATAAAACGCCGTGTGCAGGATCGGCATCTTGCGCTGAATCCAGTTGTAGAAATTCACTCCACTCCGGTTCACGAACGACGACTTCTCCAGCATCTGCTCGATGCGCACATCGATCTCGTGGCGGTACAGCTGGAAACACCACTCCGCGAAAGCCTGCGCGCGCGCGTCATGACCGCCGCCCGTGCTTGAGGTGAGAACGAGAATCCGGAGTTTGGACACGCTTTAAGAGGCTCCTTGATAACGCGCGATGATCGCACGACGCACGCGGGCCGGAGCCAGCCGCGAAAACAAGGGCGCGATCCGCGCCTGGAAAAATGATCCCGACCTCACCGTCCCCGAACGCCCGCGCATCAACGCCCGCCGCAGATCCCGCGCCGCCGCGACCGCCAGTGGCGCCGTCGCCAGATGCGACTCCAGCTCCCGCCAAGCAGACGCGAGACGCGGATCGCTGGCACTGAGATGAACGGTGGGCTGCATGGCCTGGTTGAAAGCCGTCCGATAGTCTCCCGGACGAAGGTCGATCACCGTGACGCCCGTGCCCCGCGTTTCAAAGATCAAACTTTCGCTCAGCGCCGACAGCGCCGCCTTCGCCATGTTGTAGCCGCTCATAAACGGCAGCGGAAACTCCACCGCCAGCGACGATACGTTCACCAACGTCCCGCGTTTTCGTGGCAGCATCGAGCGCAGCCCGACATGAGAAAGCCGCGCCGTCGCACTGAGCAACGCATCGACCTGCGCCTGCCAGACCGAAAAATCCACCTCCGTAAACGCACCAAACAAACCATACCCCGCGTTATTGATCACCAGATCGAACCCGCCTTCACCCGCCGCCACCTCCGCCTCGCGAAACGCCCGCTCCGCTCCTGGCGCGTCCGCCAGATCGAGCGCCAGCGGCGTGAAGCGCGTGTCCTTGGCCAGACTCGCCAGCCGCGCCACATCGCGCGCCGTGCCCGTCACGCGAATACCTTCCGCCAGCAACATCTTCGCAAACGCCAGCCCCAGCCCGCCCGACGCGCCCGTGATGAACGCGTGGCGATAACGAGAGGAAAGTTCTTTCGCGGCCACGTTGAGATCAGGCCTTCTTCAGTACGAGGCAGACATTCGCCCCGCCAAAGCCGCTACTGTTATTGAGTACCACGTTCGCCTGCTTGTCCTGCGTCACGAGCGGTATGTTAAGATCCGCGCACGCCGGATCGAGCTGCGTGATGTGCGCCGACCCCGGGATAAACCCCTCGCGCAACGCCAGCGCGCAAAACCCCGTCTCCATCGCACCCGCCAGCGACAGCCCGTGCCCCGTGAGCGCCTTCGTACTGCTCACGAGCGGCTTCGCTCCCGACGGCCCGAAGATCGCGCGCAGCGCCTTCGCCTCCGACAAATCCCCGATCGGCGTCGAGGTCGCGTGCGCATTGATGTGATCCACCTCCGCCGGCGAAACCTTCGCCGCCTTCAGCGCCCGCTCCATCGCCGCGCGCATCCCCAACCCCTCCGGATGCGAGATCGCCACATTGTGCCCGTCCGACGCCTGCCCCCAGCCCGCGAGTTCGCAGTAAGGTTTCACTCCACGCCGCGCGACTTCGTCTTCGCTTTCCAGCACCAGCACAGTCGCGCCGCCCGTCCCCACAAATCCATCACGCGCCACATCGAACGGTCGCGACGCCTTCGCCGGATCGGTCTGCAACGACAGCGCCCGCATACCCGCAAACGGCAAAATGCTGTCCACGTTCCCATCCTCCGCACCGACGACAAACATCCGCTTCTGCCGCCCCAGCGCGATTTCATCGTACGCGAAACCCGCCCCATGCGACGACGACGCGCACGCCGACGAGAAGCCCGTCGAGGCTCCCTTGATTTTGAAATGCGCCACCAGGTTGAAATTCACCGTGCCCGCGATGCCCGCGACGATCCCCAGCGGCGAACAGCGCATGACTCCCTGCGCGTGCATCTTCTGGATCATGTGCCCCATCAGAGAAGGCGAGCCCCCCGATGCCGCATAAAGCCCAGTGTCGTCGTTGGACCAGTCCGCCTCGCTCAGCTTCGCGTCCTCCAGCGCCTGCTGCATCGCGCAGTAAGCGTAGAACGCATTCGGCCCCATCCCGCGCAGGATCTCGCGCTTCACCCGGTAACGTTCTGGATACGTCCAGTCCTCGCAGTCGTACGAGTCCGTCTGAAAACCCTTCACCGGCGCGGCGACCTTCACCGGAATCTCCGGCTTCTGAAACGGCGCGTACACCTCGATGCCATGCCGCAGTTCGCGCAGACTGCGCGTCACGCTGGCAACGTCGTTGCCGATGCTGGTGATGAAGCCGAGGCCGGTCAGGTAAACTTTGGGCATGAGGCAAAAAGTCAGAGGTGACGCCAGCCTCGGGGGAGGCCAGTCGCAACTGATTCTGACAGTCTATAACCGATCAGCTGCGTCAACGCGTCAGCGCGTTTGGTTGGCCGGTACTCGCGCGTCTCAGGCAGGCATCACGCCAACCTGCACGAATGCCGCCGCCTGTCCCGGAGTCACCGCCGGTGAGCCAGCAGAAGCTTTTCCAGTTGCCGAAGCCGGAGCAGATGCGGCCGCCGCATCCAAAGCGCCGACGCCCGTTTCCGCCGCTGGCGGCGTGGCCACCGCTTCCAGATAACCGAAAGTCAGCGTGATCTCCTCAGCGACAGCCGCCTTTTCCTGACCGACGCGAATCAATCCCTCAAACGTCGCCAGCGGCATTTTCGCGCGCTTAGGCTTCACCGAAAGCGTGAGCACATCGCCCGGTTTGCAAACCCGGTGGCAGCGCACGCCCTCGCACGACGTGAAGAAAATCGTCTTCGGGTCCACCACACGTCCGGCCTCGGCCGGGATGATTCCCTCGATCAAGGCCAGCACGCCGAGCTGACCCAGTGCCTCCAACATCATCGAAGCCGGCATCACTGGATTATCCTTAAAGTGACCTTGAAGGAAAAATTCCTGCCCCGTGATCTTGTATTTCCCTTGCGCCGCATGGCTGCTGATCGACGCCTCGTTCAGGAAAAGAAACGGCGGCTGGATCGGCATGACCGCCGCGATCTGCTCGATCGGCATGTGCTTCGTCGGCTTGGGCAACGGCAGGCCGCGGACCTTGCAATCGATGAACAGCTTTACATCGCCCACCGTGCGCAGATTCCGCAGCTCCTCATTATTGATCTGCATCTGGAGCACATCCTCCACGAGGATCACGATCTCCATCATCGTCAGCGAATCGACGCCGAGATCTTCAACCAGTCGCAGCTCATCGTCACCGTGACGCAGCTTGGGCCGGATGTCGGCCTCCACGAAACGCTCGATCACGCCGATCACCACCGAAGGCACGAGATTGGCGTCGTTGGTTTTGCGAAATTGCACCGCCGCCTCGACCGAGGCCGGTGAGCAGCGTTTCAGCGTGTCACGCAGCGCAATTTCGTCTTCAGCACTACTAAAGGGTTTGGGTGCGGCCAGCCCTGTGTCCCGTGGTTTCTGGCCCTGTTCAGCTACGTCTGCCATGATTATTACGTCGGAGTAAGTTTGGCTCGCCAATGATGTAAACGGAAATATGCCCGCCTCTGGTCAGATACGCGTGAGTAATGTTCCCCGCCAACACTCACAGAGCCGTAGGGAAAAATGCGGATGCACAACGCAACCGCCACGCTCCCCATCCTCGCGACCGCTCGGTTTCACCCAAGGTTTTGCTTTTCAGCGGAGCGTTTCACGCTCTCCATGTGCGCCACATGAACGAGGGGCAGGCGCTGAACCCGGTCTTTTTGATCACCCACGAATTCTACCCGAAACGCGGCGGCATCGCCACGTTCACCGAAGAGATCGCCCGCGCTGCCGTCGGCCTCGGCCACGAGGTCGAGGTCTGGGCCCAGTCCGCCCGCGAGACCGCCGAGAAGCCCTGGCCGTTTCACATCCGCCGCCTCGCCGTCAAAGGCACCCACGGCATTGCCTGCCAGATCGGCATCGCACGCCAGCTCATCGCCCAACGCCGTCGCCTCCGCTATGCCACCGTCTATCTCCCCGAGCCCGGCCCCATGCTCGCGATGATGTTCCTCCAGTATTTCAAAACCTTCCGCCCTCGCCGCCTCGTCCTCACCTTCCACGGCTCGGAGATCCTGCGCTTTTCCAATAATCACATCCTCCGCGCCCACACCCGCCGCCTCATCCGCAACGCCACCCGCATCAGCACCCTGACTCACTACACCCAAAACCTGCTCTGCGAACGTTTCCCCGAAGCAGCCGCCAAAACGTTCATCACCCCCGGTGCCCTTCGCTCGGACTTCGCTGTCGTCAGCAGCACCGCTCCGTCCGCCCCCAAAAACCGCCTCGTCATCCTCACCGTTGGGCGCCTCCACCCGCGCAAAGGCCAGCTCATCACCCTCGAAGCGCTTCAAGCCCTCGCCCCACGATTCCGCTCTCAAATCGAATACTGGATCGTCGGCACCGGCCCCGGCTCCGGCAAAAGCAGCTACGAAAATTCCCTGCGCACCGCCGCCTCCCAAGCCGGCTTCCCCGTCCGCTTCTTCGGCGATCTCCCCGACGACGAGCTCGATCAGGTTTACGACCGCGCCGATGTCTTCGCCATGACCAGCATCGACTACCGCCACAGCGTCGAAGGCTTCGGCCTGGTCTACCTCGAAGCCGCCGCCCACGGCCTGCCGATCGTCGCTCACTCCGTCGGGGGAGTAGCCGAAGCCGTCATAGACAACGTCACCGGCCTCCTCGTCCCTCCCCGTCACCCCGCGCAACTCTCCGCCGCTTTCGAAAAACTCATCAGCGACTCGTCTCTCCGCACCCGACTCGGCGCCGCCGGCCACGACTGGGCCCGCCGCAACCGCTGGGAACACTCCGCCCGCCTCCTCTTCAATCCTTCGCCCGAAGCCAGCGCCTCTCCTTTTTGATGATCACCTCCCGCAGCCAGATCACCGTCCGCTACGCCGAGACCGATATGATGGGCGTCGTTTACCACGGCAGCTACCTCCCTTGGTTCGAGATCGGCCGCACCACCCTTCTCCGCGAACAAGGTCTTCCTTACCGCGAACTCGAAGCCGAGGGCTTTCTCCTCCCCGTCCTCGAAGTCACCGCCCGCTACCTCCGCCCCGCGCGCTACGACGACACCATCACCATCGTCACCACGCTCCGCGAAAAGCCCACCCTCCGCATCCTCCTCGAATACGAGCTCTTCAACGGCGACACCCTCATCGCCACGGGGAAAACCCTCCACGCCTTCATCGACCGCCAGGGCCGCCCCGTCCGCCCCCCCCCACGCTTCGCCACCCGCATGAACGAAGCCTTCCGCGCCTGATTCCTTAATGGAGGGACGACCTCCGTGTAGTCCGCCGCCCCGGCCTCTTTAATCCAGACAATAGATACACCGCGTCTTCCTAGCCGCCGCGCCTGCCCACGCCCGTCCGTCAGTTCACGCGCTTCTTGGCCGCAGCCTTGGGCTCCACCCAAACGCGCAACAAATACTCCGCCAGGTTGCGCAGACTCACCCGCTTCGCCCCGGGCGCTCCATGGTCGCGGAACTCCGCCACCACCCGCGCCCGCTCCTCCAGATAACGCCACAGCTCTCCATCCAAAGTCATGCTGAGCGCGTGAGCATCCGCCTGCGCCGCCGCGAGCCCACGAACTTTCTGCTCCCAATAATGTCTCTCCTCGGGATTTCTTTGCACATAGTCGAACAACTGCTGCTCGCATCGATTCAAACTCATCACCCACACCCTGCTCCCGCGCTCTTCAAAAACAACCGCAAACCCACGTAAACCATGGCATTGCAATCTTCACCCTCTCCGACACTCTCCATCCGTCCCCCCGACAACTCTATGTGGCAAAAACTTAAAGAGCAGCTCCCCGCGATTCTCATCACCGTCATCGTCATCATCGGTGTCGCGTTCTGGTCCCACCAAAAATCCCTCGCCGACGCCGCCAAGTATCAAGCCTCCATCGACGCCCTCCGCGATCAACACGCCGCCGAACTCAAGGCCTCGTCCGACGAAACCCACCGCCAGATCGACGCCCTCAATACCCTCCTCAAAGACGCCATCCAGAAGCGCTCCTCCGACGCTTTCATGACCGAAGCCGAGGCTCAAAAAGCCGAGCAGGAAAAAAACGACAAGCTCGCCGAGGCCATCGCCGCCAAGATCCAACCTTTCAATCCGCTCCCCAAGACCCCCGAGGAAGCCGAGCGTATCCAGAACGAACAGACCGACAAAGTCTCCTCGCGCATGGCGGAGAAAATCCAGCCCATCCTCGCCGAGATGTCCCGCGACCAGCACCTCACCCGCGACTCCATCGCCGCCTACAGCCAGCGCATCTCCGATCAACTCGGCGTCGTCCTCACCGCCGAGATGGCCCGCAATCAACAGCTAAATAACAACCTCGCCTCCACCCAGATCGTCGCCCGCGACTCCCTCCGCCTTTCGCAGGAGGTCACCGCCCTCTACCTCGCTTCGTTCAAGGACCAGGGCCTCATCACCCGCCTCCTCTCGCTCCCGGCCAACGTCGTCAAAGACGCCACCAGCCTGAGCCTCGTCAACAGCTCCGACCGCAAGAAAATGGAAGAGCGCCTCTTCGCCCAGCTCAACTCCATCGAGCAGCGCCTCAACGCCGAGCAGGCCAAACTACCCAAGAAATAACCGGCTCCCGCAAGTTGCCATCCCCCAAGCTACGCGTTGCCTGCGCGTAGCTTTTTTATTTCCAAAAACCAGCAGCCCACCACCGGATGAAATCCAGATTACTCTTCCTCACACTCTCCACACTCCTCGCTTTCGCCGCCGCATCTCTCGGCGGATGTCGCAAAAAGGCCGATACCGAAAGCGCCTCCAAGGCCGGTCCCACACCCGTCGAATCCGGCAACCGCACGCAAACCCTCCACCTCGGAAACATCGGCGAACCCAACGACCTCGACCCTCACGTCGGCGACAGCCACGAGACCTTCAACATCATCTCCGCCCTCTTCGAAGGCCTCGCCCAGTACGACGCCAAAACCTCCGAACCCGTCCCCGCCGCCGCCGAGCGCTGGGAAACTTCTCCCGACGGCCTCGTCTGGACCTTCCACCTCCGCAAAGCCGCCAAATGGTCCAACGGCGATCCCCTTACCGCCCACGACTTCGTCTTCGGCTTCCAGCGCATGCTCTCGCCCAACCTCGCCGCCCAGTATGCGCAAACCCTCTACGTCCTGAAAAACGCCGAGGCGTACAACACCGGCAAAATCACCGACGCCTCGCAGATCGGTGCCCGCGCCCTCGACGACCATACTCTCGAGCTCTCCCTCGATCACCCCGTCCCCTACCTCGCCGGACTCGTCTGCCACTCCGCGTGGTACCCGATCCATCGCGCCACCATCGAAAAATTCGGCGCCATCGACCAGCGCGGCCTCCCGTGGACCCGCCCCGGCAACATCGTCAGCAACGGTTACTTCATCCTCGCCGACTGGCGCCCCAACCAGTTCATCCGCCTCACCAAAAGCCCGACGTATTGGGATCGTGACAACGTGAAGCTCAACGAAGTCCTCTTCCACCCCATCGAAAGCGCCGACGCCGAGGAGCGCGCCTTCCGCTCCGGCCAGCTCCACATCACACGACAAGTTCCCATCCCCAAAATCGCCACCTACCGCAAGGAACGCCCCGACGTCCTCAAAAACGACCCCGTCCTCTCGATCTACTATTACAGCCTCAACACCGAGAAACCGCCTCTCACCGACGCCCGTGTCCGCCGCGCCCTCGCCCTCGCCATCGACCGCGACCAGATCGTCAAATTCGTCACGCGCGGCGGCCAGCTCCCCGCCGGCCACTTCACTCCGCCCGGCACCGCCGGCTTCACCGCTCAAGCAGTCACCGGCACCGACATCCCCACCGCCCAGAAACTCCTCGCCGAAGCCGGCTTCCCGGGCGGCAAAGGATTCCCCCGCATCGAAATCCTCTATAACACCAGCGAGGGCCACAAAAGTATCGCCGAAGCCATTCAGCAGATGTGGAAGAAAAACCTCGGCGTGGACATCGGCCTCTACAACCAGGAAGCCAAGGTCTGGCTCGATTCGATGCGCCAGAAAAATTATCAAATCTCTCGCGCCGGTTGGGGCGGCGACTACCTCGATCCCAGCACTTTCCTCGACATCATGCTCGGCGACAGCGGCAACAATCACACCAACTGGAAAAACCCCGAGTACGACCGCGTTCTTCTCGAAGCCCGCAACACCTCGGACCAGGCGAAACGCTTCGAAAACTTCCAGCGCGCCGAGCAAATCCTGTCCGAGGACATGCCCATCATCCCCATCTATTTCTACGTGAGAAACACCCTCGTACTCCCCGAGGTCAAAGGCTGGTACGGCAACCTCCTCGATCACCACCCGCTCAAAGGCGTCTACCTCCAGCCATAACTCCGCCCGCGCCTCCACCGCTTCCTCTCCAAAAAACAAAACCCCGGCGTGATCTACGCCGGGGTTTTGTTTTCCCCAAAAGCCTCCGATCTCGGCGGGGGCCGCCCGCTCACTGTATCGCGATCTTCAACACGCGCCCATCGACCGTCACGTTCGCGACCTTCTTCCACGCCTCGATGCCCTGCTCCGGCATCGCCTGCGATTCCTTCGCCCGCTTGATCAGATAACTTGTCGCCCCCGGGATGCGATGCACCGGTAGCGACCCCACATAAAACGTCTTCGGCGCGTACACGTACTCATCGCCTTCCTTCTCGAAACCACCGTTAGCCTGCACCACCAGCGGCACATCCAGCGCCAGCATCCGCAGCGGGTTGAACGTCGCCGAGCAGGAAACCTGCACCGCGTTATCCGCGATGCGGAAACTCGGATGCGACCACGTCACCAGCTCATCCGGAAGCGGTTCATCGACCGGCGCGGCCGGTTCCGCCGCCTTCCCCGCAACCGCCGGCTTCGGAGCCGGTTTTGCCGGGGCATCCGGCGCGAACCACAAATTCAACTCATCCTCAATCAACGCGATCTCGCCCGGCGTCGATTCAGCCAGCGCCTTCCGCTTCGTGCGCCACTGCTTCGCCTTCCCCGTCTCCTTCGAGCCCTCGACGAAATAAATCTGCCCCGGCACTCGGTCCGCCTCCTTCGGCAGCGCCTTCACTGTCTCCACCGGCTTATAGACCAGATACGCCACGCCAGCGACCAGCCCCAGCCCCACGCTCAACGCCGCGCCCAGCGTCACTTCAAACAAACTGGGACCGTACAACGCGCGCTCGAGTTTTTTGTCTTTCATAAATCGTCAGGGGTTGGGCTTTTTAACTGCCCGACTGCTAAAGCCTTTTCCCCGTCCCGTCCATGACGCGCACGCCCCCACCCCCGCTTTAATCGACTATTTACGCCCACCCCAAAACGCCTGCGGGTCATTGGTCATTGGTCATTGGTCATTCCACGCGGGAAGCGCGGCCAGCCTTGCCGCCCCGCTCCTGCTCGCAAAAGTACCGCCCTCCGCCCGATGGACTTCCCTGACCGCCTCCACGCCTACACGACCCGCGCCGAAACCGCCCTCGACGCCCTCCTCCCCTCGGCGACCACCCGCCCCGCGCGCATCCACGAAGCCATGCGCTACAGCCTCCAGGCCGGCGGCAAACGTCTCCGCCCCGTCCTCGCCCTCGCCACCGCCGAGCTAACCGGCCAGCCCTGCGTCGACCCGCTTCCCGCCGCCGTCGCCCTCGAATGCATCCACACGTACTCGCTCATCCACGACGACCTCCCGTGCATGGATAACGACGACTTCCGCCGCGGCCGCCCCACCTGCCACAAAGCCTTCGACGAAGCCACCGCCCTCCTCGCCGGCGACGCCCTCCTCACCCACGCCTTCCGCCTCCTCGCCACACAGTACGCCGCCAATCCAACCCTCTCGCACGCGCTCACCCTCGAACTCTCCAACGCCGCCAGCAGCGAACAACTCATCGGCGGCCAGATGGAAGACCTCCTCGCCGAGAAAAAATCCGACGCCACCCCCGATCAGCTCGAGTTCATTCACCTCAACAAAACCGCCGCCATGATCCGCGCCTCCCTCGTCATGGGCGGCCTCTGCGCCGGCCTGGACGCTCCCGCGCTAGACACGCTCCGCGTTCTCGGTCGCGAACTCGGACTCACCTTCCAGATCATCGACGACATCCTCGATGCCACCGCCGACAGCGCCACCCTCGGCAAGACTGCCGGCAAAGACGCCAAAGCCGACAAGACCACTTTCGTGAAACTCCACGGCCTCGACGGCGCCCGCCGCCACGCCCGCGAACACACCGACGCCGCCCTCGCAGCCCTCGCCCAACTCCCCGGCGACACCGCCTTCCTCCGCCAGCTCGTCGAAACCATGCTCGTCCGCAAAAGTTAAAAACGCAGCCGGCTACTCCGACATCCCGCACCTCCGAACGGATCGGTCCGTGCGCGATTAGCGCACCCGCCATTTTTAAACGGAGGCCATTGGCCGCAGTACATCTCCAAAATTTCCCCGTTGGGGAAATTCATCAGTGGTTCTCAAACTCCGAGTCCGTTTCGAATCAGTTCCGCCCCCGCCCAATCACCGCTACCCGCCCTCCGCCCCATACTCCGCCAGCACGCCTTCATCTCGCTCGCCCGCCTTCGCGACCGCCAGCAACTCCCCCGCACGCGCGTGCCCGGCGATCCGATACACCGCCCACACCGCATGACCGCGCACCAGCGCCGACTCATGCCCCGCCAGCCGCACCAGTATCTCCACACACTCCTCCGCCCGCGTGTTGCCCGCCACCACACACGCATTCCGCAAAAGCCCCGCCAGCTTCACCCGCTTGATCGCCGTCTTCCGAAAAACCTCCGCAAACCGCACCGGCGTCAGTTCCAAGACTTCGCGCAACGACAAGTCCGCCAGCTCGTACCGCGCCGCCAGCAGCACCTTCCGGCTCTCCTGCGCGAACCGATTCCACGGGCACACCTCCGCGCACACATCGCACCCATAAATCCGTCGCCCGATCCCTGCGCGCAGCTCCCGCGGGATCGTCCCCTTGTTCTCTATCGTCTGATACGACACGCACCGCCGCGCATCGACCACTCCCGGCGCCACGATCGCCTCCGTCGGACACTCGTCCATGCACCGCGAACACTTTCCACACAACAGCCCCACACGCGGCTCACCACTTTCATGCGGCTGATGCTTCGCCGATAACGGCTCATCCGGCGCGATCTCCACCCGCGTCAAAATCGTCGCCAGAAAAAGCCAGTTCCCGAACTCCCGCGAAATCAGCATCGCGTTCTTCCCGATGAACCCAAGCCCTGCTCTCTCCGCCCACCCGCGTTCCTGCACCGGCCCCGTATCCACATAGTACCGATAATCCTCCGCCGTCGCTCCGCACAATTCCTCCAGCACCTTTCCCGCTGCTACGAGCGCCGGCTTGATCGTGTCGTGATAATCCGCGTGCAACGCATATCGCGCCCACACCGGCTTCCCCACTTCATCTCCGCCTCCGCTGCTCATCGCCTCGGCCCCCGGCCAGTAATTCACGCCGAGCATGATCATCGTCTTCACCCCTGGCAGCACCAGATCCGGATTCGTCCGCTTATCCGCCGTACGTCCCATCCAATCCATGTCGGCAAACTGCCCCGCTTCCATCCGCGCGCGCAGACCTGCTCCAAACGGCGCATCCATCCGCGCGAAACGCACCTCGTCAAAACCCAGCGCCCGCAGCCTGCGCCGCAGCTCCTCGCGCGCTTCGCTCATCGTGCCGCCTTGGCGGCCGCACGATCCGCCGCCGTCGCGAAATCCACCGCCTCGCGTTTCCAGATCCGAAACACATGCGCCACGATCTCCAGCAACGGACGCCCATCCGTCAGCACCAGCGTGCCCGAGTTTCGGTAAACATGTTCACGCGCGGCATACAGCGCGCGGATACGCTCCATCGGATCTTCCACGTTGAGCAGCGGCCGGTTCTTGCTCCCCTGCGTCCGCTTCAAAACCGTCTCCAGCGAAGCATGCAGGCACACCACCACCCCTTTGCTTTTCAGCAAATCCAACATCCCCGGCTGCACCACGAGGCCTCCACCGCACGCCACCACACACCGCGTCTGCGAATGTCCGCCTTCGATAAAAGCCCGCTCTCGCACTCGAAACGCCGGCTCACCTTGCTCCGCAAAAATCTCCGGGATCGTCTTCCCCGCCTGTCGCTCGATCTCGACATCGCTGTCGAGCAGTTGAAACCCGATCCGCTGCGCCAGCGCCCGGCCGACCGTGGTTTTACCGGTGCCCATGAAGCCCACCAGATAAAGATTAACGTCAGGCGCGTGCATGTGTGTCGCGGCACTATTGAAGCCATTCCCTTCATGCCAAACACGAAAACCCTCCGCCAATTCCCAGAGGTTCCGCACTTGCCGCCCCCGGCTCGCGCCGATGCAGTCTGCGCCCATGAAATTCAGCGTCACCCACCTGACCCGTTACCAATACGAGCAGGCCGTCGCCTTCTCGCCCCACGCGCTCTTCCTGCGCCCGCGCGAGACCCCGCTGCACCGCGTGACGCGCTTCACCTTCAACATCGCGCCGAGTTTCAAACTCACCCACACCCGCGATGCCTACGACAACACCCTCACCTGGCTCCACCTCTGGGACCGCGCCGACGCCCTCAGCATCCGCAGCGAATTCGAAATCGAGACCCTCGAAGTGAACCCCTTCGACTTCATCCTGCGTCTCGACGCCACCAAGTTCCCCTTCAACTACACTCCCGCTGAGCAGTTCGCGCTCACGCCCTACCTCGCCACTCCATTCGAGGGAAACCACCCCCTCCTGCGCAACTGGCTCGACGAACATTACGTAGAACGCCCCACCGAAACCATCTCCTTTCTCACAGGCCTCAACACCGTCCTCTACTGTCACCTCAACTACCAACGCCGCGACGATCCCGGCGTGCAGTCGCCGGTGAAAACGCTCGAACTCACCACCGGTAACTGCCGCGACTACGCCATGCTGCTGGTCGATATGTGCCGCGCCCTCGGCTTCGCCGCCCGCTTCGTCAGCGGCTACTTCCATACCTACCCGGAAGACAACCGCGTATCCGCCGGTGCGATGCACGCCTGGGCCGAGATCTATCTTCCCGGCGCCGGCTGGCGCGGCCTCGATCCCACTCACGGCATCTTCACCACCAGCGCCTACATCCCCATCGCCCACGCGCGCCACACCGAAGAGGTCAGCCCCATCCAAGGCTCCTTCTTCAGCACCGTCCCGGTTTCCTCACAGCTGACAACCCGCCTGCTGATCGAGCGGATCGAGTAGACCGCTCTACTTCAGCACTCGGATCACGCCAGCCCGCACGCCTTGCGCGCACGCGCGATCACACCGCTCGCCGTCGCCCGCGCACGCTCCGCGCCGTCCTTCAAGACCTGGTTCACGTAATCCAGATTGTTCGACAGCTCCGCACGACGCGCCCGCGCTTCGGCGAAATGATTCCAGTAATGCTCGAACAGCGCCTTCTTCAAATCGCCATAACCCATCCCGCCCGCGCGCAGACGATTCT
This sequence comes from Nibricoccus aquaticus, assembly GCF_002310495.1. GTDB lineage: Bacteria > Verrucomicrobiota > Verrucomicrobiia > Opitutales > Opitutaceae > Nibricoccus > Nibricoccus aquaticus. The sequence goes on along the minus strand of NZ_CP023344.1, from coordinate 3,404,395 downwards.
CGAAGTCCGCCGACACCTCCGCCGGAGCCACAAGCTTGAGTAACTGGATCGCCAGATTCTTCTCCGCATCCGGCTTCGGCTCCGCCGGCGTACGGCTGTCCATCACAATGCCCATGATCTTCTTCTTCGTGGCCTTCTCATCGCCGAACAGATCGATCGTGTTGCCATAGCTCTTGCTCATCTTTTGCCCGTCGAGACCGGGCACCGTGGCAACTTCCTCACGGATCTCCGCCTCAGGCACGACCAGCGACGACTCTCCATAGCTCTGGTTAAACTTGATCGCGATATCACGCGTCATCTCCAAATGCTGCCGCTGGTCTTTCCCGACCGGCACGAGATTCGCATCGTAGAGCAAAATATCCGCCGCCATCAGCACCGGATAAGCGAAGAGTCCGAAATTCGGTGAAATGCCCTTCGCCGTCTTGTCCTTGTAACTGTGCGCGCGCTCCAAAAGCCCCATCGGCGTGAGCGTCCCGAGAATCCACATGAGTTCACAGACTTCCGGAATGTCGCTCTGCCGCCAGAAAACGCTCCGCTTCGGATCGAGTCCGCACGCGAGAAAATCGAGCGCCACATCGAGCGTGTTCTTCCGCCGCTGAGCCGCGTCCGTCAGCGACGTCATCGAGTGATAATCCGCGATGAAGTAATACGCCTCGCCACGCGCCTGCAGCTCGATCGCCGGTTTCATGGCGCCGAAATAGTTGCCGATATGAAGCGTGCCCGAAGGCTGGATTCCAGTGAGGATGCGCATGAATAAATCGGAAGTTGGCAATTTCGGCTGGATAGAGGCAAAGCCTGATTTAACGCGGCACAAAAACAGGTAGAACAACTCCACTCAGTTCGACGGCATCACTTTTCGCTACAACTTTTCCGTCTGATTGGTCTTCAAAGAAAAACACTAAGCTGTGTTCGCTAGCTGCCTTGATCTTCAAAATGTATCGGTGTCCCGCAGATAACTCAGCCTGTATCTTTCCTGATGCGGTAAATGGTTTCAGGAAGATCTTTCCCGACGAGCCCCCATACTCCACTTCGAATTCGTGACTGCCCGGTTCTAAAGGCCAGATTTTCAGAGTAACATCCAATGCGATATGTCTACGGCGTTGGCCATCTATCGAGCTTATCCAGATTTGATGCGGCACCCCTCCGTCCCCAGCGATTTTTGACCCGACCACTTCCGCTTTCAGCGGATTAACCTGCAACTTCAGATTGGGATTTTCCACCGAGTTAGACGCACATCCCGAAAGAAAACTTAGACTGATAACGATAATCCCAAAACGTAGGCACATAAAAATCCCTCAGTCCCGCCTCGGCATCGTCGTCACAGCCACACGCACGCGCGCAATCGTCTCCGCTGGCAGATACCCGGCAAACGCCACCGTCGGCATCACGAGCGCGCGCTTCCCCAAAATCGTTCCCGGCTGGAGCACCGCGTTGCAGCCCACCTCCGCCTTGTCGCCGAGTATCGCGCCAAACTTTCGCAGCCCCGTGTCCACCACGCCCTCTGGCAGCCGCACGCTGATCGCCTGCTGATCGAGCCGCAGGTTCGACAAAATCACTCCTGCCCCGAGATGCGCGCCATTCCCAAGCACCGAGTCGCCGACATAGCTGAAATGCGGCACCTGCACGCCATCCATCAGCAGGCAGTTCTTAAACTCGCAGGAATTCCCCAGCACACAGTTCGCACCCACGATCACGTTGCCGCGAATATAAGCGCCCGGCCTGATTTCCGTCCCCGCACCAATCCACGCCGGCCCGATGATCGTTGCATGAGGCGGCAGCTTCACCGACGGATCGATGACCACCGCGCCTTCGACATGCACGCCCGGCGGCAGCGCACGGCTCGTCGCGGAAAAACTGGCTGCCTTCAACGCCGCACCAATCTGCTTCAGCCACTCCCACGGCCCCACCTCAGCCGGAAAATGCGCAGCAAAAACCTGAAGCGACGCGGGCAACGCAAAGAGTTCAGAGGCTTTCATGGATCGGTTTCCAGAGTTCCTGAGTTCCAGATTAAATCAGCTCCGCACGAGCTTCCAGATTGCCACGCACTTCTCCACCAGCGCCGGCATCTCCGCGAGCGGCACCATATTCGGCCCGTCGCTGATCGCCTCGGCCGGATTCGGATGCGTTTCGATAAACAAACCATCTGCGCCCGCCGCCAGTGCCGCCTTCGCGAGCGGCGGCACGAACTGACGCTCACCCGCGCTCTTTCCACCACCGGCGCCCGGTAACTGCACCGCGTGCGTCGCATCGAAGACCGTCGGAAACCCGTTTGTCTTCATGATCGAGAACGAGCGCATATCCACGACGAGGTTCTGATAACCAAACGTCGTGCCGCGCTCCGTCTGCCACACTTCGGTCGCATGTCCGTCTTTGAGTTTCCCTGTGACGTGCACCATTTCCTGCGGTGAAAGAAACTGCCCTTTCTTCACGTTCACCACGCGGCCGGTCGCGGCCGCCGCGAGAAGCAAATCAGTCTGCCGGCAGAGAAACGCCGGGATCTGCAACACATCGCACACTTCGGCCACCGGCTTGATCTGCGACGTCTCGTGAATGTCCGTCACACACGGAAACCCGTAATCGCGCTTGATGAGCGCGTGGAGCTTCAGCCCTTCGTCGAGTCCTGTGCCGCGCGGCCCGGCGATCGACGTGCGGTTGGCCTTGTCAAAAGAGCCTTTGAAAATGATCCGGACATCCGGCTGCTCTTTTTGGATCTTCGTGAGTGTCTCCGCGACCGCGCGGCAGACCTTTTCATTCTCCAACGAACACGGACCGGCAATGAGCAGCAGTTTCTTGGGGTCGTAGATCATGCATCGAAAATCACGAAATCACCAAAGAACGGAAGCGCGGAAAATCAAAGGGCCGGATCGAAGTCCGGCCCAATTGGGAAATCACTTTTTCTTAGCCGGCTTCTTCGTCGGCTTGGCGGCTTTGCCACTTTTCTTTTTTCCGCCACGCGAAGCCTTGATCGAAGCGCCAATGAACGCCGCGAACAACGGATGCGGCGCGTTGGGCTTCGACTGGAACTCTGGGTGAAACTGCACCGCGAGGAACCACGGGTGATCCTTGATCTCGACGATCTCGACGAGATTGCGACGCGGGTTGATACCGCTGATCGTCATGCCCGCGCGCTGAAGCTGGCCGACGTACGCATTGTTCACTTCATAGCGATGGCGATGGCGCTCGCGAATGTTGTCCTTGCCGTACGCTTTCGCCGCGTGCGTACCAGGTGTGAGGGCGCACTCGTAACTGCCAAGGCGCATGGTCGCTCCCTTATCGATGATCTTCTTTTGTTCCTCCATCATGTTGATGACGGGATGCGGCGAATTGACGTCGAACTCAGTCGAGTTCGCACCCTCGAGTTTGAGCACGTTGCGCGCGTACTCGATGACGGCGATCTGGAGACCGAGGCAAAGCCCGTAGTAGGGAACTTTGTTCTCACGAGCGTAGCGCGCCGCGATGATTTTGCCCTCCGTGCCGCGATCACCGAAGCCGCCGGGAACGAGGATACCGTCGAGTCCCTTGAGTGCGGCCGTGCCGTTTTTCTTTTCCAGATCCTCGGCATCGATGCGGACGATCGTGACCTTCGCATTGTTCGCGATGCCCGCATGCGTGATCGATTCGTAGACAGATTTGTACGCGTCTTGGAGTTCGATGTACTTGCCGACGACGCCGATCTTCACTTCGTGCGCGGGGTTCTTCACGCGGCGCACGATTTCATCCCAGATGTTTTTATCGGGCGGCGGATTCTTCAGGCCGAAAAGTTCGACGACCAGTTCGTCCATACCCTCTTTTTTCAACGCAAGCGGCAATTCGTAGATCGAGCTGACGTCGCGGCACTCGATCACGCCTTTGACCGGGACGTTGCAGAACATCGAGAGCTTGTCGCGTAGGCTGTGGTCGAGTTCGTGGTCTTCACAACGGCACACCAGGATGTGAGGCTGGATGCCGATCTCGCGCAGCTTCGCGACCGACTGCTGCGTGGGCTTCGTCTTCAACTCGCCTGCCGCGTTGAGGAACGGCACGAGCGTGACGTGGATGAAAATCACATCGCGCGGACCGACCTCGAGGGCGAACTGACGCATGGCTTCGAGAAACGGGAGGCCTTCGATGTCGCCCGTCGTACCGCCGATTTCCGTGATGAGGATATCGACGTCTTTAGCCGCCTGATAAATGCGCTCCTTGATCTCGTTCGTGACGTGCGGGATCACCTGCACGGTTTTGCCGAGATAAGCGCCGCGGCGTTCCTTCTGAATCACGCTCTCGTACACCTGGCCCGAGGTAAGGTTGTTGAGGCGGGAAAGCTTTCCACTCGTGAAACGCTCGTAATGACCGAGGTCGAGATCGGTCTCCGCGCCGTCTTCGAGCACGTACACTTCGCCATGCTGGAACGGGCTCATCGTGCCCGGATCGACGTTCAGGTACGGATCGAATTTCTGGATGCGCACCGTGAGTCCGCGCAGCTCAAGAAGAGCGCCGAGCGCCGCCGCCGTGAGTCCCTTGCCGAGGGAAGAAACGACGCCACCGGTGACAAAAATATACTTCATCGCAGACGGATATGAACCCGCCCGCAACCCTGACAAGCCAAACGTAGCCGCGATGTGACACGAGTCGCCCGGGAGGTGAATTTCCCCGCTTGCTCCGACCGGCGGCGGACGCCCACCATCCGCGCCTTCATGCAATCCAAACCCCAAGTCCTCGCCTGGATCACCTGCGACGGCGTCCACGTCGATCCCGGTTCCGGCAAGCACACGTTGCTCGGCATTTTCTCCAACATCCGCGCCCGCCAGTTCCCAGTGGTCCACCCGCACATGATGTGGTTCCTGACCATCGCCGACGTCCCGACGGGCGAGCACAAGTTGCGCATTTCCATGGGCCTCGACGCCACCCGCCTCGCTCCTCTCATCGAGCGCCCGTTCAAGTCCGAAGGCCCCCTCCAGCGCATCAACCTCATCAACGAAATCCGCAACCTCAGCTTCGCCGCCCCCGGTGACTACTCGATCTTGATCGAGATCGACGAGGAACCGCTTCTCGCCACCAACATCACCGTCAGCGCCTGATTTTCTCTCTCCCAAACGTCTTCACATGACCCTGCCCATCCAGCCCTCTCCTGCCCCGCTCGATCTCATCGGCGTCGGTGCCCCCATCATGGATCTCGTTGTCGGTGTGCCCGACAGCTTTCTCGTCGAAGCCAAAGGCGAAAAGGGCGGCATGGTCATGGTCGATGCCGACGAGATGGCCCGCCTCGTGGCGAAACTCCCGCAGCCTCCCGCCATCACGCCCGGCGGTTCGGCAGCCAACACGACTTTCAACGCAACCCGTCTCGGTCTGAAGACCGCCTTCATCGGCAAACTCGGTAACGATGAACTCGCCCGCATGTACGAGGCGCGCTTCGCATCCACCGGCGTCGCAACAGATCGTTTCAAACGCGGCACGATCGCCAACGCGTGCTGCCTCATCCTGACGACGCCCGACACGCAGCGCACTATGCGCACCTACCTCGGCGCGGTGATGACACTCTCTCCCGACGAAATTTCCCCGGCAGATTTTGCCGCTGCACGCCACGTCCACATCGAAGGCTACGTCGTCTTCAATCAAGCGCTCGCGGAAAAAATCCTCACGTCGGCTCGCGCCGCCGGCTGCACCGTCGGCCTTTCGTTCGCCTCATTCGAGGTCGTCGGCGCGTCACGTGACTGGCTGCTCAATCAACTCAAGCTCGGTCTCGCGGTCAGCTTCGCCAACGAAGACGAAGCGAAAGCGCTTTTTCCCGATCTTCCCGCCAACACGCTCGAAGATTACGCCGCGCACGCGAAACGCCTCGCCAGCTTCGGCGGCACCGCCGCCATCACATTGGGCAAAGACGGCGCATGGATCGCCCGCGGCTCAGAATTGCACCGCGTCGCTCCCGTTGTCGTGACCGACGCCGTCGATTCCAACGGCGCGGGCGATGCGTGGGCCGCCGGCTTTTTGTCCGCGTGGTTGCGCGGTCAATCGCTCGAAGCGTGCGGCAAGGTCGCGTCGCTCGTCGGCGCGGAAACCGTCCGCCACATGGGCCCGATCATTCCCGACGGGAAGTGGAACGATGTCGCGGCCCGCGCGAAGTCGCTTTCAAAGTAAACGCAACCGAAGTGTAGCCGCGCCACTTAAGGCGCGGTGAAACCCTCGCCATAAATTCCGCGCCTGAAATGGCGCGGCTACGTGAGGAAATCATTCGCCACAAAAAAGGCCCGGCAGCGATGCCGGGCCTTTTGTTATCTGAAAAACGAGATCGCAGTTCTCAACCCGCTCACAGCGCCGCCGTGAGCCAGGCGATGACCGGCTTCTGGTAGAAACCGAAGAGCACGGAAGCCAGGGCGAGCACTGCCAGCAACGCGCCGATGCCAGCGCTGACCGGCGTGCGCTCAGGACGGGCGACCGTTTCAGCCGCAGTCGGGGAAGTCGCGAAGAACGCCGCTTTGATCCATCCGAAGTAATAATAGATCGAGATAACCACGCCGATGATCGCGATGCCCAGCAGCCAGGTGAGCCCGGCCTGAAACGCGGCGATGAAGACCAGCAGCTTTCCGATGAATCCAGCCAGCGGAGGAATGCCCGCGAGCGAGCCGAGACCGGCAGCGAGAATCGTCGCCAGGAACGGATGCGTCTTCACGAGATCGGTGTAGTGCTCCAGCTCTTGATCGGCGTCGTTCACGCCCGCGACATGCGTCATCACGCCGAACACGGCGAACGAGGCCAGCAGGTAGGTGACGAGGTAGAAATAGATAGCGGAAGTCGCCATCGGAACCGTGATCGAGGCGATCACACCGAGGAGCAGATAACCCGCGTGTGAAACACCGGAGAGACCGATGAGGCGCTTGACGTTGTGCTGAGTCAGCGCGGCGAGATTACCAAAGAGGATCGTCGCGGCGGCCATGATCGCGAGGAGCGGGATGACGATGCCTTTGTACGGGGCGAAGACGTAGACGAGCGTCATGAGGATCGCGAAACCGGCGGCCTTCGAGCCGACGGCCAAGAACGCAGTGACGGGCGTCGGCGCACCCTGATAAACATCGGGCACCCAGATCTGGAACGGGACTGCGCCGATCTTGAAGGCGACGCCGGAGAGCACGAGGACGACACCGAGTTGGGCGAGGAAGTTATCGGGATTCTGCGCGAGGAAGGCGGTGAGCTTTCCAAAGTTCATCGCGTCGGACGTGTGGCCCGGCAGGAGCGGATTACCGGCTGCGCCGTAGAGCAGCACGATGCCGAAGAGCAGGAGCGACGAGCTGAGCGCGCCCATGATCAGGTATTTCAGACCGGCTTCGAGCGAGAGCGGATTGGTGCGGACGTAGCTGACAAGGATGTAGAAACCGACGGTGACGGTCTCGAGCGCCACGAAGAGCATCACGAAGTGGTTGCTCTGCGCGAGGAGCATCATGGCGGCGGAGATCACCAGCACGATGTGGAAGAACTCGATCTTCGGCATCTTCTGCTTCGCGAGGGCGACCGTGCCGAGCGCGCTGACGAGCAGCGACGTGAGCAGGAAAAACATCCGCATGAACTGGCCGTGCGGCGAGTAGGCGAGCAGGCCGTTGAAGTTGGCCAACGCAGCCTCGGCTGGATCGAGAAACGGCGTGCGGTAATTGATGATCAACCCGACGAGCACGCCGAGCTGGCCGATGATCGCGACGCCCGGGATGAGGTCGTGTTTATTTTTTGGCAGCACGACTTCGAGCACCAGCAAGAGGAGCGCAAGACAGCCGAGCAGGAGCTCGGGCATGATCGCGATCCAGTTGTTGGACTCCGCGGCGGCTTTGAGAAATTCGGGATTCATCGCGGCGAAAAAGGATTACTTGCTGGCGACCGAGGCCTCGGCGGCCTGGACGGCGGCCGGATAGATCGACTGGAGCGTATTGTTGAGCGGCGTGGAGAGCGACTTCGGCCAGAAGCCGATGAAGAGCAGCGCAGCGAGGAGGAGAAGCGCGGGGATTTTTTCCGCCCAACGCAGATCGGTGACGGTGTTGGCTGCGGAGACGCGCGCGAACTCCTCGGAGGGTTGCCCAAAGAAAACTTTCGCGGCCGAGCGCAGGCCGTAAATCGCGGAGATCACGACGCCGGAAACTGCCGCGACGGTGAAGGCTGGCGAGAAATCCCAGACGGCGACGAAGATCGCGAGTTCGCCCCAGAAGTTGGCGAAGCCGGGGAGACCGATGCTTGCCATGGTGGCGGCGACGAAGAAGGCGGCGAGGACGGGAGCTTTTTGAGCGAGGCCGCCCATTTCGTTCATGTCGAAGGTGTGCGTGCGGTGATAGATGCTCGTCGAGAGCAGGAACAGGAGGGCAACCGACAGACCGTGCGCAACCATCAGGAGGACAACGCCGCCTGCACCGACGGTCGAAAACGCCGCGATGCCGAGAAACGCATAGCCCATGTGCATGACCGAGCTGTAACCGATCATCTGTTTCAAATCGCGCTGGGCGATGGCGACGAAACCGATGATGAGGATGTTGCCGAGGGCGAGCCAGGCCAGCGGGCAGGCCCAGTGGGCGGCGCCTTGTGGAAGGAGGGGCAGAGCAATCTGGATCAGGCCGTAGAGACCGAATTTTTTCAGCACGCCCGCGTGAAGCATGGCGGCGGAGCTCGGAGCAGCGCCGTAACCGAGCGGTGCCCACGTGTGCAGCGGCCAGAGAGAAACCAAAATACCGAAGCCGACCATGAGGAGGCCGAAGATATTATTTTGAGCGACGGCCGACAGACTCTGATGGCTCAGAATGGAACGGAGCGAAATGAGATCGAAGGTTCTTAGCTCCATGCCGCTCTTCACGTAGATCGCGATCAAACCGATCAGCGAGAGCATCGCGCCGACCGTGAGATAGATCGTCATCTTCATCGCGGCGTAGCTGCGGTCGCGTCCGCCCCAGATGCCGACCATGATGAAGGTCGGGATGAGCGCGAGTTCGTGGAAGAAGTAGAAATAGAAAATATCGATCGAGCAGAAGACGCCCATCAACCCCGCCTGCATGATGAGGAGCAGCATGAGGTAGATTTTCAGGCGCTCGGCACCCGACTGGATCGCGTAGAGACCGGCGGCCAGACCGACGATGCCCGCGAGAACGTAGAGCGGGAGGGCGATGCCGTTGAGGCCAAGCGTGAGGCGGATGCCGATGTCCGACAGGCCAGTGTCGTAGCGCGTGTAGAACGCGTAGCCTTCGTAAGCGGAGGCCGAGGCCGCCGAGTACTGGCACCACAAGTACAGCGCGATGGCGGCGGGGACGCCGAAACCGATGTACGCGAGTTTGACCGAGAACCGTTTGGGCAGCCCGAGCGCTATGGCGAGGGCGACGGCCAGCGGCGTCAGGATGGACAATAGGAGGAGATGATCGTTCATCACGAAGTCGCGTTAGAGAAAGAGGCCTGAGGCGAAACCCCACACCAGGACGGTGCCGAGGAGGAACCAGTAAACGTAAGCGTGGAGGCTGCCGACGTGGAGAGCGCGGGCACCCATGCCGAAGAGTCCGACGATGCCGGCGAGACCGCGGACGAGCAGGCCTGCGACGAAGATCTGTTCCAGGAAGTTCACGAAGAGCGCGAAGCGCTGCTGGATCTTCGCGACATAGTAATTGTAGAGATCGTCGGGGAAGCTCTTGAGGAGCGAGAGGCCGTTGAAAAGGCCCGGGCTCTTCATCGCGAGTGAGTCCACCGGCTGCGGCTTGTAGAAGAAGTAAGCGGAGAGCGAACCCAGGAGCATCACGCCGATGCTGGTCGCGAAGACGACGTTGTGAGCGTGGTGGTGATTATGGCCGTCGGGAACGTCGTTGAAGACGTTGCTGAAAACACCGTTGTCCAAAATGAACGAGTAACCGCCGACCACCGCGAGGATCGCGAGGACGAGAAGCGGGAGCGTCATCGTGAGGCCGCCTTCGTGCGCGTGATCGGCTTCGTCGCTGCGAGGTTTGCCGAGGAAGACGAGCTTCCACATGCGGACCATGTAGAACGAGGTCAGCACGGCGGTGAACGCGAGGAGGCCGAAAACCACGAAGTTCTTTTCGAAGGCGAGGAGGAGGATCGCGTCCTTGGAGAAGAAGCCGGAGAGCATTGGGAAGCCGATGATCGCGAGTACGCCGAGTGTGAAGGTCACAAAGGTGAACTTCATGCGCGAAGAGAGGCCGCCCATCTTGAAGATATTTTGTTCGTGGTGGCAGCCATGGATCACGGAGCCGGAGCCGAGGAACATGAGCGCCTTGAAAAAGGCGTGCGTCATCAGGTGGAACATGGCGATGCCTGCGCCGGCGCTGAGAAGGAAGGTATTCGTTTGGCCTTCGTGGGTTTGCGTCTCGGACAAACGGCCGAGACCGAAAGCCGCGACCATGTAACCGAGCTGCGAGAGCGTTGAGTATGCCAGGACTTTTTTGATGTCGCTCTGGGTGATCGCGCAGAGGGCGGCGTAAACAGCTGTGATCACACCAATCCACATGACGACATTGAGCGCGGCCGGAGCGGCGGCGAAAAGCGGCTCAAGGCGGCACAGCATGAAGATACCGGCAGCGACCATCGTGGCGGCGTGGATGAGTGCAGAGACAGGCGTCGGACCTTCCATCGCGTCCGGGAGCCAGACGTGGAGTGGGAGCTGGGCGGATTTACCGACCGCGCCGCAAAACAGGAGGAGCGGAATACCGGCGACGATGAACTCACCGGCTTTGAACTTCGCTTCAGCGAGGACGGAGAGTTCGCCGATGTTGACCGTGCCAAACGCGTAGTAGCACCAAACGATGCCGAGGATGAAACCGAAGTCGCCGACGCGGTTGGCGATGAAGGCTTTCTTCGAGGCATCGGCAGCGGACTGCTTGTCGCAAAAATGATTGATGAGCAGGTAGGAGCTGAAACCGACCAGCTCCCAAAAGATGAACATCATGAAAAGATTGTCGGCGAAAACGATGCCGAGCATCGAAAACATGAAGATCGAGAGTCCGCCGAAGTAGCGCGCCTTGGCACCGTCTTCGTGCATGTAGCCGAGCGAGAAGACGTGAACGCACAGGCCGACGATCGCGACGATGGCGAGCATGAGCGCGGAGAGGTCATCGAACTTGATGCCGAGCGAGATCGTGAGGCTGCCGATTTCCAGCCAGTTGGCGGAGGCGACGAAGCGTTCGTTGCTGAAGACGAGCTTGAGCGCGATGGCGGCCAGTCCGGCACACGCGGCAGTCGAAATGATCGACGCGAGCGTGCCCTGGCGGCGCAGGAAGAGCGCGATCAGCGCGGCGGAGCCGAGCGGCAGGAGCAGCACGAGCAGCGCCTGCATAACGGGTTGAGAGATCGGGAATGGCGTCACAGTGGTCGAAAAGTTTGGGCCAAAGGGCGGCGTTAGTTTTTGAGAGCGTTAAGCTCTTCAACTTGCACGGTCTGGCGGCGGCGGAAGAGTGCCACGATGATCGCGAGACCGACGGCGACTTCGGCGGCAGCCACCGTGAGGATGAAGAACACGAAGACGTTGCCATCGAGCGTGCCGTTGAAGCGCGAGAACGCGACGAGCGCCAAGGTCGAGGCGACGAGCATGAGCTCAAGGCACATGTAAATCACGAGGGTGTTCTTGCGCAGGAGCACGCCGAAGAAACCGATAGCGAAGAGCAGCGCGCTCAGGACGATGAAGTGATTCAGGCCGATGTTCATTTAACGTCCTCCAGTCCTTCGAATTTTTTGCTGAGTACGATCACGCCAAGCATCGAGATGAGCAGCAGGAAGCCGACGACCTGCACGGGCAGCAGATAAGTCGTGAAGAGCTGCGCGCCGTAGAATTTGAGATCGAGCAGGAGATTGGAGGCCTGACCGGCGGCTGGGAATTGGGTGAGCTCGGGGCGCTTGGCGAAGCTGTACACGCCCAGCAGGAGGAGCGCACCGGCGATGGTGCTGGCGAAGATGGTTACTTTTTTGAACGGCTTTCGTTCCCCACCCTGCATGTCGAGGAGCATGATAATGAAAAGGAACAGGGCGACGACGGCGCCGGCATAAACGAGCACGAGCAGGATCGCGAGGAGCTGGGCGTCGAGCTGGAGGAAAAGTCCCGCGACGCCGCACAGGCTGAAGAGGAATGCGAGCGCGGCGGCCACGGCGTTCTTGTTGAACACGACGGCGAGCGCAGAGCCGACCGTCAGGGCGGCGAAGATGTAGAAGTAGGTGTCGGACATTTACGTCGAAGGAAGAATTATGAATGAGGAATTATGAATGAAGGCGGCGAGCGCAGAGCCAGAGGTCTTAATTCTTCATTCCTAATTCTTAATTGGTCTTAGTGGGCGTTGCCGTGTTCTTCGGCGGACTTCTTTTTGTCCCACTTGAAGTGATTGTCAGGGAGCGTGCCGCCGATGGCGTAGAGCTTCTCCTTGTTGTTCACCATCTCGGCACGGGTGAAGCCGGTCATGGAATACTGATTCTGAAGCCAGATCGCTTCCTCGGGGCAGACTTCCTGGCAAAGGCCGCAGTAGATGCAGCGCAGCATATCGATCTCGAATTCCTGCGGGGCTTTTTCAACGTGCGCAGTGGGCGAGTCAGGAGCGATTTCGCCGGGCGTGATGCGGATGGCTTTGGGCGGACAGACGAATTCGCAGAGCTGGCAGGAGACGCATTTCTCGCGGCCGTTCGGGTCTTTCACGAGCGTGGGAACGCCGCGGTAACCGGTGGGAATCTCGGGGCGCTGCTCGGGGTACGAGAGCGTGACGTTGGGCGCGAGCATGCGCTTCCAGGTCGTCTTCAGGCCTGAGAGAATCGCCGGGATGTAGGTGCGCTCGACGAGCGTGAGGGATTTGCGTTCGACTTCGATGACGGCCATGGCGCGGAGCGGTTTACTTTTGAATGAAGGCGATCGCGATCATGTAGAAGATCAGGTTCGCGATGGAGAGCGGGAGAAGGATCTGCCAGCCCATCTTCATAACTTGATCGTAGCGGAAACGCGGGAGCGTCCAACGCACCCACATGAAGAAGAAGATGAAGAAAAGAACCTTCCCGAGGAAAATGCTGATCGAGAGGATGCCGACGAAGAGCGGATGCGTCGCGAATTCACCGAGGCCGGAGAGCCAGCCCACAACTGTTTCGAGAGGAATCCATGGAAGCGGATTCCAACCGCCCAGGAAGAGCAGCACGAAGATGCCGGAACCGACCGTCATGTGCGCGTACTCGGCAACGAAGAACAGCGACCACTTGAAGGAGCCGTACTCGGTGTGGAAACCGCCGACGAGATCGGACTCGGACTCGGGCATGTCGAACGGCTGGCGGTTGGTTTCGGCGAAGAGTGCGACGAGAAAGAGGAAGGCCGAAAGCGGCATCAGGAAGACGAACCAGGCGCCACCGAGGAAACCGGGAAGGCTTTGGAACTCCACGACCTTGGCGAGACTGAGCGTGCCGGGCTGGCCGGGAGCGTTGATCCAGAGGAAAACCGGAACCACCGACAGCGTCATCGAGAGTTCGTAAGAGATGAGCTGGGCCGAGGCGCGGACGCCTCCGAGAAACGGATACTTCGAGTTGGACGCCCAACCGGCGAGGATCAGCGAATAAACGCCGAGCGAAGAAACGGCGAAGACACCGAGCAGACCGATGTCGAGATTGGCGAGGATCAGCGGAACGATGCGGCCCGCTTCGTTGAAGTATGCACCGAACGGAACGAAGACGACCGTCGTGAACGCCGGGATAATCGCGATAATCGGGGCGAGGATGAAGTAGAACTTGTTAACGTTTCCGGGGACCGGATCCTCTTTGAAGAGGAGTTTGCCGCCGTCGGCCATGAGATGGAAAACGCCGAGCTTTTGGAGCATCGGGCCGATGACCGGGATGTAACCGAGCCCCCAAGGAAGCGCGCGATTCGGGCCGGGGCGGCCTTGAATCCAAGCAGAGACTTTGCGCTCGGCCAGCGAGCAGGCACCGGCGATCGGGAAGACCACGGCAATGACCGCGAGGCCTTTGGCGACGATTTGAACCCAGAGCGGAAGATTGAAGAAGAAGTCGAACATGGCGGCGCGTCAGGCTCAGGCGGTGGCTACAGCCGGTTTGGCGGCGGGCTTGAAGTGGAGCGTTTCGCCTTCGGTGAAGGTGACGTTGGCGAAGTCGGTCGCGTTCAACACGAGGCCGGTTTCGGCGAGGCTCGCGAAGGAGACGCCCGCGAGGATGCGGACTTCTTCGGAGAGCGATTTCCAGAGCGCGGCGAGGTCGGACGAAACGGCGGCGCCACCGACAGCGGCGAGGAGCTTGCTGAGGACGACGAGGTCGTTGGTCGTGCCGGCGAGCGCGGGAATCGCCTGCGAGAATTTCTGGAGGCGGAACTGCTGGTTGATGAATATGCCGCTTTTTTCGAAGACGGTCGTGGTCGGGAGGATCACGGCGGCGGCTTCGGTCGTGGCGCTGGCGTGTGTGCCGACGTAAACGATCTTCACCTTCGCGAGCTGCGCGGCGGTGAGACCGGCGGCGCTGAGGTCTTCGTTGATGACGAGGACGGTCTTCACTTTGCCGGAGTCGATCGCGGCGCCGAGGTCGGCGAGCTTCGTTTCGGGGAGCTTGTTGATGAGGCCGGTGACGAGCGCGCCGCGGACGTTGGGATTGCGATCCGAGGAAATGAGGAGCTTGTCGCCCTGCCCTGCCCGCGCGACGAGCGATGTCGTGGCTTTGAGCGCGTCCGCGATTTTCTTCGTGAGGAATTGTTCTTCAACCGAGCTGCGGCCGGAACCGACGACGGCGACGGAGCCGCCTTTCAGGATCTCGGCGGCGGCGGTGATTGCAGCTTCGAACGAAGCGACCTGACCGGAGGCTTTGACGGCGGTGAGGCGGGATTCGTCGCGGACTTGTTTGTAGAGAACGCGGGCGGAATCGGCGAGCCAGGTGTCGTTCACCTCGTCGTTACGACGCGGGGTGATGCGGTAGATGATGCCTTCGCGCGACCAGACGACGGTGTTGGCGCCGACGGAGGACTCGGTGTCGATGCTGTTGGTCTGCTTGAGGAACCAGACGCGCATCTTGAAGCGGAAGTCGGTGCTCGTGAGCGCGCCCACCGGGCAGATGTCCACGGTGTTGAGCGAGTAGTTGTTTTCCAACTTCTTGCCGGGATAGCAGGTCAGCGTCGAGTAGCTGCCGCGGTCGATGAAACCGAGAACGTCGTCCTTCGCGATTTCCTTCGAGAAACGGATGCAGCGGGAGCAGAGAATGCAGCGTTCGTCGTCGAGCGTGACGCGCGGCCCGAGCTGGGTGCGCTTCGGCTTAACGTTCTTCTGTTCGACGAAACGCGAGTAGCCGCGGCCGTAGCCGGTGGCCTGTTCCTGGAGTTTGCATTCACCGGCCTGGTCGCAGATCGGGCAGTCGAGCGGGTGATTGATGAGGAGGAACTCCATCACGCCTTCGCGGGCGTCCTTCACCATCGGCGACGTAGTCTTGACGTGGAGACCGGGCGAAACGTTGGTGCCGCAGCCGATTTGGGGGCGCGGTATCCAATTGATCTTTTGCTTGCCGGTGGCCGGGTCCATGATCGGCGCCTTGGTGGCGGGATCGACGGCGGGCATGCCCATTTCGATGAGACACATGCGGCAGTTGCCCACGATCGAGAGCTTCGGGTGGTAGCAATAATGCGGCACGTCGACGCTCAACATGCGGGCAGCTTCGATCACGTTCGTACCCTTCGGCACGGCGATCTCCTTGCCGTCGATGTTGACGGTGACGAGGTCGGGTTTGGGTGCTGGCGCGGGCTGGCTCATTGCGGAAAGTTTTTGAAAAACGCGTTAGACGAGTTCGAGAGCGTTGTCGGGCTTGGGTTGTTTCTTGGTGGCGGCGTAGCCATCGAATTCGTCTTTGAACTTCAGGTAGAAACTTTGCGTCGGCCACGAGCAGGCTTCGCCGAAGGCGCAGATCGTGCGGCCGGGGATCTGATCGGCCACGCTCTTGAGCAATGCGCCGTCTTGCGGACGGGCGTCGCCGTGGACCATGCGCGTGGTGATTTTCTTCATCCACAAAGAGCCTTCGCGGCACGGTGTGCACTGGCCGCAGCTTTCGTGGGAGTAGAACGCGTTAATGTTCGCGAGGGCTTCGACCATGTTGACGGTGTCGTCCATCACGATCACGCCGCCGGAGCCGCCCATCGAACCGATCATCGCGAGCGAATCGAAATCCATGGGCACGTCTTCGACGCCCCAATCGTAGTCGACCATGTCGGCGCCGACCTTGCGTTTGCCCTTATAGCGTTCGCCAAAGCGGAGAACTTTGGCGGAGGAGCCGCCGGGGATGACGGCCTTGAAATTGCGGCCGGGAAGCGGGCCACCGCAGACGTCGTTGAGGAGCTGGCCCATCGTGATAGTGCCGGCGGGAAACTCGTAATAACCGGGGCGCTGCACGTGGCCGGAGACGCAGAAGATGCGGGTGCCGGTGTTGCCGGGCGTGCCGATCTTGGCGTACTCGGCGCCCCCGTGTTCAGCGATGAACTTCACGTGACAGAGCGTCTCGACGTTGTTCACGATCGTCGGGCACTGATAGAGACCGAGGACGGCCGGGAAATACGGGGGCTTGATGCGCGGGTTGGCGCGTTTGCCTTCGAGCGATTCGATCAGGCCGGTTTCTTCGCCGCAGATGTACGCACCAGCGCCGCGGTGAACGAAGATTTCGCAGCTGTAACCTGTACCCAGAATGTTGGGACCGACGAAATTCTTCGCGCGGGCTTCCGCGATGGCCTTCTCCAAAATGCGTGCACCGTGCGGCATTTCGCCACGGATGTAGATGTAGGCCTGCTTCACGTTGTTCGCGAAACAGGAGATCATCGTGCCCTCGATCAGCTGGTGCGGATCCTGGTGCATGATGTAGCGGTCCTTAAAGGTGCCGGGCTCGGATTCGTCGGCGTTGACGATGAGATAGATCGGCTTGCCGCTCTTACGATCGACGAGACCCCACTTCACGCCGCAGGGAAAGCCAGCACCACCACGACCGCGCAGGCCGGACTTTTTAACTTCCTCGATGATCTCCTCGGGCTTGCGAGTGACCGCCTTCTTCAAGACCTCGTAGCCACCGTTGCGGATGTAGCAGTCGATGTCGTTGGTGTAGCCGGGCTCGTCAATGTGCTGAAAGATAATGCGGCGTTGTTCGGGAGCGGGCATGGCGCGGGAGAAAAGGGTTAGCGGGCGACGGGCGCGTTTTTCGCGGCTTCGGCTTTGATCTTGGCGGCGATTTCGCGGGCTTTGGCGCTGTCCACTTTTTCGTGGAGGTCGTCGTCGATGAGGACGACGGGAGCGGTGCCGCAGCTAGCGAGACACTCGACGAACTCGACGGTGACTTCGCCGTCGGCGGAGGTTTCACCGAGCTCGACGCCGAACTGTTCCTTGAAGGTCTCGCAGGTTTTGTAGCCACCCGAGAGCGCGCAGGAGAGCGTGCGGCAAACCTTGATGTGGCGGCGGCCGATCGGCTTGCGGCGGAACATCGGGTAGAACGTGACGACTTCATACACGTTGATCGGCTGGAGCTCGAGCTTCGCGGCGATCCACTCGATGGTCTCGTCGGAGATGAACCCGACGTCTTCCTGGATGAGGTGCAGCAGCGGGAGCGTGGCGCTCCGCTTCACGGGGTAATGGGTGATCACCTCGTCAATGCGCTGGAGAGTTTCTGGCTTAAGATTCATCGCGCGGAAAAGTTTTTAGCGGTCGCACTCGCCCATGACGAAGTCGAGGGAGCCGAGGATCGAAACGACGTCCGACACCATCTGGCCGGTGCAGACTTTGGGAAGGATCGAGAGATTACAGAACGAGGGGCTGCGGATCTTGAGGCGCCACGGAACGCCGCCGCCTTTGCTCACGACGTAGAAGCCGAGCGCGCCCTTCGGATTTTCCGCTTCGAAGTAAACTTCGCCAGCGGGCATCTGCGGACCTTCGGTCACGATCATGAAATTGTTGATCAACTCCTCCATCGAGGTGAGGACCTTTTCCTTCTTCGGAGCGAAGATGCGGACGGCTTCCTTCGCGTAGTAATCGCCCTCGGGGAATTTCGCGATGGCCTGGCGGATGATGCGGACGGACTGGCGCATTTCTTCGCCGCGCACGAGGTAGCGGTCGTAGCAGTCGCCGTGTTTGCCGATGGCGACATCGAAATCGTACTGCTCGTAGCCGGAGTACGGTTTGTCTTTGCGCAAATCGAGCGGGACGCCGGAGCCGCGGAGATTCGGCCCGGTAAGGCCGAAGCTGATGGCGTCTTCCTTCGAAATGACGCCGATGCCGACGGTGCGATCCATGAAGATCTTGTTACGCGTGAGCAGGCCGAGGATTTCCTCGAGGATCGGCTCGAATTGATCGCAGAACGCGATGACTTTTTCGTTCCAGCCTGCGGGCACGTCGCGCGACACGCCGCCGATGCGGGTGTAGCTCGTGGTGAAGCGCGCACCGGTCAGTTCTTCGAAGAGCTTGTAGAGTTTTTCGCGCTCGGTGAACGAGTACATGAACACCGACCACGCGCCGGTATCGATGCCGAATGCGCCGAGGCCGAGGAGGTGCGACGAGATGCGCGCCATCTCGCAGCAGATCACGCGGATCGCCTGGCAGCGGGCGGGGACTTCGAGTTTCGCGAGACGCTCAACGGCGATCGCGTACGCGACGTTGTTAGCGAGCGGGGCGAGGTAATCCAACCGGTCCGTGTACGGCACGAACTGGTTGTAGGTCATGTTCTCGGCGATTTTTTCGTCGCCGCGGTGAAGGTATCCGAGAACCGGATCGCACTTCGTGAGGACTTCGCCATCGAGCTCCATCTGCAGGCGCAAAACGCCGTGCGTGGATGGGTGGGACGGGCCCATCGAGAGCGACATTTTTTCGGTCTCGAACTCCTGGGCGGCAGCGGCCGTCTTTGCGGCGCTGTCTGGAAAAGAATACTCGGTGGCCATCTGATTAAATTTTTAGGCGGTGACGCGGGCTCACTCGGATTTGGGACGGTTTTCGGTCCAGCTCTCGTCTTTAGCGCGAGGCTCGGCGTCGGTGAGATTCATCTCGCCGGGCGAAGCAACGAACGGACCACCCGCCATGGGAGCGGCGATAACTTTCGCGCCAGTTTCTTCCGCGACTTCAAGGTCGGGAAGTGCGGTCTCGATACCGGCCAGCGGGAATTCTTTGCGCAGTGGGTGATACGGATAACCGTCCCACATCAAAATGCGGCGGAGGTCCGGATGATCGGTGAACTTAATGCCGAGGAGATCCCACGTCTCGCGCTCGTGCCAGTCCGCCCCACCCCACAGCGACGTTACCGTCGGTGCGGTCGGCTCGGTATCGCTCAAGCAATCGGCAGCAACGCGGAGATAGCCATGAGCAGTCGTGGACAACAAATGCCAGACAACCGTAAAGCGCGGTGTCGTGCCTTCCGCCCAATCGATCGCGGTGACGTCCACCAGCATATCGTAGCCGAATTCATCGCGCAGCGTTTTCAGTACCGCGACGGCATCGCCGACCGGGATGTTAAACGCAGGATGATCCAAGGACGCGCGTGGCGTGATCTTTTCCGGAAATTTGGCCTGAAGGGCGGCAATAACGTCGGCGGGCGCGGTCATCGTAAATGGGAGGGCCGTGATATAAAACGCGTGGTGGTTTCAGTGAACCGCTCAGCCTGCGAGAGCCTTGAGTGAGCGTTCGTTTTTAACTTTGCCCTGAAGTTTCATGAGCGCATCGAGCAGCGCTTCGGGACGTGGAGGGCATCCGCTGACGTATACGTCGACCGGGATGATTTTATCCACACCTTGGAGCGTTGCGTAGCTGCGGTACATGCCGCCAGAACTGGCGCAGGCACCCATGGCAATCACCCACTTTGGCGACGCCATCTGATCATAGATGCGGCGAACGTGCGGGGCCATTTTGTAGGTAACGGTGCCAGCGACGATCATGCAGTCCGACTGGCGAGGGGAGAAACGCATCACTTCAGCGCCAAAGCGCGCGATGTCGAAACGGCTGGCGGCAACGGCCATGAGTTCGATACCGCAACACGCGAGCCCCATGGGCATAGGCCACATGGAGTTCGAGCGAATCCAGTTAATAGCCGCATCCAAATTCGTGGGCACGATAGCGCCCTCGATGTTGCGATCATAAGCCAGTTCGTTGTTAGCGGAAACCATGATTGTTTACGGGTGCGTTGGCTTCGGTCAGTGAAAGCCAAAAGACGGCGCACCGTAGCAACGACCCTAGGTCGTGCAAGGCGCTTTTCGGGAAAAGCGCTTTCACAACCTGCGCTTTTGCACAGCGGTAGCGCGCGCAATAAGGCCTTCAGGCCGGTCGCTTGACTCGACACACCTGGCGCGCTTTCTCACGTCACCTTCAAACTTTGGCGCGAATAACTGTCGGCAGATTTCAGGCACCATCCACGCCACTCCCCGCCCAGCTCATCCAAGCTCAACCGACCATGACCGGCAAACGTCTCCTTTTCTGCGCGCTCGCTGTATTCGCATTATCCCTCCGTCTGCCCGCCGCTCCCCAAACGACCACAGTCTGGCGCAACGAAATCGGCCAGGAGGTTCACGGCGAATTAAGCGGAGTGTACGGCCCATACGCACTGATCGCCTCGAAGACCCAGAGTTCTTTCATGCCGCTCGTCTGGCTCGACACTCCTTCGCTTGATCGCGTCGCCAATTTTCTCGCCCAACAGCCTCAACAGGCCCCGCTCTGGAAAGACTCATCCAGCGACGTCTCTCGGGCGCTGCGTAAACGCCTGCAAATCCTCCAAGGCGAAAAACTTGCCCCATTCGACTACGCCCAACGCCCTGAACCGGAATTTTATCTGGTGTATTTCTCTGCTCACTGGTGCGGACCATGCCGGCGATTCACACCCAAACTACGGGAAACGTATCAACGTTTACGCGCCCACCCAGCCGTGTCGGATCGCTTTGAACTGATCTTCATCTCAAGCGACGAAAACGTCCACGAGCAGCGCCACTACGCCCAGGAAGCCTCCATGCCCTGGCCCATGGTCGGGTTCAACAGCCTCGGTTCCGTCGGCATCCTCGAACACCTAAAAGGCAACGGCATCCCATGCCTCGTCGTCGTGAACCGCAAGGGACACATTCTTTTTCACAGCTATCAAGGAGCCGAATACCTCGGGCCGGAAGATCCTTTGGACAAATTCATCGCCCTCATGGACCAGAGCGCCCCCACCCACCCCGAAACCAAGCTCGCGCGCCACCGCCTCGCCATCCGTCAGTACGTTCTAGCAGGCGCGACCACCAATCTTCCGCCCAAGCCTTACCTCATCGACTTCGACCTCTCGCGCTACGCGGACCTCCCGGTTAAAAACTTCATGCTGCGCGCGACCATCGATGAACAAGGAACTGTCACCGACGCACGCACCGACCCCGCACTTCCCGCAGTGAGCGAAGCCATGCTCGTGAACGACGCGAAGTCCTGGCGCTTCCTGCCGGCCATCGAAAATGGCGTACCCACCGTTAAAAGCGTCGCCATCCCCTTCACTCTATAAGCTGGCTCAGGTCTGCGCAAAGACTCGCTTCGCTGACCAGTGACACTCACCAGCCAAGCCGTCGGTCAGCTACTCCAACGGCAAAAACATGCCAGATCTACGCTCCGCAAGAGCGCTTCAAACGGAAGGTGGTCGCGCGCATGGATTTTCCGTTGACCAAGTTTGTACCGCTGCCCTTAGTTCGCCCCCTTCGATCTCGGGAAGCACCTGAAAACGGCGCTTACTGATACACCTGGAGAGGTGGCAGAGTGGTCGAATGCGCATGATTGGAAATCATGTGTCCTCGCAAGGGGACCGAGGGTTCGAATCCCTCCCTCTCCGCCAGTGTGCTTCGCCAAACAATCAGGGAACTCAGTCGCTCGTTTTCCCGAGGCTCAAGCACTCGTCACCGACAAGACCCGGCGGATCGTCCCAAGCAACACCTCCGGACGGAAGGGCTTGGCCACAAAGCAGGCGATCAATCCTCCGCCCTCTCGTTGTGCCTCCGAAGGATCGGCGTGGCCGCTGACTAAAATCAATTTAGCCGCGGGCAGCAGCCGCTTCAAAACCCGCAGCAACGTCAGGCCATCGATTTCAGGCATCCCGAAGTCCGTGATGACACAGGCGATGTCTCGCGCGTGCGACGCATGTTCGATCGCCTCGGTAGCGTCTCTCGCCAGCAGCACCCGATAGCCATGATCGGTCAGCGTAGCCCCGAGCAATTCCCGGATGGTCGGATCGTCGTCCACGATGAGCACGACTTCGTTTTGCCCGCGCGGAGCCTCGAACGGATGGCGTGAGGCGCTTTCCGCGATCAGCGCTTCATCAGCGGGCAGATAGATGCGAAAACTCGTTCCTTTACCCGCTTCAGAGCGCAGCTCGATGAAGCCGTGATGATTCTCAACAATGCCTCGCACCGTGGAAAGCCCCAGTCCGGTCCCCTTCGATTCGCCTTTCGTCGTGAAAAACGGCTCCCAGATGCGCTCCAGGATCTGCGGCGGGATGCCCGTCCCAGTGTCAGCGACTTCGATCACGACATGCGGCCCCGTGCGCCCGCCGCGAATCGCTCCGGCCTGGACCACATCGATGAGTTTGTTTTCAGCACTCAACCGCAGCGTCCCGCCCGCAGGCATCGCATCGCGCGCGTTGACGCAGAGATTGAGCAACAACTGATGCATCTGCGTCGGGTTCGCGCGCACCGGCCACAACTCGCCAATATCCTCCTGCACTTTGATCGACTGGGGAAACGTGCTGTAGGCGAGCTTCAACAAATCCCGGATCACGTGCTTCAACTGGATTAGCTGCGGTTCTCCACTCACGCCACGCGCAAAGGCTAGGATCTGCTGCACCATGTCCGCACCCCGCGCCGCACTGCGCTCCAGACTGTCAATCAGCCGCAGATGCCCCGCATCGCTCTCCTGTTTCCGCAGCAGCGGCGCGGCCATCAGGATCGGCGCGAGGATGTTGTTCAGATCGTGGGAAATCCCCGACGCCAGCAACCCGAGGCTCTCCAGCCGCTGCGCGCGAAACAACTGCTCCTCCAGCGCCTTCTTCTCCGTCACGTCGGTCAGGATGACCAACCGCGCCTGCGGCTCACCACGTTCGTTTCTCACCACACTCACACGAGCCTCCACAAAAACCGTCCGCCCGTCGCGATGCGTCAGCCGCAGCGGCCCGCTCCAGCCGCCTTCGCTCAACAGCCGTGACTTGATCTCGCCCTTCTGGTCTCGCGTATCCGATTCCAGGATGCCCTCGGGCACCCGGTTGACGACCTCCGCCGCCTTCCATCCCAGCAGCTGCGCCGCGCCTTCGTTCCAGAACTTCACCCGGTCTTCCAGATCCAGGATGATGATGCTGTCGCGCGCCCGCGTGAGGATTTCGTTCTGCTCCCGCAGCGTCGCCTGGATTTTCTGAAACGCCTCCTCCACCTCGCGCCGCTTGCGCCGCTCCTCGCTTTCCTTGAGCGCCCGGCCCACCGCCGGCACCAGCCGGTCGAGACGCTGCTTGAGCACATAATCCGTCGCTCCCTCGCGCATAGCCTCGATCGCCTTGTCCTCACCGATCGTGCCCGAACAAAATATAAACGGGACACCCGGACACACCTCCTGCGCCATCCGCAACGCATCCAGATCGTTGAATCCCGGGATGTGATAATCCGAAAGCACCAGATCGTAACCGCCTTCATCCAACGCGCGCTTGAACTCCGTCTGTCCAAGCACGCTCGTCAGTTCACACCCTGGAAAAACGCCCACCAGCCGATCCTGCACGATTTCAAGATCTTCAGGCGAATCGTCTAAATGGAGTATCTTCATGTCAGTTTAGGCCGCGAAAATGAAGAGTCCCGCCCTTCCTTCCGTGAGTGATTATCTGCGCCCTAAGCAATTTATACGCCTCATCCCTGCAACCCAATTTCCCGCACATTCCCCGCACACCACGGCTTTTATCGCCGGTCAAAAACCCAAAATCCCGGTTGAAATCGCGCGCGTCCTTCCCTCTCATCCGCACATGGGTCCGGGAAAGACGTCCGCCTTAACCGTTTTTATCGCGGAAGATCATGTCGCCATCCGGGAGGTGCTCGCGCTCTTCCTGAATTCCAAATCGCACATCCAGATCGTCGGCGAATCCTCCGACGGTCACGAGGTCGTCGCTCAGTGCCTCAAACTGAAACCCCGGCTGCTCCTGCTCGATATCGACCTCCCCGGACTCAACGGCATCTCCATCGCGCGCAACCTCACACTCGCGCAACCCGAGACACAGATCCTCATCTTCAGCTCGCATAACGACGCCGCCACCATCCGCATGGTCCTCGAAGCCGGCGTGCGCGGCATTATCGAAAAAACCAGCCGGGCGGAAACCCTCCTTCAAGCCATTGAGATCGTCGGCTCCGGCAAAGCCTACTTCGGCGAAAAAATCACCCAGGCCTTGCAGCAAGCCTTCATCGATCCAGCCACCACCCGCACACCCGGCACGCTCACGCCTCGCGAACACGAGGTGCTCCAGCTCATCGCCGAGGGTTTTTCCAATAAAGAAGTTTCCACCAAGCTGGGCATCAGCGTGAAGACCGCGGAAAATCACCGGCACCACATCATGGAAAAACTCGGCGCGCATAACGCCGCCGATCTCACCCGCGAAGCCTTCAGTCTCGGCCTCGTCCGCACTCAGTCGCGTCCCGGCTTTCAACAAGGCAAACCCGCCGCCGGTAGCTGACCCGTCACAGA
The DNA here is from genome assembly GCF_002310495.1 of Nibricoccus aquaticus. Lineage (GTDB taxonomy): Bacteria > Verrucomicrobiota > Verrucomicrobiia > Opitutales > Opitutaceae > Nibricoccus > Nibricoccus aquaticus. The sequence continues at coordinate 3,379,781 of NZ_CP023344.1, read as the reverse complement.
TCGACCGTGACGGAAAACGTCACCGCACCGGTCGCCGCCGGATTGAGCTGGCCCGTGAAAGTCCACTTGACCGCACCGCTCGCTCCCACCGACGGAGCCGCGATGTTCACCGCCGTCATTCCCGTCGGTAACGCGCCCGCCGCCGCCGATGCGAAACGCGTGAACGCCGGTGTCGCATCATAGATGATCACCTGCGTAAGCGGCTCGGCCGCGCGGTTCGTGTACGTGATCGTGTAGAGAATCGTATCGCCCGGTTTCGCCGTGGTTTTGTTCACCGTTTTGACCAGCACCAGACCGGCTTCTCCGCGGTCGCCGATCAGCGTGAGATCCGTCCGCGCCAGCGTCTCGCTAAGCGCAGGCGATGCTCCGGCGAGTGTGAAAACTGCCTGGATCACCGTCTGATCTCGCGAGCCGAAGGCAGCTCCAGCAGGCGTGCTCACCTTAAGAATCAGGGAAACCACCTGCCCTTCCGTTGAGTGAAGGCGTTTTCATGCTGAAAGTAGACACTTGTTACTGGGCGACGATCTGTACCCGGGCCGTGGTGACGAACGTAGCGGCGGCGGGGAGCTCGGCGGCTTTCCAGCGAAGGGCGCGATAAGCGCTCACCGGCACGGCCACGAGGAGCGAGCGGCCGTCAGGCGTTTTAACGGAACGGCGGATCGGGAAACTCTCGAAGGTTTTGCCGTCCAGACTGCCTTCAACCGGAGCGGGATAGGCGCTGCCATCCACATACTCGGTGCCCGCCGGAATGGGCAGCGTCGGCGCGAGATTGCGCAAAGCGTGGTCTGACTGATTGCGATAAACCGCGCGATATTGAACCACGTCACCGGGCGCGACGTTGTCGTCGTCATCCAGCGACTCCTGCGAAGCATCGACTTTGTTTACCCGTTGGGCGCTGAGCGCGATTTCGAGATCATTCTTTTGCGCAGCACTAAGCTCGGCGGTCGAACCGAGAAAAACTGCGACAGCCAAAAACAAGGCGCGGGCACAGCTGCGGCGGGAAGACGCGCCCGAAGTCACCGGAAGCGCGGAATAGTCGGCCTGAAGCGAGCCGCTCAGAGAGGAGAGAAGGATGTTCATGCCCTCAAACTACCGAAAAGCAGCGGCACCGGGTATCGACGCGACTACTCACCACCCCATGGGTAGTTCATTCCATGCCCACCCACAGAGCCGTGGGTTTGATAGTGCGCTCATCCCTCCCCCTTACTTTCAATCAATCGGCCCGATCACCCAGCCAGCAACGATGCGCACGATCCGAAGCTGGCGATCCCTCCCGCGCGTGTCATCAATTCACGGGACAGCGCGCAGGCGTGCCTTTCTCAGACATTGCGTGTCCCCTCTGTCGCTTGTCGGCGCACTCACCCAGCGTCAGCAAGCCCCACCCCGTACACCCCGGATCGGTCACCCGCCGATCATTTCCCAAATCCCTCATGAAGACGCATCCACCGGTCTCCCCGACCGGCTTCGCCCGCCTCTGCGCGGCCACCTCGGCCGCTTTGTTTGCCCTGTTCGTTATTACCTCAACCGTCGCGGCCGAACTCAAAGTCGACTTCAACCAAAACGGCCGACCTCTCACCGAAACTGGCTCCGTCGGCTTCACTCCCTGGTCGCCCAACGCCACTTGGTTTACCTCCGGTGCAAACACCATTTCCGCCACTTTTAGCGGCGTCACCATCACGTTCACCCGCGTCGGACCCCAAGGCACCGCGCTCAAAACCGATTGGTGGAAAGAAGGCCTCACGACTTACGGAGCCACCCTCGCCAATGACGGCATCACCGTCGATGGCGGCAACGCCGGCGGCCAGATCGAGATGCGCATCGCCGGCCTCACCGCCGGCCAGCACACACTGCTCACCTATCACAACACCTGGGCCAATCCCGCCACCAACACCTTCAGCCCGCTCAACATCTCCGTAAATGGCACCCAGGTCGTCTCCGCCCTCCCCGTCACCAATCGCGTGACCGACGACGCTCTCGCCGCCACGTCCTACCTCACCTTCAACGCCGTCAGCGGCCAGGATGTCGTCATCCTCTTCGCCGCCGTCACCACGGGTTCCCAGACGATCAAGAACGTTTCCATCGACGGCTTCGAAATCGACACGCCCAACCTCAAGCTCCAGGCCACCCAACCCGCTCCCTTCGACGGCGACGAACACATCAACGCCGACTCTGGCACCACCACGCTGAGCTGGACCAAGGCCGCCTCCGCCACGTCGCACGATGTCTATTTCGGCACCGATCTTAACACCGTTAAAAACGCCACACGCTCCACGTCGGGCATCTTTAAGGGCAACCAGACCGGCCTCACCTACGGTGTCACCGGCATCAATCCGCACCTCACCTATTACTGGCGTATCGACGAAGTCAGCACGTCCGGCACCACCAAGGGTAATGTCTGGTATTTCCGCCCCCGCCGCCTCGCCTTTCCCGGAGCCGAGGGCTACGGCCGCTTCGCCCGCGGCGGTCGCGGTGGCGTCGTCGTGAAAGTCACCAATCTCAACGACAGCGGTGCCGGCAGCCTTCGCGAGGCGCTCACCGCCGATGTCGGTCCGCGCACCGTCGTCTTCGATGTCGCCGGTCTCATCACGCTCGAGTCCCGCCTCACCGTCAGCCAGCCGTACATCACCATCGCCGGCCAGACCGCCCCCGGCAAAGGCATCACCGTCCGCAAATGGACCCTCGGCCTTAGCGGCGCCGACGATGTCATCGTCCGCCACATCCGCTCGCGCCCCGGCAACATCTCCGGCGCCACCGTGGACGGCATGGGCATGCAGGGCAGCAACCACTGCATCCTCGATCACTGCTCCATCAGCTGGACGCTCGACGAGGCCTTCAGCTCGCGCGCCGCGCACAACATCACACTCCAGCGCACACTGATCTCCGAGGCCCTCAACGCCGCCGGTCACCAAAACTATCCCGCCGGCACCGAGCACGGTTACGCCGCATCCATCGGCGGCGACATCGGCTCCTTTCATCACAACCTTCTCGCCCACTGCTACGGCCGCAACTGGTCGCTCGCCGGTGGCCTCGACGCCGGCGGCCTCTTCGCCGGCCGTCTCGATATCAGCAACAACGTCGTCTACAACTGGGGATCCCGCACCACCGACGGCGGCGCTCACGAGGTCAACTTCGTGAACAACTACTACAAGCCCGGCGCCGGCACCACGCTCTTCACCGCGCTAAATCCCACGTGGGATAACTTCCCCGGCACGCAGCAGTACTTCATGAGCGGAAACGTCATGCCCGGCCGCTTCACCGAATCCAACCAGGCCGCCGGTCGCACCGCCTCCGGCTCCAACGGCGGCAGCGTCCCCACCAGTTACAGCCCGTGGGTCAGCGCCGCGTTCTTCGCCTCAAACGTCACCACGCAGACCGCCGGCAACGCCTACAAGTACGTCCTCTCCGACGTCGGCGCCAACCAGCCCCAGATCGACAATCAGGATACACGCATCCTCACCGAGACGCTCAACGGCACCTTCACCTACCGCGGCAGCTACACCAACAAAGCCGGCTTCCCCGACTCTCAGGCCGATGTCGGCGGCTGGGAAAGTTATCCGACCGTCACGCGTGCCACGAACTTCGATACCGACAACGACGGCCTCCCCGATTGGTGGGAGACGATGAAGGGCCTCAACCCCAACTCCGGCTCCGGTAACTTCACGGATAGCAACGCCGATCCCGACGGCGACGGCTTCACCCACCTCGAAGATTACCTCAACTGGCTCGCCGTCCCGCACGTCGCCACCACCGCCGGCACCGCCGTGGACGTCCCGCTCCTCCCGCTCACCAAGGGTTTCGCCACGACGTCCACCTACACCGTGAGCGCGCCCACCGGCGGCACCGTCAGCGTCGTGAACAGCAACACCGCCCGCTTCGTCCCCACGTCCGGCTTCGCAGGCATCGGCCGCTTCACCTTCACAGTTAACGACGGCACCACCACAATGACCACGCAGGTCCAGGTCGCCGTGCAGCCCTCCGCCGCCACGCCCGCGCCGACCGCTCCCACCAACCTCGCCGCCAGCGCCGCCTCCAGCAGCCAGATCAACCTCACCTGGACCGACAACTCCACCAACGAAACTGGCTTCAAGATCGAGCGCGCCGCGTCCTCAGGCGGCACCTACACCGAGATCGCCACCACCGGCTCCAACGCGACCAGCTACCAAAACACCGGCCTGTCCGCCTCCACCGCTTATTACTACCGAGTCCGCGCGTACAACGGCGGCGGCAACTCCGCCTACACTGGCATCGCCAACGCCACGACCCAGTCCGCTGGCGGCACCGGCACGACCACCACGCTTCAAGCCGAAGCGGCCTCCATCGGCGGCGGCACCGTCACCGAAACCACCAACGCCGGCTGGCTCGGCACCGGTTACGTCAACGCACCGACCACTGGCGGCTTCTGCCAGTTCACCAGTGTCAACGGCGGCATCGGCGGCTCCGCCACGCTCACCATTCGCTACGCGCTCGCCTCGGGTTCTCGCACCGGCCAGCTCCTCATCAACGGCGTGACCCAAGCCATCACGTTCAACGCCACTGGCGCATGGACCACCTGGCAGACCATGAATGTCACCATTCCATTAAACGCCGGCGCGATCAACACGATCCGCTTCCAGACCAACGGCCAGGATCTCGCCAACATCGACCAGATCGTCGTCACCGCCCCCTGATCTTCACTGCGGCCCCGCCTTCACATCCCAAGCCTCCCTCTCCTCGAGGGAGGCTTTTTTTGTCTCACCAAAAATGCTCACACCCCGCATTCCGCTTTCCCTCACCTCCGTCCAATCGCCATCAATCAACATTCCCGCATTATGAAACAAATCCGCGTGCGGCCCGCGTCTTGCTAAATACAGTCCGGCTTCCGCTAACCCACTTTACCTGCATGGCCATCCACGTCGCCCTCCACCACCGCACCAGCTACACCTATGACCGGCTCGTCACGCTCGGCGCGCAAATCGTCCGCCTGCGCCCGGCCCCGCATTGTCGCACCCCTATCCTGAGCTACTCGCTCAAGATCGAGCCCACCGGCCACTTCATCAACTGGCAGCAGGATCCGCAGGGCAACTACCTCGCCCGCCTCGTTTTCCCCGAAAAAGTCCGCCACTTCTCCGTCGAAGTCTCCCTCGTGGCCGAGATGGCCGTGTACAACCCATTCGACTTCTTCCTCGAACCCGGCGCCGAGGAATTCCCCTTCAAGTACGACCCCGCGCTCACCGCCGAACTCGCCCCCTATCTGCGCAAAGACGCGCTTACGCCGAAGTTCGAGGCGCTCTTCAAATCCCTCAACTTCGGAAAACAGCGCACCATCGATTTCCTCGTCGCCATCAATCAGCGCCTCCAGAGCGACATCAAGTACCTCATCCGCCTCGAACCCGGCGTCCAGACGCCCGAGGAAACCCTCACCAATCTCTCCGGCTCCTGCCGCGACTCCGCCTGGCTCCTCGTTCAACTCCTCCGCCACGCCGGCCTCGCCGCCCGCTTCGTATCGGGTTATCTGATCCAGCTCCGCGCCGATCAAAAATCCCTCGACGGCCCTTCCGGCGCTGAAAAGGACTTCACCGATCTCCACGCATGGACCGAGGTGTTCCTCCCGGGCGCCGGCTGGATCGGCCTCGATCCCACCTCCGGCCTGCTCGCCGGCGAAGGCCACATTCCGCTCGCCTGCTCGCCTGAACCGTCTTCTGCCGCGCCGATCAGTGGCGGCGTCGACGAATGCGAAACCGAGTTCGGCTTCGAGATGTCCGTCAACCGCATCTACGAATCTCCCCGCGTCACGCTGCCCTACTCCGACGAACAATGGGCCGACATCGATGCCCTCGGCGAAAAAATCGACAAGGCCCTCCGCGAGCGCGACGTCCGCCTCACCATGGGCGGCGAACCCACCTTCATCTCCATCGACGACATGGACGGCGCCGAATGGAACACCGCCGCCATGGGCCCGCACAAGCGCCGCCTCGCCGAGCAGCTCATCAAACGTCTCTGGCAGCACTACGGCAAAGGCGGCTTCATCCACTACGGCCAGGGCAAATGGTACCCCGGGGAACAACTCCCCCGCTGGGCCTTCAGCTCCATCTGGCGCCGCGATGGACAACCTCTCTGGCAAAATCCCGCACTGCTCGCCGACATCGCAAAACCGCTCGGCCGCACCGCCACCGACGCCAATAAATACGCTCACGCTCTCGCCGCCAATCTCCGCGTCGATGAACAGTGGCTCATCCCCGGCTACGAGGACAGTTTCTACTATCTCTGGAAGGAACGCCGCCTCCCCACCAACGTCGATCCGCTCAAGAGCAACTTGAAGGACCCGCTCGAGCGCGAACGCCTCTCCCGCGTCTTCGAGCAAGGTCTCGACCAGGTCATCGGCTACGCCCTCCCGCTCGAACGCGGCTATGTCAAAGGCAACCCCGGCTGGGTCTCCGGCCCGTGGTTCCTCCGTCCCGAGACGATGTATTTGATCCCCGGCGACTCCGCGATGGGCTTCCGCCTCCCGCTCGATTCTCAGCCGTGGGTCGCCCCGACCGACGTCCGTTATCTCACGCCTCCTGACCCGCTCCTCGAACTTCCGCCACTGCCGGACCGCGAAGCGCTCGCGCGCCAGTACTCACTTCCCGGCCAGCCAGCCGACCCCACCGCGTTCGCCGCGTGGCTCCGCGAAGTCGGTGAAGGCCACCTGCGTCCGCGTCCGCAATCCCTCCCGCCCAGCGATCGCACGCCGTCCTCGCAAGAATCCGCCGCGTGGATCACCCGCACTGCTCTCTGCGTGCAACCGCGCGAAGGTCATCTCTTCATCTTCATGCCGCCCGTCGAGACCACCGAGGACTACCTCGATCTCCTCGCCGCCATCGAAGCGACCTCCGCCCAACTCTCGATGCCCGTCGTCATCGAAGGTTACCTGCCGCCCCACGATCCGCGCCTCAACAACATCAAGGTCACGCCCGATCCCGGCGTCATCGAGGTGAACATCCACCCGTCAGCCTCGTGGAGCGAGCTCACCGAGAAAACCAACTTCCTCTACGACAACGCCCGCGAGTGCCGCCTCGGCACCGACAAGTTCATGATCGACGGCCGCCACACCGGCACCGGCGGCGGCAACCACATCATCATCGGCGGCGAACGCCCATCCGACTCACCGATCCTGCGCCGCCCGCACGTTCTCAAGAGCCTGCTCTCCTACTGGCACCAGCATCCGTCGCTGTCGTACTTGTTCTCCGGGCTCTTCATCGGCCCGACCTCGCAAGCGCCGCGCGTCGACGAAGCCCGCAACGACATCCTCTACGAGCTCGAGATCGCCTTCCGCGAACTCGACCGCCAGCAGCAGCGCGGCCACACGCCACCCTGGCTCGTCGATCGCATCTTCCGCAACCTGCTCACCGACGCCTCGGGCAACACCCACCGCGCCGAGTTCTGCATCGATAAACTCTACTCGCCCGACAGCGCCACCGGCCGCCTCGGCCTGCTCGAACTCCGCGCCTTCGAAATGCCGCCGCACGCGCGCATGTCGCTCGCGCAACAGCTCCTGCTCCGCGCCTTCGTCAGCCGCTTCTGGGATAATCCCTACGAGCCCACCCGCCTAGCCCGCTGGGGCACCGATCTCCACGATCGCTTCGTCCTCCCGCATTATTGCCAGCAGGACTTCTCCGACGTCGTCTCCGATCTCAAGAGCTGGGGAATGCCCTTCGACGAGAGCTGGTTCGCGCCACACTTCGAATTCCGCTTCCCGCTCAACGGCCGTATCCAACATCGCGGTATGGAGCTCGAACTCCGCCACGCCCTCGAGCCCTGGCACGTCCTCGGCGAAGAAGGCTCGGCGGGCGGTACCGTCCGCTTCGTCGATTCCTCCGTCGAACGCGTCCAGGTCAAAGTCACCGGCCTCACCTCCGAGCGCTACTACGTTGCGTGCAACGGCAACCGCGTCCCGCTTCAGCCCACCGGCGTCAACGGCGAGTTCGTCGCCGGCGTCCGCTACCGCGCGTGGCAACCGCCGTCCTGCCTGCACCCAACGATCTTCGCCGACTCGCCGCTCGTATTCGACATCTTCGACTCATGGAACCGCCTCGCCGTTGGCGGCTGCACCTACCACGTCGCGCATCCCGGTGGCCGTAACTACAACACCTTCCCGGTAAATGCCTACGAAGCCGAGAGCCGCCGCCTCGCGCGTTTCTTCCCCTACGGCCACACGCCCGGCCAGCCGCTCGCGGTCGAGCCGCGCGAAGTCACGATGGAGCACCCGCACACCCTCGACCTCCGCGACCCGGTAAAACTCCGCCGATAAATCACCTCCGTTGGAGGCGGGGCGCCCCACACCCCGCTTCCTCCTCCGCCTCCTCAATCAAAAATCGATACTCCAAAATCGAAAATTTCGCATCATGCCTTCCACCGTCACCATCCTCGCCGCCGGCCTCGGCACCAACCACGGCTACACCATCGACGGTGACTCCGTTCACCTCCACGCCGACCTCGTCGTTTACGACGCCACCGCTGCCGCCACACACGACTGGTCACTCCAGCTCTGGGCCTGTGACGAAGCATTCTCTGGCGGCACCATCAGCGGACACCTCATAGCTGAGATCGGCATCGGCTCGCTCGCCGGATTCACCGGCACACCGTCCCCGCTGCACGCCACCACCGCATTTCACCCACCCGCCGGCGGCGGCTCCTTCACGCTCGTCCTCCTGCTCGTCGCCTCTCCCGGCGAGATCCACGGCTACGCCAGCTACCCGCGCCCCGAGACTTTCCTCCTCCCGTGCCTCCGCGGCCATGTCGGTTACAAAATCGACGGTCGCCGCATCACCCTCGAAGTCGCCGCCATCGAAAACCCCCGCGATGCGGCCAACCTCACCGGCACGCTCGCCTTGGAGCTCTGGGCACTCGCCGCACCGTATTCAGGCGGCCCCTTCAACGGCGCTCCTCTCGCCGCCGCCGTCCTCGGTACGCTTGCCGGCCAGAGCGAATGGAATCCCCCGCCCCTCGACCTCGCCTTCAAAGCCCCGCCCGACGGCACCTGGCACTTCTGCCTCATGCTTCGCGAATGGACCGGCACCGGCTACACCACGCGCGACTTCACCACCTTCGCCGAACCCGTCGTCTACACCGCCGAGCCCCCCGCCGTCGGCGAAAGCCCGCTGACCCAAGCCCCCTTCACCGCCGAGACCACCACTAAGTCCTCCCCCGATCCCATCTCCGCCCCAGCCGCGTCCGCCCCTCCGTCCAAACCCGCTCGGCGTTCCAACACTCCCAAAAAGAAGCCTCCAACCAAAGCCGCGCCCGCCGCCGCCGAGACCGCCGCCCCCATCTCCATCAACAAAGCCACCGCCGCCGAGCTCTCCGCGATCAAAGGCCTCTCGAAACCCGTCGCCTCCGCCATTGTCGCCGCCCGCCCCTTCAAGACCCTCGACGCCCTCCTCGAAGTCAAAGGCCTCGGCCCCAAACTCCACGCAAAACTCAAGCCGTTCTTAAAACTCTGACTCCGATGGAGGCGCGGTGCCCTCACCGCGCACAAAGCCGATCCCGCGTCCTCGCTCCAATCGAAAATCACGCCGCGCCCGGCGGCGCCTCACTCCGCACACCGCTGCAACATCGCCCGCAGCGCATCCGGACTGAACGGCTTCTGCAAAAACCCCGCGATCCCCTCGCGCTCACCCTCCCGCACCGACTCCTCGCCGTAGCCGGTGATGATGACCACCCGCACTCCCGGCCGTATCGAGCGCAGCCCCACAAGCACCTCTTCGCCGCTCATCCGCGGCATCGTCAGATCCAGCAGCACCAGCCCGAACGACCCTGGATCGGCCCGAAATTTCTCCAGCGCCTCGTCCCCGTCCCGCGCCGCCACCGCCGGATAACCCGCCTTCTCCACCACCCACCGCGCGAGAGCCCGCACCGACTCGTCATCATCGACGATCAACACCGCCCCCCGCGCCCCCGGGCGCTTCGCCGCCGGAGCCAGCGGATTCGCACCCGCCGCAGCCAGTGACGTTCCTGCCGTTTCCGTCGCCACAGCCACCGGCATCAACGTCCCGCCCTCCCGCTTCACCCCCGTCAGCAACTGCCGGCACAACTCCGCCCCGCGCTCCACCGCGTCCTCCATCTTCTTCAGCGATCCTTCCGCCGCAGAATTCTCCGGCAGATCCAGCCGTACGAGCGTCACCCCGCTCGTCACTGCCATCAGCACATTATTAAATTTGTGAGCCACCGATCCCGCCACCCGCCCCAGATCGCCGAACGCCTGCTCCGCAATCAGCTTCGACTCCACCTCTTGCACCCGCGCCTCCCCCGCCACCCGCCCCAACACCGCCACCAGCACCAGCTGCAACTCCCGCTCGCTCCCCCCGCGTACCACATAATCCAAAGGCTCGAGCCCCAGCGATGCCCCCATCCCCGCATTCGGCGCGATAAAAACCACCGGCATGGCGAAACGCCCCCGCACCGCCGTCAGCCCGCCACTCGCCCCATCGATCGAAGTCATCGAAACCAGCACCACGCTCGGCAGCTCCCGCACCGCTATCCCGCACGCCTCCTCAAGCGACACCGCCACCGGCAGCACCTCGCACCCCAGCCCCCGCAACCGCGCAGCCAGCACCGCACTCGCGCCGCGATCATCGTCGGCGATCAGGATTTTTTTGGACACAAGCATGTGGAAGGGGAAACGCCGTCCGGGTAAAAAGCTATCCCCCTTATCGGCGCACTCAGCTCAATACCTTAGCCCAAGCCGCGCAAGCCGCCCGCGTCTCAAAAAATTGATGACAGTCACCAGCCTGCGGTTCGCATCGCGCCACCTCCCCTGACCGCGTGGGCAACGCCTCTACGCGGCCCCCTTCACCCCTTCGGCGGCATAAACCAGTACCCGCCCCCGCCCCACTTCACGTCCGTGGCATTCGGATACAGCTGCTTCAGCATGTTCACGATCAACGGCAGATCGTCGATCGTCGTCACCCGCACCCGCCCGATCTGCGTCCCCTTCGCCGGCATGTACAGACACGGCCGGTTCCCAAAAAGAAACGCCGCCGCCATCCCCGTCTTCAACTCCCCGCCTGCGTTGAACTTAAACTCCACCACCTTCACCGGCCGCACCCGCCCCAGCTCGCTCGCCACCTTCGTCACCTCGCGCACATCCTGGCTCGCGTGATAAAATAAATTCTCCGGCACCTTCGTCCGCTCCTGCTGGAAACCATCCTCCCGGTACATCGCCAGCACCGGCCGCTGCTGCGGATACTTCGCGAAAATCTCCGGCGTCACATCCGTCAGATCCGCCCGCCGGTCAACCGCCACCGCCAGCTGCGTGAATCCGTGATTGATGTCATACGTCCATAACGTCCCCCGCGCCGTGAACACCGCCACCGCATGGCCCAGCCCGATCTTGTCGTCGCTCTCCCGGCTCCCCCACTGAAGCACTTTCACCCATCCACTTTCCCCTCCGATGTTTCGCCCCAGGTACTGATCGTAAAGCCGCACCGACTCCACAAAACACGCATTCCTCACCGGCAAAGGTTCATAATAGAACGGTGCCCGAACCGGCGTTCCTTTCGCATCCACCGCCTTCCCCAAACGGTTCCCCGGACCCGACGCATTGACCACCGGCCCGTCCACACATCCACCAAGCAACACCGCGATCACAACGCACACGACACACCACATCGCTGGCCTGGCTCTATTCATGGCCGACACTCTCCCGCAAAAATCCCCCGCGTCAACGGACCCATCACCCGTTTGACTCTCCCCTTCTCCCCCGTAGCCTGACCGCCCTCCTCAATGGCCGACTTCCTCGATTCGACTCCTTCCACCGACGACTCCAAACGCTGCGACCGCGCTTTTCTCGTGGGCGTCCAGACCAACGAAATGCACCCCGGTGAAGCCGCCGAGCTTCTCGAAGAACTCAACGAACTCGTGGAAAATCTTCACATCGGCATCGTCGGCCGCGAGCTCATCAACCTCAGAGCTCCCACGCCCGCTACCCTCCTCGGCAGCGGCAAGACCGAGGAAATTATCGCGCAGGCGAAGGCCGTAAACGCCGACCTCATCGTCATCGACGAATCCCTGTCCCCCGCCCAGCAGCGCAACTGGGAAAAACTCTCCGGTCTCGCCGTCATCGACCGCGAAGAAGTCATCCTCGATATCTTCGCCGACCGCGCCCGCACCCGCGAAGCCGTTCTACAAGTCGCCCTCGCGCGCATGGAGTATTCACTTCCTCGACTCACTCGCGCCTGGACCCACTTATCCCGTCAGCGCAGCGGCGGAGGCGGCATGGGCGGCGAAGGTGAAACTCAACTCGAGCAAGATCGCCGCCTCGTCCGCGATCGCATCACGCGTCTCAAACAGGAGCTAGTCGCCGTCCAAAAACAACGCGGCGTCCAGCGCCACAAACGCCAGCGCGTCCCCGTCCCCACCGCCGCCGTCGTCGGCTACACCAACGCCGGCAAGTCCACGCTCCTCAACAAGCTCACCGGCTCCAACGTCCTCGCCGAAGACAAACTCTTCGCCACGCTCGATCCCACCACGCGTCAGCTGCTCCTGCGCGGAAATCAAAAACTCCTCGTCACCGACACCGTCGGCTTCATCCGCCGCCTTCCGCACCGTCTCGTCGATGCATTCAAGGCCACGCTCGAAGAAGTCATCATCGCCGATTTCCTGATCCACGTCATCGACGTCTCCAATCCCGACTTCGAGAAACACCACGCCACCACGCTCAGCGTCCTCGGCGAACTCGGTGCCGCCGACCAGACGATCATCACCGTCTTCAACAAAAACGACACCACGACCGACGCTCTTCGCCAGCGCGCCCGTCAACTCGTTCCCGACGCCCTCTTTGTCAGCGCCTTCACCGGCGAAAATCTCGACGGACTCCAAGACCGCTGCATCGAACAGATCGCCCACCAATTCGGCGCCACCGAACTCTTCATCCCGCATTCCCGCTACGACGTCATCGCCAAGCTTCACGCCTTCGGCCACGTCCAAAGCGAAGAGCAGGAAGACGAAGGCGTCCGCATCCACGGCCGTTTCCCCGCCACTCAAAAAGCCCTCTTCGCCCCCTTCGAAGTCGCGAAGTAATCGCACACTTTCCGCGTCTCCGAGGTAGCCGCGTCACTTAAGACACGGCTCTCGCGCCCTAAGCCGGCTCTCATTCGTTCCCGCCAAGTCGCCCCGCCGACGAAGCCACCGCTTTCGTCTCCACGCGATTCATCAGACTCGCTTTCCAACTCGCCGAAAGCGCCGCGCACTCCGCCAGCGCCGCAGCTGCCGCCCAATCAGTTTTCCGGTGATGCATGACGGCATTCGCCTCCGCGACCGTCCACTGCGGATACGGACGCTCGACCAGCGTTAACTCCGCCGGCGCCTGCACCGTTCCCGTCTGCAACACGCGAAAATACCACCCCGTCCGCCCCGTCTGTTCGACGCGCGCCGCGAGCTCCTTGATCCGCCAGCGCCGCGCCAGTTTCCAACACGGCTGCCGCGGCTGCGTGATCTGCACCACGATTCCCCCCGCGCGAAAGACATCCCCGATGCACACATCCTTTTCGAGCGCGCCCTCCGTCGTAAAATTCTCCCCAAACGCCCCCGCCGAAAACTCCACGCCCAGCTCCTCGCGCCACACCGGAAAATAATCCGCCGGGTACGCATTGATCGCCTTATCCGGTCCACCGTGGTTCTTCAGATCCGCCTGCCCGTCTCCGATCAAACCCGTCGGCGTCACCTCCACCGAACCGACAACCGGGTCTTTGAAAAAGCCGGAGGTCCACTCGCGATCCATTAACTCCTGCGCATTCGCCACGCCGATCGTCTTCGGCATTCCGACTTGGATGCTCAGCAGCTTCACGACGCGCTCTCCTTCTTTTTCGCACCGCCCGCGCCTTTGCCATGTTCACCCTGGAGTTCGTGCAACTGCTCGATGATCCTCGCCAGCTTTTTTCCCGTCGGCGTTAAAGCATACTCCACATGCTGCACAGCACCGGCGTGCTCCTCGCGCGTGATGAGCCCGTAATCGAGCAACTTCCTCAACCGCTCCGTCAGCACCTTCGTCGAGATGCCTGGAATGTAACGCTCCAGTTTCCCCGGCCGATTCACGCCACGCTGCAACGCACCGACCACGGCCGCTGACCACTTGCAGCCCACCACGTCCTCAAGACGCTGATACGCCGAACGCTCGGAAACGGAAAGGTGCTTGGAAGCCATCGCGCCAAAATGTACCGGCCCTAGCCCGCACGTCCAGCAGGCACAAAACGGTGCCCGCTCCCCGAATAGTGCCCTCTGTGAGCCGCGCCAGAAGCTGATAATCTAGCCAACGTCAGCAGGCACGACCGCTCCGGTTGCGCCGCTGCATCCAACATAAAATCAAAACTCAAAAAATCCTCCTATGAAAACCTCCGCTAAATTCTACCACGCCGGCTGCCCTGTCTGTCTCGAAGCCGAAAGCGTCGTCACTCGTTATCTCGACCCAACGAAAGTAAACGTCGAAGTCGTCCACCTCGGTTCCGCCAAAAACCGCGTCGCTGAAGCCGAAGCCGCCGGCGTGAAATCCGTCCCCGCCCTGGTGATCGACGGCCAGCCGATCCACCTGAACTTCGGCGCCGCACTCGCCGACCTCAAGTAATCGAAACTCAACCACGCGACGCGGGCCGCATCCCGATGCCGCCCGCGTCCGGAAATTTTTCATCACCATGAACACTGCACTCGCCGCTCCCACCACTGGTCCCGCCAGCCACAAGTACCCGCTCGCCCCGCCCATCGACGCCGAGCTCTGGCTCAACACACTTCAGCCCATCACCCTCGAAAGCCTGCGCGACCGCGTCATCGTCATCGAAGCGTTCCAGATGCTCTGCCCCGGCTGCGTCGCCCACGGGCTCCCGCAAGCCAAAGAAATTCAGCGCCACTTCGATTCTGCCCAGGTCGCCGTCCTCGGCCTCCACTCGGTCTTTGAACATCACGACGCGATGAAACCGGTTTCCCTCCGTGCCTTCGCCCACGAAAACCGCCTCACCTTTCCCATCGCCGTCGACCGCCACGACGAAAAATCCTGGCCGCTCCCTAAGACCATGCGCGCCTACGGACTCGAAGGGACGCCGAGTCTCCTGATCATCGACCAGCAAGGCCGCCTCCGCGCCAGACACTTCGGCCACGTCTCCGACCTCATCGTCGGCGCCACCATCGGCGACCTCCTCGCTTCACCGCACTCACCGCTGGCGTAGCCGCGTCACTTAAGACGCGGAGCCACTCACGCGCATCCCTCCCGCCGTATCGCAGCGCAGCTCCGCTCAGTTCGCCGCGTCGTAAATCTGCACCTTGTCCCAAAGCGGTTTATTGCCGTCCACAAAGCTCCGGTGGATCGGATCGATCTGATACGCGTCATGCGCCGCGAGATCCTTAAACGTGATCGAAAGTGCGAACGTATAGCTCCCATCCACCACCGGACGCGGCACGATCGCCGCCGGACGACCGATGAACAACGAATCGACCGCTTTGATCGTACGCAGCGACTCAGCCGCGGCGACAAACCCCGCGCGTTGCGCGTCGGTCAGTTCAGGTTTCAGCCAGAAGAACACGGAATGGATGATCATGACCGTGGGTTTTCGCCTCGCCACCGCTCGTCTGGCAAGCCGCGAAACACGCGCTTCTCTTACGCAGCTCCGTCCCTGCAAACCATTCCATAAATTCACCCAGGGCCGCGCCCATCTCGGGCCTTGACGCCCTTTTGAATAGAGCCAAGTTCCACCACTCCTTTTGCCTGATGGTGTAATGGCAGCACAGGTGACTTTGACTCACCTAGTCATGGTTCGAATCCATGTCGGGCAGCCACTAAAAAGTGGCACGCTGCAGCGAAAGGAGCCGGTTGGTTTTCGACGCTTACGCAGCGACAGCGATTGATTGGTCAAAACCGATCAACTCCGGTCTCAGCACGGCTCAGTCTAAACCTCTACTCCCGGTTCCCGGACGGGAAGCCGTTCGCGAAAGCCCGGGAGACCTCGATCGAGAGCCTGCACCGCTTCACTGCGAAGAACCAGCAACTCGACGGCCGTGCGGGCGACGACCGAAGCGTTGCGCCGGGCGTTACGAAAGACAGCGGCCTCGCCGAAGTGATCGCCTTCACGAAGCGTGGCGATGACGACCGGCCCGTCAGACGTGGCCTTGACCACCTCCACTTCACCGCTGCGGATCACAAAAAGGCTGCGACCCACATCCCCCTCGCGCACGATCGTCTGCCCTTTCTCATAGCGGGCGCTTCCGAGGCCGACGGGAGGCGTGACTTTCAGATCGAGGACATCACGGCCAAACCAAGGCTGCAGCAGCCAGTCGAAGATCACCCGGAGTTTCCGCTCTCGTGCCGGTAGATAGATGATCATGAAGCACCGCCAGATGACCCACGCAAACCGACCGGTCAGAGGAAATCCCTTGAAGTGCGCCACGGCGTGGCCTCCTCCGAGCGTGCAAGCATCGCCCAAGCCGGTGAAGCGATACGGCCGTGGCTGCTTCCCGCGCAGCACGGCCCGCAGATTCTTACCCAACTGACGACCTGCCATCATCGCATAGATGGCGAGCGGTCGTGTGGTGCCTCCGCCGGGGAACGGCACCGCTGCGCAATCGCCCGCGGCCCACGTATCCGTTGTCCCGATAACTTGCATCGTGGGCTCCGTCACGATTCTGCCACCTGGACCCTCGGTGGGAAATCCCGCCAGCAACGGCGAGCGCGCGTTGCCGGTGCAGCTGATAATCGTCCGGGTCGAGAGTCGCTTTCCGCTGTCCAGGATCGCCTCTTCAGCGGTGGCGGCGGCGAGCCGTGAGTTCCGCTCGATCCGAAGCGGGCCCTTGGTGAGCCGCCGCTCAGCGACATCGACCAGCCGCGGTTGATGCGCATCGAGTTCAGGCAGGACGCGCGCACCGGAGACGATTAGATGGACCCGCGTGGATATCGCCCGTGGCGACACCGTGGGCAAACTGGAGGCATCGCGCCGCTTCAGCAGGACCTGGATCGCCCGCCTCATCGCGCGCACGTTTTCTAACATCCCAAAGACGCCTTCCCTCTCAATGGCTACCTCCGAGACTCGCTCCTGAGCTTTGCCCTCAAACGACACTTTTAAGCGTAGGATCACCGAAGCTAGCCTTCGTTCACCCTCAATCCCGTCCGCCCACGCCATCGAGCCTAGACGGCGCGGACCATTCTCCAAATCCGCTGGCACCAAAGCCATTTTCGGGCGTCTGTGCGATAATCAGCCCGACTGCGCGGCTCAAACTTCACGCGAGAACCCAACCATGGAAACACACTTCCCTAACCTCGACGAAAACTACCACAGCGTCCGCAAGCGCCTCATGGCCGATCTAGGCGTCGTCGCGATGGACGCCGAAGCCCTGCTCCAGGCCACCGCCGACAACGTCACCGCCGAGGCCCGCGTCGCCCGCACGCATCTCGCCGCCGCGCTCGAAAAGGCCAAAACCACCTACGCCGAATTCGAAGCCCACAGCATCGCCGTCGCCAAAAAAACCGACGCCGCCATCCGGGCCAACCCCTACAAATCCACAGGCATCGCGGTAGGCGTCGGCGTCGTTCTCGGCATTTTGCTCGCTCGCAAATAATTCCAACGCCTAGCGCCTCCGAGCTGCATTCGTTATCTCGGGCATTGACCCTCCTTTTCCCGGGCCGTTTCCTCCGGCCCATATGAGTCACGCCCTGCCCATCCATCCGGCGGTTAAATACAAGCGCATCGTCCTCAAACTGAGCGGCGAAGTGCTTCGAGGCGCTAAATCCGGCGAAGCCATCGACGGAGCCATCCTCGAAAAGGTCTGCTCTCAGGTAAAAGAGATCCACGAGCTCGGCGTTCAGATCGGCCTTGTCATCGGCGGCGGCAACATCTTCCGCGGCTCGCTCGGCGAGAAACGCGGCGTCGACCGCACCACCGGCGACTACATGGGCATGCTCTCCACCGTCATCAACGCCCTCGCACTGATGGATTGCCTCGAAAAAATGGGCGTCACCACCCGCGTCCAAAGCGCCATCCCGATGAACCAGATCGCCGAGCCGTTCATCCTCCGCCGCGCCATCCGCCACCTCGAAAAAGGCCGCGTCGTCATCTTCGCCGCAGGCACCGGCAACCCCTATTTCTCGACCGACACCACCGCCGCCCTCCGCGCCTCCGAGATGCACGCCGACATCATCATGAAGGCCACCAAGGTGGACGGCATCTACGACAAGGACCCCAAGAAGCACGCCGACGCCGTGAAGTACGAGAGCCTCACCTTCATCGACGCCCTCAAAGGCCGCCTCAACGTCATGGACTCGACTGCGTTCTCTCTCTGTCTGGACAACAACGTCCCCATCCTCGTGTTCGACCTCAACGACGAGCACTCCATCCGCAAAGCCGTCCTCGGCGAAAAAGTCGGCACCCTCGTCCACAGCTGATCCAGAAAAACAAATCGGGAACTCCGGAACGCTGGAACGAGCCCTGACTCGCCAAGTCTTTCCGAATCCCAGCGGCGGGACGAATCCCCCGTCCTCTGCCGTTTCCAGCTTTCCTGAGTTCCAGATTAAAACCTCCGCTTCTCCGGCCTTCGCCCGAAATCGAAAATCCCAATTCAAAAATCGAAAATCCCATGTCCCATCCCGCCCTCACCGAAATGCAGGCCAAGATGAAAAAGGCCCTCGACTACACCCTGCACGAATTCAGCAGCATCCACACCGGCAAAGCCTCCCCCGTCATGGTCGAGAGCGTCATGGTCGAAGCCTACGGCTCCATGCAGCAGCTCAAAGCCTGCGCCGCCATCACCACGCCCGACGCCCGCCTCATCCAGATCCAGCCCTGGGATAAAGGCATCACCCAGGCCATCGTGAAAGCCATCCAGATGGCCAACCTCGGCCTCAATCCCACCGTCGACGGCGCCAACGTCCGCATCCCACTCCCCGAGCTCTCCCGCGAACGTCGGCAGGACTTCGTGAAGGTCGCCAACCGCATGGCCGAAGAAGGCCGCGTCCACATCCGCAACGTCCGCCGCGATACCATGGACGCCCTCAAGAAAGCCCAGAAGGACGGCAAAATCTCCGAAGACGAACTCAAGCGCTACGAAAAAGAAGCCCAGACCGCGACCGACAAAACCATCAAGGACATCGGCGACCACCTCGCCAAAAAAGAAAAAGAACTCCTCAACGTCTGAGTTCGAATAAGTGGCCGTCCCGGCATGAGACTGTTCATCGCCAGTTTAGCTGGAGCCGCTTTCGGGCTGTTGCAGATCATCGCGGCCTTCGCACTTCAGGTCAGGTTTTTTGGTCTGGAAGATACAAAAATGACGGATAGCGACGGCGGACTCGCTGTCTTTGCCCTTCTAGTTCTGTTCGAGATCGTGTGCGTCATGGCCACAGCGATGTACCGGATCACTCCATGGATTTGTCGGCTACTGAATGATGACTGGAACGCTGATCGAATCGGAAGAGCTGCGGTCGATAGAAGAACGTTGCTCACTAATCTGACCATTGGAGCCGTAACCCTGCGTCGTATTTTGGCTTTTTGCTTTGGGGGCATGCCCCTTACCAGCGTCCTCCCAGGCATTATTCTTTTTGCTGCTCTATTCATCCCAACGCCACGTGTGGTCCCAAAACTGGCCCCTCATTCACCTTGATTACTCGCACCCAGCCCAAGCGTATCGTCGTCAAACTAGGCACCGGCGTCCTCACCCACGGCATCGGCCAATTGGATACCGCGCGCATCGAGAGTCTCTGCGCCCAGCTCGCCGCGCTGCACAAAGCCGGTACTGAGGTCATCGTCGTTTCCTCCGGCGCCGTCGGTCTCGGCATGGGCCGACTCGGCCTCACGAAAAAGCCCAAAGAGGTCACCAAGAAACAAGCCTGCGCCGCCGTCGGCCAGAGCCTGCTCATGCAAACCTGGCAGCGCGGCTTCGATCCCCACGGCATCAACGTCGCCCAGGTTCTCCTCACCCACGAAGACCTCCGCGAACGCGACCGCCACCTCAGCATCAAGTCCGTCCTCAACCAGCTCGTTTCTTACGGCACGATCCCGATCATCAACGAAAACGACACCGTCAGCGCCGCCGAGATCAATGCTCTCCTCAAGTTCGGCGACAACGACACCCTCGGCGCCATGGTCGCCGGCCTGATCGAGGCGCAGCACCTCGTCATCCTCTCCACCGCTCCCGGCCTCATCGACATGAAGGGCACGAAGGAAATCGTCCCCGTCGTCGAAAAAATCACGCCCGAGATCGAGGCCATGGCCGGTGGCACCACGAGCGAAACCGCCACCGGCGGCATGATCTCAAAAATCTCCGCCGCCAAACTCGCCGTCCGCTCCGGCTGCGGTGTCTTCATCGCCAGCGGCGCCGAGCCCGAAATCCTTCCCCGTCTCTTCTCCGGCACCGGCCCCGGCACGTTCTTCGTTCCCTCCGGCATTCCGATGGAATCGAAAAAACGCTGGCTCGCTTACTACCAGCGCCCATCCGCCACCATCTTCGTCAACGCCTGCGCCGTCCCCGTCCTCCGCGAACAAGGCCGCAGCCTCCTCGCCGTCGGCATCACCGGCGTCAAAGGCACCTTCGCCCCCGGCGACATCGTCAACATCGCCTTCGACGGCACCGGCGAAAGCACCCTCGCGAAACACACCACCTTCGCCCGCGGCAAAGTCGCTTATTCAAGCGCCGAAGTCACCGCCATTGCCGGCCAGCACGGCGACGAAGTCCGCGCCCGCTTCCCCTCCCGCAAGCGCCTCGACGTCATCCACCGCGACGACCTCGCCCTCTTGTAAGCGCGTCATCTAAGACGCGGAGAAACCTCCGCCCCACCCTCGCGCCCTTCGCGAGACACCTTCGTCCGTCGCCGTTCCGGCCTGCCCACCTTCCGCCTTTGCGCCTTGGCGGCTTTGCATGAGCCAGATCCCCGTCGTTTTACTCCGCCTACTCGCTACTTTCCCCGCCCCACCCACCGCGTCATCAAATCGCGCCGGTCGTCCCCAAACCCACGCCGCAAGTAGACCTCCCGCGCGTGTCCGTTCGCACGATTAACCTCCAGCCGCAACGCCGCCACTCCCTGCGTCCTCGCCCACGTCGCCGCGAACTCGACCGCCTCCTTTCCAAATCCCTTCCCGCGTAGCTCCGCTCCGACAAACACTTCATCGAGCAGCACAAACCGACCGCGAAACTCCAGGCTGAACCCAAACGTCAGCACCAAATGCCCATACGCGGCCCTCGAACCCTCGCCGCCCTGCGACTCACTCAATAAGAACACCCGCCCCAACTCCGGCCGCGCCAGCAACTCCCTCACTGCCACACGAGCCTCCACCTCCGAAAACACCAGCCGCTCTTCCGCATAAAACGCCCGCATCAACGACAGGACGGTGTCTTCATCCGCCGCCCCGGCCTCGATCCACGTAAACACATTCGGCGCATCATCACTCATCGCACCGACCCTCGCGCTGGCCTCACTCCAACACGATCACGAATCCACCGTTCGGCTTGATCGTCACCTCCACCTTCTCCCCGCGCTTCACACTCACTTCGCGCCGCGCGAACGACAGATTCCCTCCCTCCGCGCCATCCTCGATCAACACGCCCTTCGCGCTGCGCCCCAGTTTCAACCGGCTCAAATCCAACTCCACGCGCTTCTCCGTCGCCTCCGCATTGATCCCCGCCACGTACCAGCGCCCCTCACCCTGACGCGCCATCACCACGAACTTCCCCGGATAACCGTCCACAAACTTCACCTCGTCCCACACACTCGGCACCTTCCGCAAAAACGCCCGCACGTACTCCGGCGCCTTCGCCATCCCCTCGGGAATCTCCGCGTAGTGCTGGATTCCCGACGTGAACAGCACCGACAGCGCCAGCTCGAACGCACTGCTCGTCCGCCGCTCGATCTTGTTGATGCGATCCAGCACCACAGGCGTGAAATCCATCGGATCGAAAACATTCCGCGTAAACGGCAGCATCGCCGCGTGCGTCGGCCCCTGATCCGCATTCGCCTGCTCGAACGTGATGAACTCCAATCCGCGAATCGACTCCATCGTCATCAAGTGCGGATAAGTCCGCTGCCACCCCCGCGGAAGCGTGCAGCCGTGAAAATTAATCAAAAACCCAAACGGCGCCGCCTCCTCCAAAATATCCAGGTAATACTCGATCTGCGACTGCCCGTCCCCGCCGAAGAAATCGATCTTCATCCCCGCCACACCCATCGCTTTCAACCGCGCGAACTCCTCCGCCCGGCTCTCCCGCGTCAGCATCCGGTCGCGCGGCGTCTGCGGCGCACCGTTCCAGTCGCCACCCGAGTTGTACCACAGCAGCACCTTCACCCCCTTCGTCGCCGCGTAATCGACGAGTTCCTTCACCCGCTCATAGCCGATCTGCGTATCCCACAACGCGTCGATCAGGCAGTACCGCCACGTCATCTCCGCCGCATAATCGATGAACCGCTTCTGCACCTCAAAGTTCGTCTCCTTGTCGCCCAGCAGCGGCCAGCTCCACGCCGCCTTCCCCGGCACGATCTCCGCCTTCACCTCCGCCGTCATCACCTTCGGCTTATCCGCCAGATCCACCCCCAGCATCGACTCCGTCACCGTCGCCAGATCCCCGATCACGATCACACGCCACGGCGTGGTCCACGGCAGCACCGACTCCGGTTTCACCGCCCCGCCCTGAAACCGCTCCCGTCCATCCGGAAACCCCACCGCGTATTCGCCATCCCGCGACTCCGACCGCAGCCGCGTTCCCGCGTAACCACGTCCCAGTCCCGTCTCGCTCAGCAAGACCCACGTCTCTCCCGTGCGAAACAACGCCGGATAAACCCACCCCGCCCCCAGCGGCGACGCCGTCCCCACCGGAATCTCCTTCTGATAATACTCCTCATAAGAAGGATTCGTCTCCTTCCACCCCGTCTTCGCGACCGACATCGCCTGCAACCACGCCCGCGCCTCCGTCGAAAACTTAAACGTCGTCACTTCCTCCGTGATCGTCCGCTTCTCCCCCTCTCCCGCTTTCTTGCCATTCGCCGCAGGGAAAAAATACCGGAACGCCACCCCGTCATTCGACACCTGGAAAATCACGTCCATCCGCTCCCCGCTCTTCGCCGCCACCCGGAAAATTGTCTGGTTAGCCCGATACTCATTCACCCGCCGCTTCGCCGTGAGCAGCTCATAGTTGTCCGACACCTTCCGCGTCTTCGTCTGCTCCAGCATCCGCAGCCCGCTCGAAAAATCCGCATCGTCACGCACCACTCCGAGCCTCGACTCCCCGAGCACCGCCTGCCCCGCCCGCGCCACCGCGTAGCGCAGTTCCCCCCGCGCAGTCAGCGACACCCGCACCACCAGTTCCCCACTCGGACTCTGCACCACGCCCGCCGTCATCTCCTGCGCCCGGCCCGACCCCGCACCACTCAACACCGCCAGCCACACCAGCATGCACCGCAACACACCTCGACCGATCATGGGGTAATTCATCCCGCCGATTCCGCGCCCCCGCCCGCCCCCGCGCCAGTCCGAAACCGCTGGATCGTACTGTAGGAGCCTCTCAACGGCGCTCTTCCTCCGAGGTAGGGACGGATGCTCCGCATCGTCCGTTCTGCCCGCTCTCCCACCCAACCACCCACAATCCCCTCCGTCATCCCTCCCCATCTGTGCCATCTGTGGTTAAAAAATCCGACGTAGCGCACAGCTGGCTCTCAACTGTTAGGGCAAGGATCTCCAACCACCCCGCTTGCCCGCCCCACGCTCCACGCCTTCGTCTGTCTCATGCCCCTCCCCCGAAGCCTCCTCGCCGTATTACTCACCCTGCTCTCTCCGTTGCTACTCTCCACCACCCACGCCGCCGCCCCCAAACCCATCGCCGCCGCCGGCCCCGTCACCTTCAAACGCGGCGTCAACGTCAGCCACTGGCTCTCCCAAAACTACGACGAACGCCCCTACGCCGCCAACTGGTTCACCGAGGAAGACGTCGCTTGGATCGCCCGCCAAGGCTTCGACCACATCCGCTTCCCCGTCGATGGACGCCTCTGGCAGACCGCCGACGGAGCGCTCGACGAATCTAAAATCGCCCCCTTCGTCCGCGCCCTCCGCTGGTCCTGCGAACACGACCTCGGCGCCATCCTCGACATGCACTTCCTCCCCGGCGCCGACTTCAACGCCGCCGTCCAGGAAAACGCCGTCTTCACCGACGAAAAACTCCAGCTCTCCGTCGCCGCCTTCTGGGAAAAACTCGCCGCCCGCTTCAAAGACGAGGGCGACTACCTCCGCTTCGAAATCCTCAACGAACCCGTCGCCAAGGAAAACGCCCAGCTCAATTCCTTCAACGCCCGCATGCTCGCCGCCATCCGCGCGAGCAACCCCACCCGCATCGTCTACCTCACCTCCAACCGCTGGAGCGCCTTCCACACCGTCACCGACGTCATCCTCCCCGACGATCCGCACATCGCCCTCACGCTCCACTTCTACGAACCCTTCATCTTCACCCACCAACGCGCCAGCTGGGTCCAACTCCCCGCCGACATGCCTCTGATCAAATTCCCCGGCCGCGTCCCCGACCTCTCCAAGACAACCATCCCCGCCGATCACTTCGTCCAAAAAAGTTCCAACACCGAACTCACCGCCGCCGAGATCGACACCGCCTTCGCCACCGTCGCCGCCTGGGCTGCCACGCACCTCAAAGGCCGCGAACTCTACATCGGCGAATTCGGCGCCTACGACGTCGCCGACGCGGATTCACGCCGCAACTACGTCAAAGCCGTCACCACCGCCGCCGAACGCCACGCCTGGAGCTGGGCCGTCTGGGATTACCAAGGCGGCTTCGCCATCCGCTCGCCCGAAGGCAAACCCACCCCCATCCTCGAAGGCCTTCTGATCCGGTAATGTTGCTCACACTATCGATCAGTTCAGATCTTCCGGAACATCTTCAGGTCGAATAACCCGAACGAAACGCCGGGGAACAGGTTCTGGCTCCATAGACTGACTCCAGATTTGATCCGCTGTCTCTTGGGAGATCTGCCCAGTGATTACCGCGACTTCCATGAATCGCCGTATCAGCATGGCCAAAACCGCGTAAGAAAAAGAAATCACATGAGGAAGTACCAACGAAGTGCCTCCACCACGAAATCCGTCATAGAAGATGACTTCGTTCCTTCCCAAAACATAACTTTTCCCAACAGCACTATATGTTCGGTGGGTGTATTTACTTAGCGCCCCGTACAGCTCCCTCAATGCTTCCCATCTAGCATTGCCGTGCACTGATTTCACAAACTCGCGAGCGACCCGGTGAGGAATGACGTCATCACCATACCACCGCTTTAAGTCTCCATCTGCTACTGGTCCTGCTTTAGCGAAATAGAACGCCAAGTCCTGAGTCTCCAACGCATCTCGAAATAGCCTTGAAGCCATACGATGCTTTTTTTCCCCGATAAGAACTATCGCGTCAGCCAACGCTTCCAAAGCATCTACTTCTAGCATCCAAACTGACTTTTCCCGCGAAAGTTCGTCCCTCCTGAAAAGGCCGTCCCTCAAAGAGAATTGGGACTTCAATGCATCTAACAACGCAATGGCTTCGCGGACAAACTGCTCTTGGGCGGGATACTCGTAGGGCTCAGAGTACGCTTCGCTCGGGTCTCGATCCCAAATGAAACTTGGCATAGCTCCCTTCTTTGCAGGGAGAATTACTTGATGCGACACATTCATTTGGGAGCCGATTTGAGGATGACCACGTGAGATTCAACGTCTCTGCACCAATTGCGTTCACGAAAAATCGGCACTCAGTTCGCCGAATGTCGGTCCATGCCAAACCCCAATTCGCCGCCGAACAACAATCCAACGGCGCCTTCCAACGCCAGCAAGACGCCTTCCGCCACTGGATCGTCGCCGACCCCACCGCCCGCTTCAGCGCCGAACGCGACCGCTACCACCTCTACGTCTCCCTCGCCTGCCCCTGGGCACACCGCACGCTCATCGCCCGCCACGTCAAATGCCTCGAAGACGTCATCGGCCTCACCGTCGTCGACCCCGAACGCGACGACCGCGGCTGGCGCTTCACCGACGGCCCGGGTCACACCATCGATCCGGTCAACGGTTTCAAATTCCTCAGCGAAGCCTACCGCGCGACCGACGCCACATTCCAAGGCCGCTTCACCGTCCCCGTGCTCTGGGACAAAAAGACCAGGCAGATCGTCAACAACTCCGAAGACGACCTCTGCCGCATGTTCAACGACGTCTTCGCCGCCATCAGCCGCTGCGACGTGAACCTCTTCCCCATCGAGATCGAAACCGAGCACGCGAAACT
The DNA here is from genome assembly GCF_002310495.1 of Nibricoccus aquaticus. Taxonomy (GTDB): domain Bacteria; phylum Verrucomicrobiota; class Verrucomicrobiia; order Opitutales; family Opitutaceae; genus Nibricoccus; species Nibricoccus aquaticus. Next base: position 3,353,555 of record NZ_CP023344.1, on the reverse strand, counting down.
CGCCGCCTTCATCTACGAACGCATCAACAACGGCGTCTACGAAGCCGGTTTCGCGACCTCACAAACCGAATACGAACGCGCCGCCCGTGCGCTCTTCACTGCGCTCGACGATCTCGAAATTCGCCTCGCCACCCAGCGCTACCTCTTCGGCCCGCGCATCGTCGAAGCCGACTGGCGCCTCTTCTGCACACTCATCCGTTTCGACGCCGTCTACCACGGCCACTTCAAGTGCAACCTCCGCCGCATCGTGGATTACCACCACCTCCACGGCTACCTCCGCGACCTCTACCAGCAGCCCGGCATCGCCGGCACCGTGAACCTCGATCACATCAAGCGGCACTACTACGCGACGCACACCGAGATCAACCCGACAGGCATCGTCCCCCTAGGCCCGCTACTCGATCTCAACGCCCCTCACGGCCGCGAAAAACTCGCCTGAGCCCACAACCGCTCCGCTCTCCGACCATACGTACTATAGGTCCCATAAGACCTATAAGTCCTATTCCGTTCTCCGAACGCCACCCTCCGCCGTCAATCCTCCTGCTCCCGCGCAAACACCATCTCCGCCCGCAGGATGTCGTGCAGCGTCAGCAACCCGATCACCCGCGCCTCCACGCCGGACTGATCGACCACCACCACTAGCTGCCCCGCCGACTCGATCATCAGTGTCTGCACCTGCCTCAATGTCGTCTCCGCTGTGCAGATCGTCGCGTTTTGCGGCGTCGGCGCCCGCCCGCCAGCCAGCGCCTCTTCGCAGGCGCGGCGACTCAACACACCTACGAGTTTCCCTTCGATCACCACCGGAAACTGATCGTGCCTGTGCGTCGCCAGAAACGTTCTCAACTTCTCTGGCACCAGCTCGGTGATCGTCACCGGCGAGAAATTCGCGATCCGCGCCACCGGCAGTTCCATCCATGTCCGCAGACTCCGTGGCGGCACGATCCGCTCCACGTGCTGCCCGTCCTGGGCGAGTACTTCCTCGTAGAAATTATGCGGCGTCACCCGCCGGCTGATCGCCTGCGAGATCAACGCGCCAATGATCAGCGCCGGCACCAGCGCGAATTCATGCGTCATCTCGAACACGATTAAGATGCCCGTCACCGGCGCACGCACCACTCCGCCCAGACACGCGCACATGCCGACCACCGCGAGCATCACGTGATCCCCCGCCGTCAGCGGTAGCACCAACGCCGCCAGCGCTGAAATTGCCGCTCCCGCCATGCCACCAAAAAATAACGTCGGTGCAAACACGCCGCCGCATCCGCCCAGCCCATAGCACACCGCCGTCGCCACCAGTTTCGCGGCTAGCAACAACGCTGCGATCTGCCAGAGCATCCCACCGTTCAACGCCGTCGAGAGATCGTCATAGCCCAGACTGAATACGCCGAGATGCCCCGTCCCCAGAAACACCGCCGCGCCCACCGCCCACACAAAAATCCCACCCAGCATCACCCGCGACCACGCCGGCAAACGCTGCGGGCGCTTGTTGATCAGCCGTAGCCCTAGCGCCATTTTCTGAAACCAGCAGCCTGCCAAAGTCGCCACCGCCGCCACGAGCGGCGTCAGCACATAGCCCGCCCAATGCGCATTGCCGACGCTGTGCAGCGTAAACGCCGGTTGCGCGCCCAACAACCCATGCGCCACCAGCGCGCCCAGCACCGATGCCAGCAATACACTGCCGAGCATCCGGCTGTTCAGATCGCCAATGATCTCCTCCAGTACAAACGTCACCGCTGCGATCGGCGTGTTAAACGCCGCCGCCAGCCCTGCCGCCGCGCCCGCCGCCGTTGCCGTCCGTCGCATATGTTTCGGCGTTCCCAACGCACCCGCCACATTCGACGCCAGCGCACTCGCCAGCTGCACCGATGGACCTTCACGCCCCAAACTGCTGCCACCGCCAACGCTGAGCGCGCCTCCGATAAATTTCACCCACACCACCCGCCACGGGATCAGTCCAAAATCTCGCCAGAACGCCAGTTTCACTTGGGGAATCCCACTGCCCGCCGCCTCGATGCAGAACGCCGTCAGCAACCAGCCGGAAATACCCGAGGTCACCCCCACCAACAAAAAGCTCCCCACCAGAAACCACGTGGTCGATTGATGGCTCAGCGCCTCAATCCCGTGCGCGTAGATTACGTGGATCGCCAGATGAAACGCCACCGCGATCAATCCGGCCGCCAGACCGAAAATCACCGTCGCCGTGATCGCACGGGCTTGCGGTGGCAATCGCTGAAAATTGCGGGAAACAAAGTCCATTCTCTGACATCAGCGTCAGCACAGAACAGACCGCTGACAACCCACCATTCAAGACCGCCTCCACCCTCGGAGACAAAGCGCTAACCGCTCACTTCATCCGCTCACTTCATCCGCTCAATAATCAGCGAATGCCAGCCGGTCTTATAAGTCTCAAACCCCGGAGACTTCGCATGAGCCACAAGACAATCCCGCCCGCTGATCGTCAGCGTCGCGCACGTTTTCTCCTTTGCAAAAATTCCCGCGCAATCCGGTAGATCCATCTTCTCCTTCAAAATTTTATCCTCTGAATCCGCCAGCACCGTGCCCGCATCATCGACGATGCATACCCGCGTCAGCGCCTTCTTCTCCGACTCGATCGGCGTCTCATGCATGATTTTTTGCGCGAGCCCGTCCCAATTAAAAATCACGCCGAGCACGCCCACCGGCTCCGCGCTTGCGCTCCCGCCCCGGCACACCTTGCACGAGTAAACCAGTACGCGCTCCCCCCCCACGAGCGTCGACTCAGTCACACTCTGAAAACCAAACTCGTCCCCGCTCGCCGTCGCCATCGCGGTCTTGAACCACGCGGCCTCGCCCTGCTCCACGCCGACCGATGCATAATCCGCCGGCCGCCCGTTCGCAATGATGCGCCCGTCCAGATCCGCCAGCACGATATCGAAGTAAACCGTGTACGCTTTCAAGATCACCCCCAGCCGCTCCGACGCATGGTTCACGATCTGGTCGTCGCCGGGATTTTCCAACGCATTCACCATCGCAGCATCCGTCGCCCACCAGCGGCAATCGCACGAACGCTCATAAAGATTGCGATCGATAAGATCGATATTCGTCAGCGCCAGATCGCTCAGCCGCGTCCCGCGTACCCGCGTCGCCAGTACCCGGCTGATCTCCGCCAGTTCCATCACCAGCGTCTGCGAATCCTGCTCCAGCGACTTCGCCGCCGACTGTATCCGATTGGAAAATGTCACCATCTCCTGCCCCACGATCGCGAACGACTTTCCACTCTCGCCCGCACGCGCCGCCTCTATCTGAGCATTGATCGAGAGCACGCGCGATTGCAGCGTGATCGTCCCGATATCTTGGATTGAGCCACGAATCCGCTCCTGCAACGTCGCCGTTAACGCGCTGATGCGTTCAGGCGTCGCGACGATTTCAGACGATGATCCGATGGAAGCTGCGGGCGAAAGCATGTGGGAAGAATGACCGCGCGAACAGCATACCCGTCCGAACACGGCTGCCTACACATCGGCTGTTCAGCCCAACGCCTAAAGCTGATCCGTCATTAAACGATTTCATGGAAACACCCTAAACCGCTCATCATCATAGCTCTGGCTTTGGCCCCACCCTGTGCTCTCAGCAGCGCGCCCACGCCTCCTCCCCATCCACCGTCCACTCACTCTTCAAAACCCCCACCCTACATTCACGATCGGCCCCACCGAGTTGATCCCCGGATTCACCTTATCCTGACCGCGATTGGAAATGTGTTGGAAATAGACTCCGACGACCACGCTCATCCCCTCGCTCCACTGCCACCGGCTCCCTGCGTACGTGAACCAGTTGAAATTAAAATCCTGCCCCTGCGCCCCCGCCACATCGTAGCCCTTGCTGTCCATCAGCCCCACACCACCGCCCGCCGAAAAGAACAACGCCTGCGTCCTCCGCGCATCCCACCACTCCAGCAATCCCCCCGCCGCCCCACCCACGAAGTGACTCTCCGGCCCCTTCGCAAACGGCTCTAACAACACGCTGAACCGCGATCGCAGCACCAGATCGCGCCCGCCCACCGTCCACCGCGTCACCTCTGGCGTCTTCCACGTCAGCATCTGCGGCAAAATCACATAATCCAGCTGCGACCCACCGCCCCCCACCCGCCACAACGCCCCCGACTCATACGCAAACTCCCACCGCGTCACCGGCTCAAAAACCGCAGCCTCCGTATCCGCCTTCAGGGCACGCCCCTCCGCCCGCGCGAATAAAGCCCCCGCCATCATCACCCCGGTAACAAGCACACGTTTCAACATCGCCGCTGACACGAGCACCCTTCTCCCCCCGAAGCCAGCCGCGATAAACTCCGCCCTGAAACGCCCCGCCCCACACACGTTGATCCCTATCACTCCCACACCCGCACTCCCCTCCGGCATCCACCGCCCACCTCCGCACGTACCTCAAACATGCGCCCCTTCCTGGCCTGGATGCTCCCCGTCATCTTCGCCGTAGCCACTCACCTTTCCGCCGCCCCCACGCGCGACGATCTCCTCGCCTCCGCCCTCGCCGCCGAGTCCCGCTTCGACTCCCGAACTGCCCTCCGTCTCTTTCGCGAACTCGACGCCCTCCGCCCCGACGATCCTTTCATCCTCCAGAAAATCTCCCAGCAGCTCTCCGACTCCACCACCGACACCACCGACCGGGAAAAGCAGCGCGCCCTCGCCACCGAAGCCCTCGCCTACGCCGAACGCGCCGCCACGCTCGCTCCCGATAACGCCGTCAACATCCTCTCCCTCGCTGTCTGTCATGGAAAACTGGCGACCTACAGCGACGCCCGCCAGAAAATCGCCTACTCCCGCCTCATCAAAGAAAACGCCGAACGCGCCCTCGCCCTCGATCCTCGCTACGACTGGGCCCACCACATCCTCGGCCGCTGGCATTACGAAGTCGCCTCCCTCGGCGCCACCAAACGCTGGCTCGTGAAACTCATCTACGGCGCCCTGCCCGACGCTTCCTACGCTGAAGCCATCAGCCACCTCCGCCAGGCCGTTGAACTTTCCCCGCAAACCGTCGCCCACCCCCTCGAACTCGGCTTCGCCTACCTCGCCGCCGGACAAAAACCCGAGGCCCGCGCCGCCTTCGAAAAAGGCCTCGCCCTGCCCTCCCGCGAAAAACACGACGAGTCCGCCAAAGCTCGCGCCCGCGCCGCCCTCGACGAAAAATAGCGCCTGCTTCCCCGGCCCCCCGCGTTCACACGCGCTCCCGCCCGCATGAAAATTTAATCTGCGGGAATATCCTTTCGCCCCGCGTCTCACACAGCGGTCATCTTCACCACGCCCTCGCCGCTCCTTCATCACCTCCGCCAACACCACGTCTCTCATGCGCCTTCTCAACCGTCTGCTCATCCTCGCCACGTTCACTGCCGTGACGTTCTCCACTCTCTCCGCCGCCTATCCCACCGCCCCGCTCGCCGTCGGCCAGTCCATCCCCGCCGCCAATCTCCGCACCGACAAAGGCGACGCCATCACCCTCAAATCCGCCATCGTCAAACCCACCGTCCTCATCTTCTACCGCGGCGGCTGGTGCCCCTACTGCAACCGCCAGCTATCCGCGCTCGCCACGATCGAAGCCGACATCCTCGCCGCCGGTTTCCAACTCATCGCCCTCAGCCCCGACGTGCCCGCCAAACTCCGCGAGAAACCCGCGATGGAGAAAACCAACTACACCCTCCTCTCCGACAGCGCCATGGAGGCCGCGCAAGGCTTCGGCATCGCCTTCAAGGTCGAGGACGAACTCGTCGCGAAATATAAAAACAGCTACAAGATCGACCTCGAAGCCGCCTCCGGCAGCACCCACCACCTCCTGCCCCACCCCGCCGTCTTCATCGTCGATGCCACCGGCGTCATCCGCTTCGCCCACGTGAACACCGACTACAAGGTCCGCCTCGAACCCGAAAAAATCCTCGCCGCCATCAAAGAAGTCTCTGCCGCGAAATAACCCGCGCTCAACTCTGCACCCGCTCCCCGTCTTCCAGCAGGAACGTGTGCCCGATCGTATTCAGTAATCCACTAATCCGGCGAAACGCGTTGATCATGTCGATAAACCGCGCGCTCTCCTCGAGCTGCGCCGGATCTTTCACGTTTTTGAGCCGTTGGTAATGCCGTTTCTGCGCGTCGATGCACCAGTCTTTCAACTTATCCGCATCGTTTAAAAATTGCCGCGCCATCTCGCGATCCCGTGACGCCAGCACGCTCGTGGCCGCGTCAAAGCGCCTCATCATTCGCTCATAAAATTCCGTCAGATCCGCCTTGTCCGCCTCGCTCAAAGCCAGTGGCTGCTGCACTTGCTTCACCGCCGCACCGCACAGCGTCTTGTCCACGATGTCGCCGATCCCCTCCAGCTGACTCGCGAAATTCAATAACCCGAATTGCAGCCGGCTTTCCTGCGGAGTCAGTGGGTCGGTCGGCAACTGGCTCAGGTACTGTTTAATTGCCGTCTGCAACTCATCCACCCGGTCGTCGTGCTTCTGCACACTGCGAGCGAGTTCGAGGCTCGGTTTGTTAAACGCCCGCCACGCTCCATCGAGCATCGACCGCACTTCATCCGCGAGCAGCAGCGTCTCCCGCGTCGCATTCGCCAGCGCGAACACCGGCACCGACAACGCCGACGGATCGAGATGCGTCGCCACCGGCCGCACCCTATTCTCCTCCGCCAGCGTCGGCTTCATGATTTTTTCCAGCCACCGCCCGAGCAACCCGCCGCAACCCACGCCGATCAGCACCGCCACCACACTGAACGCCGTGTGCAAATTCGCCGCCTGCCGCGCCACATCCCCCGGCGTTGATTCCACGAACGCCACCAGCTGCGGGAAAAACACCAGCGCCGTCGCGATCAACACGCCCTTCACCGCCAGATTCGCCACCGCCAGCGCCCGCCCCGCCGCCGTGCTGTATCCAGCCAGCAAGCTCGTCAGCCCGATCCCCAGATTCGCTCCGAGCACGATCGGCACCAGCAACCCCAGCGACGCTTTCCCCGTCGCCGCAAACGCCAGCCCCAGCCCGATCACCGCCGTCGAACTCTGCGCGCTCAGCGTGAAAAGCCCCGCAAAGATCACCAGCAACACCCGGTGATTCTGCAACAACTCCAGCACCGTCACGAACTCCGGATCAGCCGCCAGCACCTTCGCCGCCTCGCTGATGATCGTCATCGCCAGAAAGATCAGACCGAGCCCCAAGAGCGACTGCCCCGCACCGCGAATTTTCTCCGACTTGAAAAACTGAAACCCCACAAATCCCGCCACCAGCACCACCGAATAAAAATCGAACACCCGCAACGCGATCAGCTGCACCGTCACCGTGATCCCCGCGTTCGCCCCCAGCAAAAACGCCAGTGCCCCTTCGCGCGACAGCTCCCCCGCCTTCACCAGTTGGAGCGTCAGCAGCGTCTGCGCCGTTGACGACGGTGCCACCGTTCCGAAGCCCGCCCCCGCCAGACTCGCCCGCCACGGTTTCTGCGACATCCGCTTCAACCACGCGTGCAGCCCAAAACCCAGCAGCCGTTCGAGCCCCTTCCGCAAAAAACGGATGCCGAATAAAATCAACGCGATGCCACCGGCGATGTTGAGGAGAACCATGTCGTTTTAAGAAGACGTCCCCACACAGTCACGACACCGCACCGCCTGCAACCGCGCACTCACCTCCCCCCGTCGCTCACCCACGCCCCACGCCGCTTTCCCCCTCCACTTCCCCGGAACGTTCCGCTTATCAGCCTTGTCCACCTCCTCTCACTCACCTCTCTTCTCTCCATGACGTCTCGCCTGCATCGTCTCGCCCTCACCGCAGCCGCCCTCGTTCTCGCGCTGCCGTTCGCCGCCTCCGCCGCTCCCGTCCCGCTCGGCTCGCTCCAGCCCCAGGCCGATAAATTCAAAGTCATCCTCACGCCTCCGGCCTACGAGCGCACTTCCGACGAACTCCGCGCCACCACCGACTCCGCCATTCGCGACGCCGAGGCCGCCCTCGATCAGCTCGCGAAACAAGACCCCGCCAAAGCCACCTTCGATTCCACCTTCGCCCAGATCGACCGCATCGTCGCCCGCGTCCGCGACACCTCCAACCGCATCGGCCTCGTCCAGGAAACGCACCCCGACAAAGCCGTCCGCGACACCGCCAGCGAGATGTCCGTGAAAATTTCCTCCTGGGCCATTACCCTCGATTACCGCGAAGATCTCTACCGCGCGCTCAAATCTTTCGCCGACACCCAGCCCGCGCTCACCGGCGAGGACAAACTCCTCTTCGACGAAATCCTCCGCGACTACCGCCGCGCCGGCCTCGAACTCCCCGCCGCCCAGCGCGCCGACGTCGAGCGCCTCCGCAAAGAACTCACCCAGCTCACCACCGACTACTCCAACAACGTCAACCAGGCCCGCGGTCCCCTCGATCTCACCGTCGAGGAACTCGCCGGCGTCCCCGAAAGCTTCCTCGAAAGCCCCGGCGTCAAACAGCCCGACGGCCGTTTCCGCGTCATGATGAACGTCACCTGGCACACCCAGGCCATCATGGAAAACGCCACCAGCGAAGACGTCCGCCGCCGCGCCTACTTCATCCGCCAGACGCTCGCCAAGGATACCAACTCCGCCCTTCTCGCCACCATCATCGCCCGCCGCACCGAGCTCGCCCTCAAACTCGGTTACCCCACCTGGGCCGATTACCAGACTGAGCTGCGCATGACGAAAAACGCCGCCACCGCGCTCCAGTTCGAAAACGAACTCGTCGCCGGCCTTCAGAAAAAATTCACCGCCGAGGTCGCCACCCTCCGCGAACTCAAAGCCGCCACCACCGGCCAGGCTGACGCCGTGCTCAATCCGTGGGACATCAACTTCTACACCGAGAAGCTCAAGAAGGAGCGTTACTCCGTGGATACCGAGCAGCTCCGCGTCTTCTTCCCCTATCAGGCCACGCTCGACGGCATGTTCCGCATCTACGAAAAAATCTTCAGCCTCACCTTCACCGAAGTCGCCCCCCCGCAAATCTGGTCCGAAGGCGTCACCCTCTTCGCCGTCGCCGACAAAACCACCGGCGAGCCCCTTGGCCTTTTCTACCTCGATATGTTTCCGCGCGACGGGAAGTACAACCACTTCGCCTGCTTCACCATCGCCGAAGGAACCCGCCAACCCGACGGCCGCTTCTCCGTCCCCATCGCCTCGCTCGTCTGCAACTTTCCCCCGCCCTCCGCCGATAAGCCTTCGCTCCTCCAGCATGACGACGTCGAAACTCTATTCCATGAATTCGGCCACGTCATGCACCTCATGCTCGGGCGCTCGAAACACGGCCGCCACTACTCCTTCGGCGTCCCGCAGGATTTCGTCGAAGCCCCCTCACAGATGCTGGAGAACTGGGTCTGGGATAAAACCGTCCTCGACACTTTCGCCGCCGACTACCGCGACCCATCGAAAAAAGTCCCCGCCGAGGTGATCGACTCCCTCAAGCGCGCCCGCACCGCGACTTCCGGCATGTTCTACCGCCGCCAGCTCTCCTTCGGCCTCCTCGACCTCACGCTCCACACCCAGACCAAGCCCGACGAAAAACTCGACGCCATCGCGCTCGCCAATTCCGTCCTCGCCCGCGTCTCCGTCGCCCCGCCGCCCGACACCGCCTTCGCCGCCTACTTCGGCCACCTCATGGGCTACGATGCCGCGTATTACGGCTACCTCTGGTCACTCTCCATCGCGCAAGACATGGCCAGCGTCTTCGAATCCTCGCCCGATAAATTCCTCGACGAAAAAATCGGCCGCCGCCTCCGCGACGAAGTTTACGGCGCCGCCGCCTCACGCGACGTAAGCGAATCCGTCGAAAAATTTCTCGGCCGCAAACAATCCACCCAGCCCTTCCTGAAATTCCTCGGCGTGGAGTGAGCGGAGATCGCAGACCGATCGAAGGTGGAGCGGGCGCTCCGCGCACGTTCCACCTCAAGCCACACTCCGCAATGAAGTAGCCGCGTCAGGGCGCGCTGTCCCCAATGTACCGTTCACCAACTCCCCCAACATGCATCTCTGGAAAATTCAGAACGGCATTCCCAGTCTCGCCGACAACATCCTCGTCGCCGCAGGATTGTCGCTTGGCGTTGGGGCCTTCGTGCTGTCGCTGAATTGCGCTCTGGAATTTTTTGAGGCACGTGGATTCAACTATCTAGGCTACTTCGCAGTATTCTCCGTCTTCGGCGTGTTGGGCGGACTCGGCCTCTGGCTGTTCATGCGAAACGAAAAGCTGCTTCGCGCCGAAGTCATTGTTCCCCGCCGTGTCTTTGGTTTCGGCACCGCGACGGTCCTTATCATGATTACTACCGCTCTAATCTCCGATTTATTTCAGTCTGACTTAGCGACTACAGGACTGGTGGTCATCGGATTCTACACGATTGCCTACAGCGTGATCGTCCAATGTGCGCTGCGCTGGCCATCGAGAACCACCAGTTTTTCTTTGTGGCTTAGCCTTACACTCGGTGCGCTCGGCGTGCTTGCGAAGGCTTTGAAACTCTTCGTTGCGAAATAATATCGGAGCTGACCTGACTCGCATGAACCTCTCATCGCCATTGCCACACGTTCACACTCCATGAGCCGCGAAACCTGCTACCGTTGCTTCTGGCCAAAGACGCTTTGCTGGTGCCCGTCGATCCAGCCGATGGCCACGCGCACCAAGTTCGTGTTCCTGATGCACCCAAAGGAATTCAAACAGGAGAAAGCCGCCACCGGCCGCCTCACCCATCTCTGCCTCTCGGAAAGCGTCATCTACATGGGCATCGGCTTCGACGAACACGAAGCCGTGCAAAGCCTCATCGCCGATCCGAAAAATTTCGCCGTACTGCTCTACCCCGGCCCCGACGCCCGCAACCTCTCCAACGGCGCGCTCACCGCCGGCGAACTCGGCGACCGCCGCCTCGTCGTCTTCCTCCTCGATTCCACCTGGAACGGCGCCCGAAAAATGCTCAACGCCAGCCCGAGCCTGAAACGCCTCCCGCGCATCATGTTCACCGCCGCCGCGCCGAGCCGCTACGTAATCAAACAACAGCCGCAGGAAGGCTGCCTCTCGACGCTCGAAGCAACTCACGAACTCCTCACCGCTCTCGCCACCAGCGGCCTCGACGCCTACCCGCTCCCCGAGCAACTGCTCGGCCTCTTCCAGCGCATGCAGGATTTCCAGCTCAAGTGCGCCGCCGATCCCAACCGCCAGGGGTATCGGCGCCGCGCCTACAGCGTTCCCTCCGAGCGCCGCCCGCTCTCCGAACGCAAACGCACCCTCTTCCGCCTCCCGCCCTCCTGAAATGTAGGCGGGGTGCCCTCACCCCGCGTGAACGTCGTTCCCGCTTTTGACGCCACGCGCCGGAACTTCCGCCCCCTCGCCTTCACTCACCCGCCCGCTCACCTCCCTCACCCCACCGGCGTCACCACCGCCATCACCCGCGACTGCACCGTTTTCAAATCGAACGGCTTCGCCAGAAACCCCGCCGGCTTCGTCGTCACGAAACGATCCAGCGTCAGCTTCTCCGAAAATCCGCTCATCAAAATCACCGGCACATGAGGCTTCGTCCGATGCATCTCTAAAAACGCCTGCTCCCCGTCCATCCGTGGCATCGTCAGGTCGAGCAGCACCACCTGCAGCTTGTCCGCCTCGCGGCGAAACTGCTCCAGCGCATCCAGCCCATCGACCGCCGTGATCACCGAGAAACCCAGCATCGTCAGGATCTTCGCGACCAGATTGCGCACATGCGCCTCGTCATCGACCACCAGCGCAAGCCCCGCCGCCCGTCCAAACGGCGACAGCGTTTTTGAAACAGGAATCGACGGCGTGCTGCCCACCGCCGACGGGAAAACCACACTGAACGTACTGCCCTTGCCCACCTCGCTCGCCACGCTGATCCCGCCGCCATGCGAGCGCACAATGCCCATCACCGCCGCCAGCCCGAGTCCGTGCCCGGTGAACTTTGTCGTGAAAAACGGCTCGAAAATCCGCGCCATCGTCTCCCGCGTCATGCCGCACCCCGTGTCCGTCACCTCGATGAGCACATAAGGCCCGGCCGCCAGCGGCGCGGATAAAAACCGCCGGTTGAGCTCGTCCGCTTCGAAACGCTGCGGACGCGTGCGCAGCGTGATCCTCCCCTCCTTTTCGCCGATGGCCTCTGCCGCGTTGAGCACGAGGTTCATCACGATCTGCTGCATTTGAGCAGGAGCGGCTCGGATCACCGGCAACGGCTGCGCGAGCTGGAGCTCGATCTCCGTTTTTTTGCCGATCGAAACCTGGAGCAGCTGCTTCGTCTCCTCGATCAATCCGGTCACATCCACCTCCGAAATCGTCAGCGGGCTGCGTCCCGCGTACGCCAGCATCTGCTGGCAAAGCTCCGCCGCCCGCGTCGCCGCCGTCTCGATCTGCGAGAGCGGCCCGTGCAGCGCCGAGTCATCCGCCAGATCCAGCCGCGCCAGACTGGCATTGCCCAGCATCGCTGTGAGCAGGTTGTTGAAATCATGAGCGATCCCGCCCGCCAGCACACCGAGGCTTTCCGACTTCTGGATGAGCAGCATCTTCCGCTCGTTCTCGATGTTCTCCACCTCCGCCTGCTTCTGCCGCGTCACATCGCGCATCACAAAAGAAACCGTCGCCACATCGCTTTCCTCGTCACGGTGCATCACCGCCACTTTCGAGGCCGTAAGCATCTTCCCTTGCGCGTCCTTCAACATCAGCTCGCCCTGGCAAAGTCCCGTGCGCGCGACCATCGGCAGCGTTTCCGTCTCCAGACGCCGGCAGGTCTCCTCCGGGAAAATCGCATCCCAACGCCGTCCGCGCAGCGTCTCCAGTTTCTCGATGCCAAGCAGTTTCAGCAGCGCCGCGTTCGCATAAATCACCCGCCCATCGATGCTCACCGTGAGGATGAAATCCGTCGTCGCGTCGATGATCTTGAGCAACCGCCCCGCCTCCTGCTCCGCTCGCTTGCGGTCCGTCACATCGAGATGAGTCCCCGCGACCCTCAACGGCCTGCCCGCCTTGTCGCGCGCCACGATCGAGCCGCGCGAATGAATCCACCGCCACTCGTTATCCTTCCCCTGGATGCGATAGTCCGCCTCGTGCAACGGCGAACGCCCCTCCAGATGATCCCGCAGCGATCCCATCGCCCGTTCACGATCCGCCGGATGCACCCGCAGATCCGGCGTGATCTGCACCGGCTCGCGCGACTCCTTCGCTTGCCCAATCAAGTCCGCATATAGCTGGTTGTAGGAGATCCGCTGATCCGCCAGATCCCAGTCCCACAAACCCAGCTGCGCCCCCGCGATCACGCGATCCAGCTTCGCCTCGCTCTCCGCCAGCCGCCGCTCCGCTTCATTGCGACGCGACACCGCCGAGCCCAGCCCCAGCCCCATCACCGCCACCGTCAGTTCAAATAACAAAAACCGGATCACCAGATCGTCCGTGCTCCCCGTGAAATGCAGGCCGATCAAACTCCCCATCGTGATGGCCAGCGTCGCCAGCGTCGCCCCCGGCAATCCATGCCGCAGACAGATCCAGATCAGCGGCAGAAAACAAAGATAGAACGGCGTGTACCGCGCGAACGGCTCCAGAAAGAAAATCACCCACAAGCACCCGATCAACGCCACCGCCTTGATCGCGATTCCGCTCCAGCCCGTCGCCAGCGTCGGCACGCGACCCACGCCAGCCGTCTCTCCGCGCAGCCACGGCCCCACAAAAACCATCGCCACCGGCACCACCGTGAGCAACCCGCTCACATCCCCCACCCACCACTGGATCGAGGACTTCGCGAAGTCCGCCGGAGCCGACAGCCCCATGACCTGTAGCAACAACGTGCCCGCCACCGAAACCCCCGCCGGCGCGCCCATGATCGCCAGCGCAAACGCCACCGTCTCCCGCGTGTTCCCCGGCAACAACGACGGCCCGACCGCCCGCCGCACCAGCCACGCCGCCAGCGTATAATTCGCCGTGATCAACGCCGGAAACACCACCGGCGACCACCACACCGTGAGACTCGATGTGAGAAAAGCCGCGAGCACATTGGTCCCAAGCACCACCGGCGCGTACCTCGGCCCCAGCAGCACCAGCAACGCCAGCGCAAGTCCACACGGCGGATACCAGATGGACAACCCCGGCCCCACTTCGAACAGCGACGCGGAAAACTGCGCGGCAAAATGGAGGACAAAATAAACGGCACAGACGATGACCGGCCGGGAGAAACGAAATTTCATTTCTGAGTGTAGGTGTCGGAAGCGTGGAGGCCTGACAGCGCCAGATGCTGCAACCCGCGCCCGCTCACGCAATCCTCCAGCACGGTAAATTCATGCGCATAAACTGCCCGGGCATCTACCCGCGCCCAACGCCACTCGGTGGACGGACGTCCTCCGCGCCGTGCATTCCGACTCTCCTCCGAATGGAGGGACGACCTCTGTGTCGTCCGCCCACTCACGGCGCAGCAGGCGTGAAATAATACATATTCGAGTCATCGCTGCCCGCGACCACCGCGTTGCCGCTCGCCGAGATCATGATCGGCCAGCTCATATTGGTCGTGCCGTACTGCCAGATTTGCGCGCCCGTGCTCGTGTTCAGCAGATAAAAATTCCCCGGCGCCCCGTCCGGATGTCCATCGGCCACCGCCAGCAATCCATTCGCAAGATTGATCGAGGCGCAGTTCGGATTGCGCGCCGTCTGATACGTCCAGCTCGGCGCCCCGGTCGGGTTGCTGGCCGTCGGCACGAAGTACACCAGCCCGCCCACCGCCGTGCTGTTCAAATTGGAAATTCCCACGAACGCGCTCGCATCGTCCGCGATCGCCACCCCGTACACCGCCGACTTGCTGGAGATCTGCGACGTGATCGTCGGCTGCCCCGTCTGCAGGAACGTCTGCGTGTCGAAGAAATAGAAATACCCTTCCGATCCACCCGCCGCGAATGCTTTTCCGTCCGGCGTGATCCGTACGCAGTGGCTCGATGACGCCGGCAGCTTCCACTGCTTCCACAGCGCCAGCAGCCCGCCCTCGTTCGCCAGCAACACCACGTTTCCGGAATAATCCGCGTACACGATCATGTTCCCATCCGCCGAAATCGCCGCCGTCACCACCGTCGGATTTGTCCCGGGCGGCGTGAATTCACCCGTCTTCTGATAAACGCCGTTCACGCGCTTGAACAACACCAGCGACTCCGCCGCCGAGATCAGCCACCCGCCATCCGCCGTGAGCGCCACCTGGCTCACCCGCGACGTCGTCGCATAATCGAGAACCTTCGTCCCCGTGCTCACGTCGAACGCCCGCACGAAACCCGCGTAGTTCGGACTCCCCGTCATCCACCCGCCCGATGCCGCGTACGCGCCGTCCTTAGAAATATCGACCCAGTACACTCCCTCGAATCCCGTGAACTCATCCTTCCACAGCTGCTTTCCCGTCTGGTCGTAACAGTACGTCCCAAACGTCCCGTTCGAGCTGCTCGCCGTGGACTTCGCTGTGAACTGCGCGCTGCGGCTCGATCCGCCGTACGAGTGAAAAAACGTCCCGCCCACCACCCGGCTCCCATCGCCGGACACCGCGACAGAGTTGATGTAATAAGCGTTTGGCGTGCTCGGGAACGCCGACCAAACCGGTGTTTTCGAAGCCGTGGTCTCTTTGAGGGAAGATGAGCAGCCCGCCAGAGCCAGTGAAATGACAGCAATCAGGGGTCTAACTGTTTTCATAGACTTGTGCCAAACGACACGAATCGGAGTTTCTAAAATCCCCGACCATCTCTCCTGCTGCATTTTACAACTGAAGCCGCCACCGGATGGCAGCAGGGATCTGCTTCGCGTACTTCTGCTTTGCCCTCGCCGACCTTTCCCCGACCCTTTCCGCCGCTCATGGATTTTCTCCTCGATAACGACCGCGCTCCGACACCCGGCGCCATCCCGCCCATCGACTTTCGCGCGCTCCTCAACGACGAGCAGTTCAACGCCGTCACCGCCGAGCCCGGCCCTCTCCTCGTCCTCGCCGGCGCCGGCTCCGGCAAGACCCGCACCCTCACCTACCGCGTCGCGTATCTGCTTTCTAAGGGCGTCAAACCCTCCGAAATCCTCCTCCTCACCTTCACCAACAAGGCCGCGAAGGAGATGCTCCACCGCGTCCACGATCTCACCGGCGTCGAGCCCGCCCGCTTCTGGGGCGGCACCTTCCACTCCATCGGCCACCGCGTCCTCCGCATCCACGGCGAAGCCATCAACCTCCCTCGCAACTTCACCATCCTCGACGCCGACGAATCCGAATCGCTCCTCAAGCAGGCCGTCGAAGAACAGGACAAACTCTTCTTCAAAGACAAAACGAACCCCCGTCCCGGTCCGCTCTTCAGCGTCCTCTCTCTCTCTCGCAACACGCAGCTCTCCATCGACGACACCGTCGTGCAGTACTTTCCCCAATACAGCGAAATCAAGATGGCGCTCCCCGCCTTCGCGTCCGCCTACGCCGCGAAGAAGCGCGAACAAAACGTCTGCGACTACGACGACCTTCTCGAACACTGGCTCACGCTCCTCATCAAAGCCCCCGAGGTCGCCGCCTACTTCGCCCACCGCTTCCGCCACGTCCTCGTCGACGAGTACCAGGACACCAACACCCTCCAGGCCCAGATCATCGACAAAATCGCCACGCACCACCGCGTGATGGCTGTCGGCGACGACGCGCAATGCATCTACTCCTGGCGCGGCGCCGACTTCGAAAACATCATGACGTTTCCCGAACGTCATCCTGGCACCGTCATCCACCGCATCGAAACGAACTACCGCTCCACGCCGCAAATCCTCGCGCTCGCCAACGGCGTCCTCAACGCCCAGCCCAAAGGCCGCCACTTCGACAAAGAGCTCCGCGCCTCCCGCGCCAACGCGCAAAAGCCACTCGTCGTCCAATGCATCGACGACCGCGAGCAAGGCGACTTCATCATCAAGCGCATCCGCTCGCTCATGGAAGACGACGGCGTCTCCGCCAACGAGATCGCCATCCTCTACCGCTCGCACTTCGTCGCCCTCGAAACCCAGCTCGCCCTCTCCAAAGCCGGCGTGCCGTACCAGATCACCAGCGGCGTGAAGTTCTTCGAGCGCCAGCACGTCCGCGACCTCGTCGGCCTCATCAGCTTCGTCTACAATCCTTCCAACCAAACCGGCTGGAACCGCATCGCCGTCCTCCTCCCGAAGATCGGCGAAAAAGGCGCGCAAAAAATCTACTCCGCCGCGCTCGACCACGCGAAGCTCATGCAGCGCGACTTCATCGACGCGCTCGCGACCGACGACGTGAAATCCAAAGTCCCAAAAGACGCGAAAGACGAATGGGACTCCTTCTGCTCCTCGCTCGCCGAAGTCGCCGAGACCATGAAGAACGACAAGCCTTTCAAGGTCGTCGAAATGGCCATCGACGGCTGGTACGGCGACTACCTCCGCGGCGCGTTCGCCGACTACATTGACCGACTCGAAGAACTCAAAGCCATGGTCGGCTTCGCCCAGCGCTTCGACGAGATGCAGGATCTCCTCGCCCAGATCGTCCTCATGAACGGCGAGACCAGTGACCGCAAAGTCGATCCCGACGCCGAGGCCATCAAGCTCACCACCGTCCATCAAGCGAAGGGCCTGGAGTACGACGTCGTCTTCGTGATCGGCCTCGCCGACGGCATGTTCCCCGGCCGCCGCGCCATCGAAGCGGGCGACGTCGAAGAAGAGCGCCGCCTCTTCTACGTCGCCGTCACCCGCGCGAAAAACGAACTCTATCTCTGCTACCCCAAAGTCGCCACGAGAGCCGGCCCCGGTGGAATGCTGCTCCAACCGAGTCGCTTCATCACCGAGCTCGACGAAAAACTCTACGACCCCCTCCGCCTCAAACGCTCCTTCGGCTGGTGAAACGAAAACGCTATCTGGTGATTGCCGCTACAGCGGGAGCCTTGGGCCTGTCCGCTTTCGTCTGGGGCTCAGCTCACCAGGCAAAACAGCTCACGAGCGCGTTTCGCCGTCCAGTCCCTTCACTTGCAGACAGCACCCTGACACAGGCTGAATCCGTCACGTTTCCCTCCCTCGACGGTCTTTCGCTTTCCGGTTGGTGGCTGCCATCGCCTGACAGCAAAACGACAGTCATTTTGCTTCACGGCCACGGATCGAATCGCCGCCAGATGATTGCCCGCGCAAAGCTGCTACACCGCCACGGCTACTCAGTCCTCCTCTATGACGCGCGCGGCCACGGCGAAAGTGCCGGCGACCTCGTGAGTTTCGGTTTTCACGAGTCGAACGATCTTCTCGGCGCAATGGATTTCGCTCGCTCCAAAGGATCGAACAAATTCGGCCTCATCGGCGCTTCGCAAGGAGGCGCAACCATCGCACTCACCGGCGACCGGCTGAAGGACGTCAACTGGGTGGTCCTTGAAAGTGTCTACTCCGATCTTCGCACTGCAGTGGATCGGCGCTGTCGCTACCATGCACACCTTCCTGGCTGGCTTTTAGGGTGTCTCATGATTCCGTTCGCCGAAAGCAAAGTAGGCGCGTCGATCAATCAAATATCCCCGCGTGCAATGGTCGAAAAAATCTCAGCGCCAGTGTTCGTACTCAGTGGCAACCGTGATCGCCATACGCTGACAGAAGACACCCAGTCCCTTTTCGGTGCCGTGCATTCTCCCAAAACACTTTGGCTCGTGGAGGGTGCCGGTCACGTGGACCTCTATGGGTTCGCGAAAGAGCGCTACGAAGAACGTCTGCTTGCCTTCATCGCTTCGGCTCGAACTCCCGAAACCCCGGCGACGAAATAATCTCCCTCGCGCCTCGCCTACTTCCGCTTCTCCGGCGCGAGCTTCTCCAGATACTTCGCCGGGTTCTTCAAAAACTTCCGCTCACAGGGAGCGCAGCAGAACTTGATCGTCTGCCCCTCGTAAACCATCGAGGTCTCCTCGCCCATCGAGCCAAGGTCGTTATCCGTCACGATGCACACATCCAGCGGATAAGGCTTCGGCGCTTCTTTCGCTGGCTTCTTTTCTTCAGGTGCTGCCGCGCTGCCCGCAGCACTGTCAGCCGCGAAGCTGGTCGTGCCGCCGCCGCTCGATACGACTGCGAATAACAACGCAGTGAGGAGGAATGCTTTTTTGATCTTCATAGTAGAAAAGTAACCAGGTTCTTCAGAAACGAAAGCCGACGCCCGCGCCCGCTCCATATTCGGAGTCGTAGCTGCCGATGAGGGAAAACCGTTTGCTCACCGTATAGCTCAGCCCGCTCATCCAGGAAAATGTCTGCACGCTGTCGTACTCCATGCGTGCCATCACCCCGATGCGCGCCGTCAGCGGAATCGTCTTCTCCAGAACCACGCGCGTCTCCCCGCTGCTCTGAAGCGTCCCCGTCAAATCTACCAGATACGGCAATCGATAAGTCGCCCCGGCGATGACGCCATCGCGCGCCTCGTGCATGTTCGTTAACCGGTAGCCCGCAAAGGCACGCCACCTCACGTTGAAGTAACGCGCGTACACCGCCTCAACCTCGTATTCGGTTTTCTCGACGCGCTCCCAACCCGTTTCCCAGAGAAAATTCACATTGTCGCGTCCACGCTGGATCGTGCCCACGCCCGTGCTCAAGTGCGATTGTACGCTGCCCTCAATCCACGCGTACGTGTGCGGATGCCCGTGCTCCCCGAGCGCCGGCCGGTAACTGCCGCGCTCGGCAAGTTTGCTCTCTTCAAGTGGACGCGCAGCGCCACTCTCCGCCGCCGCCGCCATTTCTTCGCCCGCCGGATAACTCACCACCCGCGCCATGCCCGCCATCATGTGATAAAGCAGGTGACAGTGAAACAACCAGTCGCGGTCCTCGTTGGCGTAGAACTCGATCACGCGACGACTCATCGGCGGCACGTCCACCGTGTGCTTGAGCGGCGCGAACGCCGGATCGCCCGCGCCCGGCAGGAGCAGCCGGAAGAAATGTCCATGCAGGTGCATCGGGTGGTGCATCATCGTGTTGTTCACGAGCACCAGCCGCAGGACCTCCCCGCGCTTCACGGCCAGCGTGCCCTGTTCGTCGATACGCTTGTCGTCGATCGACCAGCTATAGCGCGTCATGTCGCCGCTAAGCTTGAGCGTGACCTCCCGCACCGGCGCTCCCTCGGGCAACGTCGTCGCCCGGGTCGACTTTAACCGCTTGTACGGCGGCAACGGCCGCGCCTTCTCGCTCGCGAGTGCCTCCCCATCGGTAATCTCGCCCGACTCATCCAGTTCATCGAGCACCGCGTCCATCGCAGCGTTCATGTTATAGATCTCAAGCGGCGCCAGTGAGGCCGCCGGTTTCTCCGCACCATCGCCGAGAAACAGCGACGCATATCCCGACCCATCCTGCGAAGTCGCCCGCACTTCCCACGCACCATCCGCCGGAACCGTCACGAGCACGTCGTACGTCTCCGCCATACCGATAAGCAACCGGTTCTGCTGAATCGGAGCCACGTCCATCCCGTCCGCAGCGACGAGCGTCAGCGGTCCGGTAGCCGAGTTCAGATAAAAGTAAGTCGATGCCGCCGCGTTGATCACCCGCAGCCGGATCGTCTCTCCCGCTCGTCCTTCCATGCGCTGCCGTCGCTGGCCATTGACGAGAAACGCGTCGTAAGCGACATCGGACACATCCATCGGCGGCACGCGGGATTTCTCGCGCTTAATAAAATCCCCCAAATGCCCCGCCCGCATCGCGCCGGTGAGCGACTGCGCCGTGCCCTTCCGTATCGCGTACCAATCGCTCCCACGCAGCAGCGTGCGCATCACCTCATCGGGGTTTTCGTTGGTCCAGTCGGAGAGCACCACCACCTCTTCGCGATCGATGCGCGGCAGATCGGCCCGCGCAGACGCACCCGTCGCAGGCTCGATCACAATACTCCCATAAACGCCCCGCTGCTCCTGCAACCCAGTGTGACTATGGTACCAATAAGTTCCGGCGTGCTTGAGCAGAAACTCGAACGTCCGCGTTTCTCCCGCGCCAATCGGCGGCGTGGTCAGATAAGGCACGCCGTCCTCCAGATTCGGCAGCAGCAGCCCATGCCAGTGAAGCGACGTCTCCCCCTTCGCGAGCCGGTTACGCACATGGATGCGCGCCACATCCCCCTCGCGAAACCGCAGCACCGGCCCCGGCACCGCGCCATTGATCGTCAACGCCCGCACCGGTTTCCCCGCCGGAGAAAGCATGGTCTCGGCAATATCGAGCGTGTACTCGACGATCCGCGCATCAGGAAAAAGCTGCGATGCCTTCGGCCCCGCTTCGAGCGCCAGCCACGCGGCTTTATTCTTCCCACCGCACTCCGCGCAGGCGTGCGCCGCAACGGCGCCGAGCAGCATATCGAGCAGGAAAAATGCGAACAGGCGTCTCACGACTGAAGGGCTGTTTGCGGGAATCGGAAGGTGGTCACGTCTGTTATACGAATCAGACAGCGCGATCCCTTGCATGAGTCATCTCCAGTGTTAGCCCGCCGATCAGTGCGCGCAGGTGCAAGCGTACTCCGCTTTGTCGCATTCGCCGCACTGCGAAAGGTTCACATTGAACTTCTCCGCCACCGCTTTCGCGTCAGGCGTCGCCTTGATCTGCACGACCGCCGGAAAGTTATTTCCCGCAGGCAGCGCCACATCGGAGATCAGGACATCGCCCGATTTCGCAAAGCTCAGTTTCGTCGGTGCCGCGCGATCACCCGCTGTAACCGCCACGACTTGCGCGGCCGGAGCGATGGCTTTGCCGTCCTCACCGAGAAACGTGATCTGCACTTTGCGCTCAGCCGTGACGAAAAATTCCGCGTGCGGTTCAACCTTAGTGAGCACGCGACCGCCATTAGGGCCCGCGATTTTCTTTTCGTTGGAATGCGCCTCCGCGATGGAGGTCGTGAGACCAAGGACCAAGAGCGCGAGAAACGAAGAGACGATGGTTTTGATTTTCATGAGACGAGTTGAGTTTGGTTAATTACGTTGAGGAGAAATTCACTGGGCAGCAGCCGCGTCGCGCTCGATAGCCTGCGCAGCGGCTTTACGGCCGAGATGAAAAAAGATTAACGGCCTCACGAGGAACTCGAGGAGCGTGGACGAGATGAGTCCGCCCACGATCACGACGGCGACCGGGTGAAGGATTTCTTTGCCCGGTTGATCGCCCGCGAGCACGAGCGGAATCAGCGCGATGCCCGCGGCAAGCGCGGTCATCAGTACCGGGACCATGCGCTCCAGCGTACCGCGCTCGACCATCGCACGTGTGAAGCCCTCGCCCTCATGTTTCATGAGATGCAGGTAGTGCGAGAGCATCATGATGCCGTTGCGCGCCGCCACCCCGCCGACCGCGATGAAACCGACCAGCGTGGCGATGCTGATGTTGTCTACCTTGAGCCACGTGTACACAAGGCCGCCGACCAGCGAGAGCGGGATGCTCAACATCACCTGCAACGCCAGCGCCATGCTCTGGAAATAACCGTAGAGCAGGAAAACGATGATCACAAAAACCACCGCGCTGAAGAGCACGATCCGCTGCGTCGCGTCTTTCTGCGCCTGGAACTCGCCCTCATACGTGATGAAGTAGCCCTCAGGCAGTTTCACCTTCGCTTTCACGTCCTCCTGGAGTTTCGCCACGAGCGCGCCGACATCGCGCACCGTCGGCTTGATCGCGATCGTGAACCGTCGCTGGCTGTTTTCCCGGAAGATGACGTTCGGCCCCTTCGCCTCGCGCACGTCGGCAACCAGCGACAACGGCACGCGCTGCCCGCTCTCTATCTCGATAGGAATCTGCGCGATCTTCTCCGCCGAATCGCGCCACGCCAGCGGCAGCCGGATGACCAGATTCACCGCGCGCTGCCCGTCGCGGAGTTCGGCGATTTCCTTGCCGCCAAGGAGCGCGCTGAGCTGGTCGTTGATTGCCCCAGGAGTGACGCCGTACGCAGCCGACCGGTCGCGATTCGCCTCGATGCGCAGCTGTGGGATCGACGACTGCTGATCGAGCTTCGCGTCTTCAAAACCAGGAATCGTTTTCGCAACGGCCTGAACCTCGGTGCCGATGCGGCGGAGCGTGTCGAGGTCCGGACCGAAGACTTTAATCGCCACCGGCGCGGACACACCGCTGAGCATATGGCCGATGCGATCCGCCAGTGGTCCGCCAACGACAGCAAAGACGCCCGGCACCGTTTTCAGACGACGGTTGAGGTCGGCGAGGATCTCTTTGCGACTGCGGCCCGCCTTCCCCTCGTGCCCGACCAACTCGCGAAAATCCACGTCGAACTCCGCCGTGGAAACGGGAACCACATGATCGCCCCGCTCCGCACGCCCGAGCCGCCGGCCGACTTTGCGCACCTCCGGGACCGCGAGAATCTGCGCTTCGATCACATCCGAAATTTTATTCATCTCCTCCAGCGAAGTGCCGGGCGCCGAGGTCACGGCGATCAGCGCAGTCTCTTCTCGAAAGCTCGGAAGAAAATCTTTGCTCATTTTCGGATAGAGCAAAAACGCGCCAATCATCCCGATCATCACGACACCCAGCACAGGAATCGGGAAATTCAGCCCGGCCCGCAGCAACGTCGCGCGCAGGAGATTTTTCAGAAAGCCGACGAAGCGCCCGTCTTTGTGTTCACGCCCCGCTTTGGGGCTGAGCAGCAACGAACAAAGCACCGGGATCAACGTCAGCGAGACGATGAACGACGCGACCATGCTGATGATCGTCGCAATCGCGATGGGCGCGAAGAGCTTCCCTTCCACGCCGCTCAGCCCCAGCAGCGGGAGAAAAACGAGGATGATCAAAACCGTCGCATAGAGGATCGAGTTTCTCACCTCGCCCGATGCGCGCCCGATCACCTGCAGCTTCGGCCGCGGATGCGGCAGCGCCGCGTTCTCGCGCAGCCGGCGGAACACATTTTCCACGTCCACGATGGCATCATCGACGACCATGCCGATCGCCACCGCAAGTCCGCCTAGCGTCATCGAGTTCACAGAAATCCCGAACTGGTGAAACACGAGCAGCGTGATCGCGAAGCTCATCGGCATCGCCATGAGCGTGATGAACGTCGTGCGGAAATTCAGGAGGAAGAGAAACAACACCACCGTCACCATGATCGCGCCATCGCGGATCGCCTCCTTCAGATTGCCGATAGCGTGATCGATAAAATCCTTCTGCTGAAACAACAGCGTTGTCTCCACGCCGGGCGGGAAACTCGTCTTCAATTCCTCCAACGCCGCCTGGATCTGCTCCGTGAGCGCGCGCGTATCGAAGCCCGGCGCCTTGGTGATCGACATGATCACGCCGTACGTCGGCGCTTTTTCTGGAGCGACGCTCACGGTCGCATCTCCGCGCATCGGCTCGATCCCCCACTCCACCGCCGCCACATCGCCAATCGTCACCGCACGGTCGCCCGTCTTCTTGATGACCGTGCGCGCGATGTCCCCGAGGTCGGTCGTCATCGCGAGATTGCGCACCATGATCTCCGTCGGCCCCGTACTGAGAAACCCACCCGTCGTCGTGCTCGCTGTTTCAGCGACCGCCTCCTCCAGCTCCGCGAAACTCACGTCGTGCGCCTGCATCCGGTAAGGATCGGGCTGCACCTCAATCTGCTTCACGCCGCCGCCCATATTGAGGATTTCCGCGATGCCTGGAATACTCTGGAGCCGCCGCTTGATCGTCCAATCAGCGAGCGTCCTGACATCACTCGGCGCGATGTATCCAGGCTCCCCTTCCTTCGTCGTCGAACGCACGCCGACCAGAAGGATTTCCCCCATCAGCGACGCGACCGGTGTCATGAATGGCTGCACCTTGTCGGGGAGTTGCTCACGAGCGGACTGTAAGCGCTCCTGCACCAGCACGCGCGCCTGATAGATGTCCGTCTCCCAGCCGAACTCCGCGTACACGAGCGAGAGAGCGACATCCGAGTTCGACCTCAAACGCGTCAACCCGGCGACTCCCATGAGCGCGCTTTCGAGCGGCTGCGTGACGCGCGTCTCCACTTCTTCCGGCGCGAGGCCGGGCGCTTCCGTGAGAATGATGACCGTCGGCTTCGTGAGATCGGGCAACACTTCGACGGGAAGCTGCGTCCCCGTGCGAAGGCCGAGCACGAGAATGATGAGCGAGAGCCCGAGCACGATGGCCCGGTTCGCGAGCGACCACTGGATAAGTTTGTTCAACATCGCAGAGTCCTCAGTTCGATTTGGCCGCGCCGCGTTTCTTCCAGAACGCGACGACCAGCAGCGCGGCAAACAGCACGCCGCTCACGATCATCCAGAACGGATTCTCATGCCCATGTTCATCGTCGTGATCGTGCTCATCTCCATGCGCGTGGTCGTGATCGCCATGATCATGGCCGTGATCTCCACCCGCCTCGGTTTTTCCTGAAGCAGACGCCGCTTTCGTTTTCGCATCCGCCTTCAGTTCCGATCCGTCCGCCGCGTGCTCGTGCCCATGAGCCGCATCCAGCGCTTCCTTGAGCGACACACTACCGCCCCCCGCGAACGCGAGTGAGTACGCGCCCTGCGTGACGACTTCATCGGCAGGCAGCAGCCCGCTGATGATTTCCGCCGCACGCTCATTGATCTGCCCCACCACGACCGGCGTTTTGATGAACGCGTTGGGCAGATCAAAATCCTTCACGTACACGAAGCGCCCCGACGGCTCTCCCTGCAACGCACTGCGCGGCACGCTCATCACATTTGCGCGACGCGCGACGACGATGGAAAACTCCGCGCGCATCCCGGGACGAAGCCGGTTCCCAAGATTCGCGAGTTTGAAAATCGCGTCGATCGTCCCACTCGCCGCATCCGCCACTGTCCCGAAGCGCAGCAACTCACCTTCGAGTTTTCCATCATGTAACGCCGACACCGTGATACTCGCTTTCGCGCCGGGTTTGAGCCGACCCGCGACATGTTCCGGCACACGGGCAACCGCGAGGACTTCGCTGAAATCCGTGATCTCCAGCAGCGCCTTCTCCGGCTCCACCGGATCGCCGAGACGCACATCGAGCTGCGTCACAACCCCGCCGAGCGGAGCCGTGAGCGAGATAACCGGCGGCGGATTTCCCGGCTGACGGCTCTCCACTTTCGCGACTTCCGCTCCAGCCGCGATGACATCGCCGGGCAGTGCGCTCAGCGCCACGACCCGACCTTGGATGCGACTGCTGACGGCGGCGATATTGCCCGGCTTCGCTTCAATGCGACCGAGTGAGAAAACGCTCTCCTCAAAATCGCCTTCTTCGACGGCCACCGTCTGGATACGAAGGTTTTGAACGCCAGCGGCATCGAGCACGATCGTGTTCGCGATGCGCGCAGAATCAGCCGAGAAAAGCGAAACGCCGAGCGCGCTGGAGAATATAAATACGAGAGAAGCAGAGAGTGTTTTCATCGGGCTGAAATAAGAGCGGTCGTGAGTGAGAAAGCGGGGTTCGTAAGTCCTTCAACGCGGGCGAGCGCGGAGGCGTAAGCAGATTCGGCGTCGAGGATCTCGCGCCGCACGGAGACGAGTGCGCGCTGCGCATCGAGCACGTCGATCAGCGGTAACTGACCTTCTTCATACGCACGGCGCACGACGGCGTGCGCCTCCTCGGTCGCGGGCAACGCGTCGCGCCGGAGCGTTTGCGCTGTCGTATGCGCGCCGGCGAGTTCCTGCCACGCAGCCGTGACACTCGCGCGCAGCTCGGCTTCGACCGCGCGCAGCGACTGCTCCGCACCGGCGAGAGTTTCACGCGCGGCGCGGATGTTACCCTGATTTTTATTCCGGACCGGCAGCGGCACCGAAACGCCCGCGACAAACGCCGCGTCCGTCCCCTCGCGAAGAAAACGCACACCGCCGCCCACCGTGACGTCTTGCGCCGCCTGCGCCTTCTCCAGTTCGAGCGACGCCCGCCGGCCTTCAATGACGGCACGTTGAAGTTCGAAACGAGGATGGCGCCCGATCTGCGCGAGAAAAACCTCTTCGCCCGGCAACGTCTTGGGCACGGAAATCTTTCCCGGCAACGCACCAATCTCTCCGGCGCGTCCGCCCCACGTCGCCGCCAGTGCCGCACGCGCGGCGAAAAGCGCAGCCTGAGCGCGGGCCGATTCGCCCTGTGCCGATGCCAGCGCCGCACGCGCACGCGCCGATTCAGCGGGAGATGCCGCGCCCTCTTTCACACGCGCTTCGACTACCGCGAGCGTTTCGCGCGCAAGCGCCAGCGGCTCCTCGACGAGCGCGAGGCGCTCCTGCGCGGCGAGTGTCTCCACATAAGCGACTGCGGCAGCCGCGAGTACCTCAGCACGGCGGACGACAAACTCCTTGGCCGCCATTTCCCGCTCACGACTGGCCAGCGCGACTCGCCGGTCGCGTTTGCCGCCACGCTCAAACGTCTGGCTCGCCTGCACCGTCGTTTCGAGACTGCGCCCCCCCTGAACATTGCCCGTGCCGAGAAAATTCTCGGCGCTGACATCGAGCGTCGGATTCGGCCGCAGCCCCGCCTGCTCGATCAGCGCCTCAGCCGCGCGCTCGCCGTAACGCTGCGCGATGAGCGAGGGATTATTCTCAGCCACACGCGTCAGCACTCCCGCCAGCGTGAGCGGAGCACCGACACCGGGCGGCGTGGTTGTTTCTTGGGCACGCACGGCGTTCGCCATCAGCAAGACAGCGAGCGCAACAGAGCGGGGAATACTGCGAAAAAAGAGAGTCGCGGACATAGTTCAGGAAGTAAGTTTGCGAAACCAAACGGGCCGACCGACGCGCACACGCGTCAGACCCGGGACAACAAAAACGCCGATCAACCCGCGCAGGGGCCGATCAGCAGACAAACGATGGCGCGCGCGGCGAAAGCGCGGCACGGGCGGTGAAGTGCCAGGTCCGCCGGATTTCCAGCGGGATCTCGACATCCACCGAAGCGACGATCTCCGGCACCGGCGTTAATTCCGGCGCGAGTTCGATCAGGCAGAAAACAAACAACACAGACGGGGGCGCCGGAACTTTGAGGAAATTTTGCGTCGGCTGGTAATCACCACTCTCCACAATTCCGCAAAAGCCCTGGCCGCAATGAGCGGGCTCTCCACTGACAGGAGCCGCTTCCTCATGATGGCAGCAACCATCGGCCTGCCCGATGACGCCGGCCATCTCCAACCCGCAATGCAACGTCGCTGGCAGCCACACGAGGGCTAGCAACAGGGCGAAGAATGAGGCAGCGCGGCGCATGAATGAGATGAATGTTCTACGCATCCAAACTGTCAAACCCTCGCCTTTCCCCGATCACCCGTCTCTGCGCCCGCGGCGTCCACGCAGTTTCCCCTTCCCATGTGTGCTATGTTGCGCCTGAAATTTCCCTTCCATGTCCACACCTGTTGAAAACGTCGTCATCGTCGGCACCGGCTGCGCCGGACTTACCGCCGCGATCTACACCGGCCGCGCCAACCTTTCTCCCCTCATCATCGAGGGCAGCCTCCCCGGCGGTCAGCTCACGACGACTTCGGAAGTGGAAAACTTCCCCGGCTTTCCCGAAGGTGTGGACGGTTTCCACCTGATGGACAGCCTCCGCAAGCAGGCCACCAAGTTCGGTACGCGCTTCGAGCAGGCCCAGATCACGTCCGTCGATTTCTCCTCTCAACCGCTCAAGCTTCGTACCGCCGACCGCGAAATTCTCGCGAAGTCCGTCATCATCGCCACCGGCGCTTCGCCGCGCATGACCGGCATCCCCGGCGAAAAAGAACTCTACGGCGGCAAGGGCGTCACCACCTGCGCCACCTGCGACGGCGCGTTCTACCGCAAGATGGAAGTCGCCGTCATCGGCGGCGGCGACAGCGCAGCTGAAGAGGCGCTTTTCCTCACGCGCTTCGCCAGCAAAGTGTATCTCGTCCACCGCCGCGACTCGCTCCGCGCCTCCAAGATCATGGCCGACCGCGCCACCTCACACCCCAAGATCCAGATGGTCTGGGACAGCGCCCCGACCGAAGTCGTCGGCGTGGCCGAAGGCTCTGTCAGCGGCCTCAAGATCAAAAACCTCAAGACCGGCGCCGACTCCGTCCTCCCCGTGAAAGGCATCTTCGTCGCCATCGGCCACGTGCCCAACACCGGCCCCTTCGCCTCCGCACTTGATGTCGATGAAGGCGGCTACTTCAAACCCGTCACCGGTTCTCAAGTACAAACCAAGGTTCCCGGCGTGTACGTCGCCGGCGATTGCGCCGACCACGTTTACCGCCAGGCGATCACCGCCGCCGGCATGGGCTGCCAGGCCGCCATCGAGGCCGAACGCTGGCTCGCCGAGCACGGTGGTTAACGCGACCGGGATGTCCGCCGCCGTCGCCTACGCCCGCCGCATCGCCGCGCTCCACGAAGCGCTGGGCATCCCTCACGATTACTCGCTGCGCCGCCTGCTCGACGTGCAGCCAGAAGCGGACCCCGCCGCGCTCGTTTCTATCGGCCAGACCGACGCCGATCGCGACTGCCAGCTCATCGAGTCCGCCGCCCACGCGTTTCGCGGTATGAGAGCCCGCGCCCGCGAGTACGACATCGAGCTCATGCCCCTCTCCGGTTTTCGCAGCGTCGAGCGCCAGGTCGAAATCATCCGCGGCAAACTCGCGCTCGGCGAAAAGATCGAGGTCATCCTCAACACCATGGCCGCTCCCGGCTACAGCGAGCACCACACCGGCCGCGCCATCGACATCGGCACACCCGGCGACCTGCCGCTCGAAGAATCCTTCTCTCAAACCAAAGCCTTTTCCTGGCTCGAACGCCACGCGGGCAGCTTCGGTTTCGCGATGAGCTTCCCGAAGGAAAATCCCCACGGCTTCATCTACGAGCCCTGGCACTGGTGCTGGCGCGCGCGCTGAGCGGGCCTCCCGCCTCGCGTTCGCGAATTCGTGAAAATTTCATTCAGCGCCCCCCGCTGACGGTTAATTTTTACACAACACCCCTGATAATTGCCCTCTTCGGGGACACTATAAGTTAAGATTAACCACGGCGCACCCGATGGAGCGGATTATGCGCCTGTGCATTGCCCACTCCTGTCTCCTCCTCGCGACCACCGCGTTCGCCTCCGCCACTCCGCCCGTCGCCGACAAAAGCAATCACACGCTGTTCAACCCAACGCCCGAGTCGCTCATGCGCGAGATGAGCACCGACCGCCCCGACGCCACCGAAAGCCCCTACACCGTCGATGCCGGTCACTATCAGGTGGAGAGCGATCTCCTCGCCCGCTCACGCGATCACGACAAAGCCGACGGCGCCGACACCGTAACCACCGCGTGGCTCTTCTCCACGCTCAATTTCAAATTCGGTCTCACCAACCGCATCGATCTCCAGACCGTCGTCGAGCCCTACACCAAGATCGAGACCGACGACCGCACCGCTCCCTCCAAAGACAAAATCAGCGGCTTCGGCGACATCACCTCGCGCCTCAAAATCAACCTCTGGGGCAATGACGCAGGCGACACCGCCGCCGCCCTCATGCCATTCGTCAAATGGCCCACCGCCAGCAACGGCCTAGGCAACGACAAGATCGAAGGCGGCCTCATCTTCCCAGTCGCCTTCACCCTCTCCTCCGGCTGGAGCCTCGGCGTCATGACCGAGATCGACTTCGTGCGTAACGCCGCCGACGACGGCTACACCACCGACTGGGTCAATACCGCCACCGTCAGCCACGACATCGCCGGCGCACTCGGCGGCTACCTCGAACTCACCTCGACGCTCACCAAAGGCCGCGACCTCGCCACCTTCAACTGCGGCCTCACCTACGGCCTCAACAACCACACCCAGCTCGATCTCGGCACCAACATCGGCCTCACCGACGCCACCGAAGACCTCGTCCTCTTCCTCGGCCTCAGCGTCCGCTACTGAACGCCACCTCACTCGCTTCACCGCCCAACATGAAATTCTCCGTAGGTCAGAAAGTCTCCAGTCTCGCCCTCACCGCCGGACTCATCATCGCCGCCCTCGTCGCCTCCGTCCGCCACGAATTCGGACTCATGATCGCAAGCAATACCGAGGTCGTCACCATCGCCTCCGCCCTGCAAAACCACCAGCAGGCCGACATGATGCACGACGCCCTCCGCTCCGACGTCCTCGCCGCCCAGCTTGCCGCGATCAACAAAGACACCGCCGCCGCCGATGAAGTCGTCGCCGACCTCTTCGAACACGAAAAAATTTTCCGCGACAGCCTCGCCGCCAGCAAAGCCCTCCCGCTCAACGACACCATCCGCGCCGAACTCACCGCCGTCGAAAAACCCCTCAACGACTATCTCGCCGCCTCGCGCCACCTTGTCGAAACCGCCCGCACTGACGCCGCCGCTGCCAACGCCGCCATGCCCCAATTTATGGAGGCCTTCTCCATGCTCGAAAAACGCATGGCTGCCATCAGCGAAACCATCGAAGCCGAAGCCCTCATCGTCCACGAACACTCCACCACCGTGGCGAACCACTTCAGCCGCATCCTCTGGATCTCCGCCACCAGCGCCCTCGGCCTGCTCGCCATCCTGACGCTGATCATCAGCCGCAGCATTCCACGCCCCTTCATGGCCATCATCGGCAAACTCAACGACGCCTCCCACGCCAACGTCTCCTCCGCCGATCAAGTTTCCCAAAACAGCTCCGCCCTCGCCACCGCCTCCTCCGAACAAGCCGCCACGCTCGAAGAAACCAGCGCCTCCCTCGAAGAAATCTCCAGCGTCGCCACCCGCAACGCCGAGGCCGCCCAGCGCGCCAAAGACCTCGCCCGCCAGGCCCGCGAAGCCGCCGACCAAGGCACAAAAGGCATCACTGCGATGAACGCCGCCATGCTCGACATCAAAACCTCCAGCGACGGCATCGCCAAGATTCTCAAGACCATCGACGAGATCGCCTTTCAAACCAACATCCTCGCCCTCAACGCCGCCGTCGAAGCCGCCCGCGCCGGCGAGGCCGGAGCCGGTTTCGCCGTCGTCGCCGACGAAGTCCGCGCCCTCGCCCAACGCTCCGCCCAGGCCGCCCGCGAGACCGCCGACAAGATCGAAGACTCCACCCGCAAGAGCCGTCGCGGCGCCGAGGTCAGCGAACAAATTTCCACCAGCCTCTCCCAGATCGCCACCAAGGTCCGCGAAGTCGATGACCTCGTCGCCGAAATCGCCAACGCCTCCTCGGAACAGACCACCGGTATCCAGCAAGTAAACACCGCCGTCAGCCGCATGGACGAAGCCGTCCAGCTCGGCGCCGCCCGCGCCGAGGAAGGCGCCGGCGTCGCCCAGGAACTCTCCGCGCAATCCATCCTCTTGCAGGATTCGGTCACCGAACTCGCCCGCGTTGTCGGCGGCTCCCGTAAAAGCGCCGCAGCCAAAAAGCAGCCCACGCCACCCCAGGCTCATCCCTCGTCTCTCGCCTCGTCCGCTGCCTGATTCGCCAACGCGAGTCTCCTCTCGCATATCATCCCGCCGCTTCTCATCGGACTGATCCCTTCCAGTTGATCCGCTACAGCTTGGTCGGGTCTGAGTTCGCCCGCCATGAACTGACCGGCATGGACTCAATAGCTCCTCGGCACATCGCCCCCTGAGGCCGTCCGCAGGCCTCTCCTCGCCACCGCACAGTCACGCCCTCGCGAGACTCCCTGCCCGACCCGGGTATACCGAGCCCCGGCACGCAAACCCTCACAAACCCCGCACCAACTCCGGCAGAGCTCCGCCCATCTTTGGAATTATTCTAATTCCGGCTTGCAGCTTAGAATCATTCCAATTGGTTGCGGTCCGCTCATGTCCACCGCCGTTCATCACTCTCCCCCGACCGACTCGCTCGCGCAGCGACTCGCCGACAGCGGCCTGCGCTCCACGCCCCAGCGCGAACTCGTTTACAGCGTTCTCCTCAAAAAACGCGACCATCCCACCGCTGACGAAGTCTTCGCCCGCGTCAAACCCGAGCTACCCGGCATCTCTCTGGCCACCGTCTACAACTGCCTCGAAACCCTCGTCCAATGTGACCTCGTGCGCGCGGTGAACTTCGAGCGCGGCCCCACCCGCTACTGCCCGAATCTCCAGCCGCACGCCCACTTTCACGACGAACAAACCGGCTCAACCCACGACATCGACCTCCCAAGCGGCCTCCTCGATCAGCTGAAAAAAGTCCTCCCCTCCGGCTACGACGCCTCCGCCATCGAGATCACCTTCCGCGGCAAAGCCAAAAACGCGCGCTAACTCCCCGCCACGCCGCCTGCGCAGGCTCCGGCATTTCACTCTTCCATCTTCACTCTTCACGTTTCCAAAATGCACACGCTCGAAATCAAAGACCTCTACGTCTCGCTCACCGAGAGCCCCGAAAAGTCCATCGTCAAAGGCCTCAACCTGACGATCAAAGCCGGCGAAGTTCACGCCGTCATGGGACCGAACGGCACCGGCAAATCGACCTTCTCGAAGGCGATCGCCGGTCATCCCGACTACGTCATCACGAGCGGTGACGTCCTCCTCGACGGCAAATCCATCCTCGAAATGGAGCCCGACGAACGCGCCCGCGCCGGCATCTTCCTCGCCTTCCAATACCCCAGCGAAGTCCCCGGCGTCTCCATCGCCAACTTCCTCCGCGCCGCGCAACAGGCCCGCCTCGCCGAGGGCGAAGAGCTCGATGCCACCGCCTACTACAAAAAGCTCTACAGCAAAATGGACATGCTGAAAATCGACCGGAAGTTCACCTCCCGCTCGGTCAACGAAGGCTTCTCCGGCGGCGAAAAGAAACGCTGCGAAATCCTCCAGATGGCCATGCTCGAGCCGACCATCGCCCTCATGGACGAAACCGACTCCGGCCTCGACATCGACGCTCTCCAGGTCGTCTCCGCCGGCGTCAATCAACTCCGCGGCCCGAATCTCGGCGTCCTCCTCATCACGCACTACCAGCGCCTGCTGAACTACATCGTCCCCGATTTCGTCCACGTCATGTACGACGGCCGCATCGTGAAGAGCGGCGACAAATCCCTCGCCCTCGAACTCGAAGCCAAAGGCTACGAGTGGGTGAAACAGGAACTCGCCACCGCGAAAGCCTGATCCCTTTAGAAACAACTTCAGCCGGAGCACACCGCTATGAAACCGCCCACCGACACCGACACTCTGCCTCCCGCGGCCGCCGATTCCGCCGTGGAAAATCCCGCCGTCGGCATCGACCAGTCCGCCGGTAATTTCAGCTACAACGTCGACTACGAATTCGACGCCGGCACCGGCTTGAACGAAAAAACCGTCGAGTACATCTCCTCGGTTAAAAAGGAAGCCCCGTGGATTCTTGAATTCCGCAAGAAGGCGCTGAAGACCTTCGAGTCCATGCCGCTGCCCACGCACTGGGCGACGAAGGATCTCGAAAACATCAACTTCGACAAAATCCGCTACTACCTCTCGCAAGGCCAGAAGCCCAAGCGCACCTGGGATGAAGTCCCCGACGACATCAAGAAGACCTTCGAGCGCCTCGGCATCCCCGAGCAGGAGCGCAAATTCCTCGCCGGCGTCGAAGCCCAGTTCGACTCCGAAGCCGCGTACTCGAACATCAAGGACATCGTCGCCAAACAAGGCGTCATCTTCTGCAACTCTACCGAAGCCCTCCGCGAACACCCCGAGATCTTCAAGAAATGGTTCGGCAAAGTCATCCCGACGTCCGACAACAAGTTCTCGGCGCTCAACAGCGCCGTTTTCTCCGGCGGCTCCTTCATCTACGTTCCGCCCGGCGTCAAAGTCGCGCAGCCGTTGCAAGCTTACTTCCGCATCAACGCGGAAAACTTCGGCCAATTCGAACGCACGCTCATCATCTGCGACGAAGGCTCCGAGGTCACCTACATGGAAGGCTGCACCGCGCCCAAGTTCTCCACCTCCACGCTCCACAGCGCGGTCGTCGAACTCGTCGCGCTCAAAGGCGCCAAGATCCAGTACATCACCGTCCAGAACTGGGCCTCCAACGTGTACAATCTCGTCACCAAACGCGGCCTCGCGATGGAAGACGCCGAGATCAAGTGGATCGACTGCAACCTCGGTTCGCGCCTCACGATGAAGTACCCCGGCGTCGTCCTCAAAGGCCGCCGCGCCCGCGGCGAAGTCATCTCCATCGCCCTCGCTAACGACGGCCAGCACCAAGACACCGGCGCCAAGATGATCCACGCCGCCGACGAAACGACCTCCACCATCGTTTCCAAATCCATCTCCGTCGGCCAGGGCCGCGCCACCTATCGCGGCGTCGTCCACATCCCCAAGCATCTGAAGGGTTGCAAAAACAACACCGAGTGCGACGCGCTGCTCATCAACACGAACAGCCGTACCGACACGTATCCAGCCATCACTGTACGCGGCGATAAACACGCCACGCAGCACGAGGCCAGCGTCTCGAAGGTGAGCGAAGACATGATCTTCTACATGCAGCAGCGCGGCCTCACCGAAGGCCAGGCCATGAGCCTCGCGGTGAACGGCTTCATCAACGACCTCGCCCGCCAGTTCCCTATGGAATACTCGGTCGAGCTCAAACGCCTCATCGATCTCGAAATGGAAGGCTCCGTCGGCTGAGCCAAATTAAGAATGTAGAATGAAGAATTAAGAAACGCCGGAGACCGCTCCTCGCCGCTCATTCTTCATTCATAATTCTTCATTCATAATTCTAAAAAAAATGTCCGCTGTCCTTTCTCCCACGACCGCCACCACCGGCCTCAACGCCGCTCGTTTCGGCGCCCACGTCGCGCAACGCCACAATCTCCCGAAATGGTGGCTCGACGCCAAACAGGCCGCGTGGAACCAGTTCGTCGCGCGCCCGTTTCCCACGCGCAAAGACGAGCTCTGGCGCTTCTCCAATATCCAGGGCTTCGCCAACCTCGACGGCCTAGAAGTCGCCGATTCCACGAACGGCGCGCCCACCGCTCCGTCACTGCCCTCCTTCGCCCGCTCCGCCGAGATCGTCTTCGTCAATAACAACCTGGCGCATCGCACCTCGCTGCCCGCCGACCTCGCCGCCAAAGGCGTGATCTTCAGCCCGCTCGAAGAAGCGCTGCACAAACACAGCGATCTCGTCCGCGCCTATTTCCAAAAACAGCCCGCCGCCCTCGGTGGCGAAAAGTTCGCCGCGCTCAACACCGCGCTCTCCTCCAGCGGCGCGTTCCTCTTCGTCCCCAAAGGCGTCGAGATCGCCGCGCCCTTCGTCGTCCAACACGCCGTCAGCGGCGCAGGCAAAGCCATCTTCCCGCACACCATCGTCATCCTCGAAGACCAGGCCAAAGCCACCGTCGTCGAGTTCTTCACCAGCACCGACGCCACCGCCCGCAACTTCGCCTCCGGCGTCAACGACCTCCACGCCGCTCCCGGAGCGCAGCTCACGTACATCGGCGCGCAAAACTGGTCTTCCGAATCCCTCGCCACCCAGAGCAACAGCATCGTCGCCCAACGCGACGCCCGCGTCCTCTCGCTCAACCTTCACCTCGGCGGACGCCAGTCGCGTCACGAATCGCACAGCCGCCTCCAAGGCCCCGGCGCTCACTCCGAGATGCTCGCGCTCACCATCGCGAAAAACTCCCAGGAGTTCGACCAGCGCACGCTCCAGACACATCAAGCTCCCAACACGAGCTCGAACCTCCTCTATAAAAACGCCCTGCTCGACACCGCCCGCACCATTTTCTCCGGCCTGATCGTCGTCGAACCAGACGCGCAAAAAACCGACGCCTACCAGAGCAACCGCAACCTCCTGCTCAGCGATGACGCCGAATCGAACAGCCTCCCCGGCTTGGAAATCCAGGCCAACGACGTCCGCTGCACCCACGGCTCCACCTCCGCGCGCATCCCCGCCGAACAAGAATTCTACCTCCAGTCCCGCGGCATCTCCAAAACCGCCGCCGACGAACTCCTCGTCTTCGGCTTCTTCGAAGAAGTCCTCGGCAAACTCGAAAACGAAGAGCTCCAAAACGCACTCCGTGCCCTGATCCAGCCCAAGTTCTCTCGCTGATCCACCTGCCAACGTTCGCTTAAACCAAGCCGTGCCACTCTCCGGAGTCGCACGGCTTTTTCTTTCACGGACAGTCCTTGAACGCGCTTTCACAACGCTAAAAAACCGGCCCTCAGTATTTTTTCTTTTGATCGAAAATTTGCCGTAGCCCGCGCCACTCCGCCTTTGGCGGCCAAGCAGATAAAAAAAGAAATCAGTTCCCGACACGTTACGATCAACCACGGTCGGGGAAATAATCATTTGACCACCGGACAGCTGTCCCGCTTTAGACCCGTTCTCGTTTTCGTCGGTTCGCTTACCCCCCTTGAGCACCGATGATTCATCGAGCTCCTGCATTTACCCCTCGTTAGCCGATTCTGTTCTTTTCTTACCCCGCACGAAGACACGTATCGCTCTGGCCGACACCGCCGGTGCGCCACGTTCAGCTCCGCTGCTTCTGCGAGACGATTCGATCCGGACCGGCTGGCGATGTTCTTTCCACCGCGCTTTTTCGCGCGGGAGAAAAACAAAACCAAAAACAAAACCCCAAATGAAAGATACCCCAACACGCGCTCTGCGCGCTCTCGCGGCCCTTGCCGGCCTGTTCCTCGCTGCATCTGCCTCCGCCGCCACGGTCACGTTCACCAGCACCTACGTCATCCCGGCCGGCTCCACCTATAATGGCAACGGCAACACCATCAAAGCCTCGGGCATGGGCGACGGCGGCCAGGGCGAAGGCCAAAAACCTTTCTTCCGCCTCAACGCAAATTCCACTCTGCGTAACGTGAAGCTCTCCGCCCCCGGCGTGGACGGCTGCCACTTCTATGGAAACGGCACCATGAACGAAGTTACCTGGCAGGATGTCGGCGAGGATCAATTCACCGTGAAATCCGGCGGCAACTGCTGGGTCTCCGGTGCCTCCGCGGTCAATGCCTCCGACAAGTTCGGCCAGGCCAACGCCGCCACCTCGGTCACGCTGTACTACCACACGCAGACCAACGGCCTGAAGAACATCCGCCAGCTCGGCGGCTCCACCTTCACCTGCAACTTCTACTACGACAACAATCGCGCCGCCACGACCAAGGAAGCCATCGGCCGCACCGACGCTTCCTCCACTCGCTTCGGCTACCGCGCGATGACCGTCACGAACTTCACCGGCTCCAACGGTTGGTGGTATGGCCGCAGCTCGCAGGCGTTCACCTACTGAGCCCAGTACTCTCGTCTGACAACGGGTGCCTGAGCACCTGATTGTCAGGCGCGTATCCAAGGGACGGTGCGTAATACCCCGACGCATCGTCCCTCTTTTACCCCCTCGCTCGCTTCGATGCCGTCTCCCTGCCTCGAGCCACACCGCTGCTCATCGTCCACCGTGACAGCACTCTGTCTAGGTACCGCGCTTATCGGCGCCGCCCTCGGATGGCTGAGCCCCCGTTCGTGGCCCCTTTCCCGGTCCACTGTCTCTTCCTCATCTGTCGCAGTCGCCTCGCCCCGCTCGCTGTCCGACGACTTCGCCTCTATTTCCAACAAAACTCCTGCCGCCCCCGCATCCCCTTGGGCCGATCGCTGGCAAGAAACGACTGCTTACGCCAGCACCCCTGCGCGCACCCGGGCCCTCGCTTCCCTCCTCGAAGAACTTGCCCGCACCGATCCGCAACGCGCACTCGCCCTCGCTCAAAACCAACCCGACTGGCGCCTCCGCGATCTCCTGCGCGACGCCTCCGTGCGCGGCTGGGCCTCCACCGCCCCCGCCGCCGCCGCCGACTGGGCGCTCAACGTCCGCATCGAAGATCGCCGCGCCGTCGTCGGTGCCGTTTTCCAAGGCGCTGTCACCGATCCCGACGCCACCGTTCACCTCGCTCTTCGCCTCTGCTCCGCCGATCCCGAACCCGCTGGCGATTACGGCCACGCCGCCATCGCCGCACTGGTCAATGTCGGCGCTTTCGCCCAAGCCGCCGATTTCAGCTCGGCGATGGGCTCCGAAAAATACGCCTTTCTCTTCAAGTCCGCTTACTTCGAGTGGGCCCGCCAACGTCCCGCCGAAGCAATCGCCGCCGCCGGAAAAATCGCCGACCCACAACTCTCCGCCCAAGCCCGCGCCCAAGCCATCACCGGCTGGTCCTGGGCCGATGCCTCAGGCCTCGCCAATCACGCACTCACGCTCCCACCCGGCCCCGAGCGCACTCAGGCCCTCGCCGAGTCCCTGCCCCTCTGGCTCGAACGCTACCCCGAAGAAGCCGCCGCCTGGATTCAAAAAAACGATACCGGCCCCGAATTCGACGCCGGCCTCGCCGCCCTCGCCAACCAGCAATCCTTCCTCAAATCCAGCCCGGCCTCCGCGCTCGCCCTCGCCGCCGATATCTCCGACCCCACCAGACGCACCGAGACCATGCGCTCCGTCTTCCAACAATGGGCCGCTCGCGATCCCCTCGCCGCCCGCGCCTACATCGACCGCTCCGCCAACACCGCCGACCGCGTCACACTCTCCGCCATCCTCGCCGACACCTATCCAGACGGTGCGCTCTGACACAGTCGCCGATCCGCACAAACGTCCGCCCTTCGACCACGCCATGCCCGCCTCCTCCTCTCGTCGCTCCGGCTGGTCGAAAATCGCCGCCACCACCTTCGCCCTCTCCGCCGCCCTGATCGGCTTCATACTCGCCCGTTCCCTCGCAGCCCGGCAGGCCGCCGCCCTTCCGCCCACCTCCGCCAAACCAGCCATTCGCTCAACTCCTCCCAGTGCCTCCACGTGGGATGAACGCTGGAACGCCCTCTCCACCCAACCCAACACCACCGCCCTCACCCGCGAACGCGAAGCCCTCCTCGAAACGCTCGCCCGCACCGATCCGCAACGCGCCCTCTCCCTCGCGGACGCCGAGGGCAACTGGCTCACTCGTGACCAGCTCCGCGACGCCTCCCTCCGCGGCTGGGCTGCCGTCGAGCCCGATGCCGCCGCCGATTGGGCCATGCAACAGACCGTCCTCGGTGAACGCATGAAATGTGTCGCCGCCGTGCTCGCCGGCGCCACCGCCCAGCCCGATGCCGCTCTGCGCGTCGGTCTCCGCCTGTGCACCGCCGATCCCGAGCCCGCCGGCTTCTACGGCCACATGCTCATCAACGCCCTCGTCGAACGCACCGGCAACTTCGACGCCGCCACACGCTTCGCCACCTCCGCCAACATGATCGACCGCCAGTCCTTCCTCCTCGACTCTGCCTTTTATCAATGGGCCCAGCATGACCCCGACCGCGCCTACGCCCAGCTCGCCTCCCTCACCGACCCTACCATTCGCACATCCGCCCTCAAAGGTCTCATTGAAGGCCGCTCCGACTTCGACCCCCGCCACTTCGCAGACTTCGCTCAAAAACTTCCCGCCGGTGCCGACCGCACGCAGGCACTCTCCATTTCCCTTCAACGCTGGGCCGGAAAAGACCCGGTCGCCGCGCTCCAATGGATTAACCGCGGCGATCCCGATCCCGACTTCGACCCCGGCATCGCCGCCCTCGCCGTTTCCGAAACCCTCATCGCCGCCCGGCCCGAGGTCGCCATGGAACTCACCGACAACATCTCCGACACCACCAAACGCATCCTGACCAAGAGCCGCGTTTTCTTAGACTGGGCTCAGCGCGACCCCATTGCCGCCCGTCGCTACGCCGAAGCCGTCGAGCACCCCGCCACCCGGGAAACCCTGCTCGAAGATCTCAAGTCACTTCCGACCGGCGCCGGCAAATCCAAGTCGTAATTTCGATTCCACTACGCCGCCGTGACCATGCGTCTCCTCGCCGTCTCGTTCATCCTTCTCTGCGTCATCGCTCCGCTCACCGCGTCCGAACCACCCGCCCTACCGGTTTCCCCACCTGCTGCGTCTCCCGCCCCCCCTCCACGCTTCCCGCTCCACCGCGCCGCCCAGCAAAACGACCTCGCCACCCTTCGCGCCCTCCTCAGCGCCGCGCCCTCCACGGTCAACACCCCCGATCCCCACGGCGTCACCCCGCTCTTCGTCGCCGCCCACTCCGGACACCTCGAAATCGCCCGCCTCCTCCTCGACCACGGCGCCGCCGTTAACACCGCTACAAACACCGACGGCTCCACCCCGCTCTGCATCGCCGCTCACTCCGGCCACCTCGAACTCGCCCGTCTCCTCCTCGATCGAGGCGCCACCCTCGAACAGTCCACCACCAACACCGGTGCCACGCCTTTCGTTCTCGCCGCGATCAACGGCCAGACCGCCATGATGGCCTTTCTCAAAGAGCGCGGCGCCCGCACCGACATCACCAACGCCAACGGGGCCACGCCCCTCGCCCGCGCCGCCCTCGCCGGCCAGCCCGGCTCGATCACCGCGCTTCGAAACGCGGGCGCAACCATCGATTCCCGCAACACCGACGGCCAGACCCCCCTCATGCTCGCCGCCCGCGAGGGCCAGCTCGACGCCATCGTCACCCTGCTCGCGAGCGGCGCCGACATCGCCGCTCGCGACAACGAAGGCCTCACCGCCCTCCATCAAGCCGCCAAAGAAGGCCGCGCCCCCGCCGTCCGCCTCCTCCTCGAACGCGGTGCCGAGCTAAACGCCCGCGACGCCCGCCTCCGCACCCCGCTCTTCATGGCCGCATTTTATGGATACGCTGAGGCCGCCGCCATCCTCTGCGACCACGGCGCAGAAGTGGACGCCACCGACGAACAACAACGCACCCCGCTCTTCATGGCCGCCAAGGATGCCTCGATCGACACCGCCCTCGTCCTCCTTGACCGGGGCGCCAGCGTCCAGGACCGCATCGTCAACAACCGCAGCACGCTCAACCCCCTCCGCATCTCCGCTTACGACGGCCACATCACCCTCCTCAAGGCCCTGCTCGTCCGCGGCGCCGACGCCAACGTCACCCGCCTCGACGACGGCTTCACACCCGTTCTCTTCGCCGCCCAAAGCGGTCACCTCGACGCCCTCAAACTCCTCGTCGCCCACGGAGCACGCCTCGACGCCCGCACCAAAGACGGCCGCACCGCACTCTGGCTCGCCGCGCAAAACGGCTGGATCGCCACCTGCGATTACCTGCTCGCCCACGGCCTCGACCTCGAAGCCCGCGACACCGCCGGCCGCACCCCGCTCTGCATCGCCGCCGAGACCGGCTACCCGCCCGTCGTCCGCTACCTCCTTTCGCGCAATGCCTCGGCGGATACGCCCGACGCCGAAGGCCGCACCCCGCTCGCCCTCGCCGCCAAAATCGGCTCCATCGAAAGCGTCGAACACCTCCTCGCCGCAGGCGCCTCCGTCACCACCACAGACGCCGCCGGTCTCAGCCCGCTCCACTATGCCTCCGGCGCCCGCGGCCCGCACTATATTGAACCACCCGACGGTGCCTACCTCGAGATCGCCCGCCTCTTCCTCAAACACGGTGCCAAGCCCGATGCCTGCGCACCCTCCGGAGAAACACCCCTCCACTTCGCCGCCGCCGAAAACCGCCTCGACCTCGTCCGCGCGTTCCTCGACTTGAAAGTCCCCGCCGACACCGCCGACTCCACAGGCCACACGCCCTTGCTCGCCGCTTCCGCTCGCGGCCACGCCACCATTGTCTCCGCGCTCCTTACCGCCGGCGCTTCTCCCGCCCTCGCTACCGCCACCGGCGAAACGCCTCTCTTCCTCGCCGCCCGCGAAGGCCATTTCGAAACCGCCCGCGCCCTCATCCAGGCCGGAGCCGCTCTCGACACCCTCACTGCCGACGGCCAGAGCCCGCTCTCCATCGCCGAAAAATACAATCACCGCCCCGTCGCCACACTCCTCCGCCGACGCGGTGCCACCGCTCCCGCCTCCACCCCACCGTCTCTTCTCGCCCGCACCGACTCTCCCTCAGTCCCTTCATCAAACGCCACCGCCACCGCGCAGGAAAGCGGTGCCTTCCCCGCCGCCGACCCCTTATCACCACCGGCGCCAGCGCCGAAGACAGTGAAACCAGTCCCGCGCGAATCCATCCCGCCTCACCTGCGCTCCGTTCAACCACCAGCGACCACCCCGCTCCACCTCGCCGCGAATTCCGGCGACCTAGACGCCGTCCGCAAACTACTCACCTCCGGCGCCGACGAAGACGCCCGCGATCCGCGACTGCAAACACCCCTCTTCCTCGCCGCTCGCGCCGGCCACACCGAAGTCGTCCGCACCCTCGCCGATGCCCACGCAGGCATCAACCTCACCGACATCGAAGGTCGCACCCCGCTCATCGCCGCCTCAGCCTCAGGCCACGTCGAGACCGTTCGCCTCCTACTCTCCTCCGGCGCGCATCCCAACGCCACCCGCAACAACGGCGAATCCGCCCTCTGCGCCGCCGCCGCTGGTCGCCACTTCGAAGTCGCCCACGCTCTCCTCGAAGGCGGCTCCCTCGCCACCTTCGACATCTACGGCGGCGCCAGCCCCCTCTCCCTCGCTCGCGACGCGAACGACACCGACATGGAAAAACTCCTCCTCGCCCACCGCGCCCGCCTCGCCGCCCCACGCGACTACCTCGGCAACTCCTCCGCTCTGCAAACCGTCACGCCCGCCGCCACACCCTGAATCCGCAAAACCACGTTGCACGCCGCGCACTCCCGGCTTCACTTCGCGCGAATGCAAAACGACCGCACTCTCAGCCGCGACG
The DNA here is from genome assembly GCF_002310495.1 of Nibricoccus aquaticus. Taxonomy (GTDB): domain Bacteria; phylum Verrucomicrobiota; class Verrucomicrobiia; order Opitutales; family Opitutaceae; genus Nibricoccus; species Nibricoccus aquaticus. The sequence continues at coordinate 3,310,143 of NZ_CP023344.1, read as the reverse complement.
TCATCGCCACTCAAATTCCCTCCGGTGATAAACACCCGCTCACCGCAGGCTCCAAAGTTTTCATCCATCAGGTTCTCGGCGGCAGCTACACCGTCCAGACCGACACCGGCCTCTACCGCATCGACGGCAAAGACGCCGACTCCCTCGGAGAAAAAGTCGTCGATCAAAAAGTCGAAGCCGCCACCCTCGCCAATGGCGCCCCAGATCCCGACGCAGTCTGGGAACAACTCAAAAAAGTCTATGATCCCGAGATCCCCGTGAACATCGTCGACCTCGGCCTCGTTTACTCGATGGACGTCTCCAAACTCGACGCCGACCAAGGCTACAAAGTGGACGTCGCCATGACCCTCACCGCCCCCGGCTGCGGCATGGGCCCCGCCATCGCAGAAGACGCCAAAACCAAAATCCTCCTCCTCCCCGGCGTCAGCATGGCCGATGTCCGCATCACCTGGGAGCCGGCCTGGAACCAATCCATGATCAGCGAAGAGGGCAAAATGAAGCTCGGCCTGATCTGATCCGCCCCCTTCTCACGCGGCCTCGCCATTCCACCGCGATATTTGCAGACACAAAAAAGCCCCTCCCGCAAAGGAGGGGCTTTGAAATTTCCCAGCTCTGACAACGCGCTCTTCAGCGGGCCGTGGCGGCCAGACCCGAAGCGCTCGTAGTCTTGCCGGCCAGAGCATCCTGGAACGTCGCTGACTTGATCGCGTGGTCGAATGCCAGACCGACCATCTGGTTCATCGCCACATCGCTCGTATTCGCGAGCAGGTAGAACGTCCGGTTCAAATCACCGCTACGCGCATCCGTCGCCTTCAAAACCGTCGCACCATTCTTCATGAGCACGGGCGGGACCGAGTTGCCGATCACGACGAGCACGTCGCACGAACCAGCCTTCAGATCCTTCGCTGCGCGCCCGGCATCGGCGACTTTGATCTTCACCTGCACCGGCGCTTTGCATTCACGCGTCATGCCTACCGAGAGACTCGTGCCGAGCGCCGTATGGACCAGCGCCCGCGCATCCGATGCGCTCGTGCTGTCGATGACCGTCACGCGCAGGTCACTGCTGGCTTGCACACTCACCTTGTCCGAAGCGATGGCCGTGGCCACGCTGACTGACAGAAACAACCCGACGATGCGGGCATATAGGTTATTTTTCATGCTGGGGATGATTGGGGGCTATGGGTCACATGAAATAGGTACAGGACACCATGCTTCAACATCGGACCGAGTCGTGAAAATTTTTAGCAACATATTAGCATCTAGGACCGAAATCGCCTAAGATGCTAAAAATAAGTTTATTAAGCGGCCAAAAATTCCAACAAATTGCGAACAGAACCCAACTTTAGGCGAACTTCGACCACCAGTCGGGCGAGCTTTTCCGGAGTGATCCGCAAAGACTGCAAGAGGATGGCTGGAGGCGTCTGAGGTGTCTCGCTGCCTTCATCCGCGCACACCACCGCGCGCAACCATTTCGCCGCATGCAGCAGACAAGCCATGCGCGCATAACCCGCCGAACCCAGTGGCGTGTGCTGCCAGCGAATCGGCTCAATCACCGTCACCGGAAAATTCCACGAACGCAGCAACGCCGCGCCCACATCGGCATGTGTGAACCCGAGCAATGCCCGCTCCGCATCCGCGAACTCCCGCGGAAATGCGCGCGGTGCAAAAATCAACGTCGGCTCAACCGCCCCCACGACCTCATCGATCGCCACCATCCCGGCGCCATGCAGCAGCCCGATCGTGTACGCACTGCTCACATCTTCGCCCGTGTGCTCGGCCAGCACTTCCGCCGCCAGCGCGCAGGCGATAGACGAGCGCCAGCACTCATCCGCATCGAGCCCGTAGAGACTCAACGGCCGCGAGAAAACCTGCGCGTCAGCCACCTCGGAAACCATCGTATGGATCGCGTTAAAACCTACGCCATTGATCGCGTCCTCCACCGAGAGACAATGCTCCCCGCGTGCCGCGCTGAAATCATTGCCCATCTTCAGCACCCGCGCCGTCAGCCCCGGATCGAGCCGCAAAAGCGCGCTGACCTGCTGGAGCGTCGGATCTCCGGAGCGCAGAAGAGTATAAAGTTGAGGTAACACGCGCGGAGCGGATGGCAGGGACTCCAGTCCGGCGGCCACCTCCTCCACGGTCAGCGATTTTGCGAAGGGTATGTTAGTTGGAAGCATGCCCTTATCATCGGCCCACTAGGGTGAAACCTTTACTCCGACTCGGGCGTTTTACCCGGCAGAATTAAAAATCGACTGGCAAAAACCGACCTCCCGCACACGTTACGCCACCATGCCTATGACCAATCTCCTCTCGTCCGCTCCCACCAATCTCCCGCGCTTCGATGACGATGATGACGACGAGAAGGAAACGCCCGAAACCGGCAAAAACACCGGCCCCGTCGCGATGGTCATCGCCAAAAAATTCCTCGAGCAGCGCAAAATCTTCCTCTGGGGCGCCGTCACCGACGCCACCGCCAAAGACCTCACCGAAAAACTTCTCTATCTCGAAGCCATCGGTCCCGGTCAGGAAATCACCTTTTACCTCAACAGCCCCGGTGGCTCCATCACCGCCGGCATGGCCGTTTACGACACCATGCAGCTAATCACTTCGCCGATCACCGTCGTCGTCACGGGTATGGCCGCCTCGATGGGTTCGATCCTTCTCAGCGGAGCCCCTAAAGGCCGCCGTCTTCTTTACCCACACTCGCGCGTCCTCATCCACCAGCCGCTCATCTCCGGCCGCATGGTCGGCCCCGCGACCGACATCAACATCCAGGCCATCGAAATGGAAAAACTCCGCGCCGAGTTGAACCAGATCCTCGCCACCGCCTCCGGCCAGCCCCTCGAGAAAATCAATCAAGACACCGACCGCGATTTCTACCTCAACGCCAAGGAAGCCATCGCCTACGGCCTCGCCGACAAGATCGTCGATAAGATCTAAATCGGGAAACTCCCACGCCATCTTCGGCGTATCCAGTTTTCCCTCCCTCAAGCGCGGCCCTCACCGGCCGCGCTTTTTCGTGACCGCTTACTTCGCCTCCGCCCGCCCGCCGCCCTCGCTCAACTCCGTCAACCGCGCCTCCAGCACCGCCATCCCCGGTCGCTCCTTCAATGCCTCCCGCAATACCCCCGCCGCTTGCTCCGGCTGACCCGCCCGCTCCAACCGCCGCACCTCGCGCAAAATCACATACGGATAAAGTCCATTTGGCAGCTCCGCCCGCTTCACCCACTGCTCCGCGAACCGCACCTTGAACGGCCGGTACAGCGGATCGCCGATCGCCACGCACTGCCAGCTCACCGCCCGCAGCGAATAAAACACCGCATCGCCCCACGTCTCCCCGCGCGCCAGCGCACGCAGCAACAGATGCGGATGATGCGTGAACGTCAGATACGGCTCATAAACATTCCCTACTGTCGCCGTCACCCCGCGCGCCACCAACGGCCCGGTCCAAGTCCTGTCCACCGCGCTCAAAGTCTCCGCCGAGAAACTATGGATATGCAACGCCACCGCTCCCGGCGGGAAACGAAAACCCTCCCGCGTAAATGGCCCGTTCACCTGCCACGCATACCACCCAAAATAAAGCGCCGGCGCATCGAACCGCGCCTCCGCTGACATCGTCTCCGGCGCACGATCCACACTCATGTCGTAGTCGAGCGCAGTGAGCTGCTTCACGACATCCTCCATCCACTGATCCCCCTCCGGATGCGGCCCGCCCACATCGACATATCCCCGCCCGATCAACCCTCGCTTCTCCGCCTCGATCGCGTGATCCACCAATCCCATCGCCGCCTCCAGCCCTGGACCATCGAGCCGCGACACCTTGATCACCTTCCCCAGATCGAGCGACGTCGGCCGCTCCTTCTGAAACAACGGATTCGGCACATACGCATTGATCGGATAACCGCTCCGCGCCACCAGTGCCAGTTCCGCATCCACCGCCCCGTGATTCGTCCGAAACGCCGCCGTCCCCGTCAACGGCTTCACCTCCGCATAAAGACTCTGATCGTGCTCCACCCGCAACGGCACCCCGCGGCACGTCACCAGATAACTCACCCGATGCCCCAGCACTGCGTATTTTTTCCGCCCCACCTCATCCGTGAGCGTCGAGCCCGTAGCCTCGACCCAGCCACGCTTAATGAGTTCGTCCTGTAACGGCTGATACACCGTGTCCACGAACTCGCGCCACCCGATCGTCTCCGCCAGTGTCATTGGCAGCGCCACAATGTTCTCCGCCGGGATTGCCCGTTTCTCCGCGTAATAACGCGCCAGCCTCATCGACTCCGCCGAACTCGCATTCGCCAGCACGATCACCCGTTTCGCCGCATCGTCCTCCACCGCTCGCGCCACCGTCCTGTCTGCCATCACCACCGCCAGCCCCGCCAGCAGCACACGTAAAAAATATCCTGGTAGCAGAGCCATAAAACGCCCGCGACAAAACCGCCCCGGACTGTCGTGCGCAATTATTCTCGGCCCGCGCCGTTCGCATCGCACACTCCCCACCATGCGCCCGCCCGCCCTCCTCGCCATCGCCGTACTCGCCCTCGCCTCCGCCGCCCGCCTCCTCGCCTGGGACTACGAAGGCCACCGCGCCGTCAACCTCACCGCCCTCGCCTCTCTGCCCACCAACTTCCCCGCCTTCGTCAAAGCCCCCGCCGCCCGCGAACGCATCGCCTTCCTCGCCGGCGAACCCGACCGCTGGCGCAATGTCCCCCAGGATCTCCCCCTCAAACACGCCGGCTCGGGCGACCACTTCATCGACTTCGAAGACTTCGCCCCGCTCGGCCTCACTCCCGACACCGTCAGCGACCTCCGCTACATCTTCACCTCGCAGATTTTTCTCGCCCGCGCCGCGCACCCCGAACGCTTCCCTTCCATCGACCCCGAGAAAAACAAAGACCGCACCCGCGAGCTCATCGGCTACCTCCCCTGGACCATCGCCGAATCCTACGCCCGCCTGAAGTCCGCCTTCTCCTACCTCAAAGCCTACGAAGAAGCCGGCGGCACTCCCGACGAAATCGCCAACGCCCACGCCAACATCATCTACCTCATGGGCGTCATGGGCCACTACGTCGGCGACGGCGCCCAGCCACTCCACACCACCAAATACTACAACGGCTGGTTCGGCGAAAATCCCCACGGCTTCACCATCGATCGCAAATTCCACTCCTGGATCGACGGCGGTTTTCTCGGCAAATCCGGCGGACTCAACCTCACTCAACTCGAACAGCAGGTGAAACCCGCCCTCCGCCTCTCCACCGTCGTCGGCCCCACCGCACGCGACCCGATCTTCGATCACGCGATGAACTACCTCGTCGCCCAGTTCGCCTTCGTCGAGCCCCTCTACGCCCTCGAAAAAGCCGGCAAACTCAAATCCGAGAACCCCGAATCCAAAGAAGGCAAAACCTTCCTCGAAACGCAGATCGTATCCGCCGGCCACATGCTCGGCAGCCTCTGGCTCACCGCCTGGCAGGAAGCCCCGCCCGACACCTACCTCCGCGCCCAACTCCTCACCCGCCAGTCAAAGAGCGCGAAATAACCAAGCGCCCTCGGCTCTTCACCCATGGAGGGACGACCTCCGTGTCGTCCGCACGTCGCGAAATAAACAACCCGCGCCTTTCACTGCCGTCGCAGAGCCCAACCGCCCGACATGCACACCCCCGCACGTCTACTTTTTCTCCGCTCCCGCCACCTTCGCCCCATACGCCACCAAACCCTCCGCGATCGCCTCCGCGATCTGCCGCCGGTACTCAGGCGTAGCGATCAGTTTTCCCTCCGCCTCGTTGGATAAAAACCCGGCCTCGATCAGCACGCCGGGACAATTCAAGGCCCGCAGTACCGCCCAATGCCCGACCTTCTGCCCGCGGTCCTCGGCCTTGAGCGACTTCAACAACGCCCCGTGAATCGCGTGCGCGCACGCCACGCTCAACGCGTCGAACCGGTTCACCGGCGCCGGCAACGCCTCCGTGTCGTCCGGCTGCCCCGGCCCCCACGCATTCGTCGAACGCTGAAACTGCGGCGCAAACGTGAACACCTCCGCCCCCCGCGTCTTCGTGTCATTCAACACCGAGTTGAAATGCACGCTCACAAACACATCCGCGCCCGCCTGATTCGCGATGATCGCCCGCGCTCCCTTGCCCACATCGATGTCCGTCTCGCGCGTCATCACCACGCGATAACCTTTCGCCTCCAGCACCCGCTTCAGCCGGAGCGACACATCGAGCGCAAAAATCTTCTCTCTCAAACCCAGCGCCTTGTTCTCCGTCCCCGTATCCGGTCCTCCATGACCCGGATCAATCGCCACCACCTTCAACTCCCGCCCCTTGCCCATCGCAACCGGCGCGAGCAAACCCATGAACAACCGCTCCGCATCCACCTGACTCACCTGCGCCTTCCCCTGCACCAGTCGCGCCGGATCACCTAGGAAAACCCGCAGCCCATCCACGCGCATGTTCCGCGACCCCACCTCGATCTCTATCCTGTGCTCCGCGTTTGTAAGTTCCAGCCGCCGCTGAGGCTCCGGCCACGATAACTCCAATCCGTGCAGCGCCGACACCTCGGCGATCTCCACATATTTGACCGCACTTTTTCTCGCCACCGGTGCCGCCGCCTTCGTTTCCTCCTTCTCCGCCGGAACCGGCTTCGGCTGATCGATCACCGTTGCCGGCCGCGTAGGAGATGAACGCACCGGATTCGCCGACACATCGGCCACAACACCACTTGCCGCCGCCATCAAAAAAACCAATCCGTGCTTAAACATGGGGTAAGAGATAAAAATTCGTCCGCGCTCAGGGCGTGTTCACTTCCGCGCCGTCGCCAGCGCAGCCGCATAAGCCTTCACGCCATCCGCGATAGCATCGGCAATTTTCTGCCGGTACTCCGCCGTCGCGATTTTTTTCGCCTCCGACGTGTTCGATAAAAATCCCGCCTCCACCAGCACCGCCGGGCAAGTCGCCAGCCGCAACACCGCCAGCCGCCCACGCTTCAATCCGCGATCCGACGTCTTCAAATCCGCCAGCATCGCCCGCTGCATGTGATATCCCAGCAGCGCATTCCAGTGATCGTTCACGTTCCCCGGATTCGCGATCGCATCCATCGAGTCCCGGGTGCTGTCACTCGCCGAACGCTGGTACTGCGGCGTCATCGTGTACGTCTCCGTCCCCGACACCCGCTCCACATTCGCCGCTACCGCGTTGAAGTGAACGCTGATAAATAAATCCGCCCCCGCCCGCGCCGCCGCCGCCGGCCGGTCACCCAGCTCGGCGTAAGTGTCACTCTTCCGGGTCAGCACCACCTTGTACCCCTGCTGCGTGAGTAACTTCTCCGCACGCTTCACCACATCGAGCGTGAAAGTCTTTTCATTCACACGCAGCTTCTTGTTCTCCTTGCCCGGATCGCGACCGCCGTGTCCCGCATCCAGCGCGATCACCCGCAGCTGCGGCACCGCCGCCGTCACACTCGCCGGCCGCACGATCGGCAGGAGCAACCGCTCCGCATCGATCTTACTGATACGCACCGTTTTTTTATGGAGCCGCGCCCCCTCGCCCATGAAAACCCGCACACCATTCACCATCACCTCGCGCGAATCGACCTCAAGATCCACCCGTGTCGTGTCACTCCGCAGCGAAAGCCGCTCGCCCGCTTTTATCCAGACCGCCTTCAGCCCGGCCTTCTTCCCGAAAGCCGCGGCATCCACGTAGTCGATCCCGCCCAGCTTCACGACTCCCGCCGCGCTGCTCGCACTCGCCCCGCCCGCCGCAGGCCGCGAGGGCGTGCTCCGGGCGATCGCATAAACCTCCTGCCCGCCCAAAACCGCGAGCAGCCCGCCTATCGCGACCAGCGTCCGCAGTTTTTTATAGGCAGGCCACCACACACCCGCGTCCTCAGGCTTTCGCCCCGGAGTGATCGTCGTCCTCGTCGTCGTCACCTGGCTTCGACGGAACGTCGTGAGTGACTTCGCCTTCCTTGAGGTACTTCGGCTTACGCTTGTTCGTAGGCAGCGGCGTCAACATCACGTTGATCTGCTTGCCCATCAGCTTTGGCGGCGAATCCGGATGCCCCATGCCGTCGAGCTCCGACAGCGCCTTCGTGATCACGCCGAAGCCGATCTCCGTATGCGCCATCTCGCGACCGCGGAACTTCAGGCGCAGCTTCACCTTCGCGCCATGATTCAGGAATTCTTCCGCGTGGCGGATCTTCGTATGAAAATCGTTCTCCGCGATACGCGCCGAGAACTCGATCTCCTTGATCTTGCTCGCCGTCACCTTCGCGTGGGAAACCTTCTTCTGCTCCTCGTACACGTACTTGCCGAAATCCATGATGCGGCACACCGGCGGCGTCGCGTTCGGCGCAACTTCCACGAGGTCGAGCCCGACCTGAATCGCCAGCGCCAGCGCCTTATCAGTGGCGAGGATGCCGAGCTGTTTGCCTTCAGGGCTGATCACGCGGATCTGCGGGACCTTGATGCGATGATTGCGACGAATCGCCGCAAAGGGGTCGTTGTTTGTACGACGCTGATACTGACCGGGGCGGCCACTGCCGCCAGAGGAGGGAAACGAGGTTGCCATCAATAAGTTCTGGGTGATTTCGAAGTCGCTGTCTTTTCACCGGGCACAGCCGGGCTGACAACAATTAACTTTGCCCAACGCTCACACACTGAAGCTCTCGCCACACGAGCAGCTCGCCTTGGCATTGGGATTGGCGAACTTGAACCCCCCGCCAACCATCTTGTTCGAGTAGTCCAGCACCGTGCCCTTCAGATAGAGCGCCGTCTTAGCATCGACCAACACGTTCGCCCCGCCTGTTCGCACAAGGATGTCACCCTTCTTGGTATCGCCGGTGAAGCGCATCTTGTAACTGAGCCCGTTACAGCCGCCGCCCGTGATCGCGATCCGCAGATAATCCCCCTGCTTCTCCCGCGCGATCAACGCATTGACCTTGGTCCCCGCCGGCTCGGTCAACTTCACTAAATTCTCGTTTCCTTCACGCAACACCACCGCCGCAACCGCAGGCGCGGCGGAGACATTCGTGGACACGGAAACACTCGATTCGGCAGACATGGAAAAGGAAGGATCGCGCACTATTGCCCACCCCGCGCGTTTATCAAGCGCCGCGCCACCGTCACCGCATTCGCGAAACTCGTCGCACTCGCCACGCCTTTCCCCGCGATCCCAAACGCCGTCCCATGATCCGGGCTCGTCCTCACATGTGGCAACCCGAGCGTCACATTCACCGCCTCGTCAAAATCCACCGTCTTGAGCGGTGCCAGCCCCTGATCGTGATAAAGCGCGATCACCACATCGAACTCCCCCCGCAACGACCGCGCGAACAACGTGTCCCCCGCCTCGCACCGCGACAGCCCCGGAAAATCTCCGCGCAATCTCCCCAGCACCGGATCAATCACGTCGCGCTCCTCCGATCCCAACAGTCCATCTTCGCCCGCGTGCGGATTCAACCCACACACCCCGATCCTCGGAGCCGCCACACCCTCCGCCCGCGCCAGCTCATCTGCCGCTCGCACCGCCCGCTCAATGTTTGCCTCCGTCAACTGCCCCGCCACCTCGCGCAGCGGAATATGCCACGTCAGCAACACCACCCGCAGCTTCCCGCCACAGAACGCCATCGTCGGCTCCCCTCCCCACCTCGCCGCAAAAAACTCCGTCTGCCCCGGAAACGCATACCCCGCCTTCTGCAGCCAGCTCTTGCTCACCGGCCCGGTCACCACGCCTGAAAATTCCCCACTCAATGTCCCCGCCGCCGCCCGCTCCATCGCCGCCAGCGCCACTCGCGCCCCCTCGACACTCGGCTGCCCTAACACCGCAGAAAAATCCGCATCCACCCCATCTCCGGCCACGGCCACCGCCGTCGCCCCGCAAAGATCAATCGACTCCACCCACCGCGCCGGCCCGATCACCGCCACTTCCCGCGCCTCCGCCCGATGCGCCTTCAACCACGCCTCAATAATCTCCGGCCCCACTCCCGCCGGATCGCCGCACGTCAATGCCAGCTTCGCACTCATCCGCACAGCCGCCATCACTCGCCCGCCTCCGACTCCGAACCGTCACGCCCCACCCGCACCGGCCGCGCGAAACTCCGCTTCCCGCTCGTGAAAAACTCCAGAAACTTCCGCGCCTCCGCCGTCGCAAACTGACCACCCTCCAGCGCGCGCTTGGCCAGTTCGCGGATGTTGCCGCTTTCCGAATACACCGCGCGAAACGCCTCCTTCAGCTCCCTGATCGCCTCGCGCGAAACTCCGCGCCGCTTCAGCCCAATCAGGTTCAGCCCCGACACCTCATCGCGCTCCGCCACGATCGTGTATGGCGCCAGATCGCGCGTGATCCGCGCCAGCCCGCCCAGCATCACGCTCTCGCCGATCCGCGTAAACTGATGCGCCGCCGCCCCGCCGCCGATAAACGCAAAATCACCCACGCTCACATGCCCCGCCAGCAACGCGTTGTTCGCCAGTACCACATGATTTCCCACCGCGCAGTCATGCGCCAGATGCGCCCCCGACATCAAAAAACAATTCTCCCCCACCGTCGTCGCCTGCCCCGCGTGAATCGCGCGATTGATCGTCACATACTCGCGCAATACCGTCCCGCTCCCCACCCGCACGAAACTCTCCGTCGCGCGCTCAAACTTCAAATACTGCGGATCGCCCCCGATCACCGCGAACGGATGCACCACCACACGGTCGCCCAGGATCGCATGTCTCCGAATGATCGCATGAGCGTGAATCTCGCAGTCCGCGCCCAACTGCGCGCCCTCTTCAACAATGGCCGACGGATGAATCATAAAAGTAGAAGATCACACACGCGGCTTGCGCGACACCGTCCGCTCCGCGCCCGGTAAATCCAGCTGCGCGTCCCTGAGCAGATCGTAGTTCTTCAAAATCCGGATCACCTGCAGCGTGTCGCTTTTCCCATAGCTCCGGTTCGGCTCAATCTTCTCGATCAGATCGAGCAGCATCGCGCGAAACGAGATGATCGCATCCACCCCGCGCTCCTTGAGCAGCTGCAAACTCTGCGAGCGAAACGGCTCCGCCGTCGGCAGACTCGGCAGCACCAGGATCTTCGTCGGCAACGCCTCGCCCTCTTCACCCGACGCCGCGCCCGTGCTCTCCGCCGGAAAAAGCTTCGGCACTTCCTTCAGCACATTGTCCTGCAAAAACCCGAAAATCTCCGGACTGCTCTGCAACATCTTCGGTGTGAACCGCCCCGTGTGCCACGCCTTCACCACCACGATCGCGCGATGGATGTGCGGAAGCTCGTTCGAGAAGAGAAAAAAATCCGGTTTCCGCGAATCGCGCTGATACGACGGATTGTACACCATCAGATCGATTTCCTCGTCGCCCGTCTTCTTGCGCGCCTGCACGTCGTACTTGCGCAGCTGCCGGACCAGAAATCCGTTCTGCTCAAAATACTCGCGGACGATACCTTCATCGATGGCGGACATGCTTGGGTGGAACTTTTCGATTCAGGATTCTCGATTTTCGATTTCAGGCAACCGCACGATTACTCGCGCCACCCAATCGAAAATCTTCCGGCTACACCGCCCCCACCTCGCGGAAACACGCCTCCACCAGCGCCGGCTCGATCCCCGACTGCGTCGCCGCATCGCCGAGCGTTTTCATGACCACGAAACGCGGCATCCCGGCCCGCACCTTCTTGTCCCGCGCCGCCGCCGCCATCAGCCCGCTCAACGGCAGCTCCGCGCGCAACCGCACCGGCAGCGCGTGCGCCGCCAGCACCTTCTCCACACGCGTCACTTCGGCCTCGCCGATGTACCCAAGCTTCGCCGACAACCGCGCCGCCGCTGCCAGCCCGATGGAGACCGCCTCGCCGTGCAAGTAAACGCCGTAGCCCGTGACCTGCTCGATCGCATGCCCAAACGTGTGCCCTAGATTGAGCAGCGCCCGCCCGCCTTCCTTCGCCGTTTCGCGCTCATCCGCCTCCACCACGCCAGCCTTGATCTCGCAGCAGCGATGGATCACCGCCGCCAACTCTTCGCTCTCCACCGTCAGCGGTTTTTTCTCCAGCTGCTCCAGTAAATTCGCGTCTCCAAGAAGCCCATACTTGATCACCTCCGCCATCCCCGCTGCAAATTCCCGCGCCGGCAGCGTCGCCAGTAATCCTGTCGCCACAAACACCCCGCGCGGCTGGTGAAACGCCCCCACGAGATTCTTCCCCGCCTTCAAATTGATCCCCGTCTTCCCCCCGACCGAGCTGTCCACCATCGCGAGGAGCGTCGTCGGGATCTGATAAAACTCGATCCCCCGCAAAAACGCCGCCGCCGCGAACCCGCCCAAATCCCCGATCACCCCGCCGCCCACCGCAAACAACGCCCCCGCCCGGTCCACCCGGTGCTCCGCGCAAAAATCCAGCACCCGCCCCAACTCCGTCAGCGACTTCGTCTCCTCCCCCGGCTCCAGCACCAGCATCGGCACCTCGCCAAACATCGCGTGCAACCCATCCGCCTGCTTCCGCGCCAGATGACGATCCGTGATCACCACGACCTTCCGCCCCGCCTGCGTGAGTTCATTCACCTTCGCCCGCACCTGCTTCGCCAGATCGACGCCAAACAAGATCGGGTAACTCCGCTCACTGAGATTTACGGTCAGGGTTGCAACCATGACGCGCCATAAAGTCCTGCCCATCAGCGGGGTCAATGCACCGTTTTACTGAGACTGAGTTTTTGTCTCAATAATTTATTGACGTGAGAATCCGTCTCAGTCTCATTTCGCGTCGTTCAGTTTTCACCATATCCACGTCGCTCCGCTTAACGCCGCACAGGCCAGAAGCATCCGCGACCACGCTCTTTCCTCACTTTTCGTCCGCCGCCGTCCGTTCCCTGGAGCCCCTCACTCACAGGTCAGTTAAAGTCATTGTTTGTTGTTCATCGAGGCAGGCACCAGGCCGGCGGCGGACGGGAATATTTTCCACTTTTCGTCATGTCCGACCGCATCACCACCAACACCACTTCCACCGAAACCGCGCCACGCTTCTCCACAAGCCTGGCCCCCGCCGCTACCATCGCCGCCCTGGTCAACAGCTTCATGCTGACCGGCGCCGCCTTCGCGCAGGAAAAAGCCGTCGACCTCGACAAACTCTCCGTCGAAGGCACCACCGAAAAACCCATCTCCTCCCCCAAGTTCACCGCCCCCCTCGTCGACACGCCCCAGACCGTCACGGTCATTTCCTCCGAGATTTTCAATCAACAGGCCGCCACCAACCTCTCCGACGTCCTCCGCAACACCCCCGGCATCACCTTCACCGCCGGCGAAAACGGTAACGTCGCCACCGGCGACAGCTTCTTCATGCGCGGCGCCGATAGCTCCAACGCCATCTTCATCGACGGCGTCCGCGACAGCGGCAACTACAGCCGCGACACCTACAACATCGAGCAGGTCGAAATCGCCAAAGGCCCCGCCACCGAAAACGGCCGCGCCAACCCCGGCGGCTACATCAACCTCAAAACCAAGACCCCGGTCGCTGAAAGCTTCCAACGCGGCACCCTCAGCTACGGCTTCGACGAAACTGACGCCGACGCCCGTTCCCGCGCCACCCTCGACGTCAACGAACAACTCCCCGACAGCCCCTTCAAAGGCACTGCCGTCCGCGTAAACGCCCTCTGGCAGGACGGCGGCGTCGTCGGCCGCGAGATCGCCGAAAACGACCGCTGGTCCATCGCTCCTTCCCTCGCCATCGGCCTCGGCACGCCCACCCGCGTCAGCCTCGCCTACGAACACTTCCAACAAAACCGCCTCCCCGAGTTCGGCGTTCCCTCTCCCGCCATTCCCGATGTCATCGCCACCGACTTCGGTTCGCAGATCGACCCCGATAGCTTCTATGGCCTTCGCACCGACTTCGACGACGTCACCGCCGACTCCGCCACCCTTCGCGTCGAGCACGACATCCGCTCCGACCTCCGCCTGAGCAACCAGACCGTCTACCGCTTCACCGAGCGCGAAGCCCTCTACACCTCCTTCAGCGCCTACAGCATCACCCCGCCCAACCCCGTCATCACCACCCCGGTCAACGGCTCCCGCCAGTCCAACTTCCGCACCAACGAAGTCCTGGCCAACGTCACCAGCCTCTCCGCCGAATTCGCCACCGGCTCCGTCCAGCACACCCTCGCCACCGGCATCGAGTTCACCACCGAGACGGCCTACACCAAAAAATTCACCGGCCTGGGCACCGTGACCCCCGCCACCTCGATCAATCCCAACCCCGACCGCGCCCTCACCGCCTTCTCCCCCGTCCGCAACGGCGCCGCCGAGGCCCAGGTCGATACCGCCGCCCTCTTCCTCTACGACACCGCCAAGCTCAACGAGCGCTGGCAGGTCACCGGCGGCCTCCGCCTCGAAAACTACGAGACCCACACTTGGGACGTCGCCGCCCCCACCACCGCAAACCCCTCCGGCATCACCGACAAATCCGGCGACGGCACCATCGCCTCCGGCAAACTCGGCGTCGTCTACAAGCCCACCGCCGCCAGCAGCGTCTACCTCGCCTACGGCAACTCCGCCCGCCCGCCGATGAGCAACAACCTTTCCCCGGCCGCGGCAGGCACGCCCACCAACACCGGCGCCGAAAGCCCCGGAGCCAAGGAGCAACGCGCCGAAATCATCGAGCTCGGCACCAAGTGGGACTTCTTCCAGGGCAAGCTCTCCACCACCGCCGCCATCTTTAAGAGCAAAAACAAAAACGTCTCCATCGCCACCGACGCCGCCACCGGCGACCCCGCCGCCTACGGCAGCACCGAGGTCAACGGCCTCGAACTCGGCATCACCGGCAACATCACCACCGCCTGGGCCGTCTTTGCCGGCTACTCCTACCTCGACACCCAGAACAACAACCCCCTCAGCGCCACCGCCAACAACGCCGACCTCCAGTGGACGCCCAAACACTCCGGCAACCTCTGGACCACCTACGCCTTCCCCTCGAGCTTCGTCATCGGCGGCGGTATCCAGTACGTCGATTCCGTGGCCCGCCAGCTCACCACCAACCCCGCCGTCAACGCCTCCCGCCTCCCCGAATACTGGGTCGGCAGCCTGATGGCGTCCTACGAAATCACCAAGAACATCACCCTGCGCCTCAACGTGGAAAACGTCACCGACGAACTCTACGCCCGCGCCCTCAATAACGGTGGCGGCCGCGTCTACGTCGGCGCCCCCCGCTCCTACACCCTCAGCGCCGATCTAAAATTCTAAAAACCTGACGCCCCTCCCCGGCGTCATAGTTCTCTCACGGCCGCTTCGCCTCCCGCGCGAAGCGGCCATTTCCGCTTCATAAGCCCGCCATGATCCTCGCCATTCCCAACGTCCTTAACCCGCAGCAACTCGCCGACGCCAGCCGCCTCCTCGACTCCGCCGACTGGACCGACGGCGCCGCCACCGCCGGCCACCAGGCCGTCAAGGTGAAGGACAACATGCAAATCCCCGCGACCCACCCCGTCGCCAAACAGGTCGGCGAAACCATCGTCCGCGCGCTCACCCAGAATCCCCTCTTCATGTCCGCAGCCCTCCCGCTGCACTTCCTCCCGCCCATGTTCAATCGCTACACCGGCGGCCAAAACTACGGCAACCACATCGACGCCTCCATCCGCACCGTCCCCGGCACCGGCCACCGCCTCCGCACCGATCTCTCCTGCACGCTCTTCTTCGCTGAACCCTCCGAATACGACGGCGGCGAACTCATTGTCGAAGACACCTACGGCCCCAAGTCCGTCAAACTCCCCGCCGGCCACATGATCCTCTACCCCGGCACCAGCCTCCACCGCGTCACCCCGGTAACCCGCGGCACCCGCCTCTGCTCCTTTTTCTGGATACAAAGCATGATCCGCGACGACGCGAAACGCGCCCTCCTCTTCGAGCAAGACATCGCCATCCAGCGTCTCACCATCGATCACCCCGGCCACCCCTCGATCACCCAGCTCACCGGCGTCTACCACAACCTCCTCCGCCAGTGGGCCGAAATGTAAGCCCCGCCTCTTTCCCCTTCCTCGTTCTCTCAATCTTTCTCCCTCCGCCTCCGTTCTCCGCGCTCTCCGTGTCTCCGCGGTGAAATAAACCGCACCTCCATTCTAGCCTCCACTTTCCCGTGAAAACGTTCCGCAAAATCCTCTTCTGGTCCCACCTCGTCGCCGGCCTCATCTCGGGCCTGTCCATCGGCATCATGTGCTTCACCGGCACCATCCTCGCCTTCGAGCACGAGCTCGCCGACTGGTCCGAACGCGACGCCCGCAAAGTCGCCGTCCCCGCCGACACCACCCGCCTCTCCATCGCCGACCTCCAGCGCAAACTCCGCGAAACCCAGCCAGACTTCCGAGCCACCGGCCTCACCCTCCTCAACGACCCCGCCGCCGTCGTCACCTTCACCGCCGGCCGCGACGGCGCCGTATTCGCCAATCCTTACACCGGCGAATTCAAGCAACCCGCCTCCACCAAGGTCCACGACTTCATGCACCTCATGATCGACTGGCACCGCTTCCTCGGCCGCGAAGGCGAGCAACGCCCGATGGGCAAACTCATCAACGGCATCTGCAACATCGCCTTCTTCGCCCTCGCCGTCACCGGCCTCTACCTCTGGATGCCCCGCAACTGGTCCTGGCGCGGCATCAAAGCCGTCACCTTCCTCAACTTCAAAGCCTCCGGCCTCGCCCGCGATTTCAACTGGCACAACGCCATCGGCTTCTGGTCCGCTCCGATCCTCATCGTCCTCACCCTCACCGCCGTCCCCATCTCCTTCCGCTGGGGCGGCGACCTCATCTACAAAATCGCCGGAGAAGAACCGCCCCTGCGCTCCGCCGCCGGCCAGGCCGGCCCCGGCGGTCCCGCCAACGCCACCCCCGCCTTCGAAATCGTCCGCCCCTCCCCCGACGCCCGCCCGCTCCCGCAAGACACCCTCATCGCCTCTGTCCAAAAAGATTTCCCCCGCTGGGAGCAAATCACCGTCCGCACCGGCGGCGCCCAACGCGGCCAGCGTGCTGGCGCCCCGAATACAACCGCCACGTCTCCCGCTCAATCCGCGCCCGCCGCCTCAGCCCCAACCGAAAATCCCCCCGCTGCGCCCGCCCGCCCCGCGCCCCAACCCGTGACGATCATCGTCCGCGAGTCCGACTCCCTGCCGCGCACCGCGACCACCACGCTAACGCTTAATCCCTTCACCGGCGAAGTCCTCAAACGCGAAGGTTATGCCGATCTCAGCACCGCACGTCAGATCCGCTCGTGGACGCGGTACCTCCACACAGGACAAGCTCTCGGCTGGCCCGGCCAGCTCATCGCCGGACTCGCCTGCCTCGGCGGCTGCTTCCTCGTCTACACCGGCTTCGCCCTCTCCTACCGCCGCTTCTTCAAACGCCGCACCGCCGCCAAGTAGTCCTACCCGATGTAGGCGGGGTGCCCTCACCCCGCTTCTGCATCACCACTGTAAGAGCGGCTTCACGCCGCGACCTTCACTGCGTATTTCGCCACCACGCACTGACGCCAAAAACCAGCCGCCCTTTTGCGTCTTCTGCGCCTTCTGTGGCCAAGCCTGCTTCGCTCCGACCTTAGCGCCTTCGCGTCTTTGCGACTCAACAAAGACGCCGATACGCCACCGCGCTCACGCTACGCCCGCACGCGCATCCGCACGGCCCGCAGCCGCTCATCCGCCGCACGCAGATCGCCCAGGGCCTCGATGAGCCGCTCCATCCCCGGTTTGCCCAGCTCGCCAAACCCGCGCGCCTGCAAACCCTGCAACGTCTTCGCCACCGCCTCCACGCCCGCCTGCATCATCGGCGCGCTCGCCTTCTTCGCCACCGCCGAACGCTCCGGATCGAGATTCTCCAACACAAACTCCGCCAGAAAATGCGGCTGGTGCTTCGAATAAATCTCCGTCCCGAAACGAAACAGCTCCGCCTCCATCGGCTTGAACGCCGCCAGCCCGCGCTCCTCCCAAAGTCGCGACAACGCCAGCCCTTCGTCCACCGCATCCGTCGCTTCACCGATCAGTTCCTTCACATCGTCGCCCGGTTTCGCCTCGGCCAGACGCGCCGCCGCCGCCCGGCAGATCGCGTGACGCGCCTTCAACGCCACATCCGCCATCCCCGGCTGCTGCTCCTCCATGCCCGCGATCGTCTCTTTCGCCGCAAGCGCCGCCTCGCGCGCCTCAGTCATTTTTTCCGGCGAAGTAGCCAGTAAAAGCCCTGCACGATTCAACCACACGCACGCCAGCAAATGCTTCCCCTCCGGTCGCTCCAGCACGCGATGACCAGCGAGCAGCTCGATCGCGCGATCAAAACCCTTGAGCGCCTCCGCCACGCTCTCCGCTCCACCGATCGCCTGCGCCGTGATGCCGCGATTCATCCAGGCCACCGCGAGACGGTGCCTGAACCAGTCATTCTCATTGATCGGCAGCGCCTGCATCACCGGCAGCGCCGCATCATAACTCCGCAGCGCCTCCGCCAGATTCTCCGGCGAACCCAGCCGCGTCAGCGCATCCGCCCGATTCATCCACCCCGCTGCCAGCCCAAAACGAAACTGGTGATTCGGTCCCTCCGACAAACCCGTGCGCAGCTCGATGCACGCATCAAAATTTTTCACCGCCTCCGCCAGCTGCTCCGGGGCCCCCGCCGCCAGCAACGCTAGCCCGCGGTTGATCCACACATTTCCCAGATCGTCCCGACGGAATTCCTCCGAAGGCCCGGTCGCCGATGCCGCCGTCAAAACCTTCACCGCCCCGTCGTAACTCTTCAACGCCTCCGCCAGCCCCGCCTCACCGCGCGAGCGCAGCACATTCGCCCGCCCCAGTAACCCCAGCGAAAACCAACGCAATGGATCGCCCCCGTCCTTGATGAACGGCTGCAACCGGCTCAGCCCCTCGTCGAACTGCTGCACCGTCCACGCCGCCCGCGACGGATCGCCCGTCGCCGCCGACTGTTCCGCCGCCTGCAAAAATGCGAGGGCTTCGGCGATTTTCGGGTTCGGAACGGGAGCAGCGGGATTTTCCATGAAAAATGAGTGTTAGGAACAGTCCGCAAAATCAGACCCACCGTCCCGGTCAACAAACCCTTTTGCGCCCCCCACGCCCGCCACCCAAAAGCCACAGAAAAAGTGTCACGTATTACGTGACACTTCCCTCCCACCTTTCCTTGCGAATCCCCACTCTCTCCCGCCCCAAAAGTGTCACGTATTACGTGACACTTTCCCACTCCGCGCGCGGCCTTCTTCTGTTTTCCGGTGGAGGGACGACCTCCGTGTCGTCCGTTTCGCTCTGCCAACCTCACCCTCCCCGCTTCCTCAAGTCGCCCCTTCTTCAGCCCCCAAAATCCACAAATAGGTGCATAGCCACCGATCACCCACTTCCCATAGCTAAAAATAGCCAATAGCGCCTCACAATCACGCAACATGTGCATAACTTCATGCTTGCCGCTCCGCCCCGCCACGCACTCCCCTGAGCGCTTCATTTCCCGCCCGACTCCGCCGCTCCGCCTCCGATGCGCTCCGTCAACCAGCAAGCCCTCGCCCGACAGCTAAAAGTGTCCCGCACCACGGTCTCGCGCAGCCTCTCCAATCACCCCGCCATCAACGCCGACACCCGCGAACGCGTCCTGGCCGCCGCCGCCGCGTCCGGCTACCACCGCTCGCCCACCCGCTCGATCCGCCGCCCCCGCGCCGCCACGCCCCTCACCGTCGGCGTCCTCATCGGCGCCCCCCTCGTCGCCGCCGACCGCGCCACTTTCCCGCAGATCCTCCAAGGCATCCGCCACCGCGCCGCCATCGAACACCTCGCGATCGACGTCCTCTCCCTCGATCCCGCTGAGCTCAACAACGACACCGGTCGCCGCCAGCTCTTCCTCCAAATCCGCAAATCCGGCTGGCGCGGCGCCATCCTCGTGTACCCGTTTCCTCACGACGTCGTGAAGATGATCGCCCGCAAGCTCACCGTCGTCTCCGTCCTCAACGAATACCACGACACCCCGCTCGACGTCATCGACACGGACCACGGCGGCATTCGTGACCTCGTCTCCCGCCTGACCGCCCTCGGCCACAAACGCATCGGCTTCGTATCCTGGGCCTATCCCACCGGCGGCCTCTGGGCCTCGCGCCGCTTCGCCGCCTACGCCGAAGCTCTCTTCCAACACGGCCTCCCTCTCGACCCTCGCTGGACGTTCAACCTCCACGCCTCCCAGCCGCGCTACACGACGACCGATGCCCTTGCCGACGCCGTCGCCACCGCCACCCGCCGCGACAAAGTCACCGCCTGGGTCTGCGCCGCCGATCACCAGGCCTACCAGCTCATCGCCGACCTCCGCACCCGCGGCCTCCGCGTCCCGCAAGATTGCTCCATCACCGGGTTCGACGGCAACGAGCCACCCCCTGGCCTCCCCGCCCTCGCCACGCTCCGCGTCCCCAACGAAGAACTCGGAGCATCCACCGTCGCCCGCCTCGTGAGCCGCCTCCTTCAACCCCGTTCCCTCCTCCGCAAAATCCTCGTCGAAACCACCGTCATCCCCGGTGCCACCCTCGCCGCCCCGCCCGCCTGACGCCCTCATCCCCCGCTCTCCGCCTTCTTCCCCCCTACATTCCACTCTCTATCCTCTCCCCTCTTCTTCTCCCTCACTCCTCTTTCCTCCCATGAAAAAATCGAAATCCAAATCCCACTTCTCCGGCATCGACACGATCGCCTACGAAGGCCCCCGCAGCGAAAACGCCCTGTCGTTCAAGCACTATAACCCCGACGAGGTGATCGACGGCAAAACCATGTCCGAGCACCTCCGCTTCGGCATCGCCTACTGGCACGCCTTCCGCGGCACCGGCGCCGACCCGTTCGGCCCCGGCACCATTGTCCGCCCCTGGGAATCCGGCAAAGATCCCGTATCCGTCGCCAAGGTACGCATGGACGCCGCCTTCGAGTTCTTCCAAAAAATCCGCGCGCCCTTCTGGTGCTTCCACGACCGCGACATCGCCCCCGAGGGCAAGACGCTCGCCGAGTCCAACAAGTACCTCGACGCCATCGTCGCCCACGCCAAAGACCTCCAAAAAGCCACCGGCGTGAAACTCCTCTGGGGCACCGCCAACCTCTTCAGCAACCCGCGCTTCCTCGCCGGCGCCTCCACCAATCCTGACGCCCACGTCTTCGCCTACGCCGCCGCTCAGGTGAAGAAAGCCATGGAAGCCACCCTCGAACTCGGCGGCGAAAATTACGTCTTCTGGGGCGGCCGCGAAGGCTACGAGACACTCCTCAACACCAACCTCAAACGCGAACAAGACCACCTCGCGCGCTTCCTAGGCATGGCAGTCGATTACGCGAAAGAGATCGGCTTCAAAGGCCAGTTCCTCATCGAGCCCAAGCCAAAGGAGCCGACCAAGCACCAGTACGATTTCGACTGCGCCACCTGTATCGGTTTCCTCAAGACGTACGGCCTCGCCAAGCACTTCAAATTCAACATCGAGACCAACCACGCCACGCTCGCCGGCCACTCGTTCCAGCACGAGATCGAGGTCGCCGCCGCCGCCGGCATGTTGGGCTCGATCGACGCCAACACCGGCGACCCGCTCCTCGGCTGGGACACCGACCAGTTCAACACCGACGCCCGCGAGCTCACCCTCGCCATGATCCCGATCCTCAACGCCGGCGGCCTCGGCTCCGGCGGCTTCAACTTCGATGCGAAACTCCGTCGTCCGTCCATCGACCTCGACGACCTCTTCCACGCCCACATCGGCGGCATGGACGCCTACGCCCTCGCCTTCAAACTCGCCCGCAAAATCATCGCCGAAGGCAAACTCCAGAAGTTCGTCGACGACCGCTACAGCTCCTTCGACACCGGCTACGGCAAAGACATCGAGAAGGGCAAAGTCGGTTTCAAAGAGCTCGAAAAACTCGTCCTCACGAAGCTCGGCGAGCCCACGCCCAAGAGCGGCAAACAAGAGTACCTCGAAAACCTCTTCGCCCAGTACGTCGCCAACGGCGTCTAACCCTGGGAGCACCGACATCCCCGTCGGCATTGCGAGTATTTGAAATCCAAGGCGCGTCCTCACCGACGCGCCTTTTACGTGCCCCCTTTTCACTCTTCACTCTTCGCCCTTCACTTTTCCTAGGTTGCCCCCGCGCCCATCCGCGTTTCATTCCACACCATCATGGTCAAAGGCCAACGCGTCGTCTGCATCAACGACACCTTCAACGAATTCATCCGCGCGATCTACAAGCAGCTCCCGGTCAAGGGCGTCACGTACACGATCCGCGAGGTCTTTCTCGGCCGCGAGAAAGTCGTCAAAGGCGGCGACTCCGCCACCGTCGGCCTCCTCCTCGTCGAACTCACCAACCCGCCCGACCCTTTCCACGCCGGTAAACAAGAGCTCGGCTTCACCTCCGAACGCTTCGCCCCGCTCGAGGAAATCCCAGAAGAAGAAGCCGTCGCCGAAAATGAAGAAGAACTCGTCGGTGCCAGTGGCGGCAAGGGTGCCGGCTTCCTCTACGGAAACAACTGAGCGCCCGCCCCCGGGAGCGCCGGCCGCTGGCCGGCTTCCGATTTCCCAGCTCGCAGGCCCTAGCAGCACTCCTCTAGTCAGTCTATTTCCATGGTCACCGATGCAGTTCCGGGAAAAACAACGGAGCGCTCAACGCCAGGCCGTCGCCCACACTGGTGAACTCCTCGCCATCGCGGATTTTTTCTGCCCCGAAGCGCTGCTTGAACTCTGCGCGTAAACTACGAATCAGCGAAGTGCCTCCTGTTAAAAAGACCGTCTCGATGCTGCCGCGCTCGATGCGAGCGTCTGCGAGAAATTTGTCCAGATAACCAACTATGCCCGCCGTGATATCGGCTGAGATGCGATTGAACTCACTGAGCGTCATGCGCTCGTCGATCAAGATGCGGGGATGGTTGAACTGGAGTGGCGCGACGATCTTCGATGCGAGCGCTATCTTCGCCGCTTCGATCACCTGGAAAAGTGCGAAACCCTGATTCTCCTTCACCAGCGCGATGAAGCGCTCGAACGCCTCAGGGGCATCCGACGAGTGCGACAGCCGCCACAGCAGATCCAGATTCTGCGCGTTGTTCAGAAAGACGATCTGGTCCCACTGGCAGATCCGGCGGTGGAGGGCATTTGGAACTTCGATACGCTTTCCCCAGCTTTCGTACGTGGCGTCGCGTCCAAAAAGAGGCGTCAGTTTATGCCACATCGTCGCTCCGTCGTATTTGTTGCCCGCCGTCGGCAGGCCGCCCGTCGCCAGGATGTCGCTCATGCGATCCGTCAATCCCTGCCGGTGCGGGTCGAGCTGCACGACGCAAAAATCCGACGTGCCTCCGCCAAAATCGCCGACCAGCACGCGCTCAGGTTTTTGAATACGCGATTCGTAGGCAAAGGCCGCCGCGATCGGCTCATACTGGAAATGGATCTCCGTGAAGCCCGCCGCCTTTGCGGCGCGATGCAGTCGTTGTTCGGCCAGGGCATCCTCGGCCGGATCGGTGGAAAACACCGCGGGCCGCCCCATCACCACGCGTTTCACATCCTGACCGGTCACGTCATCGGCCCGCTGCTTCATCTGGTGCAGCGGAAACGCAATCAGCTCTTCGATCGTGTAGGAGTGATTATTGAACACCGTCTCCGTGAAAGTCGCGTTGGGCAGGATCGTCTTGATCGCCTGAAAAAAACGCCCGCGCATGTTGTCCGAAACATACCGCCGCTTCGCTTCATCGCCGATCACCGGAGGCTCCGCGCGCGCCGAGTACGGAAAGTACATGAACGACGACTCCACCCGAGCAATGCGAGTATCCCGCACGAGCTCGCGCTTCTTCACGTCCCAGATCGCGATGGACGAATTACTGGTGCCGAAATCGATGCCGTAGATGAAATCGCTCATGGTCGTGCAGCCCGCAATCGCCGCGTGCACCAGCGAGCAACCTCACCTGCAACGTACGGGAATGGGGCGCAGACGGCAGCGACAGATCCGATCAACCACAAGTGCGAAAGCGATGCCTTCGCTCACGCCTTGCGGTCCATCGCAGCCAGCCGGCGAGTACGGCCACGAAAAGTCACGGAGCGAACGGGTTGAAACGTCGTTCGTTTTTTATGGTGGTGAGCGGCCCGTGGCCAGGGGCGATCACGGTGTTCTCGGGCAGCTCCGACATCAGGCGGCGGAAATTCTCCACCAACCGCCGCTGGCAATAAAACGCCCCGCCCACCGAGCCCGCGAAAATCAAATCGCCCGAGATCAACAGCGACGGTGCCTGCGCCAGCTTCGGCACGCGGATGAGATAACAATTATGCGCCTCCGCATGACCTGGCGTGCGCAACACGCGCACTTCGAAATCTCCAAACGCGAGGCATGCGTCATCCGCCGGAGCCGTGAGCCCGGGCAAACGTTTGCCGACCGACGCGGGCCCGAAAACCGGCACGCGCGGGTGCTCGTTACGCAAGACCTCCAGCCCTCCCGTGTGCTCCGTCTCGGCGTGCGTCACGAACACCGCGTCCACCGACTGAATCGCCTTCGGCCAGAAGCGGCGCAGCTGCGCGTGGTCGGGACCAGTGTCGAAAAGCAGACCGTGTCCACTGCCGCACTCGGCGATGATATACGCGTTGGCCACGCCGATGCCGTGCGACATCCGCAGCGGATGCACGCAAAACGGCAGTCCGGAAATCTCCGGCAGCGGGTACGTGCGCTGCGCGAGCGCGAGCAGGCCGACTTCATTTAACGCGAGCGCCTTCGCCAGCTGACGCAGCTCTTCGGGAGAAAAATCGTAGCGGTAGTCGATAGCGTCGCGGATTTTTTCCAATGGCACACCCGCGCGCTCCGCCAGCGCCTGCTCGGAAACGCCGCAGTGGCGCATGGCTTTTTCCAGCACATCGCCCAGCTCGTCTTCCAAAGGTGCGTACTCGATGACCACGCGGTCACCTTGGCGGCCACGCGCAGCAGTAGCAAAAAAGTTTTTGTTTTTTTCCCGCGCCCTCCCACCGTCGGGCGCATGGATCAGCAGCAACAGGAAGTCCTCGACATCTTCAAACGCACACGCGCCCTCCTCGAAGGGCACTTCGTGCTCCGTTCCGGACTGCATAGCGGCCACTTTTTTCAATGCGCCCAGGTCTGTCAGGACATGGCTGCCGTCACACGCCTATCCGAGCTGCTGATCGGCAAACTCGCGGACCTGAAGTTCACGACCGTGCTGGCTCCCGCGATGGGCGGCCTCGTGCTCGGCCAGGAAGTCGCCCGCCAGACCGGCTCGCGCTACATCTTCGCCGAAAAGGAAAATAACGTCCTCGTGATGCGCCGCGGCTTCACTCTGCAACCGGGAGAAAAAGTCCTCATCGTCGAAGACGTCGTCACACGCGGCGGCCGCGTGGTGGAGTGTCTCGACATCGTCCGCAAAGCGGGCGGCACGCCTGTCGCAGTCGCGATGCTCGTCGATCGCAGCGCCGGCGTTGCACGCTTCGATGTCCCCGCGATCTCGCTGCTCGAACTTAGTTTTCCGACTTACCCGGCGGATCAAATCCCCGAAGCCCTCGCGAAAATCCCGGCAAGCAAACCAGGCAGCTGAGCGGTGCGTAGCCGCGTCACTTAAGACGCGGGGTTAACGGCGGAGAAAGAAAAACGCCGCAGCTGCCACGTTTAAGCGCGGGAGCAGGCGGCGTTGACGCGGGCAGCTGAATCGCGTGCCCGGTGGGATTAAAATCCTTTGATCTTAAACAGGCTGGTCACGCTCTCGTTGTTACTGATGCGTTTGATCGCTTCGCCGAGGATGCTGGCGACACTGAGTACAGTGATGGGCAGTCCTTTCGGATCGAGCGGGATCGAGTTGGTCGTGATGAGCTCATCGATCAGGCCGGAGCGAAGACGGTCGTAGGCGATGTCGTTGAGCACGCAGTGACTGACGGCAGCGCGGATACTGCGGGCACCGTGTTCGCGAAGGATTTTCGCAGCGGCGGTGAGCGTTCCGGCGGTCTCGGTGATGTCGTCCACGAGGAGGATGTCGCAGTCCTTCACTTCGCCGACGACGTTGATCGCTTCGACGGTGGTGGCGTTGGTGCGCTTCTTGGCGACGAGGCCGAGGCCGGCTCCAATCATGTCGGCGTAGGCGGCGGCCATTTTGATGCCACCGACATCAGGCGAGCAGACGACGAGCTTCTCCTTGTTGATGGTCGAAAGATAATTGAAGAAGACGGGCGAGGCGTAGAGGTGATCGACGGGGATGTCGAAGAAGCCCTGGATCTGCTGGCTGTGCAGATCCATCGTGAGCACGCGGTTCGCGCCGGCGGAGGTGAGCAGATTGGCGACGAGCTTGGCGGTGATGGGCACGCGGGGCTGGTCTTTGCGATCCTGGCGGGCGTATCCGTAAAACGGCAACACGGCGGTGATGCGGTGGGCCGATGCGCGCTTGGCCGCATCGATCATGATGAGCAGCTCCATCAGGTGATGGTTCGTCGGCGGGCAGGTGGACTGGATGAGGAAGACGTCGTGGCCGCGGACGTTCTCGTTGATTTTCACGAACGACTCGCCGTCGGGGAAGCTGGTGACGGTGGCCTCGCCCAGCGGAATGCCGATGTGGCGGCAGATCTCCTCGGCGAGAGGGCGATTCGAGTTACCTGTGAAGATTTTAAGCCCGGGCTTGTTGCTCATGCGATGTGACGGAGAGGTTGCGAAGTGTTAGACCGGGGCGGAAGGCTTTTCTAGCCGACTCTCAATTTCGTCCACGCGGCGGAAGAGGTCCGGGAGGCGTTTGCGGAGGACATTGATGCGTTGCTCCAGGTTGTAAGGCAGGCAGGGAGAGCCTTTGACGAAACTTCCCGGATCGAGATCGGAGTTAACGCCGGTCTGGCCATCGATTTTGGCACCTTTGCCGACCGTGAGATGCCCCGCGAGGCCAGCCTGACCGCCAACGACGACAAAATCTTCGACCGTGGTGCTGCCGGAGATGCCGGCCTGAGCGCAGATCAGGCAGTGCTGACCGATGACGACATTGTGGGCGATCTGGACGAGATTATCTATTTTGGTGCCAGCCCCGATCACGGTTTGGCTGAAGCGGGCGCGGTCGAGGGTGGAGTTGGCACCGATCTCGACGTCGTCCTCGATGATGACGTTGCCCAGCTGGGGGACTTTTTCGTGGCGGCCGGCGATAAATTCGTAGCCGAAGCCATCGGACCCGATCACGACACCGGCCTGGAGCCGCACGCGGTTTTTGAGGACGCATTCGGCAGTGACCGTGACACCGGGCATGAGCCAGCAGTCGTCGCCAATCTGCGCGGTGCGACCGACGAAGGCACGGGCCTGAAGATGAGTGCGTTCACCGATGCGCGCTCCGCTTTCGATGATGCACAGAGGACCGATGGTGGCGGAGGCCGGGATTTTCACGTCGGGTGCGATCACGGCAGTGGCGTGAATGCCGGGCGCTGGTGTGGGCCACAGGAGACGTTCGACGCGGGTACACAGGCGGACGAGTGCGACGGAAGGTTTGTCGACGAGGAGGAAAAGCTGGCCGGGATTGGGTTCACCAACGTAATCCGCCGGGAGCAAGACCACGGAGGCGGCGGTGGTGGCGACTTCGGGTTTGTACTTGGGGTTGCCGAGAAAGGATAGATCCCCGGTGCGCGCGGTGCTCAGCGAGGCGATGCCGCGAACGATCTCGTGCGTGTTTCCGCGTGTGGCGTGGGCCTGGACGATGTCGGCGATTTCAGCCGGAGTGAAGTTGAGCTCCATGGTCGGATGCAGCGTGCAGGGGAGATAAAGCGAGGCAATCGCGGAGGGTTAAAATGAAAAGCCCCGCTCATCGAAGAGCGGGGCAAATATTAACCGGATCGAAGCGTGATTACTTCTTGGTACCGGGGAAGAGGACGGACGGGGTCTCGCCTGGCTTGGCAGCGGGAGCTGGAGCGGCGGCGGCTGGAGCGGGGAGCCCGGCGGGGCGGGTCTTGTTGATCTCGGCCATCACTTTATCGGTGATGTCGTAGGAAGGATCAGCGTAAAGGGTGGCGGCTTTTTCGACGAGGAGGGTCGCGCCTTCTTTCTTGGCGATGTCCGTGGCGATCTTGGAGATTTCTTCGATCAGCATCTGGCGGAAGGCGCCGATCTGCTGCTGGACCATACGATTCGCATCGTTGCGGTACTCGTTGAACTGCGCTTCTTTTTTACGGACCTCTTCAAGCTGCTTCATGGCATCGCCTTCAGCGGCCGTGCGGGCGTCGGCGGTCAGCACGGGATTCTTGGTCTGCTCGACGAGCTCCTTGTACTTCTCAGCGAGGGCTTGCCCGTCTTTGACGATCTTCTGGATCTCCTCGTTGATCTTGGCTTCCTGACCCTTGAGTTTTTCCTGCTGCTGCTGGGTGCTGTAATGACCGTCAAAAACCTTGGCCAGGTCGATGACAGCGATTTTTGGGGCCGTCTGCGCAGAGGCGAAGAGCGCGGAAACGCTCAGCGCGGTGGCGGCAAACAGGGTCTTGAGGGAGGTCTTCATGGTGTGGGTGTTTTTGGAAAAGAAAGAGCTGTGTAGAAATCAGAACCGGGTGCCAAAGGAAAAGTTAAATTGATTTCCTTTGTCGTTCTCTTTGTCGGTCGTGAGGGGAATGCCGAAATCGAGACTGAGCGGCGCGCCGGCAACGAAGAGGCGGAGGCCGAAGCCGAAGTTGTCGTTGTAGTAGGCCGGATTGAAATCGTAGGAACGTGAATTCACGAAACCGGCGTCGTAGAAGATCGCAAAACGGACCGGGCTGACGATGTCCACCGAGTACTCAATGCTGAGCATACCGTAGCTTTTGCCACCGATGACGTAGCCTTGTTGGCGAGGCCCGACATCGCGCTGCTCGAAGCCGCGGAGCGTGTAGGGCCCGCCGAGGGTGAAGAGCTCGTAGTAGGGCACTTCAGAATCGCTGTAGCTATCGAGCACGCCGAAACGGCCGATCACGCCGATGACCTGCTCTTGCGCGCGGAAGATGGGGAAGAACTGCGAGGTGCGGGCTTCGACGCGGTAGTAGTCGTAGTCGCCACCGAGCACGCCGCCAGCGACATCGAGATTGAGCTCAACGCGTCCGCCATCGGTCGTGTTGACGATCTTGTCGCGCGTATCGCGCTCCAGCTGGAAGCCGACTTTGGAGACGTTGGTTTTGCCCTCACGCGCACCATAGAGAAAGGCAACCTCGTCGATATCCTGAATCTTGGTCTCGGTGTAATTGTACGAGAGACGGCCCACGACGAGTTCGAAGAGGCGTTTGCGCGTGTAGATTTCGCCGCCGGTATCGACGCGCTCGTAGTACGAATTGTCGTAGTTCTGGCTCGTGCGGTAGATCGAGAAGCCGAGCGCGAGTTCTTTCTCCAAGAACCAAGGCTCTTCAAACGAGAGCATCGCTTCGCTGGAAACGGAGCCGATCTGGAGGCGGATGCGGAATTTCTGGCCGTCGCCCTGGAAGAATCCCTTGCGGTTGAAGAGGTCGAAATTGGACTGCGAGAGCTCGGCGAAGAAGACGGCTTTTTCGAGCGAGCTGAAACCGGCGCCGAACTGGAGATTACCCGTGCGACCTTCCTTCACGGCGACCTTGAGATTGCGGCGGCCGGGGATGTTGGTCGATTCGTGTGTGATGTTCACGTCGTCGAAGAAGCGCGTGTTATCCAGACGGAGTTTACTGCGCTTCATGCTGATGAGATCGAAGATCTCGCCGGGCCCGAGCGTGAGCTCACGGATGATCACGATGCTTTTGCTCTTGGTGTTGCCCTCGATCTTCACCGACTCGACGAAGAACTGTTCGCTCTCGGTGATCTGGTATTCGACGTCGATGTTGCCGGTGGCGATGTTAGGCTTGCGGACGATGCGCACGCGGGTCTCGAGATAGCCGTCCTTGCCATAAAATTCCTCCAGCGTCTCGACGTCTTTATCGAGTTTTGAGGGAGCGAAGATCATGCCCGAGCCCTGCTGGGCAAGCAGGGCTAGCAAGCGTGAAGGGTAAAGTTTATTTCCCGAGAAGGTGACTGTACCGATGCGATACTGGCGACCCTCGGTGACCTGGATGGTGAGCAAGAGTTTACCGGGTTTCGGGTAGTCGTAGATGACTTTTTCCTGAGGGACTTCGACGTCGAGATACCCCTGCTCGCGGTAGTAATCGCGGAGTTTGTCGAGGTCGTCCTCAAACTGCTCGTCCTTGTAACGGCCGCTGCCGGTGAGCCAGGAGAACATCCACCAGCGCTTCGTCTCGATCGCTTTGCGCAGGGCGCGGGCTTTGACGTGTTCGTTGCCGATGAAGCGGATGTCGGAAATCTTAACCTTGGGGCCTTCCTTGATGTTGAAAATAACGGTGCCGTAGCCCGTGGCGCGGTCGCGATCAATGGAGTAATTGACCGAGATCTGGTTGTAACCGGTCTTCTGGTAATACTCGCGGATCTTCTCGGCGTCTTCCTTCACCTGGCGCTCATCAAGCGAGGCGTTGGGCTTGGTCTTGATGTCTTTTTCGAGGCGGCGGCTTTTGACACGCTCGTTGCCTTCGAAACGAATCATCAACACGCGGTACTTCGGCGTAACCTCGACCACCAGGTTGATCACGCGGGCATCCAGCACCTCGCGCTTCACTTCGATGAACTCGAAAAGGCCGGTGCGGTAGAGCGACTGGATGTCACGATCGATCATCGTGTCATCGAGCTCAGAACCTTCGCGGGCCTGCATATTGGCACGGACAACCTGCTCGTTGACGTTGGCCGTGCCCACAAAGCGGACCGTGATGGAACCTACTTTATACGGACGACTTTCGGCTTCTCCCGGGACTTGGGCTGCCAGCCGCAAACCGGCGAAAACGGCAAAAATAAAGACAACAAGGAACCTGACGGCCCCGGCAGCAGGGCTACTGAGTGAAGTTTTCAAAGCGGGTAATGTCTCGGAGGAAGGTAAGTTTGAGTTCTCCTACCGGTCCGTTTCGTTGCTTTGCAACTATTAACTCGGCGGAGTCGGAGGCTACTTGGAATTTTTCGTCAGCGTCTTTGGGGCGGGCCAGCATGAGGACTACGTCTGCGTCTTGCTCGATCGATCCGGATTCGCGCAAGTCCGAGAGTTTCGGGGTGCGGTTCTCTTTTTCGGCCGAGCGGTTGAGCTGACTTAATACAAGCACCGGCACGTTGAGTTCCTTCGCAAGTGCTTTAAGTCCGCGGGACATTTCGGCGACCTGCTGTTCGCGCGGCGTTTTCGAGTCGGTCGGGGCAAGCAACTGCAAGTAGTCCACCACGATGAACCCGAGCGGCGAACGTGCATGGAGACGCCGGGCCTTGGCACGGAGCTCCATGATCGAGAGATGGCTGGAATCATCCAAGTAGATGGGCGACTTGGTGAATTCATCGGCGACCTGCAAAAGGCGCTGCTGTTCGTCGCCATGTTTGGAAAGCAAGCCGTCGCGCAGGAGCTTCATATTCACGCGGGCACGTGAACATAGCATACGGAGCGCGAGCTGGGCCGCGCTCATTTCGAGACTGAACACCAGTGTGGTCACTCCCGTGCCGCGTTTCGGCATGGCGGCGGCCTCAGCGAAGTTCAGTGCGAGCGAGGTTTTGCCCATCGAGGGACGCGCCGCGAGGATGATCATTTCCTGCCGCTGAAAGCCGAAGGTATACTCGTCGAGATCCTTGAAGCCCGAGCTCACGCCCGTGAGTTCGCCCTTCTTCATCATCATCTTCGTGATGACGCCCATCGCTTCAGTAACCGGCCCCTTCATGGATTTCGCCGCGTCAGAAATGCGATCCTGCGTGACGGCGAACAGCTCCTGCTCGGTCTTGTCGATGAATTCCTCAAGGCCTCCTTGGTAATTATAGCAATTTTCGACAGCCGTGGAAGCGACCTTGATCAACTCGCGCAGGAGAAAAAGTTCGCGGATCTTTTCGATGAAATATGGTGCCTGCGCCGTCGTCGGGATGCGTCCGCTGATCTGCGTGAGATAAGCGTAACCACCGACCTGCTCCAGCTGCTGAGTCGTCTTGAGATCCTCCGACAACACCGCGAGATCAATGGGCGCTCCGCGATTGTAGAGATCGACGAGTTTTTCGAAGATGACTCGGTTTGCTGGCGCGTAAAACGCAGCCGCCCCCAGTTTGCCTTCGAGACATCGCGCGATGGTGTCATTGCCGTCGATCAAACAGCACGAGAGCAGGTACTCCTCGGCCTCGATGCTGTGCGGCGGTGAACGTCCCATGAGGCTGGGCGCGTGTGCTCCATCGGCAGAATCACCGTTGTCGCGAAAGCGTTTTTTGAATCGTGGCGCGTCGTCAGCCATCGGGAAAAATCAGGCGGTGGAGCGAAGGGGCTGCGACACGAATTGCAACGGCAGGTTAATCTTAGTTGCTCACACGAAATTCGCAGCGCCTGTGCCGTCTGAACGGGTCAAAAAAAAGCCGCGCCTAAAAGGGCGCGGCTTCAAATGGCGCAGTTAGAACCGGGAAGCTTGTTTAAGCTTACTCCGACTTCTTGCGGTAGGATTTTTTCTCGGACTTGGGAGCGGCTGCGGCGACTTCTTCAGCGGTCGGGACGATTGGGTTTTCCGACACGACGTCGAAGCTGATGGTGACCGAGAGATCGGCGTGAAGTTTGATCGTCACCTCGTGCTTGCCCAAGGTCTTCACTGGCGTGTGGAGGAGGATCTTCTTCTTTTCGATCTCGATGCCCGCTTGGACGAGCTTCTCGTGGAGATCCGTCGCGGTGATCGCGCCAAACATCTTGCCGCCTTCGCCCGTCTTCACGGCGAAAGCGATCGAGGTCTTCTCCAGCTTCTTGGCGAGTTCCTGCGCGCCCTGGATTTCTTGGGACTCGCGCTCAGCGCGGCGCTTCTTCAGCGACTCGACCTGCTTGCGATTGGCGAGGGTGACTGGAGCCGCAATCTTGCGGGGGAGGAGAAAGTTGCGGGCGTAGCCTGCGCGGACTTTGACTTGATCGCCTTCGGCGCCGAGGCCTTCGACTGGTTTGAGCAGCAAAATTTCGCTGTGTGCCATGATGT
The DNA here is from genome assembly GCF_002310495.1 of Nibricoccus aquaticus. Taxonomy (GTDB): domain Bacteria; phylum Verrucomicrobiota; class Verrucomicrobiia; order Opitutales; family Opitutaceae; genus Nibricoccus; species Nibricoccus aquaticus. The sequence continues at coordinate 3,277,220 of NZ_CP023344.1, read as the reverse complement.
TAAGGAGTTAGGTTGATGTTTGAGTTGTAAATCGGGCCGCCAACAAACGCCGGAAGGCACAGGTCAACGGTTAGGATGCGGTGAAAATTTTACGCGAAGCGGAGTGGATTCTCAGACGCCTCCACCTCTGTCAATGCCCGTTTTCCCTTCTCCAAACAGGAAACGCTGAAGCACTCACCCACTCCCCTTCAGATCACCAGCCTGAAGCCACCCTCCAACCGGCCGGGCAGTAAACTCCGAGCAGCTGTGTACTTATCCTCAGCCAAAATCGGAACATCTACGGATGTCGGGGCAGGGAAACCGGCGCTAATATAAAATCCTCGTAAAAGACGCCGCTCCAGCAGCGCCAATTACTCGCCACTTCAACCCGGGAGAAATCATGCAGCCGACCATCCAGCAGTCGCAGATCGTCCACCACCGCGTATCCGTATCGCCCGCACCGCTAAGGAACCAACGGAATCCCCCCACCCTTGCCTCCTTTAACTCCGGCCACGGCATGATAAAAGCCTCCCCGATCCCGGTTGATCTCGCCCGCACCCTCCTCGCCTTGCTACCGGGCCGCGCCGCGCTCCTCGATGCCAGCGGTCTGGTCATCGCCTGGAACGATCCTCCGTCTCTGAACAGCGACTACGACGCCTCCGCTCGCCCCTCAGACATCGGCCTGATCGTCACTCCCCTCAACGATACAGGCGGCATCACCCTCGTCTGGGCTCCCGAGGCCGACGCCACGGCAGGCACCGGTAAAAGGCCCTCCCGCGCCCTTACCGCCAGCCGCGCGCAAATCTGCGATCTCACCTCACGCCTCATGCACGCGCAGGAGGTTGAACGCAAAAAAATCGCCCGCGAGCTCCACGACGACCTCGGCCAGCGCCTCGCCGCCCACGCCCTCGCCATCGGCAATCTCAAACAACACCTCACCAACAACCCCACCTCGCTGAAGGAACGACTCCTCGCTCTCGAAAACGACGCCGTCGAGCTCGGCGAATCCATCCGCATGGTCTCCCACGAGCTCCACCCCGTCCTGCTCGAACGCCTCGGCCTCTCCGGCGCGCTGCGCGCCTTCGCCTCCGAATTCTGCGACTGGTCCGGCCTTCGCCTCGTCCCCGATATTCAAAATTCCCCCGCACCTCTGCCCGGCCTCGTCGCCATCGCCACTTACCGCATCGCCCAGGAAGCGATTCGCAACATCGAGCGCCACGCCCACGCCACCAGCGTCCATATCAAACTGCGCTTCACCGCGCACCACCTGCACCTCGTCATCGAGGACGACGGCATCGGCTTCACCGCCGATACCCGCTCCACCCCCAAAGGCCTCGGCCTTACCAGCATCGAGGAACGCGTCCGCCTGCTCAACGGCCGCCTCCGCATCGATGGTCCCCGCGGCCGCGGCACCACCCTCACCGTGCGCATCCCCACCCTACTCACCGCACCATGAAACGCCCCCACGTCCTCATCGCCGACGATCATCAAATCCTCCTCGAAGGTCTCCGCCAGCTGCTCACCCCCGAGTATAACCTCGTCGGCCTCGCCTGCGACGGCCGCGAACTCCTCACCCTCGGCCGCAAGACCCGCCCCGACCTCATCGTCACCGACATCGACATGCCGGGCCGCACCGGCCCAGACGCCATCGCCCAGCTCAAACGTGAAGGCATCACGCCCAAAGTCATCTACCTCACCATGCTCGCCGACATGGACACCGCCGTGAACGTCTTCCGCGCCGGCGCCTCCGGCTACATCCTTAAACACTCCGCCGTCACCGAGCTGCTCAACGCCATCAAAGAAGTCCTCGCCGGCCGTGTGTACATCACCCCCCGCATCTCAAAAGAAATGCTCGGCCTATGCCTCCACCCATCCTCTCAAGACTCGCACACGCGCCCCGCCATCACCCCGCGCCAGGCCGAGGTTTTGCGTCTCATCGCACAAGGCCTCACCATGAAAGAGGTCGCCGCCGCCCTCGACATCTCCAAACGCACCGCCGAGGCCCACAAATACCAGATGATGGAACACCTAGGCCTGCGCACCCTCGCCGAACTGATCCAATACGGCCTGCGCACCCACGTCCTCGCTTCTCACCCCACCATGCCGCACCTGGCGGCCTCTCCCGAGCCCATCCGTATTTTTGCCAATCCCCGCGCGTAACTTGTGCGCATTCACACCCGCGCGCGCGCGCGATAAACTGGCCGCACCATGAATCGACATACACAGCGGGACGGGGATGCGCAAACGGCGGGCCGGCGGAAAACAGGCGACCAGCGGCGTATCCGTATTTTGGTGGCCGACGACAATGACTTCATGCGGCACTGCGTCCGCCTCATCCTCACTCGCGATGGCTGCGAGGTCGTCGCCACCGCCGCCGATGGCGAGGAACTCGTCGCCTGCGCGACGCTCCACCCGCACGACCTCATCGTCACCGACATCCACATGCCGCGCATGAACGGACTCCAGGCCACCCGCGAGATCCTCCGCCGCCACGCCGGCACCCGAGTCATCCTCCTCACCAGCGACGACGACTACGAGACCGCCCGCATCGGCTTCGAAATGGGCGCCATGGGCTACGTCGTCAAAGACGGCATGACCACCGACCTCCGCGACGCCGTCGAAGCCGTGCTCGCAGGGAAAGTTTTCCTCTCCGGCTGCGTCGTCCGCTACGCCTACGCGCCCGGCCACGCCACCCCCGCCGAGCGCGCCGCCACCACCGTCGATTTCACCGCCCTGTGAGCCCCCGCACTCCCATGAGCGACGAACTCCGCCAGCACCTGAAAGGCTGCCTCGTCCTCGTCACCTCCGACGGCGAACACTTCCACCGCACCCGCATCGCTGAAGTCACGCCTTCGGGCCGCCACGTGCGTCTGGAAAACGATGAGCCCGTGCCCGGCGGCCTCGAACGCTGGCGCGCGCTCGACTCGATCCAGGTGCTCGAAGCCTTCGCCTCGCCCGCCGCCTCCTCTGTCATGCACGGGATTGTGCATCTGAAAAATCCCTCCACGCGCCACCGACCCGCCGTGCCGTTTCCTCCCATCGGCTCCGCTCACAACGAAAACTCCAACATCCTCGCATTCCCTATCCCCGCCTCCGCAGATAACGCCTCCGTCCGCGCTGCCATCTCCCTGACCGCCTCCACTCCATGATCGCACTCCGGCCCTGCCGACTGCGATCAGCGCCAGTCAGCCTCCAATAAAAAAGCCCCCGGAAATGCGGGGGCCTTTTGTTATCTAAAATCGAATCGCGCCATCCTTAGAACGGCACGTCTTCGTCGATATTCTCCTGCGGAGGAGGCGTCGGACGCGAGTTCGTGCGCGGCGGCGGCGTGTGCCGCTCGACAGGCGCAGTCTGGTCGATGCCTTCATCAGGACCGCCCTGACCACCAGCGCCAGGACCACCCGCACCACGGCTGGAGAGGAACTGTACGTTCTCCAGAACAACCTTCAATTTGCTGCGCTTCTGCTGGGTCTGCTTGTCTTCCCACTGATCGAGCTTGAGACGCCCTTGAACGAGCGCCGGGCTGCCCTTGGTGAGATACTTGGCAACCAGTTCGCCCTGCTTACCCCACGCCTCGATATCAACGAACGTCGTCTCATCGCGGGTCTGGCCCGACTCGTCCTTGAACTGGCGGTTCACGGCGAGGCCGAACTGGCAGATGGCGGTGCCCTTTGGCGTGACCCGGAGTTCCGGATCGCGCGTCAGGTTGCCAACGAGGATGACTTGGTTGAAAGAGGCCATGGGGCTTTAGCGCACGCAGTCGTGCTTAGCGGGATTGGACGAAGGAGATGTGGACGCTGTTGTTGAGGCGCAGGCGCTCTTTGAGCTGGGCCGGACCGGCGGGAGGAGCGGCGAAATCCACCTGCACGTAGGTCGCGGCGGTGAGTTTCTTGTCGGTGACGCGAATGAAGTCGCGCTTGCCGAGATTCTCCACGGCGGTGACTTCGCCTTGGACGGCGGCGATGTCAGTTTTAACACCGTCGATGATTTGTTCGACGGTGTCTTCTTTGCCGCGGTTATCGAGGATGAAGGTCGCGCGGTAGGTACGTTTATTTTGGCTCATTTTTTTCTCTTCTGTTAAGTGTGTTCATGGCCCGCTCAGTTCCTTGTTCGAGGAGGAGTTGGAGGCCGGATAGGTAATGGTCGAGTGATTGATCGATGATCGTTTGTTGGTCGGGGGTAAATTTGCCGAGGACGAAGTCCTTGAGGTCCATTTGCGGAGGCTGCTTCGGACCGACACCGAGACGGTAGCGGATGAAGCCATCGCCAAGATGCTGGAGCAGACTGGCGACACCGTTGTGACCGCCCGCGCTGCCGGTAAGGGAGATTTTCACCAGGCCCAGATCGATGTTCAGATCGTCGTATAGGACGACCATCGATTTGGGCGGAATGCGGTAAAAACTTCCGAGGCTCTGGAGCGAGCGGCCGCTGTCGTTCATATAGGTCAGCGGTTTCACGAGCAGAATACTCTGCCCGGGAGCGCGGTCCCAGCGAACGGTCTCGGCGTCGTAGGCGCGTTGCTTTTGCCACGCGAGACCTTGGCGACGGGCCAGAGCATCGAGGACGAGAAAACCCGCGTTGTGGCGGGTGGCCTCGTACTCGCGCCCGGGGTTGCCGAGACCGGCAACGAGCGAAATGGACATGACTCAAAGAACAATCGTCCGGGCCGTTCGCGGTCAAGCGAAGCGGCCCAGGCGGGAAACTTACTTCTTGGCGGCGGGCTTCGCAGCAGCGGCGGCTGGCTTGGCAGCGGCACCAGCAGCGGGCTTCGCGCCAGCGGCGGGAACAGCGGCACCGGCGGCAGGCGTGGCACCAGCAGCGGGAGCGGCGGCGGCACCAGCGGCGGGAGCAGCACCAGCGGCAGGCGTGGCGACAGCGGCAGCCTCTTCGGCAACAGGCTCAACGCACGAGACGACGGACTGGGCTTTATCGTCGAGGAAATCAACGCCTTCGATGGCCTTGAGTTCGCCGATGTGAAGGGTCTCGCCGACTTTCAGCTCGGTAACATCGATCGCGATGTATGGAGGAAGATCTTTGGGGAAACAGCGGATGCGCAGATACTGCGATGGCGTTTCGAGAACGCCGCTCTGGTTTTTGACACCAAAGGATTCGCCAACGAGCTGGAGGCGGACGCGGATCTCCATCTTCTCGTCAGCCTTCACTTCTTGAAGATCGACGTGAAGATACTTGTCGGTGATCGGGTCGCGCTGCACTTCCTGAAGGAAGGAGAGAGCGCCGGAGGCCTTGCCGTCCTTGCGCTGCAATTCGACAAGCGCAGCGGAACCGGCGATGGCCTTAAGGAGGCGGGTGAACTCCGGACCATCTACCGCGAGAGTCTCGGGGCTGGTGTGCTTTCCGTAGAGGATCGCAGGAACTTGGTTGGCCTTGCGCAGACGGCGGGAAGCAGAGCGGCCCGTGCTAGCGCGAGGAATGACGTTTAGTTTGAACTGTTGTTTGCTCATGGTTTCGTTCCCCCTGTCACCCCGGGAATCGAGGGCAGGCGTAGTGGAAAAGGGCGGCGAAAGAACAGGCCCACGCCCGGCGAAGCAAACAAAACTTTGGATGAGGTAGAGAATTTCACGGGATGAACTAAAACTATCGTTGACAAGCCCGCTTCGCCGCCTGTCCTTTCGCCCCTCTTTAGGTTGGTTTATTGCCTGGTAGCTCAGTGGCAGAGCAGGTGACTGTTAATCACTTGGTCGTAGGTTCGATCCCTACCCGGGCAGCCATCTCCATCAATGAGATGCGCAACTTCTAAGAAATTTCTGAAAAGATGCTTGGCCACTTCTTGGCCACTTTTTTGATCCTCCGGGGCGCGGTTTTTACCACAGTCGATTTTGCGCCGAACTCCTAACGAAAGGTAGTGGCTGACAGCATTAACCCTCCGTTTTCGCGGATTAGCTACCGTCCTTCTATTCGCAACGAAGACGGCAGCGGCAGATCAACCGACGGCGTGAAAATATTCCTACTCCTAAAAGCCGGTGGCGAACCTAAGAGCGCGTGTTCGCGTAGTGCCGCAGTCGCTCCCTCATCAAAACTGGGCTCATTCAAAATTCGCCACGGAGCAGAAGCCCAAGGCGGAGGAGCAATCCCAACGCTGCTTGCCAGGTGTTCAGCGTAAGCCGCAAGCCAAGCATCAGCAATGTCCCCTTGGGTAAACTTCTCCCGCAATCTCTCCGGTTCACTGACTATAGTCGCTGCCGCCTGCCCACGCGAAGAAACTTTTCGCAGCTCATGTAACCAGTCGCGGAGATACCACCCAAAATCGGAAATCGATTCGGACAACTCTGCGATTTCTTTCAAGGATGAGGGGCGTGCCTGCATGCAGGCTTCATGATGATCGCATGCGTTATGAGGCGAAGATCAAAACGACTAAGTCGCCGAGCGATTGGCCCGCGATACGAAGACGCAGCCTACGGATCAGAGTACACCACCCACCCTCGCCGACCGGATTAACTCCATCACCTCTGTTTCATCGAAGAGCACTACCCGCGCATTGATTTTATGCCGGGCGATTTTGCCGTCATCAGCCCAACGGAAAATCGTTCGAGTGCAGACGCCGAGCCGCCCGGCGATGATCTTTGCTTTGCTGAATTTGCGGCCCGTAAGTCCGTCCGTTGCCTCAGCCTGACGCGGAAGTGTTTTCGTTGTGATCATGGACTAGATTTTTCGACGAAACCGCTAACGTCCAAGTGCGCGCATCTACCGAAAAAGTGGTACGTCACCTACCGAAAAAAGGGTAGTTCGCTTTGCGCTGGCTGGCCGTCAGCCCCGCGCGCTTTGGGCTGTAGACGAATTCCGGTGGCGAACGAATCGATCTCGTATTTGCGATCATTCATGAGCTCGGGCTGGGCTCGCAGTTTTGCCAGCGAACGTTTCTCGATAGCCTCAATGAGTGGTTCGAGGTTGTGCCCCCGTACCGTCACGAGCCACTCCCCTATCATGATCTTGATCACATCGGGTTCGGAATAGCTGTAGCGCATCAGTGTGAAATGCGACCACGGGAAATGCGTACGGGCATCGCCATCGTCGAATGTAACGCCGGACGGTTGATTGGCCGTTTCGAAATGATGCTTTGGCCTCCTGATGACAGGGTCGTTGATCATAGAGAATAACGCTGTCCCTTAGACTGTTCTTCTCTCATCGCGTCGCTCAGCTGTGCCCTGCGAACGAGATCGCTGAGATTTTGTTGCACGCGAGAAGTCATCTGCTCGCGCTCCGCGAGTCTGCGCCGCTCAACAAATTCAGTCGCTAACTCACGACCGCGGTCAGGCTGGGAGAGGCGGCGGAAAATCTCCTCCTTTTGAGAAACGTAGATCGCATGCGCGCCTCGAAACCGAGTGTTGCCGACGTAGAACTGGCGACGTGCAAGCGCACGTGTCGCGACTTCGCCCAGCACGAGCAACGATTCTTCCGAAGTGGTGCCTTGAGAACGATAGGACGTGAGCGCGTGACCGTAAGTCCACGCCGCGAAATCAGTCGGCAGTTCCTTTCCGTCCGTGAAAACGACCCTGCAGGTTTCCGGCTCCACGAGCGCGACCTCTTTGAAATCTCCGTTCGCGAGCCCGCTTTGAGGATGATGACCGCGGATCAAAATTTTATCACCCTTCGCGACAGACAAAGCCTGCACGCGCCCAACGTTGAACGCCGTGCTTTGCTTTCGCGTGATCTTGGCTTCACGACCGTCTGCGCCTTTCGCGATGAGCCCGTTCCGCAATATCGCCACCACTTCGGCAGCGGCACCGCGTTTAAAAAATCGCGTGTCGCGCGCGAAGAGCAACCGGTCGCCTACCTGGTACTGATTCCAATGCGCCCTCTGCTGTAGCGTCCAAGTTAGCGGCTTCACGGCTTCGCGGACCACTTCAGTTTCACCGAGGAGGCCAGCGTCGCGTAGTGCCGGACGTGCCTGCGCGTTGAAGCGATCGATCTCGTCCCAGAACGGAATCACGACCAGCGTTTCGATTCCCTTCACTTGATTCGCGACGTAATGCTCAGCCGCTTTCGCGAACAGTGCATCGTCCGTTTCCGCTTCACGGATAAGCCCTCGCCTATCGGCGTACTCAAAGGCGTCGGCGACTTCGCCCGACGCGAGCAAGCGACTGAACTGACGATCCTCTTCATTGCGTTGGCGCAACACCTCCGCGAGTCGCGCCACCGGCGTCTGCGAATTGATGATTACATTCCGCAACGCGTCACCCCGCTCCACACTGTAATGCTGTTTCGTGTCACCAACGAGGAGCAGACGAGCGCGAAGATTATACGTGATCTGCGTGAGTTGATCGAGTTGCCGCGTGGACAGCAGACCAGCTTCGTCCACCAACACGACACGGCCGACCGCTTGCGATTGGAGACCTTGGCTCACGAGGAACTGCTGAACGGTATCTGCACTTTCAAAACCGCTTTTCACCAGTGCATCGCGCGCCTTCGTTGTCGGTGCCAGCGGCATGAAGCGCTGCCCGCCTGACTTCAGGTGGGATTGCTCAATGGCTGTGAGAACGGTCGTCTTGCCGGTACCCGCGTCACCGACCAGGACGCTCACAAAGTCACGACTTCGGAGAATCGCTTTAGCGGCATTTCTCTGCCCGACGGTTAGTGTCTCCGGCAGATCGCCGGCACCGCCTATTCCGAAGCGTTGATTCTTTCCGTTAACGACGCGTTGCACCGTAAGCGCCTCTTCACGGCAGATCGATCGCAACGTCATCTCCCCTTCCTTGCGGATGACATCCGGATGGGTTGCCAGCGCTTCGCGAAGCTCGCGCCAGTGAAAGAAGTCCGGATGGAATTCCAGCGCGGCGCTTAACACGACTCCTTCGCGCGCTACGCTGGATCGCTCGTAGACGTGTCGCAGCGCCGCATCTAGGACGACGCGCGCTTGGCCGTGCGACCATTGCTCACGCAAAGGCTCGGCACGCGCGGCGCGCACGAGGTCATCCAATCCGCGCGCTTCGCTTTTGGTGAGCTCCGCGCGCTGACTCATGCGGACAGCCTCAGTGCTCGCTTCGGTCAGTTTGTCGCCACGAGATTCCCGCACGAGCACTTCGACTTCACCCTTCGATGCTTTGCGCCCCTTTTTCGCCGAAAGTTCTTCGGCTAGTTTATTAACCTGGTTAGAGCGTTTCGAGAAACGCTCGCGCAGGTGCTCGACACCGCGAACCGAGAACCCGGTCGAACTCATATCATACGGCTCGTAACCAAGCGCACGGATCCGACCGGCGAGTTCACGATAGAGCACCTGCCGCAAATACGGCGAAGCGCGGATCATCTCCGCCGGCTGCAGCGCGAACCACGCATTGCGCTCCGCATCCCATGTCGCGTTCGCGAGCACGGCATGCGCGTGCAACTGAGGATCCAAAGCCCGGCTCGCGTCATGAATGAAAAGCCCGCCGACAAAATTGCCAGTTAGTCGAAACGCTTCGGTAGTCGCCGCGTTACCACGCCGCTCACGAACCGCTGCATAGCGCTCCATCTCGCCCAGCACCATCTTCACGGACTCGATGAACGCCTCGCGCACGCGCTCGTCGTTTCCGACCATCGCCAGTACACTCACATCTTTCGGCGCGGAAAGTTGGATGTCCGAAAACGCCACGCGGTGCTTTCGTTCACGCGCGGTCAACTGCTCACCCGTCTGCGGATGTCGGTTCTCGCGCAAGGCGTCGAAAGGATCATCGGTGACCGTTCCCGATAGTCCCAGCGCTTCCGCAGCCAGACCGATCCATTCGCCCTGCACCTCCCGCTCGCCTTCAGCCCAGTAGTCGTTCTTCCGAAGATGGTGCGTAAGGTAATTCCTCCCGTTATGAATGACACCCGGTGTGATCATGCCCAACAGAAGGCCGGAGCACGATCACCCACACAATGGACTGCTCCTACCGAAAAAAGGGTAGGCGCATCGTTCCGCCGGGGTCGCTGGCTTCGACGAGCTCAGAGGCCTGCAGAGCTCGTCATTATTTCTTGGTTACAGAGACGCAATACCCTACGGAGACGTAGGACGTGCAGGCGTTCGAAATTCATGCGTGCAAACACGCAAACACACCGCTCCGCTCTTTCACAGTTCTCGCTCAATCCAATGACGAAAAACCACGCAAATTCCTTCAAGTGCAGTCAGTGGCACTTGAATTTCGTGATCAGTTTCGGTTAAATTTCGGTGCACTTCTTAAACAAAAAGACCGTTTATCCCGCATAATTCATCAGCCTCAACTACCAGTTATTTTTCAAGAGCAGCAGTAGATCGCAGGTTGCGCGTCCCGTTCCTTACAGGCCGATGCGAAAGAAGATAATAGCCAAACTAACTGGATGAAGTAAGGGCTTAGAACCGGCTTTTTCATAGCGGATTCGAATCCCGATAGGGAAAGCGCTGTGGCCACGAGCGCGACTTGCCATACAGCCGTTGGATTTGCGGCTGCAGCTTGAGCGTCAGAAATAGCCGTAGACCAGTCAGCCCCTCGCACTAAACGCTGGATTCCTTTGTTTTCCTGCCAGTTTGGAGCCGTTTTATAGGAAAGAAGCTTATCAGCAATTTGCTGGGGTTCGAATTTCACGCGCGATAAATTCTTCAATGCTTGAGCTACTGCGACATGAAATGCCGACGCACCCGTAGTAGCATCTCCATGTTTGCAGTGGAAAAACGTTACTTGGTTAGGAGATATTCCGAGGTAGTCGGCCCACTCATCATTAAGATCCGTGCAGACAAAATGGCTATAATTTGCCGCCAAACTGTCTTCAACTATTCCAAATATTGATGTTGGATCAAACTTAGTGGTCGCATTCGTGTATGTTTCTACTGGGCCCTTTTCGGAGGTTGCATGATCAAGTGGCGCGTGTGCATGCAATAGCCGCTGCACAAGAGCAGCATCCTGCAGAAAGCTTGAACGCCGATACAAACTCCCCGTCGCGTAGAAGAATTGCGGATCGGAAAAACTGACACTGAATGCGTCTTCACTTCCGAACCAAGAAGACAAAGGACGTCGCGTATTATCGGATGGATCGACCAAATTCCAGCCAGACGCACTATCAACAGTAGTACCAAACCTATTAGTTAGCCGCTTAAGTTGAACGTGCAGGGCTCCCTGGCCTTCTGCTATCCATCGCTTGAGATTGGTCGCATCCGGATTCAGCTCAAACACAACAGAAAGACGCTGCTCGAGATCGGCTTGCTTATCGGTCGCATGCTCGAGAGTGAGATCTTTTTCTTCGATACACTCTTCCAGCTTTGCCAAATCCAATAAAAGTCCGGTTGGGTAAACGTTGGCAGGTAAATCCGAGATCGCGATCGGGAGCGAAAACGCACTGAGAAAAGGCGAGGAATGTCCGGAGGATATCTCATCGATTAACTCGTCCATGAACTCGACTAGATCGGATACTCCGCATCGGTCTCCGCCTTTTTGAACACGCCCCGTACTGGGCGTTATGGATCGCGTAGGTTCACCCGGGACCACTAATTGGAAGGCTGTTGGGATAGACCGACCTGCTCCGGCGGCAGGCATAGAAGTCTGCAGATCGTCAGCTTCAAAGCGAACTCCCCGTAGATCGGTTGTTCCAAGTGTCATTCTCTTAGTTGAGAGCTTTTGATAACGTGCGGTATCACCCCACAAGTGCGTAAGCTTGTCTCGGGAAATTGGCTTAATCTTCGACTTAATCGCCGCTTCAACACCAGATACGCCCCGTGTAAAAAGACCCAAAAAGCCACGGAACTCTATCATCAGGACAAATCCGTAACGGGTTTCCTGTAGCGCCCCATGGCGCAAAAATGTAACGGGCGGATTGTATTTAAAGCACACGTACGAATGATAAACCGAATTGCCGTTAAAATTTTTTTTAACGCGCACTTCCATGGCTCCCACCCGCTTTGCGTTCACAGCCTCAAGTATTTCCTTGAGCGAAACGCGTACAAAACTAGCCGAAAGCTCTTTTGGTAGGGCAAAAAATTTCGCGGCTGGGGAGATAAGCAATTGAGAACTCTGCGCTTTAATCGAGGTAGGCATGGGGTATGAAATTTCCTCTGACAAAGTTCCGTCGCACACAGTCGGAACTTCGGATGAATTCAGGATCGGGCGACCGATAAATCGAGGAGACTTTAAGTGGCGTTAGAGGCTTTTATTTGAGGACCTGGAAAGAGAATCGCCGAAACCGATGTCTTCATTATGGCTGCACTTTTGCCGCAAGCGCGACTCCCGCAATAGGTTGTTAGTAGCGCAAAAATGCATCGTCGATCAACGTGAATTTCGCCGAAACCACCTCTCATCAAACCAAGCGAGGCAAAATCCTGGCATCATCTTCTGAAGTCTTCTTCCAGAATGTAACATGAGTGGGGAAAGAAATGGCGTTGCCTAAAACCCGATTGATCCACTGATTTTCGGCTCCAGCTAATGCCCCCCTCGGAGGAAGTTTCGCGCTCAAAACGAACGCCGCGTTCACCTAATTTCAGCTTCTTGGATCGCTATGATCCGATTCTGCTGGAGCTAGCCACAAACGCGGAACGATTCTGTTTTTCCGATCCCTCCATTTGTCTGATTCGTTTGCGGCAACTCACGGAGTCGATGGCTCTTCAGGTTGTCGCTGCCCTTGGCAATTCCCCCTCCGAAGCCCAACATCGAGATCTTTCAGAGACCATCCAACTGATCGAATCGAAGGGGGCTATGGGCCTCGATACCGCGCAGGTTTTCCACCATCTACGACGTGTCGGAAATCGCGCTGTCCACGAGAATCAGGGCAGCCGCAGTGATGCTCTACACGCTCTCCGTTTAGCCCAGCGCGCCGCCGTTTGGTTTCATCGCACCCTCGGCGATTCAAAGTTCAAGAATCCGATCTTTATCCCACCCCCGGAGCCCGGCCACGCCAGTGTGGGTCTTTCGGAAGAATTGAAGCAGCTCCGTGAGCAACTCGCACACGCCCAAGCCTCAGCAGCTAGCGCTGCATCTACTGCTGCGGAGGAGAAAGCTCGTCGGGAAGAGGCAGAAACCAAAGCCCGCAAGGCTTATGAGGATCTCGAAGCCGCGATCAACTTGGCAGAAGACGCCGAGAACAAACTCAAAGGCGACCAGTCCCGTTTCATTCTTAAGCTAGAAGCAACCCCGAAGCCGGTCGCCGCTGCCATTGATAATACCGTCAAACAAGCGCAGCAGGCCAACACTGCGCTTGCCGACGAACTAGACGAATCGCAGACGCGCCTGCTCATCGACGCTCAGCTTCGCACCGCTGGATGGGAAGCCGACACCCAAGAGTTGCGCTACTCCAGAGGCACTCGTCCCGAGACCAACCATTATCGCGCGATCGCAGAGTGGCCTACGTCTTCAGGTCCTGTCGACTACGCGCTATTTTACGGAAAGACTCTGATCGGCCTTATCGAAGCCAAGAAGCAATCTAAGGACGTGCCTGGCGTCCTCACCCAGACCAAGCGCTACTCTCGCGATTTTAAGCTCAATGACGCTGGCGAATACGCACCAGGAGCCCCTTGGGACGATCACCATGCGCCCTTTCTCTTCGCCACCAATGGCCGTCCTTACCTGCAACAACTTCGAACTTTTAGTGGTATTTGGTTTTTAGATGCACGGGTTAAAACTAATCTCCATCGCCCGCTCAACGGTTGGTATTCTCCCTCCGGGCTAATCGCCGAACTCAACATCAACCGCGGTATTGCAGACGCTAATCTTCACCACACACCCAACAATCTCCCTGGCCTCCGCCCGTATCAGCGTGATGCCATTGCCAAAGTCGAGGAGTGCATCGCCCTTGGTCAGCGCGACCTGCTACTCGCTATGGCCACCGGTACTGGCAAGACGCGCACTTGCGTTTCTCTGCTCTACCGACTCATCCGCGCGAAGCGTTTCCGCCGTATTCTTTTCCTCGTGGATCGCACTGAACTCGGCACCCAGGCCGGTGAGGCGTTCACTGGAGTGAAATTAGAAAACCTCCAAAGTTTCTCCCAAATCTATGACGTAAAGGAAATCGGCGATGCCCGTCCCGACGAGGAAACCCGCGTCCATCTCGCCACGGTGCAGGGCATGGTGAAACGACTGCTTTATCCATCCGACACGCAGGAGCCGTTTCCTGTCGATACCTACGACTGCATCATCATTGATGAGTGCCACCGCGGCTACACCCTCGATCGCGAACTCTCTGACGACGAGATCGGCTTTCTTGACGAGAAGGACTACATTTCGAAATACCGTCGCGTTTTGGAGCACTTCGATGCAGTTCGTATCGGACTTACTGCTACTCCAGCCCTTCACACCAGCGAGATTTTCGGCAAACCCGTTTTCACCTATAGTTACCGGAAGGCTGTTATTGATGGCTACCTCATCGATCACGAACCGCCCGTACGCATCGTGACCGATCTCGCCGAGAAGGGAATCCACTGGAGCCTGGGTGAACCGCTTCATTTGCTCGATCCGACCGCTGGCACCGTAGATCTCACTCAGGCCCCCGACGAGATCGATATGGACGTCGATAAGTTCAACAGCGGCGTTATCACTGAGCCTTTCAACCGCACTGTTTGCACCGAGCTTGCCCGCCACATCGATCCTACGCTACCGGGCAAGACACTCATCTTCTGCGCCAACGACGCCCATGCTGACATGGTCGTCGATCTGCTCTCACAAGCTCTCGGCGAACGTTACGGCGGCGTCCATCATGACACGGTCGCAAAGATCACCGGCAAATCCGACAAACCCGGCAGACTCATCCGACGCTACAAAAACGAGGAGCTTCCCAAGATTGGCGTCACCGTCGACCTGCTGACCACGGGAATCGACGTCCCCGCCATCATCAATCTCGTCTTCATCCGCCGCGTAAAGAGCCGCATCTTGTACGAACAGATGCTCGGCCGCGCTACCCGCCTCTGCCCCGATCTCTTCGGACCCGGGGAGGACAAAGAGGTTTTCCATATCTACGATGCCGTCGATCTCTACGCCACGCTACGCGATTTCACAGACATGAAGCCTGTCGTGAGCGATCCCGCGCTCACTCTCCGGCAACTCGTGGATGCCCTCCTTTCCACATCGGCCACCGCGGCATCTCGTCCTTATTTTCACGACGCCGTCGTCGCACGGCTTCAACGCAAACGATCCCTACTTCGCCAGCATGACGAGGGGCTCACCTATCGCTCGGGCTTTGGCGCCGATGCCTTGTTGCAGCATCTCGCTACAGGGGGCGCCGCCGCCAGCATCTCGCTCTTCACCGCCAAGCCAGCACTCGCCGATTACATCGACAGCCTTCGCAGATCTGGGTCACGGGCAGGCATTCCCATTTCTCATCACCCAGACGAACTACTCCGCGTCGAACCAGGTTACGGGAATGCGCAGAGGCCCGAAGACTACCTCGAAAGCTTCGGTGCCTGGCTCAAAGAAAATATCGCCACGCTCCCAGCCCTCATCCTCGTCACCCAGCGTCCGCGCGATCTGACGCGCGCTCAGCTTAAAGAACTGGCTCTCGCTCTCGATAGCGCCGGTTTCTCAGAGACTTACCTGCGCACCGCTTGGCGGGAGGCCCGGTCTGAGGATATTGCGGCAGGCATTATCGGCTACATCCGCGCCCAGTCATTGGGTTCGCCTCTAATTCCCTACGCCGAACGCGTGGACCGTGCTCTTCAGGCTATCACTCATGGCAAACGCTATTACTGGACCGCACCGCAGCGAAAGTGGCTCGAACGGATTGGTAAGCAGCTTCACAAGGAAAGCGTTATCGACCGCGACGCCTTCAACGAAGGCCGCTGGCGTGACATTGGCGGCTTCGACGCCGCCAACCGCGTCTTTGACGGCAAGCTGGAATCACTCCTCGGAGATTTACAGGCAGAAGTCTGGCGCGACACCGCGTAACTCCTACGATCCGCCCTTTTCATGGCCGCTTCTAAGACCCAAGACATCGTAGCCAAGCTCTGGAACCTCTGCAACGTCCTCAAGGACGACGGGGTCACGTATCACCAATACGTCAACGAGCTCACCTATCTCCTGTTCCTAAAAATGGCGCAGGAGACGAAGACCGAGAAACAGATCCCTTCCGGCTATCGTTGGGCCGACCTCACATCCCGCGAAGGTGCGCCACTGCTCGAACACTATCGTCTCCTTCTCATCTATCTTGGCAGCCACGGCGCAGAGCGCGTTCAGGCCATTTTCAACAACGCCTCAACCTCCATCCGCGAGCCGCGTCACCTCCACAAGCTCGTCACCGACATTAACGCGCTCGATTGGTATTCCGCCCGTCAGGAAGGTCTCGGGGATCTTTATGAAGGCCTACTGGAGAAAAATGCGACCGAGACCAAATCGGGTGCGGGCCAATATTTCACGCCTCGCCCGCTCATCGAGAGCATCGTTTCCGTCATGCGCCCGCAGGCCGGAGAGGTTATCCAAGATCCAGCGTGCGGCACCATCGGCTTTCTCATCATGGCCGACCGCTACATCAAAGAGCGGACCGATAACCTTTTCGACCTCACCACCGCCCAGCAAGAGTTCCAACGCGACACCGCCTTCCAAGGTATGGAGCTGGTGCCCGACACTCACCGCCTCGCCCTCATGAACGGTCTGCTGCACGACATGCACAGCCCTATCATCCTCGGCGACACTCTGGGCAATGTCGGCAAACAACTTCACGACGCCGACCTCGTGCTGTCCAACCCGCCCTTCGGCACCAAGAAAGGTGGCGGACTCCCTTCCCGCGACGACTTTACCTTTCCCACCAGCAACAAGCAGCTCGCTTTTCTCCAGCACATCTACCGCAGCCTCCGCAAACCCAGCGCGAAAAAAGCTCATGGCGGTCGCGCCGCTGTCGTTCTCCCCGACAACGTGTTATTCGAGGACAATACCGGTGCGCAGATCCGCGCCGACCTCATGGACAAGTGCCGTCTTCACACCATCCTCCGACTCCCCACCGGCATTTTCTACGCGCAGGGTGTTAAGACCAACGTACTCTTCTTCGAACGCCACTCCGCCGAAACCGGCGGCACGCAGGAAGTTTGGGTCTACGATCTGCGCACCAACATGCCCGCCTTTGGCAAACGCACGCCGCTAACACGCGAACACTTCGCCGCGTTCGAAACCGTTTACGGTGACGACGCCCATGGCCGCGCCAAACGAAAAGACACCGGCGAAACAGGCCGCTTCCGCCGTTTCACCCGCGAGGAGATTCGCAAACGCGGCGAAAATCTCGACCTCAGCTGGTTGCGTGATGACAACGCCACCCACCACGACGATCTTCCTGCGCCAGAGGTTTTGGTGGCTGGTGCGTTGGAAAATCTCCGCGACGCGATGGACGAGTTGCAGGACTTGGAGAGGGAGTTGGTGCCATGAGCTACGAGCCATTGGGTGCGGCTACTTTCCCTGCGTCGCCAGAAAATCTGCCGCCGGGTTGGCGAATGACGACGCTAAGCGACCATACCCGTCACAAAAGCGGGAACGGTAAACTTATCAAAGGCCGTCTGAGCAACCATCCAGCAACAGGACTATTCCCTGCGTTCAGCGCGTCGGGCCAAGATGTCTGGGCCGCAAATCCAGAAAATGAAGGCACGGCGATAATCGTCTCGGCCGTGGGAGCGCGCTGCGGAAAGGCGTTTTTCGCCGAAGGTCGTTGGTCCGCCATTGCGAATACCCATATCGTATGGCCTGGAGACACAATCGACGCGCGATATCTGTGGCGGGTTCTCAACAACGAGAACTTTTGGGTTAAAGGAGGCTCCGCACAGCCCTTTGTAAAAACCAAGGCGACCTTCGAGCGGGCATTTCCTCTCCCTCCGCTCTCCGAGCAACGCCGGATCGTCGCGCAACTGGAAGCTTTGGAAGTGCGAAGCCGACGAGCGCGAGCGAAGTTAGCAGAAGTCCCTGCCCAGCTCGCTCAAGCCCGCCTGTCTCTCCTTGCCACCGCCTTCAGGGGCGGCCTCACGGCCGATTGGCGGAAGGCAAATCCCGAGATTCAGACTTTGGAAACGACGCTCCAACGCGTGAGATTTGAATCCAGCCGCACTGGCAGATCCGCATCAGACGAAAAAATCCCCGGAGTCGCGGGACTGTCTGTGGGTGACATTGGGCCACCGGCTCCGAATGGGTGGTTAAAACTGCCATTACTCTCAGTGGCACGTTTGGAATCGGGCCATACACCTTCGCGCGAACACCCCGAGTATTGGGGCGGGGATGTTCCGTGGATTTCGATTCCGGATGCACGTCGCGCGCATGGCCAAACGATCGAATCAACCGCTTCATTCACGAATGCGCTGGGGCTGGAAAACAGTGCAGCTCGTCTTCTTCCAGCGGGAACCGTCTGCCTGTCTCGAACCGCCTCCGTTGGCTACGTCACTGTCATGGGTAAGCCGATGGCCACCAGTCAGGACTTTGCGAACTGGCTATGCTCAGAAGCGCTAGTGCCCCAGTTTCTCATGATGGCTTTCTTGGCCGAGGGAGAGCACCTCTTGAGCTTCGGTCGTGGTAGCACTCACACTACGATCTATTATCCAGAGTTAAAAGCGCTGCACATCTCGCTGCCGCCTGTTGCCGAACAACACGAGATCGTCCGTCGGCTGAACGGGGCATTTTTGCGTTTGAACGCCGCCGCGGCGGCGCATGCGACAGCGGTGGCCAATCTGGATCACCTCGATCAATCCCTCCTCGCCCGCGCCTTCTCCGGTGGCCTCGTGCCACAGCATCCTAACGAAGGCGCATCTATCTCAACTTCGGCCAAGGTGGCCCAATCGTCACCGATCAAAACTCAGCTCTATCTCATCCAATTTATTCCAGCCCTCCTTCGTGCGGCTCAACAACCGTTAGCACTGGACCGTCTCAATGCCATCGTAGCGCTTTTGTTTCTTCCTCCCGGCGATCTGTTACCCTTGATCGAAAAAATCGGCGGCGCTAAAGCCCGCGCCCACTTCACGGGCTTCGCGCATATTCACGAAGACGGCGCGTTCTTGGCCGCGATCAACGCGCTGAAGCGTACGAAAACACTGGTTCACTCCACCAACCGCCAAGGTCTCATCACCCTGAGCCTCGGCCCTAAGCTGCCACCGATTTCGCCCGAGATCGACGCAGACGCCCGCCACCTCTCGGCCCTAATTTCCTCAGTGCCTTCCGAACGAGTGGCACCGAGCCTCGCCCGCCTGCAAACGGCGCAGGTGCAAGAGGCGGTGCTGAGCGTCGTGTAGTTTTTCTTCCATGCCCACCCAAACCGAACTCTTCGCACGAACCACCGGCTTCAAACCTTCCGAATCGTTGCAAGAGCCCCGGATCTGGGTGCGCGAGCTGCGCATCTACCGCGTACTCGCACCGGGCACATCCAATCTCCTGCGCGGCATCCGGCTGCGACGAGGCCTGAACATTCTCTGGGCGAAGCCGCGCCAACGCGCAGCCAATGGCCAAGGTTATACAGGTGGCGTATCCGGCCATGGCACCGGGAAAACCACTTTTTGTCGATTCATCCGCTATGTCCTGGGCGAGGGCTCCTTTGGCAACGACGAGCAACGCGCCCGCCTTCGAGACACTTTTCCCGAGGGCTGGGTCGTGGGCGAAGTCATCCTCGATGGCACGCCATGGCTGGTGTGTCGCCCTTTCAAGGTCGGCCCCGCTTCCTATGCCTACCGCAACCGAACCATCGATACACTCTTTGCTAGCGACGAGGGACGCGAGAATTTCAAGACCTACGAAAGTGAGTTAACCGGTGTGCTGGCGGAGCCTCTTCCCGTCGCGACTTTCGCCACTGCACCCACGCCCATTGAATGGCCACACGTACTGCAATGGCTGACACGTGATCAGGAATGCCGGTTCTCAGGCCTCGCCGAACTGCGCCATTCCGACAGCGATTCTCACGCGCCCGATATGGTCGCTGAAGATCGCCACTTTCTCTTTCGTGCGGTCCTCGGCCTCATCGACACTGCGGAGCAGTCCGAGCTCGAAAATAACAAAGGCCTGCTCAAGCGAAAAAACGAAGCCGAGCGTGATGCGCCGCTTCTGCGTTTCCGGGGCGACTCGGTTTACGATCGCTTGAGAGCGCAGTTCCCGGATTTCCGAACCGACGTTGCGGGCGCAGATTTTCTCCAAGCAGTTGTGACGGAATGGAGAAGCCGTGCCAAAGCCACGGAGGCCCTGCTAAAGAACTTCGAACCTACACCTGCGCTCAAAACAGCGCGCGACAATTTCGTAATCGCACGCAGCGCCTTCGATGTGACGGAAGGCCAGGAAAAGAGCGTACAGGGCAAAATCCGCTATTTCGAACAGCAGCTGCGGCAACTTCGCGGCGAGCAATCAGCCGCCGACCTCGCAAAGTGGATCAGAGAAAACGACCCTGACGCCGGTCTCTTGTGCGGACACACACTCGCGGCTGCCATTGAGCACGAATGTCCGCTTGCTCTCGGCCGCACACTTCCAATCGAACACAAAAAAGCTGCGCTCGATACCGGACCAACCATCGAAAAAGTGAGCGCCGAAAAGACCCTTGCAGAAACGCAGCTCCAACGCGTGCGCCTATTACTTAGTACGCGCCGACAGGGATTGAAGGATAGCGAGCAAGCCTTGCGAAAAGAGACAGCTATTTACGACGAAGCCCGCGCTGCACTCTCCCGTCAGTTCGTGAACGAAGAAAGTATAGCAAACGAAGCCGAACGCGCACGATCGGATAAAACAGAGTCAGATCGCTTGGAAAAATCCGTGGCAGACCTAGAGCAGAAGATCCGCAGATCCCAGGAGCTTCAGGCCATGCTGCGCGATAAAAACACCGCCGCTCTCAGTGCATTTTCAGAGACCTTCGGCCGCGTTTCGCGGACGATTTTCGATGAAGAGAACGTGCGTGGCGAAATCCGCTTTCGCGGCCGAAAAATCAATCCAGGGCTGAACAATGAAATCGATCTCACAAGCGCTGCCTTGGAGACGCTCAAAATCATCTGCTTCGATCTAGCCGCATTGGTAAGCGGTGTAGAAGGGCGTGGCGCTCACCCGCTTTTCCACCTACATGATGGCCCTCGGGAAGCGGACATGGACGCCAGTATCTACCGAAATATCTTCTCAACTATTCACGCGTTAGAAGAGGCTTTCGGACAACGAGCACCAGCATTCCAGTATATCGTCACCACCACTGAGCCGCCACCCGACAGCTTACTGCGGTCACCGTGGCTGATCGACCCGATACTCGATGCCTCGGCTCCAAACGGCAAACTTCTCGGAGAAAACTTCTAGCTATCCATGGCCGAATATCCCGATTTTTCCGAATTCAGCTACGGCTACGCCTTAGTGGACAATCTCGCTCGCAGTGGCAGTTGCGGCGGCCTTGCCGGAGCACCGCGATTCATCTCGCTTCTCGAAGAAGGTTCCGCGGGTGGAGGATTCGACGTAGCCTTAAATTTCGTGGCATGGCCGTTTTTCCTTCAATTCAAAATCCCTCAGATCATGCGCCGCCGGAGTGGTGGGCCAAAAGGTATGCCTCCCGGTTTCAATACGCCCTACTTTCGGATGCATCTACGAACCGAACGGGTAAACTCTTCAGGGATGACACAACATGAACAATTGATGGACCTAGAGAGGGAAAATCCGTTGAGCGTTTTCTATGTCACACCACGGTTTCACACTACTGAAGAACTAGATCAGTACTATCTGACACAGCGTGTTCATGACGAATCCGAGTGGTTTGCGTTGAGCGGCTTTGATCCATCGGCTCCGCTAACTCGTGAGCCACATCGGATCGCCTATGAAAACGCGCCCACCATAAGCGTACTCCAATCAACACCTCTTCCGTTTCAACAACGCCTGAGATTCAAAGAGGTGGCAGTCCGAATTCGCGAGATGCTAACAGGTCTGGCTCCGACTGAACCAGCTCGTTGGTTGAATGAATTGGAGAGTTCTATTGCCACGGTGACTAGCGGTGAGGCCCGCGATGAGGGAATGAATACGCGCGCTAAATTTTATCCTAAGCGGGAAAATTCGCCTCGCGGTTTTTTAAGGGAGGGCGAAAAAAATGAGTTCCACAGTCGGCTACAAAGAATTGCCAGAACGGTTCGTACGCGGATTGACGCCGAACTTATTTTAGCGATGCCGGCGATCCCCCCTTCTTCGACACGATGAAAGCGCCTCCGCAGTTTGTATTAGGGGAGGCACTAAAATGCGAGGAAACGCGCCATGTGGAGTTCAAGGAAGTCAAGGGACCAAACCCATTCGGCTCTATTTCAAATGCTGCCGACGAATACGCAGTAGCATTCCTCAACTCGGAGGGTGGTCGCATCTACTGGGGCATCCGCAACACTGACAGAGTCGTGGTAGGAGTGGAGCTATCAGCATCCGAACGCGAACGTTTACGCGAAGTGGTGGTCGGCAAACTTTCCGAGATTCAGCCGCAGCTGGATCCAGGTCGCTTCAAACTCACGCTACATCCCGTAATCAACGGCGAGGTCAATTCCACGGTAGTCGAATTGGAGGTGCCGGCAGGTAATTCCTCAAAACCGTTCTACACTGGCGGCCATGGTTGTTTCGTGCGCTTGGACGGCGTGAAAAAAAAGCTCAGTGGACAGCAGCTTACTGACTGGATCCTCAGCCGAGTTGAAAAGAACACAGCAACCACCTCGGGAGCTGTCACAGAACCTCAACTTCTCGCTTTGGCACAGCGCGTTCGCCGCATCCTTTCAGGCCACGGTTTACAGCCCGGACATCTAGCTCGATTCTTCTCCGCGCGAAAAGCCCCCTTCACCATCACCTTTGCCGATCAGCAGAATGACGCCGTATTCCTGCGATGGTTAGATGAATCAAAAACCGCTTGGGTAGCCCAAACCTTTGGAGTTCGACGAGAGTGGATCGATGGCGAGGATAGCCAAATCTTCGACTGGTGCGATTATGACAAACGTCCGGCGCTTTTCCTCAAAGAAATTAGTCAGTATGTCGACTCGCTGATCTACGACGAAATCCCGGCAAGTCCGGAAGCATTATTTGTACGGTATGGAAGCGGTAAGGATTGGAAACGAAAGGGTCAAAACAGAGTCTTCGTAATCGTACGAGTACCACTTGCGCGATTGAGCAACGAAACGATCATTTTTCGCTACGTGAGTGACTTCATGCCATATTATTGGGACGAAGGGCGGACCGCAGTCCAACTTCGTGCTTGGGCGAGGCTACTCTTCATAACGAAGAATATTTCCTGCCAAGGATGCGAAGTGCCGCTGGAGATCGCCGAAAAGATGGAAGATAATCAGCTATTTCTGCACGAGATTTTCGAGTCTCCCAAACTTCATCGGCGCTGCCATGATTGGCATCCAGAAGACTATGCACTTTATCCACAAGAGAGCAGGGTCGCTCAACCTGACGCGTTTTTTGAGCACATGATCGCGTTTTTGAAAACACACAATCTCCCGCATGAGCCTACACGGTTGCAGTGAAGTTCTTGCTGTCCGTTCGACCTAAAACAAACGAGGCCGTTTGCGCACTGAACGAGATCCATCAGTGCTCATTTGATCTTCAATTCTGCGGTGCAGCTCTGACACGCGGTCGACTTCGGCTTGATCAAGTCCCGCTTTTTTCGCGAACGTCGGCCACGCAGTGATTGATGTTTTAACGGCTGCATCGATGGAATCGAACTCGGCAGCGGTTACGGCGAATTGATCAGCTTGGCTCCGAAGTTGAGCGAGCCTCGGGGTCGCACCAAATGTCTGATGAAGCAGACCATTGAAGGTCCGATCATCAGAGTAATTAAGCGTGAGATCGTAAGCGGGGGAAAGACGCCACCGCAGATCACGATCATCGAAAACGAACGAGTGATTCTTTCCGTGATCGTCGGCGTTTCCCGCGCGGGCGTTAAACACCATCCGTTTCACCGCTTCCAAGAGTTCTTCCCGATTCTCAGTCAGCTGTCTACAGGCTGAGAAAAGCTCTGCGTAGGTGAGACTAAAAGATTCGAGCAAACCCGCGAGCGAAACCAAGTGCAGACGGTGATCGTGGCTAGCAGAGACGTCGAATCGCTCAACGAAGAGATGGTTCCGGACACGATTGCCAGCCGCATCTGATAAAACCTCCGCATTCGCCGTACGGATACCGGCCGCACGCGCCATTTCCATATAAGCGCATTCGAGCCTTCCGTCCGTGCTTGTTCGTGCAGGGTCATCCTCACTGTCAATTTTAAGAATTCCGAGACGAGCGCCTACATAGTTCTTCTGAAGTTCGTGCGTGATATTCCCACCGCAAAGCAGGTTTTTGTCCGGCAGCATCGCGACGTTTGCTTTTGGGAATGCACCGCCAGCCGTGCCTGCTTTCAGCAAAAATTCGAAAGCCTCTGGCGGTGATTTTTTCACAACCTCTTGTGCCTGACGCGCCAAAAATAGTGGCTCAACCGCTTCCCATTTATCGGAAGAACCATCTTCAGAGATGGGCGGCAAAAACTTGAGCGCTCCAATCCCACGCTCTCCCACCCAAGCCAGCATATTAAGCGGCGTCGGCTTGAGTTCATGCCGGGCGAGATCGGCCGCCATAATTTTCCGGCCCCATTGATCAGGGATACAGTCGGCAATAAACCCGGGCAGCTGA
The DNA here is from genome assembly GCF_002310495.1 of Nibricoccus aquaticus. Lineage (GTDB taxonomy): Bacteria > Verrucomicrobiota > Verrucomicrobiia > Opitutales > Opitutaceae > Nibricoccus > Nibricoccus aquaticus. The sequence continues at coordinate 3,252,777 of NZ_CP023344.1, read as the reverse complement.
TCGAACTCCCATGCCCTCACGCGATGCACCGACAACTCGAAGGGCACTTTGATGGGCGAAAGACTGTAGCCGTTCTTCAGCCATTCAGGCAGGTACCCGAAGCGCGGCTCACCGGGTACAACTACTCTGCCGACCTGCAGGCCGTTATACCAATTAACACCGAGAGAAGGCGCCGGAGAACTCATAGCGACATCGACGAGCGTTTCAGAGATGCGCGTTGCCGAGGTGAGCGCTCCAGTGTCTCCAATGTTTCCTTCTCTGCCGGGACTGTAGGCGGCACGAGTTCAGCCAAGCGATCCAGGCTGTTGAGGATGCCAAGGATCTTGAGTAGATTGAGCAAAGTGATGTTTCCCATCCCCTGCTCGAAGTTTTTGTAGGTGGCGAAAGAAATTCCGGACCGCTTGGCCATCTCCCGCTGAGTCCAATTCCTAGCCAGACGCTGCGCCTTGATCCGGTTTAAAAGCGATCTAGCTGCAGCTTTTTCTGAAAAATTTGCGGACGATTGGCTCATTTTTAAGTGCTATTAAAATAGCCTTTATTTCGGTAAATGTCGAATTAAAGACTAATTTAATAGTCTTTATCTATGGCATTAAATTCGACAATACCAGCCTAGAGTTTAGCCGCCCCAAACCCATAACTTGAAACCACGGTGGCATTGTCCGGCCAGTTACCGAGCGGAAGATGCACTTCAATGCGCTTCTTTTTATCCACGTAGTGAGAAGACGTGGTGCGGATGTCTCGATGGCCCAGATGCTGACGTGCAGCTTCTATCCCATGCGCTGAGGCGATAAGTGAACCACTTTCTTTGCGTAGAGAGTGAATCGCCTTTTTTTGCAGAATACCTTTCCCGCGCAGCCATTGGTGAAGATCTCTCCATGTACTGTCGCAACGATAGTATTCGTAGGTCGCCGCTGGATTCGGATCGCTACCCTCAAGTAAGAACTCCGACTTAGATTCCTTTCTAAATAACCGAAGTACGTTCAGAGCCTCATCGGGCAAGTCGACGACACGCTGACTTTCTTCGGTCTTGGGTTCAAAGTAGATCGTGCGGCGTATTTGAATCTGACCCTTCTGGAAATCGACTTGGTCCCACATCAGAAGATCGGCTTCCTTCCGACGCAGACCCGCCCATAAGCACAGGAATAGCGCTAGAAATTGCTGCGGATGCTCGATTCGAAGCTCGCTCTGAGCACAGGCGAGCAGCCATTCAGCACTGACTTCAGAACGGTAACGCTGCGGTCCTGGATCCTTCAGTTTTACGCCGCTGAATGGATTTCCCAAGAGTTTCACTTTTAAGGTCGCAAGCACGTCCGCGGTGAATAGCGAACGTGCGCCCCGCATGTACGAAGCGGCCGAGCGCTCGGCTGATTTTCGTTTGATCGGATCCGCTCCAGCACGAGCGACATACTCGTTGCGCCAGGTCGTGATCACCTCAGGAGTAAGCACGTCGAGCGATTGAGAATCTACCTTCGCGAGCCACGCCTTTAGCCCACCGTTAACATAGTCGTACTTGGAGCGCTTGGCTTTTCCTTTGGCTCCTGCATCCGCTTTGGTAACATCAGATATGATTTTACGCAGCTTCACTGCGTAGCGCCGAATAGTGATTGGCTTCAGATGGCTGCGCATCGCCACGTCAGCGAGAAATTCCCCCAACGAGCAGACCTCCACCTTCGGGGTCATTCCAGGTTTGAATTTGGCGAGAGTCGATTCCCAGCCGTTAGCATCCAGAAAAGTAGCTATCTGCTTCGCCTTGGCCGACGCCACTTGGGCATTGGTGCTTCCCAAGGCGAAAGCCTCCCGCCGCCCCAAATGCTGCAATCGCACGGACCACTCGGGCACTTCGCTACGGACGCCATCGCGTGTGAAGGTCTTCCGGTAAAGCCGTACTTTCCAGTAATCCACATGGAAGCGAGATTGGCTTGCTTGGCCACTTTGCTTGGCCACTTCTTGGCCACTTTTGACATCCTCAACTACTTCCTCCTGTCTGATCATGTCGTGAACTTACGCAGATTATTACCTATGAAAACAAGCATTTAAGTGCCGACAGAAAACGACAGTTGCAGACAAACGAAAATACCTAAAGCAACAAACTGTTAATCACTTGGTCGTAGGTTCGATCCCTACCCGGGCAGCCATCCCTAACAAGAAATCCATGTGGTTTCGGGGACTCAATGAGCCAGTAGCACCATCCGACAGCTCGCAGCTAAACACTATCGCTGCCACTTAATAAACAGTGCCTCAGGTCCGTACCGCGTCACCTGCCTGCCGCGCCTGAAGCAAACGGCGCCGAACTCGCGTGATGGTGAGTCAGAGCCCCCTTACCGCCCGCCGCCGCATAGGCCGCTTGCAGACACAACCGCTTAAACGTGCGGCCTGCCAGATTCGGTGCTTTCCAGGTCGGCTCCACATAAGCCCAAGTACGGGAAAGGCGGATACCCGATACCGGCCGGGCCACGACCAGCGATGAAGGCTCCTCCAGCTTCACGATCCAGTTGGGTAGCAGCGCCAGGCCCTGCCCCATTTTGACCATCTCATAGATGGCGGCAGTGTTGCCGACCTCAAAGCACTCCCGGAAGACCACGCCCTTACGCTTCGCCTGCTCGACGATGTGATTCGTCGTGTAACTTTGCAGACGGGAAACCACCAAGGACTTGTTGTTCAAATCCGCCACCGGCACGATCTCGAGTCCCGCAAGCGGATTGCGACCGTGCATCAGCAGCATGAGCTCATCCTCAAAAAGCCGCGTGTAGCTAAAATCCGGGCCGTCCTCCGGCGGATCAACCAGCACCACCGCATCCACCTCCCGGTCCAGGAGCAATTTCAGGCACTTGTCCCGCTCCGCCGCCCGGATAGTCAGGCTGCCGCGAGGAAAACACTCGTTGAATTCCCGCACGATGTCCGGCGCCTTATAAGTGAGAAAATTATAGCCAGCAGCCACCCGCAACGAAGCCCGGTCCGCCAGGCTGTCACCCGTCAGCGCAGAACGAATATTATTCATCTGTGCAATCAGTGGGATCGATTTTCGCCGTAAAAACTCCCCCTTAGGCGTCAGCACCAGTCCTTTGCCCGAGCGGTGAAAAAGCGGCACACCCAGCGATGCCTCCAGATTAGTGATCGAGTGGCTGATGGCTGAACTCGTCAGAAACAGCTCAGCCGCAGCAGCCTTGAGGCTGCCCTTGGTGGCGAGGCACAGGAATATCTGGAGCTGACGGCTGTCGATAGGATCGTTCACGGCAAGTATGCGGGTCTGGTACAGGCCGTGCTCAGCAGAACAAGTGCCATCCAATTCCGCTCAACTGTCGCTCTGACGTAATGAAATCCACGATACGAATCGGCCATCTGGGCCTTCTTGAGTCCGCGCCTTTGCTCGCCGCCCAGTCCCAGGGCTTTTTCACCGAGGAAGGCCTCGACGTGGAGCTCTCCTGCGAACTCGGCGTCGCCGCCATCTGCGGCCGCCTCAGCGACCAACGTATCGACGGAGCCTGCCTTCCCGCGCAGATGCCCGTGCTTCTCTCGCTTGGCGCCGGTGTCTCGCGTGTGCCCATGACGCCCGTGCTGCTCACCTCCAGCCAGGATCTCGCGATCGTGCTCAACAGTAAAGCCGCCGCCCCGGAGAAACATGCTCGCGCCTCTTCCGGCGTCCTGAAAATCGGTGTCCTCGGCCACAGCAGTCCGGCCTGCCACCTGGTCAGGCGCTGGCTTCAATCCGAGACCGTTGGCGTGAAAGAAGATCCCGTTTACGTCTCCCTCGCCGCCAGCCAGCTGCTCTACTTTTTCGAAGAAGGGTTGATCGATGGGTTCTGTGGACTCGATCCACTTCCAGTCCTCGCCCATTTGAGCGCCGACGGCGTCGTGGTCAGTTCCAGCGGAGCCATCTCGCCCGTCCACCCGGGTGGCGTCGTGGCCCTGCGAACTGAATTCGCCAAAGACCGCCCGGCCTTGGTCGCACCGCTCGCCCGCGCCCTTCGCCGCGCATGTGAGTTCTGCGCCCATCCCGCTAATCGCGAAACCGTGTGGTCCCTGGTTCTCGCGCAAAATCCCTTCGTCCTCACGAGCGACGAACATCGGGCGGCCCTCCTCGCTCAATCCCTCGAAGGAAAACCCGACCACTTATCCATTCGCTTTGAAAATCCTCGCGGTCAGATCGGCGTCGATGCCCAAGGCGCTCGCTTCATCGAGCAAGCTTGCCGTGCCTCACTCGGCGCAGGCGAACGCCACCTCGACATCGTCGGTGAGATCGACCGCCTCTATCCGCGGGCCGCTTGAAACGCCCCCACCCGCACCGCTCGCGCTCCGCACATCAACCGCTTTTCTCCGCCAGCACCGGCACCGGCCCGCCTAATGCCTGATGCAGCGCGATGCGCAGACTCGTGAGCCGGCGCTGCTCGCGGATCAAGCGCTGCTCGAGCGCGTACAACTGCTGCGTCGCCGATAATACCGGCAGATAATCCGTGAGCCCCGAGGTGTAGCGGTTCGTCGCCAGCCCCAGTGTCGCATCGAGCAGCTGCTTGCGCTCCTGCAATCGCTTCATCAGCTCCCGCTGCTTCGCCTCGGTCCGCACCAGCGTATCCAGATTCCAAACCGCACGCACATACGCCTGCGAAAAAATGGCCAGCCGTTCCCGGTAAACCGCCTTCGTGCGCACCCATTCCTGCCGCCTCTGCCCCCAGTCGAGCAACGGTTGCACCAGATCTGCCGCAAACGTCACCAGACTCCCCGACGCTCCTCGCCCCTCGATGAGAACACCCTCGGCCGATAGCGTCAGTCGCGGCAATCGCTCCGCGAGCGCCCGCGCCGTCTCCGCATCCGCCGACACCAGGTCCGCCTGCGCCGCGCGCAGATCTGGCCGCATCCTCAACAGATCATCCGGCCTCCCCAGCATCTCCAGCTCTGGCAGCGTGGGAAAAACCGCCTGCGCTCCGATCGTCCCCAGCTCCCGCGCCCCGGGCATTCCACTGAGCAACGCTCCCAGTTGATTCTGAAGATCCATCAACAACGCCTCCACCGTCGGTATCTGGCTATCCACTTCAGCCACTTGCGCCTGCTGCTGCAAAACATCGAGCCGCGAAACCAGTCCCTGCTCATAACGCCGCTCAATAATGCGCAGCAGATCGCGCGAGGTCTGCTGCTGCTTCGCCAGCAACGCCAGCAACTGCCGCTGCTCGATAATACCAAAATAACTCTCCGCGATGCTCACACTGAGCGAGAGCCTCACCACTTCTCTGAGACTTTCCCGCGCCCGCACATCCGCCGCGCGCGCAAGCCGCGCACTGCCGAGGCGTTTGAAAAAATCCACCTCCCACGTGATCTCCGCCCCGGCCTCCCAGCCATCATCGCGCAGCTCGCGCCCTTTCGCCGCGAGATCGCTGTCAAACGCCCCCGTCAAATTTAGCTGCGGCTTCAAAACTCCTCCCGCACGCCGGTACACCGCCAGCGCCTGGTTCAGCCGCTCACCCGCCGCCACCACGTCGAAATTTTTTTCCAGCGCATCCAACGTGAGCGCATTCAACTCCGCCGACTGGAAACTCAGCCACCAGCCCTGCTGCGCTTTTTTAGCCTCATCCTTTTTCTCGGCCCCGCTACCCTGCGGCGCTGCTCCTACCAGCGGTCGTGGCGCGAGATCTACCTTATGCACCGCGCAACCCGTGAGGGAAAAAGCACCGGCCAGGAAAATCAGAACTCGATACGAGGAGCCGCTTCGCGAAACCGGCAGACGCTTCCTGTGTAAGGTAAACAGTGGGACCATGAGAGGGAGACCGCAGTCAGCAGTCCCCAAGCCGCCCCCGGCCGAACCGCCTGAGTTGAGAAATACGCAACCCGGCCATGAATGGGTTGAATAGTTTTTAATCACCCACCCCCTCCCCGGATTGGCACGGCCTCGGCATATCACGTGCTAAAGCTGCGATTCGCTGGACCCGTACCAACCAGACACGGGGCCATAGAAACAACTCCCGCAGCCACACGAAGGATTCTCCTTCCACAGCCAGGAGCTCACATAGCAGACAGACCATAATCGCTCAGTATCTTAATATCACCTACAATGCTCGCACACCAACCTATCGCATTCCTCATGGGCCAGTCCCCCATCGAACTGTTCGTCCACGGCGGTCCCATCATGTGGCCCATCCTGCTCGTCTCGTTCGTGGCCGTCACCGTCGTGCTTGAGCGCGTCGCCTTTCTCTTCAAGGAGAACAGCACCCGCGAACCGGAGCTCGCCGCCAAGATGCTTGAGCTTGTCGAGGAAGGTAAAATCGACGCCGCCCTCGGCCTCGGCACCCCTAGCCAGGACTACGTCGCCCGCATCCTCGTCTACACCCTGAGCCAGCCCGAGGACGCCCGCTCCAGCTCCTTCGCCCGCGCCGCCAACATCGAGATGCAGCGCTTCCAGCAGGGCCTCCCAATTCTGGATACCTGCATCACCGCAGCCCCGCTCCTCGGATTGCTCGGCACTGTCGCCGGCATGATGGCCACCTTCGGCGCACTTGGCGAAGGCGACATCGGCGCCAGCGCCGGTAAGATCACCGGTGGTGTCGGCGAAGCCCTCATCGCCACCGCCTGCGGTCTGGTCATCGCCATCATCGGCCTCCTCCCCTTCAACGTGCTCAACGCCCGCATCGAAAAAGCCCGTCACGATATCTCCGACGCGTCCAACGCGCTCGATGTCGCCACCAAGAAGCTCGAAAAGAGATCAGCCCTCGCGGCCCGTTAACCTGCCTATCACATGAGCGGCACCAGCACAGGTTTCTCCTCCACCGCACCGGCGAAGAAGGCACGCATCGAGATCATCCCGCTGATCGATGTCATCTTCTTCCTCCTCGCGACCTTCGTCCTCTTCACGCTCTCGCTCAACCGCTCGGGAGGCCTGCCAGTGATCCTGCCGGCCAGCCTCACCAGCGAATCGAGAAACTCCCAGGGCGCTGTCACGATCTCGTTCACGGCAGAGGGCTCCATCGGCTGGGATAAAGACCTCATCACGCTCGATGAATTTATCACTCGCCTGCAGGCCTACAAACAGACCGAGCCCGATCCCCGCATCCTGATCAACGGCGACGAAACAGCGATGTTCTCCCAGAGCCGCTACGTCATCGATGAAATCCGCAAGGCCGGCATCACCAAGGTGCTCCTCGAGACCCGTATCAGGTCCACGGATTCCTAAGTCAGCGCCAACCTAACACCCGTCAAACTCACCCATCCACCATGTCTGTTTCCACAGGCGGACAATCCGCAGACGGCGTTAAAAAAGCCCGCATCGAAATCATCCCATTGATTGATGTGATCTTTTTCCTCCTCGCCACCTTCGTCCTCTTCACGCTCTCGCTTAACCGCATCCAGTCGCTCCCGGTCGACCTGCCCCAGGCCCAGCCTTCGGCCAGTAAAAGCCAGGAAGACGACATGATCGTGATCCAGCTCTCCGAGCCTGGCACCGCCTTCTGGAACAAAGAGTCCATCGCCTACGCCGAGATCGAGGGCCGTCTGCGCGCCGCCCTGCAGGCCAACCTCAATCCCCGCGTGCTCATCACCGGTGACGACAAAGCCCGCTACGGAGCCGCCGTCCAGGCCTTCGACGAGGTCCGCAAAGCTGGCGTCACCCAGGTCTCCATCGAAACCACTTACCGTCCTTCCGGACGCTGATTCATGCGCCGACACATCATCTACGCCATCCTCGGTTCTACCTTCATCCACGGCGGCCTCGCCATGTCCGGCTACCTCTTCAAAGAAAACGAAGTCGTCGCCGCCCCCCAAGAAGCCGTACCGACTATCGAGCTGGCCCAGATGCCGACGCTCGAACCCGAGCCACCAGAGGTCACCGAACAACCCAGCGACGCCGAGGCTTCCTCCGAACCCGCCGACATGGCCCCACCGATGCAGGCCGACACGCCCTCCGTCTCGCTCGACTCTCCTTTCGTTCAACAAATCCAGCCTCCGCCTCCTCCCGGCGTGAACCGCCCCGCCGGCGTCATCACCATTCCCGCCGGTCGTCCCGCCACCGGCACCGGCGGCGGCGGTATGAAGAACGTCTTCGACCTCGCCAGCCTCGACCAGAAACCCGTCGCCACCATCCAGCCGCGCCCCAACTTCCCCTTCGAGTTAAAGCGCGCCCGTATCAGCGGCCAGGTGACACTCCTCTTCATCGTCGATTCCAACGGCGAGGTCCGCGACCCGCAGGTCGTCAACTCCTCCCACCGCGAATTCGAGCCCGAAGCCCTCAAGGCCATCCTCAAGGCCAAGTTCCGCCCGGGCAAAAAATCCGGCAACGCTGTGAACACCCGCATGCAGCAAACCATGGTCTTCAACGCCGCCAAATCATGACCCACGCATCCGCCGTGCCCTACCGCCTTTCCCGCCGCCTCCTTCACGCAGTCCTCCTCGCAACGGCTCTCCACGCCCTGCCGGTCCACGCGCAACAAGGCGCCGAGCCGCCCGCCAAAGAGGTCTCCGAAAAGGTCAGCGAAGAGTTCGCCAAACTCCGCCCGCTCATCGAAGCGAAGAACTTTCCCGAGGCGCTCACCCTCATCGACGCCACTCTCGGCGGCGTAAAAACCGAGTCCTACGATTTCGTCCTGCTCTCGCAGATGAAGTCCCAGATTCTCCTAACCACGGGAGAAATGAACAAGGCCGCCGCCCCGCTCGAACAATCACTCGGTGTCGCCCAGAAGTACGACTTCCTCCCCGCCACCGCGTACTACGATCAGTACTACCTGCTCTCCCAGATCTTCTATCAACAGGCCGCCGAGTCCAAAGACTCCGCCACTCAAAAGGCCGCCTTCGAGAAATCCTACGCCTATCTCCAGAAGGCCATCCCGCTTGCTCCCAAGCCCAGCGTCGATCTCCAGATTTTCTCCGCCTCGCTGCTCTACAACCAGGCATCGCTCAGCGGCTCATCCGACACCGCCAAATTCCGCCAAGCCATCGCCGAAGCCCGCAAGGGCCTCTACCTCGTCGTCAAACCACCTGAGCAGCTCTACCAGTTTCTCCTCTCGTCCTATCAGCAGCTCGGCGAACTCGAATCCGCCGCGGAGATCCTTGAGCTCATGCTTCTCGAGAAACCCGAGAACACTCAGAATTGGCAGACGCTCGTCGCCACTTACATGAACCTCGCCGCCTCCGCCAAAGACGAGGCCGCCGTTCAGACCTGCAATCTCCGCGCCATCATCTCCATTGAGCGCGCCCAGTCCCACGGACTCCTCTCCAGCCCCGCCGAGAATTACACCCTGGTCGCGCTCTACTTCAGCATCCAGCAATTCGCCCGAGCCTCCGAGCTCCTCGAAAAAGGCCTCAAGAGCGGCGCCATCGAGAACCAGAAGAAAAACTGGGAGCTCCTCTCCAGCGCGTATCAACAAATGAAACACGAGGACCGCGCCCTCGACGCCCTCAAACGCGCCACCACCGCCTTCCCGCAGGACGGCCAGCTCGAATTTCTCATGGGCCAGCTCTACTACACCCAGGGCCGCGTCGCCGACGCCTACACGCACACGCTCAAGGCCAGCGACAAGGGCCAGCTCGACAAGCCCGGCCAGACCTACCTCTACCTCGCCTATCTCGGCTACGAACTCGGCAAACTCGAAGAAGCCGCCCGCTGGACCGAGCAAGCCTCCCAGCAAGCCGACATCAAACCCACCGACGTCGCTCCCATCAAACGCGCCATCACCGACGCGCTCAAAGAGCGCGAAGAACTCCTCGCTCCCTCCAAAGCCTGAAAATCTCCTCCTATGAACAAACTCTACTTCGCCGCTCCTCTCCTCGCGATGCTCGTCTTCACCGGGGTCTTCATGACCTATCAAAGCGGTGCCAAAGAGCGTCAGGCCATCGTTGAGAAAAAAGAAAAACAGGAAAAAGCCGACAAACTCAAAGCCGAGGCCGAGGCCAAGACCAAGGCCTTCGCCGACGCGATGAAAGCCCAGGAACTCCGCAAAAAAGAACGCGCCGAAAAAGACGCCCGCGACCTCGCCGAAAAAGAAGAACGCCAGGCCGCCCTCGATCTCCGCGACAAAACTTTCCGCGAGCAGGACAAACTCGCGAAACAGATGGACCGCTTGAAAAAAGAAATCGAAACCGAGAAGGCCGCCACCGCCAAAATCCAGGAGGGCATCGCCTTCATCGAGGCCGAACAGTCTTTCCTCCAGGGCTTCATCACCAAAGCGCGCGAGAACATCAAAACCCTCGAAACGCTCATCACCCAGATCGCCGCCGCCGAGACTTCACGCGCCGCCGCCGCCGCTGCCGCCGCCACCAAAAAAACCTCCTGATCGCCTTTCCTCATGAATCGTTTCTACATCATCACACCGATCGTCCTGATGACCCTCTTCGGAGTTGTCTTCTGGCAGCACTCCAAATCCTCCGCGATCGAAGCCAAAGCCGAGGCCGCCCGCATAGAGCAGTTCAAAGCCGAGGCCGAGGCCAAGAAGCAGGAAGCCATCGACAAGGCCAAGGCCGACGCCGAGAAACGCGCCGCAGCCCGCCTCGCCGAAGAGCAGCAGAAAGAAGCCGAGAAACGCGCCAAGTGGAAAGAAGCCGGCGACCGCATCTCTGCGGAGATCGCCGCCAACCAGGAACTCGCCACCAAGAACGCCGCCGCCCTCAAATCCCTCGAAGCCGAGCTCGCCACCGCCCGCTCCGCCAAGGACGCCATCGCCGCCAAGTCCTTCGCCATGACCCGCGAAATCGAGAGCCACCGCATCGCCAAACGCGCCGCCGAGATGGAAATCCAGCGCCTCACCGAGATGGTCGCCCGCAAAGCCGCCAGCACCTCCATCGCCTCCGTTCCCTGATCTCAGGCCACTCCCAACACAGTCACAATCCCGCTCCTTACCGAGCGGGATTTTTTGTGCCCGTATCTCAACTACGTACTCATTTCATCGTCCCGCTATAGGCCGCTCACATTGAAAAATAATCTACACCCGCCAGCCGGTGATGAATTTTTCAAAAGCCGCCGTCACGGCGCACGTGCTGGCACCCATCGCGCTAATGGTCATTCGCCTCCTGAACCACCCTCAGGCCCACACCACACACGAATGAACCTAACACGCATCCAAGACATCCATCGCCGGCGCCGCGCGCGCCTGCTGTTCGCCGCCCTCTGCTGCCTCACCGGCAGCTCTGCCGCTTTTGCGCAGGCCACCACTCCGGCTCCCGCCACCGAAGCCTCCGAGCCCGTCGTTAAAATGGAAGACCTCGAGACCGAGGCCGGCGAAGACCCAAACATGATCATGCCGACCCAGCCGCTCCAGGGCGCGCTCGGTTTCTCCAAAGATCTCGTCCTCACGCCCCGCTCCGTCACCACCATCAGCTCCGACCTCGTCGATAAGATCGGCATCCGCGACGGCGACCAGCTCTCCCGCATCGTCCCCGGCACCTACACCGTCAACCGCTGGGGCATCGCCGGCTCCACCCAGCTCCGCGGCCTCCCCGCTGACACCTACCTGCGCGGCATGAAACGCATCGATGCCCAGGGAAATATCCGGAACGTCATTACGATGTGGGAAAACGTCGAGATCGTCCGCGGACCTCCCTCGCCCATCTTTGGCAACGGCCGCATCGGCGGCTACACCAACTACACTCCCAAGTCTGTGCGCGGCACCACCGGCCGCTACCTCGAAACCTCCAGCGGCAGCTTCAGCGGCGTCATCGGCTCCTACGACCGCGTCGAAGCCCAGTTCAATTACGCCCAGCCTCTCTCCATCAAGGGCATGTCCGGCGGCTTCCAGGTCTTCGGTCTCGTCAACGACTCCGAGAGCTACTTCGAGGATAACTTCCAGCGCGACCGCGTCCTCCAGGCTTCTCTCGCCCTCAACCTCAATCCCTCCTGGCGCCTCGAAGCCGGTGTCATCTATCAGCGCGCCATCAACGCCGGCCAGGCCGGCGCCAATCGCGTTGACCAGACCTCCTTCGACGCCGGTACCTACCTCCGCGGCTCGGCCCTTGTGAATCTCGACACCAACGGCGACGGCGTCGTATCCGAACGCGAAATACAACAAAGCCGCTCCCTCACCGGCACCACCCCCGCCCGTCCGCTCTCAGTGAGTTTCGGCACAGTCAGCCAGCTCCGCGGCGCCAACTCCATCATCGGTGCCCCGCAGACCCTCATCAATCTGCTCAGCACGCCCGCCTACGCCTCCGTCGCCGCGACCGCGCAAGGCCAGGCCATCCTCGCCGCCGGCCCCATCCGTTTCGCCGACGGCTCTGCCGCCACCTCGCTCATCACCAACCTCAACAACACCCCCGCCGGCTTCTTCCTCAATCCCGCTGAACTCCAGTACGTCGGTCGTGACTGGTCTCTCGTAGCTATCGAGGAAAAGGCCGACGGTTATACTCACACCGGCTATCTCGACTTCATCGACGACTCCGATACCGACGCCACCCAGAAGCTCCAGTTCTTCTACGACTATCAATACCAGGAGAAGGAATCGCAGCTCCCGTTCAATCAACGCCAGGAGATCAGCGTCGTCGAGGCCAAGTACACCGCCACCCGCAACGCCACCAATATCCCCGTCCTCAACAAACTCCCCGACTGGGTTGATCTGAATCTCCTCGGTTCCGCCAATCTCCGCTTCTCTGATGCCTTCCGCATCGCGACCAGTGGCGATTACGACCACCGTCGCGATCTGGTCCGTGGATACACGCCGACCGATACCTTCGCCTCCTTCGTGCGCACCGGCGATAGCTCCTTCGCGACCGGCGAGCCCATCAGCTCCAATGTCTCCTCCGACTACATGGAGACCGGCCTCGGCGCCATGGTCGATCTAACCCTCTGGGAACGCCTCGGCATCACCGGCGGTGTCCGCAAAGACTGGATCGACATCACCACCGACGAAGGCGCCCAGTACGCCCGCGGCGGCACCACCGCCACCGGCTCGAATGTCGCCGCCGCCTCCACCGGCGTCCACAGCGCCCCGCGCAGCATCAGCAACAAGGACAACGCCCTCTCCCACTCCATCAGCGTCAACTTAAAGACTCCGTGGGCCGGCTTCACTCCGTACTACACACAGGCCAAAGCCTCCTCCGCCCTCACCGGCACCTTCCAGGAAGTCTCCTACTCCAACGTCCTCACCGGTGCCATTCTCGCCGAAGCCTCGCTCAAGGAAGCCGGATTCAAAGGAAAGTTTTTTAAGGACAAACTTTTCTACTCCACCTCCTTCTTCGACCAGATCCGCAGCAGTAACGTCATCCAGGAAGGCGAGAGCTACAACCGCTCCAATCAAAACAAGGGCATGGAGCTCGAATTGCGCTACCTCCCCACCCGCCACTGGTCCTTCATTGCCAGCGCCACCCGCCTCATGATTGATCGCGTGAAGCTCGACCCGACCCAGACCCGCACCGCCGCCGTCACCGCGAATTATCTCGGCGTGAGCGACATCAAGGACGCCAACGGCAACGTCATCGTCCCCGCCAACGCCTTCCTCTACGGCGGCAACGCCTTCGTCACCATCCCGAATTCGGATGCCCGATACGACAAGTTCGGCCAGTACCCCGGCTGGGTGCTCGGCTCCTTTGTCGGTTACTCGTGGGACAGCGGCTTCAGCGCCAGCTGGAGCGCCAACTACGTGGACTCCGTCGCCGCCTCCTCCGAACTCCCCGACCTGTTGACGCTCCCGAGCTACCTCACGCACAACCTCACGGTCGCCTACGACCATAAGCTCTGGCGCGCCTCGCTCACCGTCCGCAACGCCCTCGACGAGGAATACTGGGTGCCTAACAACGGCTCCTTCGGCGGCACCCTCCTCCAGCCCGGCCTCCCGCTCAACTTCGAGTTGTCCGTCACCCGTCGCTTCTAAGGACCGCGACTTATCCAAGTCGCATGGGGCTCCGCTCACCCGGCCAGCCCCCTATCCTCCTCAAAACCCCGCCTCCACCCGAGGCGGGGTTTTTCGTGCCCAAACACCCACTACATGTCTTCGACTCGTTTCGTTACCACCCGCCGCCCTCCACATCCGCTGCCCGCACCACGCCGCAGCACTTCTTCTCGCTGCACAGGTTGAACAAAAATCCCTGCCTCTCGCCCCTTGATGAATTATCCGAAACCCCCGGGAACATTCCCTGCCTTGGCATCCGTTCGGCTAAGCCTCGCCCGCTTCCATCAGCAGCCATCAAGCAACCAGAAGCCCACACACTAATGAACACATCGCGCACCAAAGACACTCACCTCCGACGGCAGTCCCGCCTGCTCTTCGCCGCCATCTGCTGCCTCGCCAGCAGTCCCTCCATTTTCGCCCAGACACCCGCACCGGCCGCCGACGAACCCGCCGTGAAACTAGACGACCTCGAGACCGTCGCCGGTGAAGACGTCAATTTGATCATGCCCACGCAGCCGATCGAAGGCGTCCTCGGTCTCTCCAAAGCCCTCGTGGACACGCCCCGCTCGGTGACCGTCCTCAGCTCCGACCTCATCGACTCACTTTCCATCCGCAACTCCGAAGACATCGCCCGCCTCGTCCCCAGCACGTATTCCAACTTTCGGTACGGCCTTCAGGGCAACGTCAACGTCCGCAACGTCACCTCTGACTTCTACTTTCGCGGCATGCGCCGCATCGACCCGCAGGGCAACTGGCGCACCGTCTTCGCCGCCAACGACTCCATCGAGATCGTCCGCGGTCTCCCCTCCCCGATCTTCGGCCTCGGCCGCATCGGCGGCTACATGAACTTCAATCCCAAGACCGCCCGCCTCGGCAAAACGGGCAAATACCTCGAAAAGCCCACGGGCAACACGAGCTTCACCATCGGCTCCTTTGACAAACGTATCGTCACCGCCGAAGTCGGCGGCCCCATTCAGATCGGCGGCAAGAAGGGCGGCTACCACGTCTTCGGTTACATGGAGAACTCCGGCAGTTACTATAATAACTCTCCAAAAATCCGCCAGGAACGCGACCAGCAGGAGATCGTCCAGGCTACTCTCACCCTCGACATCACTGACAAGTGGCGCATGGAAACCGGCGGCGTCTCCCAGTATTCCCGCGGCGGCCTCCCCGGCGGCATCAACCGCACCACTCAGGAGCTCATCGACAAAGGCAAATATTGGAACGGCGGCTTCAGCTACAAACTCGACACCAACGGCGACGGTTACATCGGTGACACTGAAATCCTCACCTCCTACTACGGCGACGGCGTCAACCGCCCCGGCAACTACGCCCCCGGCAGCCAGCAGCTTGGCGTCACCGGCACCGGCAACGTCAATCCTTCCCTCCGCTACATCGGCCAGAACAACTCCCCGCTCTTCCGCAACATGCCCTGGCAGGGCGGCGCCGTTAACGGTGGCACCATCACCATGGCCCAGTTCAACGCCGGCTACACCGACCTCGCCGGTAACGCCCGCCAGGGTCATCAACTCATGATCTACGGCAGCAGCCTCGCGAACGGCATGCCCAACACCGCGAACGCGAAAGTGGCGTTCTACATGCCCCGCGCCTTCGACCTCGACCCCTCCAGCTGGCAGCTCGTCGACGTCGATTACTCCAAATCCTTCGGCGAAGATTTCTACGAAGCGCGCGTTTACACCACGTTCTTCGACTTGGTGAATGACTCCAACCCCGACTTCACCATCAAGGCCCAGTTCCTCGCCGACTACCACGACCAGGTGAAACTCGGCCGCAATCCCTTCTCGCAACACCAGGAGGTCTTCACCGCGGAGGAAAAAATCACCGTCACCAAAAAGTGGGCCATCCCCGGCGATTGGCTCACCGCCACCTCCTTCGCCTCCGCCAACTTCCACTACTACGAAGGCGGCCGCATGACGGACAATACCGCCGACATCGATTTTCGCCGCAGCCTGATGGTGGGATTCACCCCCAACGACACCTTCAGCTCCATCCTCCTCGATCCCACCTGGAACGGTTCGCAGAAATCCGTCGCTGAGGACTCGATACAGACCACCGCCGGTATCGGCTTCGCCACGGATTTTTCGTTCTTCGAACTCTTCGACCTCTTCGTCGGTGGCCGCACTGACCATGTTGACGCCAACAGCTACGTGCCCGCCGGTCTTTTCCTGCGTAACGGCAACGGTGGCATCTCCACCGCGTCCGTCGTCAAAGGCTCCGACCACGACTACTCGTACTCGGTCTCGCTCACCTACCGCGCGCCCTTCGGCCTCCGTCCGTACCTGAGCTACGCCGACAACGCCTCGCTTCTCGTCAACGCTTCCACTGGCGCCGTCGCTCAAGCCAACGTCCGCACCAACCTCCTCGCCCGTACCGAACTCAAGGAAGCTGGCATCAAGAGCACGCTGATGAAGGGTCGCCTCTTCAACACGCTCTCCGTCTACCGTCAGACCCGCGCCTCCTTTAATCCGGAGGACGGCGACGGCGGCCTCAGCGCCACGCTCGGTGAAGGTATCGAATTCGAACTCCGCTGGATCGTGAACCAGAAGCTCAGCTTCCTCGCCGGTGGCAACTGGAGCAAAAACACCTACCTGCCCGGCTCCTCCCGCGCCGTCACCGCCAGCGCCCGCTTCTTCGGCTTCCCCGACGTCGTCGATGCCGCCGGCAACGTCCTCATCCCCGCCGAAGCATTTGGATACGGCGGTCGCCTCTCCAGCACCATCTCCACCGAGCAGGCCAACACGATCTACAACGAGGTCGAAGGTTTCCCGCACCGCGTGCTCAACCTCACCGCCACCTACTCGCCGGTCAAAAATATCGATCTCCGCTGGACCGTTTATCACCAGGGCTCCTACAGCACGGACCGCCTGAAACAGTACAACGTCCCCGAAGCCACCGCGCACGACGCCGGCATCACCTGGAGCAACGAGCAGTGGGAAGTCCGCCTCAACGTGGCGAACGTCTTCGACAAGCTCTACTTCAACAAAGGTGCCTTCTACTGGGTCAGCGCCCGCATCCCACGCAGCTACGAACTGGCCGTAAAACGCTTCTTCTAACGCAAGCCTCCCAAGGCGGCCGGTCCCAAACCCGGCCGCCTTTTTCTTGTGTAACCACTTTCCGGGCACACCCAGCCGTCCCACATCCGTCCGCATCATCGCTTCCCATGAATCGCCTCCTCCCCTTGAGCGTTAAGCGTTCAACGTTAAACGTTGAGCGTTCTCCGTCCGCCTCCAGCCCTTCGTCATTCGGCCTTCAGAATTCGGCCTTCCGCCTTTTCCGCCCCGCCCTCCTCGCCTGCGCATTGGTCATTGGTCACTGGTCATTGGTCACTCCAGCTCAGCTTCGCGCAGCGGAGGTGAGCCTGTCCTCCGCCACCATCGAAGACTTCAATAAGGCATTCTCCGCCGGTACTCTCACGTCCGAAAAACTCGTCAGCCTCTACCTCGCCCGCGTCAAAGCCTACGAGCCCGCGCTCAACGCCGTCATCACGCTCAACCCCAAAGCCCTCGACGAAGCCCGCTCGCTCGACGCCGAGCGCAAATCCGGAAAAGTCCGCAGCCCGCTCCACGGCATCCCGGTTGTTTACAAAGATAACTATAACACGTTCGACCTCCCCACCACGGGCGGTTTCTACGGCCTGAAAGGTTCGATACCGCCCAAAGACGCGACCATCACCGCCCGACTCCGCGAGGCTGGCGCCATCATCATCGCCAAGGTCAACACCTCCGAATTCGCCTCCGGTGGCGCGATGAGTTCCCTCATCGGCCAGTCGCACAATCCTCACGCCCTTGATCGCACGCCTTCCGGCTCCTCCGGAGGCACCGGTGTCGCCATCGCTGCCTATTATTCGCCGCTCGGATACGGCTCCGACACCGGCGGCTCCATCCGCGGCCCTTCCACCAGCAACGGCATCGTCGGTCTCAAACCCACTCACGGCCTCCTTTCCCGCGCGGGCATCATCCCGCTCGCACTATCATTCGACACCGGCGGCCCCATGACCCGCTCCGTGTATGACATCGCCATCTCCCTCAACGTCACCGCCGGCGAGCCTGACCCGCTCGACGACGCCACCAAGAAGAGCGTCGGTAAAGTCGCCAAGGACTACACCGCCTTTCTCAAGAAGGACTCCCTCAAGGGTGCCCGCATCGGTGTCGCCCGCGACTTCATGGGCCAGGACCCCGAGGTCGATGTCACCATCGAGTCCGCCCTCGCCGTCATGAAAGCCCAGGGCGCCATCCTCGTGGACATCAAGTACCCGCCTATCCTCCTCGGTATGCGCGGCGATCTCTACAACGCCATCCGCCGCCCCGAGTTCAAAGCCCAGATCGCCGACTACCTCGCCACCCTCAAGCCCGGGTATCCAAAGAACATCGACGACCTCCTCGCCCTCTCCGAAAAAATCAGCGCCGTCTCCCCCGAGGGCTACTGGCCAAACCCCGGCCGCCTCGCCCTCTACCGCCAGGAAGCCAAGGCCGCTCCGCTGACCGATCCTGCTTACCTCGCCGCGAAGACCCACGGCCTCGCCTTCGTGCGCGACACGATGCAGGCCCTTCTCGATAGCCAGAAGCTCGACGCCATCGTCTATCCCACGAGCCCGCGCCGCCCTGCGCTCATCGGTGAAGTTCCCGCCGCGGGTGCCGACGCCCGCCCTTCAGCGACCAACTACGCTAATCTCTCCGGCTTCCCCGACTTGATCGTCCCCGCCGGCTTCACCTCCAACGGCCTGCCGATCGGTATCAGCTTCTTCGGCACCGCCTTCAGCGAACCCAAGCTCCTCGCCCTCGGTTATGCCTACGAGCAGGCGTCGAAAAACATCCGCGTCCCCAAACACGCCCCCGCCCTCCCCGGCGAAACCATCACCTACTGACCACACCGTCTCCCGCGCATCACTCACCACCGCCACGGCACGCTTTTCCACCCCATGCCTTCTCTCTTTTCCACTCACCAACGGACTCTCATCCGCCGCCTTACCTTCGCTTTGGGCTGCGCATTCGCCGCTCCGTTTCTCTCCTCCAGCTACGCTCTCGATCTCGAAACCGCCACCATCGCCGACTTGGAAGCAGCGATGGCCAAAGGCACGCTCACCTCTGAAAAGCTCACATCCGCCTACCTCGCCCGTATCGCCGCTTATGACAAGCAAGGCCCGACGCTCAACACCGTCATCACGCTGAACCCCAAAGCGCTCGACCAAGCCAAAGCCCTCGATGCCGAGCGCAAGTCCGGGAAAATCCGCGGCCCGCTCCACGGCATTCCCATCGTACTCAAAGATAACTTCGACACGTTCGACCTGCCCACGACAGCAGGCTCGCAACTCCTCGCAGGTTCCATCGCGCCCGACGACGCCTTCGTCGTTAAAAAACTCCGCGACTCAGGCGCCATCATTCTCGCGAAGCTCAATCTTTCCGAATTCGCCGGCGGTGGCGGCAGCGTCAGCGGCGCCAAAGATCCCGCCGTCCTCAAAGCCGGTGCCGTCCCCAACGGCTCCAGTTCGCTCGGAGGCCAGACGCTCAATCCGCACGATCTCACCCGCGGTCCCGCCGGCTCCTCGGGCGGCACCGGCTCCGCCATTGCCGCTGTATTCGCTCAGTTTGGACTGGGCTCCGACACCGGCGGCTCCGTCCGTGGCCCGTCCGCTGCCAACGGCATCGTCGGGCTGAAACCCACGCACGGCCTGCTCTCCCGCGATGGCATCGTCCCGCTCGCCCTCACCTTCGACACTGGCGGGCCAATGGCTCGCAACGTTTACGACATCGCCGTCTCCCTCAATGTCATGACCGGCGTCGACTCCCACGATGACGCGACCAAAAAGAGCGCCGGAAAATTTGAGAAGGACTACACAAAGTTCCTCAAGCCCGGCTCGCTCAAAGGCGCTCGCATCGGCGTCGCCCGCGATTTCACCGGCAAAAACCCCGAGACCGATCGCGTGTTCAACGAAGCCCTCGCCACGCTTACCAAGCTCGGCGCCACCGTCATCGACGTGAACTATCCCGCCTATCTCCTCGAAGGTCGTGGCGGCATCTACTCGCTGATCATGGCCACCGAGTTCAAGGCCCAGATCACCGACTACCTGAAGACAACCTCCGCCAAGTATCCGAAAACGTTCGACGATCTCGTCACTCTCGCGAACGACCCGAAAACAGGCTACAAGGCCCCGGGCAAAGCCTACGCGCTTAAGTACACCGCCTCGGTCGCACTCGACATCGACGATCCCGTTTACCTCGCTGCGAAAAACGAGGGCCTCGCGCTCATCACCGCCGCCGTGCTCGCTGTTTTCAAAAACGAAAAGCTCGACGCCATCGTCTATCCCACCGGCACCCGCCCGGCCGCGCTGATTGAATCAACCACGCCGCCCGCGCCAACCGGTACGACCGACTCTGCCACCAGCATCGCCAACCTCACCGGATTTCCCGACCTGATCGTCCCCGCAGGCATGACCAAAGACGGCCTCCCCGTGACGCTCTCCTTCTTCGGCCCCGCTTTCAGCGAGGCCAAAC
The DNA here is from genome assembly GCF_002310495.1 of Nibricoccus aquaticus. Lineage (GTDB taxonomy): Bacteria > Verrucomicrobiota > Verrucomicrobiia > Opitutales > Opitutaceae > Nibricoccus > Nibricoccus aquaticus. The sequence goes on along the minus strand of NZ_CP023344.1, from coordinate 3,232,475 downwards.
TCCTCGGTTACGGCTACGACTTCGAGCAAGCGACCAAAGCCATCGTGCTCCCGAAAACCACGCCAGCCCTACCCAGCGATAAACTCTGATCGAAACGCATCGCCCTCACTCACCGCATCCGAACGCCGGATAAAAAATCCGGAAAATAAAAAACATCTCTCACATGTCATCCACCTTCCGCCGCTTGGCCACAGTCGCCTTGCTGCTCCTCGCGACACCGCTCGTGCGCGCTCTTTCCATCGAAGAGGCCACCGTCGCCGATCTCCACGCCGCCTACTCGACCGGCCGCCTCACCGTCCGCGAAGTCGTCACCGCCTACCTCGCCCGCATCGACGCCTACGATCAGCGCGGCCCGCACCTCAACTCCATCATCAACCTCAACAAACTCGCCCTCGCCGAAGCCGATAAACTCGACGCCTCCTTCCGCTCCACCGGCAAACTCTCCGGCCCGCTCCACGGCATCCCCGTCCTCGTCAAAGACTGTATCGACGCCGCGGGTATGCCGATGACCTCCGGCTTCCAGGGCTGGAAAAATTACATCCCGCCCGCCGACGCCCCGCTCGTCGCGAAACTCAAAGCCTCCGGCGCCATCATCCTCGGCAAAAACTCCCTCTCCGAATTCACCTTCGGCGGTGGCGACAACATCAACTCCGTCCTCGGTGGCTACGCGCGCAATCCCTACAACACCGCCTACGCCACCGGCGGCTCTTCCGGCGGCACCGGCAACTCCATCGCCGCCAACTTCGCCATGGTCGGCATCGGCACCGACACCGGCGGCTCCGTCCGCATGCCCGCCGCCCACAACGCCCTCGTCGGGCTCCGTCCCACCGTTGGCCTCGTCTCGCGCAGCGGCGTCACACCCAACTCTGGCCTCCGCGATACCGCCGGCCCCATGGCCCGCACCGTCACCGATCTCGCGCTCACGCTCGAAGCCATCGCCGGTCCCGATCCCGACGACTTCGCTACAAAAACTCCTCCGCACGGCATCGCTGCTCCGAGTCCCTTTCCTTCCCGCTTCTCCGCTTCTCTCAAAAAAGACGCACTCAAAGGCGCGCGTCTCGGTGTTCTCCGTCAGGCCTTCAAGCCCGCCGTCACCGATCCGCGCATCATCGCCAACTTCGAGAAAACCATCGCCGAGCTAAAAGCCGCCGGCGCAGAGATCATCGACACCTTCACCGTGCCCGAACTCGACACACTCCCCCGCGCTCCGCAAACACCCGCGCGCCTGAAAGACGATTTCGCCAAGTGGTTCGCCCGCCACCCCGGCGTCCCGTACGCCTCCGTTCAAGCCATCGCAGATTCCAAGCTCGCCCACCCGCTTCACCAGGCCCGCCTCGAATCCGTCGCCGCTTCCGGTCCCTTCGAAAGCGATCCCGACACCATCAAAGGCCTCGCCACCGAAAACGCCTACCGCGCCGCTTTCACCAAAGCCATGGACGCCCAGCGCATCGACGCCCTTGTATTCCCCGTCTGGGCACAACTCCCTGTCATCAACGGCGACCGCAACACCCAGATCATGACCAGCGAGCCCAATCCCAAAGGCGGCGTCACCGGCCTCGGCGCGAGCCTCACCTTCGTCGCCAGCACCCTCCAATGGCCCGGCCTCTCCGTCCCCAACGGCTACCTCGGCGAAGGACTTCCCGTCGGCCTCCAGATCGTCGGCCGCGCCTGGGACGACGCCAAAATTATCGGCTACGCCTACGCTTACGAACAGGCCACGCACTACCGTCGCCCACCCCCGACCGTCCCGCCCCTCGGCCCCAAACTCTGATCCACGCCTCCCATGCATCGTCTTCCGATGGAGGCGTGACGCCCCCCGTCGCGCAAAACCGTGGCGCACCCCCAACAACGCGCTACCCCGCCCGCATCCGCCTTCCCGCTTCACTTTCCCTCAACTCCTCCGGCGCTCCGCATCCAATTTCTCAATCCGTCCCGCGGCACCGTTTTAGTCAGCTCTACGGCCCTGTTCTCGCTTTGCGTGCATCTCCTTTACCCACGCCATGCGACTCAAACTTTTCGTCACCGCTCTCGCCGCTTCATTGCTGGCTGCCAGCACCCACGCCCGCACGTTCACCCTCGAGACCGCCTCGATCCCCGACATCCAGGAAGCCGTCGCCAGCGGCGCGCTCACCTATGAGAAACTGATCACCCTCTACCTCGCGCGCATCGAGGCCTACGACCACAAGGGCCCCAAGCTTAACACGGTCATCACGCTCAACCCGCGCGCCCTCGACGAAGCCCGCGCCCTCGACGCCGAGCGCAAAGCCAAAGGCCCCCGCGGTCCCCTTCACGGCATCCCCGTTCTCGTGAAGGACAACTACGACACCTTCGATCTGCCCACCACCGGCGGCACCTTCCTCCTCGACGGCTCCATTCCGTACAAGGACGCCCCCATGATCAAAAGCCTGCGCGACGCCGGCGCCATCATGCTCGCAAAAGTGAACATGGACGAATTCGCCCACGGCGGCATCGGCTTCAGTTCACGCGGCGGCCAGACCCTCAATCCCCACGATCCCCGCCGCCATCCCGCCGGCTCTTCCGGAGCCACCGGCGCCGGCCTCGCCGCCTGGTTCGCCCCGCTCGGCCTCGGCTCCGACACCGGCGGCTCCATCCGCGGCCCTTCCTCCGCCAACGGCATCGTCGGACTCAAACCCACCAACGGCCTGCTCTCCCGCTCCGGCATCATGCCATGCATCCTGACGTTCGATACAGGCGGCCCCATGGCCCGCACCGTGTACGACCTCGCCCTCTCGCTCGGCTTCATGACCGGCATCGACCCCGCCGACCCGCTCACCAGCCGTAGCGCCGGTCTCTTTTATAAAGACTACACCCAGTTCTTGAAAAAGGATGCGCTCAAAGGCGTCCGCCTCGGCGTCATCCGCGACTACGCCGGCACCGACCCCGAGGTGGACAAGGTCTTCGAGTCCGCCCTCGCCGAGCTCAAAGCCCAGGGCGCAATCCTCGTCGATCCGGTCAACTTCCCCGCCATCGCCCTCCAAAATCGCGCGGCCGTCATGGAGCCCATCCGCATGTCCGAAGTCCGCGAAAACTACGCCGCTTACCTCGGCGGTCTCCGCCCCGGCTTCCCCAAAACCCAGGCCGAGCTCGCCGCCAAGGGCCTCGCCCTCACCGCGCCCACCGGAAAATTCCTCCCGCACCCAAGCGTCTTCACCCGCTTCAAACGCATGAGCGAAGGCCCGCCCATCACATCGCTCACATACACCTCCGCGAAAAACCACGGCATGATCGCGGTCCGCGACGCCGTCCTCGGTCTTATGGAAGACAAACAGCTCGACGCCCTCGTCTATCCCACCCGCTCCCGCCAGCCCGAGCTCATCGACCCGAAGACCCCTGAGATCGTGGACCGCGTCGGCCCGCCCTCCCTCACCAGCATCGCCAACGTCACCCAGTTTCCCGACGTCATCGTCCCAGCTGGTCTTACCGCCGACAACAAGATGCCCGTGACCATCTCCTTCTTCGGCCCCGCCTTCTCCGAGCCCAAACTCCTCGGCTACGCCTACGCCTACGAACAGGCGACGAAACACCTCGTCGCTCCCTCCACCACTCCCGCCCTCCCCGGCGAAACCTTCACCTACTGAGCATCCTCCATGCGTCCTATCAGTCTCATCTCCAGTCGCTCGCTCCGTCTCTGCCTTCTGGCATCTGGCCTCTGTCTTCTTCCTCAGCTGCAGCTTCGCGCCGCCGAGTTCAACCTCTCTACCGCCACCATCGCCGACATCCAGGCCGCCATGAATTCCGGCGCGCTCACCTCGGAAAAGCTAACGCAGCTCTACATCAATCGCATCGAAGCCTACGACGCCAAAGGTCCGAAGATCGCCTCCGTACTCTTCCTCAACCCCAACGCCCTCGCCGAGGCTCGAGCCCTCGACGCCGAGCGCAAAACCAAAGGCCCGCGCGGCCCCCTCCACGGCGTCGTCGTCATCGCGAAAGACGTCTTCGACACCGCCGACATGCCCACCACCGGCGGCTTCGTCCCGCTCAAAGGCGTGAAGCCGTCCAAGGACGCCTTCATCATCAAAAAACTCCGCGAAGCCGGCTGCGTCATCCTCGCCAAACTCAATCAGTCCGACTGGTACGGCCAGCCCGCCAACACCGCCGCCAGCACTCTCGGCGGGAACACGCTCAACCCTTACGACCTCAAACGCATCCCCGGCTGGTCTAGCGCCGGCACCGGCGCAGGCATGGCCGCCGTCTTCGGCACCATCGGCCTCGGCAGTGAAACCGGTTTCTCGATACGCACCCCCACGTCCGACAGCAATCTCTACGGCCTCTCCACCACCTCCGGCCTCATCTCTCGCGATGGACAGATGTGGAGCTACATCACCGGCGAACGCGGCGGCCCCATGACCCGCTCCGTCTACGATCTCGCCGCTTCGCTCGATGTCATCGCCGGTTTCGACGCCTTCGATCTCTGGACCGCCCAAAGCCTCGGCAAAATGCCCCTCGAATCCTACGTCTCCTTCATCGACAAAAACGGCCTCAAAGGCGCCCGCGTAGGCGTGCTCAAAGAAGGCTGGGATTTCCACTCCCCCGCGCATGACCCCGACGTCGTCGCCATGGCGAAAAAAGCCATCGCCGTCTTCGGCCAGAACGGTGCCAAGGTCATCGACCCCGTCGCACTCGGCATCGATCTGCCGCAGTACCTGGAAGGAAATTCCCTCCCGAGCCGGTACGAGCGCATCCACGCGATCAATCACTACCTCGCCCGCCAGGGTCCGGAGTATCCGTTCAAAAATGCCCGCCAGCTCCTCCTCGATCACGGCGTCCCCAACGTCCCGGGCCGTCCGGCCGACAAAGAAAACATCGAGGACCTGCCCGACCTCAACCGCGACCCCGAGTACCGCGCCACTCTCGCCGGCAAAGCCGCCCTCCGCGCCGCCGTCATCGCACTCATGGACAAGTACGAACTCGATGCGCTCATCTACCCGCACAAGTTGAGCAAGCCTCTCCCTCTCGGCCCGCGCGGCGATCCAGAACGCAAATACACGGCCAATCAGATGAGCCCCCTCACCGGTTTGCCCGCGATGATCGTCCCGATGGGCTTCACCCCCGACGGCAATCCCGTCGGCCTCGAAATCCTCGGCCGCCCCTGGAGCGAACCCACGCTCATTAAAATCGCCTCCGGCTACGAAGCCTCCGCCAAAGACCTCCGCAAACTCCCGCCAAGCACCCCCGCCCTCCCCGGCGAATCCATCACCTACTGATCCTTGTAGGGCCGCACCTCTGGTGCGCGCCTCCGATATAAATCCCATCAGTCCCATGAGTTCCCTAGGTTCTATTTTTCGCCGCCACACCCGCGCCGCGTTTCTGGCATTGGTCATCGGTCAATGGTCATTGGTCATTCCGCAGGCCAGCGCAGCCGATTTCAACCTGACCACCGCCACCGCCGCCGACATCCAGGCCGCCATGTCCAGCGGTGTACTCACCTCCGAAAAACTCGTCCAGCTCTACCTCGCCCGCATAGACGCCTACGATCAGAAGGGCCCGACGATAAAATCCTTCCTCTACGTCAACCCCAACGCCATCGCCGAGGCCCGCGCCCTCGACGCCGAGCGCAAAACCAAAGGCCCGCGCGGTCCCCTCCACGGCACCGTCGCCGTCGTCAAAGACGTCTTCGACACCTTCGACATGCCCACCACCGGGGGCTACCTCCCGCTCAAAGGTGTGAAGCCTTCGAAGGACGCCTTTATCGTCAAAAAACTCCGCGAAGCCGGCGTCGTTATCCTCGGGAAAAACAACCAGTCCGACTGGTACGCCGCTCCCGAAACGGTCGCCGCCAGCACGATGGGCGGCAACACCCTCAATCCCTACGACCTCAAGCGCACGCCCGGCTGGTCCTCATCCGGCACCTCCGCCGCACTCGCCTCCGTCATGGGAACGATCGGCCTCGGCAGTGAAACTGGTTTCTCGATACGTACTCCCACAAGCGACGGCAATCTCTACGGCCTCGCCTCCACCTCCGGCCTCATCTCCCGCGACGGCCAGATGTGGAGCTACGTCACCGGCGAACGCGGCGGCCCCATGGCCCGCTCCGTATACGATCTCGCCGCCACCCTCGATGTCATCGCTGGCTTCGACTCCTTCGATCTCTGGACCGCCCAAAGCCTCGGCCAGATGCCCGAGAAATCCTACACGTCCTTCATCGACAAAAACGGCCTGCGCGGTGCCCGCGTCGGCATCCTCAAAGACGCCTGGGAGTTCGGCCCCTCAGAGCCCGAGGTTCTCGAACTCACCCAAAAAGCCCTCGCCGTTTTCCCCGCCAATGGCGCAAAGGTCGTCGATGGTCTGACTTTCGGTTTTAGTCTAAAATCCTACCTCGTTTCCAACAGTCTCCCCAGCCGCTTCGAGCGCATCACCGCCGTCGATCTCTACCTCGCACGCCAGGGCCCGGAGTATCCGTATAAAAACTCTAGCGAGCTCATGCTCGGCCACGAGGGCGTCCCCATGCGACCCGGCGTCAAAGCCGCTATTGCCAACGCACCCGATCTCAACCGCGACCCCGAGTACCGCGCCACGCTCGAAGGCAAAGCCGCCCTCCGCGCCGCCGCCATCGCGCTGATGGATAAGTACCAGCTCGACGCGCTCATCTACCCGCACCGCCTGCGCCGTCCGATGCTCATCGGTCCGCGTCCCTCCGAAACCGTTTACAGCGACACGATCCAGCTCAGCCCGCTCACTGGCCTGCCCGCGCTGGTCGTGCCGATGGGCTTCACGCCCGACGGCAATCCCGTCGGCCTCGAAATCCTCGGCCGCCCCTGGAGCGAACCCACGCTCATCAAGATCGCCTCCGGCTACGAAGCCGTCGCGAAAGGCGTCCGCAAACTTCCCCCCACCACACCCGCCCTCCCCGGCGAATCCTTCTCCTACTGAATCATGACCTTCTCCCTCACTTCGCTCTCGCTCGCCCACGTCGCTCGCGCGGCGCGTGCGCTCTCCCTTTTCCGACGGTCGTTGTTGTTCGTCGGATGTTGGTCGTTCGCCGCGGTGGCTGTTTCCACCGCGGCCGAACTTCCTACCGTCGCTCTCTTCACCACCGGCGGCACCATTCAAAGCAAAGGCAAACATCGCCTGACCCTTTCCGAGTATAATGACGGTCGCGTCACACCGGACGAACTCCTCACCGATCTCCCCGAGCTCAAAACTCTCGCCAAAGTCGAGGTCACCGAGATCAGCAACATCGGCTCCGGCGGCGTCACCACAGAGCTCCTCCTGAAACTCGCCAAATCCATCAACGCCACGCTCGCCCGTCCCGATGTCGCGGGCGCCGTCGTCACGCACGGCACCGGCACGCTCGAGGAAACCGCCTACTTCCTCCAGCTCACCGTCAACTCCGCCAAGCCCGTCGTCGTGGTCGGCGCCATGCGCCCGTTCACCGCCATCAGCCGCGACGGCCCGTACAATCTCTACAACGCCGTCCGCACCGCCGCCACGCCCGATGCCGCCGGCAAAGGCGTGATGGTCGTCCTCAACGACACCATCCACTCAGCCCGCTTCGTCACCAAGAACCATACCTACCACGTCGAGACCTTCGTCGCCCGCGAACTCGGGCCGCTCGGCTTCGTCGACTCCGACCGCGTCGTCTTCTACCGCAACCCGCTCGTCCGCCACACCGTCACCAGCGAGTTCGACGTATCCAAGATCGAGACACTCCCTCAGGTCGACATCGTCTACGGTTATCAAGAAGCCAGCTCCGCGCCCATCTTCGCCCTCACGAAGGCCGGCGCCAAAGGCATCGTCTTCGCCGACAGCTCCCCGTCCTACGCCCGCGCTTTCTCCGCCGCTCAGGCCGAAGGCGTCGTCATCGTCCAAAGCGACCGCAAGGGAGCCGGTCGCGTCACCCTCAGCGAACGCGGTGCCGGTCGCGGCATCATCACCGCCGACAACCTGAACGCTCAAAAAGCCCGCATCCTCCTGCGTCTCGCGCTCACCAAGACCTCCGATCCGCGCCAGCTCCAGCGCATCTTCAACGAATACTGAGACCCCGGTAACGTCATCACCCCCGGCCCATCCCTCATGAAAATTTCCACCGTCCTTCTCGCCACGTCACTCGTTCTCAGCTCTTCGTCACTGCTCGTTCCCTGCGCATCCGCGCAGGAAATCCCGCCCATCACACCGCCCGGCCTCGCCTCCTCGCTCCCGCGCATCCGCCTCCTCTCCCTCGGCGGCACCATCTCCGGCACCGCCAAGGAACGCCTCAACGTCACCAACTACGGCGCTCCCCGCCTCAGCCCGGAAGACTGGGTCACCGCTCTTCCTGAACTCGCTCTCTTCGCCCGCGTGACGCCGGAAGATGTCCGCCCGCCGGAAAACGCCGAGATCGATGAGGCTCACTGGCTCAAGGTCGCCAAGCGTATCCAGGAACTGGCCACCGACGATTCCGTCGACGGCATCGTCGTCACTCATGGCACTAACACCATGGTCGAGACCGGCTACTTCTTCAGTCTCGTCGTGAATATCAAGAAGCCCGTCGTCATGGTCGGCGCCCAGCGTCCCTGGACCGGCATGAGCGGCGATGGCCCCCTCAACATGGTCAACGCCGTCCGCGTCGCCGCCACCCAGGCCGCCACCGGCAAAGGCGTTCTCCACGCCATGAATCAAAACGTGTTTCCCATCCGCGACGTCACCAAGACCAGCGCCTACCGCGTCCACACCTTTCAGGGCATCGACCTCGGCGTCATCGGCGTGGCCGATCCCGATATCGTGAAATTCTACGCCGAGCCCACCCGCCTCCACACCTTCAAGTCCGAGTTCAACATCGCGAAGCTCCCCGCCGCGCTCCCCGACGTCGAAATCGTCTACGGCTACAACGGCACCCCCGGCTACATCGTCGACGCCATGGTCGCCAACGGCGTCAAAGGCATTGTCGTCGACGGCACCGGTGCCGGCTCCGTCCCGCGCACGACCGAGGACGCTATCAAACGCGCCCAGGAAAAAGGCGTCATCATCGTCGCCACCGCCCGCACCCGCGGCGGCCGCGTCCAGGAAACTCCCCGCCGCACCGAGGCCAAAGTCGTCCCCGGCGATAATCTCCCGCCCGAGAAAGCCCGCATCCTCCTCCAGCTCGCGCTCACCAAGACCACCGACCTCGCCGAGATCAAACGCATCTTCGACCAGTACTGAGCCATGCTTCGTTCCTTCCGCTTCTGCCTCCTGGCATCTGGCCTCTGGCTTCTCCCTCAACTGCAGTTACGCGCAGCGCAGTTCGATCTCTCAACCGCCACCGTCGCCGACATCAACGCGGCTTTCGAATCCGGCGCCCTCACCAGCGAAAAACTCACGCAGCTCTACCTCGCCCGCATCGAGGCCTACGACAAGGCCGGCCCAAAAATAAACGCCGTCATCACGCTTAACACCGAGGCGCTCGCCACCGCCCGCGCCCTCGATGCCGAGCGCAAGACCAAAGGCCCGCGCTCTCCGCTACACGGCGTTCCCGTCGTCCTCAAAGACCTCTACGACACGAAGGACATGCCGACCTCCGCCGGCTTTCTTCCGCTCAAAAACTCCCAGCCCACGCTCGACGCCACCGTCGTGAAACGCCTCCGCGAGGCCGGCGCCATCATCCTCGCCAAGGTCAACATGGACGACTGGTTCGGGGTCCCCAAACCCGGCGACCAGAGCACCGTCCTCGGCCGCACGCTCAATCCCTACAACGCCGAACTCACCCCCGGTGGCTCCTCCGGCGGCACCGGCGCATCCGTCGCCGCCGTATTCGCGCAACTAGGACTCGGCAGCGAAACCGGCGTCTCCATCCGCAATCCCACGTCCAACAACTCCATCGTCGGCCTCGCTCCTACCCGTGGGCTCATCCCCCGCGCCGGTCAGGTCATGACTTCTTTCACCCAGGAACGCTGCGGCCCTATGGCCCGCTCCGTCTACGATGTCGCCGCCCTCACCGACATCGTCGCTGGTTTTGACGCCGAGGATCTCCTCACCATCACCGCTCCCGGCCGCATGCCAAAGGGTTCTTACACGCAGTTCCTCGAAAAAGATGGCCTCAAAGGCGCGCGCATCGGCGTGCTTCGAGATCTTTTCCGCAAGGGCGATAAACACGTCGAAGGCACCGCCCTCATCGAAACCGCGATAACCGACATGAAGGCCTCGGGCGCCATCGTCCTCGACGATCTCTCGCTCGGTTACGACGTCTTCAAATTCCTCGATTCCCACGGCGGCATGAGAACGAATTTCCACGAAGCGCAGTTCTCCTACGACCTCTACTTCCGCCGCCTCGGCCCCAATGCCGTCATCAAAAACATGGACGACCTCGTCGCCTTCGGTGACCTCGTGAAACCCAGCATCCGCAAAGGCTACGCCGAGTTTCGCTCGCTGACCCACCACGCCGACTACCTCGCCCGTCGCGACATGCAGGAATCGCTCAGCGCCCAACTCGTCGCGCTCATGGACAAATACAAACTCGATGCGCTCGTCTACCCGTTCAAGACGCTGCCGCCCGAGCCACATCTCGAAAAAGGACTCGCCGGAAAAGACAATGCCGTGAGCTCCATCACCGGTCTTCCCGCACTCATCGTTCCCACCGGCTACACGAAAAAAGAAAATGGCCCCATCGCGATGGAGATCCTCGGCCGTCCCTGGAGCGAGCCCGTGCTCTTCCGTCTCGGCTACGCCTACGAACAAGCCACGCACCGCCGCCAGCATCCCGCCATGGTCCCCGCACTCTCCGGCGAAAAATTCACCTACTGATCCAAATGCTCCGCTCTATCCGCTTCTGCCTTCTGGCCTCCTTCTGGCTTTTTCTCCTGTTGCAACTGCGCGCCGCGCAGTTCGATCTCTCCACAGCAACGATCTCGGACCTCAACGCCGCCTTCGACTCCGGCGCGCTCACCTCCGAAAAACTCGTCCAGCTCTCCCTCGCCCGCATCGACGCCTACGATAAAAAGGGCCCGGCACTGAACACCATTATCACCCTCAAAGACCGCGCCGCCGCCCTCGCCGAAGCCCGCGCCCTCGACGCCGAGCGTAAAGCCAAAGGCCCTCGCTCCCCGCTGCACGGTATCGTCGTCCTCGCCAAGGACGTCTACGACACCGCCGACATGCCCACCTCCGGCGGCTTCAAGCCCATGGCAACGTCGCAGCCTTCCCGCGACTCCTTCGTCATCGCCCGCCTCCGCGCCTCCGGAGCCATCGTTCTCGCGAAGCTCAATCAATCCGACTGGTACGGCGTCGCTTCCAGCGGCGGCAGCACCCTCGGCGGCCAGGTGCTCACTCCGTACAACCTGAAAAAATTCCCCGGCGGCTCCAGCTCCGGCACCGGTTCCGCCATCGCCGCATGGTTCGGCACCGTCGGCCTCGGCTCCGACACCACCGGCTCCATCGTCATTCCCACCGCCCTCAACAACCTCGTCGGCTTCTCCACCACCCACGGCCTCGTCTCCCGCACCGGCATGATGTGGAGCTCACCTTCCCAGGAAAACGGCGGCCCCATGGCCCGCTCCGTCTACGACTGCGCCGCCGTCCTGGATTCGATTGCCGGATACGATCCCGCCGACCTCGCTACTCAGGCTTCCGTCGGAAAACTCCCCGAAGCGCCCTACACGAGCTTCGTCAAAAAAGACGGCCTCAAAGGCGCCCGCATCGGCGTCCTCCGCGAGATGATCCGCTCCGGCCCTCTCCACACCGACGGCATTGCTCTCGGCGAAAAAGCCATCGAGGACATGAAGAAAGCCGGCGCCGTCATCGTCGATCCCGTCCTCACCGGCCTCGTCCTCCATCAAACCCAAGTCGACGCCTCCGCCTATCCCTACGAGGTCGCCTCCGCCATCGACAAATACCTCTCTGCCCTTCCGCCGTCCGCGCCCATCCGCTCCGTGAAAGAGATGATCGAAAAAGCGCCCGACCTCGTGAAGCCCGCCATCGTCGCCAGCGCGAAGCTCGGCGCTCCCGATCGCAACCCGCAGTTCGCCGCCGCTCTCAAACACCAGAAGGTCCTCCGCGACGCTCTCATCGGCGTCATGGACAAATATGAACTCGATGCCCTCGTCCTACCTTTCCGCACCTACCGCATCGAGGACCTCGCCGGCATGCCTAAAACGAACCGCCAGGAATCGCGCAACCAGCTCGCCTCCGTCACCGGCCTCCCCGCCATCATCGTCCCCGGCGGCTTCTTCGACGACGGCATGCCCTTCGCGATGGAGTTCCTCGGCCGCCCCTTCTCCGAGCCAAAATTGATCACCGTCGCCAGCGGCTACGAAGCCGTCTCCGCGCACCGCAAGTCCCCCGCCACCACACCCGCCCTCACAGGCGAAAAGATCACCTACTGATCCGTTTAGTGCGCGGATACCGCATCAGCCGCTCCCGTCCGGTCATAGATCGCCAGCCGTTCGACGATCGCCTTGCTCGCAGCGTTCAGTCCCACCAGCTCGACGGTGACACCTTGCTGGCGGTATTTGATCACGATCTTATCCAGAGCGTTGATCGAGGTCGTGTCCCAAAAATGCGCATGAGTGACATCGAGCGTCACCTTCTGAAGTTTTTCCCGTAGATCGAACGCCGCTACGAACGCAGTCGTGGACGCGAAAAAAAGCTGCCCGCGCACGTGGTAAATTCGCTCCGACCCATCCGCGCTCAAATGCGAGGTCACATGCAGCAGCCGCGCGATCTTCGCCGCGAAGCACAACGCGCTCAGGAGCACGCCCGCCCCCACGCCAAGCGCCAGATTATGCGTGCCGACGACGATCGCGACCGTGGCAAAAGTCACAAACGTGGCCGACTTCGGATACACCCGGATGTTTTTCAGCGACGCCCAACTAAACGTGCCGATCGACACCATGATCATCACCGCGACCAGCGCAGCCATCGGGATGCGCGCCACCCAGTCACCGAGCATCACAATGAGAAACAGCAAAAATGCCCCCGCCCAAAACGTGGAGAGCCGTCCGCGTCCGCCGGACTTCACGTTGATGACAGTCTGGCCGATCATCGCACATCCGGCCATGCCGCCGAATAAACCGGAGGCGATGTTGGCCACGCCTTGCCCCGTGCATTCCCGGTTCTTATCGCTGCCCGTATCCGTATAATCATCCACGATCGTCGCCGTCATCAACGACTCCAGCAGACCCACCACCGCCAGCGGCAACGAGTAAGGCAGAATGATCATCAACGTTTCCCACGTGAACGGAATGTCGGGGAAGAGAAACACCGGAAGCGTCGAAGGCAGTGCGCCCATATCTCCAACCGTGCGCAGCAGATTGTTTTCGCCCCACCCCAGCCACACGGAGAGCCCCGTCAGCACGACGATGCACACCAGCGGCGAAGGCACCGCCTTGGTCAGCCGCGGCAGGCCGTAGATAATCGCGAGTCCACCCGCGACGCAGGCATACATGAGCCAGCCTTGCCCCGTGAACTCCGGCAGCTGCGCAAGGAAGATGAGGATCGCGAGCGCATTGACGAAGCCGATCACCACGGACCGGGCCACGAAGCGCATAAGATTACCCAGTTTCAGAAAACCGGCGATGATCTGAATGACGCCCGTGAGCAAGGTGGCCGCAAATAGGTATTGCAGCCCGTGCTCCTTCACGAGCGTGACCATGAGCAGCGACATCGCGCCCGTGGCGGCCGAAATCATGCCCGAGCGCCCGCCGACAAAGGCGATCACGACCGCTATGCAGAACGAGGCATAGAGGCCGACCCGAGGATCGACGCCTGCGATGATGGAGAAGGCGATGGCCTCGGGAATGAGCGCGAGGGCGACAACAGTGCCGGCTACGAGATCGCGGACCGGGTTGCCGAACCATTGATGTTTATAGGTCTGAGTGGACATGAGTGATCTGATTAAAAGTTAAAATGTGGGCAGAAGCCCTGGAAAGAAACAGCGCGGTAAACACGCCACAGTTAAACCGGCGAAGCAGGTAACAGCGTCCCTCACAGGACCGTCGTATTAGAACAAGCGCGCTACCACAATTGTGGCAGACACCGCACTCACCCACCGCTCGACGCTGGGTCAGCGGAAAAAATTAAGGTGGAGTGAGCAAGAAACGCGTCATGTACGAACGCGGGATGGTTCGGATCAACACGCCAGGCGCAACCCCAACTTCCGAAAGCACAGCCTCATCAAGCCCGCCGGCTTGAATTAAAAACAATCACCCGCCCCGCGTGTTGAATCCTTCTCCACGCACCCGATTCGCGGCACCCGGGGCATCTCCCGTGCTAAGCGAGAGACCGCATCACTGGAATCGTTTCGTCCTGCCCACCCCGCAGTCCGTCGCGTCTCTCCGCGTGATCACACGTCACTCCGGGCCTTCTCAACACCTGCTTCTTGCACATGCGTTCCCAAGCCTTCCTCCCGCCGTCCTCCCGCCGCCGCTTCATCGGACAACTCGGCGCCCTTTCCGCCGCCACCGTCCTCGCTTCCCGCCTCCGCCTCGAAGCCGCCGCCAGCAAAGCACCGATCCCCGACGATATTCTCTACACCTCCGCCGCGCGCATCGCTGCGATGATCAGGGAAAAGAAAATCTCCTCCGTCGAGGTCACCAAGGCCTACATCGCCCGCATCGAGGCGGTTAACCCTAAGCTCAATGCCGTCGTCTTTCCGTGCTTCGAGCGAGCCTTGCAGGAAGCGCAACGCGCCGACGAAGCCCTCGCCAAGGGCAAACTCTTCGGCCCGCTCCACGGCGTCCCCTGCACCATGAAAGACTCGCACGACACCCTCGGGCTCGTCTCCACCGGTGGCACCATGGGTCGCAAAGGCCGCATCGCCACCCGCGACGCCACCTACGTCCAGCGCGTCCGCGCCGCCGGTGCCATCATACTGGGAAAAACGAATACACCCGAGCTCACCCTCTCCGGCCAGACCACCAATCTCATCTACGGCAAGACTCACAACCCGTACAAACTTGGCTACCAGCCCGGCGGCTCCACTGGCGGCGGCGCGTCGATCATCGCGGCCGGCGGCTCGCCCTTCGACATCGGCACCGACTTCGGCGGCTCCATTCGCGGCCCCGCTCACTTCTGCGGCATCGCCGGCATCAAGCCCCAGTTCGGACGCGTCCCGCGCACCGGCCACATCGTCGACTACGGTGGCTACTTCGACTCCTTCCAGGTCATCGGCCCGATGGCCCGATGGGTCGAGGATCTCGACCTCATTCTCCCGCTGATCTCCGGCCCCGACTACATGGACGCCGCCATCGCCCCGATGCCGTGGGCCGACGTCTCCAAAGTCGATCTCAAGAAAATCAAAGTCGCCTACTATATCGAAAACGGTTCTGAGAAAAAATGTACGTCCGAGACCGTCGCCGCCGTCCAAAAAACCGTCGCCCTCTTCAAAGATCTCGGCGTCACCGTCGTCGAAGACGCTCCACTGGCACTCATCAAAGAGTCCCAGGAAATCCGCAACGCTCTCTCCACCGCCGACGGCCGCGCCTGGGTCCACCGCATGCTGGCCAAGTACGGCACCACGCAAGTTTCGCCGGTCATCGCGATGGGCTCCGAGCCGTCGTGCGACACTGCGCAGTTCACCAAACTCGCCGAAGACTTCGACGCCAACCGCGTCAAATTCCTTCAGTGGGTAAAGCCCTACGATCTCGTCATCTGCCCTGCCAACGCCACTCCCGCCGAGCCCTGGCCGGATGAACCCCGCTGGACGCCACCCGCCGGTGGAAATTATGGATACACCGGCACGTACAACAACACGGGCTGGCCCGGCACCGTCGTCCGCGCTGGCACCTCACCCGACGGCCTGCCGATCGGCGTGCAGCTGATCACCAAGCCCTGGCGTGAAGACATCTCCCTCGCCGCCGCCTACTTCGTCGAAGCCGGCACCGGCGGCTTCGTGAAACCCGCGATCTAACCTCTGCCACATCCACACATGTCGCTCACGAACACCTTCACCAGCCGTCGCGCTTTCCTCACCGGCTCCGGAAAAAAATCCGCCGCCACTCTCCTCGCTTCGCTTCCCTTCGCCGCAATCGCCAGCGCGCAGTCAGCGCCCGCCTACGCGACGTCTTCCGATAAAACCGACGACCTCGTCTTCATGTCGGCGACCAAAATCGCCCAGCTCATCCGCGAGAAAAAAGTCTCCTCTGTCGAAGTCGTCAAAGCCCACTACGCCCGCATCGACGTCGTTAACCCGAAGCTCAACGCCGTCGTCCAGTTCTGCCGCGACCGCGCTCTCGCCGAGGCCAAAGCCGCCGACGATCTCCTCGCGTCCGGCAAATCCAAGGGCCCGCTCCACGGCGTTCCCATGACCATCAAAGACTCCTGGGACACCGAGGGCGTCATCTCCACCGGAGGCACCCAGGGCCGCGCCTTCTTCGTCCCGTCCAAAGACGCCACCATCGTCGCGCGCCTCCGCGCCGCCGGAGCCATTCTCCTCGGGAAAACCAACACACCCGAGTTCACCCTCGGCGGTATCAGCGGCTTGGGCACGACCGTGAACATCATCTACGGGATGTCGCGCAATCCGTACGATGTCACCCGCTCCACCTCCGGGTCCACCGGCGGCGGCGGCGCGATCATCGCCGCGGGCGGTTCGCCGTTCGACGTCGGTACCGACTTCGGCGGCTCCATCCGCGGCCCCGCTCACGCCAACGGCATCGCCGGAATCAAACCCACCTCGGGACGAATCCCGCGCACCGGCCACATCGTCGATTACGGCGGTGTGTTCGAAAGTTACCAGCAAGGCGGCCCCATGGCCCGCAAGGTCGAGGATCTCGCGCTGCTTATGCCGATCCTCTCCGGCCCCGACGACCTCGACTGCGCCATCCTTCCGATGCCGTGGACCGAGCCATCCACCGTCGATCTGTCCAAATTGCGCGTCGCCTACTACACCAGCCTCGCGCCCGACTCCGCCAAGCCCACCGCGGAGATGACCGCGACCGTCCTGGCCTGCGCAAAATTCTTCGAAGGCCTCGGCTGCAAAGTCACCGAGTCGCATCCTCCCGGTGCCATCGAGGCCGCCGAGCTCTCCACCAAACTTCGCGAGGGCGACGGCAACGCGTGGCAGAAGCGTCTCACCGAAAAATACAAGACCACCAAGCCCGGCCCCGACCGCCGCTTCGATTACCCGCTCATTGCGACCTCCGAGTATACAAAACTCCTCGAAGATCGCGACGCCTGGCGCAGCAAGATGCTCGGCTGGGTCAAAAGCTTCGACCTCATCATCTGCCCGCCTTCGCTCGGACCTGCTCCCGTCATCGGAAGCCGCGAAGGCAATGAACGCGTCCGTGGTTCTGGATACACCACGACGTACAATCTCACCGGCTGGCCTAGCGGCGTCGTCCGCGCCGGCACGTCACCCGAAAAAATGCCCCTCGGCATCATGCTCACCGCCCAGCCCTGGCGCGAAGACGTCGTCCTCGCCGCCATGTCCGCCGTCGAAGGCAAATTCGGCGGCTGGTCCAAACCGTCCATCTGATCGCCCGCCTCCTTGTCAGGCCCGACCTCGCGTCGGGCCTGAACCCTTATCCCCGCTCCCGCCACCTCTCTTCTCCTTTTCATGCGCAAACACACCCGCCTCCGCTCCCTCTTCCTGATCTCCGCCGCATTCGCAGCGCTGACCGCCTCCGCCTTCGCCAAACCTAAAGTCGTGATCGTCTCCATGGGAGGCACGATCGCCAGCAAGGCGTCGTCGCGCATGAACCTGAACAACTACGGCGGCAAAGGCAACGGCGTCGCCCCGCAGGAGTGGCTGGATTTCCTCCCCGAAGTTCAAGAGGTGGCCACCGTCACCGCCGAGGACATGCGTCAGCCCGAGGGCACCGTCGGCGGCGACACATTCCCGTACCTCGCTCGCGTTGCGAAGCGCCTACAGGAACTCGCCAACGACCAATCCATCGATGGCATCGTCGTCACTCACGGCACCAACACCCTCGCCGAAGCCGCGTGGTTCATGCACCTCACCGTCTCGGTGAAAAAGCCCGTCGTCTTCGTCGGTTCGCAGCGTCCCTGGTCCGGGCTCAGCGGCGACGGTCCGATGAATCTCTACAACGCCGTCCGCATCGCCGCCACTCCCGAGGCAGCCGGCATGGGCGTCCTCCACATGATGAACGACACGCTCAATGGCGCGCGCGATGTTACCAAGACCAGCGCGTATCGGCTGGAAACCTTCAAGAGTCCCAACACCGGCCCGCTCGGCTACGCTGACTCCGACAAGGTCGTCATCTACAACAAGCCTCTCCGCAAACACACCTCCGAGTCCGAGTTCAACATCTCGAAACTCCCCGCCACACTTCCGTCGGTTGAAATTCTCTACGCCTACACCGAATCGCCCGGCTATCTCGTCGATGCACTCGTCGATCACGGCGTGAAGGGAATCATCATCGATGGCACCGGCGCAGGTTCACCTGCCGGCGGCCAGGTGGATGCCGTCAAGAAGGCCCAGGAAAAAGGCGTCGTCATCGTCGCCACCGCCCGCACTCGCAGCGGCCGAGTTCAAGACACGCCTCGTCGTCGCGAATCCAAAATCGTCCCTGGCGACGATCTCCCGCCCGAGAAAGCCCGCATCCTCCTGATGCTCGCGCTCACCAAGACCACCGACCTCACCGAAATCCAACGTATCTTCGACACGTACTGATCCACGTTGCTGCCTCCGTCGTAGGCCCGACTTCACGTCGGTCTGTGACTCCGCGCAACCCATCGGCCCTGTAAGTCCCACTCTATGCATCCTCATTCTCTCCGCTGCGTGCTCACCGCCGCCGCTCTCACACTTCTCTCCGCACTCACCGCTGTCGGTGCCGACCTGCCCAAGGTGAAGCTCTTCACCACCGGCGGCACCATCCAAAGCAAAGGCAATCACCGCCAGAAACACATGGAGTATTCCGACGGCAAAGTGACGCCCGAGGAACTGATCGCCGATCTCCCCGAGATGAAAGATTTCGCCGATCTCTCCTACATGGAAATCTCCAACGTCGGCTCGCCGAGCGTTAACACCGAGATCCAGCTCCGTCTCGCCAAGGCTATCAACGAATGGCTCGCGAAGCCCGAGTCCGCAGGCGCTGTCGTCACTCACGGCACCGCCACGCTCGAGGAGACCGCCTACTTCCTCAACCTCGTCATCAAGTCCGACAAACCCGTCGTGGTCGTCGGTGCGATGCGTCCCTTCACCGCCGTTTCCCGTGATGGTCCGTTCAACCTTCTCAATGCCGTGCGCACCGCCGCCACGCCTGAAGCTCGCGGCAAGGGCGTCATGATCCTCCTCAATGACGAGATCAACGCCGCCCGCGAAACCACCAAGGGAAATACCAATCGCATGGATACGTTCGTCGCCCGCGACTCCGGCCCTCTCGGTTTCGCCGACTCAGATCGCATCGTCTTCTATCGCAAGCCCACGACGCGCCATACCAGCAAGTCCGAGTTCGACGTCTCCACGCTCACCACGCTCCCCCGCGTCGACATCACGTACGGTTACCAGGAGTCCGATGGCACCGCGATCGATGCCTTCGTCGCCGCTGGCGCCAAGGGTATCGTCCTCACCGGTGGTAGTCGCGAGGCAGTCAAAAACGGCCAGGCCAAGGGCGTCGTCTTTGTGAACAGCGACCGCAAGGGCTCCGGCCGCGTCCTCGAAAGCACCCGCAGCGCCGAATCCAGCGTGCCCACTTCCGACAACATCTCGCCGCATAAAGCGCGCATCCTTCTTCGCCTCGCTCTCACCAAGACGACCGACCCGAAGGAAATTCAACGCATGTTCAACGAGTACTGAGCCAGACCCAACCCACGACTCCTCCTCATAGAACTTTCGCACATGCGCTCAAAAAATTTCTCCCGCCTTCTCCTCTCCGCCGTGGTCATCGGCCACTGCTCACTGCTCAGTCCCTCCGCCTTCACGGCGGAAATTCCGACTTACTCTCCGCCGCCAGCGATGCCGGCCAACGCCGCCACGCTCCCGCGCATCGTCCTCGTCTCTATGGGCGGTACCATCGCCAGCCGCGGTGAACCACGTACCAACATCACCAACTACGGTGGCGGCGTCCGCGTCGAGCCCATCGACTGGGTCAACGAGATGCCCGAGGTAGCCACCGTCGCCCGCGTCACCGTGGACGATCAACGTGCTCCGCAGAACCGCGCCTCCGGCCAGGAAACGCACGAAGATCTCCACCGCGTTTCCCAGCGTCTCAACGAGCTCGCGAACGATCCCAACGTCGACGGCATGGTCGTCACCCACGGCACCAACACCCAGTCCGAGGTCGCCTTCTACATGAACCTCACCGTGAAGACCGATAAGCCCATCGTCTTCGTCGGCTCGCAACGTCCCTGGTCCGCCATGTCCGGCGACGGCCCCCGCAATCTCTTCGACGCCATACGCGTCGCCGCCACCAAAGAGGCTTGGGGCAAAGGCGTGCTCCACTGCACCAACAACCTCATCACTCCCGCCCGCGATCTCGATAAAACCAGCGCCTACCGCACGCACACCTTCAAGGGCGTCGACGTCGGCGCCATCGGTGTCGCCGATCCCGACAGAATCGTTTTCCAGCGCGACGTCATCCGCCGTCACACCACCGGCTCAGAGTTCGCGGGTAAATCCTACCCGACCGTTCCCGCAGTCGAGATTTTCTACGGTTATCGCGAAGCGCCCGGCTACTTCATCGACGCCGCTGTCGAACACGGCGTCAAAGGCATCGTCATCGACGGCGTCGGTGCTGGCGGAGCCACTACGAGCCAGCAGGCCGCCGTTAAACGTGCCCAGGAAAAAGGCGTCGTCGTCGTCATGACCGCTCGCACCTATGGCGGCCGCGTGCAGGACACGCCGCGCCGCCGCGAAGCGAAAATGGTCCCCGGCGACAACCTTCACCCGGAAAAAGCCCGGATCCTACTCCAGCTCGCGCTCACCCAATCCACCGACCTCGCCGAGGTCACCCGCATCTTCAATGAATACTAATCTCCGCCTGCGCCGGTCGCTCGCACTCGCCGTCCTCAGTGCGCTCGCACTGCTCAAACCGGCCAGCGCCGAAACCCTCGTCCTCACCCAGTCCACGCTCAAAGAGGTCAACGCCGCCCTCACCGCCGGCGCGCTGACCTCCGAGCAACTGGTCAAACTCTCGCTCGCGCGCATCGCCGCGTACGATCAGGCCGGACCCAAGCTCAACGCCGTCATCTACAACAACGGCGAACGCGCCCTCGCCGAAGCCCGCGCCCTCGATGCCGAGCGAAAATCAGGAAAAGTCCGTTCCGCCCTGCACGGCATCCCCGTGCTCGTGAAGGACAACTACGACACCTTCGACATGCCGACTACCGGCGGAGCGCTCGCGCTCAAAGATGCCGTCCCCGCGCACGATGCCTTCATGGTCAAAAAACTCCGCGAGGCCGGGGCCATCATCATCGCCAAAACCAACCTCGATGAAATGGCCCGCGGCGGAAACGGCGTCAGCTCCCTCGGCGGACAAACGCTCAATCCTCACGCACTCGATCTCATCCCCGGCGGCTCTAGCGCGGGCACCGGTGCCGGTGTCGCCGCTGTCTACGCACTCGTCGGACTCGGCACCGAAACCGGCGGCTCCGTCCGCCATCCCGCCAACGACAACAACATCGTCGGCATGGTCGCGACCGAAGGTCTTCTCAGCCGCGCGGGCATCATGCCGATCTCCATGACACAAGACCGCGGCGGACCGATGACCGTCAGCGTCTACGATTGCGCCGTGATGCTCACCGTCATGGCCGGCATCGATCCCAACGACCAGATCACCCGCCTCAGCATCGGCAAAACTCCCGACGCCCCTTACGAGAGCTTCCTCAAGCCAGGCGCGCTCAAAGGCAAACGCCTCGGCATCCTCCGCGATCTCTTCAAGAACGGCCCCGAGCACGCCGAGTATCACAAGCTCATCGAGGACGCCGTCACGAAGATGAAGGACGCCGGTGCTATCATCATCGATCCCGTCTCATCCGGCACCGATCTCTTCGCGATGCTTCAGGGTCAGGGCGTCAGCAACTACGAATTCAAGGCATCCTTTAACAGCTACCTCGCAGCCCGCGGCGCGAACCAGCCCGTCTCCACGCTCGCCGATCTCATCAAGACCGGAAAATTCCATCCACGACTCAAGGAGCGCTACGCCGAATCCGAAGCCGCTATCGTACTCGAATTGAATGCTGAATACGCCGGCAAGTACCGGAATCGCGCCATCCTCAAGGATCTCCTCGAGGACCTCATGGTGAAGTTCGACCTCGACGCGCTCGTCTATCCCGTGCGCTCCGGCCCGCTTCCCAAAGCCGGCACCTGGCCCCTTCCTCCCGGCGCATCCGGCCAGAGCATCAGCGACTACTGTGGCCTCCCCGCAATCACCGTTCCCGCCGGCTTCACCGCCGACGGCACGCCCAACGGCATCGAGTTCCTCGGCGCCGCCTTCGACGACGCGAAGATCCTCCAGATCGCCTACGGCTACGAACAGACCGCGCCGCATCGCAAACTCCCGAAAATCACCCCGCCCCTCCCCGGCGAAACCATCACGTACTGACCTCTCATGAGACTCTCCCGCGTCCTTCTTATCGCAGCCGCGTTCACCAGCGCCGCGCATACATTCACTCGCGCCGCCGAGCTGGACCTGTCCACCGCGACGATCCTCGATCTCCAAAAAGCCTACGACGCCGGCCTCACCTCCGAAAAAGTCGTCGAGGTCTACTTGAAGCGCATCGCCGCCTACGACCAGGCCGGCCCCAAGCTCAACGCGATCCTCACGCTCCACCCGAAGGCGCTCGAACTCGCCCGTGCCCTCGACGCCGAACGCAAAGCCAAAGGCCCGCGCTCCCTCATGCACGGCGTCCCCGTGTTGGTGAAAGATAACTACGACACTTTCGACCTCGCCACCACCGGTGGAGCCAAGGCGCTCGCTGGCACCGTCCCGTTCCGCGACGCCTTCACCATCGCCCGCCTCCGCGCCGCCGGCGCGATCATCCTCGCAAAAACCAATCTCGATGAATTCGCCCGCGGCGCCACTGGCACCAGCTCCCTCGGCGGCCAGGTCCTCAACCCCTACAACCTAGAAAAAATTCCCGGTGGTTCCTCCGGCGGCTCAGGCGCGGGTGTGACCGCTCTCTTCGGCTGGGTTGGCCTCGGCACCGAGACCGGCTCCTCCATCCGCAATCCCTCCACCAAGGCCAACCTCGTCGGCTTCGCGCCCTCCGAAGGCCTCGTCTCCCGCGCCGGCATCATCCCGATCTCAATCACCTATGACCGCGCCGGCCCCATGGCCCGCTCCGTCACCGACGCCGCCATCACCATGTCCATCATGGCCGGCACCGATGCGTCGGACCTTTTCTCATACAAGGGCCTCGGGAAAACGCCATCCGACAACTATCTCTCCTCGCTCAAGAAGGACGGCCTCAAAGGCGCCCGCATCGGCGTCGTCCGCGAACTCTTCGGCACCGAAGACGCCGACAAACCCGCCGTCGAGCTCATCGAGGCTGCCATCAAGAAACTCAAGGACGCCGGCGCCGTCGTCATCGACCCGCTCCCTGTCGGTGCAAATCTCTGGGACCTCGTCCGCGAGACCAACTACGGCAACGCCGAGAACCGCGTCGCCCTCGAAGCCTACTTCGCCAGCCGCGGTCCCCAGTTCCCGATCAAGACCATCCCCGACCTCGTCAAAGGCGGCGTGATCGGCCGCCTCCAGAAACGCTACGACGAAGAACAATCCGCCGCCGAACCCACCGGCAACGCCGAGTACATCGCCAAACTCGAAGGCCGCTTCGTCCTCCAAAAATTTGTCCACGAGCTCATGGACCGCTGGCAGGTCGATGTCCTCGTCTACCCGCACGAGACCAAACCCGTCCGCACCATCGCCGACGCCGTTCCCAACAAAGGCGAGACGCCCACGCCGCCCAACGACGCCCGCAGCCGCGTAGCCGGCAACGGTAACCGCATCTCCACCGCCAGCGGCATGCCCGCGATGACCGTCCCCGCCGGTTTCAACACCGACGGCGTGCCCGTCGGCCTCGAGATCCTCGCCCGACTCTACGACGAACCAACGCTCATCAAGGTCGCCTACGCCTACGAACAGGCGAACCCGCAACGTAAGTTGCCCGCCACTACGCCGCTCCTCGGCATCGAAAAAATCACCTACTGATCCCATGACCTTCCCCCCACCGCATCGCGCCCACCGATCCGGTGGGACTTCTCCCCGCAGCGTCGGACCCCTGGTCCGCGCCCTCGCCACCGCTCTCGCCCTCCTTCCGCTTTCATCCACTGCTCTCGCAGCCGACAAGCCCCGCATCGCCGTCTTCTCCGGCCCCACCGCGACTATCCAGAACAACGCCCCGCTCATCACGAGTAACAAGGCCCGCGAGCAGTACGGCCTCCCCCTACGCAAAGACGCCTACGGCCGCACCCTCACCGACTGGCCACGCTACCAGCGCCTCGCCGCTCCCGCCACGATCTACATCGAGATGTTCACGGCGCATCCGCTCGAGAGCCAGGTCTCCGAACTCTACGCCGCACCCGACGGCTACGTGAACGCCTCCGGCGAGTTTTCCAAAGAAAAGAAAAGCCCCTCCGACAAACCCGCCTACGCCGTCACGCTCAAACCCGAGGACGGCCTCTACGCGCTCCCCTACATGGGCCGCCAATCCGACGGCAGCGCTTGGGAAAGCACCTCCACCAAACCTGGCGCCCCCTTCGCCCAATCCCGCCAGACGTTCGTCCCCGATCCCTCCCGCATCTTCGAAGAGATCGAGCGCAACGGCGGCGGGATTTTCTCCAAGGCCGACTACGACTTTTACCGCGGCGTTCCAGCCGCCGGATACCCCAAGGGCCTACCCGCCGCCAAGCGCACCGACATCGGTGAGGGCGACATCGCCCCCGAAAAACTCGGGGAAGATTTTTTCACCTACGGTCCCTACGGCGCCGCCCAAACCCGCCCCATGCTCGCGCAGGCGGCCAACCGCATGCAGGCCGCTCTCTCCAGCGGCAAATACGCCGGCGCCCTTTGGCTTGAAGGCAGCCCCACGTCCGAAGGCACCGTCTACTGGCTCAACCTCCTCGTAGACACGCCCCTCCCGATCTCCGTCAACTCCGCCCACCGCCATCGCGGCGTCATCAGCGCTGACGGCGACGGCAACATCCTCGATTCCATTAACTACGTCCTCTCCAAAATCTGGGCCGGCCCCGATGGCAAAAACCGCCTGGGTGCCGTCATGGTCCAGGACGAGATGATCTACTCCGGCCGCGAGATCGTCAAAGGCGACGCCCACCCCGGCGGCTACGTCGCCACCGGCGGCTACGGCGGTATCCTCGGCGTGATGACGACCGGCGGCTACATCACCAACGTCCCCACCCGCAAACACACCTGGAACTCCGAAGTCCGCGTCACCGCGCTCCCCGCCACCATCGACGGTCTCCTGCGCCACGACGGTAAATTCCACAAGGTCCCCGTCGCCATCAAAGACGCGAAGGGCGAACTCGTCCCTAAGGCCATCCCCAAGGTCGCCATGCTCAAGGGCGACAACTGGTACGATGACGCCGGCGAACCCAATCCTGCCGGTGAAAAAGGCTTCACCGCCACCTTCGACATGCTTCTCGAGAAATACCCGCTCGCGGGTGTCGTCGCCGAAGGCCTCTCCCCTTACGCGAGCCTGTCACGCTCCCAGGACATGGCCTTGGAAAAAGCCGTCCTCTGCGGTCTGCCCGTCGTTCGCGTCGCCCGCGGTGATGCGCATGCCCTCGTGAACACCAACCCGAACAATCTCTTCATCGAGGGCAGCAACGCCATCGCCACCAAGGCCCGGCTCCTCCTAACCGCCGCCCTCATGAAGTACGGCCCGCTACCCCACGCCGCCGATCCCGAAAAACCCACTCCCGCCGAAATCACCGCCATCAAGGAAAAGGTGAAACTCTACCAGGCCCTCTTCGACACCCACTGACCCATGTAGGGCCTGACTTCACGTCAGGCCTCCGGTCCGCGTCTCAGAAAAAATCGTTCTCCAACTCTTACTCGTACTTCCGACCTGCGCTCACCCATCACCATGCCTTCCGACTCCGCTCACACCTCCCGCGCCACCGCCACTCAGTCCGTCACGCCGCATTCTACGCGGCGCGCCTTCCTCCGTGGCGCCGGCCTAGCCGGCTCCTCCGCCCTCCTCGCCCAGCTCGGCGTCCGCCCCGCTTCTGCGCAAACCTCCTCCGGCCCGTCGTATCTGAAGTCCAAAGACACCAACGACGACCTCGCCTTCATGTCGGCCACCAAGATCGCCGGCCTCATCCGCGACAAAAAAGTATCCGCCGTCGAAGCCGTCACCGCCAACTACGCGCGGATCGACGCCGTGAACCCCAAGATCAACGCCGTCGTCCAGTTCTGCCGCGAGCGTGCCATGGCGGAGGCCAAAGCCGCCGACCAGTCGCTCGCCTCCGGCAAACTCCTAGGCCCGCTCCACGGCGTTCCGATGACCATCAAGGACTCGATCGACACCGCCGGCGTCATCTCCACCGCCGGCACCGTGGGCCGCATGAATTTCATCCCCGAAAAAGACGCAACCACCGTCGCCCGCCTGCGCGCCGCCGGTGCGATTCTCCTCGGCAAAACTAACACCCCCGAGTGGACGCTCGCCGGTGGCGGTATCCCCGGCGTCAGCACGACCGCCAACATCGTTTACGGCATCACCAAGAATCCCTACGACACCACGCGCTCGACCGCCGGTTCCTCTGGCGGCGCCGGAGCCATCGTCGCCGCAGGCGGCTCCGCCTTCGATATCGGCACCGACTGGGGCGGTTCCGTTCGCGGCCCCGCTCACAACAACGGCATCGCCGGCATCAAACCCACTTTCGGTCGCGTCCCGCGCACCGGCCACATCGTGGGCTTCGGCGGTTATCTCGACAACTGGCAGGAGCTGGGGCCGATGGCCCGCCGCGTCGAAGACCTCAGCTTGCTCATGCCCATCGTCGCCGGTCCCGACTTCACCGACTGCTCGCAATACCCGATGCCATGGAAAACCACGCCCATCGAAATTTCCAAGCTCCGCGTCGCCTTCTTCCCCACCAACGGCCTCGCCGAGACCACCCCGGAAACGCAGGATATGGTGAAAGCCTGCGCCAAATATTTTGCCGACGCAGGTGCCCAGGTCACCGAGGATTGCCCCAAAGACATCATCCTGGAGCTGGAGGAAATCCGCTTCAAATTCATGGGCGCCTGCGGCTGGTCCTACCTCGAACGCCTGGCCGAGAAATGGGGCACCAAGGCCGTCTCGCCCACCGTCGTCGCCCGCTACAAGCAGGGCATGACCTCGACCGCCGAACTCATCGAACTCTGGGAAAAGCAGGACGCCAATAAAGTCAGATTCCTGCAGTGGATAAAGGACTACGACATCGTCCTCTGCCCAACCGCCGGAAAACCCGCCATGCCGATCAACCTCGGCACCGCCGGAACCACGTGGAAGCCCGGGTCGAGTTACATGGGCATGTTCAACACCACCGGCTATCCGAGCGCCGTTGTCCGCGCCGCGACCAGCCCGGAAAAACTACCCCTCGGCATCATGGTCACCGGCCAGCCTTGGCGCGACGAGATCGTCCTCGCCGCCTGCGACTTCATCGAAAGCAAAACCGGCGGCTGGCAGAAGCCCGCCATCTAAACCGCACGACCACCCGCCTCCGCAACACGACCCCCGCCACTCCCGTCATGCCCTCTCTTCCTCCGCTCTCCGCCTCCCGCCGCTCCTTCCTTCGCACCGCCGCCGTCGGTACTGCAGCACTCGCCATCGCCTCGCGCCTCACGTCCACGACCGCCCGCGCCGCTACCACCACCGCGTCCACCGATCCCACCACCGACATCCTCTACATGTCGGCCACCAAGCTCGCCGGCCTCATCCGTGAGAAAAAAGTCTCCGCCGTCGAAGCGACTAAAGCCTACCTCGCGCGCATCAACGCCGTGAACGGCAAGCTCAACGCCATCGTCGCCCTCTGCGCCGAGCGCGCACTCCTCGAAGCGAAAGAAGCCGACGCCTCACTCGCCAAAGGAAAAATCCTCGGCCCGCTCCACGGCGTTCCCTTCACCATTAAGGACTCCCTCGAAACCGAAGGCGTCGTCAGCACGACCGGCACCGTCGGCCGCGCCAACTTCATCCCGGGCAAAGACGCCACCGTCGTCGCCCGCTGCCGCGCCGCTGGCGCGATCCTGCTCGGAAAATCGAATACACCCGAATTCACCCTCGGTGGCGGTGACCGCGGCACCTACAATCTCGTCTACGGCCAGACCTATAATCCGTACAACCTCGCCCACACGCCCCGCGGTTCTTCCGGCGGCGCCGGCGCGATCGTCGCCGCCGGTGGCTCTGCCTTCGACATCGGCTCCGACTTCGGCGGCTCCATCCGTTCGCCCGCCCACGCCTGCGGCATCACCGGCATCAAGCCCACCCTCGGCCGCGTCTCCCGCGCAGGTCACGTCCCCGGCTACGGCGGCGCGTGGGACACCTATCAAGAACTCGGCCCGCTCGCCCGTCGCATCGAAGATCTCGCCCTCATCACCGGCATCATCCACGGCGAAGACTTCCTCGATCCACTCGCCGCGACTCTCCCGCTCGAAGATTACCGCAGCGTCGATCTGAAAAAACTTCGCGTCGCCTACTACCTCGACAACAAGCTCGTCACGCCCACGCCCGAAACGCTCGAAGCGATGAAGGCCGCGCTCAAGGCCATCGAGGGCTCCGTCGCTTCCATCAAAGAAGATTTCCATGGCGGCGACGCCGAGTGGAACGAGATCAGCGGCAAACTCCTCCGCGCCGACGGCGGCGCCTGGAAACAACGCCTGCTCACCAAGCACGGCAGCAAACAAGCCTCCCCCGGTTTCGCCAATGGCATGGGCGGCGAATCGATCATCTCGAGCGACTTCACCGCAATGATCGAGAAACGCGACGACCTCCGCAGCCGCCTCCTCGGCTGGTTCGAGAATTACGACGTCATCCTCTGCCCGACCAACGCCTTCCCCGCTCCCGCGCTGGAAAAGCCCGTGCCCGGAAAAGCGGGATACACGAGCATCTACAACCTCACCGGCTGGCCAGCCGCCGTCGTCCGCGCTGGCACCGCCAAAGCCGAGGGCCTTCCCATCGGCGTCCAGGTCATCGCCCGCCCTTTCCGCGAAGACGTCGTCTTCGCCGTCGCCGCCAAGATCGAAGCCGCCACCGGCGGTTACGTTAAGCCCGTCATCTAAATTCCCTTCCCATGACCCGCATCACCGCTCCCGTTTCGCGCCGTCGTTTCCTTCGCAACACCGGCTACGGCACACTCGCCGCACTCGCCGCGTCGTCCCTGATCTCACGTCTCCATGGTCAATCCCCCTTCGCGTCTCCCACCTCCTCCGACAAGACCACCGACCCGCTCTTCATGAGCACCACCCGGCTGGCAGAGCTTATCCGCACCAAGAAGCTCTCGGCCACCGAGGTCATCAAACTCCACATCGCCCGCATCGACGCGGTTAACCCCAAGATCAACGCCGTCGTCGCCATGTGCTACGAACGCGCCTTGGCCGAGGCCGCCGAGGCCGATGCCTCCCTCGCCAAAGGCAAACTCAAGGGCCCGCTCCACGGCGTGCCCATGACGATCAAAGACTCCTTCGACACCGCCGGCGTCGTCTCCACCGGCGGCACGCTCGGTCGCAAGTACTTCGTGCCGGGCAAAGACGCCACCATCGTCGCCCGCTGCCGCGATGCCGGTGCTATCCTGCTCGGAAAATCGAATACACCCGAGTTCACCCTCGGCGGCGGCGGAAAGGGCACAGTCAATCTCGTCTACGGCCTCACCAAAAATCCGTATAACCTGAACTACCAGCCCAGCGGATCCTCCGGTGGCGCCGGCGCGATCGTCGCGTCCGGAGGAGCCAGCTTCGATCTCGGCTCCGACTACGGCGGCTCCATCCGCGGCCCGGCTTTCGCCAACGGCATCGTCGGCCTCAAGCCCACTCTCGGCCTCGTCCCGCGCACCGGCCACATCGTCGGCTACGGCGGCGCATTCGACTCCTTCCAGGAAACCGGCCCGCTCGTCCGCCGTGTAGAGGACCTCGCGCTGCTCATGCCCATCATCTCGGGCCCCGATGGCATCGACGCCGCCATGTGCCCCGTGCCCTTCGGCAATCCCTCCGCCGTCGATCTCAAAAAAATCCGTATCTGCTATTACACGACCAACGGTCAGGTCGATCCCACGCCCGAGCTTCAGGCCACCGTCAAACAGACCGTCGCCTACTTCGAGTCCCTCGGCGTCGCCTCCATCAAACAGGACGCTCCACCCAAAATGAAGGAGCTCGCGGAGATTCGGAATAAGTACAGCGCCGCCAACGGACGCGACCACATGCGCCGCATGCTCAAGCTCCACGGCACCACCCAGGCCTCCCCGGGCCTCCGTCTCGACGGCGAGGAACTGCCTTCGCCCGACTTCACCCGCCTCTGCGAGGAGATGGACGCCATCCGCAGCGAACAGCTCGCGTGGTTCGAGCAGTACGACCTCATCATCTGCCCCGCCAGCAACGAGGCGCCCATCACGCTCGACCACGAGCGTCCGCGCGGTGGTAGCGCCGGCGCGTCCTACACCTCCCAATACAACACCACTGGCTGGCCCGCTGGCGTCGTCCGCTGCGGCACCGCCGAAAAAGACGGGCTCCCGCTCGGTATCCAGGTCGTTGGCCAGCCCTGGCGCGACGATCTCGTCGTCGCCGCCATGGCCTTCATCGAAAGCAAAACCGGCGGCTTCGTGAAGCCCGCGATCTGAAATCCTCGATCATCACTGCCATGTCCAAATCCACTCTTCTCCCCTTGGTCACCCGCTCCGCGCGTCGTGACTTCCTCCGCTCCGCCGGCCTCTTCGCTGCTGCCGCCGCGCTCCCGTCGTTCACCACCTCCTCCGCCAAAGCCGCGCCCGGCCCCGCCACGTCCACCGACAAGACTGACGACATCATCTACATGTCGGCCACCAAACTCGCGCAGCTCATCCGCGAGAAAAAAGTCTCCGCCGTCGAGGCCACCCAGGCCTTCATCGACCGCCACATGGTCGTGAACGACCGCCTCAACGCCGTCGTCATGAACTGCTACGCCCGAGCGCTCACCGAGGCCAAAGCCGCCGACGCCGCCCTCGCGAAGGGACAGCTCAAAGGCCCTCTCCACGGCGTGCCGATGACCATCAAAGACTCCCTCGACACCGAGGGCGTCATCTCCACCGGCGCCACCTACGGCCGCCAGCAATTCATCCCCAAAAAAGACGCCACCTGCGTCGCCCGCGTTCGAGCTGCCGGCGCCATCCTGCTCGGAAAAACCAATACCCCCGAGTTCACCCTCGGCGGCCTCGGCGGCATCAGTAGCACGAGCAACCTTCTCTACGGCTCCAGCCACAATCCCTACGACCTTACCCGCACTACCTCCGGATCCTCCGGTGGCGCAGGCGCGATCGTCGCCGCCGGCGGTTCCGCTTTCGACATCGGCTCCGACTGGGGCGGCTCCATCCGAGGCCCCGCCCACAACAACGGCATTGTCGGCATCAAACCCACCTCCGTCCGCGTCCCGCGCACCGGCCACATCGTCGACTTCGGCGGCGTATTCGATCTCTGGCAACAGCTTGGCCCGATGGCCCGCCGCGTCGAGGACATCGCCCTCATCACGCCCATCATCTCCGGCCCCGACTTCCGCGATGCCTCCTGCGCGCCCGTTGCGTGGGCCGATCCCGCCAAGGTCGATCTGAAGAAACTACGCCTCGCCTTCTTCCCGACCAACGGCGTCACCACCACCGACGACGACACCAAGAAAACCATCCTTCAGTGCGTCAAATGGCTCGAAGGCCACGTCGCCTCCGTCACCGAAGATCTCCCCAAGGAAATCCTCACCGATCTCTACGCCTCCCGCACCAAACTCACCGGCGGCGACGGCTGGGCTTTCTACAAGCGACTCGCCGACAAATGGGGCACCAAGAACTTCTCCCCGTCCGTCACCGAGCGCGTCAAAGCCGGCAAAACCATCTCCACCGCCGAGTACGTCGAGGCATGGGAACAGGCCGACGCCGCCAAGTCCCGCATGCTGTCGTGGTTTCAAAAATACGACGTCTTGCTCTGCCCCGTCGCCGGCACGCCAGCCACCGAGATCGACCGCATCAGCCCGACGCCGGGCGGCGCTCCCAACTGGAGCTACACCGGCGCGTTCAACACCACCGGCTGGCCAGTAACCGTCGTCCGCTGCGGCACTTCCTCCGACGGCAAGAACCTCCCCATCGGCATCCAGGTCGTCGCCGCCCCATGGCGCGAAGACATCACCATCGCCGTCGCCTCCGCCCTCGAAGCCCAAAGCGGCGGCTGGCAGCGCCCGCCGATCTAAACCGCCACGACTCGCGCGGGCGCGGGAGTCCGGCACTCCCCGCCCGCCCTTTTCATCCGTCCGCCTCTGACCCTCTCTTTCATGCAGCCATCACGCAGTCTCTCAGCCTCAGCACCCAATCCAGTTCCGCCCTCGCAGCGGCGCTCCTTCGCCCCCTTCTCCGCCTTCGCGAGACACTTCTCCGTCTCTCTGGCGATAGGTTGCGCCGGTTTCGCCACTCTCCCGGCGCTTCAGGCCGCGCAACTCGACATCAAGACCGCCACCATCGCCGACATCCAGGCCGCCTACTCGGCCGGCCTGACTTCCGAGAAACTCCTCGGCGCCTACCTCGCCCGCATCGAAGCGTTCGACAAAAAAGGCCCTGAGATCAACGCCGTCATCACGCTTCACCCCCAAGCGCTCGTCCAGGCCCGCGCCCTCGACGCCGAGCGCAAAGCCGGAAAAGTCCGTGGCCCGCTCCACGGCATTCCTGTTCTCCTAAAGGACAACGTCGACACCTTCGACGTCCCCACCACCGGCGGCTCGCAACTCCTCGAAGGCTCTCTCCCGCCCGACGACGCCTTCATCACCAAAAAACTCCGCGACGCCGGCGTCATCATTCTCGCCAAAGTAAACCTCTCCGAATGGGCCGGCTCTGGCGGTTCCGCCGCAGGAGCACCACCCGATATTCTCAAGGCCGGTTTCATCCCCGGCGGCTTCTCTTCCGCTGGTGGCCAGACGCGCAATCCCCACGCCCTCGACCGCAGCCCGTCGGGTTCCTCCGGAGGCACCGGCGCAGGTCTCGCCGCCGTCTACGCGCCTTTCGGCATCGGCTCCGACACCGGCGGCTCCATCCGCGGCCCCTCTTCTCACAACGGCATAGCCGGTCTCAAACCCACGCGCGGCCTCATGTCGCGCGACGGCGTCATCCCGCTCGGCCTCTCCTACGACACCGCCGGCCCCATGGGTCGTCACATTTACGACGTCGCCGCTTCGCTCGGCGCCATGACCGGTATCGACTCTGCGGATGCCGCGACCTTCGCCAGCGGCGGTCACTATCACACCGACTACACGAAGTTCCTCAAACGCGGCTCCCTCAAAGGCGCCCGCATCGGCGTCAACCGCGACTACCTCGGCCAGGACCCCGAGGTGGACCGTATCTTCGAAGCCTCCATCGCCAGACTCCGCGAACTCGGCGCCGTCATCGTCGATAACGTTTCCATCCCGGAATATCTGCGCCGCGCCCGCGCCGACATCTACAACCTCGTCGTCAAAGCCGAGTTCAAGGCCGATCTCACGACCTACCTGAAAACCACCAAGCCCGGTTTCCCCAAATCCTTCGACGACGTCGTCCGCCTCTCGAACGATCCCGCCACCAAATACCGCAGCGCAGGCAAGGCCGCCGGCCTCAAGTGGGTCTCCTCGCCCGGCATCACCTTCGACCTCGACGATCGCGTCTACCTCGCGACCAAGCGCGAAATCCTCCCCGCCCTCACCGCCACGTTCGAGGCCCTCATGGCCAAACATCAGCTCGACGCGCTCGTCTACCCCACGATGCCGCGCCCAGCCATGCCCATCAACCCGACCGACGGTGTCGCTTGGCCCGAATCGTCCACCTCCTTCGCCAACTTCACCGGCTGGCCCGACGCCATCGTCCCCGCCGGCATCACCAAAGACGGCCTCCCCGTGACGCTCAGCTTCCTCGGCCGCGCGTGGAGCGAGCCCGCGCTTCTCGCCTACGCCTACGATTTCGAGCAGGCGACCAAGGCCCTCGCCCTCCCCGTCAACACGCCCGCGCTGCCCACCGACATCGTCACCTACTAAGCGCCCTCCGCCAATCCGCGCTCCGCACAGTCCAAACTCGAAAATCTCTTCATGAGTCTCCGTTCCCACCTCGCCGCAATCGTCCTCGCAGCCATGGCCGCACTTCCTCTGCGCGCCGTCCCGCTCGATCTCACGACTGCCACCATCGCCGACATTCAAACCGCTTTCTCCGCCGGCACGCTCACCGCGGAAAAACTCACCACCGCCTACCTCGCGCGCATCGAAGCCTACGACAAAAAAGGCCCGGCCCTTAACGCCGTCATCGTCCTCAATCCCAACGCCCTCGCCGAAGCCAAGTCCCTCGATGCCGAGCGCAAAGCAGGAAAAGTCCGCGGCCCGCTCCACGGCGTTCCCATCGTCCTCAAAGACAACATCGACACCTTCGATCTTCCCACCACCGCCGGCTCGCAACTCCTCGAAGGTTCCATCGCTCCCGACGACGCCTTCGTCGTGAAAAAACTCCGCGCCGCCGGTGCCATCGTCATCGCCAAGGTCAATCTCTCCGAATGGGCCGGCGGCGGCGGCTCCGTCTCTGGCGCTACCGATCCTAAACTCGTCGCCGCCGGCGAAGTCCCCAACGGCTACTCCTCCCACGGCGGTCAGACTAAAAATCCCCACGTCCTCGACCGCGGCCCGGCCGGTTCCTCCGGCGGCACCGGCGTCGCCATCGCCGCCGTATTCGGTCAGTTTGGACTCGGGACCGACACCGCCGCCTCCGTCCGCGGCCCCGCCAACGCCTCCGGCACCTTCGGCCTCAAAACCACCCACGGCCTCGTCTCTCGCGACGGTGTCGTCCCTCTTGCGCTCACGTTCGACACCGTCGGACCGCTCGCCCGCAGCACCTACGACCTCGCCGCCGCCCTCAACGTCCTCGCCGGCATCGATCCCGACGACGACTCCACCCTCAAGTCCGCCGGCCGCACGCCCGTTGACTACACCACTTACCTGAAACCCGGCTCCCTTAAAGGCGCCCGCATTGGCATCGCCCGCGACTTCTTCGGCAAGGACGCCGAGATCGACGCCGTCGTGAACCAGGCCATCGCGAAACTAAAAGAGCTCGGAGCCATCATCGTCGACGACGTCCGCATCCCTCCGCCCGTGCAGGGCATCCGCGGCCCGCTCTACAACACCGTCCGCTCCGCCGAGTTCAAAGCCCAGATCGCCGGCTACCTCGCCACCACAGCGCCCAAGTATCCTAAAAACATCTACGACCTCGCCCGCCTCGCCAACGATCCCGCGACTGGCTACCGCAGCTCCGGCAAAGCCGTCGGCCTGAAATACCAGGCCGAGACCTCCCTCGATCTTCACGATCCCGTCTACACCGCCGCCATCGCCGAAGGTATTCCCTACGTCCGCGCCGCCATGGAGGGCGTCTTCGCCAACCACCAGCTGCACGCGATCCTCTACCCGACATCACCGACGCCGGTCTCGCTCATCAACCCACCCGCCCGCGAATCCGGCCCGCCATCCCCCGGCGCCAATCCGCTGAACATCGCCAACATCACCGGCTTCCCCGACCTCGTCGTCCCCGCCGGCATGAGCCCGCGCGGCCTGCCCGTCACCTTCTCGCTCCTCGGCCGCGCTTTCACCGAAGGCCGCCTCCTCGGCTTCGCCTACGACTACGAGCAGGCCACCAAGGCCATCAAACTCCCGGTCAACACGCCCGCCCTCGCGAGCGACAAACTCGTCCCCTGATCCACCTCAACGCCTTCGCTCCCATGCGCTTCCTCCGTCTTCTCAGCACGCTTCTTCTCGCCGCGGCATCGGCCCGTGCCGCGGCCATCGAAGAAATCACCATCGCCGATCTTCACGCAGCTTATCGCGATGGGCGCACGACAGTGCGCCAGGTCGTCGAAGCGCACCTCGTGCGCATCGAGGCCTACGATCAGCAGGGCCCGACGATCAATTCGATCATCACGGTTAACCCTGCGATCCTCGCTGAAGCCGACAAACTCGACGCCGCCCGCGCAAAATTGCCCACCGGCCAGATTCCTCAAGGCGCGCTCTGGGGAATTCCCGTCGTCGTGAAAGACAACCTCGACGCCACCAGCATGCCCATGACCAACGGTTTCCAAGGCTGGAAAAACTACGTACCTCCGACCGACGCTCCCGTTGTCGCCAAAATAAAATCCGCCGGCGGCCTCATCATCGCCAAGGCCTCGCTCTCCGAATTCGCCCGTGGCGGCGGCGACAACATTAACTCCGTCCTCCCCGGATTCGCGCGCAATCCTTACCACACCGCTTACGCTACCGGAGGCTCCTCTGGCGGCACCGGCGCCTCGCTCGCAGCCAGCTTCGCCGTCGTGGGCATCGGCACCGACACCGGCGGCTCCGTCCGCATGCCCGCCGCGCACAACGCCCTCGCCGGTCTCCGCCCGACCGTCGGTCTCGTTTCCCGCACCGGCGTTGTCCCGCTCGACGCCCATCGCGACACCGCCGGCCCCATGGCCCGCAACGTCGCCGATATGGCCATCCTCCTCGACGTGATCTCCGGCGCAGACCCCGCCGACATCGCCACCACCAAGCCTCCCCACCGCATCCCCGCTCCTTCGCCCTTCCCTTCGGGCTTCGCCTCTTCGCTGCGCAAAGACGCTCTCAAAGGCGTTCGCCTCGGCGTCCTCCGCCAGGCATTCAAACCCACCGTCACCGACAAGCGAATACTCGCCAACTTCGAGAAAACCATCGCCGAGCTCAAAGCCGCCGGCGCCGAGATCGTCGATCCCTTCACCGTCCCCGAGATGGACACCATCCCGCGCCCGCCGCAGACGCCGTCCAGTTTCCAAAGCGACATGGCCCTCTGGTACGCCGCTCATCCCGGCGTTCCCTACGGCACTGTCAAAGAACTCGCCGACTCGAAACTCCTCCACCCGCTCCACCAAGCCTCGACCGAAGCCGCCGTCACCGCCCTGCCCGCCGACAAAGATCCCGCCACGATCACCGGCCGCAATAACGAGCAGCTCCTTCGCGAAGCCTTCACGCGCGAAATGGACGCCGCTAAAATCGACGCCCTTATTTTCCCGACGTGGGCGCAGCTCCCCGCGCGCAACGGCGATCGCAACACCCAGATCACCGACGATCCCAAGCCCGCGCCCGATGCCGGCCCCACCGCCCTCTCCAGCAGCCTCACCTTCGTCGGCTCCATGCTCCAGTGGCCCGCCATCTCCCTCCCATCGGGCTACGCCGGTGAAGGTCTCCCGCTCGGTCTTCAAATCGTCGGCCGAGCCTGGTCCGACGGAAAAATCGTCAGCTACGCGTACGCATACGAACAGGCCACGCACTATCGCCGCCCTCCGGCGAGCGTTCCGCCTCTTTCGCCAAAATTCTAATCCATGCTCCGTCCACTCACCGCTTCCCGGCGTTTCGTGCATCACGCGCTGCGCCTCACCGCGCTTTGCTCGCTGATTTTTTCGTCGGTTCTTCACGCAACCGAAACCGCGCTGCCCAAGATCCGCATCATCTCCGTCGGCGGCACCATCGACAGCACCGCCTCCGACCGGATGAACCTCGCCAACTACGGCGGCGAAGGAAACCCGCGAAAGCCCGTGCAGGAAATGGTCAACGAGCTCCCCGAGCTCAAGGCCATCGCCGATGTCTCCGTCGAAGAAGATGTCCTCCCGCGCGGCGGCCCCGGCCGCACCATGGCGACCGTTCTCAAAGTCGCCCAACGCGTGAACGAAATCTTCGCCAAGGAGCCCGACATCGCCGGCATCATCATCACGCAAGGCACCAACAACCTCGAAGAGTCCGCCTTCTTCCTCCACCTCACCGTCCGCTCGAAAAAGCCCGTCGTCTTCGTTGGCGCGCAACGTCCATCCACCGCTCTAAGCAGCGACGGCTGGCTGAATCTCTACAACGCCGTCCGCATCGCCGCCTCCCCCGAGTCCGTCGGCCGCGGCGTCGTCCTCGCCATGAACGACGAGATAAACTCCGCCCGCGACGTGAAAAAATCGTCCGCCTACCGCGTCCATGCCTTCCAATCGCCCGACCTCGGTGTTCTCGGCTACGCCGACCCCGACAAA
Organism: Nibricoccus aquaticus; assembly: GCF_002310495.1. Lineage (GTDB taxonomy): Bacteria > Verrucomicrobiota > Verrucomicrobiia > Opitutales > Opitutaceae > Nibricoccus > Nibricoccus aquaticus. Next base: position 3,194,424 of record NZ_CP023344.1, on the reverse strand, counting down.
ATCGTTTACTACCGCAACCCCACGCGTCGCCACACCGTGGATTCAGAATTCGATCCCGCTAAAATCACCACGCTCCCGCAGGTCGACGTCCAGTATTCCTATCTCGAAGCCTCCGGCGCTCCCATTGATGCACTCGTCGCCGAGGGAGCCAAAGGTATCGTCCTCGACGGCTCCGGCGCCGGCAGTCCTTCGAATCAGCAAAACGACGCCATCAAACGCGCCCAGGCCAAAGGCGTGATCGTCGTCGCCACCACGCGCACCGGCACCGGCCGCGTGATCGAAACCAACGCCCGCAAAAAATCCGGCGTGATCCCCGGCGACAATCTCTCCGCTCAAAAAGCCCGCATCCTCCTTCAACTCGCTCTCACCCACACCTCCGATCCCGCCGAGATCAAACGCATCTTCGACGAGTACTGAGCCCCACACCGGCACGCCACCAGCTATCGCCGCAACCACTTCTTCCCACACCACCGCATGCATCACCACGCAACCACTCCACAAAGCCGCCGCACTCGCGCCGCCCGCGCACTCCTCGGCACACTGCTCATCAGCTGCTCGCTGACCAAAATCGCCTTCGCCGTTCCCACGGCCGAGCAGGACCGTCTCGCCAAACTCACGCTCGCCGAAGCCGCCGCCGAGATCCGCTCCGGCAAGGTCACCTCGACCCAGCTCACCGAGGCGTCTCTCGCGCGTATCGAGACGTACGATCCAAAACTCGACGCCTTCATCACCGTCATGAAGTCCCAGGCTCTCGCGCAGGCCAAAGCCCTCGACGCCGAGACCAAAGCCGGCAAATCCCGCGGCCCGCTCCACGGCGTTCCTATCGCGCTCAAGGACAACGTCGATACCGCCAACGCCCGCACCACCGGCGGCTCCGCGCTTTTCGCCGAGCGTCTCCCCGCTGAAGACGCACCCATCGTCACACGTATGGTCGCCGCCGGCGCCGTCATCATCGGCAAAACCAACCTCCAGGAATTCGCCATGGGCGGTGGCGAATCCTCCTACTTCGGCCCGGCGCGCAACCCGTGGAACCTCGCCCACAACACCGGCGGTTCCTCCTCCGGCTCCGGCGCCGCCATCTCCGCGTATCTCGCCTACGGCGCCATCGGCACCGACACCGGCGGCTCCATCCGCATGCCCGCCTCTTTCTCCGGCATCGTCGGCATCAAGCCCACCTACGGCCTCGTGCCGATCCGCGGCATCATCCCGCTCCGCGTTTCGATGGACCACGCCGGCCCGATGACGCGCACCGTCGAGGACGCCGCCATCATGCTCAACGTCCTCGCGGGCTACGATAAACTCGACATCACCTCCGTCGAAAACGCCCCGAAGGAAGACTACGTCGCCGCCCTCAAGCAGCCCGTCAAAGACCTCAAGCTCGGTCTCCCCGTGGGCTACTTCGACTACCTCGATCCAGAGGTGAAAGAAGCTTTCTACAAAGCCGTCGAAGTCCTCAACGGCCTCACCTCCGGCTCGAAGGAAATGTACCTCCCCGCCGCTCCGCGTCCGCTCAACGGCGCAGCCGAGACCCTCGCCTGGCACGAAGACTATGTGAAGTCCTCCGCCGGTTCGTACATGTACCCGCAGCGTCGCCGCCTCGAAGCCCTCGCCAAAGACGGCGGCGGCACCGCCGTCGATTACGTGAAGGGCATGTGGGAGGTCCAGCTCCTCCGCCGCACCATCGGCGACCATTTCGAAAAAGCCGGCGTCGATCTCGTGATCGTGCCCACGCACCGGATACTCCCGCCCAAGATCGACGATCTGCTCACCAAAGCTTACTCGAGCAATCCAACCGACCCGAGTATCACGTCGAACTGCTGGCCGTTTAACCTCTTCGGCCTCCCGTCGATCTCCATCCCCTGCGGTTTCAGCAAGGACGGCCTCCCCATCGGCCTCATGATCTCAGGCCCTCGCTTCTCCGACGGCAAAGTCCTTGCCCTCGCCAACGCCTACGAGAAGGCGACCGAGTGGCACAAGCGCCAGCCCCCGCTCACTCCCGACACCACCAAGCCCGCGGTCAAAAAACCGCTCTGATTTCCTGTCATGCGTGCTGCACCTCCAACGATCTCATCTTCATTGGAGGCGCAGCGCCTCCCTTTCGCGTCTCTCGCGAGAAGAGTCTCCGCCTTCTTCGCGCTGCTCTTCGTTCACAGCGCGTTGCTCACGGCGTCCGTCGCCGCTCCCGTCACCACCGACGAAGCCACGATAACCGCCAGCCTCGCACCGAAATTCATCGGCGCCTGGAAACTCATCGCCATCCGCGAACGCGACACCGCCACCGGCAAAGAAACCCCCGCCGCTCGCGCTGGGGTGGATGGCCAGCTCATCTACACGGCCAATAGCCGCCTCTCCGTCCAGATCATCCGCGAGGGCCGCGAAAAAGCGCCCGCCGGTTCCGCCGATGGTTTCTCGAGTTACTTCGGCACATGGAAACTCCTGCCCGCCGAGGGCTGCGTCATCCACCAGCAGGACGGCAACATCAACCTCGCCCAGCAAGGCCAGGCCGCAAAGCGCTACTACTCCTTCGACGCCGCCGGCTCCCTCTCGCTCGCCACCCCGCCCCGCAAACGCGACTCCGACGGCAAGGACATCCAGATGGTCTTCGTCTGGACCCGCCTCCCTTAACCGATTTTCCACGACATCACTCACATGAATTTCCTCCCATTGAGCGTTAAGCGTTCAGCGTTAAACGTTGAGCGTTCCCCGCTCTCACTCCGCCCCTTCGCCTCCTTCGTTCCCTTCGCGAGACGACTCGCACGCATTCACGTAGCCGCGCCATTTAAGGCGCGGACCCTCCTCGCCTGCGCATTGGTCATTGGTCACTGGTCATTGGTCACTCCGGCCGCGCACGCGGCCGGTTTCCGCCTCGAGGAAGCCTCCATCGCCTCCACCCAATCCGCGATCCTCGCCAGCCAAGTCACCTCCACCGAGTTGGTTCAGCGCTACCTCGCCCGCATCAAAGCCTACAACGGCCCCGGCGTCCGCGAACCCAACGGCATCCTGGGCGTCATCGAGACCATCCCCCACGCGAAACAGATCAACGCCATCGCCACGCTCAACCTTCGCCCCGCCACGCTGAAATCCCTCGGCTTCCCCGAACGCATGGCGCGCTCGCTCACCGATCCTGTGGACAACAATCCCGCGATGCCCGACGCACTCGAAGTCGCCGCCGCGCAGGACGCCCACTTCAAGAAGACCGGCAAACTCATCGGCCCGCTCCACGGCGTCGTCATGGCAATCAAAGACCAGTACGACACCTTCGACCTACGCACCACCGCCGGCGCCGACGTCCCTTACGCCAACGACCGTCCGCCCACCGACGCCACCTTCATCAAGCGCCTCCGCGAAGCCGGTGCCATCATCCTCGCGAAAGCGACCATGGGCGAGTACGCCTCCGGCACGCCGCGTAGTTCCTTTAACGGTACACTCAACAATCCCTACGACACCGAGCGCTCCCCGATGGGTTCCAGCTCCGGCTCCGGTTCCTCCGTCGCCGCCAACCTTGTGCTCGTCTCCATCGGCGAGGAAAGCGGCACCTCCATCCGCGGCCCCGCCGTGTACAACAATCTCGTCGGCATCGCCGCCACGCAGGAACTCGTCTCCCGCCACGGCATGGTCGAGGGCGGCATCAACACCCGCACCGGCCCCATCGCCCGCTCCGTGGACGACGCCGCCCGCATCCTCGATGTCATCGCCGGCTTCGATCCGCTCGATCCCATGACCGCCGCGTCTTTCCGCCGCACACCTTCGCAGCCTTACGCCAGCTTCGCCAAAGCCGGCCGTCTCGACGGCGTCCGCGTCGGCGTCCTCCGCGAGTACACCCGCCGCGATCTCTTCACCGAAGAAGATACTCAGGCTCTCGATCTCTTCGAGAAAGCCATCGAAGACCTCCGTAAACTCGGCGCCACCATCGTCGATCCCGGCGAAAAAGATCTGCTCACGCCCTACATCCACAAAAACTTCTACGTCCTCTACAGCCCCACCACCGCGAAGCGTTACCCCGAGCTCTTCCCGGTCGATGCCGAGGGCAAACCCACCACCGATCGCACCGCCACCGTGCTCGACCTCACCATGCACCCGGAAAAAGTCCCCGCCAAACTCACCATCCGCGACTTCGGCGACGGCGAGGCTCTCGGCCAGGGCAAACACATGCTCAACTACTACCTCGCTCTCCGCGGCGACGAACGCATCCACACGATCGACGACCTCCTCTCCACCGGAAAATTCTTCGACGACGAACGCTTCGGCGACCGCAAGTCCGGCCTCGTGCGCAAAAACGAGCCGCGTGAAATCGACAACCGTCCGCGCGTACACCTGCGCTACGCCGTCCAGTACATCGTCCAGCACGCCATGGCCGACCTCAACCTCGACGTGATCATGTCGCCGACCAACAACATCCCCGCGCCCAAGCTCGGCTCGCCCACCGTCCCGCGCCAAAATGGCCGTCCCCTCGTCTGGAGTTTTCTCGGCGCCCAGGGTTTCCCCAACATGACCGTTCCCGCCGGTTTCACCACACAGGTCTACGACCGCGTCGTCGATCCCGACAAACCCCGCGTCCCCACTACAGGCCCCGGCGCGACTCCCGGCGAAACCGAGCCCGCTTCAAAACTCGTCGGTCCCGTCCCCGCGAAACTCCCCGTCGGCGTCGACTTCCTCGCGCGCCCCTTCGACGAACCGACGATGATCAAAGTCGCCTCCGCCTACCAGGCCGCCACCAAACACCGCAGCCCTCCACCTGACTTCGGTCCGCTGCCCTGATCGCGTTGAGCCTGTCCGCGCCGTCCGTCTATCCGAACGGCGCTGTTTGAAAGAAAACCGCCCGGCCTCGGCCCGGCGGTTTTCTTTTTTCCGGGTCTGCCTCCGCCATCCGCATGCCGCGATGTGCGCACAGTCGGTCACTCAGCGTTCGCTTGAGCCAAATCGCACGCCCCGCCCGTTCACTTGAAAACAACTGAATCCACCCGCCCCGCCCTCACGAGGGCACATGCCGTGCTTGCCTCGCCAGCGCCACACCACGCCCACCACCAAGCATCATGACCAACGCCACCCGCGTCCTCCTCGCCGCTCTCACCTTCGCCACGGCCTTCCCCCTAAGCGCCGCCGAACTCAATCTCAACACCGCGACGTCGGCCGACATCCAGGCCGCCTTCAAAGCCGGTCTCACTTCGGAAAAACTCACCGCCGCCTACCTCGCGCGCATCGACGCCTACGATAAAAAAGGCCCGGTCATCAACGCCGTCATCACCCTCAACCCCAAAGCCCTCGCCGAGGCCAAAGCTCTCGACGCCGAGCTCAAATCCAAAGGCCCCCGCTCTCCCCTTCACGGCGTGCCCGTCCTCCTGAAGGATAACGTGGATACGTTCGACCTCCCCACCACCGGCGGCTCCCAGCTCCTCGAAGGTTCCCTCCCGCCCGACGACGCCTTCATCACCAAAAAACTCCGCGACGCCGGCGCCGTCATTCTCGCCAAGGTTAATCTCTCCGAATGGGCCGGCTCCGGCGGCAGCGCCAGCGGTGCCCCCGCAGACATCGTCAAAGCCGGTCGCGTCCCCAACGGCTTCTCCTCCGCCGGCGGCCAGACCCTCAATCCTCACGCCCTCGACCGCGGCCCCTCCGGCTCCTCCGGCGGCACCGGCGCCGGCATCGCCGCCAGCTTCGGCCACATGGGCATTGGCACTGACACCGGCGGCTCCATCCGCGGCCCCTCCTCCGCCAACGGCATCGCCGGCCTCAAGCCCACCCGCGGCCTCATGTCCCGCGACGGCGTCATCCCGCTCGGACTCTCCTACGACACCGCCGGCCCCATGGCCCGCAGCGTGTACGACGTCGCCGCCATGCTCGGCTCCATGACCGGCATCGACCCCGCCGACTCCGCCACCCTCGCCAGCGGCGGCCACTACTACTCCGACTACACGCAGTTCCTGAAACGCGGCGCGCTCAAAGGCGCCCGCATCGGTGTCGCCCGCGATTTCACGACTCAAGATCCCGAGGTCGAGCGCATCATCAACGAGTCCATCAAGACACTCGAATCGCTCGGCGCCATCATCGTCGATGATGTCCGCTTCCCGGAGACGCTCCTCAAGAGCCGTCAGGAAATCTACAATACAATCGTCCGCGCCGAGTTCAAAGCCGACCTCACCACCTACCTGAAAACCACCAAGCCCGGCTTCCCGAAATCCTTCGACGACGTCGTTCGTCTCTCCAACGACCCCGCAACGAAGTACCGCAGCGCCGGCAAAGCCGCCGGCCTCAAGTGGAGCCAGCCTGACAACATCTCCTTCCGTACCGACGACCCGATCTACCTGACCACGCGCGATTCCTTGCTCCCCACCGTCCGCGCCCTCTTCGAATCGCTCTTCGCCAAGCACCAGCTCGACGCGATCATCTACCCGACTTCGCCCCGCCCTGCCCAGCCCATCAACCCGCCCGACCCGGCTCCGCCCATGGGCAACTCGCCCACCAGCTACGCCAACTTCACCGGCTGGCCCGACGTCATCGTCCCCGCCGGCATGACCAAGGACGGCCTCCCTGTCACCGTCTCCTTCTTCGGTCGCGCCTGGACCGAGCCCGCTCTCCTCGCCTACGGCTACGACTTCGAACAGGCCACCAAAGCCCGCGTCCTCCCCGTCAACACCCCGCAGCTCCCAACCGACATCCTCGTTTACTGAAACATTCACGCACACACGGGGCATCCCGACTCGCCTCACGTCTTCTTGCCGCCACCTCAGCCTCACTCCGACACATGAGCACCCTTCGCCACCTCCTCACCGCCTCCGCCCTCGCCGTATCGGCCATTGGCCTACACGCCCAGCCCTCGCCCGCCCTCGATCCCAAGCCCTGGTCTCCCACCAAAAAGCAGGCGCCCCGCATCGACCATCACGTCAAAGCCACCCCGCAAAACCTCGCTTGGGGCTGGCTCGGCTCCGACGCCCAGCCCGTTTACCGCGTGAAGTCCGGCGACATCGTCCAGATCGACACCATCAGCATGGGCGGCATGAGAGACGACAACTACCAGGAGTTCGTCAAAAAACTCGGCCTCTCTCTTGAGCATCCCGTCATCCAGGAAATGGTCGCCGCCCGCCTCCAGGTTCCGCCCTCCGGCCTCCCCGCAGGCACCGGCGGCCACATGCTCACCGGCCCCGTCTACATCGAAGGCGCCGAGCCCGGCGACACCCTCGAAGTCCGCATCTGGGATAACAAATTCCGCGTCCCCTACGGCAACAACGGCGCCGGCCCAGGCAGCGGCGGCCTCCCCGAGCTCCTCGCCGCCCGCGAGGCCAAGATCTACACCTACGACTACACCAAGGGCTGGGCCAATTTTAACGACGACATCAAAGTCCCCCTCGAACCCTTCATGGGTGTGATGGGTGTCGCCCCCGATCCCGCCACCGCCAAACGCGTCGGCTCCCGCGCCCCCGGCAATTTCGGCGGCAACATCGACCTCCGCGATTTGGTCCCCGGCTCCCGCATGTTCGTCCCCGTCCACGTCAAAGGCGCCTTCTACTTCACCGGCGACGCCCACGCCGCCCAGGGCGACGGCGAGATCACCGGCCCCGCCATCGAGACCTGCATGACCACCGTCCAGCAGTTCATCGTTCACAAGGGCAAGAAAATCAAAACGCCGTGGTTCGAAACGCCCACCCACTACATCGTCATGGGCCTCAACACCGACCTCGACGCCGCCATGAAAATGGCGATGCAGGAGACCATCGACTGGCTCGTCGAAAACAAAGGCCTCACCAAGTTCGAAGCCTACTCCCTCGCCTCCGTCGCCGTCAGCTACCGCAACACCGTCATCGTCAACGGCAACCTCGGCATGCACGGCATGATCCCAAAAAGCCTCTGGATCAAAGACAAGACCCCCTACTGGTACGACTAAGTCACCGCGCTCCAACTACACCGGGAGCGATGCGCCCTGCCATCGCTCCCTCTTAAACGGAGGGACGACCTCCGTGTCGTCCACACCCCTCAATCACACCTTACCCAACGCCCCCCCACCCCGCTTTTCCCCAAAATCCAATGTCATCTAATGGATGACATTCATCACCTCCGCCTCCACCCGCTCCGGCCCTCCGAACACGAAACCACCGAACGCCCGACACCGCCCTCACCGTGAAACAGCCGCCCAATCTCATCCGCCGCCCCCTCTACCCCATCCACGCCGCCCCCACCCCCGCGTCTAATTTCCCCGCGCAATCCTCCGCCCGTGCCACGCAAGCCACCCCCTTCCTCGGCGCCGCCTCCGTCTCCAACCCCTCCGGCACTCCACCCGCGCCCAACTCCCCCAACGAATTCACCCGCCACCGCGATTGATTGCTCCGTCCCCGGCAGCGCAGGCCTCTGGCCGGCATTTCCGATTCCGCTGTAGGCGGGGTGCCCCCACCCCGCATAACGCCAATCCCGCTCGCGATACTTCCCCCGCTTTAAGCGACATCGCGTACCCATCTGAATAAGCCCGCCCGCGATAAAACCCTCCGGCGCCCGGCACCGCCCCTGCTTACGCCAGACTCATGCCCGCCGCTTCCGCCGCCTCCCGCTTCCCGCTTTTCTGCGGCGGCGTCTTCGCCTCGGTCGCCCTTCTCCATCTCGTCCTCCTCCGACTCGGCTGGCAGGGCGTGCTCCCCGGCATCGCGCTGGTATCCGCCTGGTGGGCACTGATCGCCTTCTCCCAGCCCGTGTGGAATAACCTCCACGCCCGCGAGCCCTCCACCCCGTCGCCCGGCTCGCCCGCTTCCCCACGCCTGCGTTTCCGCCAGAGCCTCCAGCATCTCTCCGCCCCCGCCTTCGTCGTCGCGCACGTCCTCCTCGCCCTCGCCTGCGCTCTCACCGCCTTCCGCCTGCTCCGCCCCGAATCCTTCCCCGCCTCCAGACTTCTCGCGTTCAACTCGCTGCCCCCGTCACCCACCGCCCTAATCTCCATCCCCGACGCCACGCTCACCCGCACGCTCGTCCTCAGCGTCTCCCTCTTCTTCCTCCTCTACTTCCTCCGCCAGGCCGTCGCCTCCCGCGAAATCCCCCGCCGCTCCGATCCCCGCGCTGGCTTCACGCTCCTCCTGATACTGCTCCTCGCCCAAGCCGCCGCCGGCCTAGCCACGCTCTACGCGCCCACCTGGAATCTCGCCCGCCCGCTCGCCTTCGCCACCTCCGCGCTCGCCTTCCTCCTCCCGCTCGAATGGCTGCTCTCTGCCCTCGTCCGCTGGTTCCAGTCGCCTTCCCAACGCCGCGCGCATCCGTTCTCCGGCTACAGCTTCTCCACCGGCGCCCTACTCGGAGGCCGCTCCCCGCTGCAAACCCTCGCCACCTCCGTCCACGACGCCTTCGGCCTCGAGATCCGCGGCACCTGGCTCGCCCGCTACGCCCGCCTCTGCATCGAGCCGCTCCTCCTCATCATCGTCCTCACCAGCTGGCTCTCCACCACCGTGGTCATCGTCCCGCCCGACAGCGAAGCCGTCCGCGTCACCTGGGGAAAATTCCAAAAAGAAACCCTTTCGCCCGGACTCCATTTCATCGCACCTTGGCCAATGGAACGCGTTCGGCTCGTCCCCGTCGGACGCGTCCAGGATTTCGCCCTCGGTTTCGACAAAGACCTCGGCGGTCCCGTCCTCTGGACCGAGGTCCACTTCTCCGGCGAGAGCAACCTCCTCGTCGGCAACGGCGAAGAAGTCCTCACCTTCAACGTCCCCGTCCACTTCGACCTCACCGACGCTCTCGCCGCCGAGCGCACCAGCGCCGATCTCCCGCGTCTCCTCTCCAACCTCGCCCAGCGCGAACTCCTCATCGCCACCGCCTCGCGCGACAGCTTCGGCATCATGACCGGCGAACGCGATGTCGTCAGTAACCAGATACGCGACCGCCTTCAATCTTCCGCCGACGCCCTCAGCCTCGGCGCCCGCATCCGCTACGTCGGCCTCAAAGACATCCACCCGCCCGTGGATGTCGCCCCCGCCTTCCAGGAAGTCATCAGCGCCTTCGAACAACGCCGCATGATGATCGACCTCGCCTCCGCCAACCGCATCACCGCCATCGCCCAGGCCAGCAGCGAATCCTTCAGCCTCCGCCGCCAGGCCGAAAGCTTCTCCGCCGAGCGCCTCGCCGCCATCACCGGCGAAGCCGCCATCCTCACCGGCAAGGTCGACGCCCGCGCCGCCGCCCCCGCCCTCTTCGACTTCCGCAACCGTCTCAGCGTCCTCGAAGAAGTCCTCCCGCGTATCCGCCTCGTCCTCACCGCGCATCCGCCCTCCGGTTCGCGCGCTCCCCTCCTCTACGATCTGCGCGACGGCGCCAACTCCCTCCCTTGATCCGATGAAACTCATCGTCGCCTGCCGCCTCCTCCTCGCCCTCCTCGTTGCCGCCCTCACCGGCTACTCCGCTTTCTGCTACCAGGTCTCCGAGGTCGAGCAGGCCGTCGTCACCCGCTTCGGTCGTCCCGTCCGTGTTGTCACCGAGCCCGGCCTCGGCTGGAAACTCCCCTGGCCCTTCGAGTCCGTCACCCGCTTCGACGCCCGCCTCGAAGTCCTCGAAGGCCGCATCTCCGAGGCCCTCACCGCCGACAAACGTAACGTCATCCTCCCGTTCTTCGCCGTCTGGCGCATCGACGATCCGCTCCAGTTCCTCCGCGCCACTCAGGGCAGCCTCCCCGGCTTCCGCACCAAGCTCGACAGCATCGTCACCTCCGCGCGCAACGCCGTTCTCGGCCGCTACTCCTTCGACCAGCTCATCTCCGTCCGCCCCGGCGTGGTGAAACTCGCCGACATCGAGCGCGAGATCGCGGCTTCCGTCGCCGGCACCGTCCGCGAAACCTTCGGCGTCAAAATCGAGTCCATCGGCATCCGCCAGCTCGCCCTCCCCGCCGCCAACACGCCTTTCATGTTCGACCGGATGCGGGCCGAGCGCGCGCAGTACGCCGCCCAGTTCCGCGCCGAGGGCCAGCGCAAGGCCGACGAAATCCGCTCCGCCGCCGAAGCCGAGAAAACCGCCCTCGTCGCCAGTGCACGCCAGTTCGCCGATCAGAAACGCGGCGAAGCCGAGGCCGCCGCCGCCCGCGTAACCGCCGCCGCCTACGCCCGCGACCCCGAACTCTTCCGCTTCCTCCGCGAACTCGAAGCCCTCCGCAAAGTCGCCGGCCGCAACATCACCCTCGTAGCCGACGACCGCACCCCGCCTTTCCAACTCCTCAAGCCAGACGCCTCCACATCTCCTCCTGCTTCCTCCCCCTTCTTTCCTCCTTCACCCACGCCCCTCGCCTCCCCCGGGACCGCCGTCGCTCCATGAGCACACCCGCCGCCCAGCCGCCGCTCGCCTCGACCGAGCTCGCCGCCCGCCGCTCGCTCACGCTGCTCACGATCGTCTTTGTGTGCGTGCTCGGCGGATACCTTGGCTCCGGCGTTCACTTTGTGAAACCCGGCGAGTCCGCCCTCGTCCTCCGCTTCGGCCGCCTCCAGCCCCAGGCCCACGGTCCCGGCCTGCTTGTCGCCTTCCCCGAACCCATCGACCGCGTCATCCGCCTCGCCACCGGCGCTCCGCGCGAACTCAAACTCGAAGGCTGGCTCGCCCGAGACATCGCCCGCTCCACCCACAACGAGACCGACTACGGCCCGCTCCGCCACTTCCTCGACCCCGCCAAAGACGGCTACACGCTCACCGGCGACGCCAACATCGTCCAGGGCTCCTTCTCCCTCCGCTACCAGATCGTCGATCCCGTCCGCTTCTTCTCCGTATCCGCCGATCCTGACGCCACCCTCGCCGCGCTTTTCTACCAATCCGCCGCCCGCACCCTCGCCGAGGCCGCCATCGACGACGTCATTCCCGCCGGCCTCGCCACCTACCGCGACCGCACGCTCGAAGAACTCCGCCAGCGCCTCTCCGCGCTCGATCTCGGTATCGCTCTCGGCGGACTCGAAATCCGCGAACTCCTTCCGCCTAAACCCGTCCTCCCCGCCTTCCAGGACGTCAACTCCGCCAAGGTCGAGCGACAGACCTTCGTCGAGGAAGCCCGCGCCTACCTCGCCCGCTCCAAAGAAATGGCCGCCTCCGAGGCCAACACCCTGCGCACCCGCGCCGTCGCCGACGCCGCCGCAGCCCTCACCCGCGCCGAGGGCGAGCGCGACGCCTTCCTCTCCATCCTCGCCGCCTACCACGAATCTCCCGTCAACGTCCGCTCCCGCCTCCTCGCCGAGGTCCGCGAAGAAGTTCTCCCCAAGTTCAACCAGGCCGCCTTCGCCCCCGCCGCATCCGCGCCGCAGATACTCCTGCGCCCGCAAACCGCCGACGCCCGATGAGACCCCGCTCCGACCTCCTCCCGTCCGACCGCGGCCTGCTCTCGCTGCCCGTCCGCCTCTCCACCGCCCTCCTCGCCGCGCTCGCCCTCCTCCTCAGCCTGCTCCTGCGCCAGCTCCGCTCCGCCCAGCCCGAACTCGCCGGCCTCCTCGCCTTCGCCGCTTGGCTCGTCGTATGCATCCCCGTCTTCACGGGCGCGATTCGCGGCCTCTTCCACACCGCAAAATCGCTCAACCCCTACTACCTCGACCAGTTCGTCGCCATCGTCCTCCTCGCCTGCCTCGCCGGCGGACGCTACGCGACCGGCTCCATCGTCGCGATCATCCTTATCTTCGGACAACTCCTCGAAGAGCGCAGCGTCCGCGGCATCCGCGAAGCCATCGAAGGCCTCGGCCGCCTCTCGCGCGTATCCGCCCGGCGGTTGCGCGGACTGATCGAGGAACCCGCCGACGCCGACACGCTCCAACCCGGCGACCGTCTCCGCGTACTCCCCGGCGAACTCATCCCCGCCGACGGCCTCGTCCTCACCGGTCACTCCGCCGTCAACCAAAGCGCCATCACCGGAGAAGCCCTCCCCGCCGACGTCGCCCCCGGCTCCACCGTCTTCGCCGGCACGCTCAATCTCTCCGGCGTCATCGAACTCGAAACCACCCGAGCCTCCTCCGACACCGTCATCGGTAAAGTCCGCGCCATCCTCGAAGCCGCCTCCACCGACCGACCGCTCATCGCCCGCCGACTCGACACCTACCTCCGCTACTACACGCCTGCCGTGCTCATGCTCACGGCCATGGTCTGGATTCTCACCCGCGACCTCGACCGCGCCGTCTCCGTCCTCGTCGTCTGCCTCCCCTGCGCCTTCGTCCTCGCCGGACCCGCCGTTATGGTCGCCGCCCTCGCCGTCTGCGCCCGCCTCGGCATTCTCGTCAAAACGCCCCGCCACTTCGAAACCGCCTCCACGCTCGACACCGTCGTCTACGACAAAACCGGCACCCTCACGCACGGCCGTCTCATCGTCGCCGAAACCACCGCCTGCGATCCCGCCCGCTCCGTATCCGACTTCCTCCCACTTGCCCGCGCGCTGGCTGCCTCCTCCCAACATCCCGTCGCTCACGCCATCGCTTCTCACGCTCTCACGACCGAGTCACCTGCCGCCGCTCCCACCGCCTCCGACGTCCAGGAAACCCCGGGCCGCGGCCTCCTCGGCCGCATCCATGGCCACACCCTCCTCCTCGGCAGCGCCGCCTGGCTCCGCGAAAACAACATCACTCCGCCCCCCGAGCCCCCTGAATCCGCCGGCCAGCGCACCGTCTACGCCACGATCGACGGCCGCCCCGCCCTCCGCTTTCTCCTCAGCGACAGCCTCCGTTCCGAAGCCCGCGACGTCGTCGAAACCCTCGGCACCCTCGGCCTCACCCGCGCGGTCCTTCTTACCGGCGATCACGCCCACTCCGCCCAAGCCATCGCCACCGCCACCGGCATTCCCCGCTTCGTCGCCAACTGCCTGCCCGAGGAAAAATCCCGCGAGGTCCACGCCCTCCGCGCCGAAGGCCGCCGCGTCCTCGTCGTCGGCGACGGCGTCAACGACGCCCCCGCCCTCGCCGCCGCCGACCTCTCCATCGCCCTCAACAACTCCGGCAGCCACATCGCCGTGCAAACCGCCGACGTCGCCATCCTCCAGCCCGACCTTCGCCGACTGGTTCATTTCATCCAGATCTCCCGCCGCTCCCTCCGCCTCATCAATCAGAACCTCGCCGTCTCGACTGCGATCATCCTCGTCGCCCTCCTCGTCTCCAGCCTCGGCCTCGTCGGCCCGCTCACCGCCGCACTCCTCCACGAAACCAGCGCCTTCTTTGTCCTCCTCAACAGCTCCCGCCTCCTCCGTTTCGACGCCTGACCCGCCCCTCGCTTGCCGAAAACTCAACCGCCCGCTCAGCGCGTTGAATCCTGCTTAACCCGTCCGTCCTCCACCTCGTTTCCCCAGTAGCGGCATATCCTCTGCTGATGCCGGATCGCGCCGCACTCCGCGGTTCACACACCGCATCCGCGCGCTCACGTCAGCCCTCCGCCTCGCTTGAAAACCATACTCTCCGTCAGCGAACCCGTCGCCGCCCGCCCGCACGCCGCACCGCCCTCGCCGCCGCGCCACGCTCCTCCGTCTTCGCCTCCTTCGTCGAAAAAAGGCCGCGGCAAACTCATCGCCATCCTCATCACCCTCCTGGCCCTCGGCGCGCTCAGCGTCTTCGCCTGGAAAAAATTCAAACCCGCCGCCAAACCCGCCGCCACGCCTGCTCGCAACGCCGGCGCCGGCATACCCGTCACCGGCATTAAACTACACGCCATCCCTTTCACCGAGTCCATCAGCGCCAACGGCACCCTCCGCGCCGAGGAATCCGTCGAGATCCAGACCGAGGTGAATGGAAAAATCGCCGCCATCAATTTCACCGAGGGCCAGCGCGTGAAAGCCGGCGACGTCCTCGTCAAAATCGACGACTCCTCCCTCCAGGCCAACCTCCGCCGCGCCCAGTCCCGCCGCGAACTCGCCGGCTTCCGCGAACAGCGTCTTGCCCGTCTCGTCGAGGAGGGCGGCGTCAGCAAACAGGATTACGACGAGGCTCGCGGCGAACTCTCCGTCCTCGATGCCGAGGCCGACTTCATCCGCGCCGACATTAAGAAGACCGAGATCCGCGCCCCGTTCGACGGCGTCGCCGGCATCCGCTTCGTCTCCGTCGGCGCCTACGTAAATCCCGCCGCCCGTATCGCCACGCTCCAGGGCATCACCCACCTCAAAGTCGATTTCTCCGTCCCCGAACGCTACGCTCCACGCGTCAAACCCGGCGACCCCATCCGCTTCACCGTCGCGGGCAGCAAACAAACGTACACCGGCGAAGTTTACGCCGTGGAGCCACGCATCGATGTCTCCACCCGCTCCGTTCTCCTGCGTGCCATCTGCCGCAATCTCGACGGCTCCCTCCTCCCCGGCACCTTCGCCCGCGTCCAGTACACCGTCCAGCAGTCCGAGGCTTCGTTGCTCGTGCCCGCCATCTCGATACTCGCCGGCTTGGAAGAACGCCACGTCTTCGTCGAACGGGAGGGCAAGGCCCGCCGCGTCAAAGTCGTCACCGGCGCCCGCACCAACACTCAAGTACAGATCGTCGAGGGATTGAAAGAGGGCGATGTCGTCCTCACTTCCGGCGTTCAGCAACTCCGCGACGGCGCCGTCATCCGCGTGAAACTCACTGAGTAACCGCCCGCGCTCACACCCATGTCGCTCGCCTCCCTCAGCATCCGGCGCCCCGTCCTCGCCGGCGTCCTCTCCTTCACCATCGTCCTGCTCGGCGCGCTCAGCGCCACCCGGCTCGGCGTCCGCGAATATCCCGCCGTTGATCCACCAGTCGTCACCATCATCACGACTTATCCCGGCGCCAGCGCCGAGGTCATCGAGTCGCAGATCACCGAGCCCATCGAGGCCGCCGTCAACGCCGTAGCCGGTATCAGTAATCTCACGTCGATCAGCCGCGAGGGTTCCAGCCAGGTCCGCGTCGAGTTCGGCATCGACATCAACCTCGAAGCCGCCGCCAACGACGTCCGCGACCAGCTTGGCCGCGCCTCCCGCAATCTCCCCGCCGACGCGAATCCCCCGATCGTCAACAAGTCCGACGCCGACTCGAACCCCTTCTTCGGCGTCGTCGTCAGCAGTCCTTCCCGCAGCCTCCTCGAACTCTCCGCCTACGCCGACAACCTCCGCGAACGTCTCCAGACTGTCCCCGGCGTCAGCAACATCGATCTCGTCGGCGAAAAACGCTACGCGATGCGCCTCTGGATGGACCCGTCGCGTCTCGCCGCTTACGGACTCACGCCGCTTGATGTCCGCTCCGCCCTCCAGCGCGAAAACATCGAGCTCCCCTCCGGCCGCATCGAGGGCGCTAACGTCGAACTCACCGTCCGCACCCTCAGCCGCCTCGCCACGCCCGAGGAATTCGGCCGCGTCATCCTCAAACGCGACGGCGACCAGATCGTCCGCTTCAGCGACATCGGTTACGCTGAACTGGGACCGCAAAATCTCCGCTCCATCCTCAAGGTCGGCAGCACACCCATGATCGGCGTGTACGTTCGTCCCCAGCCCGGCGCCAACCAGCTTGAAATTTCCGACCAGCTCCGCACCCGCCTCGCTCAGATCGAAAAAGAAAAACCCGCCGACATCGATTTCGCCATCGGCTACGATAATACCACCTACGTCCGCACCGCCATCCACGAGGTGCAGGAAACGCTCCTCATCGCCTTCGGCCTCGTCGTCCTCGTCATCTTCATTTTCCTCCGCGACTGGCGCAGCACGCTCATCCCCATGCTCGCGATCCCCGTGTCCATCGTCGGCACGTTCCTGATCATGGATCTCGCGGGCTTCTCCATCAACGTCCTCACGTTGCTCGGCCTCGTCCTCGCCATCGGCCTCGTCGTGGACGACGCCATCGTCGTCCTCGAAAACATCTACGCCAAAATCGAGCAGGGCATGGAGCCCTTCGAAGCCGGCATCAAGGGCACCCAGGAAATTTTCGTCGCCGTCATCTCCACGACGATCGCGCTCGCCGCCGTCTTCATGCCCGTGATCTTCCTCGGCGGACTCACCGGCAAACTCTTCCGCGAATTCGGCGTCGTCATCGCCGGCGCCGTGATCATCTCCGCCTTCGTCGCGCTCACGCTCACGCCGATGATGTCCGTCCGCCTGCTCAAACCGCATGGACAGCAAAACTGGCTCTACAACCGCACCGAGCCGTTCTTCGCCGGAC
Source organism: Nibricoccus aquaticus (assembly GCF_002310495.1). Classification (GTDB taxonomy): domain Bacteria; phylum Verrucomicrobiota; class Verrucomicrobiia; order Opitutales; family Opitutaceae; genus Nibricoccus; species Nibricoccus aquaticus. Next base: position 3,177,364 of record NZ_CP023344.1, on the reverse strand, counting down.
TCACCCGCGCCTACGAAAACTCCCTCGCCAGCTTCCTCCGCTTTCCCTGGTTCGCCTTCGTCGTCCTCGCAGGCTCCATCGCCATTATCGTCGCCTGCAACCGCGCCCTCCCCCGCGAACTCACCCCGCTCGAAGATCGCGGCCGCATCTGGGTCCGCACCACCGCCCCCGAAGGCGCTTCCTACGATTACACCGTCAACTACCTCGACGACCTCACCCAGATTGTCCGCGAGCAGCTGGGCGATGAATACGTCGTCACCATGACCCAGGCCCCCGTCGGCGGTCCCGGCGGCATCGGCTCCGCCAACGCCGGCTTCGTCCGTGTTTTCCTCAAAGACCGAGGCGACCGCAAATTTACCCAGCAGGAACTCGCCGCCAAACTCCAGGCCGCCGTCCGCCCGCTCACCGGCGCGCGCACCTCCGTCTCGCAGGAACCCTCCATCGGCGAACGCCGCGGCGCCGGCCTCTCCGCCCAGCTCGTCATTCAAGCCGCTGAACTCAGCGATCTCGAAGGCGCGCTCGATAAATTCCTCCAAGAAGCCTCCAAGAGCCCTGCCTTCTCCTTCGTCGATTCCGATCTGAAGTTCAACCAGCCCGAAGTCCGCATCTCCATCGACCGCGACAAAGCCCAGAGCCTCGGCGTCTCCGCGGCCGACATCGCCTCCACCCTGCAAGCCGCGCTCAGCGGCCAGCGCTTCGGCTACTTCATCTTCAACGGCAAACAATACGAAGTCCTCGGCCAGCTCCTCCGCGAAGACCGCGCCAAGACCAGCGACCTCGGCGCCATCAACGTCAAAGCCGCCAGCGGCGAAACCATCCCGCTAGATAACCTCATCACCCTCACCGAGACCAGCAGCGCCCCCCAGCTCTACCGCTACAACCGCTTCGTCGCCGCCACCATCTCGGGAAACTTGAACAACGGATACACCCTCGGCCAGGGCAACGACGCCCTCCTCGCCGCCGCCAAAGCCACGCTCGACGACCGCTTCACCACCGAGTTCACCGGCGCTTCCAAAGACTTCATCGAAAGCTCCTCCAGCCTCGGCTTCGTCTTCGCGCTCGCCCTGATCCTCGTTTATCTCGTCCTCGCCGCGCAGTTCGAAAGTTTCCGCGATCCGTTCACGATCATGCTCACCGTGCCCCTCGCCCTCGCCGGTGCCTTTGTCACGCTCTGGCTCTTCAAGGAGACGCTCAACATCTTCTCCCAGATCGGCCTCATCATGCTGATCGGCCTCGTCACCAAGAACGGCATTCTCCTCGTCGAATTCGCCACCCAGCGCCGCCACGCCGGCGTCGACGCCAAAACCGCCATGACCGAAGCCGCCTCCTCGCGCTTCCGTCCGATCTTGATGACTTCGCTCTGTACGATCCTCGGCGTCCTACCGATCGCGCTCGCGCTCGGAGCCGGCGCGGAAAGCCGCGTTTCGATGGGCCTCGGCGTCATCGGCGGCCTCCTCGTCGGCACCGCCCTCACCCTCTACGTCATCCCCGCGTTTTATCTCCTCATCAGCGGACACGAGAAAACCAAAGCACCCGCCCAGGCCTCCCACAACGCGCCCGCGTCTCCCGAGTCCCACTCCGTCACGCTCCCCGCCACCAGCGCCGCCCGCTCGATCTGACCGGCTTTTCACCGGCCGTGCCCTGCGGTTCCCCCCTCACAGACCGCATTCCCTCCTCGGGACCGGATCTGCGAGGCCGACGGCGTATCCGGTCCTGTGATCTCCCCTGTTGACCATCTCGCTGAGAACGCGTGTAAACACCCCCCTTCCTGACGCGCCAAAAACGAGCACGTTCAACGCCCACCATTACTCTTCTTAAAAACCATGTCTAAAGTCGCACTCGTCACCGGTATCACAGGTCAGGACGGCGCTTATCTCACGCGCCTCCTTCTCGGCAAAGGCTACACCGTTTACGGCACCTACCGCCGCACCAGCTCGGTCAATTTCTGGCGCCTCGAAGAACTCGGCTGCGACAAACACCCCAATCTCCACCTCGTCGAATACGATCTCACCGACCTCGGCACGAACACCCGCCTCATCGACAAAGCCGGCGTCACCGAAGTCTACAACCTCGCCGCCCAAAGCTTCGTCGGCGTCTCCTTCGACCAGCCCTCCACCACCGCCCAGATCACCGGCGTCGGCGCCCTCAATCTCCTCGAAGCCATCCGCACGGTTAACCGCAAGATCCGTTTCTACCAGGCCTCCACCTCAGAGATGTTCGGCAAAGTCCAGGCCGTTCCCCAGATCGAGACCACGCCCTTCTATCCCCGCAGCCCCTACGGCGTCGCCAAACTCTACGCCCACTGGATCACCATCAACTACCGCGAATCCTACGACATCTTCGGCTGCAGCGGCATCCTCTTTAATCACGAATCGCCCCTCCGCGGCCGCGAATTCGTTACCCGCAAAATCACCGACTCCGTCGCCAAGATCGTCCAGGGCAAACTCGACGTCCTCGAACTCGGCAACATCGACGCCAAACGCGACTGGGGCTTCGCCGACGAATACGTCGAAGGCATGTGGCGCATGTTGCAGGCCGACGAGCCCGACACCTTCGTCCTCGCCACCAACCGCACCGAGACCGTCCGCGACTTCGTCACGATGGCATTCAAAGCCGTCAACATCGCCCTCGTCTGGAAAGGCGCCGCCGAAAACGAAACCGCCACCGATGCCAAAACCGGCAAACTCCTCGTCCGCATCAATCCCAAGTTCTACCGCCCCGCCGAAGTCGAGCTCCTCATCGGCAACCCCGCCAAAGCCAAAGAAAAACTCGGCTGGGAACCCAAGACCACCCTCGAGCAACTCTGCCAGATGATGGTCGAAGCCGACCTCCGTCGTAACACGATCAACGCCTCGTTCTAAACCCATGAGCCAAAAAAGCGCATTCGTCACCGGCATCACCGGACAGGACGGCTCCTACCTCTGCGAACTGCTGCTTGAAAAAGGCTACGAGGTCCACGGCCTCGTTCATCGCCCCGACACGCTTGGCGGCAGCAACATCAAGCACCTCTTCAACGACCCGAAGATCTACAACAAACAGCTCTTCCTACACAACGGGTCGTTCGAAGACGCCACCCACCTCCGTCGCATCATCAGCAAGGCCAAGCCCACCGAGTTCTACCATCTCGCGGGCCAGTCCAGCCCCCGCATCAGCCTCGAGCTCCCGGAAAACACCGTCGATAGCATCGGCATGGCCACGCTCCGCTTGCTGGAGATCATCCGCGACATTCCGAATCCCCCGCGTTTCCTCTACGCCTCCAGCAGCGAAGTCTTCGGCTCCCCGCCCCACTCGCCTCAAGACGAGCACACCCCCGTCAACCCCACCACGCCCTACGGCGCGGCCAAGGCGTTCTCCCAGCAGATGGCGCGCATCTACCGCATCGCCTACAAACTAGAGACCTGCTCCGCCATCCTCTACAACCACGAGTCCCCCCGCCGTAGTGGGAACTTCGTGACGATGAAAATCGCTCGCGCCGTCGCCAACATCAAGAAAGGCCGCCAGACCGAGCTCACCCTCGGCAGCCTCACCGGTATGCGCGACTGGGGCTGGGCTCCCGACTACGCCCGCGGCATGTGGATGATCCTCCAAGGCTCGCCGGTCGATGACTACATTCTCGCCACCGGCAAACTCCACTCCGTGCAAAACCTGGTCGAGTTCGCCTTCCAATCCGTCGGCCTGAACTGGAAAGACTACGTCAAGTTCAGCTCCGATCTCGTCACCACCGTCGAGCCCCTCGCCCCCTGCGGCAACCCCGGCAAAATCAAACGCGTCCTCGGCTGGGAAAACACGGTCCCCTTCGAAGAAATGGTCTCCCGCCTCGTCCAATCCGAGCTGGCCAAGCTCAGTTAAACGGTAGGGCTCGACCTCGCGTCGATGCCTCAGGTGCCGGGAGCACCGGACGTCCACCGTCGGCATTCTGCGTCCGCGCTCGGAGCGCCGGCCGCTGGCCTGCTCCGCACCGCTGGAAAAAAGTCACTGTTCAGTCCTCAAACGATTCATTGCAGTACGCGCGAAGCAACCGGGCAACGGGCTTTCGCCAACCTGCGTTTTGCCCTCACGAAAATCTCCCTTGCGGCACCCAACTCAGCGTGTACCAGCAACCCCTCAAATCATGCTTCGTCGTCTGGCCCCATTTCTCGCCGACCTCTGGCAACACCGGGAGCTGCTCTGGCAATTTACACAGCGTAACGTAGAGCTGCGCCACAAAGGCAGCCACCTCGGCCTGATCTGGTCCTTCGCCAGCCCGCTGATGATGCTGGGCCTTTACGTTTTCGTCTTCGGCTTCATCTTCGGTGGCAGCTTCGGCGTTCTGCCCAATGAGACCCGCACCGACTATGGCCTGGGCATATTTTTCGGGCTCAGCCTTTTTCACTTCGCGTCCGAAGTCCTCGCTGTTTCCCCCACCCTGATCGTTTCAAATCCCAACTTCATCAAGAAGGTCGTCTTCCCGGTGGAGATCCTTCCCGCCGCCGCTGTCGGCGCCGCTACTTTTCACCTGCTGGTTTCCCTCGGCCTCGTACTCGCGGGCGCCGCATTATTCGGGCAGGGACTGGATTTCGGCGTCCTCTGGCTGCCCGTCGCCGTCATCCCACTACTCTTCGCAGGCCTGGGCATCTCCTGGCTGTGCTCGGCACTCGGCGTCTTCTTCCGCGACGTCAGCCAGATCATTCAGTTCCTCATCGCCGTGCTCATGTTCACCAGCGCGGTTTTCTATCCCGCAGTCCGGATCCTCGAAAAAGCCCCCCCGTTCGTCTGGGCCATCCTGCAATTTAACCCGCTCCTGCTCGCCATTGAAATCGCACGCGACGGCGTGCTCTGGCAACGCTCGCCCAACCTCTACCACGTCGCCTACCTATGGATCGTCAGCATCGTCATCTGCTGGCTGGGTCACGCCGCCTTCAAAAAAATGAAGCCCGCCTTCGCCGACGTCCTCTAACCCATGAGTGAAGAGATCGCCATTTCCGTTCAGGGTGTCAGCAAAGCCTACCGCATCTGGGAATCCCCCGCCGGCCGCCTCACCTCCCCCATCTTTCAGAAAGCCGCCGGCCTGTTTCCCGCAGGCTCGTCACTGGCTCAGTCCCTCGAAAATCGCGCCGCTAAAAACTACCGCGACTTCTGGGCGCTCAAAGACATCTCCTTCGAAGTCAAAAAAGGCGAAAGCGTCGGCATCATCGGCCGCAACGGCTCCGGCAAAAGCACGATCCTCCAGATCATCGCCGGCACCCTTCAGCCCACAAGCGGCACCGTGAAGGTCAACGGCCGCGTCGCCGCCCTCCTTGAACTCGGCAGCGGCTTTAATCCTGAATTCACCGGCCGTGAAAACGTTTACCTCAACGCCGCCGTGCTCGGCCTTTCGCGAACCGAAGTGGACGCCAAATTCGAATCCATCGCCGCCTTCGCCGACATCGGCGACTTTATCGAACAGCCCGTCAAAACCTACTCCAGCGGCATGATGGTCCGCCTGGCGTTTGCAGTGCAAACAGCGGTCGAACCTGAAGTGCTGATCATCGACGAAGCGCTCTCTGTAGGTGACGCGCCCTTCCAAGCAAAGTGCTTTGCGCGAATCCGCCACCTCCAAGGACGAGGCTGCACTATCCTGCTTGTCACACATGACTCAGGCACGATCCAGACTTTTTGTCAGAAAGCACTGTGGCTCGCCGGGAGCATCAGCCAGCGACAAGGAATATCCGCAGACGTCTGTGGAGCGTACAACAGAGACTGCGCCAGAGCCATGGGGATGGACCATCAGGAACATCTTGCGCCCAGCACAGCCGCCCCGGGTCTGCCCAAGCATTCCTCGAATAACTGGATAAACGAAGACAGAACTGAATTCGAAAAGAATGCCCGGATCAGGCGGCGAGGTACCGCTCAGGTCCAAATCACGAACTTCTTTGTCCTGGGAGAAAAGGGAAGTCGCACCGCATGTATGCGCTGGGATGAAGACATTACCGCCGTATACGTGCTCAACAGCGCCAAAGGATACTCCGGCCAATTTCGTGTCGGCTTATCATGTGTCACCTTGCAGGGCACAGAGCTGCTTTCCTGTGCAGACCGCACCCATCGCCACAGGCTGGACATACCCGCCGGCGGATCAGTCGTAGTTACCATGCCGTTCCGGTTGCCGTTAAAATCGGGCGATTATTCGCTCTACGCCGGACTCTTCCTATTCTCTGACGACGCTTTTTTCCCCGAAGGAACACTCGATTTTTCACGCTCAACCGTGGCTGACTCCATCTCATACGCCGCCTTCGTCACGATACTCCCGCAGTTCAATCTCGGCATCCATGGCCCCGTGCATTTCGACACACAAATCTCCGTCATCGCATCCTGAGAATCGTTGGGTGCTATAGCCAGAACACGGGGACATGACACTGCAGCCAATACGACCATGCAGAAATCTGACGACCCAGACTTTATCCATAAAGAGCACCCAAAACGATTCGCTCGCGACGACTTCTGGTCTCAAATCAAACGCACGGTAAACGGCCAGCCTGTTTCGGAACACGACATCCAATTGATCGTCGGACAAATCGAACGGCACATACATTTTTCCGCCACTAGCCACCTCCTCGACATCGGCTGTGGAAACGGAGCGCTCGCAGCACGCCTCTTTCAGCGCATAGCAAAATATACAGGGGTGGATTTCTCGCCCTACCTTCTGGAAATTGCCCGGGAATATTTCCGACCCAATGAGAATGTTGCGTATATCGAAAGCGACGCACGCGCCTTCGTGACTAATCACACAGCGACGCAAACCATCGATAAGGTCATGCTCTATGGATGCATGTCCTATTTTAGCCGGGACGACTTTCGCGCAATGTCTGGCGCATTAGTCGCGCGCTTCCATAATGTGGATACGGTTTTTCTGGGTAACGTCCCTGACATCAGTAGCGCAGCTGACTTCTTTGCTGCCCGTCAGATAGCATCCTACGAACTGGGTAATCCGCACACCCCCATCGGCGTCTGGTGGGCGCAGCAAGAGCTGGTCAGCCTAGGAACCCAATTGGGATTTTCAGCTAGGTGCGTGAAGATGCCGCCGGAATTTTACGGACACCGCTATCGGTTCGACGTTATTTGGAGCAAACGCCATGAAGCCTCACAGTGAAACGAGCCTTCGCAACCGCCTCAAACGTCTTGGCGGGCCTGGTCTTTTCTCGGTGCCTATTTCCACATCGAACCTGTACACCCCCGAAAAAAGATCGGTACTGAGATATCTGGAAGAGGGTTTTGAGAAACAGTCCGATCAAGAACCGGCGCTTTGCGCCCAATTAGCTGACCGGCTTCGTCGCTATCATGACTCTGAGTACTGCGTTCTTTTTTCCACCGGATTCTGGGCATTGGTTTCTGCCATTAAACTTAAAGCACTCCCCGGAAAATCTGAAGTCATCATCCCCTCACTCACATATCGTCGACTGGCTGATGTCGTATTTTGGGCAGGGCTGACACCCGTACTCGTTGATATCGATCCGGCTGACCTCAGCATATCGCCACAAGCAATAGACCGGAATATTGGTGCAGAGACTGGGTTGATCCTAGCGGTGCACCCTATCGTCAATTGCTGCGATGTTTCAGGCATTCTCGCCCTCTCCAAACGCCGGGGCGTACCAGTTGTTTTCGATGCCGTGGAATCTGCGCATGAAACCGTCTCGGGAAAGCGAATCGGCTCTTTCGGAGTGGGAGAGGTTTTTTCCCTTCATGCCAGCAAGTTGATCAACGGCCTAGAGGGCGGCTACGTTTGCACCAACGACGCGGCCTTCGCGGCCTCCTTGAAAATTTTCCGGACAGGAGCGGTCGTGACATTTCCTGACGAGTCCCACTACGGATTAAACGGTCTCCCCCACCCAGGGCATGCAGCCTTTGCCTTGGCTGCGTTGGATGAGCTCAACAAAAATATAGATCACAACCGCACCATTTATCGGGCTTACCAAAAGCAACTGGCGTCACTCAACGGCATCCGTTTGCTGAAATTCGACGAACAAGAGCAAACCTCTTATAAGAATATTGTCGTCGAGGTGCAGGACAACTTCCCGATCAACCGGGACGCTCTCTGTAACGCCATGAATTCGGAATCAATTTTGGCTCGTAAGCATTATTCCCCCCCGCTCCACCAGAAGACTTACTCCTACAGTGTCGCCATTCGCGAGATGCAACAAACCGAATTGGCCGAAGCACGCTATCTGAACCTTCCCTGTGGATCACGAGTGACACCGCAGGATGTCTCTACCGTTTGTGACTTTATCGCGTTCGCAGCGAGCGAGCCCGAATTCTTCACATCACCCGCAAAATAAATGTCCCCGGGAAATTACAAAGACGTCGTAGAGCGCATTTACGCATCTGGCTATTTCACGAACCATGGACCGTTAGCGCAGGAGCTTGAAACCGCCCTAAGCAAATACTTCTCCGTGCCGAACGCCGTCGTCGTCAGCAACGAATCTCTCGCCATCATGATGGCGCTGGCCGGGCTAAATCTTAGCGGTCGCGTCGGAGTTCTTCCACATTGCCCAGAGCCGATCCTCAAGGCCTCTACTTGGGCTGGATTGGAGGCTGTCGCTTGCTCACCAGACTCATCAACAGCCGGACTCACTGCAGTACTCAGCTACGAGATGGAGCCCCGCCCGAAGAACAATTCATTACTCGATGACGCCCGGAAACAGGGCCTGCCGACTATAATTTTCAAGCATGCAGCCTTCAGTCGCGATGCTCGACTCAGTTCACTGTCAGCAAATGACCCAACAGCCACCATAGCGATCGTTGGAGAAAACAACGCAGTGCCCTCATCAGTCTGTGCCGTCATTCTAACAGCGGATTCCCTCTTGGCGGAGAAATATCGCAACATCCGTAGCAGTTACGGCGCTCGCAAACTTACTGAGGTTAAGGCCACCGCCAACGGACGGGTTTCAGAATTCCAAGCAGGGATGGCGATGGTCTTTCTGCAAAAAATTCTGTCGCATGACCCGACCTGAAACGTATCTGACCAATCGACGAAACCGACCGGCCGACTATCGCCCTAATTGATCTTCACTCCCGCTAACTTGAAATATTTCGCCCGCAACTCGCCATGACCTCACAGACTTCATCAGTACCTGTGCCAATCATGGTCACCCGCTCTACCCTACCACCATTGGAAGAGTATCTGGGCTATATTCGTCAGATTTGGGATACCCATTGCCTGACCAACAATGGTCCATTGGTACGTGAACTTGAGCAGCGTTTGGCCAGCTACTTAGCAAGCCCCCACATATGGTTTGTCACCAACTGCACCGCAGCCTTACAGATCGCCATCAAAGCACTGAATTTACAGGGAGAAATCATAACCACTCCCTTTAGCTATGTCGCTACAACCAGTGCTGTCCTATGGGAAAGCTGCACGCCGGTATTCGTGGATATCCGCCTTGGCGACCTGACTATCGATCCGAATCTGATCGAAGCAGCCATAACTCCCCGGACTCGCGCTATCTTGGCAACGCATGTTTACGGTTTCCCCTGCGACGTTGCCGCAATCTCAGACATCGCACGGCGACATAATCTAAAGGTGATTTATGATGCAGCTCACACATTCGGCTGCCGCTTGGATGGCCGTGCATTGGCCACTTTCGGTGATGTGAGCTGCCTTAGCTTTCACGCCACCAAAATTTTTCACACCGTCGAAGGTGGCGCGATTGTTATCAATGACGACGCCAGCCTCGCTGAGCGGATACGGCTTACTCGTGCCTTCGGACATCACCGCGACGACCACCGCCATCTCGGAATTAACGGTAAGAACTCCGAGTTTCATGCAGCCATGGGGCTGTGCAATCTGGTCCACTTGGACGCCAATCTTGCGCGCCACCGACGCCAGCACGACAACTACTCCCAACTGCTCTCCGGAACTTCGGTTCGCATTCCACGTCCCGAATCAGTGAACTTGGAATATAACTACGCTTACTTCCCTGTGCTACTGCCAACCGAATCTGCTGTTGAACGCAGCCTGGCAGCGCTCGCAGCGCTCAACATCTACCCACGCCGATACTTTTACCCATCACTCAATCGTATATCATACATATCCGGGCACCCTTGTCCTGTATCGGAGTCTGCCGCTGAAAAAGTTCTTTGTCTCCCCATGTCCGATCTTGTGACACCGGAACTGCAAGAAATAATCATCGGAACTCTCGTTGCTCATGCACGAGCCCCGGCCTGAATCACACTGAAGAAATTTTCGCATGAAATTAGGCATCATGCAGCCGTATTTCGCTCCATATCTGGGGTACTTTGACCTGATCAGGCAATGCGATGAGTGGATCGTTTTCGACACGGCACAGTACATCCGTCACGGCTGGGTTAATCGAAACCGCATCCTGCACCCGACAACTTCGTGGCAGTACGTGATTGTCCCACTGCAAAAGCACGCACGCGAAACGGCTATCAAAGATGTCTTCGCCGCATCCGGAAATGACTGGTGCGAGCGCATCATCGGCCAACTGCAACACTATCGGAAAAAGGCACCCTATTTTCAGTCTATCACGGAATTTCTCTCAACCACGCTGAGCGGAACTCCAGGAGCATCCATCGCAGACGTGAATGTCCGACTGATGACCGCCTGCTGTGAGTTGCTAGGCTTACGTTTAAAAATTCGCTGTTTCTCTTCTCTAAACCTGTCTCTTCCGCCGATCACTCACCCCGGCCAATGGGCACTTGAGATTTCGTCGGCGCTAAACGCCACGGAATACATCAATCCACCCGGCGGACGCGATCTTTTCGACTCCGCAGCCTTTGCCGCAAAGGGGATCAAACTCACTATTCAGGAGCATCGGTCATTTCACTACACTACCCCAGGCTACGATTTCGTTCCGGACCTTTCTATCATAGATGTTCTGATGTGGAACTCGCCCGAAGAGATCCTCCGGCATTTGCGTGCGGCCCCCGCACACACTTCAGGCTGATATCAAACCACGCACACAATACTTGCGAACCAGACCTGCGCATCGGCTACTATCCCACTCACAGATGGCCCATCCGTTGCTAAGTGTCTGCCTTATCACCTACCAGCACGCACGCTTTGTCTCTAAAGCGATAGAAGGTGCGTTGGCGCAGAAAACGGACTTCCCCTTTGAAATTCTGGTTGGTGAAGATGAATCAAGCGATGGAACTCGCGAAGTATGTCAGGACTACGCACACCGGTATCCCGAAAAGATCAGAGTTTTTCTTCGCAGCAGAAAAGACGCAGTCCTCATCGATGGACGGCCCCGGGGAAGTTTTAATTTCCGCATGACCTTGCGCGAGGCGCACGGCGAATTTATCGCGCTTTGTGAAGGTGACGATTATTGGACCGACCCCAAAAAGCTCCAGAGTCAGGTAGATTACTTACGCGCCAATACTGACTGTGCCGGCTGTTTTCATGACGTGCGTTTGGTCGATCAAAATGGCGATACGATCCAAAAAAGTTACTTTGACTCTCCCAAAGATAAATTTTCTCAGCACGACATAATCGATTCTCTCTTAAGCCGTCAGCCCACGTGCTCGATGGTTTTTCGCAGGTCCGCATTCGCAGAACCATTGCCCGAATGGTATCTGCGTCGGCCTAGCGACCTCTACCTCGACATCCTGCTAACCTTCAGCGGCAAACTGGGATTCATACGCCGCAACATGGGCGCCTATCGCAAACATGTCGGCGGCATCTGGAGCGGACAACGCGAAGCCAGCCAGATACTAGAGCTGATCGTACGCTTTAAACTACTATTGGCAGACCCGTTTTTCCTACAGAACTACAAAGATGTTTTGCTTCGCAAAATCGACGAATTCCAAGCCTCGCTTTTCACGCGCAACGACACCGCCGCCGAGATCGACCGCCTCGACAAAATAGTCGCCGAGCAAACGGCCGCGCTCAAAGCCACTACCGAGGATCGCGACCGCTTGCAAAGTGAGTCCGTGACCGCGGCCACCCAGCGCGATCACATCGCCAAAACAACCGCCGAGCAGACCGCCTACATCAAAACCCTCGAATCCGAGCGCGACTCTCTTCAGCAGGCCAGTGCCCTCTCCGTCGCTGAATCTAAGCGCCACCTTAAATCTCTCGCTACACAGGAATCATTCATCGCCCAGCTCAAGTCGCAGCACGCCGAGCACGACCGCACACTCGCATCCCTGAAAGACCAGTTGGACAAACTCGCGGCGACTGCTCACGAGCAGACCGCCTATATCGCCAGCCTGGAAAAACAACGCGACCAGCTCGACTCCGAGATCCGCGCCGCCGCCGAAACAGCCACCCGTCACGAAAAAAACTCGAGGGCACTCACCCCTCAACTCGCTCCACTCACAGAGATCGCGGAAAAGCAGGCAGCCTACATCGCATCGCTCGAATCCGAGCGCGAATCACTGCGCCAGGATCACTCGCATGTTCTCGCCGAATCTCAACGGCACCTGGCCTCCCTTTCCGAGCAGGACAACTTCATCTCCCTGCTCAAAAAACAGCAGACAGATCAGGACGCACTCATCGCATCCCTGCGCGATCAACTCTCCAAGCTAGGACAGACCGCAGCCGAACAGACGGCGTATATCGAGTCGCTCAAAGCCCAATGCGAGCAAGCGATACGAAAACACGCCACCACTCAGCAGCAGGCTGCAGCCGATAAAGCCACCGCCGCCGCCGAGCGCGACAAACTCCAGACCCAGCTCGAAAAATCCTCTGCGCTCGCCGCCACCCAGGAACAGCGAATTGCGAGCCTCCTCGGGCAACTCCAAGCCCAGGAGCAGACCGCGCAACGCCTCCGCTCACTGGCACACTCCCGCCTCTCTTTGCTGAAAAAAGCCCACGCACGACAGGCTTCCCACACCCAGCACCTCCTCGATACTCTCTCCAACCAGCACCGCATCAGCCCTATCGCCCTCCCCGGCTCCAGCTAACACTCACCCATCATGGAATCACAGCCCGCCTACGACACCCCGGGAGATGCCGACCTGGAAGGAATCCTAGAAGCCAAAGATCAGGAAATCTCCCGCCTGCTTGGCGTCCTCCGCGAACAGGCTGCCGCCCTCGAAACACTCAGCACACGCCAAAGCACATCGACCGCTCAGGCGCAGGAAACGCAGGCCAAGCTCCAGCAAGAGCTCGCCCTGATGACTGCCGAAGCCGACAAGGCCCGCGCCCTCGCCTTCACCCACCAGCAAGAGTCCAGCCGTCTCATCACGATCCAGACCGCCATCGAAGAAAGAAACAAACACTTGGTCGACGGGCTCGACTCGCTTCACAAACAAAACGCCGCCGGACAAGGCACGCTCCAGTCGTCAGTCACCGCCTGCTTCACCGCCACCCAGACCACAGTCACCTCAGCCAAAACCGAAATCCACGCGCGGATCGACAAGCTCCCGGCACACACCGAAGCCCTGCACAAAGATCTCGCGGGTAAACTCACCAGCCAGCTGGAGTCCTTTCAGACTCAGGTCACAACCGCCCATGACAGAACCCAGACAGCGCAAAACGAGCTAAACACGCTCACGGCATCCCTGGCTGATCGTATCCGGCTATTGGAGCAACTCGTGCAAATCCAGAGCCAGGCAGCCACTAGCTCAGCCGAAAAAACAGAACAGCTCACCGCCGCCATGCAGCAGCACCACGACCAGCAAACGCGCCGCCTCGACACGATTGTCGATCAACTCATGGCCTCGCTAAACTCACGCTTCGTCCGCTGGCCACTGCTCGTCAAAACCTGGCTGACCCCCGCCCCCAAACAAAAATAAACCGGGCACACGACTGCTCGCCTCGCGCGTCCCTCCCCCCATAAGTCTGATCGATTCATGTCCGCAGCCTACGACCTGCTCATCACCGCCAACGAAACCAACCACCACCACGGTGTTGGTATATTTTTGCAGCGCCTCTTCGGCACCGGCCCCGGATTCATCTGCCTGCGCTCGACCACCATGTACGGCGGCCAGGAGCCGTTTGGCGACGAACACCTCGAATTGAAATCGAGGTTCATGAACACGACGGAAACAGAAGCCCGGCTCAAGACCCTCCTCGCCGGCCGCACCATCCGTCGCATCCTCTGCGTCCCTTACTACCGCTCCGAGTTCGTCCACGCCATCGCCGTTAAAAAGCTCACAGGCGCCCCCCTGTGTACTTACCTCATGGACGACCAGAACGTGTTCGCCCCGCACGTGGCCGATCACTGGGTCGCTGAACTCCTGAAAAATTCCGACCTCTGCCTGGGCATCTCCCCCGAACTATGCGCGGCCTACAGCCACAAATTCGGTCGGCCCGTTCACCTGCTCCCCCCTGTATTGGAAAAACAAGAACTGCTCACCCCGTGCTACTGGCAGCCAGTCACCGGCGAGCCCATCCGCGCCGCGATGATCGGTAACATCTGGACCGCGAGCCGCTTTCAGCAGCTGCGCAAACTCCTCCGCGATTCCGGCCTGCACATCGACTGGTACGGCAACGGCCCGCAAGCCGCCTGGCTGCCCGACAGCCCCGAGGCATGGGAATCCGATAACATCCGCTGCCTCGGGCACCTCCCCGAAGAGGACCTCGTCGCCTCCCTCGCCTCGTACCCCTTCATCATTGTCCCCTCCGGCAGCCTCGACAAAGACGACGACAACATCGCCTTCTCCCGTCTCAGCCTCCCATCGCGCCTGCTCTTCCTCCATGGCCGCACCGACACCCCCGTACTCGTACTCGGCAGCCCGGAAACCGCCGCCGGCCGTTTCGTCACCGCGCTAAAAACCGGCGTGTCCGCACGCTACGAACAATCCGACCTGCGCAAAAAACTCCATACACTCACGACCCCGCGCATCCGCCAGGAAATGCGCCGCAATGTCCGCGCCGCCGCCGGCAAACTCAGCATGGAAAACGCCGGCGAATGGATCTGGCAATCCCTCGCCGCGAAACAACCCGTGCCCGCGCCCTTCCACGACAGCCCCGCCTTCACCAGCCACGGCACTCCCGCATGGATCGGCCGGATCACGCCCGCCCGCCCGCGCAATACCCACCCGACTCCGCCTGCAGCGGAAACATTTCAAGACGACCACCTCCGCGCATTCGCCCACATACGGGCGAGCCACTGGAAATTGCTTACCGACAGCGGACTGCCTGTCCCTGCTTCCGATCAAATCGAACTCACTCAGCTTCTCCAGTGGATCGTCTTCTATCTCCTGAAGCGCGCTCTCCCCGCAGGCGGAAAAATCCTCTACCTCGATCCGCACCCACCACTCTGGCTGGCCCAGCTGCCGTCCAGCATTGTCTGCTACTCCCCCGCCGACATCGGCCGCTGGATTAAATCGGGCTTCGCGCTCGATGCCGTTCCCATGCACCCGCTCGGCATCGAGAAAAACGCTGCACCCGCCGCACCCGAAAAGTTCGACGCCATCGTCAGCGCCGGCTGGTTGAATCAAGTCACCACTCCGGTGGCCATGGAAGAGATCGCCGCATTTTTCGCAGCCCGCACCGTCACACACGGACTCCACCTCCACGCCTGCCCCGGAGTCTTGAACCGTGATTATTTCTGGACCGGCCCGGCCCACGACTACCTCCAAAAACGCTTTCGAATCCAGGACTGGCCGGTGATCGACGACATCCTCAACGAGCAAGACCTCTACGCCATGAGCGAGCGCGCCTACGACTCCTACTGGCGCGCCTCGACCGGCAAACCATACGCCGAGTTCGGCCAGGCCATCGGCCTCACGCTCGCCTGGAGACAGGCCCCCGCGCGTACCACGTGGAATCCGGCCGCTTCGCTTCGCCGCTGGTGGGGCGCGCTCCGCCCTACACCAGTCGCTGCACACGCGCCCGGCGTTTCATAACTTGCCGAACTCCGAACCGTCTGATTTTGCCTAGCCCCTTCTAATGAGCGCAAAGGGAGTCCCCGTCCTCTTTCTGGTTTTCAACCGCCCGGCACAAACGGCACGCGTTTTTGAATCCATCCGCGCGCACAAACCCGCGAAACTCTTCGTCGCCGCCGACGGCGCCCGCGACAATAAGGCCGGCGAAGCCGAGATCGTCCGCGCGACACGCGAAATCGCCACCAAGGTCGACTGGCCATGCGAGGTAAAAACCCTCTTCCGTGACCGCAACCTCGGCTGCGGGCCCGCAGTGAGCGGCGCCATCTCCTGGTTCTTCGATCACGTCGAGGAAGGCATCATCTTGGAAGATGACTGCCTGCCCCATCCGGATTTTTTCCAAGTATGCGCCACCCTCTTGGAACGCTATCGTGACGACCCTCGTGTCGCCACCATCTCCGGAACCCATTTTCTCCCCGACCTCGTCCCGCATCGACAATCCCACTACGCCTCCAAGTATTTTCAGATGTGGGGCTGGGCGACCTGGCGGCGTACGTGGAAGAGCTACGACTTCACCCTCAACTCGCTCTCCGATGACGAGTGGTGGACCCAGCTGCAAAAAACCCACCCCAACCCCACCGAAGCCGCCTACTGGCGCGAAATCTACCGCGCTCTCAAAGCCGGCGGCATCGACACCTGGGACTTCCAGGTCTTCTTCAGCTGCTGGCGCCACGGCTCCGTGCATATCATGCCGGGCAGAAATCTCATCGCCAACATCGGCTACGGCCCCGACGCGACCCACACCAACTTCGCCAGCCCGATGGCCAACCTCCCGGTCTATCCGCTCACGATCGGCCCGGAGCCCATCCCGCTCGAACCATCGCAAGACGTGGACAACCTCATTTTCTACCTCCGCTTTCTGGAGTCGCTCACGCACACGTGGTGGGTCGAGCAAGTCTTCTCTCCCGGGGAAAAACTCGGCCACGCCCGCACGGAAATCATCCGCAAAGACCGCCAGATCCGTCAGCTCGAAACCGAGATTAAGGAAAAACGCCGCCAGCTCCTCGCCGCCACTCGCGAACTCGCCCTTCAAGCCACCTCATCAGCATCAATCAACTAGTCACACACCATGCCCGCATCCCCCACTCCCGCCAATATCGCCGAGTTCTCTTATTCCAAACTCTCCCACTTTGAACTCTTCCGCGGGCTCCCCTTTCAATCCTACAACGTCGGTGACCCAAACCCCGAGATCTGCGACCTGAAGGTTTATCAGGACTACTTGGTGTATTGCTTCATCAAACAAAACATCGCCTCAGGCTCCCGCATTCTGGAGGTCGGCGGAGGCGACAGTCGCATTCTCAAATTCTTCGCCAAGGACTATGAGTGCTGGAATGCGGACAAGTGCGAAGGTCTCGGCAACGGCCCGATCAAGTTTACCTCCCCTCACTACCGCATCGTCTACGACTACGTCGGCTCGTTCAATCAGGAGCTCCCCGACCGCCATTTCGATTTTGTCTTCTCGATCTCTGCATTGGAGCACACCCCCGAAGACGCAAATATCCGCGTCAATGTCCTTAAAGACATCAATCGCATCCTGAAGCCCGGCCGTCCTTCTTTCCACTGCTTCGACGCCATCCTCCGCAAAAACGGCCGCTCTTGGGTGAATGGGCTTATCCCGTATCTCTACGCCAACGCCTCCCCGCTGACCCGCTTCGTGCCATTGGCCGAGATCGACGCGAATCCCGACACCTACGCCATGTCCAAACAGGCGTATGAAGCCAGCTGGAAGCCGATCACCAAAGATAGCTACGAAGACTTCGGCCGCGCCTTCTCTGCGAACGTCTATTGGACGGCCCCCTGATTGCACGGACACTCAACTAGCCGGCGGAGTGAACGAACTCGTCGTCCGCCTTCGGTGCATCACATAAGACTCATCCACATGAACCGGGTGTCATCAGCAGAGTCCGTGAGGCTGAATGTCACAGCCACGCCATGAAAGACGTCCTCGCACCTTCCTTCTACGCCGGACTGCAATTTCGTCTCTACCGTCATCGATTTCTGCTCGTTTACATAGTCTTCGGGGTGACGTCGCTTTGGATCGAAATCCTCCTGCTGCGGGGACTTCACTACCTGGGCCTTCCGCTGCTCGCCTCCCAATCCTGCGGGCTTACGATCAGCGTGCTCTTTGCCTACTGGATGAACGTCAGGTTCAACTTCAAGGTTCCAGTCGCGAAGAGGAACCGCGCACTGCTGTATTTTGCCGGCATCTCCGGATTGTCCGCACTTCTCAACTACGCTTTCCGGACACAGCTGCTCGATCTCGGCTGGAGCTACGAACAAGCCCGTTTCGGGGTTTCGGCAGTTTTGTTTTCATTCGGGTATATTTTGCACCGCCGGTATTCCTTCGCTGATCGCAAGCAGGTGGGCGTGGCCATTTACGCAAACGGCGTGGAAGACATCCGTGGCATCCGGGAGAAAATCGGCGAGTTCCCCGACTTCATTCACGTCGATCTCATCGACGCCTCCTTCGGCGCTTCCGACACCGATGTACGCTCCTACCGCTTGGAGACTATTCGAGCTTACTGGCCACAGCGCAAAATCCATGTCCACCTGATGACCCGCCGCCCCACACGATGGCTGTCTGAAGTTCTGCCCTACGCCGATACGGTGATCGTACATCATGAAATCGATGAAGACTTGGCGCAGGTGCTTAAAACCATCGAGGACGCAGGACGGCAGCCCGGACTCGCGCTGACTCATGCAACCACCCTCGATGCGGCCACTCCCTTTCTCAACCGCATCACCCTGCTGATGCTGCTCACCATCGCCCGGCCCGGCCAGTCAGGCCAGAGCTTCCAGATCGAAGCCCTTGAACGAATTGAAGCCATCAACAAGTGGTCTGGACGCGCTCACTTCAAAATCTGCATCGATGGAGGCGTGAACGAAAAAAACGTCCACCTGCTCAACGTGGAATTCGTCGTCTCAGGGTCATCTGTACTCATGGCGGAAAATCCAGCCCGTCAGATCATGCGCCTGCAGACCTCCAATAATCATGAGGCTGTCTAACCGCATCACCCTCACCGATTCCTCCAAGCAGACCTTCGCTTCCGCGCTCGCCCTCAGCCTCGGGGAAATTCCGGGCATCCGCTCGGTCACCTTCACGGGCTCCTTCGTTGAAAAGCCCGGACTCACCGGAATCAGCGACATCGACGTCATCGTGATCGTCGACGCGTTGACCGAGGAAATTTTCTCGGCGTGCCGCAAGGCCACTACAGCTATTTCGCCAGCCTTGCTCGGACTCCCCTCCCACCAGCTGCGCATCAACGACACCTTCGGTCCGCTCAAATTCGACGAACCCGGCCTGGTGGTTGTCCACCTCATGATTTACGATCTCCAGGGGCATCGTGAGCACGTCCTGAAAAGTCCGTTCACCTGCCTCGACTGGGAACGCAGCACGCATGTACTCGGTTCATCACTACGCGACATCTATCCTGTCCTCGCGCTTTTTCCCCGGCATTTTCTTGATGCTCGCCGGAGCCTCAACAACTACCTCGATGATCTCGCCGCCGGCTCCATCAGCTTTCGCCGTTACGAATTTTCCTCCTCAGGCTGCTGCGAGCAAGCCGAGCGACTGAACCTAGACCCACGCCACCAAGGCGAATACGCCTACCATATCGTCAATAATCTCGTAGCGAACTACGCCAAGTTGGTTGCCGGTCGTAACCACAAGCTGTCGCAACAGGAGTTCTTCGCCTTCTGGAGGGATTATCTTCCCGCCTGCATTCCCTTCATCGAGTGGTTCTCGAAAATTGCGGCGATCAAACAGGAGCGGGAGTGCAGCTTCCCCGTCGATACCATCAGCCACACCCGGGAGTTTATCACGGCCTTCGCCGACCATCTCAATGATACCTGGCAACGGCGCGCCACCCGTCATCTCTTCCTACGCCACGGGAAAACCGCCCTCAACGATGGCTCCTTTCTAGGGCAGCGGCGCGATCCCGGCATTCTCACGCTTCCTCCGCCATTGGCTGCGCGCCCTTCCCGCATTTTTTCCAGCCCGGCGATACGCTGCCAGACAACCGCTGCAGCGCTCGCGCCTGCAGTCTTCATCGAGGTCGATCCACGCCTTCACGAAATAGATTATGGCTCGGCAGAAGGACTCAGCATCGCAAAACTCCGCACAGAGCGTCCGGAACTTTTCGCCGCTTGGTCCCGCCACGAAGACCCACGCTTTCCGGGGGGCGAAAATACCAGCGATGTTCACGAACGCTTGCAGTCGTTCATTGCCGGTCTCGATGAACGCCCATCGCTTGTCGTTTCCCACAATGTCGTCCTTCGCTGCCTGCTGGGCGCAGGGCTGAATATCCCACGTCATCAGTGGCACCTGATCCCGGTTGATCACCTGGAGACGGTTGCGCTGCTTCGCCTCGATGGCCGCAGCTATCTCGACCTGACCCCAGAACAAGTGGCGCGCATCACCGATGCGCTCGTCGCGCACCGCATATGAACCTCCCGCGAACCGCCATCTTCATCGAGCCACAAGGCACGCTTCGCACCTCGCTGATCGAACGAAAAAAAATCCTCGAGCTGGCGATGCCCGGGCAAGCCTACACAAGCCACCCACCACACAGCACCCTGCTGTTTGGCGAGTATGGCTCCCCTGAAATCTGGACCGGGAAATTACGAGCGGCCGTCAACTCCCTCCCTCCCTTCCGGCTCGCAACCGATGCCTGGCAGGAATTCCCCAACGATCTCCAGGCGGCAGGCGGTCACACCGTTGCTTACCGTGTTAAACTCTCCCCAGAGCTCCTCCGATTGCAGCTAACCATAGCTGAAGTCGTCGCGCCTTTCCGCGAGTCCTCGTCCCTCCAGCACCCGCTTGCCGATCGCGAACCGTTTGCCAGCAGCCTTAAACACTTCGGTTTTCCCTTTGTAGGGCCTCATTGGATTCCCCATTTCACGATCGGCTCACCGCGCCTGCCTGCGAACGATCCACTGCTCGCCAGCTTGATGAACGGCTCGCCCATCCACGAATTACACGTGAACACCATCTCCATCTGGCAGGTCATGGCAGATCATCATAACCGATTGACCGAACTTGCCCTGACCGGGACTGCGGGCTGACATCTGCTCTTTTGATTATGCCGCGACGCGTAAATCTCATCCCCATGGCCGGCGCTGGTCAGCGTTTCGTCGATGCTGGTTACACAGTGCCCAAGCCGCTGATCGATGTCGGCGGACTACCCATGATCGTCCATGCCGCTCGCAGCCTTCCCAAACCGGATCTCTGGATTTTTGTCTGCCGTGCCGAGCATATCGCCCAAGCGAGGATCGACCTCACGCTCCAAAAACTTTTCCAGCCCTGCATCGTCATAACCGTCGATCATCTGACCGAAGGCCAGGCCTGCACCTGCCTGCTCGCGCGCGATGAATTGCGCCCCGATGATGAGCTTCACATCGGCGCCTGCGACAACGCCATGACATGGGCTCCGGCTGATTACGAACGGGTGATGCGCGATCCGCGCAGCGATTTCCTCGTCTGGACATTTCGGAACAATCCGGCGGTGCAGCAAGATCCGCGCATGTACGGCTGGGTAAAGACGGGCGAAGACGGACAAATCACAGGAGTTTCCGTCAAAGTTCCGCTGAGCGATACCCCCATGAAGGATCATGCAGTGATCGGAGCTTTCAGTTTTCGCCGAGCAGGTCTGTTCCTCGATGCGTGCGACGACATGATTCGCGCAAATTCCCGCATCAAAAACGAATTCTACGTCGATAACGCCATCAACTTTGCCCTCTCACGCGGCGCTCATGGACTCCCCTTTGAAGTTGACCGCTACATTTGCTGGGGCACGCCCCGAGACCTCGACACATACAACTACTGGCGCGGCTACTTTTTAAGTCACAGCTAAACTCTCACACCGACGTTCATGATAGATAAATTATTACTCCGTAAGCCGTATTTTCCCGATCCCAACGCCAACCGAATGAACCACGTCGGTGACGTCGTCAGAGCCAGAGAAAACTACCTCAAATACCGGCCCTCCAATCTAACCTACCTCTTACGCAAACGATTCGAATGGATGAATGATTTCATTCGCCCCGGCGAATCAGGCATCGAAGTAGGCTGCGGAACGGGACTCTCCAAACTCTTTATAGTCGCGCCTGATTTCATTCTGACAGACTACGCAGATCACCCGTGGGTGGAGGTCAAAGTCGATGCGCTCAACATGCCTTACGCTGACGCCTCTCTCGACTACATCGTCTCCAGTAACATGATTCATCATCTCGCGACACCGGCTCAATTTTTTAAGGAATGCCAGCGAGTGCTCAAACCAGGCGGCCGGATAATTATTCAAGAGATCAACACCTCGCTTGCCATGAGAGCTATTTTACGGGCTATGCGCCACGAGGGCTATAGTTTCGAACCTGATGTGTTCTCCTTCGATGTGATCTGCAACGACCCCCGTGATCTTTGGTCGGCCAACTGCGCCATACCGCGCATCCTATTCGACGATCAAGCGCGGTTTGAACGAGAGCAAACCGCCTTCAAGATAACGCACAAAAAATTCACCGAGTTCATGCTGTTTCCATTGTCAGGTGGAGTAATCGCAAAGACCAAAACCATCAATCTCCCAAAAGTATTTTTGGGGTTGGTTAACGCCTTGGATGGACTGCTCTGCGCAATCGCCCCGCAGCACTTCGCACTTCAGCGTCAGATCGTACTTGAAAAACGTTGATCGAATCGAGCGCCGCCATGTCGATGACTCCCGTCTTTTCAGTCGTTCTTCCTTGCTACAACGAAAGCGAAACCCTGCCTCAGCTATTTTCTCGTTTCGATGAAGTCCTGGAGGGACGTAATGATCTTGAAGTCGTATTCGTTAATAACGGATCCAAGGATAACTCCAGTGACATCTTCGCAATTCAGCTCGCACAGCCTGGGCGTCAGTGGGCGCGATTGGTCGATGTGACGGTCAATCAAGGCTACGGTTTCGGAATCCTCGCGGGTCTGCGTGCCACGCAGGGAAAATTCATTGGCTGGACCCATGCCGACTCACAATATGACCCGCACTATGTGGTCGAAGGCTTCAAACGCCTGATCGCAAGTCCCCGGCCTGACCGGACAATTCTGCAAGGAAGACGTGTAGGACGTAATGCGTTCGATGCCTTTTTCACCGCAGGAATGACCCTGCTTTCCTGCCTCGCACTTGGCATCCGAGTAAGTGACGTAAACGCACAGCCCAAGCTTTTCCCTCGGGCTCTTTTCGATGAAGTGAAAAATCCTCCTCATGATTTCTCGCTCGATCTCTACATGCTCTTCCTAGGCCGTCGTCTCGGCTATTCGATAGAGCGCATGCCGGTGGTCTTCGCACGCCGCACATTTGGCGAGGCCAAGGGAGGCGCTGGCTCGCTCCGCTTGAAATGGAAACTCATCAAACGCACGTGGGCCTTTATCGGTCAACTGCGCCGCGATATCCGGACTGGCAAGCTATGAACATACCCCGCCCAGAACTTGTCATCCATCGCGTCAACGAACGCGCGCGACTTGCGGACATTCCCCGTCACTTCGGAGCCGAGATCGATCTTCGAGCCGAAGGGAGTAAGCTCGTGCTAAACCACGACCCATTCAAAGGCGGCGAATACTTCACGGATTGGTTAGATGGCTATCAACACGGTCTGCTCGTACTAAATATTAAAGAGGCAGGCATTGAGGCCGAAGTCATCCGGCTCGTAGAAGCGCGAGGGATCAAACGGTTCTTTCTACTCGATGTAGAGTTCCCCTACATTTACCGGGCAAGTCGCGCAGGAGAACGGCGCATCGCCATGCGTTACTCAGAAGATGAAGCGATAGAAACTGTGCTTAATTATCACACGAAGATCGACTGGGTCTGGATAGACTCAAATACACGACTGCCGCTTGACCACAAAACTGTCGCCGCCCTTCAAGGCTTTTCCACATGTCTCGTTTGCCCGGAACGTTGGGGCCGGCCAGCAGACATTCCTGCATATGCCGCACAAATGCGAAAACTGAGTTTTCAACCATCCGCAGTAATGACCGCACTTTCGCATGCTACGACATGGATGAATGCACTTGCAGCACCTGTAACGACTGAATCAATCGCCACATGAATCGGCCCATTGGAGCGGCTACTGAAACAAGTCAGGGCCATTCACTGCCACTGTGCCAAAACCTGACTTGGACTTCACGTCTGACTCAGATCAGCTTTTGGCTTTGGTTGGTTTACGTGGCTGGAATCGCCACCTACGCGAACTCCGACCTCATCGTCGGACGCCCATTCCTTTTCATGGACGAGATGATCCCATTCGATGGGGTTAAGCGCATCCTGACCGCTCCTGATTCTGAGCAGTTCTGGTGGGCAGTGTCCGACGGAGGGGATCATCGTTATGGTCGCATATTCTACAACGCCACGGCCCTGATTTCCTCGATACCCTATCGTATTTGGGGCGATGCGGGACTGATCGTCGCCATGCGTAGTGCCCAGGTCGTCTTCTTGCTCGGAAGCTACGTCCTCCTGTGCCTGACATTGCTGCGCAGTTGGCAAGGCAGGTTTGTCGCTCTGGTTGTACTCACCAGTCTCCCCTTCACCGATTACTATCTTACTCAGCCCAAGCCTGAACCGCTGCAGATGCTGTTTCTCGCCGTTTTCCTGGCATTGGCGGTTCGCCGACAATACGGGTTCGGCTGGCACTGGCTTTTTCTCGGCCTGACATTTGGCACCAAGATTTCTGCGTTACCACTATGCGCAGCTGCCGGACTTCTTGCAGTCCTGCAAACTCGTGAATCTCCGCTTAAACATATTCGTGCAGGAGTGCAGGCAGCTTTCGCCTTTGTCTTTGGATGGTGTCTCGCCGTTCCCATGCTTTTCTGGCCAACACCGAGCCGGCTCCAATCTTATCTACAGTGGACTTTTCAAGCTACAGGGCATGGGAGTGACGATGCTCAAGTGACACCCTTGACTTGGCTTCGCTCCATTTTTGGCGGCGATGCGGTGAGAAGTTACGCGTCAGCTTTTGCAATCGGATTAATGGTTTTGGTGGTAATCGGGCTACTCCTAGCCGCCATCATCGCCATGGCTCGCAAATGGAAAAGTTGGAAAGATCTGGTAGCCGCAGAAAGCCCTCTGGTGCTGCTCTTCATGGCGACGGCGCTAGGAGTACCGATTATCATGTTAGTCAAACGGCTGTGGGGATTCTATCTGCATCCCGCAGAAATGCTGGCGGTTCTCGGAGTTGTTCTTGCTGGAGAATACTTGATACGTGCCAGCTCAACCGAGCGAAGATACAAAGCATTGAATCTCACCGTCATCATCATCGCTTGCTCGGCGGCCTTGCCTGCCTTGATAATGAGCAATCGGGCAGCGCTCAAGCAATTCGACCTTCTGGCCAAGCGCACAGATGATCCAGTCTTTCAAAGCGGTTTGGCTACTTATAGGGAAGCACTCTTCATCATTGAGGCGATTGCGGATACCCATCGACGCGATCACCCGTCAGAGACTTTACGAATAGCCTACGATCCCTTTCTTTTCCTGCCCGACTCACAACCAGGACTCGTTATTGAGCCCGTATGGGAACCATTCGCAGCATGGGATCGGCAGTTTCATGCTATAATACTAAGCGAGAAGTGGCAATTCGGATACATTTCCGGCAAAATTCCGCTGCCGAGTGCTACTTCGGCTAACTATGAAGGATTCCTAAAGGCTAGAGATGCTTTCGCTAAAGCCGTTGAATTGGATGCTGAGAAAACTTCAGATAGACCCTACCGGCTGGTTCGCATGCTGCCTGATGCGGCCTTTCTTATCCGAAAAGACCTCCAAAATCCGGCAAAGACCGCACTCACGGCATTCCGCTAGCTCGAAGCCTTAACTAATTCCCAAACCCGCGATTGCCCAAAGCGACTGCCGTTTTACCCAGCTCACATGCCTTCATTCAGTCTTTCTGGAATCTTTTGCCGTCGCAGTACATTTTGGCCGGTGGCCGGCATGGTGGTCATGGTATTCCTCGCTTACTTTCGTCGTTTCGCTGAATTCGGTTTCTATGGCGATGACCATGCTTTTTTCGGTGGAGTGATCAATCGTAGCTGGAACGAAGCAATCGACCATTTCAAATGGTGCCTCACCAAGTGGCCACAAGGTCGCCCCTTGGGCATGGGAGTGAATCTTTCCCTGCTTCCCTACATCGTTTACAGCTTGGGCGGCGTGGTCGGCCTCCATTTTGCGGGATTCCTAATTGCTTCAACCAACGGGGTATTGATCTACCGGTTACTCAAAGCGTATCACCCGCCATTGATTGCCTGGAGCTCAGCAGGATTTTATCTTCTTGCCCCAGTTGATACCGTTCAAAACTCGCTGGTTTACGCTTATAACTTCGAACTCGCTGTAACAACCTGCCTGCTTGCAGCCTTGGCGGCGTTACGCGGACGAAGTATTCTATTTATACTCTTTCTCGCGATGGGGCTTCTCATGGTCGAACCCGTAGCGATGTTCGCCCTTTTCGCCCCACTTTGCCTGGGAGTTCGATTGGATCGAGATTGGCTGTGGTGGAGTTTCCGTCATGTACTGCGATGGACAGGAACAGTCTTGGCTGTCTTGATCTGCCGGCAGATCATCGGCGATCCATGGGGCAGCGAAAGAGTTTCAGAAATGACGGCCAATCCCCTCCTTACTTTGAAGAGCGGGTTAACAACGTCTACAACGGGGTTCCATACCCATTTTGACTTAATTGCAGAGCGCTTGATACAGCCATTTAGAGAAGCTGACGGAGAAGTCTTCACGACTATGCTCGCGGTCGGTGCAATCTCGGCATTCATACTCTGGTGGCTTAACTCGGCAGATTCACTCCGGTCCTCCGGAGGCAATTCAGCCTCTATAGCAACACCGGAATCTTCCTCAAAATGGACCGGGATCGTCGCCTTGGCGGCAGGAGGAAGCGTAATCATGCTGGCAGTCTATTTCGCTTATTTCCGGGCTCCATGGGCTCCAGCAAACTGGCGGACTGGATTTATGTCGGGCGTACATGTAATTGCCGAGCTAGGCAGCTGCCTCATATTTGCCAGCTGTGTGCTGCTCCTTACGAAGTTATTGTCGTATCGCCTCCGGCCACTCACTTTTGCACTGCCTGTCTTTGTGTTCACGGCATTCGCCGGATTCGGTACTTTAGTACAACGCGATTACGCGAACAGCTGGTTCTTTCAAAGAAGTTTTTGGCAAGCCTATGGTCGCCAATGTGCAGACGCAGGCGAAAGCACCTTTGTAGTTGTACTCGATAAAAACCTGCCGCCCGTACGATACATCGATTTATTCAGTTGGGGTGCGGAGATTTTACCCGGTGCACTTTATAGATACGGAGCCGTAAGCATCGCGGAAGCCGCCACTCTCAACCAGCCAATAACGCGTCCCCCAACAGTTATTTTAACTGCTCCCGAGCTGACCACAGCCATCCAACAAAAAGAATCAGGGTATGCATGGAAACCGACTTATTATTTCATGCTTCCTAAGGATTCCACACAACAGCCAGCTGACAAAAATGTCATTGTGATGACCCATGAAGGGCAAGGTCGATGGAGTCGTATTGAAGGTAATGCCACTGTGGACCAAGGTACACTCCAGCTAAAATCATCATCTGATCCCGACATCCTTAGGCACACCCCAAAGGCGCCTCTAGCGGCAGCCTATGGCTTGTAAGCCCACCTACTTCCTTGCCCATGTCTTCGAATCCAGCGATCAAAATTTCTATTGTTAGTCCGGTTTATCGAGCAGAAAAATTGCTCGATCTTTTGATCAGTCGACTAACAAAAGTGCTTGGGGAAATCGGCATTACATACGAAATCATTCTGGTTGAAGACTGTAGCCCGGATGCCAGTTGGAATGCTGTCGCACGTCTGTGTGCCCAAAATTCCCATGTTGTTGGCCTGCGGCTAAGCCGAAATTTCGGCCAGCACTATGCTATCTCGGCAGGACTAAATATTTCCCGCGGCGAGTGGGTTATCGTCATGGATTGCGATCTACAAGATCAGCCGGAAGAAATACCGAATTTGCTAAACAAAGCCCTGGAGGGGCATGACATTGTCCTCGCCCGCCGTTCAGTCCGCCAGGACAACCTCCTTAAAAGAGCCACTTCCCGCCTTTTTTATAGAGGCCTAAGTTATCTCACGGGCAGCAAACTGGACCCTGCTGTGGCAAATTTTGGTATCTATCATCGCAAGGTCGTCGCGGCGATCAACGCAATGCCAGAGAGTATCCGCTACTTCCCTACGATGGTGCGATGGGTTGGATTCCGGTCCACCTCCATCGATGTGGTCCACGCCGCACGCCCTGAAGGCCCATCCAGCTACAACTGGTCCAAGTTGTTCAACCTCGCTTGCGATATCGCATTGGCCTACTCGGACAAGCCCCTCAAGCTTGCCGTCAAGACTGGCGTGATAATCTCAGCAACGGGGTTCGTGTTTGCCGGTTACACAATCGTGCAAGCCCTGAGGGAAAAAATCACCGTACTAGGTTATTCCAGCTTGATTGTCTCAGTATGGGTTTTGGCTGGTCTCATCATCTTGATCAACGGAATCGTAGGCCTTTACGTTGGCAAGATCTTCGAGGGAGTGAAGCGTCGCCCGTCCTTCATCGTCAGTGAAATACTCCCCTCCGGTCATTGAGATCCATTGGACATGCCCTCATTGAGCCACCGTCGACACCGAACAAATGATCAACTCTACTGCACAAGATCCCCAACCCTGTGTTCTTTTGCCTTGGGACACTAATTTCTTTGGGTTTCGCATCGGTCGAGTTAAGGATTCGCAATTAACCGAGATTTCCACTGCCGCGATTCTTGAGTGGAGCGAGAAACAGAATATTCGGTGTTTGTATTTCTCAGGTGACGGGACGCACGCCGAAACACTCCAACTCGCATTCAGGGCCGGCTTTCAATTTATTGATGTCCGTGTCGAGCTGGCGCTTTCACTTGAATCGACATCTGCTTATTCTGAACCTGAGGATGTAATCCGATCTGCTAGTCCAACGGACTTGGGCAATTTACAAGCCCTCGCGAGAAAATCACATTACGACACCCGCTTTTTCAAGGACCTAGGTTTTCCCCGTCATAGAGCGCAGGATCTTTATGGAGAGTGGATTCAACGCGACCTGAAGATACATCACGTGATAATGGCAACTTGTCCGGGAGAACGTGATCGGCCGGCAGGCTACATCACCTGCCAAATTGATCCCGAGATCCGGCAAGGGCGCATCGGATTAATCGCTGTCGACACGCAATCCCAAGGGAAAGGCATCGGTCGAGCACTTGTTCATGCAGGCTTGAATTGGTTTCGAGCTTCGCATTGCAGCATCGTAAATGTAGCGACCCAAGCATCGAATCTGCCCGCACTCCGACTCTACCAAGCTGTCGGCTTCCGCCACATTGAGTCCTCAGTATGGTTCCATCACTGGTTTCCCTCGACGCACGAATTACAATGACCACCCCTAATCTTCCTTTCAATCGTTCGTCCCTGGCGGGACGCGAATTGGAATACATTAACCTAACCTTGGAGGCTGGCCAGATTGCCGGTGACCAGCTTTTTTCTAAAAAATGCCACAAGCTTCTGGAGGATGTCCTCGGCACCAAGCGGGCGCTCGTCACGACATCTTGCACCCACGCCTTAGAAATGACGGCAATTCTGCTCGATATCCAGACAGGGGATGAGGTGATCGTTCCATCATTCACCTTTGTCTCTACAGCCAACGCCTTCGTCTTACGCGGCGCCCGGCCGGTTTTTTGCGATGTTCGCCACGATACGCTTAACCTAGATGAGGCCAAACTCGAAGAGTTGATCTCCCCTAGGACCAAGGCGATTGTCGTGGTGCATTACGCCGGCGTAAGCTGCGCCATGGATGAGATAAACGCCATCGCGGCACGGCATGGAATACCAGTAGTGGAAGACAATGCCCACGGCCTTTTCGGTAAATACAAAGGGCGCTGGCTGGGCACTATCGGCGCGCTCGCCACTCAGAGTTTTCACGAGACCAAGAACATCACCTGTGGGGAGGGTGGTGCCTTGTTGATCAATGATCATCGCTATGCCGAGCGCGCGGAGATCATCCGCGAAAAAGGCACCAACCGGGCGAACTTCTTCCGCGGGCAGGTCGACAAATATTCGTGGGTCGATGTTGGCAGCAGCTATGTTATGAGCGACGTGCTGGCGGCATTCCTCTATGCCCAGCTTGAGCGTTGGGAGGACATTCAAGGAAAACGTCGCTTACTCTGGAATCGATACCACTCCGAACTCTCGGGTTGGGCTGCCCGGAACGGAGTCACCCAACCCACGGTTCCCTCCTACTGCGAACAGGCCTGGCATATGTACTACTTGCTTCTCCCTTCACTCCAATCCCGGCAGGCACTGATCGCACATCTTAAGGCCCATGGCGTACTCGCTGTTTTTCACTACCTTCCCCTGCACCTGTCCCAATATGCCAGCCGCTGGGGTGGCAAAAAAGGGCAGTGCCCGGTTACTGAAGACGTGAGTGATCGCCTGCTACGATTATCCTTCTACAATACCCTGACTCAAGATGACCAATCCCGGGTAATCAATGCTGTCCAAAAATTTAGCGCCGCCTAAATTATTTTCGTTCGTTTTGCATCGAAAGGGCAACTACGCTTGGAGCCGTCAAAGGCTCTGATTCTCGATTTGATAGCTTTGTGAAATTGCCGCACTTAAAGGTCTGATTTATTCGCCCTGCGCCATAATGCAGACTTCTCAAAAATGAGGTCGTCTGCTTTTTATGGAAAGCCCGTGAACATACTTTTCGTAAATTACGGGAACGAGACCAGTAACAGTCTCAATCACATCTACGGATTCGCATCTGCGGCCCGGCAGGCTGGGCATTCAAGTGCTATAACCCTCCCTCAATTGGGCAGGTTGCGCTCAATAATAAAAAGGAACTCTCCTCCGATAGTTTCTTATGACGAGTGCATACGCTCATCGCCATTCCCCAATCACAAACCACCCGACATCGTTCACGCATGGACTCCGCGCGAATGCGTCCGGACATTCGTCACCGCATGTCGCCAGCAAGCTCCCCTGGCGCGCTTGATCATACACTTGGAGGACAACGAAGAAATCCTCCTCGAAACCTATTCAGGCAAATCCATCGCCGAGCTGCAGTCCCTTCCCTCAAAAGCGCTGCGTAGCGTCATTCCACCCCAGCTCGCACATCCCTTCCGATATCGCGAATTCTTAAAGGAAAGCGACGGGATCACGTGCATAACAGAACGCCTCAAAAGATTTTGCCCCCCCGCAATCCACTCACGTCTCCTGTATCCAGGAATTGAACTGCCCTCGTTCACAACACGTGAAGCCGCGGCACAAAGTCGTCTGGCACTTCCAGACAGCCGGCTTTCAGGCGAGAAATGGATCGTTTACACCGGAAGCACCACCTTCGCCAATCTGGCGGACATCCGCACACTCCTGATCGCCGTGCATATGCTGAACGAACAGGGCACGCCCTGTAAGCTCATACGCACCGGGATCAATCCAGCTGCGCTCGCAGCCCAGTTGGACACCCTCGCTCGCGAGTACATCATCGATCTGGGTTTCGTCGATAAAACAGAAATCCCTTCGCTGTTATCTTTAGCTGATGCACTCGTGCAGCCCGGCGCACCCGACAACTTCAACGACTACCGCCTCCCCTCTAAAATACCCGAGTTCTTGGCCAGCGGACGCGCCACAATTATCCCTCGCGCAAATATCGGTCACCACATCATCGAAGGTGAGCACGCTCTTTTGCTCAAAACAGGTTCTGCTCAAGAGATCGCCGACCAGTGCCTTCGCGTTTTCAGCGATCCCGCGCTCGCAGCTCGGCTATCCGCAGGCGGGCGTGAATTTGCCCGCCAACATTTCGATCTTCAAAAAAACACTCAGGACCTTTTGAAGTTTTATGAAGAAGTCTTGGCAAACTCACGCCCTCGTCCGCTCGCCAGGAAAATCATCCCACCTCTTGTTTCAAACTGGATAAACGACGCCAGGAATTTTCTCTGGCCGGATCACACAGAACATCAGCCGGAATCACCCGGCCCTTTCATCGAGTCTGAGTACACGCGCTGGCTCAAACAACACGACCGCAGCAGCTCCGCACAGACTGCCTCCGTTCGTAACACCCTCAACTCGCTTCCCATCCCCGCTCAGCACCGGCTGTCCATTTTGATGCCGGTCTACAACACCGACCCACGCTGGCTCACCCGCGCCATAGATTCAGTTCGCAACCAGCTCTATCCAAACTGGGAACTCTGCATTGCCGACGACGCATCCACCGAGCCACCCATCCGCCGCCTGCTAGCGAAAGAATCCGCGTCCGATCCTCGCATCAAAATCATCTACCGCGAACGTAACGGCCACATCTCCGAGGCATCCAACTCCGCACTCACCCTCGCGACCGGCGCCTTCGTCGTCCTGCTCGACCACGACGATGAACTCCATCCCCACGCGCTCGCAGAAGCCGCCCTCGCCCTATCTAAAAACCCGGGCCTCGATCTCCTCTACTCCGATCGTGATAAGATAGACGACTACGGCAAACGCTTCGCTCCTTATTTCAAGCCCGATTGGAATCCCGATCTTCTCCTCGCGCAAAACTACCTCTGCCATCTCATCATCTTCCGCACCGAACGCCTGCGGCAGATCGGTGGTTTCCGAAAAGGCTACGAAGGCAGCCAGGATTGGGATCTCGCACTGCGATACACCGAAGGCCTCGGCCCCGATAAAATTCACCACATTCCCAAAGTCCTATACCACTGGCGTGCTGCGCCAGGCTCCACCGCCCTGCACCTGAACGAGAAAAACAGCTACCCGCAACGCGCCGCCCGCAAAGCCCTCACCGACCATCTCACCCGCACCGCCACAAGCGCCGAACTACTCCCTACTCCCGGTCAGCATTGGCGTATCAAATACACCCTGCCGTCTCCTGCGCCGACCGTCTGCATAGCTTTGCCCCTTATCGATCGGATAATCGACGCCCTCGCGTCCGCTGAAAAAATTCACACGGCGACTTCCTATGACAGCAGCCGCCTTCTTGTCGGAATGCATGCTGATCACGCCGCCTCAAACCCGGCCCCTACCAAAGTAAGCTGCTCTCGCACCGTCGCACGGATCAGCTCCCTCATCTGCAACGGCTCACCCGGTTACGCCAGTTACGCCAATCAGCTCGCTCGCGCCTCAAACGCAAAAATCCTCACCTTCCTCGATCCTGATCTCTTTCCCACGAATCCCGGCTGGCTAGACGAACTCGTCTCACAGCTCTCCCGAAAAGAGATCGGAGCAGTCGGCGGCCACATCATCGGCCCAGACAAAAAAATCCTTCAAACCGGCATCATCATCGAGCCCTCGGTCGCCGGTGACCGCTTTACCGCTCTCTCCGCATTCG
This sequence comes from Nibricoccus aquaticus, assembly GCF_002310495.1. Classification (GTDB taxonomy): domain Bacteria; phylum Verrucomicrobiota; class Verrucomicrobiia; order Opitutales; family Opitutaceae; genus Nibricoccus; species Nibricoccus aquaticus. The sequence continues at coordinate 3,144,200 of NZ_CP023344.1, read as the reverse complement.
CCTGGTCTGATCCAAACAGCGATGGCTACAACAACCGCCTGCGCCTGGTTCAGGACTACACCGCCCTCAGCGCCGACGGTCTCGCCATCAAACGCGATCTCTTCCTCCGCCTCGGCGGCTTCGACGAGTCCTTTGCCAGCCACCAAAGCGCCGCCATCGATCTGTGCCTCCGCATACGCCAGTCCGGACTTCGCGTAATCAACACACCACACGCGCAACTCATGCGCGCCACCAACACCCGATTCGAAATCCCCCACACCGATCGCATCGCGCTTTTTCAACGCTGGAGCTCAACCCATCTCCATGATCCCGCCTACAACCGGAATCTCGCCCTCTACGGCGGTGGCTTTTCGCTCGCCTTTCCCCCCCGCTAAGCGAGACCGGCAGCGATGCCCGCCAACAGCCCTCCAACACCAGCCCGCTCACTCTTGAAGCAACCGGTATTTTGGATACTGGCTTCAGTAACCGCACTCCAGATCCTCAACTGGGTGGCCTCCGTCGCCCGCTTCCAAGTAAACGTCCCCATCTGGGATCAGTGGGATTTTTTTAATCCACTCTTCAACGGCGAAGGCTCGCTCGCGCTCTTTAACTACCAACACGGCCCCCACCGGCAGGGCCTCGCGTTCATTTTCAGCTCGTGGATCATGAACGCTAGTCACTGGGACTCACGCATCGAAAGTCTCTGGATGATCGCCATCCTTGCGGCGACCGCCGTCTTCGCGCTCGGACTGAAAAGGAAACTCTCGGGACGTCTGGAGTTAGCTGATACGCTCATACCGCTATTGATTCTGACGCTGGCCCAATGGGGTTCCGTGATCTCAGTGCCAAACGCCTCTCACAGCGTATTTCCCCTTTTGCTGATAGTGCTATCGGCTCACATCTGGATCAGTACTAAATCGGCCATACGCCTGCCTGCCTCTGGCGCGCTCGCCACCTTCTCGATTTTCACCGGCTTTGGTATATTCAACGGAGTCGTTTTAACCGCGCTTCTCTCGGGTACTCTACTCCACGCAGCCCTGCGCAGGCAAAAAATTGAGCTCAGCTGGGCTTTCCTGGGTTTGGCGATCACGGTGATCGGGTGGACTTTATTTCTGCGCGGTTACCGGTTTAACCCCGCGAGCGACGGTTATCATTTCCCGCACACGCCGCTTTTCGACTACACCCGCTTTCTCGCGCTCATGCTGGTGCATCCCGCTGGCGGCGATCACACCGCCACCATCTTCGAGCAACTAGCAGGCGGAGTGCTGCTGGCTGCATGTGCTGTCGTCTTCTTTGTCGCTGCAACCCGTGGTTTTCGCAATGACACCCAATCCCGCCGCAATGAAGCCATCGTCCTTCTCCTCGGCTCGGGACTGGCGTTCGCAGCGTTCACCGCAGTTGGCCGCATCCACTTGGGAATAACCGCCGGCATGGCTTCGCGCTATGTAACACTCCTCATCCCACTCTGGCTTGGCTTGTATTTCTGGGGTGCCTCACAAACCAGGCCAGCCCTCAAATACGCGACAGTGCTGCTGGTCGGCTTGGTCGCAATTCTACCTTTCACTCACATGCTGCAACGGCCCGTAGCCACCTGGCCTGGAACCGCTGGACTCACGCACTCCTCCCTCGCTGCACTCACCGCTAGTACCGATGAAAAAATCGCCTGGGTGTCCGCCTTCCTGCGCACCGGCGATTTCCAACAAACCGATTCCAGCGTCGGCCGCCTCATCCACCCCGACGGCGAAAGCATCGCCCTCGGCCACAAGCTAGCCTGGCTCAAAACCCGCAACCTCTCCTTCTTCGCAATCTCCACTCGCCCCGATTCTTGGCAACCCTGGTGGCCTGAAAATCGCACCGCCTGGCTGCTAACCCACGAATCCGAAGGCCATGAACGCTGGATGGCCGATAACTCCACTCTCTGGATACAGTCCGAACACGACGGTTTCATTAACTTTCAGGTGGTCCAATCCTCTCCCCACCTGCCCTCCGATTCGCAAATCGAGATTAGTCATCGAAACATCACCGCCCGGGAACACACCGGCTTTCTTCGCGACATCATCTCGCTGCCGATCTCCAGGGGCGAACAATGGCTCGCACTTCGCAGCACCCACGGCAGCGCTCCCGCCAGCCCTCCCGCCGATAACCGCTTCATTTCATTCCGGCTGACCGACGCCTGGATCACACGCCAACCCGCCGGCGTCGAATGGATAACGACCTCATCCGCCCCTCCCGCTCTGACTTGGGTTCCCCTTTATCGCTGGCGGATCGCATCGGGCTTTCACGGATGGGAACGCCCCGCCCTCTTCGGCTGGAGCGATGCCCACCTCAAACTAGAAATAGACTCCAAAGACCCCATCTTCCTGAACGTCCGCATCGACAAGCGCTACAACCCCGTCGCCCGCGGTCCCATCCTTCTCCGGCAGCAAGATCGTGTGCTCGAAATCCCTGCGAACATCACCGCCACTCCGCTCGCGTTCTCCATCGCCATACATGGAAGCCCATCTCCACAACCCCTCGAAATCGAAAACCCCGCCGGTGCCGCCAGCCCGCTCCAAACCGAAGGCAAAGCCGACACCCGCCCCCTCGCCATTCGCTTCAGCCAGCTAAGCATCTCAACGACCCCACTCTTCCCCATGCTGCCCACAGCACCATAACGTCCCAGCCAGCTCCGCTAATACTCACCGCACAACCTCTCCACCCATTTGACGCCAGATATCTCACACCGCATCTTACCATCGCTCCCAGACGAGCACAGATCGCGAAACCCGCGACCGTCAAAACCGGGCCACCCGCCCGGAAATGAAACCGCCGCCCCCGCCAAGGAGACGGCGGTTTTCTTGTCCCCATATGCCCACGCTGAAACGCCTCTCAAGTTAACCCTGAACGCAGGCAAAAACACTTGTTCGCCCCCACTCCCCCGCCTTTCCTACCACTCAGCATGATCTATCTCCTCGGCGGCTCCGGTTACGTTGGTCAGGCCTATCAAGCCCTCCTCCTCCGCAAAAACATCCCATTCCGCAACCTCCGCCGCGCGGAACTGGACTACACCAATCCCGCCATTCTCGCCGCCGCGCTGAAGGCCGACAAGCCCGCCTTCCTCATCAACGCCGCCGGCTACACCGGCAAACCCAACGTCGACGCCTGCGAACTCCACAAAACCGAGTGCCTCTTCGGCAACGCCGTCCTCCCCGGCCTCATCGCCCAGGCGTGCACCGCCGCCGGCGTCCCTTGGGGCCACGTCTCCTCCGGATGCATCTACACCGGATCCCGCCCCGACGGCACCGGGTTCACTGAAACTGACACTCCCAACTTCAGCTTCCGCACCAACAACTGCTCCTTCTATAGCGGCACCAAAGCCCTCGGCGAAGAAATCCTTGCGGACAAACCCAACGTCTACATCTGGCGCCTCCGCATCCCCTTCGACCATGTCGACAGCCCCCGCAACTACCTCACCAAGCTGATGCGCTACGCAAAACTCCTCGAAGCAGAGAACTCCATCTCGCAACTCCACGAGTTCGTTGCCGCCACTTTCGCCTGCTGGGAAAACCGCGTTCCCTTCGGCACCTACAACGTCACCAACCCCGGCCATGTCACCACCCGGGAAGTCGTCTCCCTCATCGAGAAAAGCGGCGTTCACCCGAAAAAATATGAGTTCTTCGCCAGCGAAGCCGAATTCATGAAACTCGCTGCAAAAACTCCCCGCTCCAACTGCGTCATGACCTCCGCCAAACTAGCCAGCGTCGGCATCCAGATGACACCCGTCCGCGACTCTATTGAGCAAGCTCTCCGCGCCTGGCAAAAAGCCTGAACCGTAACCGCCCACACTGATTCCACCCAATTTCGCTTACATGAATATCCTCGTCACCGGCGGCTGCGGCTTCATCGGCTCCAACTTCATCCGCCAGCGCCTCACCGAAACCGGCTCGCCTCTCACGAAACTCGTCAACCTCGACGCCCTCACCTACGCCGGCAACCCCGCCAATCTCGCCGACCTCGCTTCCGATCCACGCTACGTTTTCGCGCATGGCGACATCGGCGACACTGCCCTCGTTTCAAAACTCCTCGCCGATCACGCCATCGACGCCGTCGTTAACTTCGCCGCCGAATCTCACGTCGACCGCTCCATCGATTCCCCCGAGCCCTTCATCCAAACCAACGTCGTCGGCACCCTCCGCCTCCTCAACGCCGCCCGTCTCCACTGGGCAAAACTCCCGACGTCGAAAAAAGAAGCGTTCCGCTTCCTCCACGTCTCCACCGACGAAGTCTACGGCACCCTCGCCGCCGGCGATGCTCCTTGGAACGAGGAATGCCCTTACGAACCCAACTCACCCTACGCCGCCTCGAAGGCCTCCAGCGACCACCTCGTCCGCTCCTTTCAACACACCTACGGCTTCCCCACCGTTACGACCAACTGCTCCAACAACTACGGCCCCTTCCACTTTCCCGAGAAACTCATCCCGCTGATGATTCTCAACGCCCTCGAGGGAAAACCGCTCCCCGTTTACGGCGACGGCCAGCAAATCCGCGACTGGCTCTACGTCGAAGACCATGCCACCGCCATCTGGCTCGCCCTCACCAAAGGCCGCGTCGGCGAAACCTACAATGTCGGCGGCCTCAACGAACGCCCGAATCTTGAAATCGTTAACCGCATCTGCGCGATCCTCGACAAACGATCGCCCCGCGCCGACGGCAAACCCTACATCACGCAGATCACCTACGTCGCCGACCGCCCCGGTCACGACCGCCGCTACGCGATCGACAGCACCAAAATCCGCAAAGAACTCGGCTGGTCCCCCAAGGAAAACTTCGACACCGGCATCGAGAAAACCGTCGACTGGTATCTCAAAAACCGCACCTGGGCCGCCGACATCACTTCGAAAAAATACGCCCGCGAACGCCTCGGCACCAAAGCCTGACCAACTCGTTTTCGATCCAATTACACAGAGGCCACGAGAGTATGCACAGAGATCACAAAGCTCAATCCACCGCGCTCCAGTTCTCCCTCTTCTCTTATCCGTTCCCATCTATGAAATCCGTGGTTAAAGATTCCGATTCCGTGACCTCTGTGCCACCCCTCGTGCCCTCTGTGTAACCTTTCCGAATCGGTCCCCGCCTCCCCGCTCCTCATCGTCCCCACTCCCTCACTCATGAATCGCAAAGGCATCGTCCTCGCCGGCGGATCCGGCACCCGGCTTTATCCCCTCACCATCGCCGTCTCCAAACAGCTGATGCCCGTCTACGACAAGCCGATGATCTACTACCCGCTGTCGATCCTCATGCTCGCCGGCATCCGCGAGATCCTGATCATCTCCACACCGCTCGACCTTCCCCTCTTCAAACGTCTTCTCGGCGACGGCTCTCAATTCGGCCTCACACTCACCTATGCCGAACAACCCAGCCCCGACGGCCTCGCCCAAGCCTTCGTCATCGCCAATCAAGTCGGCTTCCTCGACGACAAGACACCCTCCGCCCTCGTCCTCGGCGACAACCTCTTCTACGGCCAGGACCTCGTAAAATCCCTCGCGTCCGCCACCGCACGTACCACCGGCGCCACCATCTTCGGTTACCACGTCGCCGATGCCACCGCCTACGGCGTGGTCGAGTTCGCCCCCGACGGCCGCGTCGTTTCCCTCGAAGAGAAACCTGCGCAACCAAAGTCCAACTACGCCGTCCCCGGCCTCTACTTCTACGACCACGACGTCGTTGCCCTCGCCAAAGCCCTTAAACCCTCCAAGCGCGGCGAGCTCGAAATCACCGACCTCAACCGTCTCTACCTCGAAGCCGGCAAGCTCCACGTCGAACTCCTCGGCCGCGGCACCGCCTGGTTAGACACCGGCACCCACGACTCCCTCCTCGCCGCCGGCCAGTTCGTCGAAGTCATCGAGAACCGCCAGGGCCTCAAAATCGCCTGCCTCGAAGAAATCGCCTACCGACAGAAGTGGATTAACCGCGCCCAGCTCGACGAACAGATCAAGCGCCTCGGCAAATCCAACTACGGCCAGTACCTGAAAAAACTCTGATCTTTAAGGCCGGACCTTGGTCCACACCGCCACGCGTCATCGCGCGCGGCTCCGATCCTCCCCCAAATATTCGCGTCGATTCGCGTCCATTCGCGGTCCAAAACTCCGCTCGCGTGCGCGTCTCCTTCCTCATCCCGCTCTACAACTGCCTGCCCCTCACGCAGGCCATGCTCGACTCCCTCCAGGCCACACTCCCCGTCGGCCTCGACCACGAGATCATCCTTATCGACGACGGCAGCGCCGACGGCACCCGCGACTGGCTCCGCACACTTTCGTCCGACGCCACGCTTCCAAACCTTCGCGTCCTCATCAACGACCGCAACCTCGGCTACGCCGCCACCAACAACCGCGCCGCCTCCATCGCCACCGGCGACTTACTCGTCCTCCTCAACAACGACCTCGTCCTCACCTCTCGCTGGCTCGAGCCCATGCTCGCCGCTCACGCCGCCCTCGGTCCGCGCGCCGGCATCGTCGGCAACGTCCAGCTCTCCATCCGCACCGGCGAAATCGACCACACCGGCATCGTCATCAATGCGAAGGCCAAACCCGTCCACGACCGCGAACTCCCGCCCTTCGCTCCCGCGCTCAAACCCGTCCCCGCCGTCACCGGCGCCTGCCTCCTGATCGCCCGCGAACTCTGGCTCCGTCTCGGCGGCTTCGATACCGCCTTCATCAACGGCGGCGAAGACGTCGACCTCTGCCTCCGCGCCGCCCGCCTCGGCCTCACCACCGCCGTCGCTCAACGCAGCATCATCCACCACCACGTCAGCAGCTCCCCCGGCCGCAAACTCCGCGACGAACAAAACTCCCACCTCCTCGCCTCCCGCTGGCGCCCCGAATTCGCCCGCCTTTCCCACCGCGCCGTCTGCCGCGACTATCTCGCCCGCGAACTCACTGCCGCCACCGTCGCCACCTCCCCGCTCGACGTCCTTCAAGCCGGCCTCCACGCCGCCGGCCTCACCTCCCGACCGCCCGTCGTTGCCCTCCGCCGCATGGCCGACGCTCTCGATAACGAATTCTCCCGCTGGGACAAAATTCTCCCGGCCCGCGGCTGATCACCCGCCCCGCGTCACTTCGCGCACCACCGCCTGCGGCCGCTGATTGATCGTCAGAAACATCCGCCCGATGTACTCGCCGATCACACCGAGCAACAGCAGCTGCACACCCGAGAATAACAACAACGCAGCCATCAGCGAACCCCACCCAAAAACCGGCCCCCGCCCGGTCGCCCACAGATAAACAACCCCGCCCACCGCAATCATGCCACCCAGGCCCATGGTCACGCCCAGCAAAGTCGCGATACGCAGCGGCATCACGGAAAAATTCACAAACGAACTCGCCCACAATCGCACCAGCCTCCGCAGCGTGTATCCGCTTTTCCCCACCACCCGCTCCGCATGGCGCACCTCCAGCGATCCGATCCGCTGCGTCGCCTGAAGCAGCAACCCATCAATATAGGGAAACGGCCCGCTGTTCGCCGCCACTTCTCCCGCTGCAAACGCACTCACACACCGGAAACTCGAAAGATAAAATCCCTTGGGCTTATCCAGCGCCCAGTCCGTCATTTTATTCGTGAGCCAGCTGCCCGCATTGCGCCAAGGCGAATGCTTCTTCTCGGCATACCAACCATAAACGACATCCAACCGCTCCGCCTTCGCTTGCTCCCAAAGTCGCACCGCTTCCGCCGGTAGATTCTGGCCGTCATCATCGAGATTCACCACGTGCGTTCCGCAGGCATGGCGCCAACCGGTCAGCACCGCGTTGTGTTCGCCGAAATTCCGCGCGTGCTCGATGTAGACCAACGGCACCTTCGCCTCGTGGACCAATTCGCGGCACACCGCCGCCGTCTCGTCCCGACTGCCATCGTTAACGAGCACAATCTCGTGCCCGCCTTCAATGACGAGCGCCTCAATCGCCTTCACCAACGGACGGATCGTACCGGCACTAAAATACAGCGGTATGACAAAACTGAGCGCAGGGGTGTTGCTCATGACGGGGTGCCCCAACGAAGGATTTCGTCGCATACCCTGTCAACGTCACCCGCCGTCAATCCCGGGTGACAGGGCAGGCACAACACCTCCGCGCACGCCCGCTCCGTCTCTGGTAACGACAGCACCTCATCCGCAAACGCAGGCTGCCGGTACACCGGCACGGGATAAAGCACGCCACACACGATCCCCCTCGAATCCAGATGCCCACGCAACGCTTCACGCTTCTCCGCTCTCACCGCGAACTGATGAAACACCGCCACATTTTCCCCACCGTCATTCACACTCGGGAGCGCAATCCCCCTTGCCTCGGCCACAGCTCGCAGCCGCTCAACATACCGGGCCGCCAGTTCCCGCCGGCGTGCATTTTCCGTATCCAGATACTGGAGCTTCACGCGCAACACCGCCGCCTGCATCTCGTCCAGCCGGCTGTTCCGTCCCGCCGCCTCCGCCACATAACGCGTGCGCCACCCATACTGCCGCATCAATTTCACACGCTCAGCCAGCGCCCCATCGAGCGTAAATACCCCGCCACCATCGCCGAGCGCCCCCAGATTTTTCGTCGGATAAAAACTAAACGCCGCCACCTCGCCCCAAGTCCCCGCCTTGCGCCCCCCGATGCTCGCGCCATGCGCCTGCGCGCAATCCTCCACCACCGCCGCCCCGTGCCGCTTCGCCGCCGCACAGATCGCCGCCATATCCGCCATCTGGCCGTACAAATGCACCGGCACCACCGCCTTCATCGCCCCACCCTCCCGCACCAGCACCGACTCCAGCGCCCCCGCATCCATGAGCATCGTCGCCGCATCGATCTCCACGAAAACCGGCCGCGCCCCGATCTGCTCGATCGCCGACACCGTCGCCGTGACCGTGTTCGCTACCGTCGCCACAAGATCTCCAGCCTTCACGCCCAGCGCCCGCAACGCGATCTCCAGCGCCTCCGTCCCGTTCGCCACGCCCACCGTGTGCCCGCCGCCTTGATACGCCGTAAACTCCGACTCAAACGCCGCCACCTCCGGCCCCAGGATATAGTGCCCGCTCACCAGCACGCGCTCGATCGCCGCGCGGATTTCTTCCGCGTGCACCAGAAACCCCGCCTTCGGATCAGCCGTGAGCAACCGCTCCATCGATGACCCTCCACCACCCGTCTTCGCAGCCTGCGCTCCGTCCCGTGGCTCAGACATAGTGCGCTATCTCCTTCCGGTAGTAAGCGAACGTCTTCTCAAGCGCCTCGCGCAGCTTCGTCCGCGGCCGCCAGCCCAGCTTCTTGCGGATTAACCGGTCATCCGCATAAAAGTCTCCAATATCGATCCGTTTCCGATCCCCCGGAAAACTCTTCACCACATACTGCCCGCCGCCGCAGGCCATCGCCACTTCCGCCGCCAGCTCTTCCAGCGTCACCGGTTTCGTTCCACCCACATTAAAAATCTCCCCCGCCGCCGCATCCTTCGCCGCCGCCAGCAAAAACGCCTCCACCGCGTCATCGACGTACGTGAAATCCCGCAGCTGCCCGCCTCCCCACACTTCAAACGCGTCATCCTGTAACGCCTGCTTGATCCACAAGCCCACAAACGTCTGCCGCGCATCCTTGATTCGCATACGCGGACCGATCGTGTTCGTCAGCCGCAACACCGTACTGCGGATGCCATGCACGCGGTGATAAAGCAGATGGTACGATTCGCCCGCCAGTTTATTGATCCCGTTCACATCCACCGGCCTCAGCGGATGCTTTTCATCCACCGGCAGATAATCCGGCCTGCCATAAATTTGCCGCGTACTCGCGAACACGATCCGTATCCCCGGATTGTGCAACCGGCACGCCTCCAGGATCGAGAGCTGCGCCCGCGCGTTGATCTCCAAATCCGTCTGCGGGTCCGTCATCGAGTCCATGTGACTCGTCTGCCCCGCCAGATTGAACAAAAAATCCTGCCCGCGCACCAGATGCGGCAGCGAATGCCCGTCGCGCACATCCGTGAAGTGAACCTGCACCCGCTTCTCGATCCCCGCTAGATTCCGCAAATTCCCGCCATACTCCGGGATCATCGAATCCACCAGCGTCACCTCCGCTCCGAGCCGCACCAGTTCCCGCGCCAGATTCGATCCGATGAACCCCACGCCGCCCGTAACCAGCGCCTTCCTTCCGGAAAAACTGCGGATCAGCCCAGGGCCACCGAGTGATTTACGAATAACAGTCATGGTTCCAAAACCTCTTCGTTTGGTCTCACGTTCAACTCAATCCCATAAGCCGCAAAACCCAGCAATCGGCCATCGCCTCCACCCGGCGAGAGCGCCGGCAGATTCGAGCGCAACTCCACCAGCGTCTCGCCCGGCGGGATTTCAATGCTGGCCACACTCACGACCTTGAGCTCCTTGCCGATCTTGGCCGTGCGCAAACGCCGGTCACCGATCCAGATTTGCAGATCACGCTCGACGGTGCCGCGCGCATTAAATCGAAACGCCACTTTGAGCGGATACGCGTGTGGATTTTCGATCCGGATTTTCGCATCGCCCCGCGTCCAACGCCAGCGCGTGCCCATGCGAGGGATCTGCTCCGCGTCGTACCAGCCCTCATCCATCCGGGCGCGGATAAAATAATCGCTCTTCGTATTCACCAGACTGAAAGGCAGCGGCCCCGACTGCGGACCCGGCCCGGGCGATGGCTTGCGCTTCGATGCGGCTCCGGGACCAGGCCTCGACAAATCAATGTAATCGGGCACCGCGTCTCCATCCTCCGGCAGGCGGATTGAGATAACCCCGCACAACAAATCCCAGTCGCCCTTAAGCTCAGTGTTCAGCCGGCCTTCGTAGGTGTGTACGGCAAAGTACTGGTGCCTGCGCAGCAAAAACGCATTGGCCCACAAGCGCGACCACCCGTCGTTCGCCAGCATGTTAAACGAGCTGAATCGCTCCATCCGCTCCACCCCCTGCAGCTGCACCAGCCAGCGATCCACCATCAACGGCGGCGACTGCATCCGTTTGCTGAAACGCCAGGCCGCAAAAAAATTAAACGCCAGTACCGTTGCCAGCAGAGCGACTACCGTCCCTTTCAAAACAACCGATTTAGCCCGCCAGAGACTCAGCCAATAACACATGGCGCCGAGTATCCCGGGATAAAAAACCGCCAGTAGCTTGTACGCATCGTAGCTCGCGTTCGTGCCCAGTTTCGCACCGCGCAACTGCAAGAATCCATATCCCATCAATATCGGCACCGTGAAGCAGACTACCGCGAACACCGTGCGGTCCCGTCTCATGATCGACCGCATCAACGACAGCCCAAGCACCAGCACCATCGCGCCACCCAGCACCCATCGCAGCCAGTTCGCATACCCATGAAGTCGCTCATCCGCCACCATGCCAAGCCAACCCTCGGGAGTCATCGCCGGGATTTTCCAGCCGAAATCATACTGCTGAAAAAGCTGAAACCGCTCCACGAGCCCGCTCACCCGTCCGCTAAAAATAATCCCGGCCAGCACCAACGGCGAAGCCATCAGGACGCACCAGCGTCCTAATTGTGCCCACGATTGCCTCACCAGCGTTTGGCCACCCGCGTACGCCGCCGCCGGTACCAGCGCCACAACGAGGATAAAATTATACGCCCCCAGCAGCAGCCAGTAAGCAACTACCAGCAACCCCGCCAGCCGCCAGCCACGCCGCCAGCCGGCACCCGACTTCCAGAGCGCCAGACCGCACCACGTCAGCAGCGCGACCGCCAGTGCCGCCAGCAACTGGGCCATCGCCACGTGATAAACCGCGTACCACAAAACGGGACTTACCCCATAAACCAGAGCCACCGCGACCGCCGCCGCCGGCCCGAGCCGCAATCCCGCCCGCGCCAGCCAGAAAACCATCGGCAGTGTCAGCGAAACAAATACCGCCGTCATCACGCTGATCGATTCGTGCGGAGCCAGCCCGAAGATCGAATCGTTAAACGCCACCAACGCCGACGGCGTGAAATGATTCAGCCGCGTCCAGAAATCGAAAAAATTATCCGCCGATCCCACCCGCACCACCTCCGTCAGCCCGATGAACCCACTCCGATCGTTACTGGCGAACTCTTGGAACACCCGCGCTCCCGCCGCATAGTCCGCCGCATCGCAGCTTCCGAGCGAGGAGGTCGTGAGAACCTTCGAAGCCGTCGTCATCGGAATCAGCAGCGCGTTCAATGTCACCACCATCATGAGCCATACCGCTCCCACCCTGCCCAAATCAGCTCTCAACTGGATCAGCGTTAACCATCCCCGACTCCTCAGCCCCGCCACCAAGCTCAGCACCGGGATCACCTCACACAACCACGCATACGAATCAGTACCCGCCAGATGCGTCAAAGCCCCCCACCAAACAACCGCAGATTGCAGAGCCAGTCCCGCTGGAGCTGCAAACAACGGCCAGAAACGAGCCCAAGGGCGCGGCGTGAACAGCAGCGCCAACCCCGCCCCCCAAATCAAAATATGCAGCAACAGACCGAAGCCTGCTAAAAAGAAACTCATGGGAGGGTAGCGACCAAGTAAGCTGGTCCGGTAACGTGCTGACCATCCGTCCGAGGGAAAGCACAAACTGCAGGTCACCCCTTTCACACTGCCTCAACAAGCTGCCGTCTCCGACGACGCATTCACAGCCTCACCTTGATCGTCGCCCCACCACCAGCACCGACGACCCAAACGGCAGCCCTCCCACGTTTCTCAGCCACGCACGTTCCAACGTCATCGCCGCGTTGAAAGCCGCCTCCACCGACGCCGGATACATCCTCACATCACCCTCGCTCGGCCTCACGCGAATCAACTTCCGCCGCACAACCACCAGCGGAAATGGCAGCGTGTTCCAATAAGTGCTCCTCTCGACTGCGAAGCCCGCCTCCTTCATCAGCGCGATCATCTCTCCTCTGCCGAAGCGGTGTTTAGATTGCACCATCTCGTCGTGATAAGACCACAGCCAGCGATAAGCCGGCACATTGATCACCACGACTCCGCCCGGACGCAGGCAGCGGTAAAACTCCTTCAATGCCTCCACCGGCCGTTCGATCTGATAAAGCACATCCGCCGACACAATCCCGTCGAACGAAGCCGCCCCAAAAGGCAGCGCCGTCACGGAGGCCTCGCGAATGTCCGCTCCCGTTCTCCGCACCGCATAGCTGCACGCCAGCGCCGAATGATCCACGCCACTTAACGTCCACGCCGGCTCCTCGCCCTCCAGCCGCCGGAGTAGTCCGCCCGTCCCGCAGCCAGCATCAAGCACGCGCGCAGCGCCTGTATTGGCCAATCCCCGACGCAAAAAATCGCCCAGCCGCGCATGAAGCGCCCGGTAGTACCACATGCGGTCCTCAACCTCCGCCATCTTGTCGTACTCGTCAGGATTCATTGGAAAGCCCCAGCCTGCCGGCCCGTAACTCCTCAGCGCAACTCCTTCATCAACCATCAAAGCTCCGGGGTTGTCTTCACCTCGTCGCTTGCCTCGATGGGCGCGCGCACAATCTTAGGACCCAAACACGCGATGCCTTCACCCGAAACCCTCCCCGCCGAAGGCGTCTTCTCCCGCCGCTCCACTCGCCAGACCGGCTTCGTCTTCGACACCTTCGCACCTGACTCCGCCTACATCCGCGAAAACGCCGCCGTCCTCTTTCCCCCTCTCCCCGAACTCCGCCGCATCGTCCTCCGCGGCGATTTTCTCGCTCATCCCGACGCTCACGGCCGAGAATCGGGCCTCCCCTCCCTCGCCGTTTTCATCGACGAAAAAATCGTCGCCACGCTCTCCGATCCGCGCCCCGGCCCTTGGGAAATCGTCTTCGATGTCCCCTCAGAAAACGCCGCCCAGGGCTTCATCGTCCGTTTCGCCCTTCGCGGCGTCACCTTCACCAACACCCTCGCCTGGCTCGCCCGCGTTTTCTCCAGCTGGCCCCTCGCCGCCTCTCTTCAACGCTTCCGCCTGCAAAACAAAAACCGCCAGCTCCGCGTCTCCCGCGTTGAGGCGGATGGCGAGCTCGTCTACGACTTCGGCAACCGCCACAGCCCTTACTCCCCCGCCTTCGCCCGCAAACACGCCCGCCTCGGCCTCAACATCGTCGGCTTCCTCTCCGCCGATCTCGGCATCGGCGAATCCGCCCGCTGCATGGTCCGCGCCGCCGACGCCGCCCAACTCCCCGCCGCCGCCGTCCCGCTCAAACTCCCCTGCAAGGCCCGCATGGGCGACAACAGCTTCTCCCCCTTCCTTCAGGAAAAAAATCCCCACGGCGTTAACGTCTTCCACCTCGACGCCCCCGCCTCGGCCGACATCGACACCCACCACGGAAAAAACTTCCGCGCCGGCAAATACAACATCGGTTACTGGGCTTGGGAACTCCCCGAATTCCCCGACGCCTGGATTCCCTACTTCGATTTCCTCCACGAGATCTGGTGCCCCTCCGACTTCGTCCGCTCCGCCATCGCCGACAAATCCCCGCTCCCCGTCGTCACGATGCCCCACGCCATCTCCTTCCGCCGCCCCGTCGAATCGACGTCTCAACTACGCGCCCGCCTCTGCCTCCCAGCAGACAAGTTTCTTTTCCTCTTCCTCTACGACCTCCACAGCTACTCCGAACGCAAAAATCCCCGCGCCGTCCTCGCCGCCTTCCGCGCCTCCGGCCTCGCCGCGCAAGGAGCCTCCCTCGTCATCAAGGTCCACGGCACCGCCGGCAACGAAGCCGATCTCCTCGCCCTGCAGTCCGCCGTCGCCGATCTCCCCGGCACCGTCTTGCTGACCGACTCCTTCTCCCGCGCCGACATCACCGCCCTCGAAGCCGCCTGCGATTGCTTCGTCTCCCTCCACCGCGCCGAAGGCTTCGGCCTCGCCGTCGCCGAGTGCATGTACCTCGGCAAACCCGTGATCGCCACCGACTGGTCCGCCACCGCCGAGTATCTCAACGAATCCAACGGCTGCCCCGTCCGCGCTCAACTCGTCACCCTCGACCGCAACCACGGCCCCTACTCCAAAGGCCAGACGTGGGCCGATCCCGACATCGCCCACGCCGCCGACTGGATGCGCCGCCTCCACGCCGACCGCGCCCTCTGCGAACGCCTCGGTACCGCCGCCCGCGCCACCATCGAGGAAAAATTCTCCGCCGAAGCCATCGGCGCCCGCTACCGCCGCCGCCTCGAAGCCATCGCCAGCTGGTGACCCGCCGCGCACGCCCCGTGCTCTCCAGCCGCACCTGGGCGGACGCCCTACTCTCCCGCCCGCTCCAGATGGATCACCAGATTGCGTAAGCTGAACGCGACCGCCCGCGAATCGTTCGGCCCCGGCACCTCCGCAGGCACATCCGTCT
This sequence comes from Nibricoccus aquaticus, assembly GCF_002310495.1. Lineage (GTDB taxonomy): Bacteria > Verrucomicrobiota > Verrucomicrobiia > Opitutales > Opitutaceae > Nibricoccus > Nibricoccus aquaticus. The sequence continues at coordinate 3,128,919 of NZ_CP023344.1, read as the reverse complement.
CGAAGCGCCAGACCGTTTCCCCCGGCCCGAAACGCACCCCGCGCAGATCCACCGGCACCACCTCATCCGTAACTGCGCCCGACCAGATCACCGTATTTTCCGCCGAAGAGCGGATCGTCACCTGACGCACAGCCCGGCTTCTCAGCCCGAACTGGACATCGGCGACCAGCGTGCTCGCGTGCGGATTCACAATCGCGACCGCTGTCGGCCCGTTGCTCCAACGCCAGTACTCGGCCCGCGAGCGCTCCGGCGGATACCAGCCCGAGGTGAACATCACTTCCACCCGCTGCCTGCTCGCAGTGTCCAGTCGCAGCTCCGGCGATCCACTGACTTCAAAACTCTGATACCCCGGCAGGTTCAAATTCCGCCCGATCCCGAAGATCGTCAGATTGCCCAGCAACAACACCGCCAGCCACGCCCGGCCGCGCGGCAGCAGGACATTAAACGCCAGCCCCATGGGCAGCAGCACCCGCCCCGCCGCCCCCGGCTCTCCCTCCCACACCGCCGCGCCGAGAAAAACCATCAACACCGCAAACGCCGCCCCCACCCGCCACCACAGCTCGTCCCACCTCGGCCTTAGCACGATGAATAAAAACTGCACCGTCACCGTGATCATCCAAAGCAAGCTCGGGTAATTGAGCGGACTCGGTCTCGCGCTGTCCCACTGCGCGAGCGTCTGTCCCCACTTCTCCAGAAACCCCGCCAGCGGCACCGCAAAATTTCGCTCACCCGCTCCTCCCGCTCCGCCAAAAATACTCCACAGATAACTCACCCACACCGCCAGCGGCAGCAGCACAAGCGCACTCCGCACCGCCAGCTTCCCCCAACCCGCCGGCGTCCGGTCCTTGAAATCCAACAACACCCCTCCCGCCAGGATGTTCGTCTCCTTCGCCAGCCCCGACACGCCCAGCACCACTGCTGACCAGCACGTGCGCCCCTGCTCCGCCAGCGCCACCCCCGCCGCGATCAGCAACAAACTCGGCCCATCCACCAGCGCCCCGCGCACGCTGAACCACACCCCGTAAGAAAACAGCACCGCCACCCAGCGCAGATAATTCCCCCAGCTGTCTGCCGGAAACCATCGCAGCAGCAACGCCGCCAGCGCCAGCCAGTACACGATGTTCTGCATCGCGAACACATGCAGCACCCGCTCCGGATCGCCCCCGCCCAGCACCCACGCCGTCCACGAAAACAGAATACGCCGCGCCCGGTACGAGATATTGTCCACTGCCGCCGCCAGCTCCGGATCCCGGATCTGCGGCCGCATCGCGATCTGCGCATAATGCTGCGCATCGTACCCGCCCGACTCCGGCTCGATGTAAACATCCATGCCCTTCAGCTCCGGCAGATAACGCTCCGCCGTGTTTTCCCCGAACGAAACAAACACCGTGAAGCCCTTCCCCGGCAGATAAAACGCCGCCACCAGCCAGAAGAACACCGCCACCGTCGCGACATAAGCCGTCCTCGGGCGAAACACCAATTTCAGGATACGGCTGATCGCGGTCACAATAAGATCAGGGCACAACCCAACCGCCGTGGATTCAAGGCGAGAGTTGCCACGCCGCCGTCACCGCCCGCCTCGCCTGGGCTCATGGTTTCCCCGCCTCCGGCCGCCGCAGTTTCCAAATCTTCACGCCATCCTCCTGGAACGAAGCCATCTGCTCCCACTCCCCCAGAAAATCCGGCCGCGCATCCGGCCGCTCGAAATGAAACATGAACGCGTACACATCCTTGCCCCCATCCTTCAACGCCCGGGCGAAGTCCGGCGATTCGCGCACCACATCGTGGAAATACAGGATCACCGGCAGGTCCGTGTAATAGAAGACCGTGCCCGCGCCCTGCACCGACAACACCGGCGACCCCGGCGCCGCGTTCTCTTTTAGCCACTTCGCCGCCTGGATCAAATTACGGTCCCTCCCGAGCCAGAAAAAAACCCGGCGCTCATGCACCGCCAGCAGCAAAAGCCCCAGCATCCCGATCGCCAGAAGCTCCCGGCTGCGACGCGGTCCTCCCAGAAAACGCGATGCGTTGAACCGCTCGCTCATCTCGCGCGCACCCAGCAACGCCGCGATCATCAGAGCCGGAAATGCCGGCAGGATGAAACGCAAAAACCACCACGCCTCGCGCGTAAAGGCGAACACCCCGTAGAAACCCAGAAACACACCGATCCACGTTCCCAATACCATCCGCGCCAGCCCACCCGGCCGGCGGATGAACGGAAGCGCGAAAACGAAGAGCACCACCGGCGTCAGCAACCACGGCAGCCAGAAAGCATAGTGCGCGGCGTTCGCCGGCAGATACTCCAGCTTCACCACATCGCCCACCTTATCGTAACCGCTCGTAAACGGACTCCCCCACACACGCCACGAGTACCAAAACTGAAACGCCGCTCCCGGAATCCCGCCCACCGCCCACGACACACACCGGTGCCACGAACCCGCCAGACAGAGGAGGATCGGCACCACGCACAAAAAGTTCGGTGGCCGCAGCAACACCGCGATCGCCGTGGCCCCACCCGCGAGCCAGGCGTAGCCCGCTTTCCGCCGGCTCACCCACGCGAAATAAATCGCCGCAGTCACCCAGGTCAGCGACGGCCCGTCACTCAGCGGCTGCAACCCGATGAACAGATAAAGCGGCGACAACCCGATCCCGAAGCCCGCCACCCACGCCCATTTCCACGACAGCCCAAACTCCTCCGCCAGCAGTCGCGTGAATAAAATGCCCAGCAGCAGATTCGCGAAAATCACGACCGACACCGCCGTGTGCAGCGGCAGCACGCACCCGACCGCCGCGCACATCAACGCCAGCCCCGGCGCCGTGATCGGCGCGATCTCCCCCGCCACCGCCGCCTCCTTGAACGGCATCGGCGACACGATATCCAAACCGAACTCCTCCACCGACACCCCCGCCACCGCCCTCGGCGGGATGCTCAGTTTCCCCTCCAGCATCATTCGCGCGTTGTTGAGATAACCCGAGGAATCGCTGCCCCCCGCGGCACTATCGACCCCTTGCGCAACAATCACCGCGTACGCCGCCAGCGCCAGCCACGGCAAAAACCGCGCATCCTTCCCGCTCAAAACACCCGGCTGCTCCGCATTCAATCCTGATGATCTCCGCGCCCAAAACCACCCGCTCACCACGCCGAGGATCGCCCCACTGCCCAACAGCCATCCCCACAACCCCGTCACTTTCGGCATCACCCACGAAAGCAGTCCGACCGACACCGGCCCCGAGACCGCCGCCCACCCATCTGTCGCATCCAGACGCGCCATCAGCTGAAACGGCTCACCCGGATTCTCAAAATTCACACGCACCCAGCGATCCGCCTCCGGCGCCGGTGTGTTCAACGGCAAAACCTCCCGACCATCCTTCGTTTTCAGAAAAATGGAAAACGCTCCCGCCCGCCATTCACCCGCGATCCACACGCGGATCACCGGCTCCGAAACCTGCACCGCACTGCTCAAAAACTGCGCCGCCCCACTCCTCGGCTCACCGCCCCAAGTTCCCCACGCCGCCAATCCCGCCGCCTCGCCACGCAACACCGGCACTCCGCCCGCGCGAAAAAAATCCCCCGCGCCCGCATCGCTCGCCACCACCGGCAAACTCCCGCGAAATGTCGGCGGAAGCATGTTGGCCACACGCGCATCCATTTTCATCCCCAGCATCTCGCCAGCCTCCGCATCGGAAATCCGCAGCGCCCGCGCCAGCCCCGGTGCGTCGTTGCCATGCCAGGCCTTCACCCACGCAGCCGTCCGCTCCCGCTCCACGCGTTCCCTCTCCAGATCCGGCTCGATCTGGATAAACACATGCACCGCCGCCAGCGCCCACACCGTCACCCACGCCGCGCGCAAACGGCTCGCACTCGACGCCCTCGCTACCTGGCCAAGCAGACACGCCGCATTGATTAACGCCACCGCACTCATCGCGCCCCAGTCGGCCACGCCACCCCGGCTTCCCCCGAGCGCGATCCACAAAGGCAATACGAGCGACCACACTGCCAGAGAGCTCAGCCAACTCGTCTCTTCATCGCCATCGCCACGCCGCATTTCCCAAAACATCCACCCGATCGCCGGCACGCTCAGGATCAGCCACACCCACGCAGCCCCCGACGTACCGCCGTACACACGAGCAAGGCCTTCGCTCCAGCCAGCCATCGAAAACAAATACCCCGAGCGCACCGCGAACACCACGCTCACGAGGCTCAACCCCGCATTCACGCTGAACACCCACACATCGCTGCGACTCCGCGCCTGCGCACCCCACAACCTCGCCCCACTCACGATCATCAACGCCACCGCGACACCGCCTCCTTCCACCGAGCCCAACACGTTCAACCCTCCCGCGACCGCCCCCAGCCAAATCTGCACCGGTGTCGCCTGCGTAGAAAAATGGCAGCGCAGCTGCATCACCGAAAACAAAAGCACCCAAGCCCACTTCCCCGCCGCCTCCGACACGAAAAATTCTCCCGCAGTCGGATGGAGCAACGCCGCGAACGCCACCGCGATCAACGCCGCGAAATGCCACAACCGCCTCACCGATCCGAGCAAGCCGCTGAGCAACCACCCAAATCCCACCGCGAACACCACCGCACTCGCGCTCGCCAGCACGCGCGCATCCCAGTGCCCGTTCAGCCCGCACCAAAACGCCTTCCATCCAGTCGCCACCGCATCGCGGCCCACACTCAGCTCCAACGCATCCTGCGCCAGCGGCCGGTAAACAGTTTCCAACTGCCCCGCCCACTCATCGATCGGCCCCGCATCGCCGCCCGTGACATCGATCCATCGCCACCCTACCGCCAGCACGACCAAGGCGATCGCCATAACCATCGCCAAGGCCGATGCCGGCGAACGCATCGCAGGCCCAGGTTGTCCGTCGTCAGTTGAAGAGGTGCGGTTACTCACTCGAAGAAGAGCATTGCCGCAACACGCGGAGACGGGCTCCAGAAGAAAATTCGCCGCGCCCGCATCGGATGCCTTGATCGATCACACCCATAACGAGGCGAACCGGTGATACGCTCGCATGAGCGGGCTGACCACCCGCCGCACCAACACCCCGCGATACGCATGAAAATCCAGCGCCGAATCCATCATCGGAAAAATCGCGGCATCGCTGATCGTCCGCGTGGCGGCGATCACCCGTCGTCGCGCCAGAATCGGCCGCCACGATTTCAAAACATAGCCATAGCTCCGTAGCTTCGCGCCCAACCAGCCATTGAGCAGAGCGTGCCCCGAGATCATGACCTCGTTGAGAATCAGCATCGGCAGCAGCACGCACAGCGTTCGCGTGGAGTAATTCTGCACCAGCATCATCGCCCGGTTTTTTTCCGAGTGATACATTTTGAACGGATGCTCCCGATAATCGTACTTGTGATAAACGATGCTCTTCGCCGACACGTAATGCGTGTACCCCAGCAGCCAGCCGCGCCACGAGAGATCCTGATCCTCGTTGTAGATGAAAAATGCGTCCTCAAACCCGTCCACCGTTTCAAAATACGTCCGCGCCACCAACACCGCCGCGCCGCTCGCCGACAAAATCCTCCGGTCCGCCAGCTGCGAATCGTGCAGCTCGTGGTGATTCCGGCAAAAACCATAGCCGAGATAGTGCAGCGCGTTCCCCGTGGTATTGATACGATCGCGCTCCTCGTGAAGCAGCACCGTCGCCTGCACCAGCCCCACGCGCGTGCCTTGCACCCCGAGCGCCCGGTAGGAGCCGATCAGTTCTTCCAGAAAGCCCGGCGTCGCTACGGTGTCGGTGTTCAGCAACACACAAAACTCAGCCCCCGCCGCGAACGCCCGCCGCATCCCTTCATTGTTAGCGGCCGCAAAACCAAGATTGGCTCCGAGCCGCACCACAACGCACTCGGGGTGATTCGTCTCCACATACTCCGCCGACCCATCGCTCGAATCGTTATCCAGATAGTAGATCGAAAAATCCCGCTGCCGCTGCGCCCGCAACGCCTCCAGACAATCCGGCAGATACACCCGTTGATTGTACCCGCAGATCAACACCGCCAGCGGTGATACCGGATTCTCGGCCTTCATGCCGGCTTGATCGAAATCAACGCGGCACCCGCCACCACCAGACCGATGCCCACCAGTTGAAGCGCCGTCACTCGCTCATGTAGGAACGCAACACTCGCCCCCACGATGGCCACGTGAACCAGCGCCGTGGTCAGCGGCACGATATAAACCACCGGCCTCCCCGTCAGCAGCAGCAACCAAAGCGCGAAAGAAATCCCGTATAAAAAAATTCCCGCCAGCACCCGCCCATCGATCCCGCCGGAGAAAAGCCCGTTGGAAAAACTCCACGACGACCGCCCCGCACCTTGCTTGAATAGCACGATAGCCGATGTGGTCGTGACGATGTACGCGGTCAGAAGTGCATAGTAACGCATGGCGATGACAGCCTCACTTCTTGTGAGGCCGGTACAAGCTTTGCAGCGGATGCGCCGGCGGCGTGATGATGTCGATCAGGATGGCCTGCAAAATCATCTGCGCGCCAAGGATGGTGGGCGTGAGCGCGAGCGCCACCGTACCCGATGTCTGCGGCACTCCGCTCACCGCACCCAGATGCCAGCGGTAGATCGCGAAACTCGCGCCGCCAAAAAACAACAGCGTGCCGAGCGCGAAAAACACGCTGGCCGCGTTGATATCGAGCAGGCAGTAGCGAAACAAAAGTCGCCGGAAAAAGTGCCTCAATAACCTCGGCGGAAATCCCAGCAGGCTGCGCATCACACTCAGGTTCGACACCTCATCTCCGTAGCGCGCTGGCACCGGCACATCCAGCACCGTGGCTCGCACGATATTTAAGTTCACCAGAAGGCTCGTCTCAAAAAAGAACCGCTTCGCAATCAACTCCTCCGACAGCTGCACGTAAGCCGCCCGGTGGATCGCGATGAATCCATTGGTGGGATCGGCGATGTGCCAGTGTCCGCTGGTGAATTTCACGAGCAACGAAAGCCCGATGTTACCCACCAGCCGCGCGACCGGCATCTGCCGCAACCGCTTCAAATCGAAAAACCTATTCCCCTTCGCGAAGTCCACCCGCCCCGCGAGGATCGGCGCCAGCAAGTCAGGCAGGTACTCGACGCGCATCTGCCCGTCGCCATCGAGCTTCACCGCGATCTCCGCGCCATCGGCGAAGGCCTGGTTAAACCCCCGCAACGTCGCCGCGCCGACGCCTCCGTTTTTCTCCATCGTCAGCACCACGACTCGCGCATCGCGACACTGCGCTTCCACCCACTTGCCCGACTCCTGCGGACAAGCGTCATCCACCACGTAGATCCGCGCCACGCTCGCCGGGACAGACTCGATCACCGCCAGCACGGTGTCGCGCACCTTGTAGGCTGGGATGACGATGGCGACGAGCGGCTCCATGAGGCGTGGTGTGGGTGGCTGAATGACGAAAGTCGCTACGCTTGATCGCACTCCCCCAAAAAGAAAGTCCATTCACGCCCGCGGTCCGTACGCGCACCTTTCGACTCGCTAGCCTTTCCCCGAGCCCCACAGGTTATCCCCGCCATGCCGACCCTCTCCGTTGTCATCCCCTGCTACAACGAACGCGCCACCATCCGCCGCATCGTCGATGCCGTCCGCGACTGCGGCGTCGGCTCCATCGAGATCATCATCATCGACGACTGCTCGACCGATGGCACCCGCGACATCCTCAAAACCGAGATCGCCCCCCTCGTCGCCCAGATCATCTACCACGAAACCAACCAAGGCAAAGGCGCCGCCCTCCGCAGCGGTTTCAAGCACGCCACCGGCGACTACGTCATCGTCCAAGACGCCGACCTCGAGTACGACCCGAAGGAACTCCCCGAACTGCTCGTCCCGCTCCTCTCCGGCAAAGCCGACGTCGTCTTCGGCTCCCGCTTCCTCGCCGGCCAGCCGCATCGCGTCCTCTATTTCTGGCACAGCGTGGGCAACCGCTTCCTCACCCTGCTCTCCAACATGGCGACTAACCTCAACATGACCGACATGGAGTGCTGCTATAAAATGTTTAAGCGGGAGATCATCCAGTCCCTCAACCTCGTCGAAAACCGCTTCGGCTTCGAACCCGAGATCACCGCCAAAGTCGCCCGCCTCGGCGTGCGCATCTTCGAAGTAGGCGTCTCGTACTCAGGACGCACCTACGCCGAAGGCAAAAAGATCGGCTGGCGCGACGGCTTCCGCGCCCTCTACGCCATCGCCAAGTACAACACCTGGTCCCGATAGTCTGCTTCGGTAGAGCTCGCAAAAAAGCCGTGAGCGACAAGCGCCCACGGCTGAGAGTAAACGAGAGCTATTAAGCTAAACTAGCTCAGAGCAGCTTGCCTTCGATATCGAACGCAACGGCCGTGAAAGTCGCCAGATTGTTGCCAGCGACTGGGCTCGTGACGCCGCCTTGGAGCTCGTCAGGACGAACCTGTGCGTGCTGGATGGTGAAAGCGGTGTCGTCAGCGCGGGTAACCGTCGTCTCGCCAGCGCCAAAGGTGGCAACTGCGGAGAGCGTGTAGTTCTTGCTGAGGACTTTGACGTACTTGCCCAGCTCATTAGCCGGAATCGTGCGGGTATTGAGCAGCACAACGGGAGCGTTGTTATCGATGAGGCCGCTAGCGGCTACATAATCCAACGGGAAGGTTTCGCCAGGAGCTGCACCGAAGTCGGTGGCGATCTGGGAGAGAGCGGAACCGAGCTGACGGGCGTCATTGATCATCGCTTTACCGATGGAGTTCCGACGGACCTTCTGGAAGGCAGGAATCGCCATGGCGGCCAAGAGGCCGATGATGACGACAACGATCATGATTTCAACGAGGGTAAAACCCTTCTTGGAGCGGTTAAGTTTCATAGGATATATCGAACGAGTTTGGATAGGATGGATAATAAACAAAGCTCAGCTGCGAGCAGTGGAGTTATTGATCGGTCACAGGCAGGCACCCGCAATAGCGAACACGGTCAACAGACTGTAAATGACATGCGAGAGCCTCCTGGGGTTGGGGTGAATGTCCTATATGGACCACGCAAACACGCCCAGAAAACCCACCTCCGCTCAAAACGCAAATGGGCGCGAGCCATCCGATGCCTCGCAAGAACGTGAAGCCCGTGGCGGTCCCGGAGGAGAAATCACTCACGCAAAGAGCCTCTCAAACTAGGTGTTGAAAACCCCTTTTCACGGCTCACATTGACCCGCTGTGGCCGACAAAAAGCATCCGCAACCTTCCTTCGAGGAAGCACTCACCCAGCTCGAATCCATCGTCGAAGCGATGGAATCCGGCGACGTGCCACTGGCCGAGTTGATGGCTCGCTTCGAGGACGGCACCAAGCTCCTCAAAATCTGCGAAACCCGTCTCAAGGACGCCGAGCTGAAGATCGAGCTCCTCAAAAAACAGTCCGGTACCCACACGCTCACCGCGTTCTCATCGCCCGGCGACGCCTGAGCGCCTGCCCGCCGCCGTCCTCCCGCACCACCTTCGCCCGCGCCCTTTTACGTCTCCGCCTCCCGACTCGATGAATCCTCCCGCCGACGCCTCTGCCGTCTCCGCCGCTCCATTACCACGCCTGCTCGATTCGATCCGCAGCCCCGCCGACGTCAAAGGCCTCGCCCCCGCCCAGCTCCCGCAGCTCGCGCAGGAAATCCGCGACGAGATCATCGCCGTCACGGCCAAAAACGGCGGCCACGTCGGCCCCAATCTTGGCGTCGTCGAGCTCTCCATCGCGCTTCACCGTGTTTTCTCCACGCCCGACGACCAGTTCGTCTTCGACGTCGCCCACCAAGGCTACGTCCACAAACTCCTCACCGGCCGCGGCGGCGAGTTCTTCAAAAAACTCCGCCAGACCGGCGGCGCATCCGGTTTCCTCACACGCGCCGAAAGCCCGCACGATGCCTTCGGCGCCGGTCACGCGGGCACCGCACTCAGTGCCGCCCTCGGCATGGCCACCGCCCGCGATCTGCGCGGCACCAGCGAGCACGTCGTCGCCCTCTGCGGCGACGCCGCCTTCACCTGCGGCGTCACCCTCGAAGCGCTCAACAACGTCGTCGCCTCCACCAAGCGCCTCATCGTCATCCTCAACGACAACGAGTGGTCCATCGCCAAAAACGTCGGCGCCATCTCGAAGTACCTCAACCGCATCAGCACCAACCCGACGTACAACAAGATCCACCACGATCTCGAAAAATTCTTCCTCGGCCTGCCCCACGGCCAGGACATGAACCGCCTGTACACGAAGTGGAAACGTGAGACCAAAGACTTCTTCGTCGAATCCAGCCTCTTCGAAAAATTCGGCCTCCGCTACCTCGGTCCCATCGACGGCCACAACCTCGACGAGCTCACCAAAAACCTGGAGTTCGCAAAACACGCCGACGGCCCGATCGTCCTCCACGTGCTCACCAAAAAAGGCCGCGGCCTGCCCGCCGCCGTGGAGCATCCGGAGAAATTTCACGGAGCCAGCCCTTACGACCCCGCGACCGGCGAGAGCAAAAAATCCGCTCCCGGCACCCCGCCCAATTACCAGGAAGTCTTCGGCCGCGCGCTCGTCCGCTTCGCCAAGGCCAACGCCAACATCGTCGGCATCACCGGCGCCATGCCCAGCGGCACCAGCCTCAACCACCTCGCCGCCGAGTGCCCGCGCCAGTTCTTCGATGTCGGCATCGCCGAGGAGCACGCCGTCCTCTTCGCCGCTGGCCTCGCCACCAAGGGCATCCATCCGGTCTGCGCGATCTACTCGACCTTTCTCCAGCGCGGCTTCGACCAGGTTGTCCACGACGTCTGCCTGCAAAACTTGCCTGTCACGTTCTGCATGGATCGCGCCGGCCTCTCGCACAACGACGGCGCCACGCACCACGGGCTCTTCGACATTTCTTACCTCCGCTGCGTGCCCAACGCGATCGTCATGCAGCCAAAGGATGAGGACGAACTCGTCGATCTGCTCCACACGAGCCTGCAAACCAAAGCGCCCACCTTCATCCGCTATCCGCGCGGCGCGGGCGTCGGCGTTCAACTCAAAGAAACTCCCGCCACGATCCCGCTCGGTCAGGCCGAAGTTCTCCGCGAGGGCACGCATCTCATCATCTGGGCACTCGGTCCGATGATCCCCGAGGCGCTCGCCATCGCCAGCCGCCTCGCCACCGAACACCAACTCTCCGTCGGCGTGGTCAATCCCCGCTTCATCAAGCCCCTTGATCGCACGCTCCTGCTCCGCCAGGCCGCGACGGTACCGCTCATCGTGACGATGGAAGACCACGTGCTCACCGGCGGCTTCGGCAGCGCGGTGCTCGAGGCGTTGCAAGACGCCGGATCAGCCACTGCCGTCGAACGCATCGGCTGGCCGGATAAATTCGTCGAGCACGGCAGCACGCCAGAAATCCTCCGCGCCGCCCACGGCCTGTCACCGGAAGATAACTACCGCCGCGTCGTCGCGCGCTGGAAAGCCGTCAGCGCGCCAGTCGTGTAATCGCCGGACATTTTCCCTGGTAGCGCCGACGTCCCCGTCGGCAATTTTGCGCAACGCGCCGGGTTTTGCTTCAACACGTCACTTCCCCTAACGCACTTCCGCCCGAGAAGTTCGATCCTCAATCCGTGCCGACGGGGACGTAGGCGCTCCCGCGATCGGAGCCGCTCAAAGCTCCTTACTTCAAGATCGCGTCTTTGATCTTCGAATTGGCGATCATGCCATCGATGGGCTTGGACTCGATCAGTTGCTTGAGCCCGAAGTTATCAGGATTCTCACGGCCGAGTTTTTCCAAAAGTTTGCGGGCATCGTCGGCGCGGCCAAGCAGCACGAGCGGGCGGAGCTGGCCGAGCTGGAGGTCGATGTTTTTGGGATCTTTCTTCGCTGCCTTTTCGCAGAGCTCAAGCTCGCGCTTGTAGGCTTTTTTCGCGCCAGATTTGTCGCCGAGCATCACGCGGTTCACACCGAGATTCGACCAGTACATCGACACCTCGGGATCGAGTTCGACGGCGCGGGCGAGCGCTTTCTCGGCACCGGCGTAATCGCGCAGCAGATTTTGCGTCTGGGCTTCGGCGACGAGCGCGGCGGCCTGGCTGCGGGCAACACTGGAGACTTCGACGTCCTTCGGTTTGCAGGCTCCGAGGGCGAGGATGAGGGCGACCAAAACGAGTGGGCTGAACGTGCGCATAGGAACGATCATCTTCAAAGATCCGGCGGCACCGTGGCAATCGCTTCTTCCATGGTCGTGAGACCTTCCTTCACTTTCAACATGCTGTCCTGGTGGAGGGTCTTCATGCCGTGGCGCATCGCGATCTTCTTCAACTCGGCGGACTCCATCTCCTTGTTGATGCCCTCGATGAGTTCTTCGTTCGCGGTCATCAGCTCATGAATGCCGAGACGGCCTTTGTAGCCGGAGTTGCCGCACTTCGGGCAGCCTTGCGGGCTGGCTTTGTAGATCTTGCCGCTCCAGCCGAGGGCTTTTTCCAGAATCTCCTTTTCGCGTCCGGTGGGCTCGATCTCGACTTTGCAGGTCTTGCACACGCGGCGCATGAGGCGCTGGGCGCAGACGCACAGGAGCGACGAGGAAATCATGAACGGCTCGACGCCCATGTCGGTCAGACGGGCGATAGTGCTGGGCGCGTCGTTCGTGTGGAGCGTGCTGATGAGCAAGTGACCGGTGAGCGCCGCTTCGACGGCGATGTTGGCGGTTTCCTTGTCGCGAATTTCACCGACGAGGATGATGTCGGGATCTTGACGCAGGAAGGCGCGCAGCGCGCTGGCAAAGGTGAGCCCGATCTGGCGGTGCATCTGCATCTGGTTGATGCCGGCGAGCGTGTACTCGATGGGATCTTCGGCGGTGCGGATGACGATCTCGGGCGAATTGATTTCACCGAGCGCGGAGTAGAGCGTCATCGACTTACCGGAGCCGGTCGGGCCGCAATGGAGGATCATGCCGTACGGCTGGCGGATGGCCTCACGATAGCGCGCGAGATTTTCCTCGGAGAAGCCGAGCATCGGGAGCGGCAGCGTGGATTTCTGCTTGTCGAGAATACGCATGACCACGCCTTCGCCGTGATTGAGCGGCGCGGTCGAGACACGCAGGTCGATGTCGATGGTCTTTTTCGTGTACTGCTTGAAGACGATGCGTCCGTCCTGCGGCAGGCGGCGTTCCGCGATGTCGAGGTTGCACATGATCTTGAGGCGGGCGACGAGTGCGGGGCCAACCTTGGCGGGGAGGCGGAGTTTTTCGTGGCAGATGCCGTCGATGCGGTAGCGGACGACCATTTCCTTCTCGCCGGGCTCGATGTGAATATCGCTCGTGCCCGCGTAGAACGCATCCTCGATGATCCGCGTGGAAAGCTGGATGATCGGGCCGGATTCCTCGGCACCTTCATCGGTGACATCGAGGTCAATCTCTTTGCTGCCGAACTCGGCGCCGAGTTTTTCGGCGATGTCGCCGAAGCCTGCGGCCTGCGCGGAGACGACGAACTTCTCCTTGATGTCTTTCTCGCGGCCGAGCATCCGGATGACCTTCATGCCGGTCATCTCCTGGATCTTCGCCGGCAGCGAGACCTCGAAGGGATTCGCGAACGCGATCAGGAGGAAGTCGCCTACCTGGCCAACGGGAACGACGAGGTGCTCCTGGCAAAACTCCTGAGGAAGCCGCTCGAAGGTGGAGGGGTTGGTGCGGAAGCGGGAGACGTTAAACGGCGCGAGGCCAAAGGCGCGGCCCTTGGCGGTGAGCATCTGGAACGACGAGATCTTGTACTCGTCCTGGAGGAGCTTGTCCAACTGGTCGCCGTTGAGCTCTTCGTCCATCACGGCGATGGTGTCGCGCTGGTCTTCCGTGAGACGCTCCATCTCGACGAGCTTGTTGATGATCTGGAGCTGAAATTTTCCGAGGGCCATGGTCGTGCGGGTGCGTTAGCGTTACGTCAGTTTTTCAAGGGATCAGCCGCGGGACTGGCCGGAGATTTTCTCCAGGAAGTCGCCGATCATCTCCAGGGTGGTGCCGTACCAGACGATCGGGCCGTTGAATTTCTTTTCCCAATACGTGCGGACGGCGGGGCTGAGGTAGTAGGCGGTGGCGACGAGGTGGAAATCGTCTTCGCGGTCAAAGGGCACTGTCCACGTGGCCCAGCAGGCGCCGACATCCATCGTCTTCTTCAATTCTTCCGAGGCGTCGTAATTGCGCAGATCGACCAGACCGAGGCCGTGTTCGTCCACGAGGTGCTGGAGCACATCTTCTTCGCGCAGGACCTTCATCTTGAACGCGAGGATGCCGAGGACGGTGCTCTGGCGCGGATGGTCGCCGGCGACGACTTCGAGGAGCTGTTCGTTGGCGGTTTCGAGATCCTCGATCTTGACCAGATTCTGCTCAACGAGCGTGGCGCCGAGCAGACGGTTGGCGCGCATCAGGAGGGGGCGATGTTCGGAGGACATGAAAGGCGTTGGAGAGATCGGGGCAGGTCAGAGCGGATCGAGAGCGAAGCAGATCAGAGATCGGCGCTCGGGGATTTTTTCACCACGGGGCGGATCTTGCGCACGCGGCGGCGGAGTTCGTCTTTGAGTTTTTCGAGACCGGTGCCGTCGAGGCAGGAGATCTTGAGGATATCGACTTTGTGGCGACGGCTGAACTTGGTGAGGTTTTCCTTCGCGCCTTCGAGGTCCATTTTGTTGGCGACGACGACACGGGGTTTCTTGAGGAGCGCGGGGTCGTAGAGCTTCAGCTCTTTGACGAGCGTGGCGTAGTCCTCGCGCGGGTCGCGGTTGTCCACGCCGGCCATGTCGATGAGGAACATGAGCAACGCGCAGCGCTCGATGTGGCGCAGGAAACGGTGGCCGAGGCCGCGGTTCTCGCTCGCGCCTTCGATGAGGCCGGGGACGTCGGCGAGGAGGAGCCGGTCGTATTTTTTGGGGAAATCGATAACGCCGATCTGCGGATGCAGCGTGGTAAAGGGATAGGCGGCGGTCTTCGGGCGGGCCTTCGTGATCTTCGTGGTGAGCGAGGATTTGCCGGCATTGGGGAAGCCGACGAGGCCAATATCGGCGATGCTTTTGAGGACTAGGCGGAAGGAGCCGGTTTCGCCCGGATGGCCAGGGTTGGCACGTTTGGGCGCGCGGTTGGTGGAGGTCTTGAAGTGGGTGTTGCCCCAGCCGCCGTTGCCGCCTTTGCAGAGGACAATTTGTTCACCGTCGTTGATGATCTCGGCAACGACTTTGCCGGTGGCTTCGTCGGTGACGACGGTGCCGAGCGGGAGTTTCAAAATCGCGGGGACGCCATCGCGGCCGTGACAGTCCGCGCCCTGGCCATGTTCGCCTCGTTCGCCGCGCCAGTGAGGCTGGTACTTGAAGTCGATGAGGTTGTTCGTGTCGTCATTGCCGACGAGGATGACATCGCCGCCGCGGCCGCCGTCGCCGCCGTTCGGGCCGCCCCAGGGCTCGTATTTTTCGCGGCGGAAGCTCACGCAGCCGCGGCCGCCGTCGCCGGCTAGAACTTTAATGACACACTCGTCGATGAACATGGCGGAGAGTTACACGTGGATGCAGGAACGGACACAAACCAATAGCACGGCCCGCGCGGATACGGTCCGTGCGGGCAAAAAAAAGCAGGCACCCGGTGAAGGGTGCCTGCGTCATCGGCACGTTTGAGCGGCCGGTGAAATGAATCAGGCGCGTTTGGCGCGGCGGCGGAAGGCGACGAGCGCACCGAGGGCGAGCGCACCGATGAGGCCGTAGGTGGAAGGCTCTGGGACAGCCGAACCCTCGACCGGAGGATTCACGATGACGCCGCCGTTGCGGACGCTGAAAGCGTAGCGACCATCCATCGAGGTGCCGTCGAAGGCGACGCCGAGCTGGTTGTAGATCAGACCGGTGGAGGCGTTGCTATCGAGGAAGAACTGGCTGATGCCGGAGCCATCCAACTCGAAAGCCGAAGCGGGCGTGCCGTTGGAGTAACCGATGTGAACGGGGGTGCCACCGAGGCCCTGATCGTTGCCGCCGCTGGCGGTACCGGTTTCCCAGTTGATGTCGGTATAGTTGAATTCGAAGTCGAAGTTACCGGCGCCGGTGTCGCTACGATCTACGAGGACCAGCTGGAAGCTGTTGTAGATCGGGAGCACGTTGAAGACGCCAACATTGACGTAGTTGACCGCGAAGGCCGCGTGACCGCCGAGGATGCCGGTGCCATAGGTCACCAGGCTGGAATCAGAGCCGCGGGTATCCACGTCGGCAAAGAAAGGAGCGATGATGACACGGCCGGAGTTCGGGATGCCGAACGGGGTGAAGGTCGAGAGCGGGGAGTCGAACGTGATGTTGCCGTTATTGTTCACGTAGGTCTGGGAGTAGGTCGTGCCAAAGAAGTTGGCGCTGAACCCGATGTTCACCAGGCCGGTGGACTCGTCGTCGTTACGAGCGAGCGAATTCGCGTTATAACCGGTGAAGCTGCGCAGCTGGGCCGAGGCCGTGAGCGCGGTGGTGGCGAACAAAAGCACTGCGGATGCACGCAATGCGGTGAGCTTTAGGGAGGTCATGTTGAGTGTGGGAGCCCGGGGTTCCGGAGCTGCATCGCCACTTTATTGCAAGTCGCCGAGGAATCCTATCAGGCAAACCCTTAACGATAGGTAATGTTACCCATACTAATTCGGGGGATGCCCCTTGGGTTTAGCGGGGCCAAAAGCGCCGGAATCGGAACGGATCAGAAGGCGATCTTGATGCCTTTGCGGAGGTACGTGGGCACGTCCAAATCCTGGCCTTCGAAGAGGTTGCGATCCGTCTTGTCGAAGAACCCGCGGCGCTCGATCTCGCCGAAAAGAAACTCGTCCTGTGCCGGTTTTGCGCCGTGCAAGTTGAGCGGGAGTTCGGCCATGGCTGGGGCGGCAGTGCGGGAGGGGGCGCTGCTAGTTTTGGCCGTTGCGGAGAATGGGGATGCCGAGGCGACAACGGCTGGGGCGGTGGCGGTTTCGGGCGAGGTGGATCCGGGGGCGACAGGAAGTGGCGACGTTGTCTGGCGGGCGCGGACGGCGGGCGTGGTGCGGCGAGGAGAGACGCCGCGGGTGCCGAGGTCGGTGGTGCCGAGGACGCAGATCTCGACCTGGTTTTGGAGGCTTTCGTCGATCACCGCGCCCATGATGACGTGCGAGTCGCGGCCGAATTGGTCGGTCACGGCGGTCATGATTTCGTTCACCTTGGGTAGCGTGAGATCGGTGCCGCCGACGATGTTAACCAGCAAGCGGTCGGCCTTGCGGGAGAACTCCGGTGTGTGCAGGAGCGGGCAGAGTTTCAGGTTCTCGATCGCATCGGTGACGGCGTTTTCGCCGGAGCCATTGGCGAGACCGAAGAGGGTTTTGCCGCCGCGTTGATGGAAGACCTGGCGGAGTGTGGCAAAGTCGAGGTTGATGAGGCCGGTGCGGAAAAGCATCGACCAAATCGAGCGCACGCCGCGGCCTATCCAGGCGTCGGCGCGGGCAAAGGAGTCGAGGGCGGTTTCGCCTTCGGCGGCTTCCTGAAGAAGCATGTCGTTGGGCAGCGGGATGACGGCGTCGCAAACTTTGCGGAGGGCGTTGAGCCCGTCTTCGGCCTGTTTGATGCGGCGACCGCCTTCGAAGCTGAAGGGCATCGTGGCGAATGCGATGACGAGCGCACCGGTTTCGGAGGCGATCTCGGCGACGATCGGGGCGGCGCCGGAGCCGGTGCCGCCGCCCATGCCGGCGATGAGGAAGATAAGGTCGCAGTCTTTGACGACAGCGGAGATTTTTTCGCGGTCGGCTTCGGCGGCTTCACGGCCTAGCTCGGGGTCGCCGCCCGCGCCGAGTCCGCGCGTGACGCCGGTGCCGATAAGAATTTTGTCCTGAACCGGAGAGGTCGAGAGCGCCTGATGGTCGGTGTTGATCACGGCCATCTGGAGGCGCTCCAGATTTTCCATTTTCAAGCGGTCCACGGCATTCGAGCCCGCGCCGCCGACGCCCACGAGTTTGATCGCGATGTTGCGGTCGGTGAGGATCTCGGTGGTCAAAGGAAGTTCGTTGGGAGTCATCGGGGTGAGGCTCAGACGCTGGCGAAGAGTTTGCTGAAGAATCCGCCACTGCGGCGGCGCACGGGCTGGGCTGCCTCGGCTTTGGAGTTGAGGCCGAAGTAGAGGAGGCCGAGGCCGGTGGCGTAGCCGGGGTCGCGGAGGTTTTCGTTGATGTAGCCGGGGAGTTCGCCGACGCGCGCGGTGGCGTCGAAGACTTTGGCGGCGGCTTCGGCGATGCCGGGAAGTTTTGCGGTGCCTCCGGTGACGACGACGCCTGCGGCGACGCGGTCGGTGGTGAATGCGGGGCCGAGTTTTTTCTTAACGACTTCGAAAATCTCCCAGATGCGGACCGAGCCGATTTGCTCGATGGCTTGCTTGGGGAACTGGCGGTCGCCGATGGCGAAGTCGCCGTTGAGCCAGACTTTTTCGGCTTTGTCTTTGGTGGCGATCGTGGCGCGACCGAAGCGGTGTTTGAGTTTTTCCGCCTGACCTTCGGTGAGGCGCAGGCCGAGGCTGAGGTCGTTGGTGATGTGACTGCCGCCGACGGGAATCACGCCGGTGAGATAGGCGCAGCCGTCGCGGTAGAGAACGAAGTCCGTGGTGCCCGCGCCGATGTCGATGACGAGCACGCCGTTTTGGCGGTCTTCGGCGGAGGTGACCATGGTGCCGGAGGCGAGGCTCGCGAGGATGAGCTCGGCGACGGGAACGTTGAAGCCGCGGATCACGTGGATGTTGTCGGCGATCTTGTTTTCCTGGCCGTGAACGGTCCAGTAACCGACATCGAGGCGCTGGCCGACGAGGTGCTCGGGATCGGGCACGAGGCGACCATCCAGGTGAAACGGGCGGCGGATGTTGTGAACCACCATGCGGCCTTCAGGGAGATTCTTGGACTTCGCGAGACGGCACACCGTATCGATGTCCATCGGGCTGACCATGTTGTTGGCAGCGGAAACACTGACGGAGGCTTCGTTGTAGAAGCCTTCGAGGTGGCCGCCGGTCTGCGCGAGGAAGACTTCGTCGATGCGCACGCCGGCGCTTTGCTCGGCGGAGAGAAGGGCGCTGTGGGTCGCGTCGCTGGCGGCGCGGAAATCGACGACGGCACCTT
Source organism: Nibricoccus aquaticus (assembly GCF_002310495.1). Taxonomy (GTDB): domain Bacteria; phylum Verrucomicrobiota; class Verrucomicrobiia; order Opitutales; family Opitutaceae; genus Nibricoccus; species Nibricoccus aquaticus. The sequence continues at coordinate 3,109,871 of NZ_CP023344.1, read as the reverse complement.
TGATGACGCCGCGCGACTGGCATTCGCCGTAGCCGATGATGGAAAGAGAGCGGCCGTTGGAGAGCTCGCCGACGAGGACGGTGACTTTGGATGTGCCGATTTCGACGGCACCGATGTAGCGGGTTTTTGCGGTCACGTTAGAGCGGAGAAGTAGGCTGCGATTGGAAGAATGCGGAAGGACGTTGGGGCGCGGAGCGCGTCGGGCGCGTGTTGTTGCGCGGAGTCTGAAGCGCGGGAGTAAATTGGGACGGGCGACCATTGCTGACAGCGGCCGGAGTTGTGGAGGCAGGCTGAGCGCCGGGAACAGGATCGGGCTGCGCGTACACGACCGGGACGAGGATGCCGTTGGCGGAAAGACCGACGGCGAGATTGACCGAAGCGAGTTTGCGGCCGTCAGGCTCGGTGCGCGTGCGGTCAATGATGAGATCGAGCTGCGCGAGCTGTTTCAGAAAGTCATCGCGCGTGCCAAAGGTGATCTCGGGAATGTCAGCGGACTTCACCACGAGCACACCATCGACGGAGAGACGCGCGAGCGAGACGATGCGCCAGCGCGCATAGAGATCGAAGGCGTTGGCGCGGGCGGTACTGAGGAGATCGCTCACCGTCTCCATGCCTTCGACGGGTGCGAAGCCTTTGCCTGAGCGCTTCAGTTTCAAGCCGTCCAAGTAAGGCAGCAGCTCGGTGCGGTCGGCGGCGAAATTGATGCCGGGGAAAACAAAACCGTCACGGGAAACCAGGTAATCACCGAGCGAACCATCCGTCGCGGGAACGCGCACGCGGGCGACGGGCATGCGTTCTTCGAGGACGACGGCGAGCTTGTCGGGAAACTTGCGCGCGAGCACGGCGGTGCGGACCTGCGGATGAGCGAGCAGGCGTTCGCGGAGCGCGTAGAGATCGAGCTCCATCAGATCGATGCCCGTAGGCAGATCTAGCGTGCGGGAGACCCACGCGTGATCGAGGGGACCGTCGCTTTGCAGGACGATTTCGCGCACGGGCGAGTTTTTCACCGGAGCTTTGAGCGTCACCGGGTCGTGCTGCCAGAGCAGGAAGAGTTCGTATCCGCCCCAAAGTGACGTACAGACGATGGCGATGATGCCGATGGTCTTGAGCGTGGCGAAGGCCAGGCGCTTGCGTCCCTCGCCCGACATCGAGCGTGACGCGATATCCTGGTGGATGTCGCGCCAGCTGCGGGCGGGGGGAGAGATGTGCGCGGGCGCGTTCATGCGTTCAGCAAATGCCCGGCTGCGCGAAAACGCCCCAATGCGGGTGTGACGAGTTCTCTTACCAAGGCCGAAAAATCCAAACCGGCGCAACGTGCGCTCATCGGCAGCAGGCTGGTTTCTTTCATGCCGGGCAGCGTGTTTATTTCCAGTAAAAACAGGCCGTCGCGCTCAGAAAGTATGAAGTCAACGCGCGCGTAGTCGCGGCAGCCGCACGCGGCGAACGCCGCCTCGGCCGCGAGCTGCACCTCACGGGTGGTATTTTCGTCGAGCGGCGCGGGCGCGAAATACTCCGTGAGACCTTTGGTGTACTTACTCGTGTAGTCGTAGATCCCGGACTTCGGCCGGATCTCGACGATGCCCATCGCGCGTCCGCCGATCACGCCGACGGAAAGCTCGCGGCCGACGATGCGCTGCTCGATGAGCCAGTTTCCGGAGGTGGCGGAGGCAAGACCGTCGATCAGCTCGGCGCGCGTAAGGATCATCCGGAGACCAACGCTGCTGCCCTGATCGTTTGGCTTGAGGACGACTTCGGTCCCGAGCTCGGCGGTGACTTGATCGGGCGAGGGTTTCTGAGACGCGGCGAACACGATCGCCCTGGCACCTTTCACACCACGGGCGGCGGCGGCTTGTTTCGTGAGGGTTTTATCCATCGTCAGCGCGCTGCTGAGCGCGTCGCAACCGGCGTAAGTCACGCCGGCGGCATCGAGGAGTCGCTGCATCGCGCCGTCTTCACCAAAGGTACCGTGGAGCGTGGAGAAAACCACATGGCGGACCGGATCTAGGCCGGTGGGCAATGACTCGTCGTCGATCTGGAAAAGCTGGGTCGGAAAACTCCGAGCCAGGGCGGTGGCGCACGCCGCGCCTGAGCCGAGCGAGACTTCGCGCTCGGGGGAGGTGCCTCCGGCGAAGACGGCGATGATAGGTTCACTCGTTTTCATAAAACGTCCTTCCACTCCTGACCGTAGAGCAGCACTTCGGGTTCGAGCTTCACGCCTTTGGCTTGTTCAACGCGTGCGCGGACGCGGCGGACGAGTTCGATCACGTCGGCGCTGGTCGCGTGGCCGCGGTTCACGATGAAGTTGGCGTGGACGGGCGAGACCTCGGCGTCCCCCACCCGCTCGCCCTTGAGGCCGGATTCATCGATGAGTTTTCCGGCGGAAGTGCCGGGGGGATTCTTGAAAATGCAGCCCGCGCTCGGTTCGCGCGGTTGGGATTTCTGACGTTTGTCGCGGTAGGTATCGATCTGCCGGGCGATGTCGTCGGCGGCGGATTGCGCGGCGGGTTTTAGAAGCGCACCGAGGGCAATCGCGTCGTGGAGTTCAGCGCAGTGGCGGTAGTCCACGTGCATCTCGGACTTCTTCATGACGCGTTCTTCGCCCGTGTAAGTCATGAGGCGGACTTCCTCGACGACATCGAACATCCAGCCGCCCATCGCGCCGGCATTCATGCGAAGCGCTCCGCCGACATTGCCGGGAATGCCTTCGAGAAATTCGAAGCCGACGAGACCGGCTTTGGTCGCGAGACCGCAGAGATTTTTCAAACGCAGTCCGGCGGCGACCCAGACGCGCCCATCGGGCCGCGGCTCGAAGAGCTGCCAGTTCGCGTGATTGAAGGAAATGACCACGCCCTCGACTCCGCTGTCGGGTATCAGGAGATTGGAGCCGCGGCCGAGGATGTGGATCGCCACCGAGCGGGAACGCGCTTCGAGGAGGATTTGGCGGAGATCGTCGGCGGAGGCGGGCTCGATATAAATACGGGCGGCGCCACCGACGCGCATGGTGGTTTTCTCGGCGAGCGACTCTTCGCGTTTCACTTTAGTCGCGGGGGAAACTTTCGAGCGGAGCGTGGCGACCAACTCGTCCCAACCAGCGGCGGCTTTTTGTTTTTCGATCATGAGGGCGACCCACTCGCGGGCGCGTTGGTCGATGTCGCCCGCGCCGACGAACGCGATGAGATCGCCCGCAGTGACTTCGCGCGCGAGGCGATTGAGCAACGCAGCGGCTTCACCGGGATAATAGACGGCGGGAAGCGAGGGGGCGTTTTTGCGCAGGTCGGCGTAGAGATCGGCGGTCGTGCCACCGGAGATGAGCGCCTCGCCCGCCGCATAGACATCGAGCAGGTGGACGCGATCTGCGAGTGCGAGCGCGGCGGCGAACTCGGATTTGAACTGCGCGGTGCGGCTGTAGCGATGCGGTTGAAACACCGCGATAAGGCGGCCGGTTTTCGTGAGGCGGCGGCGCAGGCTCGTGAGGAGCGCGCGAATTTCGGACGGGTGATGTGCGTAATCCTCGATGACCGTGAGGCCGTCCGCGGAGTGCAGCACCGACTGGCGGCGCCGCACTCCCGGGTAGTCAGCAAGCATGGCGGGCGAAAGTGGCGCCCCCATGAGATGCGCGGCGGCCAGCGCGGCGGTGGCGTTGGCGGCGTTAAATTCTCCGAGCGCACGCACGGCAGCGTGCGATTTCGGGAAAAGATGGTTGAGCGCGAGCGTCTGTTTTTCGTCGGTCTCGCTTTCGCTCTGTCCGCGATAATCGCCGGTGCGACCAAAGGTGTGGACGGGCGCTGTGCCGCGTTGTTGTGACGCGACGCGCGCCGAGAGCGCGCAGGCATCGCTCACGAGCACGGCTTGTTGCGTGCGCTCGAACAGCTCGGCAAAGGTCGCCTCGAGGTCGGCCTGCTGGCGGTAGTAATCGGGATGATCCCAGTCGAGATTCACCGTGACGGTGAGCGTGGGTGAGAAGCGATCGATGGTGCCGTCGCTCTCGTCGATCTCGGCGACGATCCAGTCGTTGGAGCCGGCGCGGGCGGGCGAAACGGCGTCGTCGTTGAAGAGTCCGCCGAGCACGTAACCGGCGGGAAAATTCGCACGGCGCAGCGCGGTGATGAGCATCGCGGTCGTCGTGGTTTTTCCGTGAGAGCCACAGATGGCGACGAGTTTTTTATCACGAACGACTTCGGCGAGGAGTTCGCCGCGACGGACAATGGGGAGTTTGCGGGAGACAGCGGCAACGGATGCTGGATGCGCGGGTGAAATCGCCGATGAGCAGACGACGAGATCGCAGTTCGCGGGCACGCCGCCAGCGACGGTGAGCACAACGCCCGCGCGTTCGAGATGAACACGCATCGTCTCGATCATCGCATCGTCTTCGCCACTGATGGTGAAGCCGAGCTGCGCGAGGTAGATCGCGAGCGGGCCCACGCCCATGCCGGCGACGCCAACGCAGTGGATGGATTTCACCTCGCGGGAGAACAGCGTGGGAAGCGGCGGGGTTCTCATGAGGTGCTACCTCCGGCGGAGGCGTGGAGCGGTGCGGAGGACGAAGCTGTTTTTGGCGCGGCGGAAGTGCCGCCGGTGAGTTGCTCGATGTCGGCGATCATGACGCCGAGGGCGTTGGCTTGGTCGAGGCGTTGGAGCGCGTCGCGGAATTTGCGGAGCTCGGTTTCGTTGGCGATGAGTTCGCGCACGGCGGGGGCGAGTTCGTCCATGCACGACTGCGCGAGGGTGATCCCGCCGCCCTGCTCCATAAAGTAACGCGCGTTGGCTTCTTGATGATTATCGGCCGCATGCGGGAACGGGATCAACACGGATGGCGTGCCGCAGCGGGCGAGTTCGGCGAGCGTACCCGCGCCGGCGCGCGAGACGACAAGATCGGCGGCGGACATCAATGTGCCCATGCGATCGCAGAAGGGAGAGAAAATGACTTTGGCGGTGCCGCCGTCGCGGCGCAGATACTCGGTGACTTCGCCCTGGTTTTTGCCGAGGCCGGTGACGCAGTAAGTCTGCACGCCATCGGCGGCGAAGGCGGCGGCGTTGGCGCGGGCCCAGTCGTTGAGCGCGGTCGCGCCCTGACTGCCGCCGAGAATGACGAGGACGGGTTGCTTCGGATCGAGGTCGAGCGCGGTGCGCGCGGATGCCGCAGCTTCGCGCACGATCTCGCGGCGCACGGGCAGGCCGAGGGAGAGGAGTTTGCCTTCTTTGAGTCCGGGGAGGGCGACTCCAGGCGGCAGATACACGCGGCGGGCGAGTTTGCTCAGGCGGCGGATGGCCCGGCCGGGGACGTGGTTGGCCTCGTGCAAGGCGACCGGTACGCGATGAAGAAAGCCTGCAAGGATGATGCTCGCGGTGGTGAAACCGCCGAAGCCGACGACCGCGTGCGGACGTTCGCGGCGGACGAGGATGAGACCGAAGGCCAGGCCTTTGAGTTGCTGCCAGAGGAAGCGGGCGAGTCCGACGGGCTTCCAGGAGAACGGCGCGCCGGGGATGCGCAGGAAGGTGAAGTGCGGGTATTTTTCGACGAGCCGCGCATCCACTTTCTTGTGACTGATGAGCAGCGTGACGCGGTGTCCGCAGGCGACGAGGCCCTCGGCGAGGGCGATGCCCGGCGAGAGGTGTCCACCTGTGCCGCCGCAGGCGATGAGGAAGCGTTTGCCGCTCACGTCCCCGTCACCTCCTGCATGGCGCGGCGCTTGCGTGAGAGCGTGGAGCGCGGCCACGAGCGCTGCGTGTTGACGATGACGCCGATGAGCAGGCCCATCAGCAGGAGATTGGAGAGGCCGGCGCTGATGAAGGGGAGCGACATGCCTTTGGTGGGGAAGATGCCGGTGACGACGCCGAGGTTGATGATCGCCTGGAGTGTCATCAGCAGGATGCAGCCGGTCACGAGCAGGAACTGAAACATGTTGGGCGCGCGGCGCAGATGAACCAGCCCGGCGACGAAGATCGCCATGAAGAGGCCGACGACACCGAGAGTGAAGATCATGCCGAGTTCTTCGCCGACAACGGCGAAGATGAAATCGGTGTGGGCCTCGGGCAGGAAGTTGAGTTGCTGCCGGCCTTGCCCGAGACCGGCGCCGTCCACACCGCCGACCGCGAAGGCGGCGAGCGATTGATAAAGTTGATACGTGCCAGACTGCTTGTTGCCCTCAACGTCGAGGAAGGCGACGAAGCGGCGCAGGCGGTTTGGGTTGTGAATGACGAGTACGCTGAAGGCCGCGACGGCGAGGCCGACCGTGGGTAAAATGTAGCGCCAGCGCGCCCCGGCGAGGAACAGGAGCACGAGGCCGATGCACAGCGTGAGCGCAGCGGTCCCGAAATCGGGTTCGAGGATGATGAGGCCCGCGAAGCCGCCGATCATGGCGAGCGGGATAAAGTAGCCGCGTTTCAGATCGCCGATCTTCGTCTGGTTAACGGCGAGGTAGTGCGCGAGGCAGAAGACCATCGCGAGTTTCGCCAGTTCGGAGACCTGCAGGCGCACGGGGCCGAAGCCAAGCCAGCGGCTGCTGCCTTTAACGGAAATTCCGAGGCCGGGAATGATGACCGCCACGAGGGCGACCACCGCCGCGATGCCGACGATCCAGACGTAGCGGCGCATGTGCTCCAGATCGAGGCGGGTGACGATCCAGGCGAGGGCGCCGGCCATCGCGACGCCAAGGAGCTGCTTGTTGAGGTAATAGAACGGGCCCTGTTTGAAGGAGGCGCTGGCGCTGAAGAGGATCGTGAGTCCGAGAAACGTGAGCGCCACCGCGCAGGTCACGATCACCGCCGCAGGGCTGAGCGTGAAGTGTCCGCGCGCGGTGCCGGGCAGAGGCGAAGCGGTCGTGGCGGTGGCGGTGCTCATGTTCTCGATACGTGGCGCGAAGCGAGGTCAGCTCAAGGGCTCGAGGAGATCGGCGAAGCGCCTTCGACGGGGACCACGGGGGGCTGGTCGGCCGGAGCGGAGATCGGGCTGGAGTCGGGCGAGCTCACGGGGGAAGCCGGCGTGGCGGGAGCGGGAGCCTGGTACGCGGGCGCTTCGACGGCGGGCTGCGGAGCGGGCTGCGCGGGCGATGGAGTCACCGCGCTGCGCGAGGCGCCGGGGATGATCAATTTCTGGCCGACGCGGATCTTACCCGGGTCGGCGATGTGATTGGCGGCGCCGATGGCGCGCTGGGTAACGCCGTAGCGACGGGCGATGGCGCCGAGGCTTTCGTTGGGTTGAACGACGTGCTCGATGTCGTTGGCGCTGGGCTTGCCGACGGGGCTGGCTGCGGGCGTGGCGGCGAGAGCGGCGGCGGTGTCGGAGCTGGCGGGGAGCGTGAGTTTCTGGCCGACGGTGAGGGTGTCGGCTTTGAGTTTGTTGAGCGTCTTGATGGCGCCGACCGTGGTGCCGGAACGGCGGGCGATCGCGCCGAGGCTATCACCGGATTTTACGGTATAGGTCATCGTATCGCCGCCGATGCCGGAGCCGTCGGCTGAGGTGGGTGCTGGAGCTTTGGTGGGGATGACGAGCTTCTTTCCGACAGGCAGAATGGCGTCGGTCTTGAGGTTATTCGCCGCCGCGAGTTCGGCGGTGGTGATGCCGTGTTTACGAGCGACGGTCCACAAGCTGTCGCGAGGTGCGATGGTGTAAGTGGTTACCTGCTGCACGTCGGTGACGGGTGCAGTTTGCAGCGCGGAGGCCGTGGCGGTGTTGGGGCGCGTGGGGTTGAAACGCACGGCGCTGGCTTCGGGAGCCGACACGGGCGAAGTGCCGAAATCGAGTGGAGCGGACGAGAGGGCCGGATTGAGATCGGCGTTACTCACTGGAGACGAAGTGTCTGCGCTCGGCGGTGTGGTGGTCGAGTAGCCGGTCATGCCCGGGTAATAGACTTTACCCTCGTCGTTTGAGCTGGCCGTTTCCGAGGGAGACGGTGCGCGGCGGGTGGTAGAACGGCAGCCAGGAATGGCGAAGACGAACATGAATGCGGCGGCGTGTACGGCGACAACGATGCCGAAAATTTTGAGGATTTTCATAAGCGGCGGATGGATTAAATACGGATGGTTTTCAGGGAGAAACGGCGGTTGCCCCCAAGTTATTCACAAACTGCTCGAACTGTTCTCCACGTTGCTCGTAGTTGCGAAACATGTCGAAGCTGGCGAAGCCGGGGCTGAGCAGCACGTGATCGCCGCTGACCGCCGTTTCGGAAGCGAGTTGCACGGCGTAGGCGAGAGTGGCGCAGAGCGTGTGTGGCACATCATGGGCGATGCAGGCACCGGCGAGGGTGCCCTTGGTTTCGCCGATGAGGTAAACGTGTTTTACGCGCGGAGCGATGCGGCGGACGAAGGAGCCGAGGTCGCCGCCCTTGGATTTACCGCCGGCGATCAGGAAGACCGGGACGGGGAAGCTCGCGAGCGCGCCTTCGACGGCGTGGAAGTTGGTGGCTTTCGAGTCGTTCCAGTAAGTAACGCCTTCGTGCTCGGCGACGCGCGTGAGGCGGTGACGGCCGAGCTGAAAACTCTGCGCGGCCGCGTAGAGCGCGGTCTCAGGCAATCCGGCGCGATGCCACCAGGCGGCGGCGAGGAGGAAATTTTCGCGCTGGGGATAAAACTCAAACACGGTGCCGCGCAGGAGCACATCGGCGGGCTGGTCGGCGGTGGCGACGCAGGTCTCGGGCGGCAGCACGCGGTCGTACTGAGCGGCGTAGTGTTGCACGGACGAACCGGCAAACATCACACCGCCGACGGTGCGATCGAAGAGCCGCCACTTCGCTTCGAAGTACGCGCGCATCCCGGCATGCCGTTCGAGATGATCCTCAGCGAAGTTGGTCCAGAGCGCGGCGTCGGCGCGGAAATGAACGAAGGTCTCGGACTGAAACGAACTGACTTCGCAGACCGCTACGTCGTCGAACACACCACCCTCGGTCTCGGCGACGAGCGCGGAAAACGGGAAGCCGACATTGCCGGTGGCACGCGCATCGCGCTTCATGCTGCGGAGAGCGTGCGTGAGAAACTCGGTGAGCGTGGTTTTGCCGTTGGTGCCGGTGATCGCGAGCACGGTGCCACGCCAGAAGAGCGCGGCGAAATCGGTTTCACCGAGACAGGTCGAGCCGGCCTTGAGCGCGGTTTCGAGCCAGGGATGATCCACGCGGAATCCCGGACTGAACACGACCAGGCGATGCACGGCGGCTTCGGCGGCGGTGAACGTGCCGCGTGCGCCGGGTTGTTTCTCGTCGAAGAGAATGCCCGTCGCGCCAAGGCGTTTCAGAAGATCGAGCACCGCCTGGCCGCTGACACCGCCGCCGAAAACGGCGACAGGCTCAGCGAGGAGGGGCTTGATGAAATCTGGGACGAGGAAAGGCATCGCGAAGTGAAGAAGCGTGGCGGTGAAAATTGTTTAGCGCAGTTTCAACGTGCCGAGTCCGGCGAGCGCGCAGATGAGCGAGATAACCCAGAAGCGGGCGACGACCTTGGTTTCGGGCCAGCCGAGTTTTTGGAAATGGTGATGGATCGGCGCCATGCGGAAGAAGCGTTTCCCCTCCCCCAGCTTGCGTTTGGTGTATTTGAAATAGCCGACCTGGATGATCACCGAAACCGCCTCGGCAACAAACACGCCGCCGACGATCACGAGCGTGAACGGCTGCTGCACCATGAACGCGATCACGCCGATCAAGCCGCCGAGCGCGAGCGAACCGGTGTCGCCCATGAAGACTTCGGCCGGGTGCGAGTTGTACCAGAGAAACGCGAGGCCCGCGCCGACGAGAGCGCCGCACACGATCGCGAGTTCGCCGGTGCCGGGGACGTGGCTGATGAGCAGGTAGTCGGAAATGAGGAAGTTGCCCGCCGCGTACGCCATGATGCCGTACACGAGCGCGACGGTGATCGTGCAACCGACGGCGAGACCGTCGAGACCGTCGGTGAGGTTGATCGCGTTGCTGAAACCGACGATCCAGAAAAAGATCAGCACGAAGAGAGCGACGACGCCGAAGCCGCCCGCGAAAATCCACACAGGATCTTTCAAGAACGGCACCCAGAGCTCGCGAATTTTCACGCTGCTCATCGGATGCCAGAGGAGCACCATGAGTGCGACGACCGTGATCAACGTCTGCCACATCATCTTCTCGCGCGAGGAGATGCCGTCGCGGTTTTTATGTACCACCTTGAGGTAGTCATCGCGGTAGCCGACCGCGGTCAGGGCGGCGTACACGAACATCGCGACGATAATCCAGACATTGGGGCGCGCCCAGAGAAACGTGCTCAGGAAAACGGAGCCGAAGATGAGCAGGCCGCCCATCGTGGGCGTGTTCTTTTTATCGAACTTCTGCGCGAGTTCGCCGGTGCGATCGTCGTCATAGTGCTGGCCAAATTTTAGGACCTTGAGCCGGTGGATGAGCCAGGGGCCAAGGATGAAACCGATCATCGTCGCCGTGCCCGCCGCAAGCAGGACGCGCAGCGTCTGGTACCGCAGCACACGCAGCGGACCAAAGTATTCTTCGTAATCGGCGAGATAGCTGAGCATCGCAAAAATCAGATAAACGGAAACGCGCCGGGGCGTACCGATACACGCGCCGCTGTGGCGCGGGGAAATTGCCAGCTGAGCGGCATGGCGGTGGAAACCATGCTGAACGCGGAGCGCGTGCCCGCCGACGGACCCGCGCCGCCAGAGCCGCTCGAACCACCAGCGGAAGAGCCGCCACTTGACGTGCTGCCATGGCCGGAGCCGTGCGAGTCACCCGACTCGGAGGGAAGCGCCTTCTCGAGTTCGTAGCGACGGCTGCCCTTCATGAAAATAGCGCCGCGAAATGCCGCGATCTGAGCGGCAACTGGAGCGAGCGTGTGTACGATCTCGATGTTTTCTGTGGAAAAGCCCGAGTCGGCCACGCCCGCGACCACATCCACCGCGTGCCCGCCGATGACGAACGCGCGATCCTGCGGACGCAGACGGAGACGGTTGCCCAGCTCGCGATGATAACTCGCCGACTCGATGCCGAGCTCCTCCATGCAGCCGAGCACGTAGAGACGCGGCTCGTCGGCGGGGACGATGGACGCGAAGGAATCGAGCGCATCGATCATCGATGCGGGATTGGCGTTGTAGAAATCCAGATACAGCAACCGCTGGCCATCGTGGCGAAATTCGCCGCGCCATTTTGCAGGCTGCCAGTCATCCAGAGCACGCTGGATCGAGTCGTCGGTGACCCCGAGTTCCGAGGCGAGAATGATCGCGAGGCCGGCATTTTCCGCCATGCCACGGCTGACCCGGCGAAAGTCGAAACGACGGCGTCCGCCGAGAGTGATTTCCGTGCTGGTGGGCGACACGCGGACGCCCAGCTTCACGGTGCGTGGCGCGTTGGACGATTCGCCCTCGGGCACGAGTACGATGCACTGCTGCGGCAAATCCTGAAACGCGTGGAAGTCCCAGCACTGTTTGGGAAACACGCTCAAGCCGCCTGGCCGCACGTGTTGAAGGAGCACCGCTTTTTCGCGAGCCACTCCGGGCAGGCCGCCGAGCTCTTCTGTATGCGCAGGTGCGACGAGCGTCACGATGCCGTAGTCCGGTTCGATCATGCCCGCGAGCACATCCATTTCGCCTGGCGCGCTGATTCCCGCTTCGATCACGGCGGATTCATGGCCGCCCTGCTCCAGTCGCGTGAGCGTGAGCGGCACGCCGAGGTGGTTATTAAGATTTCCCTCCGTCGCGAGAACGAGCGGTTCGCCGCCGAGCAAACGCGCGAGAAGATTTTTGGTGGAGGTTTTTCCACAACTACCCGTGACACCAACCACCGCTCCGCGAAACGCGCGGCGGTGTTCGCGCGCGATCACTTGAAAGGCGCGCAGCGGATCGGCCACCACCAGCTGAGGCAATGCGAGCGAGGAGTCGGGCCGGCTCACGAGCGCCGCACTCGCACCGGCCGCCATCGCAGTGGCTAGAAAATCATGCCCGTCACGCTTGTCGGTGCGCAGCGCCACGAACACCTGGCCCGCGCGGAGCTGCCGCGTGTCCTGCGTGAAACCGGCAAGCGGCAGCGCAGGCTTCGAGGTCCACTGACCTCCAGTCCAGGTGGCGAGATAGGCGGGTGCGAATGACGGCATGGCGGGGTAGAAAGCGTCAGCTCTGGGCTCCGGGCTTGAGCGTTTTGATGCCGATCAACTCACGGACGATCTGGCGGTCGTCGAAGGGTATGACGGTGTCGGCAAACTCTTGATACGATTCGTGGCCCTTGCCCGCGATGAGCAGGCAGTCGCCGGGCTTGGCGATGTCGAGCGCGAGGCTGATGGCGCGGCGGCGGTCATCGATCCACGTGATTTTTTCGGGAGCGGTGACGCCTTCCTTCATGTCGGCGAAGATCTGCGTGAGCGTTTCGCCGCGCGGATTATCGGCCGTCGCGAAGGTGAAATCGGCGACTTCCTGAACGGCGTGCATCATCATCGGGCGCTTGGCGCGGTCGCGGTTTCCGCCGCATCCGAAGACGACGAGCAGGCGGCCGGGCGTGATCGCGCGCAACATGCCGAGAGCGTTGCGGAGCGCGTCGTCGGTGTGGGCGTAGTCCACGAGCACATTGAAAGCCTGACCTTCCTCGATGCGCTCCATGCGGCCGGCGACGCCTTTGAATGACTTCAGGCGCGACATAATCACGAGCGGATCACGGCCGAGCGCCCAGGCGGTGGCGACGGCGGCGAGGAGGTTACTCACATTGTACCGACCGATCAGCGGGCTATCGATCTGGAGCGAGCCGCCGGGCCAGACGAGGGTGAAGGTGGTGTTCTTGAAATTGAGCGAGACGTTCTCAGCGCGGACCTGAGCATTGGGATTTTCACCGAAGGTAACCGTGCGCACATTCGCCGGTACGCGGCCGACGAGTTGCTCACCGTGCGCGTCATCGACGTTGATGATCGCGAGCTTCGGCTCGGAGCCGGTGCCGCCAGTGAAAAGCTTGGTCTTCACATCGAAGTACGCATCGAGCGTCTTGTGGTAATCGAGGTGGTCGCGCGTCAGGTTGGTGAAGACGGCGGCGCTGAATTGCAGGCCGAGCACGCGCTGCTGATCGATGCCGTGCGAGCTTACTTCCATCACGGCCTGGCGGCAGCCGTTATCGCGCATCTGGGCGAGCATCCCGAAAATATCCAGCGACTCCGGCGTGGTCTTGAAAGACGGGACCGTGCGCGCACCGAGATCGTAGTTGATCGTGCCGATGAGGCCGACGCGTTGATCGCCGTTGAGCAGATGTTTGATGAGATGCGAGACGGTGGTCTTGCCGTTGGTGCCGGTGACGCCGACGACTGCCATGTCGCGGTCGGGAAACCGGTAATAACGCTGCGCCACGCGCGCGAGCGAGGCGCGCGGATCGGCGACCTGGATGAACGTAACCCGGGCCGGGACGACCGGTGGCAGCTTCTCCGTAACGATCGCAACCGCACCGCGCGCGATGGCTTCATCGATATAGCCCGAGCCATCCGTGCGCAGACCGGGAAGCGCGAAAAACAAGGTGCCCGGCACGACGCGGCGGCTGTCCATCACCAGACCGGAGATGGGGCGGTCGAGGGTGCCTTTGCTGGCGAGGATTTCGCCGTCGCCAAAGTAGTCGGACAGTTTCGGAGCCATTTTGAAAACGCGTTGTTCAACGGTAGCCTTCTTTCGCGTGCGGCCAACCGGCTGCGAGCGAAAGGCGCTGATGAGAGAGTAGTCCTGGGTGAGATAGCCGATCATGGGCGGCCTCCTTTTGTGGCGACCAGCGCGCGGTCGGCGATGGGCTCCACGGGTTTGATGTCGAGGTAAGGGATGAGTTTTCCGGCGAGGCGTTTGAAGCTCGGCACTGCGACAACCGATCCGTATGCGTCGCCTTTTTTGGGACGACCGTTGTCCACAATGACTGTGATGACGACGCGTGGTGCGCTCGCGGGGAAAAAGCCTGTGAACGAACCAACGTGGTTATTATCGGAATACCGACCGTCGATCAGTTTGCGTGCGGTGCCGGTTTTACCCGCGATCTGATAACCAGGAATCTCCGCGCCTTTGCCCGTTCCCTCGGTGAGGACGCCGCGCAACATAAGCGCTACTTCCTGTGCAGTTTTCTCCGAAATGACTCGGCGCTCCACTTTGGAGCCGAACCGATGGATGGTCTCGCCCGAGGGCGCGCGTACTTCACTGATCAGCTGCGGACGAAACAACAGGCCGCCGCTGGCGATCACGCCCATGCCGTAGTGAATCTGCAGCGGTGTGGCGCTGATGGAGTAACCGGCCGGAATGCGCGTGATGTCGCTGCCGCTCCATTTTTTCGGATCGTGGAGAACACCGCTGATTTCACCGACGAGCGGGAAGCCGGTTTTTTCTCCGAAACCAAAGGCGCGTGCGTAGTCGTAGAATTTCCGGTCACCGAGGCGCATCGCCAGCAACGCAGCGCCGCGATTGCTGGACTGGCTGATGATTTCGCTGACCGCCATCGGATGGCTGGAGGGGTGGTCGTCGTCGATCAATCGGCGGGGTTTACCCATGTACTCCACCACCGCCTGGCTGCAATCGAAGCGCGTGCCGGGTGTGACCAGCCCTTCGTTGAGCGCGCCAGAAGCGGCGACAATTTTGAAGGTGGAGCCGGGGTCGATCTGGCTGGAGATGGCGAAATTTTTCTGCGCCTCCATCGGCGCTTTATTGTACTCGTTCAGGTTGAACGTGGGATAGTTGCCCATCGCGAGAAGCGAACCCGTTGTGGCGTCGCTGACGATGATCACGGCGTTATCCGGATTGAAATCACGGACGATCGTATCGAGCTCTTCTTCAACCCAGCTTTGCACGGCGGAATCGATCGAGAGCATCACGCTGTAGCCATTGGTCGCGGGAACATCGCGGCTGCGAAACTGAGCCATCTCGCGCTGACGGCCGTCCTTCTCGGATTCGCGCCATCCATTCTGCCCTTGCAGATAAAAGTCGGCGTAGCGTTCGATGCCGGTCGCGGGGATGTTTTCCTTGTTCACGTAGCCGACGATGTGGGCAGCGAGCCGGTTTTGTGGATACGTGCGGCTGTAGCCGCGCGTGCCATAAACGCCTTTGATGCCGAGGGCGTTGATCTGGTCGTAAAGACTCTCGGGGATTTCGTCGCGCAACTTTGCCCATTGAATCACGCGGTCGCGCGACTCGGGATCGGCGGGATCGGCAACGCTGACCTTGGTGTTAAAAATGTCCTTTAGCTGGTTGAGCGGCATCCCGATCAACCGTGCCAGCTCAGGCCATTTGGCTTCGTCCTGAGCGCGTAAAACCTGCGGGTCCACCGCCAGCTCGATCATGGTACGGCTGATGGCGAGAGGGTTTCCGCGCCGGTCGATGATGTCACCGCGCACGGCATTTTCGACCTGGATCTGCCGGCGAGCCTGCTCGATGTGGCGCACCAGTTTATCGCGATCAATCACGTGCAAACAAACCAGCCGGGTGGCCACGCCGCCGAACATCAGCAGCACGCAGGTGGCGAGCAGCACGATCCGGTAGTTGGACGCGAAGCCCTTAGACATAGCTTTCAGCGAGAGCCTCCTGCGACGTAGCGCACGGGGAAAAAAGAGAGGGATTCGCCGGCGAATCGCTCGTCGTTGCGTTTGCGCTGGAGGCGGTGCTCCGGCGATTCGCTGATACGCTCGATCTGCTGTTCGGTGGGCTGCACCAGTCCGAGCGCCCAGGCCTTGTTGCGCTGCTCCAGCTTTGTGGGAGACTGTTCAGAAGCGATCTCGACGTTGAGCTCGCCACGGCGGCGCTCGATCTCGGCGGTGCGCGTTTCGAGCTGTTTGATGCTGTTACTCGCGGTGGCGATCTGCTGCTGCATCCAGACGGACGCGAGGCCGACCGATCCGCTGAGGCAGATCGTCACCAGCGTGTAGATCAGGAGCTGGTTCACAAAGGCTTGAGAGCCGGTTTTATTCATGGGGCGGGTGCGCGAAGCGCAGAAATGGATGAGAGGGAAAGAGGATTAGAGTTTGCGGAGCGCGCGGAGCTTGGCGGAGCGGCTGCGCGGATTGTCGGCGAGTTCGGCGTCGCCGGGCGTCACCGGGCGGCGCGTGAGCGGCTCGGCGAATTTTTCACGGAATTGCTGCGGGCGATGATCGTCCGCGCCCTCCGGCTGGCCGCTCTGGCGGCGGAAATACTGTTTCACGATGCGGTCTTCCAACGAGTGAAAGCTGATCACAGCGAGCACGCCGCCCTTGCGAAGTTTCGCGAAGGCAGCGGGCAATGCGCGCTCGATCGCGCCGAGCTCATCGTTCACCGCGATGCGGATGCCCTGGAAGGAGCGCGTAGCGGGATGGATCTTCGATGCAAAGCGGTCACGGGCGGGAATCGCCTCGGAGATGATATTGGCCAGCGAAGCCGTGCGGCTAAGCGCACCGGTGCCACGAGCGGCGATGATCGCGCGGACGACACGGCGCCAGTTATCCTCTTCGCCGTACTCGCGGATGGCGCGGACCAGCATCTCTTCGGTGGCGGTTTCCAGCCACACGCTCGCAGGCACGCCTGCGCGGGTATCCATGCGCATGTCGGCCGGAGCATCGTGACGAAACGCAAAGCCACGCTCTGGTTCGTCGAGTTGGAAAGACGAAAGGCCGAGATCGAACATCGCACCATCGAACTCACCTGCGGTCAGGTCGCCGAGCCGGCCGAAGTCGGCCGAGACCAGCTCGAAGCGTTGACCGTATTCGGACTTCAGTGACTCCGCGCGGACGAGTGCCGCCGGATCGCGATCAAAGGCGACCACGTTGACATCGTCCGCGGCATTCAGAACCGCCCGGGTGTGCCCGCCGCCGCCGAACGTGCCATCGAGAATGCGTGCGCCCGGCTTGGGCGCGAGCAGGTCGATGACCTCGCGAAGGAGGACGGGATTGTGGCCGGTCGACATGGATGCGATGTCCGTCTCAAGCAGCATGACGGCTGGCAACGGCCCTCCCTGGCGCGGTTGAGGGTTTGTCGCTTTCACGAAGGACAGAATGGAGAACCAACTCGGCGGCGAGACGCGGACGGATGCGGACGTAATTCAAGGCGCTCGTGCGGACGAGGCGGCGATGCCAGAGGCTGGCTGCCGCGAAACCTGAGAGTCGGACGCCGGACCATTTGGAGTCGTTGCTCATGGTGATTAAATCCCGATGCGTCGCATGAGATCGCCGAAGTTGTCTCCGGCCGTCCGCTGCTCGACTTGGGCCCAACGGGATGGGCTGTAGATACTGAACTTGTTGAGCGAACCGACGAGGACGGCGTCCTTGTCGATCGCACCATGGCGGCGCAATTCGTCGCTGAGACCAATGCGCCCCTGCTTGTCGAATGTGAACGCGAGCGAAGCGGCGAAGAACCGGGCAAACGCATCCTGCGCGTCGCGATCGGTCAGGGCCTTCTGTGAAGCCTTCTCGTAGAGCCTCTCCACTTCGGCGGGCGGAAGAACGGCGATGTAACCGTCCGGATGCGGCGTCGCCAGGAACGTATCGCTCTCACCGTGCGCAGAGCGCCACGCCGACGGAATCGTGAGCCGATTCTTGTCGTCCAACGTGTGCCTGAAAAGGCCGGTGTAGAACGGTTTTCCGAGTGATGCCATGGGCTAACAAGGGCAAAAGGCGCCCCAGAGTGCCCCATTTCAACCCATTTTAACCCAATATCGTCAAGATAACTCCCGGCTTTAATGCCCGTTTCTGGCAAAAAGTTATTCACAGGTTCGCCATCGTCTGCGCATGGTTAGCGTTCTTTCCCGTGAAAACGCCGCAGAACATCCAGCTCATCGGACCGGAGGTCGCCATCGTCTGGAACGATGGCACCGAGTCTTACTTCACCGGGCCGGAACTACGCGCTGCTTCCCCCAGTGCCGAGACGCGCGGCGAGAAAGACATCTTCGGGAATCAGTACGGCGGCGGAGAGCAGAAGAGTTTCGCTAACGTGCAGGTTCTCAGCTTCGAGCGCGTAGGGAACTACGCGTTGCGTTTCGATTTCAGCGACGGCCATCGGACCGGGCTTTACGGATACGAGCTGCTAGCCGAATTGGCCGCCCGACATCGATAGGAGCGAACCGACCATCGGACCGCGCTTTTTAATTTAAACGCAGACCCTGTCCGTTCCGCTCCTTTTCAAACTGCCGCGTATCGCAGGATCTTCCCTGTCGCGCGCATCTCCCACAATCCCCCACTCTCACTTTTCAAATCATGCCCTTTCCCGCCCGCACGAACACCGCCGAGATCGAACTCGGTAAAACGCTCCAGCCCAAATTCGGTCCCGATGGCCTCATTCCCTGCATCACGCAGGATGTGGCGACTGGCCAGGTGCTGATGTTCGCGTTCATGAACGCCGAGTCACTCGCGCACACGCTGAAAACCAAAAAAGCCACTTACTGGAGCCGCTCGCGCAGCAAACTCTGGATCAAAGGCGAAGAGTCCGGAAACGTCCAATGGGTGAAAGAACTCTACACCGATTGCGACCAAGACGTTCTTCTCATCAAAGTTGAGCAGACCGGTTCGGCCAACGCCTCCTGCCACAACGGCTACAAGAGCTGCTTTTATCGGAAGCTCGCTGACCTCGATGCCGCGGCAGCCGATACGTCCTACCAACTCAACTACACATCCGAGCCCTTGTTCGACCCGGCGGTCGTCTATAAGAAAAAATGACCGTCGGGGCGGCAGTCATTGCCGCCAGCGTTTGAGCATGTAGTTATTCAAGACATTGAGATCCGGACCAAGCAGCATCTCCCTCTTTTTGCGCTCACTCATGAATGCCCAGCGCACGGAGCGGGATAGCTGCACACAGGACTCCGGAAAAAGATAATGCCTCAATGTCCGTAGGAGATGACTCTTACTTCTCCACGTTGTTATCCCGGCCCACCCCGAGGCACGGCAAAAGTCGTTAAAGTACGCCTGATTAAACCGCACCATCCGATAAATGGGGTGCGGTTTTGAAACGGTGTGGGAACGGGGATGCCTCCGCCACTCGCTATACGGCTGACGCAAAGCCACAACCTTGCCGAAAAGCGGCGCCACTAGAGCCAGCTGCGCGTCGGGCCAGACGTGCAGGACAGCTGGTGGATTCAGCGGCAGCCGCTTCTCCAGATAAGAACGTCGGAAAGCGAGCGAGCTCGTCGGGTAATAAACATTCAACTCATGTGCGCTGTAGATGTGCTCCCGATAGTCGGCTTGATGCCGCTCGATCTCATATTCGAAACCAATAAGGTAGCCACGGTGGTCAATTTTCAGAAGAGGAGATTGCACCATGATCGCCTCCGGTGCTTCGCGAAACGCCCGCAGATAAGCGTCCATTTTTCCCGGCAAAAAGCCATCGTCCCCATCGAGCAAAAAAACCACATCTCCGGTCGATTCTTTGAATGCAGTCGCGATCGCACGCGCTTGATTTTGAATGGCAGTGCCCTCCCCTCGCTGTCCCGCGATAATCCTGAGCCTTTCGCGATATTTATTCGCTATCACCAGACTCCCGTCGGAACTACCATCGTCGTAAAAAATTATCTCATCCGGTTGCGGCCGCTGAAGAAATACTGACGCCAAGCAATGCTCCAAGTAAGGGGCATTGTTGTAATTATTGATCAGGACGCTTGATCGCATGAGTCAAAAAACTGAACCACTGTAGCAAACCAAGCGCCAAAGGCGCATCATCGCTCAATCAGTAACCTCACACCGAGCCCGGGGCGAGACCACGCTCACTCTTTGCCGCAAAGGCCAGCAAGAGCTGAAACTCCGCGCTGGCGACGTGCTGATGCTGCTGAAGTTTTTCCAGCGCCTGCGTGCGATTCAATCCGTCGCGAAAGAGAATGCGGTAGATCTGTTTTACCCGGTCAATTTGCTCAGCGCTGTAACCGCGGCGCTCAAGTCCGACTTTATTCATCGAGCGGATCACAGCGGGCGTGCCGTCTGCGATGAAGAACGGCGGGATGTCCTGCACAACTTTCGCACACGCACTGACCATCGCATGCGCGCCAATGCGGCAGAATTGATGCACGCCAGAATAGCCGCCCATAACCACATGATCCTCCACATGGACGTGACCCGCCAGCATCGTGCCGTTGCTCATCACCGTGTGGTTGCCAATCACGCAGTCGTGCGCGACGTGCGTGTAAGCGAGGATGGTGTTATCATCACCGATCACCGTGAGATCGCCGTCGTTGGTGGCCGCATGGACGGTGACGTATTCACGAAACACATTCCGATCACCGATGCGCACGCCGGGATTGCCGCCCTTGTACTTCAAATCCTGGGTTTTCGCTCCGAGATTGGCGTGGGGAAACACCTCGCAGGTTTTCCCAAGCACAGTGTTTCCCTCGACACTCGCGTGATGATGGATGCGCGTACCGTCGCCGATGCGAACAGATCCGGCGATGTAGGCGAAAGGGCCAATCTCCACATCCGAGCCAAGTTGCGCGCCCGGCTCGATGACCGCGGTTGCGTGAATTTTCGAGGCCATGAAACGTTAGTCGAGTTCGCTTGTGTCGAGGATGGCGAACATCAGTTCGCCAGAGGAAACCACCGTGCCCTCCACGGTACATGTAACCTCGGCCGTGGCGAGTTTCGCACCGCGGGTTTTGGTAAGCTTGGCGTTGACGATGAGTTGATCGCCCGGTCGGACTGGTTTGCGGAATTTCACTTTGTCCGCGCTCATGAAGAGCGAAGTCTTACCCTCGCTGGATCCGCGACGGAGCATTAAAATACCTGCTGCCTGTGCCATAGCTTCGAGCTGAAGCACACCCGGCATCACAGGATTATTCGGAAAATGCCCCTGAAAATACGGCTCGTTAATGCTGACGTTTTTGATCGCGACGAGAGCGTCGTCGCCAATGAACTCCATGACACGATCAATCATCAAAAACGGATAACGATGCGGAAGCGTGTCGAGGATGCGGCGGATATCGAGCGAGGTCTCGCTCGGCATCACCATCGCGGGGCGCGGCTTTTTTTTCGGACCTTTTTTCTTCTCCTCGAGTTTGGCCGCGAGCGCCTTGGTGAGCTCGGCATTGATCGCATGGCCGGGACGGGTTGCGATGATGTGCGCCTTGAGCGGCATCCCGAGCAGTACGATGTCGCCAATAATATCCAAAATTTTGTGCCGCACGAACTCATCTTTGAAGCGCAGGCCTTCCTTGGAGAGGATCTTGTCGCCGCGAATGACGACAGCGCAGTCGAGCGAGCCGCCTTTGATTTTCCCGAGTTTGAGCAACTCCTCG
This sequence comes from Nibricoccus aquaticus, assembly GCF_002310495.1. Classification (GTDB taxonomy): domain Bacteria; phylum Verrucomicrobiota; class Verrucomicrobiia; order Opitutales; family Opitutaceae; genus Nibricoccus; species Nibricoccus aquaticus. The sequence goes on along the minus strand of NZ_CP023344.1, from coordinate 3,088,743 downwards.
ATGTCTTCGTAGATCGTGAATGTGCGCGCCGCAGCCACCTGTGTCATGAACACGTCAGGATCGATCGTGAGCGTGAGATGCTGCGTGTGTATGCCGCGGTCGTCAGCGGAAGTGCAGGTGATTTTGAGCCCGTCGTGCGGAAGCGCGATAATCGAGGAATTCCCCTTTTGCACGGAGACCGCTTCCTCCAGAACGAAGTACTCGCGATCTTTATCCTGCTCAAGGGGCTCGCCCTGCATAAGCAGATCAACAAACGGCTTCGCAGAGCCGTCGAGGATCGGAGGCTCCGAGGCATTCATCTCGATGATGACGTTATCAACACCGCAGCCGTGCAACGCACTCAGCACATGCTCAACGGTGTGGATCTTCGCGTGGCCGACCTGGATGGTCGTCGCGCGGACGAGATCAGTGACTTGATCCACGCGCGGACGCAGCTCCGGCGCTCCGCTAAGATCCACGCGCTTGAAAACAATGCCGTGGTCTACCGGCGCGGGCTTGATCGTCAGTGTGACAGCTTCACCGGTGTGGAGCGCGTTACCTTGGATCGAGACTTCTCGCGCGAGAGTGCGTTGTTTCATAAAGATTTGGGCCAGAATCCCGGCGAAAGCACTCCGCCAGCGCAAGCGCGGAGATGGAAAGTGCGGACGAACTCAATCACAGCGGGACTGCCCGCACTGCTGAAAAAATAACACCCAACAAGGTCAGCGTCGCGCCGGGCCGGTCGAAGCACGAATGATCAACTGCGGGTCGATCATTCGGACGAGCGGTTTTACACGCGGCGTTTTGTCGATCTGGGAAAGCAACATCTCCACCGCCGCCTCAACGGTGACGTCGATCCGTTGATCGACGCTCGTGAGACTGGGTGCGGTCATCAGGCAGATGTCCTGATTATTGAAGCCGGTCACCGAAACATCATGGGGCACACGCACGCCAAGTTCCTTCAAGCCATGCATCGCGCCGACGGCGATTTCGTCATTAAGCGCAATAAACGCCGTCGGAAGGCTGCCCCTTTCGACAAAGCTTTTCGCGAGCGCCCGGCCGTACTCAAAGTCGTTTCCACGCACATGCAGGTGATCAAGCGACACCGTACATTTATCGAAATCCAGCCCATGCACCGCGAGCGACTCACGAATGCCTCGCGCACGATCGAGCGTGCTTCGCACCGTATCTGAGTAAGCCAGCAGCCCGAAAGTTCGGTGCCCGAGCGCATAGAGATGCTCGACGATTCCCGCCATGCCCAGCACGCGATCCAACGAGACCGTGTTGGCACCTTTGATACCGAAATGGTCGATGACCGTGCTCGGCGTTCCACTTGTCGCGAGACTCTTGAGATGCTGCGCCATCTGCGCCTCGTCAAAGTAGCCGATAAACACCACTGCATCGACGCGCAGGGAAAGAAAGTGGCGGATCACATCCCAGCTGCTGCTCGGATCTACCACCTCAATGAACGTCGTGAAATCCTTGTCGCGCAACCGCTGCTGAAGCGACGCCAGTTTATGCACCAGCGTCTGCGTCATCAGGTTCTGCATACACACGCCGATGGTCGAGGTGCGTTTGCCCTTGAGATGCAGCGCGTAGGCGTTGGGCACAAACCCGGTTTCTTCGATCGCGCGATTCACCCGCTCGATGGTTTTTTTCTTCAGCCCCGGCTGGCCGTTGAGCACACGCGAAACAGTCGTTCGGGCCAGGCCCACGTAACGGGCAAAGTCAGTCGAGGAGCGTATGCGGGGCTGGGGTGTTTTCGGCTGGGGGCTACTCACAATTTTTTGGACGGCTGCGACAGATAGGGAGCCGCGGCTCAGACTGTCAAATACGGGAAAATGCGTGGACTCCTCGTTGTGATCAGACGGTTCGAGCGCGTTCGGACACTTGTCCGATATAATTTGACGCAACTCACCCGCATCCAAAACGTCTCCCCTTCGCATCCTCCATTATCCGACGGCTGCAGCCGATCGGAACAGCCCCGCTCTACTGCGTAAATTTCCCCTTCGCTCTTCATGCCTGCCGCCCACTTCACCCGCACGCTCCGCACTGCTTTCTTCACACTTGGCGCCCTGTTCTGCGCACAAGCCGCTCCAATTGCCGCAGCTCAGCCGCCCGCCACGTTCGGCGATACCTCTCCACTCGTCTGGTCCGCCCGCCTCGGAAACTCCGAGATCGCCCGCCTCGGCACCAAGATGGCCTACCCCGCCGCCAAGTGGGATTACGCCAACTTTCTCTTCCTCAACTCTCTCCTCAGCCTCGACACACACCTCGGCCAAGATCGCTACCTACCGTGGGTCAAAGGCACCATCGACTCCTTCCTCTCTGCCGACGGCCGCACCATTCAGCACTACAAACTGGCCGAATATAACATCGACCACGTCGCCCCCGCCAAAGCCGTCTTCGCTCTCTACCATCGCACCAAAGACGCCCGCTACCGCGGCACACTCGACGTTATCCGCGAGCACCTGAAAACCCATCCGCGCACCAAGGAAGGCGGCTTCTGGCATAAGAACCGTTACCCGCACCAGATGTGGCTCGACGGTCTTTTCATGGGTTCGCCCTTTTACGCCGAGTATGGACGCACCTTCAACGAGCCCGCCATTTTCGACGACGTTGCCCAGCAAATCCGCCTCGTCGCCAAACAAACCTACGACGAAAAGACCGGCCTCTTCTATCACGCGTGGGACGAATCCCGCGAACAGTCTTGGGCCAATAAAACCACCGGCCTCTCCCCCAATTTCTGGAGCCGCGCCATCGGTTGGTACGCCATGGCCCTCGTCGATGCCTACGATTACTTCCCCGCCGACCACAAAGCCCGCCCCGAGATCGCCGCCATTTTCAAGAAACTCGCCGACGGCGTGATCAAATACCAGGACCCCGCTACCGGCGTGTGGTGGCAGGTCACCGATCAGGGCAGCCGCAAGGGCAACTACCTCGAAGCCACCGCTTCCTCGATGTTCGTTTACTCCATCGCGAAAGCCATCAACCAAGGCATCCTTCCGCGCGACGCTTATCTCCCCGCTGTCATCAAAGGCTACGACGGCATCATCCGCGAATTCATCCGCACCGACTCCGAAGGCCGCACCAAACTCACCCGCTGCTGCAAAGTCGCCGGCCTCGGCTACGGCCGCGACGGCTCCTTCGAATACTACATCAGCGAACCCATCGTGGACAACGACGCCAAAGGCACCGGCCCCTTCGTCTTCGCAGGCATCGAACTCGACCGCCTCCTCACCATCAACGCCCCCGCCTCGGCCATCCCCGCGCCCACGCCCGTCTCGGTAAAAATCTTCGCCTCCACGAAAACACCCACAACTTCCTCGTCCTCCGCCCAACCCGGCTCTCCCGCTTCTGCATCCAACCCCACCGCTTCCCTCGCCCACACCTTCGCCGACGATGCCGCCCGCAAAGCCTGGACCGAAGAAATGCCCGCGATCCTCGCCCGCATCAAAGCCCCGACCTTCCCGAAGCGTGAATTTTCCATCGTCGCCCACGGCGCGCCCACCGACGGCAAAGGCGACTCCACCGAGGCCATCCGCAAGGCCATCGAGGCCTGCAACGCCGCTGGCGGCGGCGTGGTGCTGATTCCCGCAGGCACATTCTACACCGGCGCCGTCCACCTGAAGAGTAACGTCAACCTCCACCTCGACGAAGGCGCCAAGCTCCTCTTCCTCACCGACCCCAAACTCTACCCCACCGTCTTCACGCGCTGGGAAGGCGTCGAGTGCATGAACTTCTCCCCGCTCATCTACGCCTTCGAGCAGGAAAACGTCGCCATCACCGGCAAGGGCACCATCGACGGCCAGGCCGACTACTCCAACTGGTGGGGCTGGGTGAAGCTCGACGCCAACACCAAGCCCGAAGTCCCTCTCGCCCGCGCCAGCCGCAACCGCCTCATGGCCCAGGCCAACGACAACAGCCTCCCCAATGACCGCGTGTACGGCCCAGGCGAATACCTCCGCCCCCCGCTCATCCAGTTCTACCGCTGCAAAAACATCCTCATCGAAGACGTCACCCTGCTCCGCTCGCCGTTCTGGGTCATCCATCCCGTCCTCTCGCAAAACATCACCGTCCGCGGCGTCACCATCATCTCCCACGGCGCCAACTCCGACGGCTGCGACCCCGAATCCTGCCGCGACATCCTCATCGAAAACACCAAGTTCGACACCGGCGACGACTGCATCGCCATCAAGTCCGGCCGCAACAACGACGGCCGCCGCCTCGGCATTCCCACGGAAAACATCATCATCCGTGACTCCGAGTTCAAAGACGGCCACGGCGGCGTTGTGCTCGGCTCCGAATGCTCCGGCGGCATCCGCAACGTCTTCGCCGAGAACCTCACTATGGACAGCCCCAATCTCGACCGCGCCCTCCGCTTCAAGAACAACGCCGTCCGCGGCGGCATCCTGGAAAACGTCCACATGCGCAACGTCCAGATCGGCCAGGTCGCCGAGTCCGTCCTCACCATCGACCTCCTCTACGAAGAAGGTGCGAAAGGCGCGCACAAGGCCGTCGTGCGCAACGTCAGTATGAACAACATCACCAGCACCGGCAGCCCGCGCGTCATGTTCGTCCGCAGCTTCCCCGGCGCCGAGATCGACGACATCCGCATCGCCAACTCCACCTTCTCCGGCATCACCATGACCGAGGTGCTCCAGCACACCGGCAAGATCACCCTGGACAACGTGAACATCATCCCCGCCAAAACCGCCCGCGCCGCCAACTCCGTGCCGCCGCCCGCCGCTCCTCCCGCCCCCCCGAAGTAACACTTACCGCTCGCCGCATTCCTCTCCACCCGCCCACACTGCGCCGACTTTCCCCCTCCCCCTAACTCTCCATGGATAGAAAAGCTTTCTCCTTTCTCTTTGTCGGCCTGATCGTCGGCGCGCTGCTCTCCGCGTCCGCTTTCATCGGATTCCTCCGCGCCGAACGCGCCTCGGCCAGCGCCGAGGGCGGCCGCAACACCATCCTCAAACTGGGTCACTCCCTCGACCAAGCGCATCCTGTTCACGCCGCCATGGAGTTCATGGCCAAGCGCGTGGATGAACTCTCCTCGGGCGCCGTGAAAATCCAGGTATTCCCCAACGGCCAGCTCGGCTCAGAACCCGAGTGCATCGAGCAATGCCAGCGCGGCGCGCTTGCCATGGTCAAAACCTCCGCAGGCGCCATGGAAGGCTTCGTCCCCGACATGGCTGTATTCGGACTTCCCTACCTTTTCCGCGACGAAGACCACTACTGGAACGTCCTCAACGGCCCCCTCGGCCAGGAGCTTCTCGCCGCCGGCGATCCCATCGGCGTCCACGGCCTGTGCTACTACGACTCCGGCAGCCGCAGTTTCTACACCGTCGGCAAACCCATCCAAACCCCCGCCGACGTCAAAGAACTCAAGCTCCGCGTTATGAGCAGCAAGACCGCCCGCGATCTCATCATCACGCTCGGCGGCGGCCCCACCCCGATTCCTTGGGGCGAGCTCTACACCGCCCTCCAGCAAAGTATGGTCAACGGCGCCGAAAACAACCCGCCCAGCTTTCTCACCAGCCGTCACTACGAGGTCGCAAAATACTTCACGCTTAACGAGCACACCCGCATCCCCGACGTCATCATCTTCAGCACCAAGATCTGGGAAAATCTCCCCGAGCAATCCCGCAAATGGGTGCAGCAGGCCGCCGACGAATCCGTCGTTTTCCAGCGCAAACTCTGGAAGGAAAAAACCGAAGAGGCGCTCGTCACCGTCGAGAAAGCCGGCGTAACCATCTACCGCCCCGAGAAACAGCCCTTCATCAACGCCACCGCCTCCATGTACAACGGCCTCGAGGGCCGCATGGCCGAGCTCGTGCGCCGCATCCGCGAAGTCAAATAACCCGCCGCCCCATGAACGCCTTCTCCGCCCTCTGGCAGAAAGTGGTGCGCGCGCTTGAGTGGTTCACCATCGCTCTCTTCGCCATCCTCGTCCTCGACGTCATCTGGGGCGTCGTCTCCCGCTACGTCCCCGGCATCCGCCCCAGCGATTGGACCGAGGAACTTGCCGTCTATCTTCTCGTCTGGGTTTCGCTCCTGGGCGGCGCCCTCACCTACCGCGGCTACGGCCACCTCGGCGTGGATTACTTCGTCGGCAAACTCGATCCCTCCGCCCAGCGCGTCGTCGCGGTCGTCGTCGAGATCGCCGCGCTCATCTTCGCGGGCTTCGCGCTCTTCTACGGCGGCAGCCGCCTGGTGGCGGAAACACTCGCCACCAACCAGCTCACCCCGGTGCTGCAGTGGCGCATCGGATACCTCTACTCCGCCGTCCCGATCAGCGGCTTCTTCATCTGCGCCTTCGCGATCGAGCACCTGATCAAACCCAACCCCATCGCCGCAACCAGTTCCCCCAAGGAAGGCTGATCCATGTCCGCTGAAACCACCATTCTCCTCGTGATGTTCGTGGGACTCATGTTCCTAAACGTCCCCATCGCCATCTGCATCGGCCTCGCCAGCGTCGCCACCATCGCGACCCTCGGCGACGTCCCCACCGGCTACGTCGTAGCCCAGCGCCTCTCGACGGGCATCGCCAGTTTTCCGCTCCTCGCAATCCCGTTCTTCGTGCTCTCCGGCGTCCTCATGGGCGACGGCGGCATGGCGAAACGCCTCATGGATTTCGCCACCTCGCTGGTCGGCCGTTTCCCCGGCGGTCTCGCCTATGTGAATACCGTCACTTGCATGCTCTTCGGCGCCGTCTCCGGCTCGGCCGCCGCCGCCGTGTCATCCATCGGCGGCTTCATGATCCCGCAGATGGAAGAGAAGGGCTACAAACGCGAATTCGCCGTCGCCCTCACCGCCTGCTCCGCCACCACCGGCCTGCTCATTCCGCCGAGCAACATCATGATCGTGTTTGCCGTCGTCTCCGGAAACGTCTCCGTCGCCGCGCTCTTCCTCGCCGGTGTCGTCCCCGGTTTCCTCGTCGGCCTTTCCATCATGATCGCGAGCTTTGTGACCGTGCGCTTCCTCAAACCAGCGCCCGCCAAAGTTCCTGACGCTCCCACCGCCTATTCTCTCACGCCTCCACCACCAGGCATGATCCAAGGTTTCCTCAGCGCGCTGCCCACCCTCCTGCTCGTGGTGATCGTCCTCGGCGGTATCCTCGGCGGCATCTTCTCGCCGACCGAAGCCTCCGCCATCGCCGTCGCCTACTGCCTGGTCCTCGCGATGTTCTTCTACAAAGAGGTGAAGGCAAAACACCTCCCCGCAATCCTCCTGCGCAGCGCACTGACGACCTCCGTCGTCATGCTCCTCGTCGGTGCCAGCCAGGCCATGAGCTGGGTTCTCGCCTACGAACGCGTTCCCCAGATGGTCAGCGACGCGATGCTCACGCTCTCGGCCAACCCGTTCATGGTGCTCCTGCTGATCAACGTACTGCTCCTCATTGTCGGCACCTTCATGGACATGACGCCCGCCGTCCTCATCTTCACCCCGATCTTCCTGCCCGTCGTCATCGGCCTCGGCATGGACCCTGTCCACTTCGGCATCGTGATGATCGCCAACCTCTGCATCGGCCTCTGCACGCCGCCCGTCGGCACCTGTTTATTCGTCGGCTGCAGCGTCGGCAAAACGACCCTCGCTCGCGTCGTGCCCTCGGCGATCCCCTTCTTCATCGCGATGGCCATCGCCCTGCTGATCATAACCTACGTGCCTTGGATCTCGCTCACACTGCCCCGGATGCTGGGGCTTATGTAACGCCCCGCTGACCTCGCCAACCTCCACCCGAGACGAGACCCATTCCAAAAATAGGGCGTGATCCGTTCGCTCGGATGAAGAACATGTCCCGCCTCCCACGTTATCGTCGGCACCCGCTCCGATAACTGACGAGTCTTCGTTTTTTCCTCCTCCACCATGCAAACCACCCAACCCGCCCCGGCGGGTTCCGTCATTGGCCGTTACCGCTGGCGTATCTGCGCCGTGCTCTTCCTGGCCACGACCATCAACTATATCGATCGTAACGTTTTTTCGTTCACGATGCTCGATACGGCCTTCCGCCACCAGATGCTCGGCATCCCGGAAAGCGTGCCGCTGACCGATGCCGATCTGGCCGTCTTCAAGGAAAAGATGAGCCACCTGGATGCGCTCTTCAAATACGCCTACGCCTTCGGCTTCCTGCTCGCAGGCTACATGATCGACCGTCTCGGCATCCGTCGCGGCTACACGATCAGCATCGCCGGCTGGAGCGTTGCCGCGGTCGGCCACGGTCTCGTCCACGGCATGGTAGGCATGGGCGCGGTCCGCATCGGACTCGGGCTCGGTGAAGCCGGTAACTTCCCGGCCGCCATTAAAACCGTCTCCGAGTGGTTTCCAAAAAAGGAGCGAAGTTTCGCCACCGGCCTCTTCAACGCCGGCGCCAATGTCGGCATCATCCTCACCGCCGTCTGCGTCCCCTGGATCATTTCCCACTGGGGCTGGCGCGCCAGCTTCATCATCACCGGCGCCATCGGCACCTTCGTCCTCTTCTGGTGGCTCGCCGTCTACCGCAAGCCCGAGGAACACCCCAAACTCTCCGCCGCCGAACTCGCCTACATCCGTCAGGATGGCGGTGCCACCAGCGAGAAGCCGATGAAATGGAGCCAGATCGGCCGCTACCGCGCCACCTGGGCCTTCGCCATCCCGAAGTTCATGACCGACGCCATCTGGTGGTTCTATCTCACCTGGCTGCCCACCTTCTTCAACGAGAACGCCGCCTTCGACACCAAGCTCGACCTCAAACAAGTCGGCCTTCCCTTCCTCATCATCTACCTCGTGTCTGACGGCGGCAGCATCTTCTTCGGCTGGCTCGCGACGCGCTTCATAGGCCTCGGCTGGAGCGTCAACAAAGCCCGCAAAGTCACCATGCTCATCTGCGCGCTCTGCGTCGTTCCGATCGTCTTCGCTTCGATGACCAGCAGCATCGTCGTCGCCATCGCGCTCATCTCGCTCGCCACCGCCGCGCACCAAGGCTGGAGTGCCAACCTGTTCACCACCGTCTCCGACCAGTTCCCCCGTCGCGCCGTCGGCAGCGTCGTCGGCATCGGCGGCCTCATGGGCGGCCTCGGTGGCGCGCTCCTCGCCGGCAACGTCGGCGCGATCATCAACACCGGCGGCTACGTCCCCCTCTTCACCATCGCTGCCTCCGCCTACCTGCTGGCGCTGGTCATCCTCCACACCCTCTCTCCCAAATTGGAGACCATCACCATCGCCGACGACCCCGTCGCCAAAGCCTGATCTCCCAAGCCGATTCCCGCTCAAAGCCCGGCCCGGCGCTCCCGCCCGCCGGGCTTTTTTCCGCCCCCGCTTATTTCCCGACACCTGCCACGCCAGCCGACGTCATTCTCACACACTCCACGCGTTCCTCTCATGCACTCTCTCCGCCGCCTCACCCTGCTCCTCGTTACCTCGCTCGCCTGCATGAGCTGCCTCGCCGTCGCCCAGCAGCCCATCGATTGGAAATCCCTCCCCAAAGATCCCGCCGTCCTCACCTCCCCTGAGGCCCTCGCCATCGCCGACAACCTCCTCGCTTACCAATACAAGTCCGGCGGCTGGCCCAAAAACATCGCGATGGAAAAAAACCTCACCGATGCCGACCGAGCCGCCCTCGCCTCCCGTGACGAAACAAAACGCGACGGCGAACATACGCCCACCATCGACAACGGCGCCACCACCTCCCAGATCCGTTTCCTCGCCGCCGTATTCACCGCCACCGGCCACGAACGCCATCGTGACGCCGTACTCCGCGGCCTCGATTACCTCTTCACCGCCCAATACGAAAACGGCGGCTGGCCCCAGTTCTTCCCTCTTCGCAAAGGTTACTACACCCACATCACCTTCAACGACGACGCCACCCGCAACGTCCTCGAAATTCTCCGCGACACCGCCGCAGCCAAAGCCCCCTACGCCTTTGTCGACGAACCCCGCCGTATCCGAGCCACCGATGCACTCGCGCGTGGCATCGCCTGCGTCCTCCGCTGCCAGATCGTCGTCGACGGCAAACCCACTGTCTGGGCCGCCCAGCACGACGAAACCACCTTCGCGCCAGCGCCCGCTCGCAAATTCGAACCCGCCTGCTTCACCTCCCAGGAAAGCGCCGGCCTCGTCCGCTTTCTCATGTCGCTCGAAAACCCCTCACCCGAAATCATCGCCTCCGTCCAGGGTGCCGTCGCCTGGTTCGAGCGCACCAAACTCTCCGGCCTCCGCTTCGAACGCGTCAAAACCCCCGAAGGTCGCGACGGCATCGTCACCCCCGACCCCGCCGCCCCGCCCCTCTGGGCCCGCTTCTACGAACTCGGCACCGAGCGTCCCATCTTCATCGGCCGCGACGAAGTCATCCACTACACCCTCTCCGAAATCGAACGCGAACGCCGCGGCGGCTACGCTTGGTACGATGACCGCCCCGCCGAGATCCTCAAAAAATACCCCTCCTGGCTCAACCGGAACGTAAAGCCCTGAGCCGCTCCGCCCGTATGCCTCCGGAGCTGGCCGCCACTCGTTGATCCTATTTATCGTGCCCGTCACGTAGTTGCGGGACCGCCCCTTCATCTGCGGGCCAAGAGCGTCGTAGTGAGGGCACAATGCCCGCTCAACCTCCGCTAAAAAATCCGCGCTTAACCCGCGTTTTGATTTTCGCGGGTTGGTTCTCCGCCATCGCCGTCCTCTCCGTCTGGCTGCACGCGCTCCACGCCATTCCGCTTCCAGCCACGGAATCCGCACCCCTCGCCAGTTCCAACTCCTGGAGGGCAATCCACGCCATCGGCGCCGACTGCGGCTGCTCCAGCGCTGTCGCCGACGCTCTCCTGGCACGCGGCCCACGCTCCGGCTGGGATGAAAAAATCCTCGTCGTCGGCTCCCAGGCCGCGCTCGCCCGCCAGCTCCGCGCCGCCGGCTTCACCGTAGAAGAACACTCCATAGCCCGATTCTCCGCCGCCACCGGCCTGCCCGGCGCGCCCTGGCTCGCCATCCACGCGCCCGACGGCCGCACCGCCTACAGCGGCGGCTACGCGTCTTCTCGTCCCGGACTGCCCGCCTCCGCGCTCCTCGATGCCGCCATCATGGACCGCGTCCGTCGCGGCGAAACCGTCGCCCCGTATCCAGCTTTCGGTTGCGCCACCAGCGCCGCCCTCCGTTCCAGTCTCGATCCTCTTCAGCTCAAGTACGCCCGCCAGCCATGACGACAACCTTCGCCCAGACCTATTACGCCCGCGCCGCTCGCTGGGCCCTGCTCGGCCTCGCCGCCCATCTGCCGCTCATGGCCGCCACCGCCTGGGGCTTCGGCACCAGCCTGTCCACCGCCGTGCTCGTCAGCCTCGCGATCACCGCCGGCCCCGCCCTGCTCTGCTGGCTGCGCCCCGACAGCCTGCTCACCTCCGCTTCCATCGGCGCCGCCGCCATCGCCTACAGCGGCCTCATGATCCACCTCGGCCGCGGCATGATCGAGATGCACTTCCATATCTTCGCCATCCTCGCCGCCCTCGCCGGCCTCGGCCGCGTCACCCCGATCCTCGTCGCAGCCGCCACCGCCGCCCTGCACCACGTCCTCTTCTGGCTCTACTTCCCGTCCAGCGTTTTCAACTACGACGCCTCCTTCCAGACCGTCCTCATCCACGCCAGCTTCGTCGTCGGCGAGACCGTCGTTCTCATCGCCGCCGCGCTCCGCTACCGCGCCTTCATCCAGATCCAAAGCGTCATCACCGAGAAACTCGGCCACGCCGCCGCCAACATCACCGAACGCAGCCGCCACCTCTCCGAAGCGGGTAACTCCCTCGCTGACGGCGCCTCATCCCAGGCCGCCTCCATCGAAGAGACCAGCGCCTCCCTTGAAGAAATCACCAGCATGACCGCGCAAAACGCCGCCCGAGCCGAAACCTCCCTCACCCTCGCCCGCGACGCCCGCACCGTCGCCGATACCGGTGCCGCCGAGATGCTCGAGATGACCGCCTCCATGCGCGCGATCAAAGCCTCCAGCGACAACATCTCTAAAATCATCAAGACCATCGACGAGATCGCATTTCAAACGAACCTTCTCGCCCTCAACGCCGCCGTCGAAGCCGCCCGCGCCGGTGAAGCCGGTGCCGGTTTCGCCGTCGTCGCCGACGAAGTCCGCTCCCTCGCCCAACGCAGCGTCCAGGCCGCGCGCGAAACCGCCGAAAAAATCGAAGACTCCATCGGCAAGAGCGAACACGGCGTCGCCGTCAGCCAGCGCGTCGGCAACTCCCTCGGCGAGATCGTCACCAAAGTCCGCCAGATGGACGCCATCATCAGCGAGATCGCCTCCGGCTCCCGTGAACAGGCCACCGGGGTCAAACAAGTCAGCGAAGCCGTCGTCCAACTCGACCATCTCACCCAGTCCAACGCCGCCAACGCCGAGGAGACCGCCGCCAACTCCGCCGAACTCAGCACCCAGGCCGCAGACCTCCGCGCCCTCGTCCACGAAATCCTCCGCATGACCGGCAACGAGAAAACGTCTCCCGCCGACGACACCTCTTCAGTCCCCGCGCCCGCCTCCACCCGCGCCCCCAAATCCAAAATCCCCCTGGCCGCCTGAGCCTCCGCTATAGGGCCTCAGCTCGCCTGAGGCCGCCGCGCGCCATTAAACGCTCCGCGCCTCCTCCCCCTTGAGCGTTCAGCGTTAAACGTTGAGCGTTGAGCGTTCTCGCATTTCCGACCATCCGGCATGGGGAGTTGGATGTTCGGCATTCACGCCGTTCCTGCCCGCCACATGCTCTCCGGATCTTCGCGCCCACAGCCCGCCCCGCAGCTTGACACCCCCTCGGGCCACCGAATACCCAATACCCTTTAATCACTCGAAAACCCGTCACTCGTCATGCCCTCAGCCAACGACATCCGCAAAGGCCAAGTCATCAAATTTAACGGCGAACCTCACCTCGTCATGGAGACCCAGCACCGCACCCCGGGCAATCTCCGCGCCTTTGTGCAGATCAAGATGCGCAATCTCCGCTACGGCAAAGCTCTCGACCAACGCTTCGCCTCCACCGACACCATCGAGGTTTTCTCGACCGACAAACGCACCCTCGAGTTCAGCTACGCCGACCGCGGCACCTTCGCTTTCATCGACCCCGAGACTTTCGACCAGATCGAGATCCTCGAGACCACCCTCGGCGACGTGAAAAACTACCTCACCGCCGGCGGTAAAGTGGACGTCCTCTTCGTGGACGAAAAACCCCTCACCGTCGAACTCCCCTCCGCCGTTAATCTGAAAGTTATCGAGAGCGCCGACGGCATCAAAGGCGACACCGCCAGCAACGTCCAGAAACCCGCCAAGGTCGAAACCGGCCTCATCGTCCACGTCCCACTCTTCGTCAAAGAAGGCGAGATCATCCGCGTCAGCACCGACGACGGCTCCTACCTCGGCCGCGCCTGAGTTTTTCCTTTCGCCCTCTTTTCCAGCCCGCCGCGTTTCAAAAACGCCGCGGGCTTTTTTGCGCCATCATTCCCCGCATAGCCGCGAGCGCGCAGTGAGCGGTCCCTCCAACCCCGCGTACACGGCTCCTCCTCCGACCATTGGTCACTGGTCATTTCCCCTCACGCCTTCACCGCCACCGGCCGCAACCACCGCCGCAGACAACTCACCAACTGCTCCCGCTGCACCGGCTTCGTCAGGAAATCATCCATCCCCGCGATCAAGCACGCCTCCCGATCCGTCGGCATCGCATTCGCCGTCAACGCCACAATCGGCAACGACGCCCCCCGCAGCCGCTCGCGTATCCGCCGCGTCGCTTCCTGCCCATCGATCCCCGGCAACCGCACATCCATCAGCACCAGCGACCACCCGCCCGCCAGAGCCCGCTCCACCGCATCCAGCCCATTATCGACGAGCATCACCTCCAGCCCCAACCGCTGCAGCATCACCGTGATCACCCGCTGATTCACCGGCTCGTCTTCGACCACCAGCACCCGTCCGCTTAAAAACAACGAAGGCGTGTCCATCGTCGCAGCCGGGGCCACCGGCTGCGGTGCCCGCTCCATCGGCAGCTCGAAATAAAACTCAGATCCCTCCCCCGTCTTGCTCCGTACCCGGATCTCCCCGCCCATCCGACTCACCAGCTGCTGCGAAATCGACAGCCCCAGCCCCGTCCCGCCAAACCGTCGCGTCGTCGATCCATCCCCCTGCCTGAACTTCTCGAATAACGTCTTCTGCACTTCCTCGCTGATGCCGATCCCCGTGTCGCGCACGCTGAAATGCAGCACCGCCACTTCCCCGCGCGTCGCCACCGGCCGCACCACCATCTCCACCGATCCGCTGTCGGTAAACTTGATCGCATTCCCGATCAGATTCGCGAGCACCTGCTTCAACCGCGCCGGATCGCCCAGCACCGCCGCCGGCAGCTGCGCATCGATCTGCGTGCGATACCCCAGCCCCTTCTCATCCGCCCTCGCCGCCATCAACGCCGACACCTCCTCCATCACCACCCCCGGCGAAAACGCGATGTGCTCAAACTCCAGCTTCCCGCTCTCGATCTTCGACAGATCCAGGATGTCGTTGAGCAACCGCAGCAACGCATTCGCCGAGGTCAGCGCCACATCCGTCTGCACGCGCTGATCCTTCGTCAGGTGCGAATCCTCCAGCAGCTGCAACATACCGATCACCCCGTTCATCGGCGTGCGGATCTCATGACTCATCGTCGCCAGAAACTCGCTCTTCGCCTGGTTCGCCGCCTCCGCCTTGAGCTTCTCCTGATTCAGCCCCGCCACCAGTTCCTCATTCTCAAAAATCACCCGGTAAAACTGCCGCAGATCCCCGTGGTGCAGCCGCGTCGTATTCAATAAAAACAGCATGTACGTCACCGTACACAGCGCCAGCACCCAGCCTTCTCCCGGCGAGGCCGACAGCATGAACCGCACAGTCACCGGCGCCAGCGTCGCCACCACATACGTCAGATAACACGCCGCCACCGGCGCCAGCGACCGCGCCGCCCCCGCATTCATCCCCGCCACGATAAACATCACCAGGATGCGCGGCAGATACGCCTCACTATCGAGAAACATCCACGCCCCCACTCCCCACACCAGACCCGCCAGCAGCACGCCCACCGTAAACGCCGTCCGCCACCCGGGCAGCTCCGCATCCTCCCGCCGCCTCCGCGCGAACACCCGGTTCAACTGCCAGCGCGCCAGCGACAACACGATGATCGCCCCCAGCCACATCACCGTCTGCGTCTTCGGGAAATAACTCCACACCCCTCCGGCCAGAATCAGCGAAAGCGCGAAATTGGAAAACAACCCGAATCCAGCCGAACGATACAAAAGCCGGGTCAACTCCCCCTCAGCCTTGCCCTCGACTGCACTCCGGGCCGCGGCCGACGTTTGGCTTGGCGACACTGGCTCCATGACGACCAGTCTTTTACCCCAAGAACCCCTGTCAATCAACCGCCCCTAGGGATTCTTTCGCACTAAACCTTCCCCACCTTCCCGCGCTTCATAAACGCATTCATGCTTCCCCGCCTACTTCACACTCACCCCTGGCTTGGACTCCGCGAGCGGCGCCATCACCGCCTCCGGCGGAAAACTCCACGCTCAAGCCAGCGCTCCACCGCCCACTCGCCGGCGAAAGCGTCAGCGCCGCCTCTTTGTCCACTGACGACTCCACGCGCACGCTGACAAACAGCGGCCGGTCATTCACGAGCCGCCCGGCGTCCAGCCCGCGCAACGAAAACATCACCTCCGGCACCGGCTCCGGCGGCGGCTCAGGCTCCGGCGCGACTTTAGATTTCGCAACCTGCGCTTTCGACTTCGACGCCGCCGGTGCCTGGACTTTCACCGTCGGCGCAACCGCTACCGGAGCCTCCTGCTTCGTCTCAGGCTTCGGCGCTTCCGGCCTCTTCTCAGGCATCGATTTCTTCGAGCAGCCTCCCGCCGCCAGCACGAGCGCCGCGATCAAAACTCCTGAAACAATAATAGGTCTGCGATGCGTCTTCATTTTTTGATCCCAATGCTCCTCGGTGGAATGGCGTCGTTCGGACAGATCTGGCTGAAACAATTCCCGCGTCCGCCCGCGGCGTCACCGAAACGCGGCTGCGGCGGGTGCGATGCCGCGTTCCCGCCCGTCCCCTTGGGGCTCGTGCACAGGATGCACTCCGGCATCTTCACGCCCGGCCGCATCACGTAGTACGCGTCCTTCTTCCCCTTCACCGCGTACGCCGTGGCGAAATAGTAGCGCATCACGCACGACTCGTCGCCCGAATCGGTCCCGCGCAGTGGCCCTGCGTAGAACGTCAAATCACACATTCTCTCCCAATGATAAGGGGCATAGCCCTCATCGCCCGCCAGTGGGTTTGCCACGTTTTGTTCGAAGATCTTCTGCCGCTCCTCCGCGATGTTCGCCAGAGTGTCCTCCCAATAGAGAACGCGCTCCTGCTTCCCCAGGATTTGATTAACAAAGCGCGGCTTCCCCGTCGGATTGTCCGTATTACCCGCCGACTGAAAGATCCCGTCCCTCTTATCTCTCAACTTTCCAACCAGCTCACAGCACCCGCGCCCACAGCAACTTTAGGTACCGGCTCTCCAAACAATTCGAATACACCGGATGATCCACGCCCGGCCCCGTGCGGTCGAATATCTGCAAGCGACGATTCAGCCGGTGCACACCCTTGATCACACAGCCCTCAAAATCTTCCAGCGAAACGAGCCCGGAGCACGACGCTGTGACAAACAACCCGCCTGGCTTCACAAGACTCGCCGCAATCGTGTTCAGGTCCGCGTACTTCCGCATGCCCTCGGCGGCGAAAGCCGGATCGCGCGTCATCACGAACTTCGGCGGATCGCACAACACAGCGTCAAACTGCTCCCCGTTTTTCTGCATCTGCCGCGCGTAAGCGAACGCATCGGTGTGAACCCACTTCAGCTTGTTCGGGGAAATCTGGTTGAGGTTCGCGTTGCGACGGCCCTGCGCGATCACCTTCTCGTCGAGATCGACCGCGGTGATTTCGTCAGCCCCGCCGAGCGCGGCGTTGATCGAGAAACCGCCGGTGTAACTGCACAGATCGAGCACGCGCATCCCCTTCACGAGCGTGCCGAAGCGTTTGCGATTATCCCGCTGGTCGCAGAAGAACCCGGTCTTGTGACCCTCGGCGAAGTCCACCTCGTACTTCACGCCGCCTTCCTTGATCTTCACCTTGTCGGGTGCCGACGCCGTGATCTCCTTCATCTGCGACGGCTTGATGCCTTCGAGACTCCCGAGGTCATGATCGACATGCACGCGCACGTGTTTCGTGCCGAGCAATTCGTGCAGCAGCGGAAGCCACTTCGGCAGACGCTGGAAAATCCCCAGCGAGTAAACATCGCAATAAAGCGTGTCGCCGTAGCGGTCGATCGTCAGCCCGCTGACACCGTCGCCGTCTGAGTTGAGCACGCGATAGGCGTCAGTCGTCTCATCCAGTTTGAACCAATCCTTGCGCAAGGCCACCGCGCGGCGGATCGCCGTCTCGAAATACTCCTCACCGAGGATCTGCGATGTGTGCGTGACCACGCGCAGCGGCATCTTGGCGCGCGGATTGAAAAGCCCGATGCCCACGCGCTCGCCAAACTTGTCATACACGGAAACGAGGTCGCCCGGCTTCGCATCGCGCGAAACTTCGCCGAGCATGCGCGGGAAAATCGCCGGCTGGAACGAGACAAACTTCAACTGCGCCCACGGCCTCGCCCACTGCGAACGGTCGATCACCGCAGGCGCTTGCTTCTCATTTTTCTCGGGACGTACGTCGTCTTCAAACATGCCGCCACCATCCCGCTCCAACCCCTCCCCGGCAATTTTCATTTTCCTAAATCCGCCCCGGCACCTTCCCTCCCGCCGCCGCTTACTGCCCCAACAGCGTCGCCAGCGCCGCATCCAGCTTCGCGCCGCGCAAGTTCGTTCCCACGATCTTGCCGTCCCCATTGATCAGCACCGTGAACGGGATGCTCGTCACGCCATACTGCCCCGCGAGTTTGTTCTCCCAAAACTTGCCGTCAAAAAACTGCGGCCACGTCATCTTGTTTTTTTCGATGAACGCCTTCAGCGCCGCTTCATCCTTGTCCAGGCTCACCCCGATGATCTCCAGCCCTCGCGCATGGTATTTTTCATAGAGCGCGATCACTTGCGGCATGTCCTCCACGCACGGCCCGCACCACGTCGCCCAGAAGTCCACCAGCACCACGCTGCCTTTGAACTTCCCGACCGACAGCGGATTGCCCGCCAGATCCTTCTCCGCGAAATCCGGGAAAACCGCCCCCACCTTCAATGCCTCCTGCGCGCGCGCCGCCGCTTGCTGGATCTCGATCATCTTGAGCACTTCATCCACGTCCTTCGCCTGCGCCGACTCAGGAAACTCCGCCTTGAGCTGCTTGAAAAAACCCGCCGCTTTGTCCGTGTCTCCGATTAACTCGAGATAGATCACACTTTTCATCACGAGCACCTGCGCGACATCGTCGGTCTTCTCCGTTTTGTGCGCGGCGAGCAGCGCATCCAGCGCCTTCAACTCATCCGCCAGCGCCGCCTCCGTCACCTGCCCCGCCTGCGCCTTCGCCTGCACTTTCTCGATCACCGCCATCAGCGCGGCCTTCACCGCCGAGGGAGCCGCTTCAGCCGGTGCCGCCTTCGCCTCCTCCGCCGCCTGTAGTTGGAAAACGGCCACAGCCAGCAAAACGAAAAGCGAACCCAGGAGCTTCAATTTCATAAGCCGCCACGTTGACGCCCCCGCTCGCCCAGCGCAATCCCGGCATCACCCGCCGCGCCCTTACGCTTGAGGAAACCGCTTCGCCACCAGCGCCTCGATGCGCAGCTTCGATTCTTTCACCGACTCGACCGAGATCCGCGGCCCAAACTCCAACGTCAACAAGTGGTGCGCTTTCCAAAACGAGCTCACCATCTCGAAGTCGATCTCGCCCGCCCCTACCGGCTGATGATCTTTTCCCGCCGCGTTCACGTCGTGCAGGTGAAATCCGATCAGCCGCGCCGCATTCTTCTCCAAATGCTCACGATGATTCAGCAACGCCAGTTGCTCCTTTATGTGAGCGTGCCCCGTGTCGTGCCAGTAACCCGCCGTATTCGGCTGCGTCATGCCCGACAACAACTCCTCAAATTCTCCATCGATCGGCAGCTCCGCCACGTCCTCTCTATTCTCACAACCCAGCGCGATCCCCCGCTCCGCCGCGTACGGCCGGATCTCCTCCAGACTCGCCTTCACCTGATTCCAGTAAGCGGCCTTCTTCGCCTGCATCTTCTTCATCACCTTATCCCGCAGCGCCACATACCGCTCGTCCTCGGCCAGTTTCACGCCGGGGTGCTTCCCGAAATACGCATCCAGTTTTCCCGTCGGGTTGAACCACCCAAACTTCACGCTGCCCAGATGCAGCACCAGCACGCGCGCCTTCACTTGCTGCCCAAAGTCCAGCGACCGCTTCGTCTGCCGCAGCCACTGATCGTGCTCTTGCGGCGCTGAACTCGACGGCTCGAACAGATTCGGCGCCGCCTGCACGATCCCCGTCGGCAGCGGACAAAAATTATGCGTCGAGCTCACCTTGATGAACCCTTCGTCCATCGCCTTCAGGATGCCCGGCACCAGCGTGATCCGGATGCCGTGGCTCAGCTCCACATGCGAAAAACCCAGATCCGCCACCTCGCGCAACATCGCGTAACCGTCCGTGTGACGGGATGAGCACCAACTGGTAGAGAGCGCGAGGATCGGTTTCATGTCGTGGAAGTGTACGTGCGCCTGAGCAAAAAAGCTGCCGCCCACCCGCCTAAATCTTAAAAACAAAAACGACCGCGCCCCGAAACAGGTCGGAGGGCGGTCGTTGAAAGTGAGGACTGCACGCGTTTAGCGTGTCGGGTTAGCTTGCGTGGCGGCGGCGCAGCATCGCTGTGAAGGCCATGACCTTCTCCTTACGACGACGCTTCTCGCACGGCTTCTCGCAGTAACGCTTGGCACGGACACCTTTGATGATGTTCTCGCGCTCGAGCTTCTTCTTCATGCGACGGAGCGCACGGTCGATGGGCTCGTTTTTGCGGATTTTGATTTCGATGGACATGTGGACGGAAAGGTTTGGAACCGGGAAAAAGTCGATGACTACGGCAACTGGCGTCCGCCACGTCAACGGCTTTTTTCAAACCAGCCGCCGCTCGATTCGAACGAGGAAAACTCGTGCCAAACCGCTTCCACGCTTGCGAGTCCGAAACACGCTCATTGCCTCCAAACCGTGTCGTCCGCCGATCAGAACTTCGTCCATCTCCACGTCCACACCGACTACAGCCTGCTCGACGGAGCCTGCCGCATCGACCGCCTGATGGACCGCGCCGTCGGCCTCGGCATGAAGGCCATGGCCCTAACCGATCACGGCAATCTTTTCGGCGCCATCGAATTCTATAACGCCGCCAAGGCCAAAAGCATAAAGCCCCTCATCGGCTGCGAAATCTACCTCACCGAATCCTCCCGCCTCGAGAAAAACGGCCGCTCCGAAGACGGCAAAAGCTACTACCACCTCGGCCTCCTCGCCAAGAACCTCACCGGCTACCAAAACCTCCTCAAACTCGTCTCCGACGCGCACCTCAAAGGCTTCTATTACAAGCCCCGCGCCGACTGGGAAACCCTCGCAAAATACGCCAACGGCCTCATCGGGTTCACCGGCTGTCTCGCCGCCATCGTTCCCCAACACCTCCTCCACGACCGCGAGGAGGACGCCCGCAAAGCCTGCGCGCGCTTCGTCGAGATCTTCGGCCGCGAAAACTACTTCGTCGAAATCCAGGACCACGGCATCCCTGAGCAGCTCAAAATTATTCCCGGCCTCCTGAAGCTCGCCGAGGAATTCAACCTCAAGGTCATCGCGACCAACGACGTTCACTACGTCCGCGCCGAAGACGCCGGCCCGCACGACGCCATGCTCTGCATCCAGACCGGCGCGAAGATCGAGGAAGAGAACCGCATGAAATTCACCGGGACTCAGTTCTACCTGAAGTCCCGTGACGAGATGGCGAAGCTCTTCGCCGAAGTCCCCGAATCCATCACGAACACCCAACTCGTCGCCGAAATGTGCGACCTCGCGATCCCCTTCCCCAAAGGCTCCGAGCGCTATCCGCGTTACCCGCTGCCGATTGAGATCAAAGAAAAATTCTCACCGGCCGAGTACCTTAAACAGCTCTGCATCGACGGCCTCAAAAAACGCTACGCCGTCGATTACTCCGCCGTCGCTCAACAAGAAACCGTCGCCGCGCGCCTCGCCAAGCTCACCGATCTCCCGCCCGGCCAGAAGCCGCAACCGCCCGACTACAACAACCTCGCGCCCGACCAGCTCCTCGTCGTCCGCACCGCCTACGAGCTCTCGATCATCACCGTCACCGGCTTCATCGATTACTTCCTCGTCGTCTGGGATTTCATCGCGTGGGCCAAAGTCCACAACATCCCCGTCGGCCCCGGCCGCGGCTCCGGCGCCGGTTGTCTCGTCGCGTACCTCCTCGAAATCACCAACGTCGACCCGATCCGCTTCGGCCTCCTTTTCGAGCGCTTCCTGAATCCCGAACGCGTTTCGCCGCCCGACTTCGATATCGATTTCTGCATGCGCCGCCGCGAAGAGGTCATCAACTACGTGCGCGACAAATACGGCCGCGACTGCGTGGCCAACATCATCACGTACGGCACGCTCGGCGCCAAGATGGTCATCCGCGACGTCTCCCGCGTTCATAATTTACCCTACGCCGACGCCGACCGCCTCGCGAAGATGATCCCCGACGAGCTCAACATCTCGCTCGAAGATTCCATCACCAAGTCCGCCGAGCTCCGCACCGAGGTAGAGCGCAACCCTGTGGCCAAGAAAATCGTCAACCAGGCCCTCGTATTGGAAGGCATGGTACGCAACACCGGCAAACACGCCGCCGGCATCATCATCACCGACAAGCCGCTCGACGAATTCGTCCCGCTCACGCTCCAGGAAGAAGACGTCACCGTTCAGTACGACATGAACGCCGTCGGCAAACTCGGCCTGCTGAAGATGGACTTCCTCGGCCTCAAGACGCTCACCGTCATCGACGACGCCATCGCCAACGTCCGCCGCACCGCCACGCCCGGCTTCGACATCGAGACCATACCGTTCGACGACCCCAAAACCTACGAACTCCTCAACGTCGGCAAAACCGTCGGCGTCTTCCAGCTCGAGTCCGGCGGCATGCAGAACGCGTCCAAACTCGTCGGCATTTCCAACATCGACGACATCAACGCCATCTCCGCGCTCTACCGCCCCGGCCCGATGGCGTTCATCCCCGACTACGCCCGCGGCAAAAAAGATCCCGCCGCCATCCACTACCCGCATCAGCTCCTCGAACCCGTTCTTAAAGAAACCTACGGCATCATCGTCTACCAAGAGCAGGTCATGGAGTGCGCCCGCGTCATCGGCGGCTACACCCTCGGCGGCGCCGACATGCTCCGCCGCGCCATGGGCAAAAAAGACGTCGAAGGCATGGCCAAGGAGCGCATCAAGTTCGTCGAAGGCGCCGGCCGCCTCCACAAAATCTCCGAAAAGCAGGCCAACGAAATCTTCGATCTCCTCAACAAGTTCGCCCAGTACGGCTTCAACAAATCCCACTCCGCCGCCTACGCCGTCATCGCCTATCAGACCGCGTACCTGAAAGCCAACTACCCGGTCCAGTTCATGGCCGCCGTGCTCACCGCCGAGCTCGGCAACTCCGAAAAAGTCGCCCACTTCATCGCCGAGTGCACCGCCATGGGTCTCACCGTCCTCGGCCCCGACGTGAACGAATCCCGCGAAAACTTCACGCCCGTCGGCGACAAGATCCGCTTCGGCCTCGCTGGTATCAAAGGCGTCGGCGAACAAGCCGCCCAAAAAATCATCGAAGAGCGCGATAAGAACGGCCCCTACGCCGACTTCGAAGACCTCGTGAAACGCATCGACGGCCGCGCCATCAACAAACGCGTCCTCGAACACCTCGCGAAAACCGGCGGCTTCGACTTCAGCGGCGCTTCCCGCAAAAAACTCTTCGACAGCATCGACTCCGCCCTTGCCGGAGCCGCCTCGCAGGCCCGAGACCGCGCCGCCGGCCAGTTCAACATGCTCGACATGCTCGCCGAGCCCGCCCCGGTCCGCAAAACCGCCTCGAAGAAAACCGTTCACGAAGAAACCGCCGACGACTTCACCGCCTCCGAACGTCTCCAGTTCGAAAAAGAACTCCTCGGCTTCTACGTCTCCGGCCACCCGATGAACGCCTACTCCGGACTCACCGAAGCGATCGACACCTTCCACGTCAGCGAACTCCTCAACCAGGACGACCGCACCGAATTCCGCCTCTGCGGCATTTCCGGCAGCATCGCGAAACGCCTCTCGAAAAAAGACAACCGCCCCTGGGCGTCCTTCACCCTCGCGACCAAAACCGCCTCCGTCGCGCTCAACATGTTCGCCGACGCCTTCGCCAACTACGGACAGCTCCTCGCCGAAAACGCGCTCATCCAGGTCAGAGGCAACATCATCGTCGGCCAGGACGGCGCCCGCATCAACGTGAAGGAATGCTCGCTGCTCGACTACGCCGTCATCAACGACATCAACCGCGTCACCTGGCTCGTTCATCCCGAGCACAAAGAACTGCCGGGCTTTCTCCAGCTCCTCCGCGAAACGCTTAACAAACAAGTCGGCAGCACGAAAGTCTCGATCGCCTTCGTCTTCGAAAACCGCGTCGCCCTCAACAGCGACGCCAGCAACGCTCTCGGCTGGAAGCTCAACCCCGCCCGCTTCCAAGAACTCCGCGCCCACCCCGCCGTCGCCGGCGTCGAAATCGAAACCAAGCGCCTCGAACTCAAACAAGAAAAACGCTGGGGCTCCAAACGCTCCTGATTTTTCAACGCCGTTTTTGAATCGCAAAGACGCGAAGACGCAAAGCTCCGAACTCCTCCGATCTCCGCGCTCTCCGCGTCCTCTGCGGTTAAAATTCCGACTCCATGCTGCGAAATTCCACCCCTTCGCTCCAACCTTAGCGTCTTCGCATCTTTGCGATTAACCTAACGACCGCCCGCGTTCGGCTCCTATCACGCTCACGCCAGCCACCGCACACACCTTCAGAACAACTCATCCTGCTGCAGCGCCGCCCGCTTCGCCGGATTCGCAATGCTCGCCTGCAACAACCACGGCACCGTCATCCGCGCAAACTCCGGCCTCCGCCCCAGCGCCACGAGCAGCAACGCCGCCGCCAGCGCATCATACAACGCCGCGTGATACATCCGCCGCTCCTTTGGACAATGCTCCTTCGCCAGCGCATCGAGCTCCGCCTGCACGCCAAAAATCTCCACTAGCTCCGCGAGCTTCCCCGTCTTCAGCTGCGGAAACAGCTCCGCATAAATCCGCCCCGTATCGATCCACGGCCCCCAATCCGCGATGGAACTGCCGCGATCGATACGCGAAAAATCCGGCGACACCCGCGGATAGGGCCACACCGATTTGATCAACGAATTCTCCGCCTGCGCATAATGCGCCGCCAGCGGCCCGCTCGCCCGTAACGTCGCGAACCGAGCAAACTCATCCGCAAACAGCGCCTTCTTGGCCACCGCATCTGCGCTGATTCCGTGAACGGCTTCGTCTTCCGAGCGCACCTTGCCCGTCGCCCGACAAAGCCTCGTCTCCGTTTCTACGACCATGCCACCGTGTAACGTAACCACTCCGTATTCCAAAATTCCGGACGCGATACTCCCCTCAAAGTCGATGAAGTGAATCGGTACGTCGGTCCAACGCATGCAGGTATTACGCTCAGGTTTCTCTGAATACTTCTAAAGACACGGAAAAAACGCCCGGGAAAAGTCCTCATCGCCAAAACAGGCAAAGCGACTTTCTCCGTGATTTCGTTCCTTTCGTGTATTTCGTGGTGCGCATGGATCTGACTCCCTACCGCGCTTTCCTCATCGAACTCGCTGAACGCTCCGGCGATTTCATCCGCCCCTACTTCGCCAGCGCCGATCTCGCCGTAGAAATCAAATCCGACGATTCCCCCGTCACCGCAGCCGACCGCGGCGCCGAGAAACTCATCCGCGACCTCATCGCCAAAAAATTTCCCTCTCACGGCATCATCGGCGAAGAGTTCGGTAACGACCGCCCCGACGCCGAATTCGTGTGGGTTCTCGACCCGATCGACGGCACCAAAGCCTTCATGACCGCCGTGCCGCTCTTCGGCACGCTCATCGCGCTTATGCACGACGGCCAGCCCGTCCTCGGAGCGATCCATCAGCCCATCCTCCGCCAGCTCATGATCGGCGACGGCCAGACCACGACACTCAACAACCGCCCCGTCAGCGTTCGTCACACCGCCCGCCTAGAAGACGCCACTCTCCTCACCAGCGATCCGCTCAACCCCGCCAAATACCAAAACGGCGCCGCCTACTCCGCCCTAGAAAAACGCGTCCGCCTCTCCCGTACCTGGGGCGATTGCTACGGCTACCTCCTGCTCTCGTCCGGCTGGGCCGATCTCTCTATCGATCCGATCATGAACCCGTGGGACATCCAGGCGCTCATCCCGATCGTGCGCGGCGCCGGCGGCATCATCACCGACTGGCAGGGCGGCGATCCTGTCAAAGCCGCGTCCATCGTCGCCGCCAACCCGATACTCCACCCGCAAGTCATCGCCGCCCTCAACGTCCGCGCATAAAAAAAGCCGCGCGAAATGATCACGCGGCTCGATCTAATTGGGCGGATCGCTTCGCCCAATCAGGGTTTCGCGGGCGTCGTCGCCATGGATTCCGGTACTGTCGCAGACGTGCCATTCACTTTCGCCGCAGCAGCCTCCGCCTTCGCTTTTTGCTGCTGACCAAACTCTTTGCCCAGCTGTTGAACCTTAGGCATCGCCGCCATGATGCGCGGCATCATCAGCTCCTGCAGTTTCTGCTGAATATCTGGCTGCTTTTCGATCATCGCCTGGCCCGCAGCTGTCGAATTAAACGCCGCCACAGACGCCAGCTCCTCTTTGGTGAAAGTGTCCGAATAGATCTGCGCCATCTCATTTTTCATCTGCTCCGGATTCATGGCTTCAAGCATCGTCCCCATCACCTTCTTTTGAAATTCCATCAAATCCTCGGACGACACCTTCCCTCCGCTCTTACCAGCCGCCTGCTCCATCATCTTGGCCATGGCCTTCTGCTGTCCCTCCAGGGACTTCTCTAGCATCTTCTCAAATTGCATCTGGTCGATGACTGTCTGCGCATCCGCGAGCGTAGCCTTTGTTCCCGCAGCCACCTTCGCGCTTCCGTCAAACTTACTATCAGCCAGCGCGACGGTGTACGTTTTTCCGCTCCTATCTAACGTCAGCGTTTTCGACGCCGCATCATAACTCTTCACCGTATATCCATCGAACTCACCACCAAGCTTCACCCAGCCGGTCCGGGTCGCATCGCTATTAACAAGGCCGAAGTGCTGGGCATTGCTCAAGGTCAGCACACCATTGAAGGTCAACGGAGCGGATTCAGCGGCAAACGCCGCGGTCGAAGTCGCGACAAGCGCCGCGAGCAACAGGGATTTTATTTTCATAGGGCAAAAGCGAGATGAGGCCTGCGCGTCAGCCGCACAAGCATGCGACCGTTATACGAGAACCCATTGTTTGGAGCCAGCCCGATCACTGCACCTGGTTCGTCGCCCACGCACAATGCGATCCCCGCTCTATCAGTAACAACAAACGATCCTGCCTCACAAAAAAGCCGCACCTCAAAAGTGCGGCCTCATCCCCTCAACACCAAAAGCGCCTCCGCTCCCGGCCTTCAGCGCGTCATCTTCGCGTTCTTCCCAGACCACTCAGCCGTCACGACCGACGTAAACCCCCCGCGCGCCTTCCACTTCGAGATGATCGTGAGGCTGCGCGGCTTCAGCGCCTTGCCCAGATCGTCGCAAATCTTGTTGGTCACCGCCTCGAAGAAAATCCCCTGATTACGAAATGCGTGGAAGTAGAGCTTCAGCGATTTCAGCTCCACGCAGGTCTTGTCCGGTACGTAGCGCACGGTGATGTCCGCGAAATCCGGATGCCCTGTCATCGGGCACACCGACGTGAATTCATGATGCGTATGATCGATCAGAAAATCACGGTGCGGAGCAGGATTCGGAAACGTTTCAAGAAGCTTGGCGTCAGACATGATGCTGGAAAGTAGTGAGTAGCGGGTAGCGCGTAGCGAGTAGAAATCTCAGAGCCGGAGAGTGCGACGCGCCAATGACACACGCCTCCTTCTCACGAAAATCACGAGCCCCGCCTGCGGGTTCCCCATGTTCGCTACTCACTACCGCTACTCGCTACTTCCCGGCGGCGCTTCGAGCCGCCGCTCACGTCGCCGTCTCCGTAAACCGCGACTCCCGGATCACCGTCACCTTGATCGTACTCGGATACTGCAGCTCTTCCTCGATCTTCCTCCGAAGCGTCTTCGAAAGTTCCCGCGCCTGCTCATCCGTCACGTTCTGCGGCGAAACCACCACACGGATCTCGCGCCCAGCCTGAATCGCATACGCCTGCTGCACGCCTTCGAGCGACATCGCCAGCTTCTCCAGACGCTCCAGCCGCTGGATGTAACTCGTCATCGATTCCGCCCGCGCACCCGGCCGCGACGCCGAAACCGTGTCCGCCAAAATCACCAGCCCCGCGTAAACCGTTTCCGGCTTCACCTCTTCGTGATGCGCCGCCACCGCGTTCACCACGATCGGCGTCTCACCGTGCCGCTTCACTAAATCAGCGCCGATGATCGCATGGCTGCCCTCGTAATCGCCTTCCACGCCCTTGCCGATGTCGTGCAGCAACCCTGCCCGCTTCGCCACGTTCGGATCGAGCCCCAGCTCGCTTGCGATCATCGAGCACAGGAAACCCACCTCGATGGAGTGATCGAGCACGTTCTGCGTATAAGAGAACCGATACTTCAAACGCCCGAGATGCTTGATGATCTCTGGATGCAGCCCATTGATGCCGAGACGCTGCACCGCATCCTCGCCCGATTGCTGCACGTTCAGGTCAACATCCTCGCGCGCCCGGTTCACGAACTCCTCAATGCTCGCCGGATGGATGCGCCCGTCTTTCACGAGTCCATCGAGCGCCAGCCGCGCGATTTCGCGCCGCACCGGATCAAACGACGAAATCAACACCATCTGCGGCGTCTCATCGATGAGCAGCGTCACACCCGTGGCCGCTTCGAACGACTTAATATTCCGCCCTTCGCGCCCGATGATGCGCCCCTTCATCTCCTCGCTCGGCAAGTGGACGATTGTCGCCGTGATGTCCGCATTCGGCTTCGACGACAGTCGCTGCATCGTCGTGATCAAAATCCGTTTCGCCTCGTTCTGCAGATCCTGCTCCGAACGATCAAGCGTCTCACGCCGCAGCGCGCGCAACTCGTCCTGACACTCCAGCATCACTTCTTCGCGCAGTGTGCGTTTGATCTCCTCCGCATCCATCTGCGACACGCCTTCGAGCCGCTTGCGCAAACTCTTCGACAACGACCGGATCGCATCGCGCGCCTGCTTCACCGCCGCATTTTCCCGGGAAAGTTTTTCCTGCTTTTGCTCCAGCTGGTAATCGAGCAACCCCAGCGACTCCTCATGCGCACGGATCTCGCGCAGCTTGATATCCGTCTCGATCTCCCGCCGGTCGAACTCACGAGTGACCTCCGCCCGCCGTCCTTGGATTTCTTCCTCGGCCTTCTGCCTGGCTTCGTGACCCGCCACGACCGCCTCGCGCTTAGCCACTTCGATAATCTGCGCCGCCTCTTCATTCGCCAGCCGCCGCGTCTGCCGGGTCAACACCCACGCCAGCCCGAGACCTCCCGCCACGCCAACGCCAATCGCGACCGTAAGCGGCCACTGGAGCGGTGCGCTTTCGGCCATCAGAAACGCAAAGTCGGCTGCTGCGCTGGCTGATTTCAAGGCCGGGCAACGTAGGAACCGTTTTACAAAGTTCAACCTTTCTTAACCTCCCCACCCGCTCCATCCGCCGAACCGCTCAGCCCTTCCACGGTCTGCCGTCTTCCCACTGCATTTTTCCCGCCATGCTCCGCTTACCCGCCCCCGCCCTTTCGTATCTCGCCACCGTCGTTTTCCTGACGCTGCTCGCCGCACCCAAGGCTACCGCCCAGCTCACTCGCGTCGCCAACACCACCCTCACGATGCCCCAGGCTCCCCAGTCTTTCGGCTACCGCACCGACAACGCATTCAACTCCCTCACCTTCGACCAGCCTATCGCCATCGTCACCCCGCCCACTGAAACTGCCCGCATCTTCATCGTCGAAAAACCCGGCCGCATCCAGCTCGTCACCGACCTCGACGCCACGACGCCCGCCAAGCAGCTCTTCTTCGACCTCACCTCCCGCGTCTCCCTCGGCAGCAACACCGAGGAAGGCCTCCTCGGCCTCGCCTTCCACCCGCAGTTCGCGACCAACCGCTACTTCTACGTCTTCTACACCGTCAGCACCACCACCTCCGCCGGCTCCGGCCGTCACGACCGCATCTCCCGTTTCACCGCCCTCCCCTCGCCCGCCACCAACGCCGACATCCTCGCCACCGAGCTCCCGCTCATCTCCCAGCGCGACGAGGCCAACAACCACAACGGCGGCGACCTCCACTTCGGCAACGACGGCTATCTCTACATCGCCCTCGGCGACGAAGGCGGCGGCACCGACCAGTACAACAACTCCCAGCGCATCGATCACGACTTTTTCTCCGGCCTCCTTCGCATCGATGTCGATCAACGCTCCGAAAATCTCCTCCCCAACGCCCACGCCTCCGTCCACGCCAACACCTACCGCGTCCCCGCCGACAACCCCTTCGTCGGTGCCACCTCCTTCAACGGCATCACCGTCACACCTTCCGCCGTCCGCACCGAATTCTGGGCCGTTGGTCTCCGCAATCCTTGGCGCTTCTCCTTCGACCACCCCACCGGCCGCCTCTTCGTCGGCGACGTCGGCCAGGGCGCGCGCGAGGAGATCGACCTCATCACCCGCGGCGGCAATTACGGCTGGAGCTACCGCGAGGGAAAAATCGCCGGCCCCCGCGCCAATCCGCCCGCCGGCGTCACCTTCATCGACCCGATCTGGGACGTGGACCGCAACTCCGCCAGCTCCATCACCGGCGGCGTGGTCTATCGCGGCACCCGCTTCGCCCAGCTCTTCGGCCGCTACGTATTCGGCGACTACGGACAAAACCGCATCTTCGCCATGACCTTCCCCGAAGGCGGCGGCGATCCGCAGGTCACCCAAATCACCACCGCCAGCGGCCCCGTCGGCTTCGGTGCCGACCCGCGCAACGGCGACATCCTCATCGCCTGCATCAACAACGGCACCGTCCAGCGCCTCACCTATAATTCCACGCCCACCGGCACTCCTCTTCCCACCACCCTCACCGCCACCGGCGCGTTCTCCGACCTCGCCACCCTCACGCCCGCCGCCGGCCTCGTCCCCTACGATGCCAACGTCCCCTTCTGGTCCGACCACGCCAAAAAACGCCGCTGGTTCAGCGTTCCCTCCCTCGCCGACAAAATCACCTTCTCCCCCGACGGAAACTACACCTTCCCCGCCGGCACCGTCTGGGTGAAACACTTCGATCTCGAAACCACCCGCGGCGATCCCGCAACCTCGCGCCGGCTCGAAACCCGCCTCCTCGTCAAAACTACATCCGGCCTCTACGGCGTCACCTACCGCTGGAACGCACAGCAAACCGAAGCCACCCTCGTCGCCGAAGCCGGCGAAAACGAGGTCATCACCATCACCGAAAACGGCACGCCCCGCCCGCAAACCTGGCGCTACCCCAGCCGCTCCGAATGCCTCCAGTGCCACACCCCCGCCGGCGGCCACGCCCTCAGCTTCAACACCGCCCAACTCAACCGCAGCCACGTCCACAACGGCGTATCCGAAAACCAACTCACCGCCCTCGCCGCCGCCGGCTACTTCACCACCGCCACCGTTCCCTCGCCCGCCACCCTGCCCGCACTCGCTCCAGCCGACGACGCTTCCGCCTCCCTAGAAAAACGCACCCGCTCCTACCTCGCCGCCAACTGCGTCCAATGTCACCAGCCCGGCGGCGCCGCCCAAGGCCTCTGGGACGCCCGCTTCTCCACGTCCACCGCCAGCGCCGGCCTCCTCGACGGCCCGCTAGTGAACAACTTCTCCGATCCCGCCAACCGCGTCATCGCCCCGGCCGACACCGCTCACTCGATGCTCCTCACCCGCATCTCGACTCGCGGTGCCCACCAGATGCCCCCGCTCGGCTCCAACGAACTAGACGCCTCCGCCATCAACCTCCTCACCGCCTGGATCAACGAACTCGGCCTCGCCACCATCAACACCCCACCCGCCAGCCAGACCGTCGCCGAAAACACGCCCGCAACTCTCACCGTCTCCGCCACCGCCCCGCTCGCGATCACCTACCAATGGCGCAAAAACGCCCAGCCCATCCCCGGCGCCACCGCCACCACGCTCGCCTTCTCCCCCGCCACGCCCACCGACACCGCCACCTACGACGTCATCCTCACCACCACCTCCGGGCCCATCACCAGCGCCGCCGCCACGCTCACCGTCACCCAATCATTCTCCTCCTGGGCAACCTCCACCGCGCTCCCGCCCACTCACAATTCCTCCACCGACGACCCTGACCACGACGGCGCGTCCAACCTCCTCGAATACGCCCTCGGCCAGAATCCCACCGCGCCCTCCGCCTCGACACTTCCCACTGCCCAAAACGAAAACGGCCAGGTCCTCTTCCGCTTCACCCGCTCTCGCACCGCCACCGGCGTCACCCTCCAAACCCTCGTCTCGCCCGACCTCCTAACTTGGTCCCCCGGCCCTTCTCCCGTCGTCGAAAGCACCACCGCCTCCACCGAAACCTGCACCGTCACTCTTCCCTCGGGTCAGCCTCGTCACTTCCTCCGCCTCGAGGCTACAGGCCCGTGAGTCTTCTCCACAGTCTCCCGTCTCCCCACCTCCCTCTCCGGCAATCCTGTAAATCCTCTTAATCCTGTCCAAATTCCGACTCCTCGACTCCCAACCCTCTCTCACCTCGTTCTCGCCTCACCCCAAACTCGCCCCGCCACCTCCTCGATCCGCGCCCAAGCCGCCGCTTCGCCATCCGTCGATAGCGTCTGCGCCACCACATACGCCCAGCGATCCGCCCGCCCGTTCCGCAACCGGTCCATCGCCCCGCGCCAAAGCATCCCGCGATGCGTCGCCACCACTGCATCGCTCCCAGCAAACCAATAGACAAAAAACGCCGGCACCACCGTCCGCGTCCCATCCGCCGCCACCGCCTCCCGCTCGATCCTGAGCAGCGTCACCTCAATTTTTTCGCCCGCGACCTCACCACCAGCCCCGCCGCGCACCGCTCCGCCCGCCAGCCGCAACTCCCGCCGCTCGCTCCCGCGAATCGTCCACCCCTGTCCCACGAGACATAGCTCCGGCCGGTGAATCGATGTCCGGTCCTTTCCGCTGAGCACGATCGAAAAGAAAACCTGCTCCTGCGCCCGCCCCAACCGCGCATAAGTCTTCCGCGAGTATCCAGTATCCGGAGGCAACATCTCCCGCTCCACCGCCGTCACCGCCTCCGCCCGCCCGCCCCAGCGTCCTTCCACGAAGTCCGGCAACTCCACCGGATTCACGCCCGACGCCTCCACCTTCACCCCCGCCAAACTCCGCACCGGCAACCGGTCGATCCGCACCGTCATCCACACCACACCCACCGCCACGGCCACAACTCCGCCCGCAACCCACCACCCGCCTTTGCTTTTCCCCTGGAAGGACGACCTCCGTGTCGTCCGTTCCTTTCCAGCCACAACGATCCCCTCCGCCTCCGCCCGTTCCCCCTTCCCCCTTCCCCCTTCACTCTTCTCCACGCCCCGCTTCATCCAACTCACCAGCCCCAGCAACAACCCCAGCACCACCGCAAACACCACAAACCCCGACCACGCATGCAGCGTCTCGCCCGCCTCATGCCCCCGCCACTCGCCCACGATCACCACCATCAACACCCGCGCCAGATTCCCCAAAAACACCCCCGGCAGACTCGCCCCCACCACGACCGCCCGCGCCCACACGGATCGAAAATTCAAATACGCCACCAGCAACGCCAGCGCCACGATCGCCATCAGCGACCGTATCCCCGAACACGCCGCCGCCACGTCGTACTGATACCGCCCGTCCGGCGCGAACAACTGCGTCCCGTTCCTCACCACGTCCACGCCCACCGCATTCGCGATCTGGTAAACGCTCTCCGTCACCCCGAGCCGCAGATAAAACCCCACGCCGAGCGCATCCAAAAATCCCGCCGGCACCGCCAGCAGCAAAAACCCCAGAGGAAATACCGCCGCCTTCGCCCACCGCCGCCCGCCCGCCAGCGCCAGCACACCCCACGCAAAAATCAGCAGCCCCACAATCGACACCCGCGTCTGCTGCACCGCGTACCCCGCCAGATGCAGCCCGAGCCCCCCACACATCGCCCCCAAAGCCCACCCATCCACTCCCACCTTCGCCCCCTTCGCTTCTTCGCGAGACGCCTCCCGCACATTCCGCCAAAACAACCACGCCGCCACGATCACCACGAGCGGCGCATGCTCCAGCTCCGACGCCGCATCGAACCATTGCGTCCCCCACCACACGAACAACGACCGCGTATCGATATACCCCCGCGTCGCATTCCCGAAAAAGTGAAACACCGCCGCCCCCACAAGCACACAAACCACCACCGGCCACCAGCCGTTCAGCGATTTCTTCAAAGGATTACTCATGCGCGGGAAAACCCGCTCACCCTGCGCACACCCCTCCCCGCGACAATCCCCGAATCCCTCCATCATTCTCGTTCTCGTACTCCTACTCGTTCTCCCTTCGCCCGCCCGATCCTCCGCCTCGTAGCCGCGTCATTTAGGACGCGAAAAAACCTCCGCACACCACAGAGCCCTCCGCCTCCTCCCTTCGTCATTCGACCTTCGACCTTCGCATTTCTCCGGTCACTGGTCATTGGTCACTCCGCTCATCGCTGCTCCGCAGCGATGAGCGGTCACGCATTCAAAAACTCCCGCACCAGCCCCAGCCACTCCTCCTCCACCGTCACCTCCGGCTTATTCATCCCCAACTGGTGATACCAATACCGCGCATTCCCCTCGTCGCCCTCCTTCCGGTGCAGATACGCATGCACCCGGTCCCCCGCCCGCCCCGCCGTCTGCTGCGCAATCTCATGCGCCTTCGCCCAGTCCCCGCGCGCATCATGCCAGAGCGCCTGCAACGCCCCGCCCAGCTTCTCGGGCGACGGCAACGCTTTGAATTCCTCCACAGTCATCATCGATTGAAACACCATTAAGTACTGCACTGTGCGCGCTTCACCCCGACAGTTCCGTGCAAATTTCATTCTTTTTTAAGACATCTCCCGTGGCGTCCACCGACCCTCTCCCCATTCTCGCTGTCACGCCGCGCGTCGAATGAAACTTGTCGTCCTAGCCCAGACCCCGCCGCCCGTGCATGGCCAGAGCCTCATGGTGCAAACCCTCGTGGACGGCCTGCCCGCCTACGGCATTGAGGTCCACCACGTGAACCTCGCCCTCTCCACCGACGCCGCCGACATAGGCCGCTTCCGCTGGGGAAAACTCTTCGCCCTCCTCGCCGCCTGCTTCCGCGTCTACCGCATCCGCCGCAAACTCGGCCGCACCGCCTTCTACTACGTCCCCGCCCCCGCCAAACGCGGCGCCCTCTACCGCGACTGGATCGCCATGATCCTCTGCCGCCCCCTCGAAGGCGCCCTCGTCCTCCACTGGCACGCCGTCGGCCTCGGCCGCTGGCTCGATGTCCACGCCAACTTCCTCGAACGCGCCATCACCCGCCTGCTCCTCGGCCGCGCCGACCTCTCCCTCGTCCTCGCCGACTCCCTCGCCACCGACCCCATCAACCTCGACGCGAAAAATACCCTCATCCTCCCCAACGGCATCCCCGACCCCGGCGAGCCGCCCCCGCGCGAACGCCGCAACCCCGCTGAGCCCTGCAAAATCCTCTACCTCGGCCTCTGCTCCGAAGAAAAAGGCCTCTTCGAACTCATCGACGCCGTCCTCCACGCCCACGCCCGCCAGCCCGGCAGCTTCCACCTCACCATCGCCGGCAGCTTCCCCTCCGAAGCGGAGGAAATAAAATTCCGCCAGCTCTCCGCCCCCCTCGGCACCGCCGTCCGCTACGTCGGCTTCAACGGCGAACACGCCAAAAATGTTCTCCTCCGCGAAGCCGATGTATTCTGTTTCCCCACACACTACCCGCACGAAGGCCAGCCCCTCGTCCTCATGGAAGCCCTCGCCCACGACCTCCCCATCGTGACGACCCGCTGGCGCGCCATCCCCTCGATGCTCCCCGCCGCCCACACCTGGATCGTCGAACCCGGCCGCCCCGCCCTCCTCGCCGCCGCCTTGCTCGAAGCCCGCTCCTCTCCCCGCCCCGCCGGAGCCTCCCGCCGCTTCTTCCTGGAAAACTACACGGCCGACATCCACCTCGCCTCCCTCGCCGCCGCCCTCCGCACCACCCAACGCGACCCCACCGCCCGCGCCGAAGGCCAGGAATAACCCTGTAGTATCTGAGCCTGCTCAGCGCCTCCGCCTTCGCGCCGGGAGCGCCCGCCGGCCGCTGGTCGGCCCTACTCGGTTTCATTGAGCGTTCAGCGTTAAACATTGAGCGTTGAGCGTTCGGCCCCCCACCGTTCGGCCCATGTTCTTCTGGCCGAAAAAAATCCTCACCCTCTTTTTTCTCCCCCTCCACTTCGCCCTCATGGCGGGCACCCTCGGCCTCATTTTCCTCCACCTCCGCCGCCGCGAAAAACTCGCCCGCCTCCTCCTCACCGCCGCCATCCTCGCCCTCGCCCTCTTCTCCAATAAAGGCGTCTCCCAGCTCCTCCTCGCCCCTCTCGAATCCCACTACCCCGCCATCCCCGAGCTCAACGCCGCCTCTCCATCCGCTTCCGAATCCTCCGCGCTCCCCCCCGACCTCGCCGCCTGCCGCTACATCCTCGTCCTCGGCGGTGGCCACGCTCGCAGCCCCACCCTCTCCCGCATCAACCAGCTCAGCACCGCCTCTCTCTCCCGCCTCACCGAGGCCATCCGCATCCTCCGCCACCTCCCGCCCGATTCCCGCCTCGTCGTCTCCGGCCACGACGGCGACGAAAACATCTCCCACGCCC
This sequence comes from Nibricoccus aquaticus, assembly GCF_002310495.1. Taxonomy (GTDB): domain Bacteria; phylum Verrucomicrobiota; class Verrucomicrobiia; order Opitutales; family Opitutaceae; genus Nibricoccus; species Nibricoccus aquaticus. The sequence continues at coordinate 3,052,635 of NZ_CP023344.1, read as the reverse complement.
AGGTCATCGCCGAAGCCGCCATCTCCCTCGGCGTCCCCGCCGACCGCATTGTCCGCTTCGACCAAACCCGCGACACCCACGACGAAGCCCTCGCCCTCCGCGCCCTCGCCGGCGACGCGCCCTCCGCCCTCGTCACCTCCGCCTGGCACATGCCCCGCGCCATGAAACTCTGCCAAGCCACCGGCTTGCGCCCCATCGCCTGCCCCGCCGACTTCATGCTCAAACCTGAACCGCGCACCGGCTGGGAATTTTTCAACTTCGAGATCGGCTCCCTCGAACGCAGCACCAAAGCCATCCACGAATACCTCGGCCTCCTCTGGTCCACCCTCCGCGGCCAGACCTGACGCCCCGACACCCACCTCGCTCGCCCCCCTCCGAATGGAGCGACGACCTCCGTGTCGTCCATTCCGACTCTTCCCGGAATTTTCGTTTCACAAACGTTACGAAGCCCGTTAGCCACACCGGCTTCATGATCTCGCTCCAGAAACTCTTCGGCAAAGACCAGAAGTTCTACGACCTCCTCGAAGCCAGCGCCGAGGAAGCACTCACCAGCACCAAGCTCCTCGCCAACTACCTCCAGCGGATCGAGTCCTACCGCAGCGCCGGCGACCTCGACGACTTCATCCAAAGCCGTCGCAAAGACAAAAAAATCACCAGCCTCATCACCGAGGAACTCTGCAAAACCTTCGTCACCCCCCTCGAACGCGAGGACATCGAGGCCCTCTCCAACACTCTCTACCGCATCCCCAAGACCGTCGAGAAACTCGTCGAACGCATCTCCATCTATCCCGGCAAACTCCCCCGCGAAGCCTTCGTCCGCCAGGCCGAACTCCTCGGCAAAGCCGCCGAAGCCGTCGTCTTCATGGTCAAACAACTCCGCAAGGGCGCCCAGATGGAGCAGATCGGCGAAGCCAACACCCGTCTCCAGTTCGCCGAGGGCGAGGCCGACAAACAACTCCTCCTCGCCATCAAGGATCTCTACAACGGCCCCTACGACGCCAAGGAAACCGTCATCCTCCAGGACCTCCTCGAAATGATGGAGAAGTCCATCGACCGCTGCCGCGACGCCGGTAACGTCGTCTTCCAGATCGTCCTCAAATACTCGTAAGAGAGCCGTCCCTGTCCGCCTTCCCCGATGACGCTCCTCCTGCTCGTCCTCTTCGCCGCCTTGGTGTTTGAATACATCAACGGCTTCCACGACACCGCCAACTCCATCGCCACCGTCGTCTCGACCAAAGTCCTGACGCCCCGCCAGGCGATCATGCTGGCCACCTTCTTCAACTTGATCGGCGCCCTCGCCGGCACCGCCGTCGCCAAAACCATCGGCGGCGGCCTGATCGACACCAGCTTCGTCACCATCCCCGCCGTCCTTTGCGCTCTCTCGGGAGCCATCGTCTGGAATATTTTCACCTGGTGGCTCGGCCTTCCCTCCAGCTCAAGCCACGCCCTCATCGGCGGCCTCTGCGGCTCCGCTCTCGCCGCCGCTCACGGCAACTGGGGTGTGCTCAAATGGTCGTACATCGACGCCAAAGGCGCTTCCGCCGGCCTCTGGCCCAAAGTCGTCATGCCCATGATCCTGTCACCGCTCGCCGGCTTCATCATCGGCGCGCTGATCATGTACATCCTCTACGCCGCCCTGCGCAAAGCCACCCCGCGCTTCGTCAACAAAACCTTCGGCAAACTCCAGCTCGTCTCCGCCGCCTGGATGGGTTTCAGCCACGGCAGCAACGACGCGCAAAAAACCATGGGCATCATCGCCCTCGCCCTCTTCACCGGTACCAAAGCAGGCACACTCGACAACCTCCCCGAGTGGCTCTCCTTCCTGCGCACACCCACCTTCGATATTCACCTCTGGGTCGTGATCCTCTGCGCCCTCACCATGGCCGCCGGCACCGCCGCCGGCGGCTGGCGCATCATCAAGACGATGGGCCATAAAATGGTGAAACTTCAGCCCGTCCACGGCTTCGCCGCCGAGACCACCGCCGCCGCCATCATCGGCGTCGCCTCCCACATCGGTATCCCTCTTTCCACGACGCACGTCATCTCCACCTCCATCATGGGCGTAGGTGCCACCAAACGCTTCAGCGCCGTTAAATGGGGCATCGTCGGCCGCATGGTCTGGGCCTGGATTCTCACCATCCCCATCTGCGGCTTCATCGGCTATAGCCTGATGCGTCTCGCCCACTTCGCCGACTAGTAGCCACGAGCGCCAGCGAGTGGTCCTGCACCGCCTCGCCCTCCTTTTCCGACATAGGTCCTATCGATCCCATAAGACCTATCGGACCTATTTCTTTTCACCCCCAGCCTCGCATTTGCTTCGACCGCGCTCGCCTCCATCTGCCAGAAAACGCTCGCGATGCCCGACGCCCCCGCCCTCCCCCCCGGCTGCGAAATCCTCCTCCTCGAAGACGACCCCGTCCTCCGCAAACGCCTCGCCGCCCATCTCGCCACCCTCGGCGCCGAGATCTCCACCGCCTCCTCCCTCGCCGAAGCCCGCCGCCTCCTCGCCGACCTCCGCTTCGACTTCGCACTCCTCGACCTCCACCTCCCCGACGGCGAAAGCATCGAACTCCTCCGCGAAAAAGCCTTCTCCGAAAACACCGGCGTCGTCGTCATGACCGCCTTCGGCGGCGTCAAAAAAGCCGTCGAAGCCATGCGCCTCGGCGCAGGCGCCTACCTCGCCAAACCCTTCGAAGCCGAAGAACTCCCCCTCGCCTTCCTCCGCTGCCGCGCCCTCCGTCAGTCCGAACGCCGCGACCAGTACCGCGCTGGCCCCACCACCGCCAGCGGCGACACGAGCGAACTTTTTTTCGGCCACAGCCTCGCGCCCATCACCGCCCAGCTCGACCGGATCCTCGCCACCGAACGCCGCCTCGAAAAAAATCTCCCGCCCATCCTCATCGAGGGCGAAACCGGCACCGGCAAAAGCGCCCTCGCCCGCTGGATTCATCAACGCGGCCCCCGCGCCGCGCGGCCGTTCATAGCCATCAACTGCGCTGCGCTTCCCGATACTCTCGTCGAATCCGAACTCTTCGGCCACGAACGCGGCGCCTTCACCGACGCCAAGACCGCCCGCCTCGGCCTCTTCGAAGCCGCCGACGGCGGCACCCTCTTCCTCGACGAAATCAGCGCCCTCACTCCCGCCACGCAGGCCAAAGTTCTCACCGCTGTCGAAGAAGGCCGGATACGCCGCCTCGGTTCCAACAAAGAAACCGCGATCGATACCCGCCTCCTCGCCGCCAGCAACCGCCCGCTCGCTGACTTGGTCGAAGCGAAACTCTTCCGCGAAGATCTCTACCACCGCCTCAACCTCCTCCACCTCGCGCTCCCCCCTCTCCGCGAACGCGGTTCGGATCTCCTCGCGCTCGCCCGCCATCTCCTCAAGCGCCTCGCCACCCGCCACCGCCGTCCCGCGCTCACCCTCACGCCCGACGCCGAAGCCCGCCTCCTCGCCCAACCGTGGCGCGGCAACATCCGCGAACTCGCCCACGAACTCGAACGCGCCGTCATCTTCACCCCGTCTGACACCCTCGACTTCTCCCACCTCGCCGCCGCGTCCTCCTCTTCATCCACCGCCACGAGCTGGCGCAACCCCGCCTGGCGCCTCCCCGAATCCGGCTTCACCCTCGACGCCGTGACCGATGCCCTCATCGCCGAGTCCCTCCGAGAAACCAACGGCAACGTCTCCGCCGCCGCCCGCCGCCTCGGCGTCACCCGCGAATTCCTCCGCTATCGCCTCGCCGGCGAAAAACCCGCCAGCGCCGCCACGCCTCCCGCTGGTGACCAGCCCCCAGCCTGACGCACCCGCTCCCCGTCCCCCGTGGTTGCAGCCAACCAACTCTTCCCGGTGTCTCGTCGCCCGATAAAACACCCCACAATTTTATCCAGCCGCTCCCCAGCACGTTAACTAATTCGCGCTCCCGCTGGCACAATCCGCGCAATACTCCCCGTGCCCGCTTCGGCACTACACCCCGTCAGTCAACACCCCGCACCCCCTTTCCCCATGATCACCACCCACCGTTCGCTCCGCCTCCTCATCGCCGCTGGTTCGCTCCTGCTCGCCGGCTCTTTGTCCGCGCAGATGGACCCCGGCTTCCTCGGCAAACGCCATGTCGGCGCCGGCCTCTTCCTCGAAAACGTCCATGATGCCGACATCGGCTCCGGCACCGGCTTTATCGGCACCGCCAATCTCCCCATCTCCGCCAACCTCGACGTCAACGGCTTCGCCTCTTACGAGCGCTTCAGCGATTTCAGCATCCGCGACCAGCGCCTCGGCGCCACTCTCGTCGCATACAAGGAGCTCGAATACTTCAAGCCCTTCATCGAAGCCGGCGTCGCCGGCACCTGGCAGGAATCCACCTTCGGCGGTCGCACCTACAAGAGCCATGACGGCCTCTACATCGCCGGACTCGGCGTCGAGGCAGCCGTCGGCCGCATGACCGCCCTCGTCCTCAAGGCCGACTACAACAAATACTTCGACAGCGATAACGGCCATTACTGGACCTACACCGCCGGCCTCAACACCTGGTTCAACGAGAAGATCGGCGGCTACATCTCCGTCGCCTTCAACGAAAGCGAAACCACCGTGTACACCTTCGGCGCCGTCTATCGCTACTAAGCTCCCCGTCTTCGTTTTCCGCCCGCCCCGCCTGGCCGCCCGGAGCCCCTCTCCGGCCAGCCTCTCCGCGCCCGCATATCAAGCCCTCCACGACGCCACCGTCTTCCAGCCGCCCCTTAGTCCCATGAATGCCACGCCTCTCCCCGCCGCCCGCTCCTCCCGGCCCCGCCTCGCTCTCGTCGCGCTCACCCTCGCCGCACTCGCCAGCGCGACCCTCGCCCGCGCCGACCGCTTCATCGTCCCCACCGATAGCTCATCCTCCAGCTCCCCGTCTCCCGCCCCCTCCTCGCCATCCTCTGGCTCATCCGGCAGCTCCTCTTCCGGCGGTGGCTCTTATTCCGGCGGCTCGTCCTCATCCGGCAACTACGACTCCGGCGGTGGCGGTCGCTTCATCACGCCCATCCCGGGCGGCTCCTACAGCTCACCCGGCGGCAATAGTGGTGGCGGCGGTTTCACCGGAGGCGGCAGCGGCGGCTACTACGGCGGCCACCGCGGCGGTTATTATTACGACCCTTTCTGGGGCGGCTGCTATTACTGGGGCGGCAATTACTACTACTGGGGCGGCCACTTCTACTCCTCCTTCCACAACCGCTACTCGATCTACCGCGATCCGTCCTACTACGACTACCGCTCCGTTCCTTCCGCGAACACCCAGTCGCCCATCTTCTTCCCGCCCTCGCCACCACCGCTCGGCGCTCCCGTCCCCCCACGGCCTCCCGCGCAGACGTCCATCACCGCGCCCAAGGATCTCGCCTCCTACCTCTACGAACCTTTCTACGCACCCCTGAGCACGCGCATCACCCAGGCCGATCTCACCAAAAAACTCCTCCAGCGCCTCGACGCTTTCCGCACCACGCGCAGCCGTCTCCAAACCGAACTCCTCGCCCGCCTCGACGAACTCAAAGACGTCGATCCCGCGACTCGCACCAGCGAACTCAACCTCCTCGCCTCCCGCCAGGCCGGCGACCTCTCCCGCCTCGAAGCCGAGGCCGATGACCTCCGCGGCGACCTCCTCCACGGTGGCCTCGTCGGCCTTTTCTCCGGCAGCGGCGACTGGAACGAGCGCCGCCGCTGGCGTCTCGGCGAGGGCACTCTCGCCCTCCCGCGCGAACAGCTCGTCTCCATCGAATTCCGCGTCATCCGCGCCGCCGCGTTTTACCAGGAAGGCCTTTCCCCTCAACAGCGCCGCCTCCTCCGCGAAGTGGAAATGGAACTACAAGTCGCCGCTTTCAAACCCAAGGACGCCGCCCCCGCCAACCCCGACGAAACCCTCCTCTTCTTCTCCCCCGAGACTTCCCGCCTCGTCCTCCCGCCCGATCTCCCGCCTGACCTGTCCTTGAAAATCGAAACCTACGAGAAGGACAAATCCGCCCTCAAATCCGAACTCCGCGACGCCATCTACACGCTCGACCGCGTTCACGCCTCGAAACGCGCCGACGCCCTCCGCACCCTCGCCAGCGAACAGTCCCCCCGCTTCGACACCCTCGAAGCCCTCGCCGACGAAATCCGCGCCGGCTTCGCCCTCCTCCCCAATCCCCCCGGCCCGCCCACCCCGCCCGCGTTTCCCGCCGCCCTCAGCACGCGGATCACCGCCTACCAGACGGAAAAGACCGCCCTCCAGAAAATCCTTCAGGCCAGCCTCGATGAGGTCCGCAAAGCCAACGGCGTGGACTCCTTCAAACTCGTCAAAAAAGACGCCCCGTCCGTCGGCCCCGCCACCTTCCGCTTCGAAGTCCCAAAATCCGAAAACTCCGATGCCGTGATCGCCGCCGCCCGCAAAGCCATCGAGACCTTCAACCGCGACCACGAAAAACGCCTCGCCGATCTCGGCAAAGAACGCGAAGCCATCCGCGTCGAGGTCGCCCGCTTCGCCACCGACTCCAAAGCCGCCTCCGGCAAATCCGTCGAAACCCTCCTCGCCGATTTCTACGCCCACCTCCAGCAGGGCGAACGCTGGCAGCACTACCGCTACTACCAGATCGCCACGCTCCAGCAGGGACTCTCCCCGCAACAACGTCGCCTCCTCTTCGAAGTCGCCCTCGAACGCCTCAACCTCTCCCTCCCCGCCGGCGAATACCCTCCCTAATCCGCCGCGCCTCCGCTCCGATGGAGGCGCGCCGCCCTCGTCGCGCGTTCCCTACCTTCACAGCTCCAGTCTGGCATCTTCCCCTTCCTTCGCCGATGATCTCACCCGTCATCGGCGAATCGTTTTTGTCTCCCACCCACCCCGTGGCCTCCGCCCCACTTACATCACGCCCCGCTACCGCCCTCCCCCGCGCGCGTCTCCTGCTGCTCACGGCCGCCACCGGCGCGCTCCTCATCGCCATATTGACCTTCATGGTCCTGCGCTTCGCCGGCGACCTGCGCGGCGAGATCCGCCAGAAACTCATCGAGCGCGACGCCACCGTCCTCCACCCGTTCGCCGCCCAGCAACTCCTCGAAAGCGAAGCCGCCAACTCCACCCTGCTCCCCGGCTCCGTCGCCGCCCTCACCGCCGTCCTCAAAAGCGCCCGCCAGCCCGGCATGTTGGCCGTCGCCGTCTTCGACGAAGAGGGCCGCACCCTGCAAACCGTCCCGTCCTCGATGCCTTTCGTCGAACTCCCGTGGGAGGATTTCTCGGTGCTCCTCAGCGGCGATACCATCAGCCGCTACCACCCGGCTTTCCCCCTCGACGAACACTTCACCGGCCTCGCCCCCGGCACACGCGCCCCCGTACTTGAAGTCCTGTTACCGCTCAACGGCGGCGGCATCGGTCTGCTCGCCGGCTTCGCCCGTTACTACATCGACGCCCGCCCGCTCACCGCCGAGCTCGCCATCATCGACCAGCGCGTCAACCGCCAGGCCGCCGCCACCCTCTCCATCGGCAGCGGCCTCATCATCCTCGTCCTCACCGGCGCCCACCTCGGCCTGCGCCGCGCCCAGCGCACCATCGCCGAGCGCAACGAGCGCCTCATGCGGACCAACTTCGAGCTCACCCTCTCCGCCAAAGCCTCCGCCCTCGGCCAGATCACCAGCCACCTCATCCACGGCCTCCAGGGCCCCGTCGCCGGCCTGCGCGCCGTCGTCGCCGACCGCGAAGGCGAAGCCTGGAAACACGCCGCCGCCTACACCACGCAGCTCCAGGCGCTCATCCAGGAAGCTGTCGAACTCCTCGGCGAGGAACGCTCCCAGGCCGTGTACGAACTCACCGGTCGCGAGATCGCCGATACGATCCAGCGGCGCAACCGCGCCGCCGCTCTCGAAAAAGGCGTCGAACTCGCCGTCAGCGAAAAATTCTCCCACGCGCTCGACAACCACCGCAGCAGTCTCCTCTGCCTCATCGCCGCCAACCTCATCCAAAACGCCATCGCCGCTACTCCGCGCGGCCGCCGCATCGATGTCTCCCTCATCAAGGGCGAAGGCCTTCTCACTCTCGCCGTCGCCGATCAAGGCCCCGGCATTCCGCCAGAAATTCAGACGCGTCTCTTCGAACCCGGCCGCTCGACCCGCCCCGGCGGCACCGGACTCGGCCTCGCCATTTCCCACCTCCTCGCCCGCCAGCTCGGCGGCGAACTCGCCCTCGCGCACAGCAGCCCCAACGGCGCGACCTTCCAGCTGCGTCTGCCACTGGCTTGATCGAGTGGTGACGCCCTCTCGGGGCGTTGATCAGCACTGCACCTATTTGCGCCCGACCCTCTTGCGATGCCACTCAGCGCGCCCGAACGAAATCCGTCGCCTCGAACGCCTCACTCGCATCGATGGATCTTTCATAAAAATCCCCCGCCAGCTCTTCGCCTGATTTCCTCAACTCACGGGCAAGGGAACTCATAGTCCTCGGCCGGGCGGCGCGATAGAATCAACCTCGCCGCACCGCCCGGCCGGCTACCCCACATGCTTCCCGTCTCGTCACGTTTCCTCACGGCGCTTTGCCACACCCGCGTTCCTTTCGTTTTCTTCGCGCTGCTCCTGACAAGTTTCGCGCAGACGTTTAACCACGAGCTCAACCCCGGCGCCAACTGGGCCGCCGGCATGCCCAATCCAGTCATCACACTCGACTCCAACGGCGCGCCTTCGCCGGCGATGTCCACCGTCTCGTCCTATCTCCACGGCAGCTGGCACACCGCTTATGGCCGTACTGTGACGTTTACCGCCACACTTCCGAGCGCCGCCAAGATCGGCCTGATAGCGCGCGGGGTGTCTTCCTCCGGGACAAAAACCGTCGTGCTCAAGGAAGCCGGTGTCGAACTTGCCCGCCATACGTTCACCGTCGCGGAAACCTGGGAGGTGCTCGTCACCGCCGGAACCCACACGTTCACGTTCGAAAACGTCGGCGAAGACTGGGTCGATATCTCCACCTACTACCTGCGCGACTCCGGCGGCGTGCAGCCGCCCGGCTCGGTCACCGCAACCGTCACTGCCTTTTCCTGGCTCACCTCTTCCGTGCCCGCCTACGCCAAGGCCGAAGCAGCGATCACGCTCTCGCGCACCTACACCAATCCCTACGATCCCGACATCGTGTCCGTCGACGCCCTCGTCACCGGCCCGGGCGGCATCACCTACACACTGCCGGCCTTCTGGTACGAACCGGTCACTTGGGAGACGCGCACGCTCGGCACCTACGCCAATTTCACCGCTCCCAGCGCCGGCTCGTGGCGCATCCGCCTCACTCCCGAAGCCGCCGGTGCCTGGTCCGTCGCTATCCGGATAACCGATACACTCGGCCAGACCACGTCTGCCGCGCAGCCGCTTCAAGTCACCGCGGCGACCGCGACCGGTTTCGTCGCTCTCGACGCGACCGATCGGCAGGGTTTTCGCTTCGACAACGGCGATCCGTTCATACCGCTCGGCTTCAACCTCTGCTGGAATGACGGCTCCCTCGGTACGTTTTTCTCCCACTACTTCGGCAAGATGGCCGCCAACGGCTGCAACTGGACCCGCGTCTGGATGACGCCCTTTGCCCGCCAGTCTATCGAGTGGAGCGCCGATCACTGGTTCGGTCCCTATGCAGGCCTCGGCCGCTACGCGCAGGAACCGGCCGCGCTCATGGACTTCGTTATCGACCAAGCCACCACCTCCGGCGTGTACCTCCAGATGGTTCTGGAACACCACGGACTCTACTCGACGACCACAAACCCCATGTGGAGCGAGAATCCCTACAACACCGCCAAAGGCGGCACGCTCGCCTCGCCCGCGCAGTTTTTCACCGATACCGGCGCCATCGCCCAGGCGAAGAAAAAATACCGCTACATCGTCGCCCGCTGGAGCTACTCGCCGCATGTGCTCGCGTGGGAGCTCTTCAACGAAGCCAACTTCACCAACGGCACCAACGCCGACGTCGCTAGCTGGCATCGCACGATGTCCACCTATCTCAAGTCTATCGACCCGTACGGACACCTCGTCACGACCAGCACCTCGCGCGCACAACTCGACCTACTCGACACGCACCCCGCCATCGACGTGCTCCAGGAACACACCTACGCCGATCCCATCGCCCAGGCCGTCGCCACACTCGACGACGATCTCCTCGCGCACTACGCGAAGCCCGTCGCCATCGGCGAGTACGGTTCCGGCACCTGGCCAAACGCGCCCTATGCTGGGCCGCACCCCGATACATGGGGCGACCACATCCGCCAGTGCAGCTGGATCGGCAGTCTGAAACGCGTGCCCAACATGTTTTGGTTCTGGGACGACTACCTCCAACGCTACGATCTATTCTCCGCTTATCAGCCGCTCGCCCGCTTCTGGTCCGGCGAAGACCCACGCCACCTCACGAACTCCACGCCCGCGCTCGCCATCAATGGCGTTACTACCACCACACTACGCGGCTACGCTCTGCAAAATCCCACCAGCGCCTACGCCTACGTCCTCGACCGCAGCTTCGGCGAATGGGCTGCGAGTCCACCAGCCGTGACCGGTGCCACGCTCACGCTCAACGGACTCACCGCGGGCAACTGGCAGATTTATTTCTTCAATCCGCAAACCGGCGCGCAACAAACCGGCCCGTTGCTCACAGCCACGACAGGAACTGAGCTGACGATTTCCCTGCCCGCCTTCACCAAAGATCTCGCGTTGAAACTCCGCCCGACCGCCTCACGCGAAACCTACGCGCAATGGCGAGGCCGCTTGTTCCACCCGGCGGAGATCGTCTCCGGCCTCGCTGAAAAATCCTCCGTCCTCGGCGGAGGCACCGAAAATAATCTGCTGAAATACGCTCTCGGTCACCAAAGCCCCGCGACACCACTCGCGCCCGCGCAACATCCCGAGCTCCTGCCGGCCTCAGCGACCACGCGCGTCTTTCGCTTCCCAACACCGGCGACCGGCGTGACCTATCGCGTGCAAACCTCGACCGACCTGATCACGTGGACGACGGTTCAAACATTGTCGGAGCCGACCGATCTCACGACTAATGTCACGCTCACCGTTCCCCTCAACGCCCCACGCTTCTTCGCCCGCCTCGAAGTGGCGGATTGAGACGAGTCACCGCGCTCCGTGCCGCCCCCAATCGGCTCCCTAGACCGTTCACTAGCCCGCTCAGATCGACCCAGAGCCACCGCTCTTCTTGAGCTCGTCATTATGCCGGATGTCTTTCGCGTGCGCGAGAAACACCATCTCCTCCGCGATATTCGTCGCGTGATCGGCAATACGCTCGATGGATTTTGAAATGAACATCAGCTCAAGCGCGCGGCTGATCGATTGCGGACGCTCGATCATGTAGCTCGTGAGTTCGCGGTAGAGCTGCTTGTTGATCGAATCGACTTCCGAATCGCGACGGACCACCGCCATCGCCTTCGCTTCATCGCCGTGGAGGAAGCAATCGAGTGCATCGCGCAGCATCTCGAGCGCGATGTTGGCCATGCGCGGGATGTCCACGTACGGCTTGAGCGGCGGCTCGGCGGCGAGCTTTACCGCACGCTTCGCGATGCTGGTGGCTTCGTCGCCCACGCGTTCCAGATCGTGCGACGCCTTCATGCCCACGATCACGAGACGGAGCTCTGTCGCGATCGGCGCGCGCAAGTTCATGTAGCGGATCGCTTCGTCATCGATGCTCATCTCGAGCTGGTCGATCTCGTCGTCCGCGGCGATAACTTGATCGGCGAGAGCGATGTTGCCCTCGACGAGGGCTTTCAGCGCCTGGCGGACTTGCTCCATGGATTTTTCGCCCATGAGGAGCAGATGTGAGCGGAAGGTTTCGAGTTCAGAATCGAAGAAGCGTTTCATTGTCTAAGGGCGGCGGCGGGTGTGGGTGAAGAATCCAAACTATCGGCTTAGCCAAAGCGTCCCGAGACATACGCCTCGGTCTGCGCATTGGCGGGGTTCATGAAGATCGTGCGCGTGTCGGCGTACTCGATGAGTTTCCCCATGTAGAAAAACGCCGTCTTGTCCGAGCAACGCGCGGCCTGTTGCATGGAGTGCGTCACGATGATGATCGTGAACTGTTTCTTCAGTTCGTGAATCAGCTCTTCCACTTTGGCGGTCGCGATGGGATCGAGTGCCGAGCACGGTTCATCCATCAAGAGCACTTCGGGATCGACCGCGATGGCGCGTGCGATGCACAGACGCTGCTGTTGTCCGCCGGAAAGGCCGAGACCGCTTTCGTGCAACCGGTCCTTCACTTCATCCCAGAGCGCGGCACCGCGCAGGGATTTTTCTACGACCTCATCGAGCTTTGCCTTGTTGCTGATGCCCTGGATGCGCAGACCGTAGGTGATGTTTTCGTAGATGGATTTCGGAAAGGGATTCGATTTCTGGAAGACCATGCCGACGCGTTTGCGCAGTTCGATGGGGTCGATGTCGGAGCGGTGGATGTTGATGTCGCGGATCTTGATCGAACCGCGCTTCACCGCAGTGCCGTCGATCAGATCGTTCATGCGATTGATGCAGCGCAGCAGTGTGGACTTGCCGCAACCCGACGGCCCGATGAACGCGGTGACGCGTTTCTCGTCGAGCTTCAAGTTGATGTCGAAGAGAGCCTGCTTCGCACCGTAATAGAAATCGAGCTGCTCGATATCGATGAGCGTATTCGCGGGAGGCAGATTGGCGGAACGCTCGGAGGGCACGTTGATCGTGCGTCGGGCGGGCGTGGCGGCGGAAGTCGGTTCCATGGAAGGCGTAGAAAAGTTGGACGTGGCGTTCACCATTTGTAGCGGCGGCGGAGGTTGTTGCGGAGCATGATCGAAGCCATCGCGATGCTCGCGACGATCATCAGGAAAACGAAAGCCGTGCCGTACTGGACGCGCTCGGTGTACTCATTCTGCGGGATCTTGGAGCTGACGACGTAGATGTGATACGGCAGCGCCATGACACCCTGGAAAAAGAAATCGCTCACCTTCGCCACATCCCACGGGAGCTTGTCGCTCATCACATAGGCGGCGGTGAACATAATCGGCGCGGTCTCGCCCGCGACACGCGCGATGCCGAGGATCGACGAGGTCAAAATTCCCGGGAGTGCGTATGGCAGCACCGCCTTGCGGATCGTCTGCCACTTAGTCGCACCGAGAGCGAGCGAGCCTTCGCGGAAACCCTTCGGCACAGCTTTCAGCGACTCTTCCGACGCGGTGATCACCACTGGCAGCACCATAAACGCCAGCGTGAACCAGCCCGCCATGAGCGAGGTGTTCCAGCCGAAGAAATTCACGAACATGCCGAAGCCAAAAAGGCCGAATACAATCGAGGGCACACCGGCGAGATTGATGATCGAGAGCCGGATCGCGCGCACGACCGGTCCGTCCTTCGCATACTCGCTCAGGTAGATCGCACTGGAAACGCCCAGCACGAGCGCGATGCTCATCGAACCGATCACCAGCAGCACCGTGCCGACGATGCATGGGAAAATACCGCCCGCCGAATAAGCGATGCTCTCCAGAATCTTGATCTGCGGTGCAGGCTGCCCTGCGGCTTTCGCGGCAGTCTCTTCCTTCTCACGGAATGCGCGAAACTCGGTAGCGCCCATTTCGCGCTTTTCGCCTTTGTACTCGAAGACGTTGAGCGTCTCCGGTGCCTGCGTGAGGAATGGCACGTTGATGAACGGGAACTCGCTGCGGAAAACGGTCTGCGAGCCTTTGAAAAAAATGCTGCCGAAAACAAACGCGCCGCACAGCAGCACGAAGTACGTCGCGAGACGGAAGGCCCAGAAGAGCGTTTTCTCTGCGCTACGGCCTGCGCTGGGCTTGGGGGCAAAAGGATTGGCGATGGCGTTGCTCATGGCGGGTTATCCGATCGAGATGCGGTAGCGGCGGACGATGACCTGCGCCACGTAGTTGATCAGCAGAGAGAGGAAGAAAAGGCCGATGCCGACCACGAAGAGCGCGCGGTAGTGGATGCTGCCATTGGCGACCTCGCCCATCTCCTGCGCGATGATGCCCGTCATCGTGTGGACCGGCTGAGTAAACGCACCGAGACCGGCGGAAAAATCCGGGATCGCGATGCGGTTACCCGCGCAGAGCAGCACAACCATCGTCTCACCGATCACGCGCCCGAAACCCAGCAGCACCGCCGAGATGATTCCCGAGAGGGCGGCAGGCACGATGATCTTCACCGTGGTTTGCAGCTTGCTCGCACCGAGCGCGAAGGAGGCCTCCTTGAAAGCGCGCGGCACGTTGTTGATGGCGTCTTCAGCGAGCGTGAAAATCGTCGGCACGGAGATCAACGCGAGCAGAGCGCCCGCCGTGAGCACGTTCAGTCTCTCGGCGATCGGGAAACCCGGCAGCCATTGCAGCCACTCGACTTGGGAGATGTCGCGCAGGAACGTGCCCAGAATCGCGATACCGAAAAAGCCCAGCACGACGGACGGAATCGCCGAGATAAACTCGATGGATGGCTTGATCAGCTTTTGCTCAGTGGGCCGGGCAATCTGGTTCACGTAGATCGCCGCGCCGACACCGAGCGGCACCGCGATGACGAGTGCGACAAGCGAAACCATGAGCGAGCCCGTGAGCAGTGGGAGGATGCCGTACCAATCCTGCCAGAAGCTCGCCGTCAGCCACTCACGACCAAAAACAAACGCGGTGAACGACTGCCAGAAGGGAACGGCGAGCGTGTAATCCCACGTCTCCAGTTGTTTCACCACGGCCGGGAATCCGGCGATGTACGCGCTGTTGAGGCTCTTGAATTTTTCCATCCGGGCCTGCAGCTCCGGCGCGGGCAGCGCAGGAGCCGATGCGCCCAGTGCGGTCAGCTCGGCGGCAAACGCCTCGCTGGCCTCCTTGTAGGCGGGCAGCGCGCCGAGGATGGGTTGAAGTTCGGTTTTGAAATCAATGGGAGCAATCACCAGCGCAGCGGCCTCGGCCGTCTTGCCTGCGGCGAGCAGCTGGCTGCGCTCGATCAAGCGGTCTTCGTTGACCGCGAATTTCGTTTTGATGCCCGTGGCGACATCCCCGAGATCAGAGACGAAGCCGCGGATCGGCCCGACCGCATCGCTGTAACGGCCTGCGTAATCGTCGAAGTCCGCCAGCCTCGCGTTAGCGTCGGCCAGGGAAAGTTTTTCGACCTGCGTGAAATGCGTCAGCGTGCGCAGACGCAGATCGGAGAGGTAACGGGTGAGCGCGGTGTGATCGCGTTCCTGCTGGCGGATGAAGTCGACATACTCGAGGCCTGCCTGCCGGTACACGGTCAGGTTTTTTTGGTTCTGCGTGAAAAAGGCCGAGCCTTCGCGAAACAGAAAAAGCGTGATCAGGCCGAGCACGATGACTGCGACCGCCGCACTGCCGCCGAAGAAAGACTGGATGCACTCATCAAGCGAGAGGCCGAAAAAACGCGTGCGCGCCTTCGCAATGACGAAGGGCGGGCGGGTGTCGGCGGTGATGCTGGTGGCCATGACGGGAGAGGACAAAGGACGGTGAAAATCGGTCAACGGGGGCTCGGTTACGTTCTCGTAACAAAGCCGGACGGGAGGCGTCGGGAGCGCGGGAAATCCTAAAAACAAAACGGGCGCGCCGACAAAAACACCGGCGCGCCCGCGACTACTTAAACAACAACACTAACGGGAAAGATCTGTGATGATGCAGGGACTCGCGAAGTCCGCTTAGCGGACCGGCACGAAGCCGACTTTCTCGACGATCTTCTGGCCTTCGTCGCTGAGCGTGAACTCAACGAACTTGGCCGCTTCACCGCTCGGCTCGCCGTTCGTGTAGTAGAACGTCGGACGGGCGTAAGGGTATTTCTTGGAAATCACGGACTCCTTGTCGGGCGTGGCGCCACCGATGGAGATGACCTTGATTCCAGGAGCGTGAATGTAGGCGAGGCCGACGTAGCCGATGCCGTTCGGGTTCTTGGCCACTTCGGAAACGATCTGCTCGTTGCCCGCCATTTTCTGCGATGAAGTGGCGTAATCACGGCGCTTCATCGCGAGCTCCTTCCAGTCGGAGTAGGTGCCCGAGGAAGTGTTGCGCGTGTAGATCGAGAATTTGCCAGGCGTGCCGCCGACGGCGGACCAGTCGGTGACATCGCCGGTGAAGATCTGCTCGACCTGACGGGTGGTGAGCGCGGCGAGCGGGTTGTTCTCGTTCACGATCACGGCCATGCCGTCGTAGCAAACGATGATCGGCTTCATGGTGACGCCCTTCGCGCTGGCGGCCGACATCTCGGTGGGCTTGGCGCGGCGGGAGGACATGCCGATCTGGGCGGTGCCGTCGGTGATGGCGGTGATGCCAGTGGTGGAGCCCTCTGCGGCGATCTCGAAGGAGGTGCCGGGGTTCTTCGCCTTGTACTCTTCGGAGAGCATCGGGACGAGTTTGGCGCCAAGCGTGTCGGAGCCCTTGATAACGAGCTTCTCGGCGCGCACCAGACCGGTGACCGCGAGGAGCGAGGCAAGGAGGAGGAGGGATTTTTTCATGTGAGTATCGGATTAAAGGTGACGCTAATCGGGTTAGAACTTGGCCGAGAGATCGACCTGGAGGACCTGGGCCTGGCCAAAGCCATTGCCACGGTTAGTCGAGCCGCCAGCGGCGCGGGTGGCCTCGATGTTGAACGAGTTGAAGTAAGTGACCGTCGCGTTGATCGAGTCGGTGATGTTGTAGCTGCCGGAGACGATCAGGCCTTCGCCATTGAGATAGCCGCCGTTGAAATCGGAATCCAGGAGCAGCGACGAGTAAGCGCCGTTGCCAACGTAGCGATACTCGGCGGTGAGCTGGTATTCCTTGGCGAGCTTGGTCGCGCCGTAGCGGACACCGAAGTTACCGAGGGTGGCGTCGTCATCGACCGTGTTCGTCTGGGCGAGACGGCGGGCGCGGTCTTCGCCTTCGAGATTGATGCCGTAGGTGGCGTAAACCGCGAATGGCTTGGAGCCGAGCGTCGTGGAGAACTCAACCGGCACGAGGAAGGTGGCGAGGTCGGTGTAAACCGCCGTGTCGTTAGCCAGTGCGGCGGCGTTGAGCCCCGCGTCGTGAGCGGACGGCGCAGCGAAAGCGGCAAAGGTCGGAGCGATCTTCCACTGCTTGTTCGCGAGCTCGGCCTGGGCGATGAAGAGGAACGACGGATCGTTGGCGACGGCTCCTGCTGTGGAGTTCGAGTTCAGCATAAACTCGCCAGCGCGGAGGCTCAGACCCCAGCTGTTAGCGATCAGGTTGTTGTACACGAGCTCCTGCGCGGCGCCTTCGAAGTTGATGTCGCTGTCGATCCAGAAGCCGTTGACGCCTGGGTTAAAGAACTTGTGGCCAAACTTACCGAGGCGAAAGTCGAAGGCATCAGCGCCGATGACGTTGGTATCATTGTACTGGATGAACACCTGACCGACCTGAACGGCATCGGTAGCCTTGGAGAAATTATCCGTGCCGCTGGCGAAGTCGTTGTTGGTCGAGGTCGCACCGGTGTTCGATTCGAGACGCAGGCCGGCGGTCCACTTGGCGCCGAGACTCGCGGTGGTCGCGAGACGGAAGCGATAGCGATAGCGGCTGCGATCCATGTTATTGGCGGCACCGGCGGGATTGGCCTGCTCGTTATCGTACTGATAACGCACGCGGAGATCGCCCGCGATTTTGAACTTCGTGAGCGAGGGCGACATGTCCAGCTTGCCGGCCGAGGTATTGGCGGCGAACTCGCTGGTCAGCTCGGCGCGAAGATCTTCGGCCTCCTGATCGGTGATGATGCCTTTTTTAGCGAGAAGGTTGAGGAGCGCGCCGCTGTCCTGGGCGAACGAGACGGTCGTGGCGCCGAGCGCGACGACGCCAGCGAGGGCGAGCCATTTGAGTGAGTTCTTAGCCATACGATTCTTAGGTCTTGGTTGTATTGTCTTCTTGGATGAACACGCCGGCTGGACGCCAACGCACCAAGACCTTGCCCTCCCCGCGCGACAGGATTGTGGCGGAATGGTTACGAACGTGTGAACTCCGCCTTATTTGGGAAAAACCCGTGAGCGCAGCCGCCTGGATTTTGAATCGCAAAGACGCAAAGGTGCTAAGTCAGAGTCCCGATAATCTACCCGCTTCAGAGCCATTCACTGGGTCTGAATGGCGGACATCGTCAAAACGCGTCAGCCTCTTAGCCGCTTCGCGCCTTTGCGATTCAACTTAGCCGTCAAATCGCTTCCAAACGCCTCACGCCCCGCCCAGATGCTCCGGCTCCGACTCGTCCGCGACCTGCGCGGTCGTGAGCTGCACGAGATCGCGCAACGAACTGAAATGCTGGCTCAGGTCGAAATCGCCGCCAAGCCCACCGATGAGCTTGTCGAACAGATCTTTCTTCGACGCCTGCAATGCCTGGATGCGCTCCTCGATCGTGCCCGCCGTGATCATGCGATACACAAACACCGTGCTCTTCTGGCCGATGCGGTGAACACGATCAACTGCCTGCGCCTCGACCGCCGGATTCCACCAAGGATCGAGCAGGAAAACGTAATCCGCCGCGTGCAACGTGATGCCCGTGCCCGCTGCCTTCAGCGAAACCAGCATCGCCGCAGCTCCTTGCGCAGTCTGAAACGACTGCACCGGTTTCTGCCGGTCGAGCGTCATGCCGGTGAGCTCATAGCGCGGCAGATCGGGGAAGTTCGTCGCCAGCGCCTCGCGCACGCGGTCGAGCAGCATCACGAACTGCGAGAAGATCACGACCTTGTGCCCGCTGCTGACGATCTCGGCCAGTTTCTCCACGAGCAGCGAAATCTTGCCCGAGTCCGATAGCGGCGCTTTGAGCCACGGCAGCATATCCGGATCGCAGCACGTCTGCCGTAGCCGCGTGAGCAACGCGAGGAAGCCAAAAGACTTTTCCCGCATTGCCGCGCCCACGTCGTCACCGAGCCTCGTAAGGCCTTCGGAGCAGATGCGCGCATACTCGGCACGTTGCACATCGGTGAGCGGGCAGAGCAGGTCCATCTCGACCTTCGGCGGCAGCTCCGTGGCGACCTCGGTCTTGGTGCGGCGCAGGATGAACGGCGCGAGCTGCGCGCGCAGCCGCGCCAGCGTGGCGGAGCGGTCAACATTTAGCGACGACTCGAAGCTCGTGCGCGACCCCAGCAGCCCCGGAAGCAGGAACCGGAAGATCGACCACAGATCGAGCTGACGATTTTCCAGCGGCGTGCCCGAAAGGACGATACGATGCGCCGAGCGCACCGCGAAACACGTCTGCGTCACCTTCGCGTCGGGGTTTTTGATGAACTGCCCTTCATCGAGCACCGCGTAGCCAAACTCCACTTTGTCCAGCAACGTGCGATGCTTGCGGAGCTGCGTGTAGCTCGCGAGCCACACAACGCCGTCGTTGTCTTTGCGCGTCGTAAAATCGTGCCCGCTCTTGAGCACATCGACGACGAGCTGCGGATAAAACTTCGCTATCTCCTCGCGCCACACCGGCACGACACTCGCGGGGCACACGATGAGGCTCGGACGTTTTTTCACCGCGCGCGTCGCCAGCAGCGTGATCACCTGAAGCGTCTTGCCCAAGCCCATCTCATCCGCGAGCAAGCCATGGCAGCCGACATCGCACAGATGGTGCATCCACTCGACACCCCGCCGCTGATACGGACGCAGCAGCTCGGGCAACGCCTGCGGAGCGGGCGTCGGCGCCAGCACAGTCTGGCGCCAGGTTTCGAGCTCGGGCGAGAGCGTGAGTTTGAACCGCGCGTCGCTATAGAGAGAAAAAATCAGGTACGGCGAAATCGCGCCGTCCGCGTGAGTCTCGCTCACGTTTTTCTGCCACGCCTTGATCGATTCGAGACGGTCCGCCGGCAACGCCACGATGCCGATCTCCGGGATGATCAACGGACTCACGCCACGCTTCGTGATGAGCGCGACTTCATCGTCAGTCAGCAGGCGTTCACCCGCTTTGAAAATCCAGCGCAGGTCCAGCGCCTGATCGTTCCCACCACGTTTCTGCGCCACCGCCTCGATCTCGATCGTGCGCGGACCCTTCAACAAATTCGCCGCAAGTGCATCGAGCTCGATGGAGAAAAGCCGCTTCCACGCCGGTAGCGTCACCTTCAGGAAATTCGGGATCTCCGCGACCGACCCCAGCAAATACTCGCCGCTCTTCTGATCGTAGCTGAAGTGCGCCTTGCGCGCATACGCCGCCAGGCCGATCAACTTCGCGCGCTCGCTGGAGCTGACCGCCGCCTTCGCCGCCTGCGCGGCCGCACCGAGCGCCGGCACGCGGCTCTTATTGGGATTCTGCCAGTTCGCCTGA
The DNA here is from genome assembly GCF_002310495.1 of Nibricoccus aquaticus. Classification (GTDB taxonomy): domain Bacteria; phylum Verrucomicrobiota; class Verrucomicrobiia; order Opitutales; family Opitutaceae; genus Nibricoccus; species Nibricoccus aquaticus. Next base: position 3,032,435 of record NZ_CP023344.1, on the reverse strand, counting down.
AAAGAAAGCCCATCCGCGAGCGTCTTGAAAACCAGCAAGAGTGTGCGCGACGCCGAAGCCAGTGCCGCTCCTGCCGCCGTCGCCCGACTGCCGCGCGATAAAGAAGTCGCACCCGCAGCGCCCGCCGCCGAAGCCGCCAGCCCCGCAGGCTTGTGCGCGTTTCCACTGGCAGCGTGCCCGTTACCGTTGGCGACATGTCCATTACCGCCGCCATTCGTGCCGTGCCCATTATTCGATGAACCTTTGTCGTGACTGCCCGCGGTCTTCTCGCCTTCAGGCGGAAGTGCTACCGGCAACGGCGAAATCTCGTCGCACACCAGCTCCTCGATCTCGTGAAGCCCGGCGACCGCCAGCGCATGAGCCAGCTCGCGATCCGTCGAAGACGAACGCACCGAAAACCCACGTGAATCCCACTCGATCACCGCGTACTCGTCCTTCTTGTCTATGCGCCGGTGGATGATCGCATCCTTCACTGTTAATTCCAGCTCGCGCACCTCACCGTCGCGATAGATGCGCCGCCCCTCATCGAGCTGGGATTCGCTAAAGCGTCCCGCCCAGTCGATTTCCAATTTACCAAACCAGAATTCGAGAGAGTGGGGAGTATAGACGCGCTTCGGGCCGTGCGATTGCATCAAACGAAAAGTGGAAACCGTAGAATCCACCCGGGGTGCCGCAATCTCTTTTTCCAAAGCCATGCGCATATGCGGACACACCCTAGCAGTTCGTATGCTCAATCGTCCCGCGCCCCGGCTCTCGCATACTTCGACCGCGTTTTAACCGGCAATCCTCGAAACACCCGCCGCTTCCACATCCTTCGCCTCCGTCCTCACGTTCACGCGGGCTTTCATTCAGCCCAACTTGCGCAGCTCTTCATCCAGCGCCGCCAGCGAGCGCGCCACCGCGCCCTGATTCGCCCGGTGCCAACCCTGCGCCGCAGTCGCCATCGCCGCGCGCACTCCCGCTTCGCGAAACAACAACGTCGATACCACCGCCAGCTCCTCCGCGTCATGCACCACACGCGCCGCGCCGCTTTCTATCAGCTCACGCGAAATCGGCCGGAAATTCGACATCCCCGGCCCAAACAAAATCGCCCGCCCCAACGCCGCCGCCTCAACCGGCGTCTGCCCTTCGCCATGCGGCGGCAGGCTCTTCCCTACAAACACCACATCCGCCAGCTGCGTGAACTTCCTCAGCTCCCCCGTCGTGTCGCCCACCGCAATATCCACCTCTCCCGCCGCCGCGCCGCGCGATCTGAAATGAAACGAAAACCCCGTCTCCTTCAGCGCCGTCTCCACGTCCCCGCGACGCTCCGCATGTCGCGGCACAATCAACAATCGCGCCGCAATCCCCGCCTCGCGCAATGCCTTCAGCGCTCCGACCAGCGCCACTTCCTCCCCCGGCCACGTCGAAGACCCCAGTAACACCGGCACAGCTCCGACTCCGCTTGCTCCTGCTCCCGCAAAACTCAGCCCGAGCTCCCCGCGCAACTTCGCCCGCTCCGCCTCCGTTAACACCGGAATCGTCACATCCAACTTGATGTTCCCCGTCGAAGAAACGCTGTCCGCCGAAAACCCCAGCTCACGAAACCGCGCCGCATCATGTTCCGAACACGCTAGCACCCGCGTGATCCCGCTCATCAGCGGCCTCACCGCCCAAAGCCACGCCCGCATCCGCGAAAAACTCCGGTCCGACAACCGCCCGTTCAACGCGATCAGCGGCACACTCCGCTTGCGCGCCTGCGCGATAAATTCCGGCCACCGCTCCCCCTCCGTCAGAATCGCCAGATCCGGCGCGATCCGCTTCCACGCGCGCGCCGAGAAAAAACACCAGTCCGTCGGAAAATACCCGATCGCCATCACCTTCGCCGCATACCGCTCCACCGCCAGCTTGTGCCCAGTGCTCGTCGTCGTCGTCAGATAAATTTCCACGTCACCTCTCTTCATGAGCCCGTCGATCACCGGCCCGATCGCGAGCATTTCCCCCACGCTCACCGCCTGCAGCCAGATGCGTTTCACGCCCGCCCGTTTCGCCGGCAGCGCATCCACCGCGCCAAAACGCTGCGCGAACCCGTCGCGATACCCGCCACGCTTCCGCATCCGCCAAAGATAATACGGCGCTGCAACCAGCAGCGCGGGGACAAACATCACTCGATAAAACCACAGCATGGGAAACTTCGCTATTCGCCCCGAGTCAGAGCCCGAGTGCAAGCATCGCGAATCCTCGCGCCGCTTCCGCCCCCTTCTCCCTCACTCGCTATCGTTCACCGCTCCGGCCTCCTCCCGATTTTTCACTGGTCATTAGTCACCGCTCATTGGTCACTCTTCTTTATGCGTCGCCTCCTCACCCTCGGATTTCTCGCAACCGTCTCGCTCGCCTCGGCTCTTTTCGCCAAAACCCCGCCCGAGACTCCCCGCTTCGCCCACGAGCACAGCGACCTGAAAGCCGACCCCGCCGCCCGCTTCGGCAAACTCCCCAACGGCCTCCACTACGTCGTCCTCGCCAACCACGAGCCCAAGGAACGCGCCAGCCTCCGCCTCGTCGTCCTCGCCGGTTCCTTCCACGAGACCGACGACCAGCAGGGCCTCGCCCACTTCCTCGAGCACATGGCCTTCAACGGCTCCATCCACTACCCGCCCGGCACCATCGTCGAATATTTCCAGCGCATGGGCATGAGCTTCGGCGGCGACACCAACGCCTACACCTCTTTCGACCACACCGCTTACATGCTCGAACTTCCGGATACGAAAACCGAAACCCTCGCCGAGGGCATCAAGGTCTTCTCCGACTACGCCAGCGGCCTCCTTCTCCTCGAACCCGAACTCAACAAGGAGCGCGGCATCATCCTCTCCGAAAAACGTGCGCGCGACTCCGTGGAATTCCGCCAGCTCGTCGCCGAACTCAAATTCGTCATCGGCGACACTCTCCTCCCCAAACGCATGCCCATCGGCATCGAGTCCGTCATCGAAAAGGCCGCCCGCGACCGCTTCGTCGACTTCTACGACACCTGGTACCGCCCGTCCCGCATGGCCATCGTCGCCGTCGGCGACTTCGACCCCGCCGCCATCGGGAAACAAATCACCGATAACTTCTCTTCTTTCACCGCCCGCGGCCCCGCCCGTCCTTCGCCTGAGATTGGAAATACCTACGCCTTCAACGGCGTTCGCACACTCTACCACCACGAGCCCGAAGCCGGCGCCACCACCGTCGCCATCCAGACCGCCTCGCCAATCCCGCCCGAAGCCGACACCGCCGCCACTCGCATCGCCCGTCTCCCCCGCGATCTCGCCGTCGCGATTCTCAATCGCCGCCTCGACATCCTCGTCAAGGAAGAAGGCGCCCCCTTCACCCGCGGCCAGGCCGCCGTCAACGACGCCTTCGATCTCTTCCGCAACGCCCTGATCGAGCTCACCTGCAAACCCGCCCAATGGTCCGACGCCCTCGCCGTCGCCGATCAGGAACTACGCCGCGCCCTCGAACACGGTTTCCAGCCCGCCGAACTCGCCGAGGCCCGCGCCAATTTTCTCAACGGCCTCGAACAAGCCGCCCTCACCGCCTCCACCCGCCGTTCCGACCAGCTCGCCAGCGAACTCATCTCCGCCCTCACCCAGGACGAAGTCTTCACCACCCCGGCCGACGACCTCGCCCTCCTCAAACCCGCGCTGGAAAAAATCACCGTCGAGCAATGCGCCGCCGCCCTCCGCGCGGCCTTCTCCGCCCCCGGTCGCTTCGTCAGCGTGATGGGCAACGCCAAGATCGAGCCCGCCGCCACCGCTGCGTCTTCCACCTCACCCGACGCCCAAATTCTCGCCGCTTACGAAAGTTCCCGCGCCAAGCCCGTCACCGCACCCACGACCATCGCCGACGCCGCCTTCGCCTACACCGACTTCGGTCCCGCCGGAAAAGTCACCTCGCGCCAACACGTCGACGACCTCGACGTCGATCTCGTCACCTTCGCCAACGACGTCCGCCTGAATCTTAAGAAGACCGCGTTCGAAGCTGGCAAAATCCGCGTCAGCGTCCGCATCGGCGCCGGCCGCCTCACCGAACCCAAAACCCAGCCCGGCCTCGCCTACTTCACCGACAAAGTATTCACCGCTGGCGGACTCGGCAAACACAGCGTTGACGACCTCGAGCGCATCCTCGCCGGCAAAACCGTCGGCCTCGATTTCCGCATCGCCGGCGACGCCTTCCAGTTCACCACCCTCACCAACCGCGACGACCTTCTCCTCCAGCTCCAGCTCCTCGCCGCGTACCTCACCGACGCCGGCTGGCGTCCCGAGTCGATCCGCGTCGCGCATAAAAATTTCGAACAACTCTACACCCGTCTCGCTCACATCCCCGACGGCCCGCTCCAGCTCGAAGTCCCCCGCCTCCTCGCCAGCGGCGACCCACGCTTCGGCCTCCCGTCCAAAGAACAACTCCTCGCCCGCACGCTCGACGAAGCCCGCGCCTGGGCCACGCCCCAGCTCACCACCGGCCCCATCGAAATCGCCATCGTCGGCGACCTCGACCCCGACGCCACCCTCGCCGCTGTCGCTCAAACCTTCGGTGCCTTGCCCGCCCGCCAGCCCAAGCCCGCCTACGAAGCCGAGCGTCAGGCCGCCTTCCCTGAACCCTTTGCCAAAGACTTCACCGTCACCTCCGAGATTCCGAAAGGCTACGTCGCCCTGTATTGGCCAACCACTGACAGCCGTGACATCCGCACTGTCCGCCGACTCAGCGTTCTTAGCGAGGTCTTCAGCGACCGCCTCCGCGTGAAAATCCGCGAAGAACTCGGCGACGCCTACAGCCCGCAGACCAGCAGCGGCCCCAGCGACACCTACCGCAACTACGGTCTCATGACCGCCCTCATCGCCGTCGATCCCGCGAAAGCCAAAATCGTCACCGACGCCACGCTCGAAATCGCCACCGACCTCGCCACCAACGGCGTCAACGAAGACGAACTCGAGCGCGCCAAAAAGCCCATCCTCACCAGCCTCCGCGAAGCCGGTCGCAACAACCAGTACTGGCTCTTCTCCGTCCTCGGCAGCGCTCAAGAGCAACCGCAGCGCCTCGACTGGCGCCGCAGCATCGACACCGATTTCGCCGCCATCACCAAGACCGAGATCGATGCCCTCGCGAAACAATACCTCCCCGCCGCCCGTGCCTTCCGCGTCACCTCCCTCCCCGTAAAACCCTAACCCTTCCCGTCCGATGTAGGGACGACCTCCGTGTCGTCCACATCCCCGGGCGCGCTGACTTTCTCGTCGGCTGCGACTCCATAAAACCCGCGCCTGTCCGGCGCGGGTTTTTCATTCCGTGAGATAAAATGGATTCGGCAGCTTGAACACCTTCTCCGCATACCCGCCCGCCAGATCGCTCTCCTGATCGCCGACATTCGCGATGATCTTCCATCCCGCCTCCGTCAGTCGCTTCCGCACCGCCGTCTTAAACACCACCGCACTGCGCCCTCTCTCCGACTCCGCCCCGGCCTCAGCCGCGCCACTCTCCGCCCGCACGATCAACTCCGCATAATCGCCCAGCCCCTCCGCCCGCAGATTCCGCTCCGTCCCCGCGCGATCACGCTCCTTGCGGCCCGTGAGAAAAATCACCGCCACCCCCGCTCGCCGCGCCACCTGGAACGTCTCCCGCACCGGCTCGATCGCCGTGCCCTCCGCCCGGTCCACCCACGCGTGCCACCGCTCCGAGATGTAGCTAAAATCATCCCTCTTCATATTCTCCCAGTTCGAGAGCACCGTCTCATCGATATCGAAAACCACCGCCAGCCGCTCGCCCTCCACCCGCTTCGCCGCCCGCGCCTCGATCCACCGCGACGCCTCCGCCGCCACCGCCGCCATCCCGCGCGCATAGTCGCCAGACTCCTGATACCGCACGATCTCCGCCTTGCGCGTCGTCAGATTCACCGGCTCGCGCCCCACCCCGCCCGCGCAACCGCCGCACGCCACTAACACCACCGCCATCACGGCGGCCCATGCTCGAAATTTCATGCGCCGCATACGCGCCACACGCCCCGCTCCTGTCAACTCCCGCCCCTCCTCCGTAGTACGGACAATGTCCCGCATTGTCCGTGCCCCTTCGCAAACACCCCATCCCCCATCCAGCCTCGCTCGTCTGCCCGACGCAGCCATCTCCGCCCTGGCACGCCCGGCCCGCATCCCCCCGGGACTTCCCCCCATAGTCACCAGCCTTGCCGCACACAGCCGATCAAGACACACCATGCCACGTCCTCTTCGCATGGCCTCCGGCTCGCAATTTTTCCGGCGCTTCCACCGCCGCATCCTCCGCCGGTTTTTCCTCTGGCAACTCGTCGCCATGTTCGCCGCGACCTCGCTCGCGCAGACCGCTCCCGCTCCGGAAAAAAACTCCACGCCTCTCACCCGCATCGGCGTCTTCACCGATAACTACCCCTTCTCCTTCACCGGCCCCTCCGGCCAGCCCGAAGGTTTCGCCGTGGACCTGCTCGCCGCCATCGAGCGCACCATGGGCCTCCGCCTCGAACGCGTCACCGGCCCCACCGATGTCATCACCGCCGCCTTTCACGACTACCGCCTCGAAGCCCTCCAGTCCTTCGCCCAAACCCCCGCCCGCGAACTCCGCGCCGATTTCACCGTCCCCTACCTCTCGATGGCGGGCTCCATCTTCGCCCGCAAAAACACCCCGCCCATCCGCAATTTCGCCGACCTCCGCGGTCGCCGCGTCATGGTCCACGCCGGCAGCCTCGGCGAACAACTCCTCCGCGCCTCCGGCCTCGAGACCTCCATTGTCCACGTCGAGTCCGTCGAGCAGGCCCTCCGCAAACTCGATGCGGGTGAAAACGACGCCACCCTCGTCTCCCGCCTCACCGGCCTCGCCACCGCGCACCAACTCGGCCTCGAAAACATCGCCCCCGTCGGCGAACCCGTCCCCGGCTACGCCGTCCGTTACTGCTTCGGCGTGCAGGACGGCGACCGCGAACTCCTCGCTCAGCTCAACGAGGGCCTCGCCATCCTTCAGCGCACCGGCGAATTCGAGCGCATCTACCGCCGCTGGTTCGGCCACGTCGATCCACTCCCCGGATACTCCGCCCTCCACATCGCCCTCGCCATCGCCGCCGGCCTCGCCCTCGCCCTCGCCATCGCCATCTGGTCCTTCCTGCGCCAGCGTCGCCTCCACGAAAACATCGCCGCCCAGGCCGAGGCCCTCCGCGCCAGCGAGGAGCGCTACCGCGGCGTCTTCGAAACCTCCCAGGAAGGCCTCCTCCTGCTCCACCCCGCTGGCAAAACGCCCCCCGACTTCGCCCTCGAAGAGATCAACCAGGCCGCCGCAAACATGCTCGGCCTCGACCGCTCCCCGCCCCTCCCCGGCACCTCCCTGCGCGGCCTCACCCCCTGCTGCACCGATTGCTGCGACCTCCTTGGCCAGGCCCTCGCCCGCGACGGCGCCTCCGTCTTCGAACACACCACGCCCCCCGGCCGCTCCACCCACACCGCCCTGCGTGTATCCGTCACCCGGATCGGCCCCCGCGTTCTCGTCGTCCTCTCCGACCTTACCGAGACCCGCCGCGCCGAGGAACGCCTCCGCACCCGCGAACAACAGCTCCGCCAGAATCAAAAACTAGAAGCCCTCGGCACCCTCGCCGGCGGCGTCGCCCACGACTTCAACAACATCCTCACGAGCATTCTCGGCAACGCCGACATCGCCGGCCTCGACCTCCCCCCCGGCAGCTCCGTCCACGCCCAGCTCGACGAAATCCGCGCCGCCTCCGAACGCGCCCGCCAGCTCGTCCGCCAGATCCTCACCTTCACCCGCCACGCCGAGGCCCGCTGCGAAACCCTCTGCCTCACCCCGCTCATCGAGGAGTGCCTCCGCTTCCTCCGCGCCAGCGTCCGCAGCTCCATCACCATCCGCCACCACCCCGCCCCCGGCGCCCCGCAGATCGAGGCCGACGCCACCCAGATTCATCAGGTCATCATGAATCTCTGCACCAACGCCGTCCACGCCATGGGCGACACCACCGGCTCCCTCGAAGTCACCGAAGACATCCTCACCGTAACCCAGGAAATTATCGCCCAACATCCCCAGCTCGCCCCCGGCGAATTCGTCCGCATCGCCATCCGAGACACCGGCTGCGGCATGACTCCCGAAGTCGTCCAGCGCATGTTCGAGCCCTTCTTCACCACCAAAGCCCCCGGCCAGGGCACCGGCCTCGGACTCTCCGTCGTCCACGGCATCATGCAAAACCACCGCGGTGCCATCACCGTGTACAGCAAGCCCGGCCAGGGCACCCTCTTCCACCTCTACTTCCCCCTCAAAACGCGCACCAGCTCCTCCCAACCACCCGTCTTCGCCAGCGGCGCGCCCCGAGGCCGCGGCCAGCGTATCCTCTTTGTCGATGACGAGCAGCCCATCGTCCGCGCCGCATCCCAGCTCCTCACCCGCCTCGGCTACGAGATCTCCGCCCACCACGAAGTCACTGCGGCGCTCGCCGAGTTCGAAAAAACCCCATCCGCCTTCGCTCTCATCGTCACCGATCTCACCATGCCGAAAATGACCGGCCTGGAATTCATCCAGCGCGCCCTCGCCCTCCGCCCCGAGCTCCCCGTCGTCCTCATCAGCGGCTTCATGAACGACACTGACCTCGCCCGCGCCCGCGACCTCGGCGTTAACCGCGTCCTCGACAAACCTCTCACCCTCTCCGCCCTCGGCCGCACCGTCAGCGAATGCCTCAACGGCAGGTAACGTCGCTTGCGTCCGCCGCAGGGCTCGCACGACGCCTCCCCTGGAGGGACGACCTCCGTGTCGTCCGCCTCATTCATAATTCCTCATTCTTCATTCTTAATTTTCCCCGCCCACACCCCCGCATCAAACCCGACCAACCCCACGCTCTTCCCCAGCAAAAACGGCCGCTTCACCAGATTCCCATTCTTCGCCAGCAACCCCAGCGCCTCCGCTTCGCTCATCGCCGGCAGCGTGTCCTTCAACCCCAGCGCGCGATAATCCTGCCCCGCCGTATTGAACAACCGCCGCAACTCCCCGCTCCCGCCCAGTTGCTTTAACATCGCCCGCAACTCCCCCACCGTCGGCGGCGTCTCCCGGATCGGCTTCTCCTCAAACGCCACCCCTTCCGCCTTCAGCCACTTCACCGCTTTTCGACAGCTGTCGCACCCCGCATACGTGTAAACCGTGATCATCCGCCACGTATCCGGCATCCGGACTCGTCACGCAATCCCGCCGTCACTTTTTCGCCGCGTCCGTTTCCTTGAGCTTCAGCTCGATGAATTGCTGCGTCCGGTTCGTCTTCACCGTCCGGAACCGCGCCACGAGCGGGAAGTTTTTCGAGAACCCCTGGCCCGACCCGCGAAACGACCAGCGGTAAGGCTTCCCCTCCGCGTTCACATTCACGCCCGCGTACGCCGCCACCTCGAACGAGTCATCGATGTACTGCACCCCGCTGTAGTCATACAGCCCCCGCGAGACGATCATCTGCATGAACGTCGTCCACTTGTCATCCACCAGCCCGCTCCCCCGCTGGCTCACCGGCAGTTCGTACCAAAGATTGTACAAATCTCCGTGCGGCCCCCGCAGCAGCCGCTCATCCGCCACCGCCTTGAGCACATCGTTCACCGCCGTCTTCCGCCAGCCGTAGCGGAGCTTCTGGTCATGGAAACAATTCAGATCCCCCCCGATGATGATGTCCGCCGCCGGGTTGATCGAAAAAATCTCATCCACCCGCTCCCGTACCAGCTCCGCCGCCGTGATCCGGCTGCGCTCGGCCTGCTGGTTGTCCACGCCAAACTTCCAGTGATTGTTAAACAAATACAGCGGCTTGCCCTCCACCTCCACCTGCACCTCCAGGATCGCCGGCGCGTCTTCCATCAGATAAGTCTGCACCGAGCCGATCACGAAGCGCGAGAAAACCACATTGATGTGCGCCACCCCGCGCCGCGGCCCGGGCACCATCGCATCGTCCGCCGCCGCCACCCGGTAGTCCTTCATCCCGCGATCCGAAAGCATCTTCAACAACAGCGCCTCCACCGGCATCCGCGCGATCTCCCGGTTATAGTGCTGCCCCAGCATCTCCTCGATGTGCATGTTCTCATACGCCCGCAGCATCCCTTGGTGATCGAACGTGTACTGGTCCGAGTTGATGTCCCGCTCGATCTCCTGAAACAGAATGATGTCCGGCCCGCGCCCTTCCTCGAACATCGCACAGATCTTCGCGATATTGTTCAGCTTCGTCAGCAGATGCGTCCGCGAATAAAGCTGCGGCCGGTAATCGTCCGACAGCGTCCGCCCATCCGCCCCCGCCAGATTCTCCACGTTGTACACCATCACCGTGAATTCACGCGCCAGCCCCGCCGTCGCGAACGACAGCCAGCTCAGGCAAAGCGCGAAGAACAATCGCATGGGGTGGATTTTTTTGCCCGCCGTCCGCGCAGTTGACCAGAGCAACCACGCCCGAGAGCGTTAAACCCTTCCTAAAAATGCCGCCCGCCTCCGCCCGCCGCTCCCAACCGCTCCTTTCCGTCACTGGCCTCCGCGTCCAGCGCGGCAACGCCACTCTGCTGCACGACATCTCCTGGCGCGTCGAAAAGGGCCAGCACTGGGTCATCCTCGGCGCCAACGGCTGCGGCAAAACCTCCCTCCTCAAAACCCTCACCGGCTACCTCTCCGCCACCTCCGGCGACATCGAACTCCTCGGTGCCCGCTACGGCGAAGCCGACTGGCGCGACCTCCGCTTCCACATCGGCATCGTTACCTCCGCATTTCACCCGTCGATTCCGCCCGCCGAGCCCGCGCTCGAAACCGTCATCAGCGGCAAATACGCCCAGCTCGATCTCTGGGCTCCCACCACCAAGGCCGACGAAAAAGCCGCCCGCAAACTCCTCGAAACCGCCGGCGCCTCCCACCTCGCCGACCGCGAATGGATCTTCCTCTCCCAAGGCGAACGCCAGCGCATCCTCATCGCCCGCGCCCTCATGGCCAAACCCCGCCTCCTCATCCTCGACGAGCCCTGCGCCGGCCTCGACCCCGTCGCCCGCGAACACTTCCTCGGCTTCATGGAACGCCTCGCGCAGCAAAAAAACGCCCCCACCTTCGTCCTTGTCACCCACCACGTCGAAGAAATCACGCCTGCCTTCACCCACGCGCTCATCCTCCGCGCAGGCCGCGTCGTCGATGACGGCCCGATCACCTCGACCCTCACCAACGAAAACCTCTCCACCGCTTTCGGCGAACCCGTGAAAATCGCCAAAGACCACGGCATCTGGCGCCTGCTGTTCTCACAGGCCGCCCGCCACGCTCCGAAAATATGAACGTCGTCACCGACTTCATCGCCTCGCTCGGCCTCACCCACCCGGCGACGTATCTCGCTCTCTTCCTAGCCGCTTCGCTGCTGATGATCTGGCGGCTCGAAGCCATGGCCAATCACGGCCTCGAAGGCACCGCCCTCGGCACACTCGTCACACCTTACTGCTCGGGCCTCGGCAACCTCATCTTCGTTTTCATCGTCGCCCGCGGCACCGGCGCCCCCGGCGAGGTGATGACCAACTGCCTCGTCAACAACGTCACCAATCTCACCTTCGTCCTCGGCCTCCCCGCCCTCTTCTGGGGACTTCAAGTCCTCGCGCCCGCCGCCGGAAAATCCTCCGGCAAACGCTCCGCCGCCAAACCCGCCAAAAACAACAAGGCCGACACCGAGCGCCGCATCGGCCGCCTCTCGCTCCTGCTCACCATGGCCGCCGTCGCCTTCTTCACCGGCGCCGTCTGGGCCCTCGGCCGCGACGGCATGCTCGATTTCAACGACGGCCTCGTCCTCACCGGCCTCTTCATCTTCTGGCAGTGCTTCCAGGTCTTCGACGTCCTCAAACACAACGTCCGCCAGCGCACCTCCTTCGGCCCGCTCTTCTACCTCGACCTCCTCATCCTCCTCGCCGGCGCCGCCCTGCTCTACGTCAGCCTCGACTGGCTCGTCACCTGGCTCGCGTCACAGAAAACTGGATTCATCAGCGCCGAAAACCTCGGCTGGCTCAGCGGCTGGCTCATGGTCCTCCCCAACGCGCTGCTCGCCCTCTGGTACGGCTACAAACGCCGCGCCGACGTCGTGTACACCTCGCAGATCGGCGACGGCCACATCTGCATTCCCCTCTGCCTCGGCCTCTTCGCACTCATCAAACCCCTGCCCGTCCCCGCCTTTTTCGAGCTCAGCATGATGCTCCTCCTGGGAGTCACCGCCGTGCACTTCTTCTTCGTCAGCGCCTTCGGCCGCCTCCCCCGCTGGGCCGGCGCCGCCCTGATCGGCGTCTACGCCTGGTTTCTCCACACCGGCCTCACCGCGTAGAATACCTCCGAGGTAGGGCGGGTTCGCCGTAACCCCGCCGGTTCGACTCCGCCTCCCACTCAATCGTTTCAAACCCCACGCGTCATCCCGCAACGATCACACCACCGGATCCGCCCGAAACTTCTCCGTCAGCCCCACAAACGGCTTCTGCGCCTCGCGCCACCGCGCATCCGCCCGCAACTCCGCCATCGAGCCAAACGTGTTGTTCGCCAGCAGATAGACGCTCTCGCCCGCCTTGATGCACGCATCGAAACGCGACCCCCGCGCCTCCTGCACAAATTCAAAATCCCCTACGCTGTATTTCTTCCCCTGCATCGCCGCATACATCGGCCCCGAGTCCGCATGGATCTTCTGCGCAAACGACTCCGCGCGCGGCCCGACATACGCCAGCACCGCCGCTTTGCCCTCCACCAGCGAGATCAACACCCACTCATCGAACACCGGCTTGTGATAAAGCGCATCCATGCGCTCGCGGCAGTTTTTCAGATGAGTGACGGCGGTTTCTACGTTCATGCGGGTTGCCGCAAACTCCGGGTCATCCACGACATCCGCGCCAGTTTTTAATCGTTAAGAAATCGCCAAAAACAGAAAGGGCCGTGGCCCGCGCCTGTAGCGCGTCCCACGGCCCCAACTCCGACGAGCCTCTCCCGGGGAATCACTCCGCCGGAAAACGCCCGCTCAGAAACCTCCGGCAATATACTGCTTGAGGTGTTCAGCCTCAGCCCGGTTCTCGTCCACCATCCAGCGTGTCACGTCACCGATCGAAATAATCCCCTTCAGCCCGCCATCCTCGTCATCGACCACCGGCAGATGACGGCACCGATGATCGGTGAACAACCGCATCACCACCTCGACCGACGTCTGCGGCGTCACCGTCAGCGGATCGCGCGTCATCACATTCACCATACTCGTGAACTCCGGCGCGCGCCCCGAAGCCACCACCCGCGTCAACACATCGCGCTCGGTGAAAATTCCCGCCAGCCGTCCACTCTGCATCACAACAACCGAACCTACCTTGTGCAGATTCATCACGCGCACGGCATCGGCCACAGAGGCCGTCACCGCCACGGAAAACACGCCGGAACTCTTCCGGCTCAGTAAAACTGCGATCGGAGTATTCATGGGTTTTAGGGTAAGAAAGCACGCCGACCGTCTTCACAAAAACCCTCCGCGCAACCCACCCCGCCAGTTTTACGAACGCGCCCCCGGCACTCGCAAAAGACCGGCCTTAACTCACTACGGGGTAGGGCGGGTTCGCCGTAACCCCGCCGGTTCGACTCCGCCCCTCGCCATCTCTCGCTCGCCTCTTCACCGCTTAAACAACGAGTCCAGCCCGCCCAAATTCTTCAGCGGCGTAGCCCGCTTCACCGGCGCCACCTGCAACGGCGCTGCCACCGGCTGAGCCGGAGCCGCCTTCGCGCCTCCGCTTGCCAGTGGAGGCGCGACGCCCTCGTCGCGCACGACTTTCCCTCCACCCGCGCCCGCCCCCGAAGCCGCCACGACACTCCGCCCGCTCTTCAACTCCGCCAGCGCCCGATCCAGCTTCACCGGCGAAACCGGCTCCGCCGTCCCCAGCTCCTGCGCGAAAAGACTCACGCGAAACTCCTCCACCAACCACCGAAACGCCTCCACCGCCTCCGATGGAGGCGCGGTGCCCCCACCGCGCGAGAACGTCGATTTCGCATTCACATCACAAAACTTCCCCACCGCCGCCACATACGGCGCCAGTTGCTTCACGCGCTCGGCATCCTTCGCCCGATTCTGCTGCCACCGATCCGCGCGCAACTTCGCCGCTTTCAAATACCGCGTCAGATGCGCCAGCCGCTCATACGGCGTCACCCGCAAAAACTCCGCCGGCACCAGCGCCCGCACCTCCGGCCCGAGTCCGCCGTACGGCGTCGGATGCACCAGCGCCGCATGTCGCGCCGTCAAAATCTCCCGCATCAAATCGATAAACTTCGGCACCAGTCCCCGCGTCGCATCCTTCGCCGCATCGACCGCTTTTCCAAACGCCGCCGCCGTCAGCGCCCCCACCGGCCGCGCACACAACCACCGCCGGATCGAGTCCATCGCATCCTTCTGCAACGCATCAGCCGTCCCCACCATCGTGAGCAACGTCCCCAGCTCGCGCATTGCCTTCAAATCCTTCTCCACCCACGCCAGCTCGTAGCGCAGCTGCAACTCGATGAGCCGCTCAAAACCGTCCCGCGTCACCTTCGCCGCTTCTTCCTCCGTCTTAAAAAGTCTCAGCGCTACGCCCGGCCCTTCGCGCTTCAGTGCAGGAAACGCCCACACCGGCACGCCCGCCAGATCGCTGATCTGCACGCGCACCGGGATGTCACCAAAAGTCCACGCCGTCTGTTCCGCCTTCTCCCATTTGGCCCGCGCACGACGCCACGCCTCCGGATCTTCCTTCGCCACATTCACGCTCACCTCGCGCTGACGCGCCGCCAGCGATGCATAGATCTCCGCCAGCTCGCGCGACGCACAAACTTCACGCTCCTCGTCATCGAGCACGCGCACTCGCACCCGCAAATGATCCGGCGGTGCCTTGTCCGCCCAAATCGCCGGATCGACCCGCAGCTGAAACCGCTCACCGATCTGCGCCGCCAGCGCCTCGACCAGCGTCTCCCGCCGCGCCGTGAGTTTGTCTCGGCTGATCAATTGCTTCGTCAGACTCTTCGCCGTCTCCGCGAGCGGCATGAACTCCTTGCGCAGCTCCTTCGGCGTCGCTCGCAGATAATGCTCCACCTTCGCCTCCAGATGCCCCGGCACCGCCCAGTCGAGATCGCGCTGCGTCAGCGTCTCCGCTTCACGCACATGCACGTCGATCGTCACGCCATCATCCGTCTGCCCTGGTTTGTACGAATAGGAAATCGGCAGCGCAGTCTGCTTCAGCGGCAACGATTCGGGAAACGCCTCCGCATCCACCGCCACCTGCTCCGGATCGCGCAAATCATCCGGCTCCATCATCAAAAACCGCGGCTCCGCCCCCTTCCGCTCGCGCACCAAATCCACCAACTCCGCCACACACGAAATCGGCCGCGGTTCCGTCGCCTTGGCCTCCGGCATCAACGTCGCCGCATAAAACCGATACACGCCTTCATCCAGATTCATGTAGCTGCTGTCCCGCGCCCGCGTCAGCAGACTCTCCACATCCTGCCGCACCTCGCGGTTGTGCCCCAAAAAATCCAGCGGCCACGTCACCGTGTCATTCACGAGCGCCTCACGGATAAAAATCTCCGTCGCCTCCACCGGAGCGATCCGCCCGTAACTCACCGAGCGCGACTCGATCTCCAGCCCGTACAGCCGCGTCTTCTGTTTCACGAGCACGCGACCGCCTTCTTCATTCCAAAACGGTTCGCTGTGCGACACCCGCGCCACATGCGCGCCCAGATCGAGCGCCCACAACGGATCCAGCCTCGCCCCCGTCCGCGCATACAGCCGCGACGTCTCCATGATCTCCGCCGCCATGATCCAGCGTGGCGACTTGTTATCTTTCTTCGGCGCGCGCTGCTCGCCGCCGCCTTTCGTCGAAAACTTTTTCGGCTCCTCCTTCGCGAACAACACCGACCCCGGAAACAACGCCACCTTCCGGTCATGCGTCGCTTTGTACCCGCCGTTCTCGTCATCGCGCGTCGCGATATTTCCCAACAACCCCGCCAGAATCGACCGATGAATCGCGCGAAAGGCCGGTGTCCCAAACGCCTCTTTCTCCGGAGTGATCTCATGCGCCTGCATCCCGTGGAACGCCGACGTCATCCGAAAATCATCCCGCCCTTCGAGCACATCCAGCAACTGCCCGTGAATATCCCGCCACTCCCGCAGCCGCGTGTAGCTCAAAAAATGATCGCGACAAAACTTCCGCAGCTTCGCCTGCGACAGCCGCTCGAACTCGTCGTGAAATGCCTCCCAGATATTCAGCAGCGCGAGGAAATCTGAATCCGGATGCGTGAACCGCCGATGCGCCGCATCCGCTTTCTCCCGCGCATCCAGCGGACGCTCCCGCGGATCCTGAATCGAAAGTCCCGACGCAATGACGAGCACTTCGCGCACGCACTTCTCCGTCCGCGCCTGCAAAATCATCCGCCCCACCGTCGGATCCACCGGCAACCGCGCCAGCTCCCGCCCGATCGGCGTCAGCGCGCGATTATCTCCCTCACCTTCCTCAATTGCCCCCAACTCCTCCAGCAACGCATATCCCGCCCGAATCGACTTCGCCGCCGGCATGTTGATGAACGGAAACCGCTCAATATCGCCCAGCCCAAACGCCTTCATGCGCAAAATCACGTCCGCCAGATTCGCGCGCTGAATCTCCGGCTGCGTGAACCTCGGCCGCTCCAGAAAATTCTTCTCCGAATAAAGCCGAATGCACACGCCCTCCGCCACACGACCGCTGCGTCCCTTGCGCTGATCCGCGCTCGACTGAGAAATCTCCTCGATCGGCAGCCGCCGTGTCCTCGACTGCGGCGAGTAACGGCTCATGCGCGACAGCCCCGTATCGACGACGAACCGTATCCCCGGAATCGTCAGCGACGTCTCCGCGATATTCGTCGCCACGACGATCTTCCTCCGCTGCCCACCACTGAACACCCGCTGCTGCTCCGCATTCGAAAGCCGTCCAAACAACGGCACCAGCTCGCAATTCCTCAGCCTCCGTCCTTCCAGCATCTCACACGTCTCGCGAATATCCCGCTCCGACGGCATGAACACCAGCACGTCGCCTTTATCGCTTTCACGCACGATCCGCTCCACCGCCTCCACCGCCCCATCGACGTAGTGCAACGCCTCCGACCTCGACTCGCGCTCATCGCCCTCCGCCGCATCGCTGCCGAATTCATCCAGCGGCGCATAGATCGTCTCCACCGGAAACATCCGTCCGGAAACCTGAATGATCGGCGCATCATCGAACGCCTTGGAAAAGGCCTCCGTGTCGATCGTCGCTGAGGTGATGATAATTTTGAGCTCCGGCCGCTTGAACCGCAGCTGACGCAAATGCCCGAGCAGAAAATCAATGTTCAGCGACCGCTCGTGCGCCTCATCCAGAATCACCGTGTCGTACCCGCGCAGCATCGGATCGCCCTGCACTTCCGCGAGCAGCATGCCGTCCGTGAGAAACTTGATCACCGTCGCATTCGACGTCTGGTCGTTGAACCGGATTTTGCAGCCCACCTCGCGCCCCCAGTCCACGCCGAGTTCGTCTGCCACGCGTTTCGAAATCGAGAGCGCCGCCATCCGTCGCGGCTGCGTACAGGCGATCTTGCCCTTCACGCCACGCCCCGCCGCCAGACACATCTTCGGAATCTGCGTCGTCTTTCCCGAGCCGGTTTCACCCGCGAGAATCACGACCTGATGCGCCTGGATGGTCGCGACGATCTCCTCCGCACGCGCGCTGATCGGCAGCTCGGGCGGGAAATCGATGCGGAAGGAGAAAGACTGGGACTGATCGTCTGGCACTGAGAGAGTGTAAGGTGTGTGCGTGAGTGTGGGCCCGAAAGGATTTCAGATTGTCATTCCGGGCGAAGCGCGGAATCCAGAGCGGTTTCCCGCGTGCAATCCAGCCGGATTCGCGCCCCCTCCAAGATCCTTTATGGCCAACAACCCGCCACCGCTCCCGTCAGAAATTCTCAGCCGCGTCCTGAGAGTCGCCTCCATGGACGGTCGCCTCCTCATGATTGTCGCCGGCACGATGGCCATCCTCCACGCCGCCGCCCATCAGTCCACCGGCGCGATCGTCGGCGTTCTCGTCGCCGGTACCGGCGCGATCGAACTTCACGGCGCCAGCCAGCTCCGCTCCGGCGATCCACGCGGCATGGACTGGCTCGTCCGCAGCCAGCTCCTGCTCCTCGCCACGATGCTCCTCTACTCCGCGTACCAGCTCACCCACTTCGACCCAGCCACCGTTGAACAAATTCCCTTCACCCCGGAGCAACTCGAAGCATTCAAAGTCTACCGTCTCTCGAAGGAGACCGCCGTGTACTACGCGCACATAATCTCCTACACCACCGTCGGCCTCGTCACCCTGATCTACCAGGGCCTCATGGCCCTCTACTATCACCGCCGCCGCTCCGCCGTCGCGACCGCGCTCGACGAAGAACTCTTCGACGCCCTCGACGACCGCGACTGAGCCTGCTTATTGCCCGGCGCCTTATCCGCCGGACCCACGACCGGTCGTGCGCCTCCTCACGTCGCACGCACCACGTATGCCTTCGTCATCATGAGCCCACGACCGGCGTTTCATGAAAAACTTTCCTACGAGTTCCCCGGGCGCCTTCTGCCGCTGGCTTGGCACCTGCTCACCTGTGCCCGCAACCACCGCCTGTGGGACCACCGTATGACGCCCATTCTCGACAGCCGTAAACTCCTCGCCTTCACAACTCTCGCGCGCGTTGGCAGCTTCACGCACGCCGCCCGCGAACTCCACCTCACACAGTCCGCCGTCAGCCACGCCATCAAATCACTCGAACAAGACCTCGAGTGCCGCCTCTTCGACCGCCTCGGCCGCCACGTCAACCTCACCGCCGCCGGCCGTCAGCTGCTCAATCACGCCGATAAAATTCTCACCGAGATGCGCACCGCCCGCGAAGACCTCATGGCCCTCACTAAAGGCCTCACCGCTGGCCGCTGACATCCGCTGGATCGTTCCAGTTTTCAAACCACACCGCCTCGGCATCCGGGATTTCCTGCACGCGCAAAAATCCCTCGTCCACCGCCCGCGCGATCAGCTTTTGCAGCGACAGCTCCCGGTCCGACACCGCCGCCCGCACCATCGGCAGCATCGCCTGCGGATAAATCGCCGCCAGCGGTTCGAAATTTCCATCTGCCCGCGCACCGATCACGCCGATCCGGTCCGAACACCGCTCGCGCAACCGCGCGAACCACGCCAGCGGCACCCGCGGCATATCCACCGCCAGCACCAGCAGATGCGATCCGCGTGACTTAGCCAGCCCCGCCGCAATCCCCGCGATCGGCCCTAGCGATTCCGGCGTCGCATCGACGACCCGTGTCACATCCAGCGGCGGCCACTTCTGCTCCGCCCGCACCGACAGCATCCGGTCCGCCGCTCCCGCCTGCGCGATCAGATTATACTGCCGCCGCCACAACGGCACGCCCTCGAACTCCACCAGCGCCTTGTCGCTCCCCATCCGCGTCGACAGACCACCGGCGAGAACGACACCACTCAAAAGTGCGATAGAAGAAGGCATGGGGCGGGGAAAAAAGTTGTTCCGAGGTTGCGAGTGACCGCGCCTCCGCCAAGTCCCAATTCTAGGCTTGCGGCGCGCACGCGGCATGAGCGCTTTCATGCACAAATAACTCGCATCGATAAAAACTGTCGATGCGGTGGGCGCATGAAGCCCTCTTTCATTTTTTGGATACTCGCGTGTTTATTAACGACCGCTGCTGTCGCTGCCCCACAACCGAGGGTTTCCCGAAACCTCCTCGAAAAAGCCGTTTCAACCGATGCACCCCGCTGGAAGTTTATCGATCATCGGCACTATCGGGAAATGGCCCCCACGTTTGCCCTGCAATTTCTCGCCGTCGCCACCCACGAAGCGCCGGATTACTCCATAGCTGACAAATCCCTGGCCCAACATCTCGCTGAGAAACTTCGCTACTTCCTCGTAACGCCCCACCCATATGAAGACGGCACCACCCGCGAGCCCGAGGCGCTGGGCGGGATTGGTGGATGGACTCACAATGCAGCCGCACAGTCGCTGCTCCTCGCGCGCAGAACGCCACAAGTCTGGGCCCTGCTCTCCTCCGATGAGAAGCAACGCGCCGATTTGCTGATGCAGGCACTGGCCGTTGCCGCCCATTTCTCGCTCGATGATGACAACAATTTCTACGTCCTGCTCGATGGTGCCTCACATTACCACCGCAGCTGGAATCCCAATCACGTAGCCGGGTATGTCGGCGTGATCATAGCAGCGTCGCTCTATTTCGGGCCTGAGCCATTGGACGAATTCTTCGAGACCTTCGACTTCGACCAATTCGAAAAACGTCTCGACGCGGTTAACTTCCAAAACATCCGCCGCTGCTGGACGTACAATCCTGCGATCCCGAAGCTCTTGATGGAAGGCGGCACGATCGCTCTCGGAGAAAAATCGGTGCTCGCCCGGGGCGTGCCCACGCGGGGCGCTGGAGTGCGCAATCGTTTCACCTACGACGGCATTCCCTTGAGCCAGCCTTGGGCGATGCATCGCGCGGAGGCAGTCAGGCTCTATTCGAAAGCAGTCCGCACTCAGGTGACGATTCACGGGAAAGACACCTCCCGGCTTCTCGAACGAAAATCGAAAGCGACCGTCTCGCCCTGGGAAGGACAAATGGGAATGTGTCACGAGTTTGAAACTACAGACTGGGACGGCCTTCGCACGAGCGCGATCTACGCCTACGAAGGCGTCATGATCGACATCGGTACCGCGAGCACTTTGAAAATTCTCGGCGAGTGGAAGAGCGCAGAAGGTGGCGATATGATCGAGCGCCGGATGGGCGTCGGAATGGCCGATCTGCGCTTCAAGGCATCCGAAGGCTACCGCGGGTGGTCAGGTGGAAAAGAGAACTTCATTTGGTGGGAAAAAGATCTGGAACCAGTGGGTGCCAGCTACGTTTTTAATCTCTGGGAATCGTATTTCGCACCGCCCCCCGTGCCGACACAGCCGTGAGTCTCCCCAATCGTTAGTTCCGATGCGGACTGTGGCGGCTGGCCTTGGTCGCATCGGATTCCTCGGTCCACCCATCTTGCCTTGGACGAAGCGCCTCGGGTGAACTTACCCGAAGCGAGAAACACCCGCAGAGAATTGAACGCTCCCGGGCTGGCGCCGAAACCAACCGCAGAACGTAAGGCTGAATCGTAGCCGTCGCTGAACGGAACGCCAGCAAACGGAATTTTCTCACCCGAAGCATCGCAATAATGGCCAGAAGTAACTAAAGAGTTACATTCTCTTGACCCACGCTCTTCCCGCATTTCATGCTGCAAGCATCGATATGAGACAGGCCCGAAATTGCGCAGTCACGAACCTGGATTTCCCCGTTCAACCCAACCAATGAGCGATTCAAATCCCGCGGCCGAAGGCATCGACCAATTCCTCGCCAACCCGCCTCCCCTCGCGCTAAACGCCGTCAAAGAACTCCACGGTGACTACATCATTCTAGGTGTTGGCGGGAAAATGGGCACGACGCTCGCCCTCATGCTGCGGCGAGCACTCGATCAGACCGGCCGCTCCCATGCGAAGGTCATGGGAGTTTCCCGATTCAGCCACGTAGAAACGCGCGCCACACTCGAATCGCAGGGAGTCCAAACCATTTCGTGCGACCTCGCGGAGCCCGATCAGGTCGCCCTACTCCCACGAGCTGAAAACGTTCTCTACCTCGCGGGTCAAAAATTCGGTACCGCGGACTCACCCGATGCGACGTGGGTGCAAAACACGGTCGTGCCCGCGCTCGTCGCGAGGCATTTCCGCTCCTCCCGCATAGTCGTTTTCTCGACCGGTTGCGTCTATCCTTTCGCGGATACGGCGGGCAACGGCTGCAACGAGCAGACGCCCGTCGCTTTCATCGGAGATTACGCGAGCTCCTGCGTCGGCAGGGAACGTATCTTCTCCCACTATGCCCGGACGTTTGGAACCCGGGTGCTCCTGTTTAGACTGAACTACGCCGTAGAGCTTCGCTACGGCGTGCTGGTCGACATCGCGATGAAAGTGAACCGCGAAGAACCCATCGACGTCAGCACCGGATGGTTGAATTGCATTTACCAATCGGATGCGTGCGCGCGCGCGATCGCCTGCCTGGAACTGACGAGCAATCCGCCCCGCATACTCAATATCACCGGCGCTGAAAAACTGTCCGTTCGTCAACTTGCAGAGGAGTTTGGCCGGCGTCTCCAGCGGACTCCGATCATTCGAGGACAGGAGGAACCCACCGCCTGGCTCGCCGATGCGTCGGAATCGATGACGCTTTTCGGTCCTCCTTCACTCTCCGTGGAGACATTGATAACGATGGTCGCCGCCTACGTGCGCGGTCATGGCCCGACATTGGAAAAGCCCACGCACTTCGAAACCCGCAGCGGTCAATTCTGACGCCCTTTCGATCATGGATCTGCGTAAACATCTTCTAGCGGGCCAGGCCATTCCGGCGCATCCGCTCGCCTTGGACCATCGCCGCCGTTTTTCGGAGCGTCATCAACGCGCCCTCACGCGCTACCACCTCGCCTCCGGCGTGGGCGGACTCGCCGTCGCAGTCCACTCCACGCAGTTCGAAATACGCGATCCCAGCCACAATCTATTTCGCCCGGTGCTGGAACTCGCCGCTGAAACCGCGCGAGATTTCCTCGGCAAACAACCTCGCGACGTTGCCCTCATCGCAGGCGTTTGCGGCCGCACCTCGCAAGCCCTCGACGAGGCGCAGCTGGCACGGGCGTTAGGCTATCACGCCGCTCTCGTCAGCATGGCCGCCTTTCGCGACGAGCCGGAAGAAACCATCCTCGCGCACCTCAGCGTCGTCGCGGAAATCCTGCCGGTGATCGGTTTCTATCTGCAACCCGCCGTCGGCGGTCGCACATTCAGCGTCGATTTTTGGCGAGGCTTTTTCGAAATCGAAAATGTCGTCGCCGTCAAAATCGCCCCGTTCAACCGCTACCAGACCATCGATGTCGTGCGCGCCGCGGTCGAGGTCGGGCGCGAAGACGTCGCGCTCTACACCGGCAACGACGACACCATCATCAGCGACCTGCTCACTCCATTTAGTTTTTCGCACGCCGGACAGCCCGTCACGCGGCGCATCGTCGGCGGCCTGCTCGGCCACTGGGGCGCCTGGACCCGCGCCGCCGTCGACACTTTCAACAAAGCAAAAATCGTCGCATCTCAACCGATGATTAGCAGCGACTGGTTCGCCTGCGCGGCCGCTGTCACGGACATGAATGCCGCCTTGTTTGATGCGGCGAATCGATTCGCTGGATGCATTCCAGGTATTCTCGAAATACTGCGCAGACAGCGCTTGGTAGAAACAAATCTGTGTCTGAATCCACACGAGAAACTTTCGCCGGGCCAAGCCGAAGAGCTGACCCGCGTTACCACCGCCTATCCTCAACTCACTGACGATGACTTCATCGCAGAAAATCTGGACGCCTGGCTGAAATGAATCAGGCGCCCGTCCCCCTGCGGCTTGGCATCGTGGGGCTGGATTCTTCCCATGCCGTCTCACTCGCCCGCCTGTGCAATGGCACCTCCAGCCTTCTTAACGCGCGCGTCGTGGCCGCTTGGGCCGGCGGTTCGCTGGACCTTCCGCTAAGTGCCACTCGCATCGACGGGTTCACCCAAGAAGTCCGTGAAATTTTCGGAGTCGAGATTCTCGATACACCCGAGGCTGTGGCCGAGCGCTCGGACGCAGTGGCGATTCTCTCGATGGACGGGCGCGCCCATCCTTCACAATTCGCACGGATCGCTTCACTCCAGCGCCCCATATTTATCAACAAGCCACTCGCGATCACCCGACGCGAAGCTGCCGCCGTCGAAGACCTCGCCCAAAAACACAACGTGCGCTGGTTCTCCGCTTCCGCTCTGAGATTCGCCGCTCACTATGAGCCCAAAGTCCAAAATGCTGAAGTCGAATGCCCACTATGGTTCGAACCGGGTAACGCGGGCTGGTTCTGGTATGGGATACATGGTGTGGAGCTTCTGCTTAAGGTGATGGGGCCAGGCGTGAGAAGTGTTCGCGTAAAAGTTCTCCCCGACCGCGAGATCCTCCACCTCGACTGGAAAAATGGCCGTCGTGGCCGTGTGACCGGGCTGCTGACACGTGAAGCTCCCTATTCGCTGAGTCTCGACGGTGTTCCGCAGCCCTGCATCGATCTCGCTCAAGCGGTCAGTTCGCTCGAAAAATCCATGCTCACCTTTTTCCAAGGTGCCCCGCCTCCGGTAAATCCCGAAGATACACTCGAAGTCATTCAGTGCATCGAAGCGGCCAACCACAGCCGGGTTTGCGGTGGCAGCAAAATTTCACTCTAGGTCATCGATGAATCCGCCTGATTCTTGCGAAGATCTCCTGCGCCAGATGGTAGCCTTCGATACCGTCAATGAGCGTTACGGGGGCCGCCCTGGCGGTGAAACGGACCTGGCCTGCTGGTTGGAGTCTCTTGCCCGGGAGTGGGGCCTGAACTGCCGTCGCTACCCGGTGAGCGAGCCCGCCTTCAACCTGTTGATCGCTTTCGCTCCGCACAGCTCGGGCGCATGGATCTTGCTGGAGAGCCACCTCGACACCGTCGGCGTATCCGGAATGACCATTCAGCCGTTCGAGCTCACCGCGAAAGAGGATCGCCTCTACGCTCGCGGAGCCTGTGACACCAAAGGCTCCGGAGCTGCCATGTTGTGGGCTTTGCGCGCGGTTCAAAAGTCCCGGAGCGCTCCGTGCAATGTGGGCGTCCTTTTCACTGTCGATGAAGAAGCAGGCATGACGGGCGCTTCCACGTTTTCACGGACTGAACTGCCGCGCTGGCCTGGACCGTTGCGCGGCATTGTCGTCGGCGAGCCCACCGAACTTCATCCCGTCATTGCCCACAACGGCGTAGTCAGGTGGACCACCGTGACGCACGGCCTAGCCGCCCATTCTTCAGATCCATCCAAGGGCCGCTCTGCCATCAGCGACATGGTCAAAATCATCGGGGCGCTCGATGAGAACTACCTCCCAGCGGCGCGCCTCAAAAATCATCCACTGACCGGCAACGCTGCATGCAGCATCAACGTGATCCGTGGTGGAACTCAGGTGAACGTGATCCCGGATCGTTGCGAAATTGAAGTCGATCGTCGCATCATCCCCGGCGAAACGGCTGAAGGTGCTCTGGCCGGCCGCGACGCCGCACTGTTGGTGTTGCAACAGCAAGATGCCCCCATCCGCTTCGAGCATTTGCCGCCCTATATCGTTCCGCCGCTTTCACCTGAGCCCAACCGCGCATTCCTTCAAAATATCACCCCAGTCCTAACGCGGCATGGGATTGAACCGGTAGAGCGAGGAGCCCGCTATGTAACCAACGCGAGCCACTACGCCGCAGCGGGAATTCCGACGATCGTCCTCGGTCCCGGCAACATCGCCCAAGCGCACACCGCCGACGAGTGGCTTGCGCGCGACCAACTCATTCAAGCCGTCAAGGTTTACACCGGCATCATGGAGAGCTGAAGAACTCGTTCGTTTGGCTGGAAAACGCGGCGTAAATTGCACCGTGCTTCCAGGAATATTGTGATCCAGTTTGGTTGCGCACACCCCCCAGTCGCTGCCAACTCCTGTCACCCATGCCACGAAAACTCGCAGCCAAACCCACCGAGGAAGTTCCCGTGCGCGATCGCTTGCTGCGCGCCGCCACCACCCTTTTCGCGCGCGCCGGTCTCGATGGGACCACCGTCGACGAGATCGTGGAGACCGCCGAGGTCAACAAGCGCATGGTGTATCACTATTTTGGCAACAAAGAGCAGCTCTATCAGGAAGTGCTGACCGAAGCCTACCGGGGTCTGGAAGTCCTCGAGATCAACACGCTTTCCCACAACCAGGACATCGAGGCCATGACTGCCGAGATCGTCCGGATGTATTTCAACTTCCTGCGCGATCACCCCGAATTCGTGCGGCTGCTCCTGTGGGAAAACCTCAACGACGGGCGCGGTCTGGCCGGGGCGGGCTTCAAACTGAGCAAAGACCCCATGCTCGGAGCACTGAATACTTTTCTTCAAAGCGGTATCGCCGCGGGCAAGATCCGCAACGACATGGACGCGCGTCACCTGCTGATCAGCCTCATCGGCCTGTGCCTCATCTACAGCTCCAACCGGTACACACTCTCGAAAGCGCTGAGCCTCGATCTGGCTTCGCCCAAGGTGAGAGAAGACGGGATTCGTCACGTCACCCGTCTTCTCCTCGAAGGCATCAAGGCTGCGGCATCTTAGAGCGTCCCCAGCGCCAGAAAACGGCTTCGAGAACTCCGAACTGATCGGTCAAAAGCCCTTCGTAACCGCACGGACGATCATCCCAGTAGCGCCAGTCCACGCCGCTCTGGTTTCCGCCAAAAACCTTCGCCTCGGCAAAGCCCACACAGAGCCGGTTGAGCAAGCGGTCGGCTTCGCGCTCAAAACCGTAACGGTAAAGCGCCATCACGAAATGCCGCGTCTGCGAATGCGTCCGCCCGCCGTTCTGATAATAACCGAGCGGATATCCCTGGGCGATGTCCGCCAGATCAAAGTCCGGTATGTGATGCAGATTTCCCGGCAACCCGAGCGACGCATCCGGCAACCCCACCCGCTTCGCCTCGGCTAGCAACCGCTTCAACGCGCCTCGCGCATCTTCCGGCCCCAGTAATCCCGCCGCGATCGCCGCACCATTGACTGCGAGAAATCCGTAGTCGTGCAGCTTGTCCTCTTGGCAGCGCCAGCCGGCGATCCAACCAGTCGCATCATTCCAAAACGCCTTTCGGTAGGCTCCACGCAATTGCTCGGCCCACCCGCGAAGATCGGCCGCGATCGACACTTCTCCGAATCGAGAAACCCCCTCCGCCAGCTCCCCGAGTGCCCCATAGAGAATCGCGTTGGCGAAAGCGTCTTTCCACCCAAACGAAATCACATCGAACCAACAGGTGCTCCACTGGTTCGTGCCACTGACTCCCGTGCGATAGGGGCTTTCAATGAGTCCGTCGCCATCCAGGTCTCGCTCCAGCGCCGCTGAAAGTTTCTTAACAATGTACGGCCTGAATTCGCGAAACCACGCCAGCGACGCGCAATGATTCAGGTAGTCACCGAGCCCGCGTAAGGCCGAAGCGCCTGTCATGAGATATTCGTCATCCGCATCGTGAGAGCTGCCATCCTGCAACAGACGACCGGCAGCGTAACCAGGCCCGCCCGTGAGCCACCGCTCCAACGAGTGCCGCAAGAATTCCACTGCGGGCAATCCAGGGAATACATCTCCCGAGGGAATCGCCACGGAAGACCATGTGTCCATGCAGATAGGGCAATGCATCGACGCGCCGTTATTGCTCAGCGTGGCCGTATCGGCGCGAAAGGTCAGCGCCGTCCACTGTGTCCTCATGAGTGCACGCTTCGCCACGGCGGGGGCGTCGTCCCGGAGCAAAGGCCGCGGAGTTTTTGGCGTGAAAATAAAAACCGCCCGATGAGTCCCCGCACGAAGTCGATAAAGCCCTTCGCGGGTGCGATCCTCACCGAGCTTTAGCTCGAGCGTATTCAAATCCAAACTCCGGCGACAGTCGCTCCTCAGCGAGGCGTCAGGCGTGTTCGATGAAATCTCCCAGCTTCCAAATCCCGGGAGCGTCAGCAAGGCGGGCAGCGCCACTGCGCCTACCTCGCCTTCTTCGATCAGTCGGCCCAGCACATGCGAGGGCGTGGCGCTATTGCGTACGCCGATCATCCAGACGGTGCTGTGCCAGGCGGTGACCGCTTTCTTCGCCGATCTCTCTGCTTCTAGAACCAGCCCTTGCGCAGTGATTCGCCACGTCAGCCGGTAAGCCTGCCCGCCCGAGGTAAACGCATAGCGCACGACGCTTCCTTCAACCTCCGTCACGCCATCGATATCACAGCGAACAGCGGGTGCGATCAGCGGAGCCTTTCCGACAACACTCAGTTGCGGCCCTTGGTGAACAAGCGGGGGGCGGGTCGCCAAAACATTCACACCCGCTTTCGCCGCATCCTCGATGAGCAATCCCAGATGAGAAAAACCTGGCCGCCCCAACGTGAATCCCACTTCAAAATCTGCACTGCGATAGACCACCGCACCGTTCTTCGCTTCGGCCTTCACGCCGGGAGGCAACCCCTGGAGATCGAGTTTCGTCGTGCGCAGCAGCCGCTCGTTTCGCGGCGAGACCGGATCACTCAACTCGCCCTCGAGCACGAACGCGGACATCACCAGATTCCAAGGAGTCCATCCGCCATCGATGCCTGATCGCCTCAACTCGATGATCACACCGGTCGTCTCGATTTTCGGCAGCTTGATCCACTGCGTCACATCCAGCTCGGGTGCCTTCAGTGTGTCGCGCCGGTAAATTTCCTTCCAACGATTTCCCTCCCACGCCAGCACACGCACTCCCACCACCCAGTCCAGATCCTGCCGGCTCCCGCATTTGTGATAACCCTGCCCTCGCCGCACGCCGAGACGAAGCAGTTTCGCCGGAGCCTGCAAACGCACCACGCGCTGATGGATGATGCGCTTTTTGGGCATCCCTTTTTCTGCCGCAAGTGGCTCGGTCCATATCGCGCGTCCAATATCCAGACGTCGATGCGTGAAAAGATCCCCCATGGGCGGTTCATAGTCGGCGATAGCGAGCAGGTCTTGCGGCATACGCCATCACGAGAAAGAGCCTGAGCGGTCAAAGCCAGCGGCCACGAATGTACGGCTTGGGATAAATTGGGTGTCCCTTGGTTTTTGCCCGGCTTTGAGATTGCCACTCTAGCGGCTCCGTTTGCTTCTGCGGCTCGAAATGACTTCTGCTCTCTTACCCTCCCTCACCCTCAAGTCAGTTTTTCACCCCCCGTCCGCGGAACCCTCAGAGATCACCTCCGCACAAGAATTGGCACGAATCAGCAACGCGACTGCGGGGCCCGCAAACACAGCGACAACCGGCGTGATCGTTGCCCTCGCTTCTCGTAATTTGCCGACGCAGCTCCCGTTGAAAGCGAAGGAGTCCAAGGCTTGGATGTGGCTGCGGATAGCCGAGAACGGCACCGGAGAAATCATCGCCACGCACGGCTCGTTTCTTTTTGCCGCAGTGCGCTTGCTCTCATCTGGAATCAGCGAACTGACCCGTGAGAAACTCGCAGCAGGCCTGTGGCTGCCGGCCACCTTCGGCTGGCACCGCCCCCATTGGGACGCCTGCTACACGCAGTACTGGCGCAGCGCCCGGAAGTTTGATCCCGAGCACTATGTCGCGACGCTTGCTGAAGCAGGATTCACTCACTGCGAGGTCAACGGCCTGCAGGCGCATATGCCCTACGAGGACTCCGTGGCGTTCGAATATTATCCGCAGTTCTACACCTACGCGCCTGGCTTTAACCACTTTGTCGATACGCCACTCACCCAGGGCATCTGGCCGGCGCAGTACCTCGACGCGAACCTGAATCATCTCAAAAAACTCGCCGACCTCGGCCGTCGCTACGGCCTGAAACCCGGCGTGTGCATGTTTGAACCGCGCACGATGCCGGATCGTTTCTTCGCCAAATACCCGACCCTTCGCGGCGCTCGCGTGGACCACCCGTTCCGTTCGCGCCTCCCGCGCTACACGATGGCTCAGGATCACCCGATCGTGCAGCGCCATTACCGCGAAGCTCTGAAGAAGATCGTGAAGGCCGTTCCCGATCTGAGCTACATGTCCGTCTGGACCAACGATAGCGGCGCAGGCTTCGAGCACACGTCTTCGCTCTACGTGGGCCGCAACGGCGGTCCGTACATGATCCGTGAGTGGCGCAATCACGATAAGATCGCGCAGGCGGCCGGCCAGAGCATCGTGCGTTTCCTGAAAAATCTCCAAGGCGCGGCTGCTGAGGTTAACCCGGACTTCGATGTCATTCTCCGCATCGAGCCCTTCAAAGTGGAGCACGAGCACATCAAGGCCGGCATGGGTGAACACGTCACCTGGGAGGCGCCTTCGCTGCTCGTTCGAGGCTACAGCGTTCCTTACTCGCATCCGAAGTATCCGGAAAATCTCGGCGTAGCCGGCAGCATCTTCCACACGACGATGGACAAGGCCGAGCGCGAAACACTCGAGCAATCTCGCGCTCAAGGCGTCGAGCCGGTTCTCCACTATTCTGCCTCGGGCGTGATGAATCACGAACCACTCCTCGGCCTGCCCTTCCCGCGCATGGTGCACAGCAAACTCACCGCCGTCAGCGAAACCGGCATCAGCCGCATCAGCTGTCTCGGCGGTCTCACGAACACGAGCCAGGCGCCGTATTGGCCCAATCCCGTCGCCATCCGCGCCGCTCAATTCTTCCCCGGAAAACCCATCGACCAGGTTCTCTCCGAATACGCGACCCAGCTCGTCGGCGCAGAAAACGCGAAAACGCTCACGACCGCTTGGCAGGATTTCGAGGATGCGCTCACCGGCCAGCCGCTCGTCGGCCTCTATTGCGCCTTTGGCTTTTGCTGGCAGCGCACATGGGATCGCCCGTTTGTCCCCGATGCCGAAGCCGTTCCCGCCCCCGAGCGCGAGTACTACGAGCGTCACGGCTGCTTCCAGCACAACAACCCCGGCCTGATCGATCTGGGCAAAGACGTGCTCTTCGATCTCATCACGCGCGACTCCGGCAAAAAGATGGCCGCCGACATGGATCGCGAAGTCATCGCGCGGCTGCACCCGCTGATTGCGCGACTGGAAAAAATCGCCGCAGGCCTCGCTGGCGAGCCATGCAATGTCTTCACCGATCTCCGCGATCGCGTCCGCGCCTATCTGCACTGGGTCACGAGCCTGCGCAGCGTATGTGCCTGGTGCGAAAACGTGTACGGCTACCTTCAGGCAACCGACGACACCATCCGGTCCACGTGCGAAAAAAATCTTCAGTCGGCGATCGATGGGGAGCTCACGAACATTCGCGGCCTCATCGAGCTTCTGGAAACAACGTCCTCCGAAGTTCTCGTCGTTTCGGGCATCGCCGAGAACACATTCTTCTACGGTGAAAACCTCGTCGAACATCTGAAGACCAAAGTCCGGCTCACCGAGAAATACCGGCACCACAAACCCCGCATCGATCCCGACATGTTCTGGCGTCCGATTCCCGGCACCACTTGGCCGGAAGGCTGGTCCGCCTCGGCAAACGCCTGACCTCTCCCATCCACCGCGCCCCGGCTTCGCTCTAGCCGCGGGCGCGACGCCGGTATTCGGACGGCGTCTGACCGATGTGCTGCTTAAAAGCTTTCGAAAAATGAAAGACGTCGCAAAACCCGAGTTCCTCCGCGACCTGCTTGAACGAATGCTCCCCGTGATAAATCGCCGCGCACGCCCAATCCAGGCGACGCCGTTTTTGATAGCGCCCCGGAGATTCGCCCGTTTGCTGCACGAAGCGCTTGCGGAAATTCTCGTAATTAAACCCCACCTGACGCGCCACCGCTTGCGGCGATGGCCAGCCTTCCGAGGTGCGATCGCCCAATAGCTGTAAGCTTCGCTCGAGCCAGGCTTCACGCCCCGACTGGCTGCTCTTGTCCGCGTCCGTAGCCACCATTTGCGCGAGCACCTGCAAGAACCGCCCGACCGATCGCAGCGACGCTCCCGGGCTGTGTTGCGACTCACCTTTCACCACATCGTGCAATCGGCGCCTCCAGTAATCCGGTGATCCGAGCCGCAGCACCGGGCGCTCGGGAGCGAGTAATCCCTGCGCCCGCCAAAGCTGAAACTGAGGCCCATCAAACACAAAGTAGATCTGCGCCCACTCGGTCCCGGGCAGTGGGCCATACGCGTGCGCGATCTCGGGAAAAACCAGCACCACATCGCCGGCCGCCCATTCGAGCTTGGTCCCCCGCGCGTCTTGGTAGTAGCCCCGGCCCTCCACCATGAGCACGAGAGTGAAACGTCTCAAAATCCGCATATTTGCCGGATCCAGCCCAGTCACGTTTCTCAGCAATCCCGCCAGCTCGATCTCCCCCACCGCTGTGCGTAACGGGCTCTGCAACCACGGTTCGGCCCGGTATTTTAATGCAGACGGCATCGGCCCAAAAATTACATCACTAATCCCAGTTCAACCATTTAATGGTCCGCATAAGAGGTGTAGATTATTTTCATGAGCCACCCCACAGACACCCTTCCCCAGCTTTATTCCTACGGCCACGAACTCGACATGGCCGAAGACAAGGTCGGCTGGCTGCGCGAATCCAATGACGCCGCTGACGACATGGAGGAGCTTCACCGCCGCTTCGAAGAAGACGGTTACCTTTACATGCCCGGCTATCTGGACCGCGACGAAGTGCTCGCCGCCCGCGCCAGCCTGACCGACCGCCTAGCCGAAGCCGGCGTTCTCGATCCTGCCTATCCTACGATCGATGGCGTGTGCAAACCAGGCTCTGGATACGTTTTCAAACCGGAGATCACTGCCAACAATCCCGCCATCCAGAACCTCCTCTATTCGGGACGTCTGCCAGAGTTCTATTCGAAATTCCTCAACGAGCCTATCCGGCATTACGATTTCACCTGGTTGCGCGCGATTGGTCCCGGCAAAGGCACCAACCCGCACTGTGATCTTCCCTACATGGGCCGCGGCACACACTCACACATGACCTGCTGGGTTCCGTACGGAGACATCTCCCTCACTCTTGGCGGGCTGATGATTCTTGAGGGCTCGCACAAGCGCATGGATCTCCTGAAGAACTACGTTTACCGCGACGTCGACGGCTTCTGCGAAAACAAACCCAAGGAAGTGGAAACCGCGAAGGCCGGTAAATGGTCCTTCTCCGGCAGCCTCTCGCACAACCCTCCAGTCGTGCGCGAAAAATTCGGCGGTCGCTGGCTCACCACCGAATTCAAAGCCGGCGATTTCATCACCTTCGGCATGTTCCTGGTTCACGCCTCGCTCGATAACCGCACCGAAAATCGTCTGCGCATTTCCAGCGATGCCCGCTACCAACGCGCGAGCGAGCCCATCGACGAGCGCTGGGTAGGCATCAATCCTCCCGGCCACAGCACCGCAGGCAAACGCGGCCGCATCTGCTAACGCTGCATCGAATTTATCCGATGGCCGCCCCCTCCGTCTCCGCTCCTGTACACATCTCCACGTCCGGCCGCATGGCCGCTGTTCAACACATGGCGCGCATGCAGCGCCTGCTGTTTGAAGTGGAGCGTGAGTTCGTTCGCACCGCCACCACGCTGATCTACCGCGCCGGCGAACCGGAGTTGAAGTATCTGCTTTGCCAGCACGTGTGGGAGTCGGCCGGACACGCCCGCTTCTTGCGGGAACGCGGTCGCGAGATGAGCGGCTTTGGCTCCGGGGAAAGCGTCCGTGAAAGCATCAGGCGTCTTTTCAACGAAGCGGTCATGCCCTCCGACGTTTCGGTGGCCCTCGCCGGATTCTATCGGGTGATCAAACCTGCGCTGCTCGCGTCCTATCGGCATTACCTCGAAGCGACCCATCATCTCGCTGACTGGCCGTCGCGTCGCCTGGTCGAGGAATTCATCAACGACGAAACCCGCCATACCGAAGAGATCACCCCGTACCTCGCGACCATCCACGCCAGCTACTGGACGGATCATCTCTCCGCGATTGTGGACAGCCTCGGAGGATTGCTAGGCGAACGCCCCGCAATCCCACTCGCGGCCGGCTCCGCTTGGGAACACGAAAAGCGCGCGTATACTCACCCTCCTACCTGCAACCGCGGCCCCTACCCGACGTGCTCAAGTGCGTTCAGTTATGACCCGGATGAAACGCCCATCGTTCGCTCCTGGCTGGTCGATCCGAAGACCGATGCACGCGTGATCCGTCTGATGGTGTATGTCTGGCTGATGATGGAGCTGGATGCCGTCGATTACCTCGCGACCATTTTCTACGACACGCCCGAAGCCTCTTTCGATCTGCACCACGACATGGCCCGTCACCTCTGGGACGAGTCGCGCCACAGCCAGTTTGGTTATCGCCAGCTGCCGAAACTCGGCGTCGATCTCATGACGCTCGAGCACTCGCTCGACCTCTACAATATCCTCGTCCAGATGCCGCCGCATGAACGCTACGCGATGATGACGATGGAATTTGAAGCCGGCAGTTTTCCCACGAAGGCGACCGTGATGGATCGCGTGCGTGAGTTAAACGACTTCGAGGCCGACACGCTTCTGGCCTTCGATCGCAACGACGAACAAAACCACGTCCGCTACGGCCATCATTGGCTGCCGCAGATCATGGCGTTGTGTGGTGAAACCCGGCCCGTCGATGAATTCGTGAAGGCCACTCAGGCGCGCTTTGCAGAACTGGCCAAAGTTCACGGCGGTCGCACTCCCCATTCGCTCGCTCCCGAGCGCCGGCTCACCGGCAATAAGGTTCTCCAGCTCGCACTCAGTCGCTAAACACCGCGAAACTCCTGCGGGAAATTCGCGTCGCGCTCACTCCATGCTCGACGTCGTTGCTAGGTCGGCGGGAAAATCCCCTCTCCAAGAATGAACAAAACCTACCGCGCAGTCATCGTCGGCACCGGTTCCATCAGCGACGCACACCTCCGCGCCATT
Organism: Nibricoccus aquaticus; assembly: GCF_002310495.1. Taxonomy (GTDB): domain Bacteria; phylum Verrucomicrobiota; class Verrucomicrobiia; order Opitutales; family Opitutaceae; genus Nibricoccus; species Nibricoccus aquaticus. Next base: position 2,997,945 of record NZ_CP023344.1, on the reverse strand, counting down.
GAGACCACCCATGGACGGGTTACCATGGAGGCTGCGATGGACATCGATCCCGTGCGGGGCGCCGACTTCGTGAAGCGGAATAAGATTCCGCGCCACTTCACCGATTACGCGACCATGCTGGCCGAAGTGAAACCTGACCTGGTTTTCATCGCCACTCCACCCGCGCAACACGCACCGATGAGCATCGCCGCGATGGAAGCCGGTGCTTGGGTTTTTTGCGAAAAACCCCTCTGCGGTTCTCTCGCCGAACTTGATCGCATCTCCGAAGCCGAGAAACGCACGGGCTGCTACACTGCGTGCATTCTTCAAATGCGCTTCGGTTCTTCGACCGCCCACGTTCGCCGTTTGTCTGATGAAGGCCACCTCGGCCGCCCGCTCGTCGGCGTGTGCAACACGCTCTGGTTCCGCGACGCCGCCTATTACTCCGTGCCCTGGCGCGGCCGCTGGGCGACTGAACTCGGCGGGCCCACCATGGGCCTGGGTATCCATGCGATGGATCACTTCCTCCACTTGATGGGCGACTGGCGCGAAGTGCGCGCCCTCGCCGCCACGCTCGACCGCGCGATCGAAGTCGAAGACGTTTCCATGGCCCTCGTGACGTTCGCAAACGGCGCAGTCGGCTCGATCGTCAACAGCGCGCTAAGCCCGCGTCAGGAAACCTACCTTCGTCTCGATTACCAACAGGGTACCATCGAGCTCACCCACCTCTACGGCTACACCCGCGACAACTGGAAATTCACGCCCGTCCCGCCCGCGCACGACGACTCCTTGCTGCAAGCCTGGCAATCGTTCCCACCCGATGTCGGATCGACCCACGGCGCGCAGCTGAACGCGCTCGTCGCCGATATGGACGCGAAACGCCAGCCCCTCACTTCCGGCGAAGAATCCCGCAAGACGCTCGAGCTGCTCACCGCGATCTACAAATCCGCGTTCACCGGCGAGATCGTCTCGCGCGGCTCCATCAAACCGGGCGACCCCTTCTACACGGCCTTGCACGGCCAGTGCTCGCCGCGCCGGGTCACCACCAAGTCTGTCAGCTGATCAACGGCCGTCCTAAATTCCACGAGTCAGCAGCGAGGCATCATGAAACTTCCACTACAAATCGCCCTCGCTCTGACTTTGGCAGCGTCCTCTCTCTCGGCCCTCGCTCAAGCCAATCTTAAAAAGTCACTCACGCCCGAGGAGTGGAAAGCCTCAGGGCTGGACCGTCTGACTCCCGCCGAAATCGCCGCACTCGAGGCAGCATTGCACCGGCAGACACAGCCTCCCGGCGCGATCGCGCAACCTCCGCCAGCCTTGCCCTCTGCCTCCACTGCTTCGGCCACAACCGTCGCGCCAGTGGCTGTGCAAGAGTCGCGCGCCGTCTCCGTCGCATCTACTCCCGCAGCAGCAGCTCCCACCGTCACACCGCCCGTTCCTCCATCCGCAACTCCCGCCGCTTCCACCGAAGATACCCGCGGCTGGCTGAGCCGCTTTGGATTGCCCAACATCAGCGATTCCGACTGGCGCAAGCTGCCGCCGCTTCAGGCAAAGGTCGTCTCGTGGGAATCGGCCAACCGTTTCCGTTTGGACAATGGCCAAACGTGGGAAGGCACTGAACCGATACCCGACGAACTCGTGGGACGCGCCATCGAGATCCACGCCCGCCCCAACAACAGATTCACCCTCGTTCTCGACGGCAAGAACACCAAGGTCCGCGTCGTTCGCGTGCGCTAGTTTCAGCGTTCTCTTTCGTGCTCCACCTAGCCAACGCCCGGCTCCGCGTCGACATCCTCGACCCACAAGAATCCGGCCTCAACGGCGTACCACGATTCTGCCCCGCAGGATTCATCTGGCAGGTTCATCACGTCACCGCCGGTCCGCTCTTAGCCGGACCCGAATGGCCAAATCCCACGCCCGATCCCTTCAATGGACAAGGTCTGCCCGAGGCGTTCCGGCATCGCACGCGAGAAGGCTCTCCGCTCACGTGGAAAGGCGATGAGGGACTCGCTGTCGGCACCGGCGTGCTGAAACGTTCTTCAACTGGCGAGACGACCCTCGTCAGCCGCTGCGAATGGGAAATCATCCCGCTGCACGAACGCGCGCTGTTCAAAACCACGCACGAGGCACTCGGTCATCGCTACGAATTATTGCGCCTCGTCGAGCTGCAGCACTCCAGCCTCATCTCGGTCTCCAGTCTGGCCAATCAAGGTGACTCGCCCATCACGCTCCAGTGGTTCGCGCATCCGTTTTTCACACTCACCGAAGGCCTCATCAAAGCCGGCCTGCCCGACGGCACATCGCTCGCCGAAAATCCCGGCTTCGCTCTCTCCGACAACTGCCTCACGCAGAAGCGCCGCTTCCACGACGTGAAGGACGGGCACTTCGATCAGCTAAAACTTCCCGCAGAGAAAAATCTGGAAGCCCGCCTGAGTCATCCAGCGCTCAACCAGATCGACTTCTCAACCAGCTTCCCGCCCGACGAATGCGTGATCTGGGGCAACGCCAACACGTTCTCCATCGAACCGTATCTCTCGATCACACTGGCTCCGGGTGAAGTCCGCCAGTGGCAGCTGCGCTACGACTTCGGCATGAGCTCCGGGACTTCCTCGCCGAGCTTCAACTCGCGCACACCCGCTCCGTGATAAACCCAACCGGCGCCCGCCTCTAGCGTGACGCGCCCGCCGTTGAGCCTGGCGATCGCCGCATTCGACAACGCAAAAACCGTCTCGTCTGGGTTGAAACGCAGGTACGCTTTGATCTTCCCCACACGCCCGTCGAAATCCGCTTTGTTCGCAGGCAACGGATGATGCGGATTGATCACCGCGGGAAACACGGCGAGCGCACGACGCGTCGGCACAAACGTCACCGGAAAATCGTTCGTCGTCCCGATCAATAGTCCTGCGACATTCGCTCCGGCACTCGTGCCGCCAAAAGGAATTCCCGCAAGAACTCGTCTGCGCAGAATATCGATTTGTCCTGAGCGGTAGAGATCGGAAAGCAGAACGAACGTCTCTCCTCCGCCGACAAAAATGCCGTCCGCCTTTTCCAGCAGCGCCCTCTGGCCGGATCTGTCATGCCGATGCAAAGACTCCACGGCGAATCCTCCGAGATGCTGAAACGCCTTGCGCAGCCGTTCCTCCATCCGGTCACGATCCTCCGGCAGCGTGGCGTGCAGCACCAACGCGATTTTCTTACAGCCCGCATAGTGCGTCTTCATCACCGCCTGCACGGAGTCGGCAAACTGATCGCCGTTCATCATGCTGCCACCGCACACCAGCACGGACGCCGCTTTGGATGTTTGTAGATCAACGCGCTCCGCCCGCGAAACACCAAGGCTCAATAGAGAAACGATAAGCAGGAGAAAACGTTTCATATCAAAAAGGCGGATGTGGATGCGCTAGCTGCCGAGCAGCAGCACTCCTTTGAAGAAGATCAAAATCACGCCAACCAACGCGCAGCACCCGATAAAGCCCAGAGTGTCCTGCTTGTTCCATTTGGTGAATTCCCAGTTCGATTTCGGGAAGAGCTTCAAGTGATCGTAACGCGTCGGATTCGCATAGCTCGCCTCCACGTCCCTCGCGTCCTGATCCAATGTCAGCGCTACGGGAGTCTTCATGCGCACATGGAAGCGCGCGACCCGCGTGGGATCAGTAGGCTGCGTGAGCAAGCTCACCACGATCAGGACGAAGATCGGAAACAGAGCATCCACCACGTAACGCGTCGTCATCAATTGCGCCGGGCTGAAACCCGCCACATCGACGCCCAGCAACGACACCAGATACACTTCGCTCCGGAAGAGTCCTTTTCCTGTGCGCGGTGAATCCGGATTCTTGATATCCGTGCGCACCACACCTTCTTCAAAGAAAACCGAAACAGGCTCTGTGCGGACCACCTTCGTGATCGAGTCGCCTTCCTTCGCCGCCAGCCCCGCCGTCACATCGGCCGCCGTGGCGTTCATCTGCGTCGAGGTCGTCCGTTCCCGGGTCATCAACGTCAGCGCGGATGATTGCGCGAGAGCCGGAATCGCCGGAACGCTCCACGGTACCACCGCGATCACAAACAGCGTCGCCAGCACCTGCACGCGCACCGCGACTTCGGTGAGCCGGCGCCACAGGAAAATTAGCGTGATCGGCACGCCCCACACGACCAGCAGCACGATGGAGAATTTCAAAATCGCGACGACGCTGTTGAGGTACAGCCCCACCGCTACGCCGAGAGCCAAAACGATCGGCACCGTCGCACGCGCCACGAACATATAGTGCCGCTCGCTCTTTCCGGGGAACAGCGGGCCGTAGAGATTTTTCACCACGAGACCTGAAAGCACCACCGACTGCGCGCCCAGTAGCGCCAGCTTTCCGCCGAGAATGCCGATGATCATGACGCCAATCAAACCGACCGGCAGCAGTTCGCTCGTGAGCAATCCCCACACTTGATCCGGGTCGGAGAGGTTCGGCCCAAACAGCGCCAGCGCGATCAATCCGCAGTAAGCCCAGGCTATCGTGACGAAGCGTTTGCTGAATCCACCGGTCACCGCACCCAGCCGTGCGGCAAACTCGTTTTTCGCGGAGCCGGCGATCGTCATATTCGCCTGCGATCCGACGATGCCCACGAACTGCACGAGCAACAACGCCGCGATCGAGTACCACGTGTACTCGCTCATCCCGCCTCCTCCGAAGAGATTAAACATCACCGCCGGCACTTTCTCGTGCAGCCCACTGACGCCTCCCGTCTGTGCGAGACCGAACGGTATCAGGATAACCGATATCAAGATGACGAGCACCGCCTGCACGGCATCGACCATCGCGGATGCTTTCAGTCCGCCCAGCATGACGAAAATCGCCACGAGCGACGTCGAAACGAGGTAGAACAGCACCGGCTTCAAATAAGTGACGTACGGCTGAAGCTCACCGCGATCATAGTAATCCTTTAGCACGCTGTACCGCGCTTCGCTCGCTTCAGCGAGCGGTGCCGTCTGCCTCACCTTCCTGAGTTCAGTGAACTCGTGAAAATCAGCCACACTCTGTTTCTCCACAGGTGAGTAGATCGCCGGATCTTTCACCATCAACGGCTGGAGTGTTTTGAGCGCGACCACGTTTCCGCCGGCAATACCCACGATGATGATGAAGATCGTCGTGCTGGCGTACAGCGTCGCCAGAAATCGTTTTCCGAAACGATCCTGAAAAAGATCCGCCATCGTCGTGAGACGCACACGCCTGAACCAGACATTGCTGAACCAATAGTACGGCGTGAGAAACAACGTGATCAGCGCGAGCCACGCACCGCCCGCGCCCTGACGGTACACCGAACTCGACGTCGTGGTCGCCTGCCCCGGATCGGCCATGCTGCCGAAGCTCAGGAAAAACTGAAACCACTTCCCTAGCGAGCGGCCGCCTAGGAAATAGTCTCCTTCCCCCTTCACTCCGTGAGAGAGAATTTTTCCAATCGCGAGGACCGCGATGATATAAACGACGACTACGAGAGCATCTACGATATGAAGGCCAAGGACGGTCATGGGGTGGAACTAGGTTTGCTAATAAAATCAGGAAGCGGCCAGAGCCCGGCTCCTTTCATCCGCGCCTCCAGCTTAAATTCGGTAAACAATTTTTCGGTCTCTGCACGATCCCGTCGGAACGCCTCCAGTTCCGCGTCCTCCGCCAGCGCAAACACGAGGCTGCCAATCACCGCAGTGGAATCGACGATCAGCTTCTCGGATACCTTGTCGATCGTGTCGGCGAAATCGTGATAGTAGCGAACCGACGTACGCTCGATCGGCGCAGAAAACGTGACCGTGCGCACACCGGCGATCTGGTAATGCGTGTGATCGCTGCCAAACCAGTTGAAGTTGAGCACGCCGTTGGGAAGCCGCGCATCGCCGCGGGATTTATTCCAACGTTCGAGCGCTGGCACCAGCGAGGCATCGCCCAGCGCATTCACCGCCTGCGGCACGCCCATCATGTCGAGATTGATCATCGCAACGACCGGCGCGTCTCCGATCCGCTTCGCTTCATGCCGCGAGCCCCACAGCCCCTGCTCTTCTCCATTGAACCAGATCAACTCAACTGTGCGCTGAAGCTCCTGGCCGCGCAATACGTGGGCGAGCGCGAACAATTGCGCCGTACCGATTCCGTTATCCATGGCTCCTTGCCCCAGATCCCAGCTGTCGAAATGCGCTCCCACGACGACGCGCTGGGAAGTTTTTCCCGGAAAAGTCACCGAGACATTCGCAGTCGTTATCTCAGTGCTGCGTGACTTCGTCTCCAGTTTCACGCGCACAGGAACGTCACGCGCAAGCAACCGCCCGATCCACAATCCTTCCTCCTGCGTGACGGAGAAAACCGGCATCGGCAGTTTCTCTCCGACAAAACTTCCCGTCCGTGCGAGCAACTGTCCGCCATCTTCGCGGTTCACAAAAAGCACGCCCTTGAGTCCGCGCGCGGAAGCTTCTCTCAAAATTTCCTGCAACGGCACGCTGGAGTTCGCCGCCAGCAACCCGACAAATCCGCGAAGATTCTTCCCTTCAGGATAAGCGCCTGCGCCCCCTGCGCCGATGTTCACCACCGACGCCTCAAACGATCGCTGCGCCTGCGTGTAGCTAAGCGCGGCCACCCGCAGCCGTCGTTTTACAGGCGCGAGCATTTCCACACTGTCATCGTCGCGCTCCCACCCCGGCATAGAAAAAGTCGTCGTCTGCGGATTCAGGCCGAGCTTTTTTAACTCACCAACCAGCCGCTCTAGCGCGCCTTGGTTGGTCTTTGATCCCGTGAGCCGTCCGCCAAAGTCGTCGCAGAGATGCGTGAGCATCACATGCGCGGCCTTGCCGCCCTCCTTCAACGATTCCTCCGATGGTAAATTTCCCAATGCCGCCAGCGCACTTGCCGCCAAGAGGACAGCGGCGCCTGCAACATTTCGGAAACTCGAATAGTACAACATCGCTCAGTTCTCCTTCACCCGGTCGATGGTCGTCAGCGTATTGAAATCGAGCACACGCTCCTGTTTGCCGTGCGTGAGGATCAGCTTCTTGCTGCCGTTTTCCGACTGCAGATAGGGACTGTCGAAAAGCTTCCATTTGGAGTAGTCCACTTTCTTTCCGTCCACCGTCGGGATCTTTCCGTACGCGCAGACAACCTTCCGTCCGCGCAGCGTCGTGAACTCCACACGAGGCACAGGATCGACCGATGTCTTCAATGGCAGCGCGAGAATCGCTTTCTTAAACGCGTCCCAATTCGCGAACTCTCCTGCGGCCGCGATCTGGACAAGCGTGCCGTTCTTTTTGTGAGGGCTGTAGAGCCGTTTGCCGCCGCCCTTGATCTCGCGCCACTCGTACGCGGCCAGCGGCCGGTAGGCGATAAACGCGTTGCCACCCTGCGCAAAGATCCAGCCCGACGAATCCTCTTCCAGCCGGCTCAGATCCTTGGAGAAAAATCCGTTGATGTGCTCAAACGTCGTTCCCGTCGGGATGTCGTAGAGCGCAATCAGCGTATCGAGATTCTGATAAACCTGCTCATACGGCGAACCTCCGAGAAACTTGTCCTCCTTATTATACGTCGGCTTTCCCTGCTGCGTGACCGCTTCGGTGATCCAGTCAGGAAATTCCGTGAAGTAGGTCTGCAACTCATCAGACGAGTAATAGGGATTGAGAGAGAAAAGCGTGTTGTGAATGCCGCGCGGATTGGGAACCGACCACGTCACGTCCCAGGAATGATGCTGAATGGGCTGCAGCATCCCGCCTTGGTCGGAACCGATTGCATAGTCCTTCGTCACGTAGGTCGTTTTGTACACCGTCGCGTTGCGAACATCCGAGTTCCGCCAGCGATGGCGGGTGCGGCGTTGCTCCAAGCTCAAGTACGGTCCGCTGCGGTCCGTCGCGATGCTGTTGATGACTTCCGGCAACTGGTAATCGGAGACGGTTCCCGCCGCCGCAAAGTAGATTCCCCAGTGCCCGTACGATTCAGGCGCCGGGCAATTCCCAAAGTACAGCCACGCAAAAAACGAAGAGAGCCCGTTCCACTTCTCCAACACCTGCCCATCTGTCGTGCGGGCATGTGCGCCGATGTAGATTCCGTCGAGCGTATCGATGGCAAAGTCAGCCAGAGTCCAGTCGAGCATCATCTGCCCGCGTTTACGCATCGCGGGATCTTCCGCCCACGTCGCGAGAAACAGCATCGGGATGCAGTATTCTCCGATGTAGTGGGTGCAGTCGTACTCGCCCTGCCCGATCGTCGTGGCGAGATCCATCCAGTGGATCAGGTAGTCGCGGGATTCGGCCAGATTCTCCGCCGAGCTTTTCCCGGTGAACCAGCGGTCGCCGGGCTCATCGGCCCACAACTGCGCCATCAGGTACAGCGAGCTGTAGTACATGGCCCAGTGGTTTTCAGTATCGCCGCGCATGGGCATGTACGTGCGCCACGCTTCGCGCATCGCCAGTTTTGCCTCCGGCGAAAGTTGATCGCGCCCGAGATAGGCCACAGACACGCAGGGGAACATCCAGAACATATCGCTAGCCGGCTCCTTCATGAGCTCGATCAGCCGCGTGGAGCACCAGTCGGCATCTTCCCGACGCGCAAGTTTCGCGGCAATCTCCGCCAGGCCGCCAGATTTCGGATCTTCTTTTTTGACCAGACCGGATCGCCACGCCGTCACTTCATGCAGCCGGCTTTGATAGGCCGCCAGTCGTTGATCAGCCGTTTCGCCTGCGTGGCAGACAATCGCGGCAGTGAGAGAAAAAAGAATCGTGCTGAAAATTTTCATAAGAACGTGAGCTGTGGGTTACTGTCGTGGCACGAAAACAAAGTCCCAGACCGTGGCGGCCTCGAACCACTGTTTCTTCCACGTACGTCCAAAATCGTCCGACGAAAAAACTGCGTTCTGATGTGGCGAAGCATAAAGCCGTCCCGGGCGATCCGGATCTATCGCCACGCGCCAGACTTCCCGATTGGGCAGTCCGTCGTTTCGTGAAACCCAGGTGGCCCCACCATCTTCGGAAACGAGGACTCCACAACCCCACCCGCTAACCGCGAGTCGCTTCGGATCGGTCGCATCGAAATCACCATTGTGCAGTGTGTGCTTCTTATCGATCTGGCTGATGGCCTTCCACGTGGCACCGCCATCGCGGGACAACACCGCACCGTCGCTTTGAGTCACCGCCAGCATCACACGCGGATCGTGCGGCGACTGCTTGATGTCGTTCACCGTGTGCGAGGTCTCAAAAACCCTGCGCCAAGTCTTCGCACCGTCTTCACTAAGATAAATGCCGAGTTCAGTCCCCGCCAAAACCCGGCCCTGTCGTGTACGATCCACCAAAATACTCTGCGTGTACGAACGAGTGATTCCTTTGTTGGAGCGTTTCCACGTCTGACCGCCATCGTGCGAAACGCCGATGCCGTCCGGCAATCCGATGTAGAGCGTATCCGGCGCGTGCGGATCTATCGCGATGTCCTTGGGCTCCGTCATGTCCCAGCTCGTCATGATCCGGCACGATTTCCCATCGATGGAGTAACGCAGCACACCGTTGAGACCCACGCTGAAAATCGTCCGGGCTCCCCGGGGATCAACCGTCAGCGTGTCCTGCCGCGGATGATTGAAGCCGACGTGTACGGGAGTCTCTTGATCGTCGATCCGGTAGATACCGTTCAATTGCTGCACCTTCATCCCAATCACGAACGGCTTCGACTGGCTGACGCAGAGATAGAGATCGTGTTTGGGCTGCGCCGCAAAAACCGGAATTCCGGCCAGCAAGAACAAGGTAACAAGTAGTCGTCGCATAAAAATCATTGGTTTGTCGTTTCCCAGCGGGCTCGCGTCCTGCTAGAGCAAGTAACACTCATATGAATACCCGCATCGTTGGCTTTCTCCTCTGCGCATTTCTTTCCGTCTCGGCCGCTCAAAGCGCGCCCGAGGAAAATCTGGCCAAACTCGGTCTCACGCTCCCGGCGACCAGCGCTCCGGTGGCCAACTATGTTTCTGCCGTGCGCAGCGGCTCGCTGCTTTTCCTGTCCGGTCATCTTCCCCGCGACGGCGCGGGCAAGGTCATCACGGGAAAGATCGGCCGCGATCTCGATGAAGCTGCCGGAGCAAATGCCTCCCGCCAGACCGCCCTCGCTTTGCTCGCCACGCTCAAGACCGAACTCGGTTCCCTTGATCGCGTGAAACGAATCGTTCGCGTCGGTGGTTTCGTGAACTGCACCGATGATTTCACCCGGCAGCCAGCGGTGATCAACGGCTGCTCCGATCTTCTCGTCGCCGTTTTTGGCGATAGCGGCCGCCACACCCGCGCAGCCATCGGCGTTTCCTCGCTGCCAGCAGGCGCCGCCGTCGAGATCGATCTCGTCGTGGAAATAGCGGATTGAGGAAGAGCGACGCATAAAGGATCAGGCCGTCTTCGCGAATTCAGCGACCGCCGTCACCAGGCGGTCGCATTCATCCGCAGTGTTGAACAAGTGAGTAGAAACGCGGAGCGCATCCAGATTTTCTTCGGTCACCGGACGGCAGCGAAGTTTATGCTTTCCGAGCAGATGACCGAACAGTTTCTCCGAGGAGACGTCTTTCACTTTGAACGTAGTCATCGACGCACGCAGCTCAGGACGCGAAGGCGTCAGCACTTGCACGCCAGAAATCGCCTCGAGTCCACGGTGCACCTGCGTCGCCAGAGCTAGTCCGCGTTCGGCGATCCGCTGTCGCCCGATTGATTCCTGAAAACGTGCAGCTTCCTGCAAAGCCAGCACAGTGGCTGCGTTTCGCGTGCCGTACTCGTGACGCCGGGTGCCAGGCACAATTTCCAGCTTCCCTGTGAAATCAAAGTTCTCGCTCGAGTAAGCACCGAGGTGCGAGAGCGCGATTTCCTCAACGCGCGATTTTTTGATGTAGAGCAATCCCGACTCGCGAGGTCCGCCCAGCCACTTGTGCCCGCTGGTCGCGTAGGAATCGCAATCAATCTCGTGTAAGTCGAAAGGCAGCATCCCAGCGGATTGGGCGCCATCGATGTGAAACCAAATACCCTTCTCACGGGCGAGTTCGGCCATCGCCGCCACCGGCATGACGACTCCGGTCGGCGCGGTAACGTGGCTCACTTGAATGACGCGCGTGCGTGTAGTGATCAGACGTGCGAGACGCTCAAGATTGCTCGCGGCAGAGTCAGTAGCCGGCTCGAATGTTTTCACCACGGCTCCTCGCTGCTTCACCTGATTCAGCCAAGGAAGCGATCCGCCCGGATGCGCGTGCGATTCGAAAATGATCTCATCGCCGGCGCGCAAAGCGATCCCCGCCGCGATGATGGAGTTACTCTCGGTCGCATTGCGCGTGAAACAGAGTTCCTCCGCATCCGTTCCGAAAAACTTGGCGAAGGTCCGACGCGCTTCGTCAAAAGACGCATGACCCGAATCGACGCGCAACTGCAACGAACGCGTGCTGCGCTCGTACACATCCAGCACCGGCCGGGAGGACGGTCCCAGCCCGCCACAATTGAAATAGGCCAGCTCCTCAGAAATCGGATACAGCGCGCGCACCCGCTTCCAAAACTCCTCGGCGCGGCTCGCATCGAAAATAGGCAGGACATCGTCCACGTGTGGAGCCGATGAGGACGCCTTCAGGCGGCTGGCGGCCAACAGGCCCATCGCTCCTGCTCCCAGACTACGAAGAAAATGAGTGCGCGTGAATTTCATGAGACGTCGGTGAAAATCAGACTGTGATCGATCAGCAGTTCAGCCCCTGCTGCCAAAAGGTGATCGCGATCGAACTGAAACGGAAAAGCCGTGAGCGGATTTTTCTGCCTCACGAACCAGTGAATCGGCCCGGTGTTATTGATGAATCGGATATTCACGCGCTGAAGATTTTCGTCCTTCTGCGCGTTCCACTCCATCCAACCTGCCGCTGCTCCGTGAATCGCCACCTCACCGCTCAGGCCGTTTTCGGCAGCGATGCTGATGCTGGCATCGCCATGCTCATCGAGCAAATCGCGCGCGCCCCGGAATTGCAGACCCGTGTAATGCGAGCCTGTGAGACCATGCCGCGAATGATAATTCCCCAGTGAAAGCGCGCTGCCAGTTACGTTCTTTAACGAAGCTCGCCAGAAGAGCGCCCAGGCATTCTCCGACAGAACCTCGACCTCCAACGAACGGACTTCTTCCAAAAGTAACTCGTCCTTGTCCGCCGTTCTCCACTGAAGCCGGTGCGTGAGCGCCGCTGCAGAAAGCTCCAGCCACTCCAGATGTTTCTGAATACCGTGATCGTCGCGCCACTGATAGCCGTCGGCCGCACGATAAGACGGGCCGCCCCAGAAATTTTTCTCCCCGACATGGTTGATCGTGAAGCTCAGCCCATGATGCCAAGGATGATCGTTCGGACGAAAACAAGACAACGTCGCTCCAGACAAACTTCGCACCGGATGCGCAAATGGACGCGAAGACTCTTTGGCCAAAGTCTCCGGACGGTAAACGTAACGGAAGAGCAGTCCTGCACGGTGATGGATCTCCACCGCTTGATCGCCGTCCTGCTTCAATCGCAACTGATCGTTCACAGAAGCTTCACTTTCTCTTCAAAGCGCCCGCCTTCGAAGCAGCGGCGATGACCGCCCGGCAGAGTGACATTCACGAATGTCTTCGCCGGAGCGGAAATCAATATGCCAAAAACCCCATCACGGATTTCCCACGAAACGTCGATCGCACCCGCCGGCGTGCAGACCCGCCCGCTTGCGTGAGTGAGGCCGCAAATGTTCGGAGCAACATCTACCTCAGTGAATCCGATTTTCTTCGGGGTAACGCCCAGCACACCGCCGATGAACTCCAGCGCCGGATGCGCGCTCCACGCATGACAGAGCGAGCGCCAGTAACTGTTCTCTTCGACAAATGTATCGAGACCGTAATCCACCATCTCGTGCCACGGTCCGAGAAACTCAGGGAATCGGTCGTAAACTCCGCAAACCCGCAGCGCGCGGAAAACAGCGTGCCAGCAAAAGAACGAGCCGGGCGCGAGAAGTGGATCCGTTGGGAATCGTTTCAACAACTGAGCGCGCTCCTTTTCACCGGCCGCTCCACAAATCACCGCCCACGCATTGCCGTATTGACTGACCTCAGGGCCGCCGGGGCGGTCGAAATAGAGGCCTTCTTTTTCAGACCAGAATCGCGTGTGAAGCGCACGTCTGAGTCCGTCGGCTTCTTTGACAAGATCCGTAGATTCCGGGCTTCTGCCCGCGATCCGGCAAAGATCTGAAACTTCATCCAGCGCTTGGATGTACTGCGCGGAGATGATGCAAACAGGACCATCGGCAGCACCCGGAACAACCCCGCGCGGCCACCAGGAACACCAATCGGTGATGTTCCAGAACGGAAGACGCGACGGAAGACCGCTCTCATCAGCGTGACGGCGAAACCAATCGAGCACCGCTCTGATTCCAGGAAGCAGATCTCGAAGCGTCACCAGATCCCCGGTACAATAAACGTAATCGCGAACATTCGTGACCCAGTGCAAAGACCACGAGGGAATGACCTGAAGCAGCCGGGACGGAAACCGGCTCTGAGTGAGCCCTTCCGGCAGACGCGACCAATCGAATTGATAGAGCGCCTGCCGGCCCAACGAAGCATCACCGCTCGTCAGCATCGCGATCTTCGACGTGATCATCGTGTCCCCCGCGTACTGCATTTGCTCGTAATGCGGGCAGTCCTCGAACGTCTCATGCGAACAGAGCCGCATGGTGCGCAGCGCGACGTCCCAGATTTTATTCAAACGCGGATCGGAGCATTCAAACGCGCCGGTGATCTTGTAAGGATATGCGGTGAATCGTTGCTTTAATTGTAGCAGAGTCAGCGGCTCAGTTCCCGCCGTTATCTCCAACCCGACGTAACGAAACGCACGCCAATGCCAGGGCTCGAATTGTTCAGCCCCCGATCCGGCCGGCTCCCACACATCGGACCAGCCGCTGATTTTTCCTCGGCGATCGAACGTCCAGCCGCTCGACTCATCCGCGAAATGAGACGCCAGATTCTCCAACGACTGCGGACGCCCGAGCAGTTTCGCATCTTTCGTCGCCCACGGCAGACGGAGAGCCTCCGCATACGTGAAACGGATACGCGCGCCAGCTCCGCCAGAGACATCTAAAAGAGGATAAGCCGTCGTTAACTCGCCCGTGTCGACAATAACCGAGCAGGTCTCACCGGGAGAAATGATAACGGACTTGTCCTGCGTGATTAAATTTAGCCAGCCGTCACCAGCATCAGCTCCGCCTTGCAAAAACACTGAGGAAAAACGCGCAGGAGCACCCTCCTCCAGTGGCGAGATCATCCGAGGAACCAAACCATACGGACTAGTGGGATCACGGCGGTTTTCATGCCTCTCCGCCAGATACAGTGTGGCCGCGTCTTTCCAGCCGCTATCGTCGAACTCCGGCTGATTCCATCCGGCTGGAAGCTCTCGAGAAACACGGTGCTCAAAGTAACCGTGATACCCCTCAAAACGCGTTCCATCATTCTGGAAGCGGAAAGAGGTATCCACTTTCACAAGCCATCCGGGCAGGCCGGTGTCCAGCCGTCCGGTTTTTTCCGACGCCCCGCCCAGTTCTCCTTCTAGGAGAAAACCGCCCGTGTACGTCATGACCGAGCAAGGCGCGCCTAGCGCGGATGGCCGGTGTGCGACGCGCGACATATCAAGCACCACGGCCGCGAGCATATTCCGGCCCGGCTTCAGCCAGCGGGTCAGTTCGCACGTATCATAAAAGTGGTGATGGATATCCCCCTTCGCTGGCCCCCGTGAAACCAAAACGCCGTTGCAGTAGAACAGATACCGACTGTCCGCGGAAATATGCGCGGTCAGTGTTGCCGCAGCGTCCCCAAGTTCGAATGAACGACGAAAAAGACGGACTTGATAATGCGACGGCGATGCTTCGGCCGCCGCAGCATGGGATCCTTCGAGAGACCAAATCCAAGCGGAACGATTAACAAATGGCTGGGGCATGAGCTGAAAGTCGGACGCCACCGCTGTCTAATGAGGGCTCGCAGTGACTTTGAGGTTCAAAATGGGCTGGCCACACTCTGAATTTCAACATTTGTTTTCAGTTATTTTCAGTAAAGTAATGAAAATCATTTCAGAACAACCCCGCTTGATCGTTTGCGCGTCCCTCTGGTCTCTAGTCGCACATCCCACCACGCGCCGCGAATGGTCACTCACAAGAAAACTCGCCGCGATCAAAGATGCGGGATTCGACGGCATCGCCGAAACCTTCCGGCCAGAACTGGCCCCCCACTTAAGGCGTCTGCAACTGAAGATCTGCGGACGTGTTTTCTCACGAACTGGCAGCGACGTTCGCACCCTGCTCGAAATCGAAGCTGCCGGAGGCGCCCACTACGTCAATTGCATGCTCGGCGAGCATGACACCACACCTGCTGCCGCCACAAAGATCATCATCCGAACCGTGCGGGCAGCACAAAAACTGGGCCTCTCCGCACACATCGAAACCCATCGTGATACCTGCACGGAGACTCCCGAGAAAATCGCTGAAATCTCCAGGCTTTTCACTCGTGAAACAGGAGAACCTCTGCCGTTAACCTGGGACCATTCTCATCCGGCCGTGATGAAGCACGTGCTGCCCCAAGATTATTCAAAACGGCTGCTTGATAGTCCGCGCCTCATTCAGCACTCGCACCTGTTTCATTGTCGGCCTTTCAACAGCCAGCATTGCCAGATTCCAGTGACTAATGGGAAAGGTAAACTCACCCCTGAATTTAACGATTATCTATCCTTCGCAGAAGACCTGTTCGCAATGTGGCTTCAAGGCCCAGCCCCACGCGGCGAACTCTGGATCTGTCCCGAGCTGGGCACGACCGTGGGCTACAATGTCAGCACCAATCCGCCCGTCTGGCCCGACACGATCCGTTGCCGGTTGGAACTCCTGAAATCATGGGAACGCGCAAAATTGCGCGCCCGGAATTTCTAGCGAAGTGGCAAGCGTCTTGCTGAAAATACTTGACCCGCGTCAGACAATTTTCATGACTTGTTATGAAAATTTCATTTGAAGGTCACCCCAACCTAAATGTTAATCACCGAAATCGCCCGCAAAGCCCGTGTCTCCCCCGCCACGGTGTCACGCGCCATCAATCAACCCCAGTTGGTAGCCCCTGACAGTCTCGCGCGCATCCGCGCTGTCATGCAGCAGCACAATTATGTGCCCGCCCCTGTTAATCGCCGCCGCGGCCCCAAGTCTGCACAGCCTGAACAACGCCGCATCGGTGTCTGGTTCGTCGGGGCAAAGGCGAACAACCCCAGTCACAACTGGTTTCAAGATCGACTCCTTCAGGCTCAGTCTGCGGACCAGCGTTATCGCATCGATGTCCGCGTGCTTTTCACCAACACGCCTGACGAACTGCCCCGCAGTCTCGCGAGCGAACAGCTGGACGGGATCATCATCCAAGGCATGGAGCCTTCCGCCGAGTGCCTGAGCAAACTGCGGGAAATTCCTTACGTTTGGTTCATGACGCGCCGCTCGGCGACGTATTCAGGCGACTACGTCGAACCCAACAACGAAGAAAACGGCCGCATGGCCGCCGAGTACTTGAAGTCCAGGGGACACAAGTCGGTCGCCGTCATCTCAACCGATCCCGACTACAGCGCGGTTGTCAGCCGCAATCAGGCCTTCATAGCCCACGCGCATGAATTGGGCATGTCCGTGCATCCCATCCTTGGACAGGCGAATCCAGGAGTCAGCTATCTAGAGATCGCACCCATACACGGCGAAAGCAGCATCTTGGTTAAACGCCTCCTGGAAATCACACCGGCCGCCACCGGCCTGTATATTCCCGTAGACCATTTTTGCGGCTCTTTTTTCAGAGCGCTCCGCGAGGCGGGTAAAACCGCACCAAAAGATTTCGAGGCCGTCTTGGGCAACTACAACCCAGTCATCTACCACAACCTCGACCACTCTCCCGCCGCGATCGACGTCAACCTGCCCACCCTCATTCGCAAGGTCGTCGATCACCTGCTCTGGCGGATCGAAAACCCCGGCGTGAACGGACGTATCGGCATAAGCATTTCGCCCCGCCTGCTGCTTCCAGGGTCTGTCGGCCCCACGGCCGCTCCATAAAAAACTTTCCGCAATCGGAACGCGCACCCCGCTTCTGCCGCTGAAACACAAACCAACACCAACGAACCATGAAAACCAATCCGCGTACTCCAGCCGCTGTCGGGCAATACCTGACCATCGGCCTGGCTGCACTGCTGACAGTAACCACTACACGGGCACAAACCACGCCCCCCGCTATCCCAACTCCCGCCACCCCCGTCACACAGCCCGATGACGAAGTACTGGTATTGTCGCCGTTCGAGGTGAAAACCGAAAGAGACTACGGCTACCTGAAAACGAACTCAGCCACCGCAACTCGTATCGGCACCGAGATCCAAAAGGTCCCGGTAAATATCTCCGTGATGAGTCGCGACTTCTTGGATGACACCGGTGTCAGTTCCATCACGGACATTTTGCGCTACACCGCGTCCGGTTCGCCCGACTCACGGTTCGCCATGCGCCTCCCCGGCAACTCTGCCACTCCGCAAGGCAACTTCACCATGCGCGGGTTCACCGTGAACTCCCTTCTCCGCAATGGCGTGTTTCGCTACGCCTCTTACAATCTCGATAACGTTGATCGTGTCGAAATCGTCAAAGGCCCCGCCGCCGTATTCTTCGGCCAGGGTTACCCCGGCGGTGTCATCAACTACATCACGAAGAAACCACAGTTTGAAAAAAACTTCACCACTCTCAGCTACACCGTAGACGACAACGGAGGCGACAAAGTCATCCTCGATCATAACGCCGCGCTTTCTTCACAGGCGGCGCTCCGGGTTGTCGGCGCATGGACCGACCAGAGCGGTGATCGCAACTACGAGTTCAAAAAGAACCTCAACATCACGCCGTCTCTCACGCTCAATCCATTCAAGAGCGGCAAGCTCCGCATCAACCTCGAGCTCGAGTATCTCAAAGAGTCCTACAACCAGAATGACTACAGCTGGGTTTACCCGACTGCCTGGTTCGAGGCCTACGCGAATCCGACTCCCGAGCTGATCGCTGCTTCTGGCGTCGCTAATGCGACCGCCTACCGCGCGCGCATTTTCAACAGCCCGACCAACTGGATCGCCGACGTCCGCAAGGCCAGAAACGATCCCTCACTTCCTCTCTATACCACCAACTCCCCAAACGGCTACTACACCAACACCAGTGGTGTCCGCGTGAAGGATGAAGCGTTTAATTTCACCAACTCCGGAGCCTACACGGAAAATGAGGTTAAAACCTTCCAGACTACCGTCGATCTCTCGCCCTTCTCGTGGGTGGACGCCCGCTATGTCTTCACCAATGACAACAGCCAGTTCGATAACATCGGCGGTCTCAACATACCCAATGCCGACGGTATCACCTTCAACGCAATCAATGCAGGAGCAGGCAACGGTTACTATCGTCGAGCTCAGGACCATCAGATCGATCTCATTTTCAAAGCCGACGCCTTCGGAATTAAAAACAAGATACTCGTGGGCGGCATCGTGAACAAGCAGCGCCAGCAGTACATGGCTTCGGCCGGTGCAGTATATTATAAGGTTCCTGGCTATAACTATCCGACCCCTCCCGTTAACAACCTCCCAAATCCTGCCGGCGTTAACGGTCTCGTCCCCACCAATCAGGTCCTCCGTGACCGTTTCGGCAATATCCTCACAGCTCAGCAGGTTTACTCACAGTGGGATCCCTCGATTCACCCCAATCCCCCTGCCGACAAAGTGTACAATATCGAGCGCAACATTCTCGATGGCTATAATACCAAGAACGAAGCCGTTTACGTCAATTGGCAGGTGCAGCTTCTCCAGGACAAGCTGACCATCCTGTCCGGCTATCGCAAAGAATCGACCGAAGCGCAGGGTCAGACTGCTGAGACCAATGCTCCGTGGTTTATCCCACCGGCAACCGCCTACCTTGACCAGACCACGTATCCAGCAAACGTTTACAACTACACCCCCAGCTACGCCGGAGATCCCGAAATGTTCCGTACCCGCAAGGGAGACGCTTGGATGGGCGGTGCCTCGTACGAGATCAAACCTGGTCTCTCCGTTTACGCTACGATTTCAAAAACCTTTAAGATCAATACCGGTCTCGCCGGCGGTTACGATGAACTCGCATTGGACCAGCTTCTACAGGACGCACTTACCTTTACTGGAGGTAGCTTTAATTACCGAGGATCGACCATCACTAGCGTACCCCAAGGACGTTCCGTGCTCATAGCAAACGGTTCCGATGCAAGTATCGAGAATGAGGAAGGCTTGAATTACGAAGTCGGTGTGAAGACCTCGCTCTGGAATGACAAACTCGTTTCGACCGTATCGCTCTTCCGCGGTATCCGCAAAGACCAGAAGCTCGACGACACCCAGAAAATCTCCAGCGATCCCTTCAACAGCAGCACCACGCTCTTCGCGCCAACATCGCTCTTCTACAACAAACGCAACTTCCGCTGGCGCACGGTCGGTGTTGAAAATCAGATCGAGGGCACCGAGTTCGACATCATCTGGACTCCGATCCGCAACTACCAGGCCGTCATCAACGGCGCCTGGATGTGGCAGGCCGAGACCATGGAAGATCCTACAAAGTTCAAGCCCGGTACCGCCGGCTTCAACAGCGCCACCGCTTCCAATCAAGCGCTCTGGAGCATGTTCTTCGGCAATCGTATCGAAAACGTTCCGGAATACCGCTTCAACGTGTACAACAAATACACGTTCACCCACGGTCCGGTCCGTGGCCTCGCGCTAAGCCTCGGTGCACGCTACTCCTCCGAGACCGTCCAGAGCCGCTCGTTCGACTGGAATCCTGATCGCGGTGGCTGGAAAGCCGGCGACTACTTCGTTTTCGACGGATCGGTCACCTACCCGTGGGAACTGTTCGGATACAAACTGACCAGCTCGCTCGGCATCCAGAACCTCGCCGATAAGACCTATTACGAAGGCAACGTCGTCGCAGCCGAGCCACGCACGTGGACGCTGCGCACCACGCTCACCTTCTAAACCAGCCACTGCTGATGGCCCGGTTTTAAGCCACAACCAACAAGGCGGAGTCCATCACGGGCTCCGCCTTTATTATTTCCCCGCCATGAATCGTTTCCTGACCACCCTCCTTTTATCCACCTTCGCGCTCTCGGCCCATGCCGCCGATGCAAGCAGCGACAATTTCTCCGGCCTCTGGCGCTACGATGCGACACTGAGCACCGAACTCAGCCCCTGGAAAGCCTTCGATCTCACCCTGACCGTTCAGGGGGAAAAAATCACCATTCACCGCCAGCTCAGCTGGAGCCGTCGCATTCACGAAGACACCACCGTGATCGACTTGGCCCAGACCGGTAACGTTCAGCTCGCTCCGATGTGGGCCGACAACCGCCACCTCGGCGCCTACATCAGCGACGATCGCACCAAACGCGTTCGCGCCGAGTGGCTGGATGAAAAACGTATCCTGCGCGTGAACACCGATCTCACGCTCGAAGCCCAGCAAGGCCCGCGCGCCGTGAACATTCTCAGCGACTACAAGCTCTCGACCAATGGCTCACGCCTCACGCTCACCGAGCTCCGTAGCACGCGCAACCGTCCCATCGTGTACATTTTCAACCGCGTCTCGCCAACCACCGCGCCATGATCCGTTTCACCCTTTCTCTGCTGGCCGCTCTCAGCGTCTGCGCTTTCGCGCATGCTCAACGCGCCCCACGCCAGCTCGACCGCGCTCCCGCTGCTGCGACGATCGTTCCGCTTTCCGAAAACTGGCGCATGGATGGCGACGTTCCGGTCCATGCGTTGCTCATTTCCCTCCAGGGTCTGACCAATCGCGATAACGCACACCTTTATCTCGAGTATCCAAAAAACTGGCAGTGGGAAATCGTCCACCCGCTCGTCGGTTTTCTCGAAAAACGTCACCACGTTACATTCGAACGCCTCGGACTGAACGACGCCGATGCCGCGCTCAGCCAGTTCGCCCGCTACGCGAAGGGCTGCGTCGTCTGGGACAAAAATGTGCGCTCCTCGCTGATCGTCGCTTTCACCATCGCCGGCGTCGAAGACCTCGTCGTCGTGAACGAAAACCAGTTGGCGCTCGCCGCCCGCCACGGTCTGAAACCCGTCGTCGATCTTCGCGGTAAATTTACCGCCCAGCCGGATCACGTCATCTATCAATGGGCATATGACCAATATTGGTCCCGTTGCTCGCGCGATTACTACGTCGTCATGGGCGGCCACGCCGGCGCAGAGATGCAGCCGGGCATTGCCGACTTCGGCATTCAACAACGCGCGTTCTTCACCGATCTCTCCGCCAATCCCAAACACGTGGAGGAACTCGCTCTGCTGAGAAAAATTCTCAGCCAGCAAAATCCGTCCAGCGTCGTCCTCGGCTGGCATTCCTACGGCAAGGACACCGAAGGCCAGCACACGACGCTCGTCGGAAACTACGGGCTCATCATGGAGGGCCTTCACAATCTTCCCAACGTCTCCTTCACGTCGCAAATTCCACTCACGCCGGATTTCAAGTTCACCAACAACCATCACGTCCAGGCGGACGAAAAACGTGTCGCGGAGAAAAAAGTCTACATCTGCGCCGTCGCCACCGACGCGATGGGCATCGGCACATGGACCAAGCCCGGCCGCGGCCAGATTCCTTACACGTGGCAGGTTCTCATGAACTGGGTGTGGATGAATCCGCCCGCGCTCCAGTATTTCTACGAAGACAAATCGCCCAACGACTACTTCATCGGCGGCCTCAGTGGTCCCGGCTACATGTACCCGAAGGCCATTCCCGCGGACAAATTTCCCGGGCTCATGAAATTCGGTCGTGAGTTGATGACCCGGCTCGATCTCCGCGTGCTTGAGATCATGGACTACTCCGAGGGCAACCGGCATGTCGGCAACACCGATCTGCCCAAGGAACTCGTCGATCGTTACTATGAGCAATTCCCCGACGCGCTCGGCTTCGTCAACGGCTACGGCTCCGCCCGCACGTTCGATCTGCGAAATGGAAAACCTTTCCTCAGCTACGACTACTACCTCGCGGTCGATCGCTCCATAGAAGAAGCCGCCGCCGACCTTGAGGAACTGATCCAGCTCAATCCCAACCGTCCCTACTTTCTCCTCATGCACGTGCGAGAGTCCAACACCGTCGAGAAAGTGACCAAAATCTTCAACAGCCTCAGCGAGTCGGTCGAAGTGGTTCCCATGGATGTCTTCCTGAAACTTGCCGCCAGTGCGAAAACCTACCGCACGAATTTCCAGAAACCCACCGACCCCGTGGACCGGAATCCTTGAATCACTTCAAAACTTTCCGCATGCGCATCGCTTCGATCTGTCTGCTTCTGTGTGCAGCCTTTTTGACTGTCGCGCACTGGCAGGTCGCGCATGCGGAATCACCCAAACACCCGCTGTCGCATCAAGACTTCGACAGCTGGCGCTCGATCTCGACAACGCCTGTGCTCTCTCGCGACGGACGCTGGCTGGCCTATGCCTTCATGCCGCTCGAAGGCGACGGCGACCTGATCATCCGCAATCTCACCACAGGCCAGGAACAGCGAGTCCCCATCGGAGCACTCCCGCCTCAGCCCCTGACTGCTTCCGAGGAAAACCCCGACCGCGCCTCCCCTCGACGCGAAGCCACGATCACGTTCACCAGCGACAGCCACTTCGTAATCTGCACACGATTTCCCGCGCAGGAAGAAACGCTTCGCGCCAAACGCGAAAAAAAGCCGGCCGCCGAAATGCCGCGCGAAGGCCTCGTGGTGATCGCTCTCGATAACGGCAACGTCAGCCAACTCGCATCCGTTAAAAACTTTCAAGTGCCCGCACGCGGCGGCGCATGGCTCGCCTATCGAAAAGAGCCCGCCGCCAACGCCAGCCCTCCAGTCACTAAACCAGAAAAGACCGGCACCGATCTCGTCTTGATGGATCTGACCGCGCCTGCGTCCTCCGCAGAACGCACGTTCACCGACGTTCTCGACTATTGGTTCTCTCGCGACGCTCACACACTGGTCTTCTCCGTTTCGTCCACCTCGGAAACACGAAACGGCCTCTTTGCGGTAACCCCCGGCGACTCGACCGAGCCCTTCGCGCTGGCATCGGGTCCCGGCAAATACCTTCAGTTCACCTGGGATCGCGAACAGACGCAGGCCGTCTTCGCCACCGATCGCGACGCGCAGGGTTCGATGCCCGCACAATTTTCTCTCTATCACTGGCTCCGGAAACCGAATACCGAAGCCACTCCGCTCATCACGCCAAAGACAACCGGACTTCCCTCTTCATTAGGCATCAACAGTGAAGCCGCCCCCATTTTCTCACAGGACGGGAAAAGGCTATCCATCCCCGCCGCACGAATCCAGCCCGTACCCGATAAACGCCGCGAAACGCTCATCGACGAAGAAAAAGTCACCGCCGATCTCTGGCACTGGCGCGACGACTTTGTCCCCACTCTCCAACGCCAGCGCGCCGACAAAGAACGAAAGCGCGCTTACTGGGGCGTGCTCGATCTCGCATCACGTCGCTACGTCCAACTCGCCGACCTCACACTCCCCAGCGTCACGATCGCAGATAGCGGCACACACGCCTTCGGCCTCGACGATCGTCCGTACCGCCGGCGCTTCGACTACGACGGCATCTTCCAAGATCTCCACCTCACCGATGCCACCAACGGCGAACGTCGCCTCCTGGTAAAAGAACTCGGTGAAAAATCCGGTGTTCGCTGGTCGCACAACAGCCGCTGGATCGCGTTCTATCACGAGAAACACTGGCACAGCATCGACGCGCAAACCGGCGCGATTAAAAACCTCACGCAGGCTTTGCCCGCTTTTTTCGCCGACGAGTTGGTCGATTACCCCGGAGAAATCCCTTCGTACGGCACCGCCGGTTGGACCCGGGATGGCGACTCCCTGCTCGTCTATGACCGCTATGATATGTGGCAGCTCTTCGCCGACGGATCGCCCGCCCGCTGCCTCACTTCCGGGTTCGGCCGGGAAAATAAAATCATCCTGCGTCTTCAAAACATCGAGCAAGTCGATGCCGGTGACGACAAACGCGGGATCAACACCGCCCTCCCGCTGCTCTTACGCGGAGAAGACGAGATCACCCGGGCGACAGGTTTCTTTCGCACATCATTCGATTCCACCGAAAAACCCGCCCGCCTTCTCTGGCAGGATAAAAACCTGCGCTATCTCAATCGTGCAGCCGACGCAGACGTCCTCCTTTTTAGCGCATCGCGCTTCGACGAATTCCCCGATCTCTACACCTCCAACGCCCAGTTGGATCGCTTCGAAAAAGTTTCGAACGGCGGCGCGCAGCTCGGCCCATTTCTCTGGGGAAACGCGGAGATGCTGAGTTACCGCAATGCCGACGGCATCGAACTTCCCGCCGTCCTCTACAAGCCGGCCAACTTCGATCCGTCGAAGAAATACCCGATGATCGTCTATCTCTACGAGCGGCTCTCCCAGGTTATTCACACGTTCAATCCGCCCGTCCCCAGTGCAGTCATCAATCTCTCGCACTACACCAGCAACGGCTACTTGGTGCTCACGCCCGACATTCGCTACACACTCGGCCAGCCCGGCCAGAGCGCCGTGAAGTGCGTGTTGCCCGCCGTCGACGAAATCGTCCGCCGCGGTTTCGTGAACGAAAATGCCATCGGCATCCAGGGCCACTCGTGGGGCGGCTACCAGACCGCTTACCTGCTCACTCAAACCCATCGCTTCCGTGCGGCCGAAGCCGGCGCCGTCGTCGCCAACATGACCAGTGCCTACTCGGGAATCCGCCAGGGTTCTGGCCGCGTGCGTCAATTCCAGTACGAGCATTACCAGAGCCGCATCGGCAAACCGCTCCACGAAGCGCCGCATCTCTATGTGGAAAACTCCCCCGTCTTCCACGCGGAGCGCATCGAGACGCCTCTTTTGCTTTTGCACAACGATCAGGACGACGCCGTGCCCTTCGCCCAAGGTCTGGAGCTCTTTCTAACACTCCGCCGTCTCGGGAAAGAGTGCTACCTGCTCAACTACAACAACGAATTCCACGGTCTCCGCCGCCGCGCCGATCAACGCGACTTCGCGCTGCGCATGAACCAGTTTTTCGACCACTTCCTCAAGGACTCCCCCAAGCCTGACTGGATGGAGAACGGCATTCCGTTCTCCGATCGCGAGGAGGAAAAGCTGCGCTTCCGCGACGCAGCCGTTTCCTCTCCTGCTAGCGCTCAGCCCTGAATTTCGGCGTGAACCGCCTCGACGCAGGCCGCGATGTAATCGGCGTCTTCCACGGAGTAAGCCCACCCGATCGGCAGCGCTACGAAGCGCGCCGTGAGATCCTCCGTCTTCGGAAAGTCCTCCGCTCGGTAACCTTTCGCAGGCCACGTCGTGAAATCAGCGAAAGGCGACAGCACCGGATGCGCCGCCAGCCCGTTGATCACATATTCGCGCCGGTACTGCGGATAAGTTCCCGTCCGCTGCTGGCACCAGACATTGCGGGCATTCAATTGCTCCCGATAGCGCGCCGCAGCCGCCGCATCGTTGGCGAAGAAATAGATCTCGTAACCAAAATCCCCTGACGGATCAGGAATGCGCCTCAGCTGGATGCCAGTCAGCTTTTCCAGTCGCGGGAGAACACACGATTGCAAGGCGCGGCACCGGGCGCGCATCCCGTCGAGCTTGCGCCACTGCGCCAGCGCGACGGCCGCCGTCAGCTCCGACATGCGATACTGCCCGCCTGAGAACGAAGGTTCCGTCGGCGGCTTCACCGCCACATGCACCGGCCTGTACTGGCCCAGGTCATGCGCACGCACCGCACGTTCATAGAAACGCGGATTCGATGTCGCCAGCAACCCGCCCTCGCCCGCAGTCACGGGCTTGTTGTGTTGAAAACTGAAGATCCCGATGTCGCCCCACGCACCGACCGCTCGGTTCCGATAAAAAACTCCGGGCGCCTCCGCGCAGTCTTCGATTACAACCAGCCCGCGCTTTCGAGCTTCCGCGCAAATCGGCTCCATGTCTGCCGCGATGCCTTGATAGTGAATCACCATCACTGCCCGTGTTTCCGGCGTGGTTGCGCGCGCCACTTCAGTTGGATCCAGACACAGCGTGTTATCCACCTCCACGAGCACGGGCGTCGCTCCCACTCGCACAACCGCCGTGAAGCAGGATATCCAGCTCCACGCAGGCACGATCACTTCATCGCCCGGTCCGATGCCCGCCGCAATCAACGCCAGTTCCAGCGCCGCCGTCCCGCTGGAAACCGCCAGCGTGTACTCAACATCCAGATAGGCCTTCGTCTCCGCTTCGAGCGTGGCTACCATCGGTGGCGGCCGCGAGGGATCGAAACCATAGTAACGAAAAAGCTCCTGCCGACGCAGCACGTCGAGCACGAGCGTCTCCTCCTCCACCCCGACCGCCGCCGCGCCCAGTCCGGGCTTCGGACGTGCGCGTAATGATTGTGAGCTATTCATGAGAAACAGGTTTCACCGTCTGCCGTGCTAGTCGTCGCAGTCCGAGGCCGATCAAGATCAGCATCCCGCCGGCGACGGCATTGTGGGACGCTGGAGCCACCACGCTTCCAGGAATCAGCGCGCAGAGCAGCAAAACGCCTCCGAGCACCAGCGAGATCGTTCCGATCAACGCGTACACTCCCAGCCCAGCCAGCGTCTTCTGCGGTGAATCCGGCACAGGCGTCCGAAGATCTTCATCGAATCGCCTTAGCTCCGCGTGACGCGGATCGTCCGGATTGTACCAGCGTGCCGAGATCGCGAATACGAGCGTGCAGACAAACGCCTCGCTCAGGATATTTCGCGCCATCGGATTCTCTGGCCACACGTTCATCACCATCAGCGTGATCGCCACAGCAAGCGCTGAAATGCAGGCCGCCATTCCCGACCACCAGGGCGTGCGACGGAAAACCATCCCGAGCGCCACAGGCATTAGAAATGCCGCGACCAGCGAGTGGTAGTTCAACGCGAAATAAAACGCGCCGCCGAAACGCGGGATGTAGAGCGCCACCAATATCCCCAGCACGCCCACGACGAACATCGTCGCCTGCGCGAACCGCAGCTGCTGCCGGTCCGACGGAGCGCTCCCGGTCATTCTCTTGCGAACAGGCACATACACATCGCGAGTCGTCGTCGCCGCCAGCCAGTTAAATGCGTCGTTCGCCTGCCCCAGTGTCGCTGACATCACCGCTGACACGACAAAGCCGATCAAACCATGTGGCAGCAGCAACAACGCGAGACTCACATAGGCGGATTCCGCAGGTTCCTTCAGCGACGGCCAGATCGCGCCGAGATCGGGAAAGATGACTTTCGCGCCCATCACGGGGAGAATCCAAAGCAGCGGCGCAAACAGCGAAAGGCCCGCACACAGCAGCGCCATGCGACGCGCACCACGTTCATCAGGGACGCTGTAGTAACGCTGCGCGAGGTGCCACGCGACGTTGTACCCGAGTAGAGTGTTGATAAAAAAGGCGATCAGGAACCAGGGATCGGCCGATGAGCCCTGAAGGCGGAGAAACTCCGGCGGCACTTCGTTCAACATTCGCGAAAAGCCGGCACCGATGCCGGCACCTTCGCCGAGGTAGAGAAACGAGACGGGGAAAATAATCACCGTCATCACCACGATGATGATCGATTGGACTGCGTCCGAAAGCACCGCCGCCCACAAGCCGCCGATCACCGTGTAGATCACCATCACCGCCCCAACCACCAGTATCGAAAGCTGGATGCCCGTGACCTCCACGCCGAACAGCTGCCACGTCTCTCCTCCAAACCCCAAGGCCGTGGAGACAAAAATGCAGAGGATGTAGAGCCCCTGGCCGATGCCGACGACCTGAGGCACAATCGCCGTCACCGAGTAGAAGTAAGTCGTCGATGGCGAATAGCGCCGCGTCAGAAACTGCAGCGGCGAATCCAGCCGCGCCCGCCTCCACATCTTCGCGAAATAAAAATAGCCCAGCAAATACGCCCACGTAGCCATCGTGAAAATCACCATTGCCCCGATACCTGTGCGATAGGTGAAGCCTGCCGCCGCCACGAACATGAATGCCGAAAACCCCGAGACCCAATTCGACAATCCAGCCAGCACCCACGGAACCTGTCCGCCTGCTTTGAAATAATCTTCGACGCTCTTGTTTCGTCTCGCCGCGTAGACTCCCACCGCGACCACGATAACAAAGTACAAGCCGATCAGCCCGTAGTCGAAGGCGTTGACGGTATTAAAGGCGGGCACGGTGAAGCGTGCTTAAACGGTGATGACCGGAGGTTTTCCGTCAGCCACAATTATGAACACCGTCACTTTTTGACCGCGATGCTCGCCTGTCACGCGCCACGCATCGCCCTCACGAATCACGTTCAGCGCGGTGCATTTTTCGCCTGCGGGCGCCGCTACCGAAGCCGTGAGGACCACGTGCCCTGTCGCCGCCGGTGATGTCGCTTCGATAAACGGAAACACGCCGTCCGACTCAGGGAGATCCAGACGCCCGATACGCGTGACGACGTTTTCCAGCGCGTGCGTGCTTCCTGTGAGCACAGCGTGCGGGCGCGTGATCGTGAACTCGCGCCAGCTGGTGGCCGCCGCTCCCTGTCCATCGTCGTTATACACCTGGAAGCGCACCTGCACGGGCCTCGGTCTTTCCTTCAACTTCACGCGGTCGAGCATCAGCAAAATATCGGGCTTGAGATAGATCAACGTGCGCTCAACCAGCAGCACACTTTCATCGATCAGCGCGTATGCCTCGGTCGCATCGCTGGTGACGCTCATCCAGTCTTTGCCCGTGTGGTAAGACTGCACACGCGCCCACGCCCACGACGAGTTCACACCTTCGCGTCCGTCATGATATTGGTGCCCGACGCCATCGATCAAAAGAGCAGTGTGTGCAGATGTCTGCCGGAGTTTCCATCGCTGGACGTCGGGCGAATAGGCGGCGCGGAACGGATCGTGAAACAAACGTTCACCATGCGCCTTGAAGATCACGCTGTTGCGATCCGCGTGTTCATGATTGGCCGGTCCCCCGCTCCTTAAAGCGACCACACCGTCGCTGGTTCCCCAACCGGAGCGGGAGACAACCCAATCATTGTTCATGCGCACATCCATCAATTCAGACGGAGGCGCTTCGGCCGGGAGCGATCTGTCATACCAGATCGCCCCAAGATGAGATTTGTAAAAACCGATGTTGGTCGCCACATGCTGCGAGAGCTTGTCCTTGTTCGTACGCGCGACCCACGGAGCGATGAGAACATCCAGACCCACTCCGGAATCGCCGAAGTTTACGATGTCGTACGCCGGCTGAATCGTTTCGTGCGGCACCACGATGTTGCGCTCACCCGCAGGTTTGGTCGGAGCACCCGCCGTCGGCATGCTCATGGCCAGCATCATTTCCACGACGCCGGGATAATTGATGATGGAACGGTCATCGATCCCCTGCGTCCGCCAAAGAACCTCCGTGAACACCGCGATATGAGACGCCGCATAACTCGCATAGCCCACTCCCTCGTCGTAGCTGCCATCCGAGTTAAACATCAGCGCAAACGACCGCGCACTGTTTCGCGCCATCTCCAGCCAGCGCTCCGCTTGCGGATGCTTCCCACGAAGCACGCACGCTGCGACGCCTAGCCCCGCCGTCGGAATCGCCTTCAGATTGGTCGAATTCAGAATGATTGGCCAACGGCTCATGTCATACTTGTGCGGGTATTCATCTTCCGGATCGAACGCCCAGCCGCGCACGCGGTCTGGATGCTTCATTCCATAAAGCGAAAGATAACACGCGGGCGCGCCCTTCGTTCCGATATCATGCTCGGCCCGCTCGCGCTCCTCGGCACTGAGCGCATCCCCCAGCCAGTCAAGCGTCAGCGCCGTCGAGAGATTTGAATCAGCCGCTCGCTGAATGCCGACCACGGCCTTACCGCCATCGAGAAAGTAATCCCACTTGGGGAAGTCGCAGAGCCTGCGCAGCGCCAGTTTCGACAACGCCAACTGCCGCTCATCTCCGGTGAGGGTAAACGCAAGCGCCGCCGTTTCCATTGTACGCCGGGCGCGCGCCAGATGAAGCGCGTGATTGGTCACACGCAGCTCCCGCTCAAGAAATGCCGTCTCAGCCTGAAAGTCCGGCTCGAACACATCCTTCGCGACGGCCGCAAAACGCTCGCTCTTAAAATTGGCCAGAATCCGGGATTTCTCCTCCGGCGCGAACAGCAGCCCTTTCGGGAGGGCATCTTTTTCCGTCGATGATTTCTCCACGGCTCCGGCCTTGGCCGCCGTGAAAGACATCAAGGGCAACGACGTCGCCAGAAGTGAGGAGGATCGAAGAAAGTGGCGGCGGCTTTGGTTCATGAGCGGGACGTCCAATTAAGTTCCTATCGGCATTTTTTCCCGGACTTCACGCGCTGCGTCAGCCGGGCTTTCTCGATCGAAGACACCGGCGATCGGAAGAAGCGTCAAGCGACAAGTAACCTTTTAGTTACTTTAATATTGCCGACGTTCCTTTTTGGGGAAATTTCTGAAAACAAACGCGGCCGCAGAGAACCTTTACTCGCGAACGCGTCCGCCCCGGCCACCCTTCAAGCACCGCCATGATCGACATACACACCCACCCGCTCTGCGTGAACGAGGGCCAGGATTTTCCTCAGGTGGCGCCGCTCATTGCGCGTGCGAAGCAGCACGGCATCCAGCACTGCGTCGCACTCGGCGACGTTCTCGCCTTCGGCCGGCTGCCGACCGCACAACAGATCCGCAAAATAAACGAAGACACCGCGAAGGTCGTCCACTCGCACCCCAAATTCTTCACCGGATTCTGTCACCTCAACCCCACGCTCGGTGAGCGTGCCGTATGGAGCGAAGTGGAGCACGGCATCGAACTCGGACTGCGTGGCATCAAACTCGAAATAGCCAACAATGCCCGCGATGCCTGCATGAAACCCGTCATGCAAGCCGCCGCCCGCCACGATCTCATCGTGCTCCAGCACGCCTGGAGCATGACAAAGATTCGCCAGCGTCGCTATCACACCGACCCCGAGGATGCTGCGTGGCTCGCGCGCAAACATCCCGGCGTCCGTATGATTATGGCGCATCTGACAGGCTGCGGTGTGCGCGGCGTGCTCGCTGCCAAGCATATCGACAACCTCTGGGTCGATACGTCGGGCGCCGCACCCGAAGCGGGAATTGTCGAATACGCGGTCGAACACCTCGGCGACCGCCGCATCCTGTACGGTTCGGACATTCCGATCCGCGATTTCGCCTCGGCACTCGCCCGCATCACTGGCTCCGCACTCAGCAAACGCAGCCAGCAACGCATCCTCAACGACAACGCCCGCGAACTCCTCCGCCTGTCATGAAGCTCTTCGATGCTAACACTTGGATCGGCGCCTGGCCGTTCGCGCTGCTGACTGAGTTCACTGCCGCCTCACTGGCCAAGCATCTCAAAGCGCACAAAATCGACCGCGCCCTCGTCTCCTCGCTGCAAAGTGTTTTTCACCCCGAGCCCGGCTTCGGCAATCGCCACCTCCTGCGCGAAACGCGCCGCCAGCCCGCGCTCGTCCCGGTCCCTGTCATCAATCCCTCGCTCGCGAATTGGAGAGAAGAACTCGCGACGGTCACCGCCGATTCACGCGTTCGCGCCGTCCGGATTCTCCCGAATTATCATAACTACCGCCTCACTCATCGCGCCGTGAATGCTCTGTTGCACGAACTGCACTCGCAGGGTCTGCGTCTCATCGTCAACGCCCGCCTGATCGATGAACGCCACGAATACTTCGCCATGAAAATGAAGGGAGTTCCGACCGCAGATCTCTCGCGTCTGCTCCGCCGGCACCCCGACGTTCCCATCCTCGCCACCGGCCTCGGCCGAACCGAGATCATCGCACTTACTCCCGAACACCCAAATCTGCTGGCCGAGTTCTCCTACGCCGAGTGGCACAACACCGTGGAATATCTCCTCACGCGCGCGGACCCTAGCCAGCTCGTGTTCGGCACACTGACGCCGTTCCTGGTCACCGAAGCGGGTGTCAGAAAACTAACTACCGCGAAGATCTCTCCAGCAGACGCGAAAAAAATGTCTTCGGAAAACCTCCGAAAATTTCTGGCCGTATGATTTTGCCATTCCCCTTGCTCAACGAACCGCTCCCCCAGCCCAAACGCTGGGGCGAACCCGAGCGTGAGCGTCTGGAGTCGATGCTCGCCCAGCCGTCGCTTTTTTACTGGCAGGGAGCTCAGACCACTGGGCTGCTAACCGAGTTTCGCCGGCACTATCCACTCCCGCAGGCGTTTCCCACGTCATCCGGCAGCGCCGCCATTCATGTCGCCATCGCGAGCATGCGCCTGCAGCCGGGCGAGGAAGTCATCGTTCCAGCGATCACCGACATGGGTTCGGTCATCGGCATTCTTTACCAGCAAGGCGTGCCCGTTTTCGCGGACGTCGATCCGCACACTTACACACTCGATGTCGCCGATGTCCGCCGCCGCATCACATCGAAAACGCGCGCGATCATGCCCGTCCACCTCGCAGGAAATCCCTGCGACATGCACGCGATCATGCAGCTCGCAAAACAACACAACTTGTCCGTGATCGAGGACTGCGCCCAAGCCTGGGGTGCCCGCCATCAAGGCCGCCCGGTCGGTCTCGAAGGCGACCTCGCGTGTTTTTCGTTCAACGACTATAAACACCTCAGCTGCGGCGACGGTGGCATCGTCGCGACGAAAAACGCGATGATCGGCGCTGAACTCGGCAAATGGGGCGACAAGTTTTATGATCGCGTGAAAGGCGGTCGCGACCCCGAGGAACTTGCGCCCAACTACCGCATGAGCGAGCCACAAGCAGCGGTCGCTGCCGCCCAACTCACAAAACTCCCGGAAATCGCGGCCGTCCGCACGCGCGCCGGCAACCGGCTCACCACCCTTCTCCAAGACACCCCCGGACTGCATCTTCCCAAGGTGAACGCGGGCGACACGCACAGCTACTGGTTCTATTTGCTGCGCATGGAAACCGACCGGTTTGCGTGCTCGCGCGACGACTACGCCAAAGCGCTCGCGAGCGAAGGCGTCGCGTGCACCGCCGGTTA
The DNA here is from genome assembly GCF_002310495.1 of Nibricoccus aquaticus. GTDB lineage: Bacteria > Verrucomicrobiota > Verrucomicrobiia > Opitutales > Opitutaceae > Nibricoccus > Nibricoccus aquaticus. The sequence goes on along the minus strand of NZ_CP023344.1, from coordinate 2,964,926 downwards.
CATCCCACGCGCCGTCTATCGTTATCCCGTGTTTCAGACGCATGGATTTTTCGGCGGTCACTGGCCGATCCGCGACTTCGGTCTCACCCAAATGGATTACCGCTCCGTCAGCTGCCCAGTGGCCGACGCCATCCTCGCAGACGCCGTGAAGCTCACAATCAACGAAGCCATGAGCGACGACTACGTGGAAAAGATCGCCCGCGCGGTCAGAACCGTGACCGCGCGCCTGCTCTACTAAGGCGGGCTCATGGCTACGCGAATAAAACGCTCTCCAAAAGCCGCTGCTCCCCAGGTGCTGCTTGACGACATTCAGGCCGCGGCTCTCCGTATCGAAAATTCGGTGCTGCTTACACCGTGCACGGAGTCACACGCATTAAGCGAGATCACCGGATCACGCATCTTCTGCAAACTGGACAACCTTCAGCACACCGGCTCGTTCAAGGAACGCGGCGCGTGCAATGCATTGATGCAACTCCCCGCGCCCGCGCGTCGTCTGGGCGTCATCGCAGCCAGCGCGGGCAATCATGCGCTCGGCTTGTCTTACCACGCACGTCGCCTCGGAATTCCCGCCACCGTGGTGATGCCGGTCCAGGCTCCACTCATCAAAATCACCCGATGCGAACGCCTGGGAGCCCGCGTCATTCTCCACGGAAGCGATTTCAGCGAAGCCCGTGCGCACGCGCAGACGCTCGCTCAACAGGAAGCTCTTTCCTATATCCACGGCTTCGATGATCCGCAGATCATCGCGGGTCAGGGCACCATCGGACTAGAAGTCCTTGCCCAAGTTCCGCATCTCGACGCGATGATCATCCCGATCGGCGGCGGCGGCCTTATCGCTGGCGCCGCCATCGCGATCAAATCACTCAATCCGAAGATAAAGATCATCGGCGTGGAATCGTCTCAGGCCGCCGCTTTTTCCGCAGCGCTCTCTGCCGGTCATCCGGTCCCGCTTCCCAAACTGCCCACGCTCGCCGACGGTCTCGCCGTCTTCGAGGTGGGATCCACCGCATTCACTCTCGCCCGTCCACACATCGATCAAGTCGTCACGGTGGACGAAAACACCATTGCTCTCGCGATCCTGCGCCACATCGAACTGGAAAAAACCGTGGTCGAGGGCGCGGCCGCAACGCCTCTGGCCGCGCTGATTTCCGGACAACTTCCCGAGCTAAAAGGAAAGACCGTCGCGCTGGCTATCGGCGGCGGGAACATCGATCCACTAATCCTCAGCTCCGTCGTCGAAAAAAGCCTGGTTACGGACGGCCGCTTGATCCGTTTTGTCGTCGGCATCAGCGACCGTCCCGGCGGCCTCGCCCGTCTCACGCGCACGATCGCCGACGCGGGAGCCAGCATCAAAGACATCGCACACGATCGCACCTTCAACGGTCCCGACACCAGCGCGGTCCGGGTGACGTGTACCGTGGAAACGCGAAACCGTTCGCACATTGCTGAGATGAACCAGGCGCTCCAGCGCGCCGGCTTCACCGTGTCGCCCGCTTGATCGCAGGATCACAGCGCACTCAGGCAACGCATACGTGATCAGACCCTTTTACTGCGGCGTGCGCCCCGTGAGCCACTGCCGAAGCGTCTTTTGAAACGTGTTCGCGAGCGTGTCTCCCGGCGTGACCAAAACGCCCCAGCCACCTCGCGCGGGGTTGATAGGCACCTCGCGTGGGATCTGCAGCTCGCACATCTGCCGGTCTTCATCGAGTACGCGGATCGCAAACTCGATTTGCGAATCCGGCGGCGGTCCGCGGAAATCGGGTGAAATCGCGACCGACCAAAAGACCGTGCAGCTTTCCTGCGTATTTGGCGAAGGGATATGAACAAGCACTCGTTCATCGCCGTCGGTGAAGGACTGCCGGATCGTCGTGAAATTCGGCAGGAAACACCGCTGCATGCGGTGATGCGCGCTCTGAAGTTTTCCCGGTTGTTCGTGTGGAGTGGTCAGCGCGGGAAACGGAGCGTCCATCTGAAACCCGTCCGGATGCACCTGGATGTCCATCTCGGGGATTTTCGGATCGGCGCATTTCCCCAGCGTGGATGCATGCGCGAAAGCGAAATGCGTCATGTCGAGGTAGTTCTCCACCTCGCGGCGCCAGCCCGATCCAAAAACCATCGGCGGCCCCATTTTGTAGGTCCATCGCGGATCTTCGAACTCAGGCACCTCCGGCAATTCATGAGGGCTGGACGCATCCAGTTTCACCCAGATGTAGCCATAACGCTCTTTCACCGGATACGAATGCAGATGCGACAACGCCAGCTTGTCCGGATTAGGCGCCACCAACGACGGGATGGACTGACACGCACCTGACGCATCGAAGCGCCAGCCGTGATAAGCGCACATCAACTCCCCATCGCGAATGCAGCCGGCGGAGAGACGGGCGCCCTTGTGAGGACAAGCCACGTCGGCGGCCAGCAGAGCGCCGTCATCAAACCGCGCGACGACTAATTCCGTCTCCAGCAATTTGTAGCCGATCACTTTTCCCTTCGGCAGATCGACGGCATTGGCCACCGGTTGCCAGGTTCCTCGCATCGCTTTGAACGCGTTCTCTTCGCTGAGTTGCATGAATTTATTGGGGTTGGGGAATGAGGCATCCAAGCATAGCGTGCCCGTCCGTTTCCTTCTTGGCTTTTGAAGCATCGATTATTGGCTTATCGGGCAGTGCCGAAAGTTTCCCGTCCACTCTCGATTCAACTGCCTACTTCCGGAATTGCCTTTGCCGAGAGCCATCACGCCCAGAACTTCCAGATGGCACCCCGGACTGATGCTTTCCAAAAACTGCTCTACGTGGTCGATGGTCAGATCTCCTACCAAGAGGATGGAAAGCCCGAGGTCCGGGCGGCACGCGGCGCGTTGATCCTGGTTTCAGCCGGCGCACAACACGTCATCTCGGACATGCAGCCATCGACCCTGCTTATCTTCTGTTTCACCGACAGCTTCCTCGGAAAAGAAACGGAGCTTGCTCAGCTCTGGCGCAAACTCAGCCACACACGTGCGCCTCACATTCAAGTCAGCCAACCAATGATGCTCCAGTTTGAGTCGCTGTGGCGGCGGGCCATTCTAGAACAGTCCCACGTCCGCCTCGGGAGCGAGACCGCCATCCGGGCGATCGCGTTGCAGGTCTTGGTTCTGCTCTCACGCACGCCCACCCGCCGTCCTGAAGCGGATATTCCGCGTCGGCTGGAAGAATTGGCGAGGGAACTGAGCGAAACCTTTTATGAGCCGTGGACCTTGGACAAGGCTGCTGCCCGGGCAGGAATCTCCAGACGGCATTTCAGCGGAAAATACCGGGAGCTCACAGGACGCACGTTCGCCGAACATTTGATCCAGCTACGGATGAACCACGCCGCCACGCTGCTTCAAACCGGCAAACACTCGATCTCCGGCGTGATTTTCGCCTGCGGCTTTGGAGACGTTTCCCATTTCTACCGCCTCTTTAAGAAAAAATACAAAGTACCCCCAAAACACTGGCAGCTACGCTCTGCCGCTGATCGTAAAATATAATCCCCAGTTAAAACTCGAGGTGTGACCAGGCTCGATTAACTGCCCGCGAACACTTTCGTGATCGCTTTGAGTCGCGAGTCGCACTTCTCGCGTGAACTTTTCGCCAGCGATGCATCCAGAAAAGAACGCTGCCGGTACTGCTCGATAAAGTAACCGGCGTTCACGTCGACGCCCGCACCCCGAGCAAGGGCACTTCGGCCGCGTGCCTCCTTTTCAACGTCGCCCGAACGCAGTTTGGCCGCCGTAAATACCGAGGTCTTAAGGGGCACGCTATTTTTCCTTGCCGCTGGTACCAAGAAGTCCGCCAAGCACTCCAGCTAGAAATCCGGTATAATTGTACGACGCACCGTTACGCGTATTTTGGTGCGTCTAGCAGGTACCGCGTATTTCGGTCTTGGATTCGACGGAGGCATCAACTCGGTGGCCGATTCCGAGTCCGTAGGTAACCACCGATTTGAATCCTACGCGCTGGGAACTTACGCAGACCGCACCACCGTTCGTGGTTTATATCCCGACATCAAAAGCCCCGAAACTGAAATGGATGCGATCGCCTCCAGTCACTATCAGCATCACAGGACGGTTCCTGTTTCAGTCCCAATAGGCCCCGCCGTGTGGCGCCAACAGAAAATTCGTGAAGCGCATTCTGTTTGTCGGGTTCAACCTGAGGCGGTAAAGTGTCTTCCAGTCAGCGGGAGGCTAGTCCTTCACCTGACACCGATTCGTTTTAGTTGGACCGAAAGCCACTCGTCCACCGGAGCCTCCTGACTGACCTCCCATGAATTAGGTTATCGCGGCCTACAAACCACACTGGTTTTCTTAAAACCGTCACTATATGGTGAATACCGGTATACGCAGCACACGAAGAACGATAGCGAGCTCACCACACGCTTTACATACCGGTATGATCCACCCGAGCGGCGAGTGCATCTGTGTACTCGTCGCATCCCAACCTCATCGACCAGCCCATAATCGTCGGCCCGCTATCATGAAGAGAACTATCAACTAGAACTCTAAATCCCGCTAAAATGATCCTATTCAGCGCACTCTTCATCAACAACGGAAAAATCCACCAAATAACGTTTAAAGCTCCAGATATCGACGCCGCTGCAAATCTAGCTGCAGCGTTGGGCTGCGGACTTGAAGGCGAAGCCACGACAAGCCAAGCGACCCCGCCCCCTTCGCTATTACCGGAGGCGGTAGACGAAAAAAACGCGCGACACATGCTAGGCGGCATTTCACGAACAACCCTCTACCGCTTTCTCGTTCGCGGAAAGTTGGAACGAGTAGCAGGCACGAGGAAGGTCCTCGTCACGCGGCGTTCCATTGAACGCTTTTGCGCGTGAAAGCGGTCGCTTCAAAAGACCACTTTAGCCGCAGCCGCAATGCTGTGCTCTTGGCGAAGATGCCCGTAGGTTTTCATCGCCAGAGCGCCGCCGTCGGAATGACCAAGCCACCGAGAAACCGTCGGAATATCGACGCCACTTTCGATGCAGCGCGTTGCGAAAAGATGCCGGAGATCGTGATGGGTTAAAACCTTCAGCCCCGTCTCTTGGCACGCGTGACGAAGAGCCGGGAGACACTCACCAACCTTCAAGACAGCGGTATCTGAAGTTTCATTTTCACGGCCGACCCGCATCGCCTTGAGGTGTGATGCCAGTTTCGGAAATAAAGGGATGGTCCGATAGCTACTTTCCGATTTCGAACCAGGGATGGTAATGACGCCCCTGGATTCATCGACGTGGCGCCACTTCACTGCGGTCGCCTCCCGTAAACGTGCGCCGCTGTAAGCGAGGAAGCACACCAAATCAGCAGCATCCTTGGACCACCTAGACCCCGCCGTCCTCACCCGTTGAACCAGTTTCTCGAACTCCTGAATCGACGGGAGTTCAAGCCGCTTCTTTTTGAGGGGCACCTTTTGCAAGGATGCCGCCGGATTTTCGTAGATCACGCCAGCATCGCGGGCTAGTTCGAAAACCGCTCGCAGAGCGTCCACCGTTTTGTTGAAGGCAGACGCCGACATACCGACCCGCCTGGTTTTTGCCCGTGGTGCCACAAACCCAGTTCCAATGCGCAAAGCCGACGCCGCCCATTGACGGCAATCGTCGGCACTGATCCGGCGAATATCCCGGCTTTCAATCCCCGCCCACCTCTTCGTGATAGCTTTTAGGGTCGAATCGCGCCTTTCCCGTGAGCTTTTCGCCAGCGATGCATCCAGAAACGAACGCCGCCGGTACTGCTCGATAAAGTAACCGGCGGTCACGTCGACGCCCGCACCCCGAGCAAGGGCACTTCGGCCGCGTGTCTCCTTTTCAACGTCGCCCGAACGCAGTTTGGCCACCGTAAATACCGAGGTCTTAAGGGCACGCTAATTTTCCTTGCCGTTCACTTTTGCGCGGGCGTAGTACGTCCCGCTCTGACCGTTGCGAACTAGGTTCGTAACGTTTGTTCTTTCCCACGTCTTTCCACGCTTTCTTTCCCCACAAGTGATTGTGTGGAAAATCTCGCGTAGAAATGACGCAAATGGATCATGGATTTCGTGACGCGAGTCACAAAAAAGAACACCCTGCCCGGGTGGTGGAATTGGTAGACACGCAGGTCTCAGAAGCCTGTGCCTAACAGCATCGCGGTTCGAGTCCGCGCCCGGGCACCACTTGGCAGCACCAGCAAAATTCTGCTGGAAATAACCACGACGCAAATCCTGAGCGCTCCCGTCCTCACTCCATATTGTCGTTAAACAACAGTAGATTCTCCGGCGCTTCGATCACATCCGAGATCACCGCCCAGCGATAATACTGAGTCTCTCCCTCCACCACGCGCGATGCGTGTGCGACCACGAAATACGCGCCATCCACCCGGTGCTTCAGCGTGAATTTCCCATCAGCCTTCGTCGTCGTCGTAAACTCCGCTGGCGTCACCAGCATCCACCCCAGGGCCGCCATCTCCATCGCCGCGTTGAACTGCTTCATCGCTCCCGCACCGTCACCCGCCTTCGCCAGGATCTCGGCATTCAGTCCGTGCATACGCGACGCCTCCCACGGATTCGTCTGATACCATGCCGTCTGCTCACGATAGGCCTCCTTCGCGTAAACCGAGACCACCACCCCGGCCAGCTTCACATCCCCCGCATCGTTCGTGGAAACGAAAACCTGCCCGGACAAAACACGCTCTTCACCCGCCTCCGGCTTCACCATCGGCGGTGTCGGAAAATCGTAGCTCACCTTGGCCAAAGTCTTTTCGCCCGCGTCGCCGTTCTCCCCCTCGGCCTTCCGCTGCGCCTTCAAACTCCCGCGCAACTCCTCCGGAAACTCCTCGTACTTCACCGCCGCCGCCCCACCCGCATGGCTCACCAAAACGCCGCTCGCCGAATAACTCCGCGCCATCGCCAGCTTCAGCGTCTTCCCTGAACCCAGTTTCAACTCCTCCACCGGCTCCTCGATCAACGGCGCCGCCACACCCGCTCCACACATCACCAGACACGAAAAAATCAGCACCGTCGTTTTCATCATCCCACCATGTCGGCGCATCCCCGCCTCCCGGAAGCCCATTGGTTTTTCACGCACACTTTTAGCCTGCTCTTTACGCCCAGACCAGGAGCCTCACGGCTTAATTTAGGGCAATAACCCCAACGCCGCCCGATCAAACGCCACCGCCACTTCCCGCGTCACCACGCAGCGCGATACATCGAACGCCCGCGCATCCCACCCGCGCACCGGCATCACGCCCATCAACGCATTCGTCACAAAAATTTCCGCCGCCTCCCGCAGCCGCACCTCCGTCAACTCACCCGCGCGCACCGGCCGCGAAATCCCCTCCAGCCCCAGCACCACCTCGCGCGCAACGCCCGGCAATAACCCCGCGCTCACCTCCGGCGTCACGATCTCATCGCGAAAAACCGCGAACACAGTCGTCGTCGCCGCTTCCAGCACGCGCCCGCCCTCGTCAATCCACAGCGCATCGTCAAAACCCGCCGCCACCGCCGCGCGCTTCGCCTCCGCATGCACGCCATAATCCAGCGTCTTGTGCCGCCACCACACTCGCGCTTCCCGCGCTTCGCACCTTCTCGTTATCAACCGAAATCCCCGCGCCACCGCCTCCACTCCATACGCATGAGGCCGGTTTGAAATAACTTCTTCCGCCAGCCCTCCCTCACCGGCAAACCACACCACTTTCACCCCGCCATCGACGACACCGTTAGCCGCCACACACGCCGCACAACGCCCCGCCAGCCCCGTCGTTCCCAGCCCCGCCGCCAGCCCTACCGCCTTCGCGTCCCGCTCCAGCCGCGCCGCATGTCTCTCCAAAAACTCCACCCGCCCGCTCCGCACGCGCATCGTCGTAAATACGCCCACAGCCGTTGGCGAAACTCCAGCCGCTTCATTCGACACCAGTTTTCCGTTCAGCAAAATCACGACCGCACTCCTCCCGCGCCCGCCTGCGTCAGCGCCGCCCGCAACGCCTTTGCCTTCGTCAGCGTCTCCGCGTATTCGCTTTCCGGATCGGAGTCCCACACCACGCCGCCGCCCGCGTGGAAATACGCCCGCCCTCCCACGCACGTGATCGTCCGGATCGCGATGTTCAGCTCCGCCCGCCCGTCGAAGCCCAGATAGCCCATCGCCCCCGTGTACAAATGCCTCCGGTGCGGCTCCAGCTCGTCGATGATCTGCATCGCCCGGATCTTCGGCGCCCCCGTGATCGACCCGCCAGGAAACGCGGCGCGGATGCAGTCAAAAACATCCCGCCCTTCGGCCAGCCGTCCCGACACTTCCGCCACCTGATGCCACACCGTCGGATGCGCCTCCAGCGCGTACAGATTTTCCACCCGCACCGACCCCGGCACGCACACCCGCCCCAGATCGTTGCGCTCCAAATCCACAATCATGAGCAACTCCGCGCGATCCTTCTCACTCACCGCCAGCTCCGCTTTCAACGCCGCATCCTCCCCCGCATCGCGCCCACGCGGACGCGTCCCCTTGATCGGCCGCGTCGTCACCGCCTCGCCCTCCACCCGCAAAAACCGCTCCGGCGAAACCCCCGCCACCTGCACACCGCCGAAATTCAAAAAGCACCCATACGGCGCCGGACTCTGCTTTCTCAACTTTCGATAAAGCTCTGCCGCCGCACACGGCATCACCGTCTCGAACCGCTGGCTCAGATTGATCTGATAAACATCTCCGCTGCGGATGAACTCCTTCACCCGCCCCACCGCCCGCACATACCCCTCGCGCGAAAAATTCGCCGCGATCTCCGCCTTCCCGCCACGCCCACCCACCCCGCTCCGCTCCGTCTCACCTACCTCCGCGTGCTCTCCCGCCAACGCCGCCCGCACCTCCCGCTCGATCCGCGCCAACACTTTCTCCGCCTCTCCCTTATGGCGCCGATTCGTCGCCACAAAAACGCTCCCACTCGCCTCCTCGCACACCACCACCCCGTCATAAAACGCCCACTCCGCCTCCGCCACCGCCAGATCGTCCGCACTCGTCCGCTTCACGCCTTCGAACCTCAGCCCAAACTCGTACGAAAAAAATCCCACCGCCCCGCCCGCAAACGGCACCCGCTCCTTTTCCGAATCCTGTCCCTCCTGTAAATCCTGCCCAAACTCCGCCCCGATTCTCCCGTGCAGTTTCCGTAACTCCTCCAGCGGCTCCCCCTCCGTCCTCTCCACGCGCCCATCCGCCCACGTCACTTCCGCCGCTCCGCCCGCCGCCACCCGAAACACCGCCAGCGGCCCGAACCCGATAAACGAATACCGCCCCAGCCCGTCCGCCGGCAGCGCGCTCTCCAAAAAAAATGCGTGCGCCTTCTCCGCCGTCGCCGCGAACACCGCCGCCATCCCGCCATCGATCCGAAGTTCGCGCGTATGCATCACGCTCACTCCGCCTTCTTCGACTCGCGCCAGAACAGCGCCCCCTTCTTCCGCACACCCGAGCCTTCTTCACCGAGCGCGCCCACCAGCTCCGCCACCGGCACCCCGTCGAGTTTCAACTTCGGCGCCAGCTCAGCCAGCGGCACCAGCACAAACGCCCGCTCATGCATCCGCGGATGCGGGATCGTCAGTTTTTCATCCGCCTGCGCCACGCCTTCGCACCAGAGCACATCCAGATCCACCGTGCGCGGCCCCCAGCGCTCACGCCGCTCCCGCCCCAGCTCGGTCTCCACCCGCAGGCACGTGTTGAGCAACGCATACGGCGGCAGCTCCGTCTTCAATTTCGCCACCAGATTCAAAAAATCCGGCTGCTGCGTCAGTCCCACCGGCTTCGTCTCATAGAGCGACGAAACCGCCACCACCTTCACGCCCGGCGTCGCATCCAGCCTGCGCAACGCCTCCGCCATCAGCGCCTCGCGATCGCCGAGATTTCCGCCGAGGCCTATGAAAACTTCACTCACGGGATTTACTGGTTTCGAGCGACACATGATCCAGCACCCCCGGCAGCGGCACCGACGGCTTGCGAATCGTGATCTCCACTTTCTGCACACTCGCGAAATCCGCCAGCACGCGATCCATGATCCGCCCCGCCAGCGTTTCGAGCAGCTTCACATGCGCGCCTTCAACCACCTCGCGGCACATCGCATAGATGTTCACGTAGTCCACCGTGTCCGCCAGATCGTCCGTCTTCGTCGCCCGCGCGATGTCCGTCGTCAGCGTCAGATCGATTTGAAACCGCTGCCCCAGCGCGTTCTCCGCCGTCAGATGGCCGTGGTAGCCATAAAAAGCCATGTTCCGAAGATGGATGCGTGCGTTCATCAGGAATGAAAAGGATGCAACGACTGCGCCCGGATCGCGCTCGCCATCCGCGCCGCCCGCACATTCGCCGCGACATCATGCACGCGCACGATCTCCACGCCCTGCCATACCGCCAGCGTCGTCGTCGCCAGAGTGCCTTCAAGCCGGTCCTCCACCGGCTGCCCGCCCAGCACATGCCCGATGACCGACTTCCGCGAAGCCCCCAGCAGCAGCGGACAACCCAACCCGCGCAATCCCGCCAGCCGCCCCATGATTTCGAGATTCTGCTCCTGCGTCTTGAAAAAGCCGATACCCGGATCGAGTACCACCCGCTCCGCCGTCACGCCCGCCTCCGCCGCGATCTCCAGCGAACGCGCCAGCCACATCTTCATCCGCTCGATCAAATCCACCACCGCGATCCCATGCGCCGTATCACCCGGCCTCCGCACATAATCGCGAAACCGCTCGTCGTGATGCATCGCCACCACCGCCGCGCCATACTCCCCCGCCAGCCGCGCCATCTCCGGCGCGCCCTGCAACCCATGCACGTCATTCACCACCTGCGCCCCCGCTTCGAGCGCCGCCCGCGCCACCGCCGGTTTGTACGTGTCGATCGACACCACCGCTTTCCCCAACCGCACCAGCGCCTCGATCACCGGCACCACGCGCGCGATTTCCTCCTCCGCCGAAATCTCCACAAACCCCGGCCGCGTCGATTGCCCGCCCACATCGACGATTCCCGCCCCGTCCGCCACCATGCGCTCCGCTTGCGCCACCGCACTTTCCCGCAGCGCATGTTTCCCGCCGTCGAAAAACGAATCCGGCGTCACATTCAAAATCCCCATGATCACCGGTGCCCCGCCGAGCTCGATCACCCGCTCGCGGCAACGCCACAAACGCACACCAGGGACTGACACGAGGTTGTTAGGATCGATGGTCATCAAGCGAGGAGCGCCCGGTGTGAACCAACTTCCCCCCGACGCCAAGCGCCGCTTTCCGAAGCGTCCGCCCCCTCGCCACCCTCCTCCCCCCACCCAGCTTGTAACGTATCACGCTACATCCCCCACCAAGATTCACCGCCTGCCTTCACACATCCACCCTTCCGACCCGCTCCCCATCCTTCCCCATCTGCGTAATCTGTGGTTAAAAAAAGTCCGACTAACCCTCCGCACACCGCCGGCTTCTGTTTCGCAAAAAAAGTTTCCCCGCCGCCCCTCCCGCGCCTACAACCCCACTCCCCATGAAAAAAGACGCCGTTCTCACAAAAATTAAGTCCGAGAAGGTCGTCGCGCTCATCCGCGCCGACGGTCCCGATGGTCTCCTCGATTGCGCCAAGGCGCTCGCCGAGGGCGGCCTCACGAGCATCGAGCTCACCATGACGACCCCGGGCGCCATCCGCGTCCTCGAAAAAGCCACTGCCGAACTCCCCGATTTCATCTTCGGCCTCGGCACCGTCCTAGACGCCGAAACCGCCCGCGCCGGCATCCTCGCCGGAGCCAAGTTCATCGTCACACCCGCCACCCGCCCCGACGTCATCGAGGTCTGCAAACGCTACAGCATTCCGATTTTCTCCGGTGCCTTCACTCCCACCGAAATCCTCCGCGCCTGGGAAGCCGGCTCAGACGCCATCAAGATCTTCCCCGCCGAATTCTTCGGCCCCAACTACATCAAATCCGTCAAAGCCCCCTTCCCCCAGATCGACTTCGTGCCCACCGGCGGCGTGAACGAAACCAACGTCGGCGACTTCCTCAAAGCCGGCGCCATGGCCACCGCCGCCGGCAGCTCCCTCGTTGATGCGAAAGCGCTCAAGGAAAAGAACTGGGCCGCCATCACCGCCAAAGCCAAAGCCTTCGCCGCCGCAGTCGCCGCCGCGAAGTAATCTCTCGCACTGCCTGCGTTTGCCAATGGAGGGACGACCTCCGTGTCGTCCTCGGAACCCGGGCCGCCCGCCTCAACAGCGAGCCCTTCAAAAAATCCGCGCCGGTCTGCCCGCGCGGATTTTTATTTAGAACCACAGAGACACAGAGCTCACAGAGAACAAACCGAAGAGCCTCCTGCATTCCTCCTCTCCGTACCCTCTGTGCCTCTGTGGTTCATCCCATTTCAGTATCCGATCCTTCGCTCCGACCTTAGCGCCTTCGCGTCTTCGCGATTAACCAAACCCCGGGAGTGACCAACCCACGCGATCCGGAACCAGTCCACCTCAGCCCTCCGTATCCATTCCCATCCGTGAAATCTGTGGTTAAAAATTCCGACAAACGCCCCATCAGCCCACTCAACCCAGAAACTTCGCCACGTCCGGGATCTCGATCACGCGCCGCCCACCCAGCCGCCGCTCCATGTACGGATCGACCGCCTGTGTGACCTCGACCTCTTCGTTCAGCGCCGTGCCTTCCTCAGCATCGTCCTCGCCCGTCTCGATCATCTCCTCGGCATCGACGCCATCGACGACCCAATCCGGCTCATCGAACAGATGCGACATCCGCCGCGCCTCGGGCTCCAGCAGCAACGGCGGATTCTTCACCCGTCCGCCCTTCACCATCTCAAAAAGCGCCGGATAAAACTTATCCTTAAACAACGTCTGGAAATCCGACATCCACTTGTTCGCCACGCCCTCGCGCTTCGTCAGCAGCACCACATCCGAAAAGTGGATGCACGCCTCATACCACGCGATCAGCGCCTTATTTTTTTCCGCGAGCTGACAATCCACGACGGTGAACACCCGGGCCATCTCCGCGCCGCTCGACTCCACCCAAGGCTTGAACGCCTCCAGCTGATCCACCGGATTCCCCCGCCCATCCGTCACGAAAAACACATGCGTCGCCCCCTCGATCGCGCCCTCCGGCACCTCGATCCCCGCTTCCGCCCCGAGAAACCGCCAGCGCACAATTCTCCCCAGCTTCGCATCGCGCTCATCCGCCGCCTCGCCCTCCGCGAGCAACACGACCGCCTGCTCATCCGAATCGAGCCCATCCGTGATCAAATCCGCCAGCACCTCACGCCGCCCGGACCCAGAGGCACCGAGGATCACATAAACAAGAGGTTTCGCTGAATCATTCATGCCGCGCACAAAACCCATTCCCCAAAAAACCGCCAGCGGCTTCTTCCGAAGATCTCCGGCAATCCCGCGATCAAGGCACGACCCTCAACTCATCGCGTCGCAGCCGCTTTGGTCGCATCTTCCTTGGCCAGCTCCTCATGGATAAAGACCGTGGCATCCATCACGTCGTGCATCGTGCGCCGCTCGTTTGTCTCGGCCACGAGCAACTCATATTGTTCCGCCGACATAAACTCCCGCGCTTTCGCCCAGCCGGCATCCCAGTCCATCTCCCCAAATTGCACCTGCCCTCCGTTTCGGAAATTCGTGTTCATCGCCGCCAGCACCTCTGTCACCCGTGTCACCTGCTCCTCAGTCGCTGGCACCCCTAGCAACGCCGCTTTACCCACATAGCCCAGCACCAGTTCCCGCATCGGCTGCATCCGCCTGAACTGGTCGAAGTCCTTAAATCCCTCTTCGCCAAGCACCGCCTTCTCAGCCACAGCCAGCGCCGCCTGCGCCTCTTTACGCTGAACCGCCACCGCCGGATCGTCGTATCCGAGTTTATGATCCCGGCGGATCGCCGCGATATCCAGCTTGGCAGCCTCATAATCCGACCACGCTGCACTCAACCGCTCGATCTGTTCTGACGTCAGCTTTTTCTCCCGCAAAAACACTCCGTACTTCACGACCAAATCTGCGCGTAACGCCTTCAATTTCAAAAGCTGCAACTGCGGATCTTTATCCAGTCGCTGCTCCGATTGCTTAGGAGCCAGTGCTTTCATGAGCGCCGTTTTCTCCGCGTCCGCTTTCGCTTTATCCGCCTTGGCACGTTCGTTCGTTTCCGCGTTCTCGACTCCGCTCCGGCGTTTTTCAATCGCATGGAAGCGCGCTTTCAATTCCTGCAGACGTACTTCACACACCACGCGCTCCTGCTCGGCCCTGTCACGCGCCGCTTTCGCCCACGTCCACACTGCCCCAGAGCCCGCCGTCCAGCTCAAGAGCGAAATCCACAGCACGCCTTTCATCCACCGGTTGTTCATACGCTTACTTTCTGAGACTCCGTTTCGCCGCCTGTTGATTCGCCCATGCCGCCTCGGCTTGGAGTTGTTTGACGCTCAGGACCGACAGCTGCTCCGTAGACAAAAACCGCGACGCCTCCGCACGGATTTTCTCCCAATACTGCGTCGCAGTCATGCCCGGCGCTCCCCTCTCCCTGCCAAAAAGCTTCGCCAACGCCTTGCCTTGCTCCTGCGTAACCGATGCGCCCCCGTCGAATAAAAGCGCGGCGGTCCTCTCCGCCTCCGCCCTCACTCCGGCCTCCTGCTCAAACTGACCAAGCGCTTTATAGCCTTCATCTCCTAGTAGCTCCTTCAGCTTTTGATTCCGTTCCGCACTTTTGAGTTTCCGCGGTATGCGCAGACTTATCCGCCCATCATCCAAGGATATCCCGGGGATCTCATTCGAGAGCTGAATCTCCTCAAACTGCGCCCGCTGCTCTGCCGTCAGTTTCAGCTCCCGATAAAAAGGCAGATACTTAAGCACCACGCCCGCTCGATACTGCGCGATCAACGCGGTCTTCACCTCTGGATGTTTCGCCATCAACGCATCGCCCAGCGCCACCGGATCCTCCTTCGGTTTTTCCTTCTCCGCTTTCGCAAACGCCGCTGCGGCAGCTGCCTTTTCCTCCGCACGTCTTGCCGCCTCCTGCTCCGCCAGTTTCAACGCACGTTCAGCCTCTTCAGCTTTTCCCAACAGCATTGCATATTCGGCCTTCACGCCCGCTAGCACTGCCTCCGTATCGCGCTTCGCGGAGATTTCCTTAACCGCAAAAAAGGTCGCCACTCCAGCGACCGCCACCACTCCCACCGTTTTGATCACACTCATAAATCCCACCGCGCCGAAGCCCAGCGCCACACCCGCACCGCCCGACGCCACCCCCGCCAACGCCCCCTGCGAAACCATCGCCGCCAGCCCCACCGGAGCCCCCATCGCCGCATCGCCCGCCAGCGCCACACCGAGCGCTGCTGACGTCGATTTCACGCCGCGCCGCTCCAGCAACCCGCGCAATTTCTCCAACGCCCGGCTCGTCCGCATCCGCGCGGCATCCTCGCTCAACCGGAGCGCCGCCCCGATCTCTCCAAACCCCTTCCCGCCAAAAAACCGCAGCAGCACCGCTTCCCGCTCCGCCACGCTCAACTCCCCCAGCGCCTCATCCAGCACCGGCCGCACCGCCTCCCAATCCACCGACGCCCCATCGCCACCGGCGCCCACCTTCGCGCCCGCACCATCATCCAAATATTCGCTCATAACAAACGCTCCTTTCTCGCGACGCCTCCGTCGCTCTTCGCTTCGCCGCACATCGCGCGCGATCCGCCGCGTAGCTTCATAAAGCCAGCCCGCTATACTCGCATAACCGCGCAACGAATCCGCCTTCCGCGCCAGCAACGTAAACACGCTCTGCGCCACATCCTCCGCCCGATGCGCATCGCCCGCCACCAACCTCAGCGCCGTCCGATAAACCATCCCCACATGCCGCTCCACGAGCGCGCCAAACGCCCCGGAGTCCTTCGACTCCAAAAACCGTCCGATCAACTGCGCATCATCCATCATGGCTTCACATGACTATTGGCCACCGATGCAGGAACCGAACAAAGAAAACTCCGCTCATCACTTTGCGTCTTTTTGCGCCTCTTTACGGCCACTCCTCCCCACCTGCAAAACTCCGCCCCGCCCGCTCCGTTTCTCCGCGTCCTCCGCGCCTCTGCGGTGAACTATCCGCCTCCTCGCGCTCGATCTTCGCCTCGTTGCGTCTTCGCGTTTCACCTCACCATCGCAATCCCCTCACCACCGCCCGCGCTGCCCCTCCCGCCCACGTCATCTCAAAACCGAAACGTCCCGTTCTGCGCATTCTGCCGCATCCAGTGATCGACCAGCACCAGCGCCGCCATCGCTTCCACGATCGGCACCGCCCGCGGCAACACACACGCATCGTGACGCCCCTTGCCCATCAACTCCGTCGCGTTCCCCTGCACATCGACCGTCTTCTGCAGCTGCAAAATCGTCGCCGTCGGCTTGAACGCCACGTTGAAGAAAATCTCCTCCCCATTGCTAATCCCTCCCTGAATCCCACCCGAGCGATTCGTCACCGTGCGCGTCTTGCCGTCCCGCACTTCAAACAAATCATTGTGCTCCGATCCCTTCAGCAGCGTCCCGCCAAAACCGCTCCCCACCTCAAATCCCTTCGTCGCCGGCAGCGACAGCATCGCCTTCCCCAGATCGGCCTCCAGCCGGTCAAACACCGGCTCGCCCAATCCCGCCGGGATTCCCCGCACGCGACACCGGATCACGCCGCCCACCGAATCGCCTTCCGAGCGCACCGCCTTGATCCGCTCGATCATCTTCGCCGCCGTCTCGCCATGCGGACAGCGAATCGCCGTCGCCTCCACGTCCGCAGCCGCCGGGAAATTCTCCAACGCACTCTCCGGCGCCGCGATGTCCTGTATTCGCGTGACAAATGCCCGGATCTCCACGCCGGCCGACGCCAGTATCTTCTTCGCGATCGCCCCCGCCGCCACACGCCCGATCGTCTCGCGCGCCGAGCTCCGCCCGCCACCCGCATGATCGCGAATGCCGAACTTCGATTGATAAGTGAAATCCGCGTGCGACGGCCGGAACTTGTCCTTCATCTCCGAGTACGCGCTCGACCGGTGATCGGCATTCCTCACCAGCATCGCGATCGGCGTTCCCGTGGTTTTGCCCTCGAAGATCCCTGAAATAATCTCCACGCGATCCTCCTCCTTGCGCGGCGTCACGATGTCACTCTGCCCCGGACGCCGCCGGTCCAGCTCCACTTGGATTTCATCCGCCGTGATCGGCAGATTCGGCGGACACCCATCGATCACCACGCCCACCCCCGCGCCATGACTCTCGCCCCAGGTGCTGATCGTGAAGTTCTTTCCAAAGCTATTCGGCATCGTCGTAGAAAAAACGCACGCTTGCGCCCGACTTTCTCACCCGCAAGCGACAAATCCCGGCAACCTGCACCGCGCGTCGGCGTCATAGCCTCCTCCAGTTAACGCGAACGTCGCTCACATCGCCGTTTACAACACCCTTTTCCTCACCTCTCATTCGCACCCCGGCGGGCCAATACCCCGATCCGCCACGATCACTTTTAATAACCCGCATGACCCCGCGTCCCTCCCGCCTGTGGTTGCTTTCCGGCCTCGCCGGCGCCGCCCTCACCCTGAACGCGCAGCCTACCAGCCCGGCCTCACCGCCTGCGAACGCACCCGTTGCGAGCGCCCCGGCTCCCAGCTCCACCACGCCCCGCCTCGTTGTCCTGGGAAATCCCAACGATCTCTGGGACGGCCCCGTCAACGCGCCCCAGCTCCCGCTGAAACTCCTGCCCAGCATCCTCGAGCAACTCACCGGCCGCACCATTCTCCTCGCCCAAGGCCTCCCCAACCCCGACCTCCCGATCGTCTTCAACTCCGCCCCCACCCGCGGCGAATTCCTCCAAGCCATTGAGACCGTCCTCACCATGAACCAGCTCGCCCTGGTTCCCCTCGGTCCGAAATTCCTCAAAATCGTCCCCCTCGGCAACGCCCGCATCGAGGCCCCTGCCCTCCTCGAAGAATCCGCCCTCACGCTCCCTCCTAGCGGCCAGATCGCCGCCAAGCTCTTCTCCCTCCAATTCCTCCGCGCGGGCGAATTCGTCCCCCAGATCAGCAACCTCCTCAACCCCGGCTCCGGCTCCCCGCCCGTCATCTTCGAAAAGTCCAACGCCGTCCTCATCACCGACTCGATCTCCACGCTCCAACGCATCGAGCAGATCATCGCCAAGACCGACGGCCCCACCGCCTCCGGCACGCAGGCCAAATTCTACACCCTCACCAACGGCGCCAAAGCTTCCGACATCGTCACCAAGCTCCGCACCTTCCTCCAGCCGATGCAGGCCCAGATCGGCTCGAACACCTCCTACAACGCCGACGACCGCACCAACCAGATCATCCTCTTCAGCGACCCGCGCCAGTTCCCCCTCTTCGACGAACTCATCGCCAAGCTCGACGTCAAATCCGACCCCAACACCCGCAACGAGGTCATCCCCCTCAAACACGCCGACGCCACCGAGGTATCCACACTCCTCAATACGCTGATCACCGGCCAGACCCGCGCCACCCAGGCCAACGGCAACGCTCAAAACAACAACCGCGGCCGCAATCCTGCCGCTCCCACCACGCCCGACACGCCACCCGCGCCCAACGTCACCGCTCCCGCCGGCCCGATGATCGATGTCGGCGGCGCCAGCAATGAGTTCAGCTCCCTCGTCAACCTCCAGCCCGACGTCCGCTCCAACGCCATCGTCGCCTCCGGCACCGTGGACGACATGCGCCTCATCAAACAGCTGATCGAGAAAATCGACATCGTCCTACCCCAAGTCCGCATCGAAGTCGTCATCGCCGAAGTCACGCTGAGCGACGCCGCCAGCTCCGGCATCAGCGCACTCGGCCTCGCTGTTCAAAACGGCAAACTCATCGGAGCCATCGCCTCGGGTCCAGGAACGAGCATCGGTGGATTACCTGCCGCCAACGATTCCACGTCTCCCACCGGCTTTGCCAGTGCCACCGGCAAGTTCGACCTGTCCGCCGTCATTTCGCTCAGCACCACGCCGCGAAAAAATAACAGCGTCATTTTCTCCGTCCCGAGCATCACCACCATGCACAACAAGGAAGGCGAAATTTTCTTCGGCGAAACCCGCCCGATTATCAGCAGCATCACTTCCTCTGCGACAGGATCAAATTCTAATGGGCTCTCCTCCCAATCCAGCGTCACCCAGCAGGAAATCGGAACCACCGTCACGGTGAAACCCCTGATCGGCTACGACGGCTCCGTCCAAATGGAAATCAAACAAGAGATCAGCGACGTCGGTGGCGAGGTATTGGTCGGCCAGGACAAGCAATACATCATCAATAAACGGAAAACCTCGTCTTTTTTCACCGCCAGAAGCGGCGAAATACTTGTCATGGGCGGCATTCAAAAGCGCACCAACAGCCGCACGACAAGCCGTCTCGGCCCGATTCCGTTCATCGGTGATCTTCTCGGGAGCCGCTCGCGCCGTGAGGATCGCACCGAACTCGTCTTCTTCATCCGCCCTACCGTCCTGACCAATACGGACGCCGACAACGCGCAAGCGATGCAACAGGTCGAAAACATGCCCAACAAAGAAGCCGTGAAAAAAGTCCTCCAGCCCGCTGGCACGCTGAACGAAGACAAAAAGTCCGACGGCCCCGTCCTGAACCGCAAGAAGTAAACCGCCGCGCCTCGCCCCACCCGCCATGCTCGGCACCTCGCCCGATTCCACCCTCCCGGCCTCGCTCGCCTCGCGCCTCTCCGACGAGCAACGCCAGCCCATCCTCGAAGCCTCCCGCGGCCAGCGCGTCAAACTCCTCGCCGCCGCCCTGAGTCTCTCCGAACCGGATACACTCAACGCCGTGGCCGCCGCCGCCGGCCTCGACACCGCCCACAACCTCGAAGCCGACGGCCCCTCACTCAGCCTCCTCCCCGCCCGCCTCGTCCACGACTACCAGCTCGTTCCCATCGTCCACGGCAAACCCGCCTCCGACGCTTCCGGCCCTCAACCCTCAACCCTCAACTCTCAACCTTCCGCTTCAGATCCTCTCCACCTCGCCACCGCCTGGCCGCCCGACGCGATCATGGTGGACTGGATCCGCACCTTCACCCCGCGCCCCGTCGTCTGGCACCTCGGCGTCGCCGAGAAAATCCACCAGCTCATCCTCCAGCACTTCGGCGTCGGCTCCGGCTCTCTCGAAGACTCCGACGACGGCTACGTCGCCCCCGAAGCCGCCCAGCAGGCCGACGACGTTGACGAAGAAGCCGCCGTCGTCCGCTTCGTCACCGACGTCATCAGCCAGGCCGTCGCCGACGAAGCCACCGACATCCATTTCGAACCGCAAGAAGGCCGCCTCCAGATCCGCTACCGCGTCGACGGCCTCCTCGTCGCCGTCCCCGTACCGGATAATTTGCTACGTTTCCAGGACGCCATCATCTCCCGCCTCAAAATCATGGCGAAGATGAACATCTCAGAAAAACGCCTCCCGCAGGACGGCCGCATCAATTTCCGCGCCGGTGCCACCGTCCTCGACATCCGCGTCTCCACCGTCCCCACCATCTACGCCGAATCCATCTCCCTCCGTCTTCTCAACCAGAAGAAGGAAGCCTACACGATGGACCGCCTCGGCATGAGCAAGCACGAGCAGGAGCAGATCAACCACATCCTCGAGTACCCGCACGGCATCATCCTCGTCACCGGCCCCACCGGCTCCGGCAAATCGACCTCGCTCAACGCCTTCCTCCGCAAGATCAACTCCCCCGATCTCCGCATCATCACGATCGAAGATCCCATCGAGTACGAAGTCCCCGGCGTGAACCAGATGCAGGTCCGCTCCGAAATCGGCCTCACCTTCGCCAGCGCCCTCCGCCACGTCCTCCGTCAAGACCCCGACGTCATCATGGTCGGCGAAATCCGCGACAAAGACACCGCCGAGATCGCCATCCGCGCCTCCCTCACCGGTCACTTGGTTTTTTCGACGCTTCACACCAACGATGCACCCGGCGCGCTCACGCGTCTGATCGACATGGGCATC
Source organism: Nibricoccus aquaticus (assembly GCF_002310495.1). Lineage (GTDB taxonomy): Bacteria > Verrucomicrobiota > Verrucomicrobiia > Opitutales > Opitutaceae > Nibricoccus > Nibricoccus aquaticus. The sequence goes on along the minus strand of NZ_CP023344.1, from coordinate 2,943,996 downwards.
GAGCCCTTCCTCGTCACCTCCGCCATCGAGCTCGTCATCGCCCAGCGCCTCGTCCGCCGCCTCTGTCCCGACTGCGCCGCCCCCGAGCCCGTCAACAAACTCAAACTCCGAGACACCCTCGCCGTCCTCGGCATCGACCCCGCCGAAGCCGATCTCATCAACGCCCTCAAGCAACCCGTCGGCTGCGACCGGTGCCGGGGAACTGGATACCGCGGCCGCATCGGCATCTTCGAAATCCTCAAGCCCAACGACGAACTCCACGACCTCGTCATCAAACGCGAAAGCACCCGCACGCTCACCCAGTCCGCCCGCAAACACGGGATGCGTCCGCTCCAGGTTTCCGGCTGGGAAAAAGTCCAGGCCGGCCACACCACCCTCGATGAAGTCCTCCGCGTCATCACGGTGACAGAAAAATAGCCACAGCTCCGCTGCGGGAATGACCAATGACCAGTGACACAATGAATGCTCTCCGCCGGTGGAACGCGCACTCCGTGCGCGTTGTTCACGCCACGTCCGAAGCACCCCGGCCTTCGCCGCCCCACTCCGCCTTTCCGTCACTGGTCATTGGTCACTGGTCATTGGTCATTCCCCTTCGGATCACCTAACGATGCCGCGTTTTTCCTACACCGCCCGCAACCGCTCCGGCCAGTCCGTAGCCGACACGCTCGAAGCCTCCAGCCGCAAAGACGCCCTCCGCCTCCTCTCCGCCCGCGGCCTCCAACCCATCCGCGTCGACGAATCCTCCACCAGCCGCCCCGCCGCGAAAAAATCCTCAGCCTCTTCCCGCGCCGACCAGCCCGCGGCCCGCTCCAAGTCCGCGCAAAAACTCACCCGCGCCGAGCGTCTCCCGTTTCTCCAGGCCCTCGAAGATCTCATCTCCAGCGGCCTCTCCGCCGGCGAAGGTCTCCGCCTGCTCTCGCAACGCCTTCAGGAGCCCAAGCTCAAAGCCCTCTGCGCCGGCCTCTGGGAACGCCTCGGCGAAGGTGCCACCCTCTCCCGCGCCCTCGGCGATTTCCCCGAGGTGTTCGACAGTGCCACCATCAATCTCATCCAGGCCGGCGAAGCCACTGGCAGTCTCCACGATGTCCTTTCACGCCTCATCACGCACTTGAGCGAACAGCAGGAACGTCGTCGCGAGCTCGTTAACGCGATGCTCTACCCGGTCACGCTCCTCTTCGTCGCCGGCGGTGTCGTCCTCTTCTTCCTCTTCTTCCTCCTGCCAAAACTCCAGGGCCTCTTCACCTCCCTCGGCGGCAAACTCCCCTTCTCAACCCAGCTCCTCATCGGCTCGGCCAACTTCGCCCTCAAGTACGGCATCTTCGTCCTCGGTGCCGCAGTCTTCGGCGTCATCACTTTCTGGCGCTGGCGCGCGACTCCCGCCGGCCGCGAAACCACCGACGCCTGGCTCCTCAAGCTCCCGCTCGCCGGCAAATTCTTCGTCAGCCAGACCGTCCTCGCCATCAGCCAGACACTCTCCGTCCTCCTCGAAAATGGCATCACCACCGTCGAGGCACTCAAGATGACCGCCCGCCAGATCGAGAACGTCATCCACCGCCGCGCCTTCGACGAAGCCGTGGACCGAGTCATCGAAGGTGAAGGCCTCTCGCGCGCCCTCGAACGCACCGCTTGCTTTCCCCCACTCGTCCTCGACCAGCTCGCGATCGGCGAAAACACCGGCAACATCGTGCCCAGCCTCAAAAAAATTTCCGCCAACTACCAGAAGATCGTCTCCCGCCAGCTCGCCATGTTCACCAAAGTGATCTCCAGCGGCGTGCTCCTCAGCGTCTTCGTCTTCGTCGGCTTCCTCGCCTTCTCCATCGTCAGCGCCGTCTTCCAGCTCAGCGCCTCCTTCAAGTAAACGAGCTGCTCAAAGACTGTCCGCCATTCTCCGTCCTCAGCGATACAGCCATCTCCGATAAGTCCCATAGGATCTATAAGACTTATCAGTACGCTTCTATCGCTTTCAGTCTGACCGGACCATCACCCGCCACCCTCCCTCGCTCAAAACTGCATCGAGGAAATCTTCATCGTCTGCGACAGCACATGCCCGTTCGCCGCCGACGTGGAAAACAGATCGAATGAAACGATCCCCATGTAAGGCGATCGCTTCTGCAGCTCCGTATAAAACTTCGTGAGCGCGTCGTAGTCCGCGTTACGGATCACCACCTGCACCGTGTGGACCGAAAATTGCCCGGCCTTGTCGCTCGGCGAGCCGCTGATGGTCGCCTTGCTCGCGACCCCCGCCGCATTGGCGATCGTGTTGATCTCCGACTGCAACCGCACCGGATCGTAAGTCCGCGACGGATCGAGCCGCGCGATCGCCGCGTGCGCGCGCTCCTCGATCAAATCCTTCTGCCCGAGCACCACTTCCTGCTCCTTCAAATCCAGCGAGGTCGCGCTCACCTCGCGCCAGAATTTGCCCGCGCGCTTCCCTGCGCCCGAGAGCCACATCGCCGCGGCACCCACGATCAGCGCCACCAGCAATACCTTCTCACGCAACGCACGACTTAGAAAAAATGCCTTCATGATTCGACCTCCGCCTGCACGACGCCTGGTTTGAACGTCACCTTGATTCTAAAAGTAGAAACACCCCCGCGCGTGTCGTTCTCCTGGACGATCGCGCTCTCGCACTGCTCCAGCCCGTTGAGCACCGTTTGAAACGTTACGATGTCGTTGGGCACGTTTGCCTGTCCCTTCACATCGAGTGTGTAGATCGAATCGGACGAGGCCCGGATGCTCGTGAACACCACCGAATCCGGCCGTTTCGATTTCACCAGGTCGATCATCTCAAACGGCAGCAACCGCTTCGTTGAAAGCTCCTCGATGCTCGTCGCCAGCCCATTCTGTTTCTCGATTTCTGCAACCGCACCCGCGCGCGCATTCACGATAGCCACACGGCCTCTCTGCCAGAATTTCCCGCCAACCACGCCCACCTCCAGGATCAGCGCGAACACGATCGCCGCCGCACTCCCGAGAAAAATCCGCCACAGCAACAGATCCCGCGCCCTCGCCCGGCGCCGCACCGTCAGGTCATCCTTGTCGCGCACATCCAGCGCATCGAGCGCCTCGCGCGTGAACGACGTCTCCACCCCTGTCGCATTAAAAACCAGTTCGTCCTTGTCCGACTCCGGATCGAGCGCGGGCAACGCATCCAGCTCTTTCACCGTCACGCTCTCGCCCACCGCTCGCAGCACGTCGTCGCGAATCCGCGCGCGCGCCACCTCGTCCGCTTCCGGATCAACCGGCCTGCTCACCACCGCTGACGGCACATCCTCCGCGTCTGCCCAATGCACCGCCGTCAGATTGTTTTCACTGCTCAATAAAATTGTCGTCGCCCGCCCCACCTTCGCCGGCAACACCGTCGCAAACACCGGCATCACCACTTCCGCGTCCGCCCAATCCTCCATTTGCTCGCCCGTGAAACGCTTCCGATACGCCGCGAACACCAGCGCATGCTTCGCGCCCGGCTTCCAGAAATGCCCATGATACATCTGAGCCAGCGGAAACGGCGCGAGCGCCTCCAGCGCCAGCTCCACCTGCGCGGCCACATCCGTCGCCGTGACCGCCTCGGCCACTGGCACCACCCGCGTGAAAAATTGCGCATCCGGCAGCAGCACGACTTTCGGCGGCGGCGCGGTCAGGGAAAAACGAGGCTGGGCGGGTTCGGTCGTGATCGTGCTCACAAGGGGGAAGAGGTCGTAACGTCGGCAGTGGGAATCGCACCGTTTTCACGGATTTCCAAGAGTGTAAATGGGTAGTTCAGGCTTTTCACCTGCGCCGTGCTCGCAGCCGTCGCGGGGGTACTCCGGCCAGACGCAGCCGCCGGCGAGGAGTTACCTCCTTGCGCGCCATTATTTCCCTCTGCCGTCGCCTTGTTCAACGCTCCCGCCTCCGGCGCCTTCGCCCCGCCCGATGGCGCCAGCAACACCGCCAGCCGGTACGTGTTCAACCCTTCGCGCACCGTCACGATCACCCGCAATGCGTGGATCTCCGTCCCCACCCGCCCCGCCGCTTCCGACTTCGCCCCGAGCACGCCCGCGATGTCGTTCGACGACTTGAACACACCCGATCCATTCGCCTGATACATCCCCGAACCCGTGCGATACTCATTGAGCCGTTGCTGCTGCTGCGGGTCATCCGCCCCGAGCGAGGCAATCAGCTCCGGCGACGCCCCGTTGATATTCGGACGATTGAAATTATAGAGCGAAAACGTCGTCGTGAACCGCCGCCACAGATCATTCGGCAGCCCCTTCTCATCGTAGAAAACCTCCCGAGCATACTCGATGGCCGCCAGCTCCGAGAACGACCGCAACGACCGCCCTGGCGGCTGGTACGGCAGATCCCCCTTGTCGTAATCCTCAGCCCGCGGTGCCGCGATCGACGCTGCCGTGTGGTCTTTCTTCATCCAGCCCAGCAACGCATCCGTCAGCTTCTCCGCGTCCGGCACCGGCATGTCCCACGACTTGAAAATCAGCGTCAACGTCGGCGCATCCACCCGCGGCAGCGAGAGCTTCCCGCTCTCATCGTCAAAACTCACCGCCACTTCCCGCCCCTCCCCCGGCTCGTACCCCGCAAACTCCAACGGCTCGCCCCAACCCTCCGATGGACTCCGCAAATTCCCCAGCACCGACCGAAAATCCTCCAGCACGCCCACCGTCGTCTCCAGCGCCGAGTACGCCTCAGTCCGCAACCGCGCATCCGTCATCACCCGCGTCTCCGCGATCAGATCCGTGCTGGCCTTCTCCAAAAACAACGTCAGCGCCGCCACCGCGAACAACATCGTCACCAGCACGATGATCAGCACCGAGCCTTTTGTCCGATGGAGGCGCGCTGCCCTCACCGCGCATGACGTCGATTGCCGACCGACCGCCCCGCCGGTCTTCTCCTTAAAAATGGCGTTCGCGTTCTTCATCACAACATCGGCATCCCCTGCCCGACCGCGGGCAACCCGATCAACGATTCTATCGTGCGACCGCCGTAGATAAACTTCAGCCGGAGTCGCTGCGGCACCACGACTTCGCCCGCCGGGTTTTTGCGCAGCGCCCGCTCGTTTTTCCAGTTTTTGAAATCCGTATCGTAGTAATCGTAACTCATCTCCGTCACCAACGGCGTGATCACCGTCTCGCGCGGCGGATCGTCGGCGAATTTCTTCTCCAACCGCGAATGCCACAGCAGCACCAGCCCTTCGCGATCGCGCACGGCAAGCGCGCACATCACATCCGGCAGCGCCCGCTCCGGCCAGTTCAGGATCCGACTGCCTTCAGGCAGCTCGAAGGTGAGATAATTATCCGTCATCCCCGTCTGCGCGCGGATTTCCTGCACCGAAATCCCCTGCTCCGTCACGCTCGCGAAAGGCGGCAGCGCCGCCGAGCCCAGCTCGCGCTCCAGGAAACGCGTCACATTGCGCACATGCAGTTCAAACAACCGCAGGTCCGTGTTCTTCCCCCACAACTCGCCCATCGAAAACACAAACGTGTTCATCGAAACCAGCACCAGTGCCACGATCCCGATCGCCACCAGCACCTCCAGCAACGTGAACCCCCGCCGCAAACTCCCGCGTAGCGACGAGCGCCCGCCCCGTAGCCGCGAGCGCGCAGCGAGCGGTCTTGCATTCACCGTAAAATTATCTTCGCCCGCCTTCATCACCGCTTGTTCGCCAGTCCTTGCTGGATTTTCTCGATGCGCATTTTCGCATCCGCACGCAGCTTGTCGCGATCCGCCGGCTGCGACCACGTCGGCCGCAATACCCGGAACGTCTCCTCGCGCATCTCCGGCTTCGGCAGATCCGGCCCGGTCAGCTCGCACTGAAACGTCACCTTGAAAAGATCCGCTGTCGTCGTCGGCTCCACCGCCGCTTTCCAGCTCACGCGCCGCCCGTTGCCACCATCGAACTCCGCGCCCCGCTCCACCACCGTCAGATCCGCCTCCGCCAGCAACGCCGCCCGCGCGAAACGCACATCCTCGTCACGCGTCACCGCCCGCCCCGCGATTTCGTACGCGTTCAAGATGTTGATATACGTCGCCCCCAGCGCGATCGCCATCATCACGAAAATCGCCAGCGCCACCAGTACCTCGATCAACGAGAAACCGCGCCGCCGCTTCACGGAAAAAAAGTCCCGTCCCTGCGTCATCGCCGATCCTCCGCCGAAGGCAGCACCTGCGCGCACGTCCACGGATCGATCGCATGCGTGCGCGGATTGATGCCCCCATTACGCAGCTGCACGCGAAACGGCGAACACGTCCCGTCACCATAAAAAGTCACATACGGCAGCGTCTGCGTCTCCACCAATTCTCCCGCCACCAGAATCGTCGAGCGCGTCTTCTGCGTGGAGAGAAAATCCAGCTTCACATCGTCCTTCGCCTCAAACGGCATCCGCTGCTCCACGCCGTCCCGGTTCAGCACTAGCGCCGCCGGCTCATCCTTTGTCGCCGCGACAAAAAGCATCCGCACTTCGCGCCCCGCGAGCAGCGCCTGCTTACGCCCCTCTGTCACCGCCTGCCAGAAAACATCCTCCGCCACCGCCGCCTTGCCGCCCGTGAGCCCTCCCGCCGCCGAGATGAATACCCCCGCCAGCAAGCCCAGCAACGCCAGCACCAGCAGGATTTCCAACAACGTGAAACCCGCCCGGCTCCGGCGAAAAACGGTGATCGCTGCGTTCATGAGACGGGGAGTCGTGCCCCCGGAAACCGCCTTACTTCGCGGTCTCCGCTGCACTGGCCCAGTTGCCGATGTCGTCCGCCGTGCCATCCACCTTGTCCTGCCCCTTCGACCAAAGGTCGTAGCTGTTTTTGTTTTTCACGCCGGGATAGCGGTACTGATACGGCTCCTTCCACGGATCGAGTAAAGCGGCGCTGTCCACTTCGAGATACGGTCCCTTCCACTGCCCCGACTTGTTAGCCGGAGCCGTGATCAACGCCTGCAACCCCTCGGCCGTCGATGGATAAGAACCCATCGTCATGCTGTACGTTTTCAGCGGCACCTTCAGCGTATTCTTCACGAAAAGATCGGCCGTCTTGTCATTCGCCGTTCCCATCACGGTATCGAGATTTGTGATCGCCAGTGTCGCCAGCAGACCGAGGATCGCCAGCACGACGAGAATTTCGAGCAGGGTAAATGCAGCACGCGACTGACGCACACCGCGACGAAGAGAAGCGCTAAGAAGAGGGGTCATGGTAGATAAGAAGGTAAACGCCCCGCCGCGCCCTTTGTCCAGTGCGCGGGCGGCACAATCGAGTGACGCCTTCACGTCTCAAAAGTTTCACCCAACTTCCGCCGCGCCCCCTCCCTGTAAGCGGGGTGCCCTCACCCCGCACCGGCCGCTCGCCGCCTTCCGTCGTAGCCGCGCTCCTGAAGCGTGGCATCCGCACGATACACCGCCCCCTTGGCTCTTTCCTTGGATCTCGGCTTCCGCTTTTGGTCTTTGCCCCTTTGGCGTTTGCGATTTCCACGCCGCACGCGCGGCGTGGCCTCACCGATCCGCCTTCACCGCCGGCCCATCCGAAATCGCCACAATATCCTTCGGATTCACGATGTAGTTAAACCCCCGCCCCACCTCCACGATCAACAACCCGCCCGCCTCCTTTACCCCGCGCACATCCTCCAGCACATAACCGACATTCTCCTTCTGCATCGTCAGCGTAAACGGAGGCCGTACCAGCACCCCAAACGCCTGCACATACGAGCGCGCCAGCAACCGGTTCTCCGACTCCACGTTCACCGTTTGTTCGATCGGCTGAACCGAGCGACCCTGAGCAAAAACGCCGGCAACGGCGGAGATAAACACCAACAACCCAACCAGCAGTTTGTTTTTCATGGGGAAAAATTAAAGCACCTGATCAGACCCCACCTCCACCCAAAAGCTCCATTCCACCTCTTCCGATGGAGGCGCGGTGCCCCCAACCGCGCTTTCGCCGCCTAACCCGGCACAACTCCCACGCCGCCTCCCAACCCTCTTCAACGTCGCTTCTGCCCTCCCGCCGCCCCTGTGTCACAGCTCCGTGCCCTCTGTGACCCATGCCTTAAATCATCCCCGCCGCTGCAACCCGCTCGGCGCCACCCCATGCACCGCCTTGAAGCATCGGGAAAAATGATACGGGTCCGCAAACCCCACCCGCTGCGCCGCCTCTTTGACGAGCCCCCGCCCATCCACCAAAAACTCCGCCGCCAGATTCATCTTCCGCCGCAACAGATACTGATACGGACTGATCCCCTGAAACCGCCTGAATAACCGGCAAACACTAGACACATCCAGCTGCGCCTCCACTGCCGCCTGCTCCAGCGTCATCAACCGCTCCGCCTGCTCGTCGAAGAGCGCCTTACACCGCAAAAAATTCTCCCGCGCCGTCTCCCCTTCCGCCGCATCCCCCGCCCGCGGCGCCACCTCGCTCAGCTTCAGCAACAACAACTCAAACAACACCCCGCAAATCTCCGCCGCCCGTCTCCCCGGCCGCTGCCCTTCGCGCACCAGATCATCGAGCACACTCCGTACTTCACCATGCGCGCTCAGCGCCGTCACCCGGTCCGCCCCCAGCCCCGCCTTCGCCAGTCGCTTCACCTCCGCCTCTCCCGCCAGACACAAAAAATACTTCACCATCGGCCGCTCCGCTGCCGCCGCCATCTCCAACGCCGTCGTCCCCCGGCACACCACCACACTCCCCGGCCCGATCTCCGTTTTCTTTCCACCGCCAATCCGCACCCACCCCGCCCCCTCCGCGACAAACTCAACGAGCGCATACGCAAACGACGCCCGGTCGATCCGGTAATCCGGGTTGCACTGCTCCCGCCCCCCAAACGCCAGCCCGCCGCCCTGTTTGCCTCCCGATAAATTCAGGAAAAAATACCGCGACCCCGACACCTGCCCCGACAACAACCCCGGCCCCACCACCTGTTGGGAGCGTCGGCCGCTGGCCGGCTTCTTCACCGAACTTTTCCCACTTTGGATTTTTTCTTTCACGCTACCCCACCTCACCTCAATCCCCTTTCACCGCCAAGCTCCAACACAGCCAACAATATCCATTCCGCTGCCGTTATTCTCCATTCTCACCCGCCTCCTCTCCTGCTAGATTCACATTCCTCCGATCTCCAAACCCCCACCAAGAATTTCCAGCCCGCTTCATCCCCAATCCTGTTAATCCTCTTAATCCTGTCCAAAATTCCGTCCCTCCCCGTCTGTTCTCTCAACTCTCAGCTCTAATCCCTCAACTCCCCCCCTTTCCCATGAAAAAATCCTCCAAAGCCAAAACCATCCTCCTCGTTGCCAGCGGCGACCTCCGCCAGTCCGCCAACGAAACCTGCTGGCCCGCCCAGGCCGCGATGGAAAAAACGCTGACCAAGGTCATCGCCTCCTTCGGCTACAAACTCACCCGCGCCCACCCCTACAAACCCGCCGTCAAACACGGCTTCATCTCCTCTCAAAAGGAAGGCATGGAGATCTTCGCCAATCTTGATCCCGAGACTCCGATCATCGTCGCCGAAGCCGTCTGGCAATATTCCCACCACGTCCTCGCCGGCCTCATCTCGCACCGCGGCCCGATCCTCACCGTCGCCAACTGGTCCGGCACCTGGCCCGGCCTCGTCGGTATGCTGAACCTCAACGGCGGCCTCACCAAAGCCGGCGTCAAATACTCCACCCTCTGGAGCGAAAACTTCGACGACGCCTTCTTCCTCGACGGCCTCTCCGCCTGGCTGAAAACCGGCGTCGTCAAACACAAGACCGCCCACGTCCGCCCCCTCGCCAAGACCACCGTCCCGCCGAAGGCCAAAGCCGTCGCCAAAAAAATCGCCGCCGACCTCCGCAAAAACAAATCCATCATGGGCGTCTTCGACGAGGGCTGCATGGGCATGTACAACGCCATCATCCCCGACGAACTCCTCTTCCAGACCGGCGTCTACAAAGAGCGCCTCTCCCAATCCGCCCTCTACTACGCCGCCACCCAGGTCACCGACGCCGAGGCCCAGGAGGTCTTCAACTGGTACAAAAAGAAGGGCTTCACCTTCCACTTCGGCACCAACGAAGAGACTGAACTCACCGAGCGCCAAGTTCTCCTTCAGTGCAAAACCTACATCGCCGCCGTCCGCATCGCCGACGAATTCGGCTGCGAGTCCATCGGCATCCAATACCAGCAGGGCCTCAAAGATCTCCTCCCCGCCTCCGACCTCGTCGAAGGCACGCTCAACAACAGCGACCGCCCTCCCGTCAAAAACGCCGCCGGCAAAGTCATCCGCCCCGGCCAGGCCATCACCCACTTCAACGAGGTCGACGAATGCGCCGGCCTCGACGGCGTATTCACCAACCGGGTGCACACCGCCCTCGGCCAGCCCGTCGAAAACACGCTCCACGATCTCCGCTGGGGTTCCCCCGACGCCTCCGGCACGACCGATGAATACGTCTGGGTCTTCCTCATCTCCGGCTCCGCTCCCGCCGCCCACCACATCGGCGGCTGGGCCGGTTCTGACTCGATGCGCCAGCCCGGCATGTATTTCCGCCTCGGCGGCGGCACCCTCCGCGGCGTCGCCAGGCCCGGCGAAATCGTCTGGAGCCGCGTCTGGGTCGCCAACGGCAAACTCAAGATGGACCTCGGCCGCGCCAAAGTCATCGAGCTCCCGAAGGAGGAAACCGAGCGCCGCTGGAAAGAAACCACGGTCCAATGGCCGATCATGCACGCCGTCACCTACGGAGTTAGCCGTGACCAAATGATGGCCCGCCACCAGGCCAACCACATCCAAGTCGCCTACGCCAACAGCGCGAAGGAAGCCGACCTCGCCCTCTACGCCAAAGCCGCCCTCGCCGCCGAACTCGGCCTCGAAGTCTCCCTCTGCGGTACCAAAGCCAACGGCACCGCCTTCTAAGAACGCGAAGCCGCAAAGCTGACTTCCAATCCATGAAACCACAGAGGCACAGAGCACACGGAGCCCAACCCTTCAGATCTCTGTGCCCTCTGTGTCTCTGTGGTTAAAAACTATTCCGAAAACTTAGCGTCGTTGCGTCTTCGCGCTTAACCTAACCGTCAATCGCCCCATGCCTTCGCCCAACAAACCCGTCGCTCCCGCTCCTAATCCATCCGCGCTTCCGTCGTTGTTGTCCCTCTCCCACGACCTCGGCCGCGAAGACCGCGCGCTCGCCATCCTCGGCGAAGGCAACACCTCCACCCGCGTCAGCGAGTCCACCTTCATCGTCAAAGCCAGCGGCTCCAACCTCGCCACCCTCGCACCCGAAAACGTCACCGCCTGCCGCTTCGACAAACTCCTCCCGCTCCTCGACAAAAAATCCCTGCCCGATGCCGCGATCGACGAAGCCCTCCTCGCCTCCCGCGAAGACGCCTCCGCCAAAAAACCCTCCGTCGAAGCCATCTTCCACGCCTTCCTCCTCACGCTCCCCGGCGTGAATTTCGTCGGCCACACCCACCCCAATTCCGTCAACAGCCTCCTCTGCTCGAAGTGGGGAAAAACCTTCGCCACCCGCCGCCTCTTCCCCGACGAAATCGTCTGCTGCGGCGAAGCCTCCGTCTTCGTCCCCTACACCGACCCCGGCCTGAAACTCGCGCAAACCATCCGCCGCGAAACCCTCGCCTTCGTCAAACGCACCGGCCAGCCCCCGCGCATCATCCTCCTCGAAAACCACGGCCTCATCGCCCTCGGCGCCAGCCCCAACGGAGTCCTCGCCGCCACCCTCATGGCCGACAAAGCCGCCCGTATCTTCTTAGGCGCTACCGCCGCCAGCGGCGGAAAATCCCCGCAATTCCTCACCCCCGCCCAAGTAGCCCGCATCGCCGGCCGCCCCGACGAACACTACCGCCGGAAAATGCTGAAGCTCTGACAGCCGGGCCACGCTCAATCAGCCTCAGCCTCCAGATCAAAAATCCGCTTTTGCCGCAGCTTCCAGCTCCCGCCGCAGATCGTGAGCGCCGAGCTGCGTCAGCGAAACGCGATACATACTCCCTCCGACACCCGCGGAGACATAGTGTGATCGGATAAAGTCGATGATGCGCTCCCGGTCTCGATCCGCGTTGGGAAACTCCTGATCCGTCCAAAAACGTCGGGCCGGATCGAAATAGCCAATGCGGGCAAGAAACGAGACGCCGAAATACTGACTGGCTTCGATCGACGACTGATCGACCGTAAACGATCCATCCGGTCGCAACGACTCGCGCAGGCACCAATCGAGCATGGTCTGGATTTCTGTGCGCATCGCCGCCTGTTGCGCCGGGCTCGCGTGCTTCCAACCGAGACGAAAGAGCTCCACCGCATCCGTGTGATCGTGATTCGACGTTTCCCAGCCATACCTCACGCCTTTGATCGCGAGCGTGGTATCGATGATTTTCGGCCAGTCGGGCACCTCACCGTTGAGATAGCTGACAATGTGAAACGTGATGCTGATGTCCTTGGTTTTGGTAACCCGACCCTTTCGTACGTAATGCTCACCCCAGTAACCCGTCTCCGGATCGCGGGCAGTATTCATGATCCAGTCCAGCAATGTCTCCTTGAGTTCGGGATGATAGGAGTAGCCAGCCGGGGGCTCGCGCAGGACGAGCCGGAGCAGATGACCGATCGTTTCATTCAGCTCCCAACGGTTGTCCCGTCCGCCATATTCTGAGGTAAGCAGACGGTTAAGATGCGCAGTGAGTTTCTCCGGGGAATTGATACGATCGAGAAACCGCGGCGGGTATTTGCTAGGGGCAATGAATCGCGCCGGTCCGGCCATATGATCGTAGCTGACGATCAACTTGAACATCCACTCCGTGTGCCACTTTCCCCAACTTCCATCTTCGGGTGACTCCTCATCTAGCTGGTCGTTATTACGAGGGTCGGCGAGCGCGGCTTTTAGCGCACGGATTCGCTCCCGAACTCGGGGATAGTCGCGCGTCTTTCCGTAAACCCACTCAAGCTCCGTGTAGATCTGATGAGCCGGGACGTTTCGGATCTGCTGCTTCTCCTGAGCAAGCACTTCCGCCCGGAGCCGGCTGACCCTCCAGCCGTAATAGTTTTTCTCGATCGACCGGCGCTGCGTCCAAATCGTCACTGCAAAAACAAACGCTACAAGACAGGCGAGCGTGATAAAAAAAGTCTTCTTCATGCAGTGATCGCGAGAGGCACGGGCAGCAGAGAATAGGATTCCGCGCTCCATGCAAACAGACGGATCGAATCAACGAATGACCTAGCGAAGCACCGGCTAAAAACGCATCTTCAGGGCCTCGCGAATTCAAACGGTAAACCAATGTCCACAAATCGCCGTCTCGCTCGCCCTATCGAAAACACGCACGAAATCCTCATGCGCTTTTATCCAGGTTTTCACTTTTTCGCGCTTTGCGTTCTCACCGTCGCCCGCTCATTCGGCGGCAGCGAAACGCTCTCCGTTCAAGCGCCCTTCCCCATGCCACCCATACCCGTGGCCACCTTCCCCGCCCGCGATTTCCCCATCACCGATTTCGGCGCAAAACAAATCCCCGCTAACCCCGAGTCCGGCCAATCCGACTCAACCTCCGAGCTGTCCGCCCTCACCGCCACCACCAACGCCTTCCGCCGCGCCATCCAAGCCTGCGCCGAGGCCGGCGGCGGCCGTGTCATCGTCCCGCCCGGCCGCTGGCTCACCGGCGCGATCCATCTCCGCAGCAACGTCAACCTCCACCTCGCCGACGGCGCCGTCCTCGAATTCAGCGCCGATCCAAAAGACTATCTCCCCGCCGTACAATCTAGCTGGGAAGGCATGGAGTGCTTCAACTACTCGCCGCTGATCTACGCCTTCGACTGCGACAACATCGCCATCACTGGCAAGGGCACGCTCCTCGCCCGTCTCGATACTTGGCGCGAATGGTTCAAACGCCCGCCCGCGCACATGGCCGCGCTCAAGCAGCTCTATGAGATGATGTCGAAAGACGTCCCCGTCGCCGAACGCCAGATGGCTGTCGGCGAAAACAATCTCCGTCCTCAGTTCATCCAATTCAACCGCTGCCGCCGCGTCCTCATAGAAGACATCAAAATCCGCAACAGCCCGTTCTGGGTCGTCCATCTTCTCCTCTGCGACGGCGCCATCGTCCGCCGCATTGATGTCTCCGCTCACGGCCACAACAACGACGGCATCGACCCTGAAATGACGCGCAACCTCCTCGTCGAGGACTGCGTGTTCGACCAAGGCGACGACGCCATCGCCATCAAGTCCGGCAGCAACCGCGACGGCTGGCGCCTCGCCACGTCCTCCGAAAACATTGTCATGCGCCGCTGCGTCATGAAACGCGGCCACCAACTTGTCGCCATCGGCAGCGAACTCTCCGGCGGCATCCGCAATGTCTACATCCACGACTGCCGCTTCGAAAATTCACCCGACGACAAACCCCAGCACATCCTCTTCATCAAAACCAACCGCCGCCGCGGCGGCTTCGTGGAAAACATCCACGTCGAAAACATCACCGCCCGCAGCACGAAGATCGGCGTCTTCGGCATCGAGACCGACGTCCTCTACCAATGGCGCAACCTTGTGCCCACCTACGAAGAACGCCTCACGCCCATCCGCGGCATCCACTTCCGCAACGTCACCGTCGACGAAACCGACACCCCCTTCCGCATCCTCGGCGATCCACAACTGCCCGTGAAAGATATCGTGATCGAAAACGTCACCATCACCAAAATCACCGGCAAACCCTCCCGGTACGAAAACGTCGAAGGCATTCAGGAACGAAATATACATATCGGAAGTTCCCCCTGACGCTTACCAAACATTCGCGATCTTCCTCTCGGCGTCTGCCCCTCATTGCTTTCAGATCAGTAAGCCCTCAGGCCCCACCTGGTCGTCCACCCCGACGCGCGATTAGCGCGCTCCTCCGCCCGGTAGTCGTAGGCGATCAGCCGAAGACACACTTCCAAGTTTCGGCCTTGGGCTGAAACCATGAGTGGTTTGCCCCTCCTAAGCTGACCTCTGCCCGCGTTAGAACTAACCGCGTTCGCCAACACCTCGACTCACCAGCTCATGCCCGGCCCATATATATGATTGACCCCAATCATAAGCCATCAAACGCTCCGCCCTCTTTCCTTCGTATTAAGCCACCTTCATGCGTGTCCCTCTCCACATCGTCGAAGCCCGCCGCGAACGTCTCCGGACGCTCATCCGGCAAGACGGCTTCATCCCGGTGTCCGACATCTGCCGCGCCCTGAAAATCTCCGAGGCCACCGCCCGCCGCGACCTCGCCGCCATCGAGGAATCCGGCCACATCACCCGCACCTACGGCGGCGCCCTCGCCGACTACAACACCGCCTTCGCCTCCCTCGGCGAACGCGCCAAACGCGCCCGCTCCGCCAAAGCCCTCATCGCCCGCGCCGCCTTCGAACGCGTTCCCACCAGCGGCACCCTCTTCCTCGACGCCGGCACGACCATTCTCGCGCTCGCCCGCCTCCTCGCCCGCCGCCGCGCGCAACAACTCACCGTCGTCACCAACAGCCTCCCCGTCGCCTCCGTCCTCGGCGGCGCTCCCGGAATCACTCTCCATCTTCTCGGCGGCATTTTTCTCCACCGCCAGTCCACGCTCTTTGGCGACCTCGCCGTCACCGCGCTCAAAGCCTGGGATTTCGACGCCGCCTTCCTCGGCGGCGAAGCCATGAATACCGACGGCATCTTCAACTCCCACGAAGAAGTCGTCCGCCTCCAGCGCGCCGCCTCCGCTCGCGCCCGCGAAAGTTTCTTCTGCCTCGACGCCTCCAAACTCTCCAAGTCCACGCCCCACCGCGTCGCCCCCTGGCCCGAAGTCACCCGCCTCATCACCGACGCAACGCCCACCGAACTTTCCCAATCCGGCATCACCCTGAAACCCAAACAACTCCTCGCCGCCTAAAGACCATTTCGATTTTCGCCACCGAGAACACAGAGCCTCTTTCCACTCCAAAGACTTCACACACCACTCCACATCTTTCCTGATCAGTGCCTCTCAGCGCTCATCAGTGGTTCAAAAAATTTCCTGTCCTCTTCTCCGTGCTCTCTGTGTCAGCGCTCCATGTCCTCTGTGAGCCACTCCGATTCCGACTTCCGTCTTTCCGTCTCTCAACTCTCATCTCTCAACCCTCAACTTCCTCCTCACCCTTTCCTCGAACCACATGAGCACCAAATACACCTACGTTAACTATCTCTGGGACGACGCCAAAGCTGCCTCCCTCGATCCGGTCGGTCGCCTGATCTACCGCTCCAACCTCCTCGGCAGCGACCAGCGCATCACCAACACCGGCGGCGGCAACACCTCCTCCAAGATCCAGGAAAAAGATCCCCTCTCCGGCCAGCCGGTCGAAGTCCTCTGGGTCAAAGGCTCCGGCGGCGACCTCCGCACCAGCACCCGCGAAAACTTCTCCTCGCTCTACCAGCAGAAGCTCCTCGACCTCCAGAAACTCTACGCCTCCCGCCCCGACAAGGGCCTCAAGTCCCAGGCCGAGGACGACATGGTCGGCATGTTCTCGCACGCCACGTTTAACCTGAACCCGCGCGCCTCCTCGATCGACACCACCCTCCACTCCTTCCTCCCCGGCAAGCATGTCGACCACATGCACCCCAACGCGATCATCGCCATCGCCGCCTCCGCCAACCGCGAGAAACTCACCAAGGAAATCTTCGGCGGCGAAATGGAATACGTTGGTTGGATGCGCCCCGGCTTCGAGCTCGGCCTCGCCATGCAGGAGATCGCGAAGAAAAATCCAAAAACCCGCGCCATCATGATGGGCCAGCACGGCTTCATCTCTTGGGCCGATGACGAGAAGCAGTGCTACACCTGGACCCTCGACTGCATCGAAAAAGCCTCCGCGTACATCGAATCCAAATACGCAGCCAAAGGCGGCGACGCCAAAGCCTTCGGCGGCGAAAAATACCAGACCCTCGCCGAAGAGGCCCGCAACGCCCTCTTCGCCGCCATCCTCCCCTGGCTCCGCGGCCAGGTCTCCAAGGAAAAGCGCTTCATCGGCACCGTGCAGTCCGACGAAAAGATCCTCCGCTTCGTCAACTCGAAGGACGCCGCCCGCCTCGCCGAACTCGGCACCAGCTGCCCCGACCACTTCCTCCGCACCAAGATCAAGCCCCTCTACGTCGACTGGAATCCCCAGGCCGAAGACCTCGCAACGCTCAAGTCCAAGCTCGCCGCCGGCCTCGAAGCCTACCGCAAGGACTACGCGTCGTACTACTCGAAGTGCAAACACGCCAACTCCCCCGCGCAGCGCGACCCGAACCCGACCGTCGTTCTTATTCCCGGCCTCGGCATGATCGCCTGGGGCAAAGATAAATCCGAGTCCCGCGTCACCGCCGAATTCTATAACTGCGCCGTCGAAGTCATGCGCGGCGCCGAGGCGATCGACCAATACGTCGCCCTCCCGCAGCAGGAAGCCTTCGACATCGAGTACTGGCTCCTTGAAGAAGCGAAACTCAAGCGCATGCCCGCCGAGAAAGAACTCGCCCGCCAGGTCATCGTCGTGATCGGCGCCGGTTCCGGCATCGGCAAGGAAACCGCCCACCGCCTCGTCAAAGAAGGCGCCCACATCGTCTGCGTGGACCTCAACGCCGACGCCGCCAACGCCACCGCCAAAGAGATCACCGACAAGTACGGCCTCGGTATCGGCGTCGCGGGCACAGGCCTCTCCAACTGCGGCCCATCCCTCGGCCTCGCCGCCAACATCACCGACCGCGCCAGCATCCGCAAAATGCTCGACCAGGTCGCCCTCGCTTACGGCGGCTTCGACTCCATCTGCGTCACCGCAGGTATCTTCGTTCCGTCGGACACGAGCGGCCACATCCCCGACGACAAATGGGCGCTCACCTTCGCCATTAACGTCACCGGCTCGTACCTCGTCGGCGACGAAGCGTACAAGACCTGGAAAGACCAGGGCCTCCGCGGCAACCTCGTCCTCACGACCTCGGCCAACGCCGCCGTCGCGAAAAAAGGCTCCGTCGCTTACGACGTCTCGAAAGCCGCCGGCAACCACCTCGTCCGCGAACTCGCCATCGAGCTGTCCCCGCTCGTCCGCGTGAACGGCGTCGCCCCCGCGACGGTCGTTCAAGGCTCCGCGATGTTCCCCCGCGACCGCGTCATCGGCTCTCTCGCCAAGTACAACATCCCCTACACAAACGACGAAGCCACCGAGTCCTTGGTCAAGAAACTCGCCCAGTTCTACGCCGACCGCACCTTGACCAAAGCTCCGATCACGCCTGCCGACCAAGCCGAAGCCTACTTCCTCCTGGTCACGCAGCGCCTGAGCAAGACGACGGGCCAGATCATCACCGTCGACGGCGGCCTCCACGAAGCCTTCCTCCGCTAATCAAGGTGGAACGCGCCGTACCGGCGCGTTTCCGACTCTTCTCCCCAAGCCACGCCCAACCGGCGTGGCTTTTTCTTTCCCCAATTCCGCCTCCCCCTTTCTCCGGCCCATCCTGTTCCTCCTGTAATCCTGTCTAAAAAATTCCGCGTCTCCGCGCTTCCGCGATCTCCCCTCTCCCCCAATCCCGTTAATCCTCGTAATCCTGTCTAAAAAAAATTCCGCCCCTTCCCGCCCGCTCCCCGGCCTACTCCCCCACCACCGTCACAATCACCGTCCGCGTGTGCGCATGCCGCCGGTGCTCCCACAGAAAAATCCCCTGCCACGTCCCCAGCAGCATTTTCCCTCCCGCCACCGGCACCGTTTCACTCGTCCGCGTCAGTGCCATCTTGATGTGACTCGGCATATCGTCCGGCCCTTCGAGCGTATGCTCAAAATGCGGATCGTTCTCCGGTACGAGCCGGTTTAACCACGCCTCCAGATCCGCCCGTGCAGTCGGATCGGCATTCTCCATGATCACGAGCGAGCAGCTCGTGTGCTGGCAAAACACCGACACCACTCCCGCCTTCACGCCGCTGCGCGCCAGCTCCCGCGCCACCGCATCCGTGATTTCCTGAGTGCCCTGTCCGCGCGTGCGGACCGAAAGCGTCGCTTGAAAAACAGCCATGCCGAAAACGGAACTCCCCCCCGCATCGAACGCAATCTCCCGCCACTCACCTCACCCACTCTTCTCTATCCTGATTCATTCAACTCTGTTCATCCCCTAAATCCTGTCCCCCAAAAACTCCTGTCGGATTCCCCCGCTTCGCAACGATCCTTCCTCAACAACCCGCCACGCCACCACGCCCCGATGACCGACGCCGATCTACTCCGCGACTACTCAGCCACCGGCTCGCACCCCGCCTTCGCGCAGCTCGTCACGCGTCACCTCGATTTCGTCTACGCCTCCGCTCTCCGCCAGACCCGCTCGCCCGTACTCGCCGACGACATCGCCCAGTCCGTCTTTCTCCACCTCGCCCAACACGCGCCGCGCCTCCGCCCCGACACCCACCTCAAATCCTGGCTCTGCGTCATCACGCGCCACAAAGCCATCGACGCCATCCGCACCGAAGCCCGCCGCCGCCAGCGCGAACACACCGCCACCACCCTCGCCGCGATGAACACTCCAGACGCTTCATCGTCATCGCCCGACTCCCACTCGCGCGAAATTTCTCCGGCAATCGACGACGCCCTCACCTCGCTCCCCGAGCCCGACCGCCGCGCCATCCTCCTGCGCTTCTTCGAGGAAAAATCCCTCCGCGAGATCGGCGCCCACTTCGGCATCTCCGACGACACCGCCCAAAAACGCCTCACCCGCTCCCTCGAAAAACTCCGCGCCCATCTCGCCCGCCGCGGTCTCACCACCACCGCCGCGCTCCTCGCCGCCCAGCTCCCGCTGCACGCCACCACCGCCGCCCCCGCCACGCTTTCAGCCGCGCTCACGTCACCCGCCTTCCTCGCCGCGGCCAGTTCAGCCGTCCCGCTCGGCAGCACCTTCATTCAAACGCTCCTCATGACCGTCTCAAAAAAATCGGTCCTCGCCGCCGCACTCGTCCTCACAGCAGCCCTCGCCGTTTTCGAGGCCGCCGCCCTCGCGCACCTCAACCAACGCACCACCGCCAGCGAACTCTCCACCTCCCATCTCCGAAACGAAATCACCGCCCTCCAAAACCAACTCGCCTCGCGCACCCAACCGTCCGCCTCGTCCGTCGCGCCGCCCCACGCCCCGTCCGCCTCGACCGACTCCCTCGATACCAGCCTCGAAGCCTTGCTCGACCGCGCCGCACTCCTCCAGCGCCTGCTCGACTCCCTCCCGGAAGAGCGCATCCCCGAACTCCGCCTCCTCACCGACACCGACTGGCTCGCCGTCGCCGCCGAACAGTCGCTCAAAACGCCCTCCGACGCCGACTGGGCCCTCAGCCAGATCCGCAACAAAGCCCGCCACCGCTTCGATCCGCTGCTCCGAAGCGCTCTGCAAAAATTCATCCAGGCCTCCGGCGACGTCCTTCCAGAAACGCCGCTCGCACTTCGTCCCTATTTCGACGCGCCCATCGACGACACCATACTCGCTCGTTATGAAATGGCGTTCACCGGCACTGCCACCGACGCCGGTCCGCGAAAGACCGTCATCCGCGAGAAAAGCTCAGCCACCGACAACAGCCTCGATACACTCTCCGAGACCGCGATGATGGGCACTCACTACGCCACAACGGATCGCTGGCGCTCAACTCGCCTCACGCCCGAACTCCTCGAGTCGCTCCGCCCCGCCAAAACGCCCGCGCGATGAATAAACCATCGCTCGTCATCCTGCTCCTCCTCGCGCTCACCTTCGTCACCTACGAAGGCACGCTCCTCCGAAAAACCAGCGCCCGCCTCGCCCGCGCCGAAGAACAGCAGGCCGCCGCACAGGCACAGATCGCCGCCCTCAAAAAACAACTCTCCGAAACAGTCCGCCTCTCAACCGAGCCCGTCGCCGCGCCCGCGCACGACCTCTCCACCCTCGCCCAAACCGCCCGCGCCAAACTCGAACAAACCCGCAATCTCCAACGCCTCTTCGCCCTCCTCCCCGAAGAACAAATCCCCGAGCTCCGCCTCCTCACCGACGACGAGTGGCTCTCCATCGTCATCAACCGCGACACCCCGCTCGTTTCTCCTGACGAATACTCCCGCATCCTCAGCCACACCCGCAACACCGCCCGCCGCAAATTCGCGACCCGACACCTCAAGCCCGCGCTGAAAAAATACCTCGCCGCCTCCGCCGGCATTCTCCCACCCACCACCTCCGCTCTGCTTCCCTATTTCGACCCGCCCATCGAAGCTGCCATCCTCGCGCGCTACGAAATGGCCCGCACCGGCTCCACCGCCGGCCTCGATCCCAAAACCGACCGCGTGATCCTCGAAAAGCCCTCCAGCACCGACGGTCCTTCCGACCAGCTCATGGAACAGAGCCTCGCGTACACTCACTCCGTCAGTTCGCCCAACTTCCGCCAGCGCCCGATCAAACCCGAAGTCCTCACCGATCTCACTGCCGCCACGATGGCCTTCCGCCGCGACCACGGCGGCCAGGACGCCGCCACCTTCGACCAACTCCGCCCCTACCTCAAAAACCCCGGCAACGCCGCCCGCGCTATGAACGAGTCGGAATCCGCTGCTCCAGAATAGTCCGCGCGCGCCCTCCCCCGATCCACGCCTCCACTACACGCCATCTTCACAGGATTTTCGCGCCTTTTGCCCTCACCCGCATCGCCCCCGCCTGTCCTCATGACCACGCTCACCGTCCATGAGGCCCCCATCCCGCCCCACCTTCGCCCGCTTGATCCCCACCCGCGCCGCGCGCTTCACCCGCTTCCTCGCGGGCGCATTCCTCGCCCTCGCCGCCTGCGCCACCGCCCGCGCCGCCACCGCCGCCGACTTCGCCTCCCGCACCTACACCGACTCCTCCGGCTCCACGCCCTACCGCATTCTCACGCCGCGCAATTACAACCCCGCCGCGCGCTACCCGCTCGTCATGTTCCTCCACGGCTCCGGCGAACGCGGCACCAACAACACCTCCCAGCTCAACAACAACGCCAACGGCGCCCTCGTCTTCGTCCAAGGCCCCGCCGGCTCCTCCGACACTACCTACGAGACCGCGTATCCCTGCTTCATGATCGCCCCGCAGAGCACCGGCGACTGGAGCGAAGCCGTCCGCCGCACCCACCTCCGCGCGATCATCGACGGCCTCATCGCCGAATTCTCCATCGACCCCGACCGCATCTACGTCACCGGCATCTCCATGGGCGGCGCCGGCACTTGGGATCAACTCGCGCAAAACCCCACCCGCTTCGCCGCAGGCGTCCCCATCTGCGGCTGGGGCGGCGGCAACTACGCCGCCTTCAAACACGTCCCGCTCTGGGTCTTCCACTCCGCCAACGACCCCACCGTTGGCGTCTCCGGCTCCGACGACGCCGTCAACGCCGTCCGCAACAATGGCGGCGACCCCATCTATTCCCGCTACGCCACCGGCGCACACGCCTCCTGGACCGAAGCCTATAAAAATCCCCACCTCGTCCCCTGGGTCATGTCCCAACGCCGCGGCACCACCCCCGCGCTCAACCCCGCCCTCCGCATCGCCACCGCCCAGCACGGTGCCACCGCCTCCCTCTCCGGCTGGGCCAGCGCCACCGCCGCTCCCACCGCGCTCACCTGGGTCCGCACCGATCTCGGCAGCGGCACCGGCAGCTCCGCCACCCCCGGCACCGTCACCGGCACAACAGATTGGTCCGCGTCCGCCCTCCCTCTCCGCAACGGTTCCAACACCTTCCGTATCCAGGCCACGGGCACCAGCTTCTCCTCGCTCAACGGCGGCGTCACCACCTTCAGCGACACCCTCGTCATCAGCCACACCGCTCCCACCGGCGACACCACCGCCCCGTCTCTCGCCCTCTCCACACCGACAACCTCTTCAACCTACTCAACCGCCACCCAACCGCTCACCCTCACCGGTACCGCCTCCGACAACACCGCCGTCACCAGCGTCACCTGGTCCAGCGACCGCACCAGCCTCACCGGCACCACCACCGGCACCACCTCCTGGACCACGCCCGCCCTCGCCCTCATGAACGGCGCCAACCAGCTCACCCTCACCGCCCGCGACGCCGCAGGAAACATCGCCACGACCACCCTGCTCGTCACCTACACCGGCGCATCCCCCAATCTCCCACCCGTCGTCAACGCCGGCGCCGACACCTCGCTCACCTTGCCCGCCACCCTCTCGCTCACCGGCTCCGCCTACGACGACGGCCTTCCCGCCGCCTCCACACTCACCACGCTCTGGAGCGTCGTCAGCGGCCCCGGCACCGTCACCTTCGCCAACGAACTCTCCCTCTCGACCACCGCCTCCTTCAGCGCCCCCGGCACCTACGTCCTCCGCCTCACCGCCGGCGACAGCGCCCTCGCCGCGAGCGACGACCTCACCGTCATCGTCAGCCCCGTCGGTACCGCCCGGATACGCCTCGACCTCGGCGATCCCTCGACCACGACCACCGGCAACTGGAACAACCTCACCGCCATCGCCGCCAACACCGAGGTCGCCAACGCCATCGACTCCACCGGCGCGAGCACCGGCATCCGCATCCGCGTCAGCTCCGCCTTCAATGCCGTCGCCTCCTCCGGCCTCACCGGCAGCCCGCTCTACCCCGACACCGCCAGCCGCGATTATTTCTACACGCAAGCCGCCGCCACCGGCCGCCTCGAATTCACCGGCCTCCGCGCCGACCGCCGCTACACCCTCGTCCTCTACGCCTCGCGCACCGACCCCGGCGACGCCGTCAGCCGCGTGGGCACCTTCACCGTCGGCTCCGCCACCACCACCCTCGACGCCGTCGGCAACACTACGCAAACCGCCACCCTCGCCGACCTCACCGCCGACGGCATCGGCAAACTCGAACTCGCCGTCCGTGCCCAAAACACCGCCAGCGGCTACGCCCTCCTCGGCACCGTCGAACTCGTCGTCACTCCCGCCACCCCGGCCTTCTCCAGCTGGATCGCCACCTACTTCCCGTCCTCCACCAGCGACCCCACGATCACCGGCCCCGAAGCCGACCCCGACCGCGACGGCCTGTCCAATAATCTCGAATACGCCCTCGCCACCCGTCCCGACCAGCCCTCCACCGCCTGGACCACCGGCCGCTGGACCGACACCGCCACCGGCCAGTCCTACCTCACCCTCACCTTCCGCCGCGCCCTCGGCCCCACCGGCCTCGCCGTCATCGCGCAAACCTCGACCACGCTCTCCACCTGGAGCAGCGCCACATCCGACGTCATACAACAAGGCCCCGCCATCCTAGACCCCGACGGCCTCGCCGAAACCGTCACCTACCGCTGCGCCCAGCCCGTGACGACGTCCCCCCGCCAGTTCCTCCGCGCCCAAGCCACCACTCCTTAAGCCAGAGCGCCCTCCGCCCCGGACCGGTACTTATCAAGTGCCGCCCCCATCCCTCCACCCGTTCCGTCCTCCCTGAAATAACCGCGCCATCCGGCGCGTGCCTCATCAGCTTTTCCACTACCGCGAAACCGTCTCAAAAAGGATTTGGTTTTAACAGGAGCCACGGTCATCCGTGTTGTTCTGCGGGCATGGTTCCAGCCACTTCCAGCTTCCTCTCCCGGCAGGCCCTCGCGCGTTCGCACACGCAGCCCGGCCTGATGACGGAGCCTGCAAACAGCTCAACGCCCTCCACCGCGCTGGTCCGCACCCGTCTTTCCTGCTCACACCCCACCCCGTTCGCCTCGCGCTCCCTCGTGAGCGCAGCTCCTGACCTTTCCCCATGAAGTCGTTTTTCCCGCGCCTGCTCGCATTCCTGGTCCTCATCGCGCTCGGCGCCACCCTCGCCCTCTGGCTCCGCCCCGCAAAAACGCCTCATCCTTCTCCCGCATCCCCCGCCACCGCACCAACCGGTGCAACCCACACCCCGTCCCCGGCTACCACCGCCGTCTCTTCCTCCTCTCCTGCCACGCCCGCACCCGCCGCACACACCGCATCACTTCCCGCCGACGCCCAGCCCGTCGCCGGCACCGCCCGCTCCATCGAAGACCGCTACGCCAGCGCCCCCACCCTCGACGAACGCGCCAGCCCTCCCGACTCCACCGGCCGCTTCACTAAAAACCGCCTCGTCCGCACCACCGAAAAATACCCGCACATCCGCATCGAGGAACAGTGGCAGCGCGATCCCGCCACCGGCCAGGACACACTTCTCAACCGCACCGCCATGGTCGGCGACCACCTCCTCGTCCGCGCCGCCGATTCCGTCACCCGCGCCGCCCTCGAAACCGCCCTCGCCCCCACCGGCGGCCACATCCGCCGCGCCATCCCCGGCTCCAGCCTTTACCTCATCCAGACGCCCGCCCTCACCCTCGAAGCCTACGACAGCCTTCTCGCCTCCTTCCGCCAGAGCGGTCTCCCCCTCGCGTATGTGGAGCCCGACTACGTCGTCTACGCCACCTTCACCCCCAACGACCCCGCCTTCGGCCAGCTCTGGGGCCTCCACAACACCGGCCAGACCGGCGGCACCGGCGACGCCGACATCGACGCCACCGAAGCCTGGGACATCTCCCGCGGCTCCACCGCCGTCCTCGTCGCCGTTATCGACACCGGCATCGACCACACCCACCCCGACCTCGCCGCCAACATGTGGACCAACACCGGCGAGATCGCCGGCAACAACATAGACGACGACGGCAACGGCTACATCGACGACATCCGCGGCTGGGACTTCGTGAACAACGACAACAACCCCACCGACGACCAGGGCCACGGCACCCACTGCGCCGGCACCATCGGCGCCGTCGGCAACAACGGCATCGGCGTCGCCGGTGTCGCCCACACCGTCCGCCTCGTCGGCGCCAAATTCCTCTCCGCCTCCGGCTCCGGCACCACCTCCGACGCCATCGAAGCCGTCCTCTACACCACCCGCCTCGGCGTCACCCTCACCTCCAACAGCTGGGGCGGCCCCGGCTACTCCCAGGCCCTCAAAGACGCCATCGATGCCGCCCAGACCGCCGGCATCCTCTTCGTCACAGCCGCCGGTAACGACTCCGCCAATACCGACATCGCCCCCTCTTACCCCGCCGCCTACAACTCCGCCAACATCCTCTCCGTCGCCGCCACCGACTACCGCGACCAGCTCGCCTGGTTCTCCAACTACGGCGCCATCACCACCGATCTCGCCGCCCCTGGCGTCTCGATCTACTCCACGTACCCAGAGAACCGTTACAGCACCCTCAGCGGCACCTCCATGGCCTGCCCCCACGTCGCCGGCGCCGCCGCCCTCCTGAAATCCGTCAACCCCGCCCAGACGTGGTCCACTCTCAAAGCCAGCCTCCTCGCCAACACAGATGCCCTGCCCTCCCTCACCGGCAAAGTAGCCACCGGCGGCCGCCTCAACATCGCCCGCGCCATCATCGTCAGCGCCGGCCCCTACGTCAGCGTCACCTCCATCCAGACTCTCGACGGCGCCACCGGCGGCGCCTCGGGTAACGCCGACGGCATCCCCAGCCCCGGCGAAACCATCGCCCTCCCCATCGGCGTTAAAAACCTCGGCTCCGCAACCGCCACCGGCCTCACCACCCAGCTCACCGTCACCACCGGCGGCGACCAGATCCAGGTCATCGGCTCCTCCCAAAACTGGCCCGATCTCGCCTCCGGCGCCTCCGCCCAAAGCACCCCCGGAGCCTTCACCCTCCACATCCCCGCAGGCACCGCCACGCCCCTTCGCCTCGTCGTCCGCTTCACCACCACCGACAACCAAAGCCACAGCTGGAGCACCGATACCGAGCTCGTTGCCTTCACCCGCTCCACGCTCAGCGGCCGCGTCACCGCCCTCACCGGAGGTGTACCCATCGCCGGCGCCTCCGTCACCCTCACCAGTGCCTCCCCTCTTCAGACCGCCACCACCGACGCCAGCGGCAACTACAACCTCACCGTCCTCGACGGCACCCACACCCTCCGCGCCACCGCCCCCGGCTACAACGCCTCCACCCCGCTCACCACCACCACCCCCGGCGACCAGCCCGGCCAAAACTTCGCCCTCGGCCGCTCCCAACTCCAGGTCACCCCGCACACCCTCTCGTCCACCCAGTACGAAGACACCACCACCCAGCACACCCTCACCGTCACCAACGCAGGCGACCACCCGCTCTCCGTCGCCCTCGGCCATGTCAGCATCGGCTCCTCCACCCCCGCCTCCGCCCCCGCCCGCTTCCTCACCCCTCCGCCTCGCCCTGACTCCACCCTCTCTCCGCACACCCACGACCACGACCTCTTTGCCGCCGGCACCCTCACTCCCCAACTCCTTCCCCCCGCCCCGCTCCCCTTCTCCGACGGCTTCGAAAACGGCTCCCTCGCCAAGTGGGATATAGGCTACAACCCCGGTCTCCGCGAAACCGATACCAACAACCCCGGCGTCGGCACCACCAGCCTACACCTCAAAAACACCGGCGCCGACAGCCACAACAACGGCCTCTTCCGCCTCTTCCCCTCAGGCACCCAGCCCCGCCACCTCTCCTTCTGGGTCCGCACCGGCTCCACCACCACCCACAGCGCCTACTTCGTTCTCCGCGACTCCTACTATAACGAAGACATCATCTGGTTCCAGGCCGACGCCAACGGAAACCTCTACGTGAACAACAACCTCGCCGGCGGCGACAACTCCTACCCCTACCAGGCCCACACCTGGTACCGCGTCGAATTCCGCAACCTCGATTGGACCGCCCGCCGCTTCGACTACCACGTCAACGGCGCCCTCGTGAAAGCCGCCATCCCCTTCCGCGGCTACTACCGCGCCCAGGCCGACGTCCTCTACCTCCACAACTACAGCGCCCAGGCCGAATCCTGGTTCGACGACATCCGCATCCTCGATAACTCCGCCAACTGGCTCGCCTACACCCCCGACCGCTTCTCCCTCGCCCCCGGCCAGAGCACCACCGTCAACGTCTCCCTCAACTCCGCCGACCTCACCCCCGCCACCTACCAGGCCAGCCTCGAACTCTCCTCCAACGACCCCGCCAACCCCGTCACCACCGTCCCCGTCACCCTCGCCGTCCAGCTCTCCCCCAACACCCCGCCCGTCGCCGACCCCCAATCCCTCACCCTCGACGAAGACACCTCCACCACCATCACCCTCACCGGATCGGATGCCGAAAACCACAACCTCAACACCTACGTCACCACCCTCCCCACCCGCGGTATCCTCTATCAAACTACCGACGGCATCACCCTCGGCTCCCCCCTCGCCACCGACCCCGGCCTCGTCACCCACCCCCAGCGCAAACTCATCTACATCCCCTCCCCCGACGCCAACGGCCCCGACTCCTTCCAGTTTGTCATGAAAGACAAACGCTCCACCTCCACCCCCGCCACCATCTCCCTCGCCATCACCCCCATCAACGACGCCCCCCTCGCCCGCAACGACACCCTCAGCGCCCTCCCCACCCAAAGCCCGCTCACCGTCAACGTCCTCGCCAACGACACCGACGCCGACAACGACCCCCTCACCATCACCGCCTACACCCAAGGCATCCGCGGCACCGTCACCGCCGGCTACAACACCCTCCTCTACACCCCCGCCCCCGGCTTCAACGAAGGCATGGACGCCTTCACCTACACCATCACCGACGGCCACAGCCCCGCCACCACCGCCCGCGTCACCATCTACATCGGCTACCTCGCCGCCGGCGACTGGCCCACCTACGCCGCCAACAACGCCCGCAACGGCCAGTACCCCGCCATCCTCAACGCCAAACCCTTCGTCGAAACCTGGCGCATCACCCCCACTCTCCCACCCACCGAGACCACCATCGCCGCCGGCCGCGTCTTCCTCGCCGAAACCAGCTACTCCGGCGCCGGCCAGTCCATCACCGCCATCGACCTCGCCACCGGCCTCCTCTCCTGGAGGAAAAACCTCGGCGCCAACACCCGCGCCTACTCCGGCCCTGCCTATCACCAAGGCAATCTCTACCCCGCGATCATCGACAACTCCTCCCACAAAATCGCCGCCCTCTCCGCGGACGACGGCACTATCCTCTGGACCAGCGCCCCCATCGCCGCCACCTACGACGCCTCCCTCCCCCCCGCCGTCACCGACACCACCGTCCTCGCCTCCACCTACAACGCCGCTCTCGACAACACCGACCGCGCCACCGGCACCCGCCGCTACCAGGTCAACTCCGGCAGCGCCTCCGGCCTTCGCGCCGCCACCATCGGCGACGGCGCCATCTACCACGTCGCCAACAACACCCTCGTCCGCCGCAACCTCGCCACCGGCACCATCGACTGGACCCACACCTTCTCCTCCTACAACTGGGGCGAGTCCACCGTGGCTTACCACGCCGGCCGCGCCTACTTCGTCGCCTCGCAAACCCTCTACGCCATCAACGTCTCCCCCTCCGGAGCCACCACCGCCTGGTCGCTCACTGGCGACTTCTACGGCCCCCCCGCCGTCACCGACACCGCCCTGTACATCGCCACCACCAACTACCCCTACGCCATCCGCCAGATCGATCCCGCCACCGGCGCCATCACCGGCACCATCCCCGTAACCACCGCCTCCATACGCCCGCCCCTCATCGTCACGAACGACACCCTCATCGCCACCAGCAACGGTCACACCCTCGTCATTGATCGCGCCACCCGCTCCATCCTCCAGACCATACCCCTCGGCGGCAAAATCAGCCTCAGCAACGGCGCCCTCATCATCGCCTCCGAACCCTACAGCTCCAGCCACTTCATCGCCTGCTACCGCGTCGCCTCCGGCCTCAACACCGCACCCACCGCCACCCCCCAGACCCTCACCGGCACCGAAGACACCACCCTCGCCATATCCCTCACCGGCACCGACCCCGAAAACGACTCCCTCATCAGCCTCGTCACCTCCCTCCCAGGCTCCGGCACCCTCCATCAAACGACCGACGGCACCACCCCCGGCGACCCCATCACCCAAGTCCCCACCCTCGTCACCCACCCCCAAGGCAAAGTCATCTTCCGTCCCTTCCCCGACGGCTACGGCACTCCCTACACCACCTTCTCCTTCAAGGTAAACGACGGCGTCTACACCTCCCCCGCCGCCGCCATCACCCTCAACATCACCAACCTCAACGACGCCCCCACCGCCGTTGACGACACCGTCCCCCTCCTCCCCGGTCGCCCCCTCCTCGCCTACTGGCCCACCGCCAACGACACCGACGCCGACGGCGACCCCTTCACCCTTACTGCTTTCACCCAACCCTCCCGCGGCACCCTCACCCAGGAACCCGACGGCTCCCTCACCTACCGCCCCGAACCCGGCTTCATCACCGGCACCGACACCTTCGACTACACCATCACCGACAACGGCAGCCTCACCGACACCGCCCGCGTCACCATCCGCCTCAACGCCACCTCCGGCCTCGACTGGCCCACCTTCGCCGGTGCCCCCGACCACGCCGGCCGCTTCCCGCTTTCCCTCGGCGCCTCCGCTCTCTCTCTCCGCTGGGAATACCCCTCCGACCAACCCCTCCACCCCGCCGCCGTCTCCGGTGCGCGTGTGTTCATCACGGATGCAATCACACCGCACAGCGCCGAGTTCGTCTACGCCCGCGCCCTCGACACCGTCACCGGTGCCCAGGTCTGGGAACACGTCTTCGGTCAATACACTCTCAATCCCCCCACCGTCTACGGCGGCTCCGTCTTCATCCAGCAAGGCGTCCACAACGACTCCAAATTCCACGCCCTGGACGAAACCACCGGCACCACCCGCTGGACTTCACCCTTCACCGCCCAGTGGGAAACCTACATGGCACCCGCCGCCTCCGAACTCGGCGTCTATATCAACGGCGGCGCCTACGGCGGCATGTACGGCTTCAACTCAGCCACCGGTGCGCAAAAATTCTTCCGCACCCTCCCCCAGTACGACATCTGGACCCCCACTCTCCACCAGAACCAGGTTTACTCCTGGGTCGCCGGCACCTTCACCTGCCACGATCCCGAAACTGGCGACACCCTCTGGTCACTCAACCTCGGCTGGTCCTGGCACGGCTACTCCATGTACCGCACCATCGCCTGCGATAACGGCTTCGCCTTCCTCACCAGCGTACAAGACGTCTACTCTTCCTCCCTCGGGCAGGAGCTCATCGCCATCAACCTGTCCACCCGCCGCGTCGCCTGGCGCATCCGCGGCACCTTCTCCGGCACCCCCGCCATCATGTCCGGCGTCGTCTACGCCCTCGCCGGCAAATCCGTCAAAACCTACGCCGCCACCTCCGGCGTCCCCCTCGGCGAATACCTCACCGACACCACCGACGCCAACCCCCTCACCGGCTCCCCCACCGTCACCGGCGACCTCGTCATCACCTCCAGCGCCGTCAAAACTTACCTCTTCGACCGCACCACCCGCACCCTCGCCCAGACCTTCCCCTTCGGCTCCACCCCCGCCCTCGTCGACGGCAACCTCTACCTCACCTGCTCCGATAAAAAAATCCGCGCCTACACCCGCGTCCCCGCCGGCAACCGCGCCCCCACCGCCACCCCCGTCAGCGCCAGCCTCCTCGAAGAAGCCGTCCTCACCCTCCAGCTCGAAGGCCGCGACCTCGACGGCGACCCCCTCAAATTCGCCATCCGCTCCCTCCCCGCCCAAGGCACTCTCTATCAAACCATCGACGGCTCCACCAAAGGCACCCTCATCACCCGCGCCCCCACCCTCGTCGAAAACCCCTCCGGCCTCGTCATCTACCAGGCCCCTCTCGACGCCGTCGGCGCCAGCCTCGGCTCCTTCACCTTCACCGCCCACGACCCCTACTCCACCTCCCCCGCCGCCACCGCCCGTATCGATCTCGTCAACACCAACGACGCCCCCATCGCCATCCCCGACACCGTCGCCCTCCGCCCCGGCGAACCCCTCGCCACCTTCCGCCCCCAGGATAACGACCGCGACCCCGACAACGACACCCTCACCATCGTCGCCCTCGCGCCACCCGCCCAAGGCAGCCTCTCCCTCGCCTCCGGCGGCTCCGTCACCTGGACACCTCCCGCCGGCCTCACCAGCGGCACCGTCACCTTCGGCTACACCATCGCCGACCCCTCCGGTATCCAATCCTCCAGCACCGTCACCCTCCAGATCGGCGCCACCCTCGCCCGCGACTGGCCCACCTACGGCGGCAACCCCGCCCGCACCGCCTACCAGCCCATCCAGCTCGGCACCGCCCCCCTCACCGCCGGCTGGTCGCGCGCCCTCACCCTCCCCGCCGATCCCCTCGTCATCTCCGATGGCCGCGTCTTCGCCTCCATCCCGAACAGCTTCAACACCTCCGACCTCCTCGCCCTCCACCGCGTCTCCGGCGACGAATCCTGGCGCCGCTCCTTCAGCGGCGGCGGTTACGGCACCAACGCCCCCTCCACTCACGCCGGCACCGTTTACATCCCCATCAGCAACGGCAGCACCAGCAGCCTCCAGGCTCTCAACGCCAGCGACGGCTCCTCCCGCTGGTCCGCCCCCTTCACCGCCCAATGGGAACGCTACCTCAGCCCCGCCGTCTCCGACCTCGGCGTCTTCATTAACGGCGGCTACTACGGCGGCCTCTACGGCTTCGAACCCGCCACCGGCACCCAGCGCTTCTTCAACAACACCCTCGAACAACAAGACCGCTGGGCCCCCGTCCTCCACGACAACCGCCTGTTCACCTTCATCCGCACCACCTTCCGCGAACACTCCCCCACCACCGGCGCCATCCTCTGGTCCCTCAATTTCGGCGGCACCTACAACGCCGGCCGCACCTTCGCCTGCTCCTCCGGCCACGCCTACCTCATCAACAACACCTTCTACGTCGGCACCGACCTCCACGAACTCATCGCCCTCGACCTCAACACCCGCCAGCCCGCCTGGCGCGTCCGCGGCATCTTCAACGGCAGCCCCGCCCTCGCCCACCAGACCATCTTCGTTTATTCCCAAAACGGCTCCTGCATCAAAGCCTACGATCAAACCACCGGCCTCCTCCGCGCCACCTACGCACTCCCCGGCACCGACACCGGCCTCGACGGCCAGCCCATCGTCACCAACGACACCCTCATCGCCGCCTCCGCCACCAAGACCTACCTCTTCGACCTCAAATCCCTCCAGCTCCGCCAGACCCTCCCCGCCGGCGGCCACACCGCCCTCGCCGGCCACACCCTGTATTTGGCAACCCCCGACAAAGCTATCCGCACTTACTCCGCGACCGATCCCTACAACCGTAAACCCACCGCCACCGCCCTCCGCATCACCACCGCCGAAGACACCCCCGTCACCATCACCCTCTCCGCCACCGACCCCGAAAACGCGCCCCTCGCCTACAGCATCACCCGCCTCCCCGTCCACGGCACCCTCCACCAGACCGCCGACGGCATCACCCCCGGCACCTCCATCACAACCGTGCCCGCCGCTGTCACCGGCACGATTCCCCGCGTCATCTACACCCCGCCACCCGACGCCCACGGCCTCGACCTCACCGAGTTCGGCTACCTCGCCCACGACGGCGAAATCCGCTCCACCGAAGCCCCGGTCACACTCACCGTCACCTCCGTCAGCGACGCCCCCCAGGCCATCGCCGACACCATCGCCATTACCCCCGGCCAGCCCCTCGCCGGCATCTTCCTTCAAACCAACGACCGCGACGGCGACGAAGAACCCCTCACAGTCACCACCTTTACCCAGCCCACCTCAGGGACACTCGCGCAAGCCTCCGACGGCTCCTTCACCTACACACCCGCCTCAGGCTTCACCGGCAACGCCACCGCCAGCTACACCATCACCGACGGCACCGGTGCCACCTCCACCGCGACCGCCACCTTCCTCGTCGATGCCACCGCCGGCCAGCGCTGGCTCACCCACGGCGGCGATTCCCAACGCACCTCCTACCAACCCATCCAGCTCGGCACCCAGGCCTTCTCCCTCCGCTGGCGCGCACCCACCCACGGCACCTACAACCGCCAGGCCACCGCCACTCAAGACACCCTCTACACCACCGGCTACGCCAACGGCTATTCCACGCTCTCCGCCTTCAACACCACCGATGGCAGCACCCGCTGGAGCATCCTCTCTCCCTCAGGCTACGACGTCGTCCTTCAACCCGTCCTCCACGGCGCCGACCTCATCGCCACCTACGGCACCTACAGCGGCGGCTGCGAAGTCCGCGCGCTCGACCCCGCCACCGGCTCCTCCCGCTGGACGCGCCCCACCACCTACTCCCTCTACACCGTCATCCCCCCCGCCGTATCCGATAACCTGATCGCCGGCGTCGCCGCCCAAGGGGCCCAGTTCCTCGGCATCGACCGCTCCGCCGGCACCCTCCGCTTCACCAAAAACTTCCCCCTCAACGGCAACGGCGGCACCAGCACCATCGTCGGCGGCCAGATCTACAGCCTCACCAAAGGCATCTTCCGCCAGCACGACGCCACCACCGGCGACATCCTCTGGACTGCCGACCTCGCGATCACCAACGGCAACTCCATGGAAACCCACGCCATCGCCAGCACCGCCGGTCGCGCCTTCGTCATCGCCGACTCCTACGGTCACCCCACCATGGACAGCGAACTCGCCGCCATCGACCTCACCGCCCAGTCCATCGCCTGGCGCATCCGCGGCAAATTCATCGGTTCCCCCGCCCTCGCCCACGACGCCGTTTACGCCCTCAGCTCCGATGGCATCGTCCGCGCCCACGATCAAGCCACCGGCCGCCTCATCGCCACCTACGGCACCCCGCTCACCTACGCGCTCCCCTCAGGCCACCTCCTCGTCGCCAACGATACTCTCGTCGCCACGAGCAGCACCACCGAGACCACCGTTTACGATCTGCGCACCCGCCAGCCCCGCCAGACCATCGGCCTCAACGGCTGGATCGCCCTCGCCGGCCGCACCCTCTACCTCACCCGCGACGCCTGGATCTACGCCTTCGACACCACCCCCATCGTCTCCTTCAGCCCCAACGGCGGCACCTTCAGCCAGCCCGTCGACGTCACCATCACCAGCACCCAGACCTCCGGCTCCACCACCTTCACCACCGACGGCGCCCACCCCTCCGCCAGCTCCGCCATCGGCATCGCCTCCGGTCGCCGTATTCGCGTTTCTTGGACAGGCCGCCTCTCCGCCGCGACCTACTACCTCGGCATCTGGAGCGCCGTCCACTCCGCCCAGTTCACCATGACCGATGCCGACGCCGACAACCTCCCCGACTGGTGGGAGACCACCCAGTTCGGCAACGTCAACGCGTCCTCCGGCACCACCGACTCCGACCGCGATGGCATCTCCGACGCGCAAGAACTCGGCGCAGGCACCGACCCCCGCTCCGCAGCCGACTACCTCATGCCCGTCACCAGCGTCACCCGCCCCGGCGACCAGATCTGGTTCAACCTCACCTGGCCCGGCAAAGCCGACCGCTTCTACATAGTCGAAACCTCCACCGATCTCCGCACCTGGACGATCTCCGGCTCCCAAGCCGGCACGGGCGGCACCAACACCTACACCCACGCGAGCCCCCAGACCACACCCCGCCTCATCTTCCGCGTCCGCGTCATCCCCAAACCCTCCCCGTTGCCCTGATGCCGGCGGGCCCTGCGCCCGCCGCGCCTCTCACTTGGCCAAATCCCCCGCGATCTGCCCGCCCAGAGCCGTCACGCCCTCACTCAGCAACGTCGCCAGCGCCCCAAAATCCTTCCCGTTCCACGCAGTCTCCGGCGCGCTGAACGTCCGGCTCGCCAGCACCTTCCCACTGCCATCCGCCGCCACGATCTCGTACGACGCCGAGAACCGCGCCACATCATCGCTCCCCGCCGCGCCTTCGCACCGGATGATCCGCACCGACACATCGTAATCCCGCGCCACGTCTCCACGCATCGGATGCGCATCCACTCCCCGGACCACAGGCGACGCCAGTAACTGCTCCTTCAAAATCCGCAGCACGCCCGCCTCCAGCGGCTCCGCCCAACGCGCATAATCCTGGTAGCGGATCTCGTTCGCCCCATCGCGCACCACCATGCTCTTCGTCGAGCGCAGATACGCCGGCATCTCCACCGCTCTCAGTCCAATCTGCAAACGCCCCCCGGTGTGCGCCACCGAAAGCCCGCTCGCCGTAGGCCCCGTCAGCACGAAGAACCGCGTCGCATCCGCCGTCGCCACCGGCAGCAACTGGCAGCCGCCCAGCACCGTCGCCGCCACCGCCATCAATGCCCACGCCGGCAAAAACCGCCGGCGCAACCGCGCCACGCCAGCACCATCACCATTAAGCTCACGCGGATTTTTTGAATTCATCGGGATAAAAGATTTGAGAGGATTCTTCGTGAAACGAATGCGGCTCGAGTTCCGAATCGCAGAGGCTAGCCGTGTCATCGTAACTGCGCTTTGTTTTCAACTTTTGGCCTGTTTGCGGGAGTACCATGCAATCGCGAATGAACTCAGGGAAAGGATGAGAGCGCCGCGATAAGGCATTCCGCCTTGGACAATCGCATAAACCGCCATTGCCAATAAAAACAGGCCAAACCCGAAGCTCAGCCACATGCCTAAGAAATAGAAGTCGTTCATTTTCTCGCTAGTTCAGAAACGTCGCAGCCCATCACTGCGGCCCCTTCCGCCCCGTAATCAACGAGCTCGGATTCCGCTCCAAAAATTCCGTCAGCCGCTGCAACGCCCCCGCCGCCTCCGAGAGCTGCATCAACGTCCGCGTCGCCTCCTCACCCAGCCCGCTCTGCGCCGAGATGAAATTCCGCGCATTCGCCGCCGCCGCATCGAAAGTCTTCAGCGTCGTCTTCGCCTGCTCCAGCACCGCCGCCAGCTGCTCGCCCGCCGGCCCCACCTGCTTGTCGAGCCCCGCCATCGTCACCTTCAACGCATCGATCGCCGTATTCAGATTCGCAAAAGTCTTCAGGATCTCTGGCGACTCCGTCAGCGCCGACACCGATTTCCCGGCCTTCGCCCACTCCGCCGTCACCGCCGCTAGATCGATCGTGTTCACCTTCGCCCGCGTATCGACCAACAGGGCACGCACATCCTTTTCCAGCCCCGGGAAATCGATCTTCTTCAAATTCGAAAGGATCTGCATCGCGCTCGCGTACGCCTCGGCCATCGACGACGGGATGCTCGGCACCTCCAGGAAACGCCCGCCCGCCGCGAGTTCGCCCAGCGGGTAAACCTCCGGATCCTCAAACGTCAGCTCCACGTACAAAAGCCCCGTCGCCAGCCCCTGCACGCCCAGCTGGGCCCGCAAACCCCGCTTCACCATTTCCTCGAGCTGCGCCCGGTTCGAAAGGTCCATCTCCACTCCATCATGGTTCACCACGACTTTCCGCGTCAGCTCGCAGATGACCACCACACGCGACAGATTCGTCTTCGCGTCGTAGTGGACATTCAAATCCACCACCCGCCCCGCCCTCACGCCCCGCACCTTCACCGGCGACCCGAGATCCAGCCCGTGGATCGTCTCGTCAAACGACACGACGAACCGCTGCGGCTTGGAGAAAAAACTCACTCCGCCAAACGTCAGCAACGCCGCCACGCCCAGCGCCAGCGCGCCCAGCACAAACACGCCCACCAGGGCCGGATTCATTTTCGTTTTCATGTCAGCAATCGATCGGCGCGAATGGCGCGCCAGGTTGATGAGAGAGTCGGTTTCAAAGCTTCGCAACGCATGACAAAATAATTCCCGTTCACGCCTTCGCGCCTGCGCGCGCCACCCGGTGCAAAAATTCCTGCACCCGCGGATCGTCGCTCTTCGCCGCCAGCTCCTTGGGCGTCCCTTCCGCGATGATCCCCTTCGCCTCGCGCTCCAGCATGATCACGCGATCCGCGATCCCGAAAATGCTATCCAGTTCGTGCGACACGATCACCAGCGTCGTCCCCAGCATTTCGCGGATCTGGAGAACCAGTTCATCCAGCTTGCGCGACGTCACCGGATCGAGCCCCGCCGACGGCTCGTCAAAAAACACGATCGCCGGATCGAGCGCCAGCGCCCGCGCCAGCCCTGCCCGCTTCTTCATGCCACCGCTGATCTCCGACGGGAAATGATCCTCGTACCCGGTGAGCCCCACCTGCGCCAGTTTCAGCGCCACGATTTCCTCGCGATCGCGCCGGTTCAGATCCGTGTGCTCCACCAGCGGCAGCGCCACGTTATCGCGCAACGTCAGCGAACTCCACAGCGCTCCGCTCTGATAAAGTACGCCGAACCCCTTCAACAACTCCCGCCGCCGCGCCGCATCCGCCGCGCCGAAATCCTCGCCAAAATACTTCACGCTTCCCGCCGTCGGTTGATGCAGCCCGATCATATGCCGCAGCAGCGTGCTCTTCCCGCAACCGCTCCCGCCGATGACGAAAAAAATCTCCCCGCGCTTCACCGTGAAGCTCACGTCTTGCAGGATCGTCCTCCCATCATAGCCGCCCGCCAGTCCTTCGACTTCGATGGCGTTCACGTCCGCTGGTTTTGTTGAAGTCTTCATCACGCGTTCACCATCCCAGAATATTGAATACCGCCGCGTACAACGTGTCCGCCACGATGATCAGCAGTATCGAGGTCACCACCGCCGAGGTCGCCGCCTTGCCCACGCCCGCCGCGTTCCGCTCCGCTTGCAATCCGCGCAAACACCCCGCCAGCCCCACGATCAACCCGAAGGTCGTCGCCTTGATAATGCCCGTCATCACGTCCGACATATCCACGATCGTCAGCGTCTCCACCCAGTACGCCGCCGGCGAGATCGACAGGATAGTCTTCGCGATCACCACACCGCCCAGAATGCCCAGCGCGCTCGCGTACATCGTCAGCAGCGGCATCATCACCGTCAGCGCCAGCAACCGCGGCAGCACCAGAAACTCGATCGGCTTCAACCCCAGCGTCTCGATCGCATCGATCTCCTCGTTCGCCTTCATGTTGCCCAGCGTCGCCGCAAACGCCGCGCCCGTCCGTCCGGCCATCACGATCCCCGTCATCATCGCAGCCATCTCGCGCACCATCGAGAGCCCCACAAAATCCGCCACATAAATATCCCCGCCATACTGCCTCAGCACGATGGCCCCGATGTACGCCAGCGTCACACCGACCAGAAAATTGATCAGCCCCACAATCGGCAGCGCCAGCGCTCCGCATTGCTGCATCTCCGCCACGCAATCGCCCCAGCGAAACTTGTGCGGCCGCTTCGCCACCGCCACCGCGCTCAACGTACATTCACCCACGAAGTGCGCGATGTCCTTGGTCTTCTGCTTCAGCTCGCCGACGCACAAACCCACCGCCATGAACAACCCCGGCGCGCAATCCCCCGGCGGCTCCGTCACGCTCGTCACCGCCAGCTGATCCATCAACCGCCGCGCCTGCTCCGGCAACGCGCTCCCATCGAGCCGCACGCCCTTCTCATCGCACCAGCGCTGCGCGCTTCCCCACAACAACAGCAAAGAACTGTCCCAGTTCGCCCCCGCTCCGACTTCAAGCCGCACCGCCTTCGGCAAACGCTTCCCCACGAGCTCGCGCCACTCAGGCCGACGCGCCGTGATCCGCCAGTTGCCCACCAGCTCCACCACGAGCACATCCGCTTCCTCACGCGTATTCGCGTGGGCGGGAATGACATCAAGCGTGGTCGGCATCGGTTCGGTTGTAGTGGCGGACACTGAAAGCAAAACCTCTAAATTTGCCATTTTCAGTCGCCCCCCACCGCCCATTGTTCCGCCCGTGAACCGTTTCCACACCGTCCTCTTCGACCTCGATGGCACTCTCCTCGACCACTTCGCCGCCATCCACAAATCGCATGTCCACACCATGCGCACCCTCGGGCTCCCCGAGCCCACCATGGAACAGGTTCACCGCGCCGTCGGCGGTGGCCTCGAAGTCGCCATCAGTCGCATCCTCGGCGAAAAAAACGCCGCCCTCCTCGAAAAAGCCGTCCCCATCTACCGCGCCTACTGGAACGAAAACATGCTCCACGGCGTCGCCCTACTCCCCGGCTCTCGCGAACTCCTCGAAGCCCTCAAAGCCCGCGGCGTCCGCTGCGCCGTCTTCACCAACAAACACGGCCCCTCCGCCCGCACGCTCATGGACCACCTCGGCGTCACCCATCTCCTCGACGCCGTGTTTGGCGCCGTGGATACGCCGTGGTTCAAACCCGACCGCGAGTTCACCGAACACGCCCTCCTCACGCTCGGCGCCGACTCCGCGACGACCTGCATGATCGGCGACTCGCCCTATGACATCAAAGCCGCTCACAACGGCGGCTTCCCCTGTCACTGCGTCACCACCGGCACCCACACCGCGCAAGAACTCACCGACGCCGGCGCCAACTCCGTCCACCCCGACATGACGTCCCTCGCCCGCGCCATCTTCGGCCTGGAAATTATCGCGCGCATTTAAGTTCGTCCCTCCTCCGCCGTCCCCATCCTTCCGCATCTGTGCTATCTGTGGTTAAAAATCGGCCCCGCCGGAATCCTGTTCATCCTCTTAATCCTGTCCCCAACTCCGTCCTCCGCCTTCCGACTTCTCAGCGCTCTCCGCGCCTCTGCGGTTAAAAATCCGCGCCCTCCGAAATCCTGTCTCTCCTGTTAATCCTGTCCAAAACTCCGACGTCCTCAATCAACCTCGTGCCCCAACGCATGCGTCACCTCGATGTTCAGCGCATTGAGCGACAAATACACGTCCCGGATAAACGCCGCCATTCCGGCCAGCATTAATACCACACTCAAAATAAACACCCCGAGCACCGCATTGGCCACTTTCACCGCCAGCACCTGCCCGACAAACAACAGCATGATCAACGAGCCCGACGTAAAGATGCTCGTGATCACCAACGTCATCGACAGCCGCATAAGCCGCGCCCGCCGGAACATGATCTCCAGCTGATGCTCGATGTGCGTGCGCTCCGCCCCTTTCGCCTGCCGCACCAGAGCCGCCAGCGCGCGCGAACGATCCACAATGCGTCCCATGCGGTTCGTCATCGAGATCACCAGCGCTCCCAGACCTGAAATCAAAATCACGGGTGAAATCGAAAGCTGAATCAGCGGCAGGATTTCGTTCAGATCGGCGGGGATGGCGAACATGTCGCCGACAAAATCAGCGCGCCACTTCGGTGCAATCCCGTTGCTCACCCGAAAAACTCTC
Organism: Nibricoccus aquaticus; assembly: GCF_002310495.1. GTDB lineage: Bacteria > Verrucomicrobiota > Verrucomicrobiia > Opitutales > Opitutaceae > Nibricoccus > Nibricoccus aquaticus. Next base: position 2,903,081 of record NZ_CP023344.1, on the reverse strand, counting down.
CGACAACCACGGCACCAATCACCCGAATCGCGTACCAAGCACCCGCCCACCCCGGCCGGCGGAAACCCCGAGTCATTCCAAAAACTGACTTTGCCTTCCGCCTTCATTCTCACCTTTTCTCCCTTACCCCACGGCGGACCGGTTACCCCTTCGTTTCACGACGACGGCCTGCCCTCACCTGATACTCGCTTTCTCACCACGCACCGTCACCCACGGCGCGTCTGCATGCTTTCCGTCCGGATACCCCAATTATCTCCGGACTGAATAAACCCCCAAATAATACCCCAACATGAACACCCTGAAACTCACTCGTTTCATGGCGAAGAGCGTTCGCGCTCTCCTCGCCTCGTTTGTCTGCACGGCCTTCGCCGTTTCCACCTCCGCCGCCATCACCTTCGATGCCGTCGCCAGCAAAGCCGCCACCAACGGCTCCAACACCTCCTGGTCTCACACCACCGGCTCCGGCACCGATCGCATCCTGATCGTCGGCCTCGCCACCGAAGACACCAGCACCTCCGTCCTCAACGTCTCCGCCATCACCTACGGCGGCGTCGCGCTCACTGCGGTGGCCAACTCCACGGCCACCGCCGGCTCCAGCACCTACGATCGCACGCAACTCTTCTACCTCCTCAACCCCGCTTCCGGCACCAACACGATCTCCGTCACCTGGGGCGGCGCGGTGAACGGCATCAGCGCCGGCTCCACCTCGCTCGCCGGCGTCACTCAAAGCGCCCCGTCCGTCGCTGCCATTAACTCCACCACTTCCGGCAACACGATCTCGGCCAACATCGCCGTCGCCACCGCCGGCTCCTGGCTCGTCTCCGTCGCCAACAGCGGCGCGAGCAACGCCACGCTGACCGCAGGCTCTACGCAAATAAAACGCTGGGGCCTCGGTCAGTCCAACTCCGGCGGCGCCGGCTCCACCGCCTCGCCCGCCACCGGCACCGTATCCACAAGCTGGACCGCCTCCAGCTCCAGCCAGCTCGCGCTCTCCGTCGCCGTGCTGACTCCCTCTTCCGGCGGCACCACCGTCGTCGCCCCCGCGATCACCACTCAACCCTCCAGCCAGACCGTGACCACCGGCGCCAGCGCGACCCTCTCCGTCGCCGCCAGCGGCACTGCTCCACTCTCCTACCAATGGCGCTTCAACGGCTCCGCCATCTCAGGTGCCACCAGCGCTTCGTACACGCTATCCAACGCCCAATCTGCCAACGCCGGCAGCTACTCAGTCGTCGTTTCCAACTCCGCCGGCTCCGCCACGAGCAACAACGCCACGCTCACCATCAGTTCCACCGCCACCGCTCCGTCGATCACCACGCAGCCCGCCAGCCAGACCATCAACGTCGGCGGCTCCGCCACATTCTCCGTCACCGCATCCGGCACCGCCACGCTCACTTACCAGTGGCGCTTCAACGGTTCCAACATCTCCGGCGCCACCGGCTCCTCCTACAGCCTGAGCAACGCCCAGACTGCCGCCGCCGGTAATTACTCCGTCGTCGTCACCAACTCCGTCGGCACCGCCACGAGCAACAACGCCGTCCTCACCGTAAACACCGGCTCCACCGCCGGCGTCATCTACGTCTCTCCGACTGGCACCGACGCCAACCCCGGCACGATCTCCGCACCGACCACGCTCACCGCCGCCATCGCCGAAGCCGTCCCCGGCGACACGATCTACCTGCGCGGAGGCACGTACAACCTCTCCGCCACCGTCGCCATCGCCTTCGGCAACAACGGCACCTCCGCCAACCCGAAGCGCATCTTCGCCTACCAGTCCGAAGTCCCCGTATTGAACTTCTCGGCACAGGCGACCGGCGACGCCAACCGCGGCATCCACCTCTTCGGCAACTACTGGCACTTCCGCGGCGTCACCATCCAGGGTGCCGGCGACAACGGCATGTTGATCGGCGGCAACAACAACACCATCGAGCTCTGCACCTTCAAAAACAACCGCGACTCCGGCCTCCAGATCTCCCGCCGCGCCAGCACCCTCGCCAACATCGCCGACTGGCCGTCGAATAACCTCATCCTCAACTGCACCGCCTTCGACAACGCCGACCCCGGCGCCGAAAACGCCGACGGCTTCGCCTGCAAACTCACCTCCGGCCCGGGCAATGTCTTCCGCGGCTGCATCGCGCACAACAACATCGACGACGGCTGGGACCTCTACGCCAACACCGACACCGGCGCCATCGGCACCGTCCTCATCGAGAACTGCATCGCCTACAACAACGGCGTCCTCACCAACGGCGGCACCTCCGGCAGCGGCGACAAAAACGGCTTCAAGCTCGGCGGCTCCGGCGTGGATGTCGCGCACACGATCCGCCGCTGCATCGCCTTCGGCAACGGCCAGCACGGCTTCACCGACAACAACAATCAGGGCGCCATGACCGTCCTCAACAACACGTCGTTCAACAACACCGAGACCAACTTCAACTGGCGCACCGGCAGCACCGCCACGTTCACCAACAACGCCTCCTACAACTCCGGCCAGTCCGACACAACCAACGGCACCCTCACCGGCACGACCAACCTGTTCTGGAAAAATAACGTCAGTAACAACAACGGCGGCACCAAGGTCATCTCCGCCGCCGACTTCCAGACGCTCACCCCGCCCTCCGGCGGCTTCACGCGAAATTCCGACGGCAGCATCAACCTCGGCAACTTCGCCAAACTCGTCTCCGGCTCCGACCTCGTCAACGGCGGCACCCCGAGCGGCACCGACATCGGCGCCGTCGAAAGCTTCTGAGCCGCCGCTTAAACATCATCATGTTTACTCCAAATCCGGCCGCCTTACCGCGGCCGGACTTTTTGCGCCCACGTCCAGAGATTCCTTCCCGCTTGCCCCTTGGCATCGCTCACTTACGCCTCAGCTTTCACCGCGTGGCCACTTCCTCCCAACCGACCGACACGCTCACCGGCGTCCTTGAGCGCATCATCTTTCTCAACGAGGAGAACCACTACACCATCGCCGAGTTCCGCGCCGACGCCGCCTCGGACAAGATCACCATCACCGGCGCCCTCCCCGGCGCCCAATGCGGCGAAACGCTCCACCTCCGAGGCACCTGGACCAAGCACGCCCAGCACGGCGACCAGTTCAAAGTTGAGTCCTTCAAAGCCGAGCTCCCGTCCAGCGTGTACGGGATTCGCAAATACCTCGGCTCCGGCCTCGTCCCCGGCATCGGCAAGGTTTACGCCAACAAGATCGTCGACGCCTTCGGCACCGACACCCTCCGCATCCTCAGCGAAGAATCCGCCAAACTCCGCGGCGTTCCCGGCATCGGCAAAGTCCGCGCCTCCGCCATCAAAAAAGCCTGGGACGACCAGCGGGCCCTCCGCGAGATCCACATCTTCCTCCAGACCTACGGCGTCACGACTTCGCAATGTGTGAAGCTCGTTCAGCGTTACGGCCACGAAGCCAAAAAAATCCTCCTCGAAGACCCCTACCGCGTCGCCCGCGAGATCGACGGCATCGGCTTCAAGACCGCCGACAAAATCGCCATCAACCTCGGCTACGCCAACGACGCCGCCCCGCGCCTCGACGCCGGCCTCCTCTTCTCGATGGAGACGCTGCAAGAGGAAGGCCACACCGCCCTCCGCGAAGCCGATCTCACCGCCCACGCCACCGGCCTCCTCGAAACCTCTACCGACCGCATCACCGCCCGCATTGCCTCCCTCGTCGAACAGAAACACCTCGTCTCCCACGCGCCCGCAGGCATCGAAAATCCCCTCCCCGGCTCCGCGTTAATCCAGCTCCCGCACAACGACCGCGCTGAACAAAAAATCGCCTCCGCCATCGTCCGTCTCACCAAAGTCGTCAGTGGACTCCCGCCCATCAAAACCGACGCCGCCGTCGAGTGGGCCGAGAAAAAAGCCGGCTTCGAATTCGCCGATCAGCAACGTGCCGCGCTCCGCCACGCCCTCACGCACAAAGTCTCCATCCTCACCGGCGGTCCGGGCACCGGCAAAACCACCATCCTCCGCGCGCTCGTCGATATTCTCCGCGCGAAAAAAGTCCGCATCCACCTCGCCGCACCCACCGGCCGCGCCGCCCAACGCCTCTCCGAAACCACCGGCGGCTTCGCCTCCACCATTCACCGCCTCCTCAAATACGATCCCGCCAAAGGCGGCTTCAGCGCCAACGACTCCACCCCGCTCGCCACCGACTTCCTCGTCGTCGACGAAGCCTCGATGCTCGACACCCGCCTCGCCGCCTCGCTCTTCCAGGCGATCCCGTCCCGCGCGCACCTCCTCCTCGTCGGCGACACCGACCAACTCCCCTCCGTCGGCGCCGGCAACGTCCTCAAAGACCTCATCGCCTCGGCCACGTCGCCCGATGCCGTTATCCAGCTTCCGGTAACTCGGCTGAACGTCATCTACCGTCAAAAAGGCCAGAGCCAGATCGTCACCACCGCCCACGCCATCAACGCCGGCGATCCCAGCCTCCCGCCAAGCACGCCCGACATCCCCTCCATCCAGGCGTGGAGCGATCTCACCTTCGTCATCGCCGATTCCGCCGAGGACTGCCTCGCGAAAACCATCGCGCTCTGCACCGAGTTCATCCCGCGCCACTACGATTGGTTCGATACTCGCCGCGACGTCCAGGTCCTCGCTCCGATGCACAAAGGCACCGCCGGCGTCGGCAATTTCAACGTCCAGCTCCAGGCCGCGCTCAACGCCCACGCCAAAGGCATTCGCGGCCCGTCCGGCGAATTCCGCCCGCGCGACAAAGTCATCCAGCTGCGCAACAACTACGACAAAAACCTCTTCAACGGCGACATCGGCTCCATCACCGAAATCGATGCCAACGCCGCCACCCTCACCGCCGACTTCGACGGCGAGGTCCAGACCTTCGACCGCGGCGAGATGGGCAGCCTCGCCCTCGCCTACGCCATCAGCATCCACAAATCCCAGGGCTCCGAATACCCCGTTGTCATCGTCCCGCTGCTAAAAGCGCACTTCATGATGCTCCAGCGAAACCTCCTCTACACCGCCATCACCCGCGGCAAAAAGAAGGTCTTCCTCGTCGGCGAACCCGCCGCCTACGCCATGGCGGTGCGAAACAGCGAGTCCAAGCTGCGCTCCACACACTTGCGCGAAAAAATCGCCGCCCTTCAGGCCTGAGCCGCCCCCCGTTTCCCTGCTCAAGCCCGCCCCCCGGCAAGCCGATATAAAGGATGCCCGGCTCACCCAGCCGCGCTTCAGGCATCCATGTTACGTACTCTTCTCTCGTCATCCGGGCCCTCCCCGCGATGGTCGCGCTCCGCATTTCTCGCAGCCGCCCTGCTGCTTGGTTGCGCCCACATTTCCGGCCAAGAGCAGACGCCTGCCTCCACGCCATACCAGACCATCACCGACCTCGCCGAATTCTGGCGCATCAGCGGCGCCGACCGTGATCAAAAACACCCCGTCCGCTTCGAGCTCGACGTCGATTTCTACGACCCCGAATGGCGCATGGTCTGGGGCCGCACCCAGGGCCAGGGCTACTACTTCTCCTCCGGTCCCAATCTCCTCCCGATCAAAGCAGGTCAGCGCTACCTCGTCGAAGGCCAGATGGCCCCCTCCATCGGACTCTCTCTCGTCGAAACACGCATCTCCGCGCTCCCCCCGCCGCCCCACACTTCACCGATCGAGGCCACCGACATCCTCGGCGACACCCTCCGCCTCCAAAACCAGGTCGTCCGCATCGAGGGCCACGTCCAGCGCCAGTCCAACACCGACGCCCGCCACCACGTCATCGAAATCCTCTCGGGTAACACCATCGTTCAAGGCCGAGTCTACCTCGGCAGCGGCCCCACCGTCCCCGATCTTCAAGATACCCGCATCGCCATCCAGGGCGTCTACATCGGCAAAACCACCCAGCAGGGCCAGCTCGCCCAGCTCGACATCTGGATCGACGGCACCTCCGGCATCCAATCCCTCGGACCCGCCCGCCCAGACTCCCGTCTCGAACTTCCCCGCACCTCCATCGAGCAACTCCCCTGGCTCCGCTCCGAAGAGCCCATCCGCATCTCCGGCACCGTCCACGCCTCCGAACCGGGAAAATCCATCTCCGTCCGCGACCGCACTGGACAGGTCAAAGTCCTCACCAGCCAGACCCGCCCCGTCCGCATCGGCGAATTCGTCGACGCCGTCGGCTCCCCCTCCATCCGCGGCACCGAGTGGACCCTCCGCGACGGCTTCTTCCGTGTCAGCGGCCCCACCACCGATAACGACGACACCACGACTCTCCGTCTCGCCGAGCAGGTCCTCGAACTCCGCCCCGAAGACGCCGCCAAATCCCTCCCCGTCAAACTCACCGGCGTCGTGACCTGGGTCCGTGGCAGCACCAATTACGTCTACATCCAGGACGCCAGCAGCGGCATTCGCGTCGAGATGCCCGTCAACCAGCGTCCCAACCGCGACATGATCTACGGCCTCGTCGAGGTCGAAGGCGTCACCGCACCCGGCACCTTCGCCCCCGAAGTCATCGCTCATAAATTTAGCCAGCTAGGTCGCACCAGCATTCCCACCGCCCGCACCATCACGCTCGACCAGGCCATGACCGGCACCGAGGCCAGCCAGTGGGTGGAAATGCGCGGCTATCTCCGTGCCGCCGCTCACGATGGCATCTGGACCCGCCTTTCCCTCACCGCCGGCTCCGGCGAATTCACCGTTCAACTACCCCGCTTCGAAGAACTCTCCCGCCTCATCGGCGCCAGCGTCCGCGTCACCGGCGTCTGCGTCCCCGAGGCCAACGAGCGCCGCGAACTCACCGGCGTCATCCTCCTCGCCCCCAATCAAGACGCTGTTCAAGTCGAGGAACCCGCCCCCGCCGATCCCTTCTCCGTCCCCGAACGCACCATCGTCAGCCTCCGCCAGTTCAACCCCCTCCAATCACTCAGCCGCCGCTTCCGCGTCTCCGGCCAGGTCGTCCACCACGTCCCCGGCCGCTACATCTACATTCAGGATGGCGCCGCCGGCCTCCTCGCACTCTCCCGCGGCACCGAACCTCTCAAACCCGGCGAACGCATCGAGCTCACCGGTCTCCCCGGCCGCGAGGGCAACCGCCTCGTCATCCGCGAAGCCATGTATCGGCGCACCGGCGACACCGCGAAAATAACGCCCATCGACCTCGCCCCCGGCCGCACCGCCGACGAAAACCTCGACGGCCTCCTCGTCCGCATCGAAGGCCGTCTCCTCGAAGCCAGTCGCCGCGGCTCATCCGCTCATTTCCTTTTACAGACAGACCTGGGCGTCTTCGAAGCCGCCCTCGACAACGCCCTCCTCGACCTCCCGCCCCTCGGCTCCGAACTCCGCCTCACTGCCGTCTATCAGGTCGAGCTCGACGAATACCGCCAGGCCCGCGGCTTCCACCTTCTCCTGCGCTCAGAACCCGACATCGAAATCCTCGGCACTCCGTCCTGGTGGACCACCCGCCGCGCCCTCTACGCCGCCGCCCTCCTCTTCACCTGCGTCCTCGGCGTCATCGGCTGGGTCACCATCCTCCGCCGCCGCGTCAAACAACAGACCGCCCAACTCCGCGATCAGCTCGAAAAAGAAGCCCTCCTCGAAGCCCGCCACCGCAACATCATCGACAACGCCTCCGACTTCATCTTCACGCTCGACCACGATGGCCGCATCACCTCGTTCAACCCCGCCGGCCAGCGCATGACCGGCCTCCCTCGCGACAAAGCCCTGGGCCGCCCCTTCACGGAATTCCTCGCTCCCGATGCAGCCTCTGACGCTCTCACGCTTTTCAATCTGCGCTCGGAATTCGACCCCGCCGTCACCTTCCAGACACGTTTCAAAACCGCCGACGGCCGCATCATCTGGGTCGAGATTTGCGCCCGCGCCACCCGCCAGCCCGACCAGTCCCATGGACTCCTCGGCGTCGCCCGCGACATCTCCGAACGCAAACAGATCGAGGAAGAACTCCTCCGCGCCCGCGACGCCGCCGAAGCCAACACCCGCGCCAAATCCGCCTTCCTCGCCAACATGTCTCATGAAATCCGCACGCCCATGAACGGCGTCATCGGCATGAGCAATCTCCTCCTCGACACCCGCCTCTCCGACGAGCAACGCGATTTCGCCGAGACCATCCGCAACTCCGCCGAATCCCTCCTCACCGTCCTCAACGACATCCTCGACTTCTCCAAGATCGAGGCCGGCAAACTCCAGTTCGAAACGATCGACTTCGACCTCAACGAAACCGTCGAATCCACCCTCGAACTCCTCGCCTCCCGCGCCTCCGACAAAGGCATCGAGCTCGCCTCCTACCTTCCATCCGAACTACCCCGCTGGATACGCGGCGACCCCGGCCGCCTCCGCCAGGTCCTCATCAATCTCATCGGCAACGCCATCAAGTTCACCGAAAAGGGCGAGGTCGTCATCGCCGTCGCCCTCGAACGCGAGACCGACGACGACGTCCGTCTCCACTTCGAAGTCACCGACACCGGCCCCGGCCTCGATGCCGAGACCCAGGCCCGCCTCTTCCAGCCCTTCAGCCAGGCCGATGGCTCCACCACCCGCAAATTCGGCGGCACCGGCCTCGGCCTCGCGATCTCCAAACAGATCGTCCACCTCATGGAAGGCCAGATCGGCGTCCGCAGCTCTCCCGGCCACGGCGCGACTTTCTGGTTCACCGCCCGCCTCGACAAACAACCCTACGGCGGCCCCCGCGAACAACCGCCCCGCGTCACCGCCCTCTCCGGCCTCCGCGCGCTCATCGTCGACGACAACGCCACCAACCGCAAAATCCTCCAGCACTACTGCGTCTCCTGGGGCGTCCGCGGCGAACCCGTCACCAGCGCCGCCGCCGCCCTCGTCTCCCTCCGCGAAGCCGCCACCACCGGCGACCCCTTCCAACTCGTCCTCACCGATTATCAAATGCCCGAGATGGATGGCCTCATGCTCGCCCACGAGATCATGAACGACACCAAACTCTCCGGCTCGCGCGTCGTCCTCCTAACCTCGTGGGACCGCCGCTTCAGCCGCGAAGAGCTCACCACCTGCGGCGTCATCCGCATGCTGGTGAAACCCATCCGCCAGCAAGATCTCCTCGGCGCGCTTCTCCGCTGTGTCCGCATCGGCTTCGGCACCAACTCCGGCGGCAGCAATCTCCCCTCGCGCTCCAACCCACCCGCCGAAGACCCCGCCCCCCGCGTCACACCCACCGGCCGCGCCCTCCGCGTCCTCGTCGCCGAGGATAACATCGTCAACCAGCGCGTCGCCTCCCTCCAACTCAAGAACCTCGGCCACACTGTCGAGATCGCCGGCAACGGCCTCGAAGTCCTCAAAGCTCTCGAAACCTCCACCTACGACGTCATCTTCATGGACGGCCAGATGCCCGAACTCGACGGTTACCAAACCACCCGCCGCATCCGCCTCAATCCCGCCACCGCCGCCATCCGCATCATCGCGATGACCGCGAACGCCATGCAGGGCGACCGCGAACGCTGCCTCGAGGCCGGCATGGACGACTACATCAGCAAACCCACCCGCCCCGAAGATCTCCAAGCCGCCCTCATCCGCTGCTCCCTCCACCAGCAGACACCGACGCCCTTCACGGCTAGTTCGTAAGTCCCATTCGTCCCATAGGACCTATCCGCCCTATTCCTCTCCCCTAAAAGAAAACCGGGGTGACGATTTTCATCATCACCCCGGTGTAGTTGACTGAGTTACTGCTTAAGCGAGCGGTTGCGCGAAACCAATTTCGACAACTCTGCCACGCACCACGATTTCAGCCACCCGACGCACGCCTTTGGAAAAAGACGCCATCGAACGATTGGCCAAGCTGCGGTCCGCTTCTTCACCTTGAGCGCCCTGAGTGTCACGCGTGTGGACCTCGCGCGCAGACCCTTCTGCGCGTTCAGCACCGACAAACGAATAGGCAACCGGCATGCCGGTCAGCCCACTAGGAAGCCCAATGTGGATGTATCTGATCTTGTCGTTCATGTTTAGACGGAAGGCTCATCGCGGATTACCCGCTCAAACCCTCCTGGCTAACCACGGACGACTATCAAAAGAACGCCCCCTGTATCGGCCACCTGTCCGCCCCAGTCAAATTTTCCCTCCTGAGGTTTGCACCTCATACACCTTTTTGACGCCCCTCCAAAATCCGCATCCTCACAACCAATACCTTACACCTCTCGGCTGCTCTCCCAGCCTTAGCCTCTGGTCATTGGTCATTGCGGCGAGCGCACCGCTCGCCGCTCACTTTCCAAGCTTCTTAAACGCCTTGTTGATCTTCTCCACGTCGCAAACCTCCGGATCGTAAACCGGTCCCAGCCACTCCAGCCACTCGCGCCCCAGATCCGTATTGGGCTCCTTGATGCACGCCAGCATGTCGTGAAACGCATCCAGCCCGCCACAATCCTCCGGCGGCCCCGCCCGCTCTCCGCCCGTGCAAACCGGATAAGTCACACCCTTCTCCACCGTGCCCACCTTCTCCACGCGTATCTCCACCTCCCAGCCCTCACCGAAATGATACTGGTAGGCCATCTTGTCGCGCGATCCGAGATCGAGATCGGCCAGCGACACATCGCGATCATCCTCGATCACCACCTCGTCCTTGCGAAAAGGATTCCCAAACCGCTGCTCATCCAGCGTGAACAAATGCGTCTGATAATCGAACCACTCAAACGCCACCTGGATCGAGTCGTGCAGCCTGCTCAGCCACATCGTCTCGCGCACCACCAGCCTCCGCCACACCCGCGGCGTGCAACCGGCCACGGTCAACCGCAGCGTAAAAACTTTCTCCGCCGGTTTCTTGGCACCGGTACCTTTGCCTTCGAGCAGCGAAATCATGGGGGCTCAGACAAAAAACCCGCCTGCGCCCGCCACGCAAGCCGACACACATCCACACAACAGTTCTTCTCCGACTCTTAATGGAGAGACGACCTCCGTGTCGTCCATGCCTTTGCGCGCCGCGCCCCGCTCACCACACCCGTGTCACCCGCTTCGCCTCCAACGCCGCCTCCGCCTCATCCGGCAGCACACTCAAAAAATCCAGCCCCGTCCGTGCCTCGATCTCGTCGATGCTCACCAGATACTTTCCTAGTTCATCGCCTTCCTCCGCTTCTTGCGGAAACAAAAACGCCTGTGCCCTCACCCGTCCTTCGCTCTCGTCCACCACGATCATAAAAAACGCCTCCGGCACCGCCACCTTCCGCGCCAGCCGCTCCAGTTTCGCGCCGAAAACCGGCCCCGCCATCACCCACACTTCGCCAAACCGCGCCGCATAACTCGTCGCGATTCTCTCCTCCAACCGCCGCCACGCCCCCGCGTTGAGCGCGTGCTTCTGCGGCGTGATGTTCGACATCAAAAACGTCTCCTCCTGCGCCACCCGTCCGTAACGCGTCGCGATCGCATAGTTCGGTGCCAGATGCCCCCGGTCGTATCCGCTCCGCGAATAATCCCCCGGCTCCACCCGCGCTACCGTCCGCTCATCCACCCGGAAATTCTCCGGCCGCTTCGGCGCATCGAGCGACTTCACATCGAAACTCCGGTACGCCGCCCACAACGGATTCCCCAGCGCCTCGCTATACCCGACCACATAGCCCTCATTCGCCAGAACCCGCACCACCTTGCGCTGACTCCCCGGCAACGCCCCGCCATACACGAGTGTCTGCATCTCCGACCTATTTCCACTCACCGTCCCGCGCCCGCCCGCCACGAAATCATCGCTCCCGTAAATCTGCCAGAGATCCCACGCCACTTCGAACGCCGTCACGTTCTTGCGCCCCTCAACCCAGTTGCCCACCAGCCGCGACACTTCCTCTTTCCGCTCCGGCGCCTGAAACAAATACCAGCCACCAATCACTCCCCACACGATCAGGTTCGCGATCAAAAATACTTTCGCCACACCGCGCTTCTCACCGCGCACCGACCGTCCAGAACTCCGTTTTAGCGTCATCAGTTCACGGCGCTAATCAACGATGCCGCCCAAAGCCACCTTTTCATCCCGAAACTATTCCCCGCTCCTAGCGTCTTTCGCTCACACCCCTCGACCAAATCCCCGCCCACCTCTTCATGAAACCTCTCCGCCCGCTCTCCAGCCTTCTTGCCACCGCGTTCATTTTATTCTCCGCGTCCACGGCCACCTTCGCGGCAAATACGTTCGACCCCGCCACGCTCCCCGCCGTCACCGCTCCGTCCATACCGCAGCACACCGTCCGCATCACCGACTTCGGCGCCATCTCCGATGGACACTCCCTCAACACCGACGCCATCAACCGCGCCATCGCCTCCGTCGCAGCCAAAGGCGGTGGCCGCGTCGTCATCCCCGCCGGCCTCTGGCGCACCGGCCCCATCGTCCTTCAAAGCCGCATCGAGCTCCACGTCGAAGACGGCGCGCTCGTTCAATTCAGCGACAACCGTGCCGACTACCCGCTCATCGAGACCAGCTTCGAAGGCCGCGCCCAGCTCCGCTGCCAGCCGCCCATCTCCGGCCGCGATCTCGAGCACATCGCCATCATCGGCAAAGGCGTCTTCGACGGCGCCGGCCAGGCCTGGCGTCCCGTGAAGAAAATGAAAATGACCGCCGGCCAGTGGAGCGAACTCGTTGCTTCCGGCGGCGCGCTCAACGCGAACAAAGACATCTGGTATCCCTCCGCCGACATCCGCGACGGCAACGAACACCGCGGCGAACGCTCGCCCGAGTTCCTCCAGCGCACCCGCGACTCGCTCCGTCCCGTCCTAGTCAGCCTCACCAACTGCAAACACATACTCCTCGATGGCCCGACCTTTCAAAACTCCCCTGGCTGGTGCGTCCACCCGCTCATGTGCGACCAGCTCATCGTCCGCAACGTCACCATCCGCAACCCGTGGTTCGCGCAAAACGGCGACGGCCTCGACCTCGAATCCTGCTCCAACGTCATCGTCGAAAACAGCTCCTTCGATGTCGGTGACGACGCCATCTGCCTCAAATCCGGCCGCGACGCCGAGGGCCGCGCACGCGGTCGTCCCACGGAAAACGTCATCGTCCGCCATTGCATCGTCTACCACGGCCACGGCGGTTTCGTCGTCGGCAGCGAGATGTCCGGAGGCGTCCGCCGTATCCACGTCACGGATGTCACCTTCATCGGCACCGACGTCGGCCTCCGCTTCAAGAGTACCCGCGGCCGCGGCGGCGTGGTCGAAGACATCCTGATCGAACGCGTCCGCATGACCAACATCCCCGGCGAAGCCCTGCTCTTCGATCTCTTTTACGGCACCAAAGCCCCCGACGAAGCCGATCCCGCCTCCGTCAACAGCCCGCTCCTCGCCGCCAACCCCGTCACCGAGGAAACGCCCGCCTTCCGCAACATCCTCATCCGCGACCTCGTCTCCCTCGACGCCGAGCGCGCCGCCCTCATCCGCGGCCTTCCCGAAATGCCCGTGGAAAATGTCCGCCTCGAAAACGTCCGCCTCTCCGCCCGCTCCGGCATCTTCATCGCCGACGCCGCCAACGTCTCCTTCAACGACGTCCAAGTCCTCGTCGAAAAAGGCCCCGCCCTCGCCATCCGTGATTCTGCTAAAATCGAAACCCGCTCCGTTTCTCTAAAGAATAACGACGGCGCACTCGTCACCGTGAAAGGCAGCCGCTCCTCCACCATCGATCTCCGCGGCACCGGCACCGCTTCAACCGCAATCACCGTCGCCAGCGAAGTTCCTACCTCCGCCGTCACTCGCCCCTAAACGTTTCGCGCCCTTCCTAAAATCAAAGAGCCGTCCACGGAGATCGTGGACGGCTCTTTTGCTATGTAACGTTTCTATCTCCAGCGGCTTGCTCAGAAGTCATACCGCACCGTCGCCCCAACCTGCCGCGGCTCAGCCCGCGACTCATACCGCGTCGGTTCGTAATTAGGGTCTTCGTTGCCGAAGAAAAACACGCGCCGGTCGTACTCCTTGTCGAACGCGTTGCGCACCCAGACCGTCAGCGTCCACTCGCGCCACGCGTAACCAACCGTTGCGTTCCACACATTAAACGGCCGCCGCTCTTCGTTCTGATTATTCGAGTCGTAGAAACGCGCGCGCCCCACCAACTCCACACTTCCAAACACGCCCTGCTCCGGCCGGTAGCTCGTCGCGAGGGTGTATCCGTATTCCGGAGTATTCGCCAGTTCGCGCCCGCCCGCCAGATCGCCGCTCGACAGCCGGAACGTGTCCAGCTCCGAGTCCATCAGCGCCAGCGATCCATTCACCGACCATGCCGACGTGATCGAGAAACGACTCGACACCTCCACGCCCCGCACAAACGCCTTCTCCGCATTGTCTGTGAAGAAACGGTAGCTGCCGCCAAACCCCGCCGAGTCGCGCACCTGCGTGTCGTCACGCTCGATGTCGAAGATCGTCACCTCACCCGTCAGCCGCTGCGCGAACCAGCTGCCGCGCAGACCCACTTCGTATGTCCACAGATACTCCGTCTCGTACGTCAGCGGATCGACCGCCGGATTGATGCGCGCATCCACATTCACACCGCCCGCCTTGTACCCGCGTGTCACCGAGGCGAACGCCACATGGTTCGCCGTCAGATCATGCTCCAGCGTGAGCTTTCCACCCACCATCGTATCGTCGAACGACGGCGCCAACCGCACCGGCGCATCATACGTGTTCGGCGTCTTCCGATAGCGCGTCTTCAACCCATCGCCCGAAACATCCACTTGCTCCGCGCGCAGCCCGAGAATCATGCGCGTCCGCTGCGTGAAGTCGTGCGATACCTGGCCAAACACCGCGACGTTCTTCGCTTCATAGCTCGTCGTCAGCCCGCGGATATTGCCCGGGTCTTCATTCGTGTACCGACTGTCTTCCTTCGTCGCCGAGAAAAACGCGCCCAACGTCCAGCGATCCACCCAGCCCAGCGCATCGCTCGTCGCCGCCGAATCGAAACGCAGCTCCTGGCTGAACCCATCGCGCTCGCGCCGCAAATCGCTGAAGCCTTCGTACGACCCATTCGTCCAGTCGTCGTCGTAACTATAAATAGATTCTACGCTCGATCCCGCCGTCACCGTCGTCAGCCGCACATCCTCCAGCCCCGTGTACGTGCCGCGCAGACTGCCCGCGACCGATTCCTGCTCATCCCGTCCGGGCTGATCGCTGTACGTGTAGCGCCCGTTGTTATCCAGGGCGAAATCGTCGAAGCCGTTGTTCACGTCCGAATAAAGCGCCGCACCTTCCCAGCGCCACGCCGCCGTCGGATTAAACGTCAGCCGCAGCCGCGCCGTGAACTCATCCCGCGCATTCGTATCGGCGTTCAGGGTACGATTGTGGCGAAACCCGTCGCTCTCCGTCTGCTGCACCGCCAGCCGCATCATCAGCTTCTCCGGCGTTCCTTTGATCAACGGCCCGCCCACCGCAAAACCGCCCGAGCGCAGCGCATCCTCGCCCGCGCTCGCTTCGATCTGCCCCGTCCAGAACGGCGTCGGCTCGTTCGTGACCAGCCGCACCACCCCGCCCGCCGCATTCGCGCCAAACGCCCCCGCCTGCGGCCCGCGCAACACCTCGACTTGTTTCACGTCAAACGTACTTCCGAGCGAACCGAGCCCCGTGAAATCCAGATCGTCCACCAGGAAGCGTACCGTCGAGTCCGGCGTCTCGCCTTCGTACTGCGAATTCTCGCCGATGCCGCGGATCTGAAAATACCTCGGCCGCGACGTCCCGCCCGTCCACGTCAGATTCGGAATCTGGTCCGCCAAATCGCCAAAATGCGCCACCGCTCCGGCGCGCAACGTCGCTTCATCATACACGCTCACGCTCGCCGGGATCTTCGCCAGCGGCGACTCCCAGAGATCTGCCGTGACGCGCACCGGCGCGAGCACCACATCGGGCGCGGCACTCGCCGGCGCCATTTCGCCAGCAGCCGGAGCCTGCTGTGCGTTCGCAGCCGCGACACCGCTCGAAAGCGCGATCGCAGCAAAAGTAAGGAGGGAGACGTTCGTTGGTTTCATAGGCGTTGAGTGCCAACCGAAACGGGTCTCCAGAAAAAGACGCGGCACCCCAAGGTACCGCCTGCTGTTTTCCTTCGCCGGAATGATCCGTTCAGGTTCGAAGGGTCCGATCGCCGATCGCGCGATCATCTCAGCCCTCCGACGGAGGACACCCCTACAGGCAAGTTCCGGTGAAAACGCCCGCAGCCCGCCCACGCAAGGGAAACTTTTTCGCCACCTCCCATCCACCCGTAGGCCAGCGTGCTCGCACGCGCTGCATCTCCGGTCGCTAAAAACATGAAGGCCGCCCCTTACCAGGGCGGCCAGCATGACCTAACACCAAGCAAACCGTAAGAACTACAAACAAGTATCGATCCCCTAATGGAACGATACTGACTACGCGGAGATAGACGCGGTGTTTTCAAATTCGCTCAAAAATTCTCGCGCTAATTTTATGCTAAATCCTGTCGCCCGTTCGTCACACAACACCGGCAGTGGGCTGCCCTCCGTGATCCAGCGCAGCTAGGGAAAACCCTGCCCGTCTCCGCCGTATAAAATCCGATACGCACTCAGCGCTCAGATATCGCACGCCCCCGCCACATCGTCATGCGCCACCGCCGCGCCCGCTTTCGCGTTCACACGGATCGGCTCACCCGCGGCCGCCACCGGCGTGCTCTTCAGCGGATAGCGGAACTGCCGCCCCTCGTAATTGTGAAACACGATTTCCTCGTCCGTGATCTTTTCCACGTACTCCGGGTTGACCGGCACCTTCCCACCGCCCCCCGGCGCATCGATCACGTACTGCGGCACCGCATAACCCGTCGTGTGCCCGCGCAGCGCCTGGATGATCTCGATGCCCTTGCGCACATCGACTTTGAAGTGCGACCCGCCCGTGATCAGATCCATCTGATAAAGGTAATACGGCCGCACCCGCATCCGCAGCAGACGATGCACGAGCGCCTTCATGACCTCCGCGTCATCGTTCACCCCGCGCAACAACACCGACTGATTCCCCAGAGGCACGCCCGCGAACGACAACCGCTCGCACGCATCCTTCAGCTCAGCCGTCGCCTCCTTCGGATGATTCACGTGAATGCTCATCCAGATCGGCCCGTATTTCTTAAAAATCTCGCACAGCGCAGGCGTGATCCGCTGCGGCAGAAAAACCGGGATGCGCGACCCGATGCGGATAAACTCCACATGCT
Source organism: Nibricoccus aquaticus (assembly GCF_002310495.1). Classification (GTDB taxonomy): domain Bacteria; phylum Verrucomicrobiota; class Verrucomicrobiia; order Opitutales; family Opitutaceae; genus Nibricoccus; species Nibricoccus aquaticus. Next base: position 2,885,989 of record NZ_CP023344.1, on the reverse strand, counting down.
TGATCGCCCGCAACCGGCTGATCAGGTGCTCCAGTTTCTTGTCCGACAACAACAGCGGATCGCCACCCGACAGCAGCACGTCGCGAATCTCCGGATGCGACTCGATATACCGCAGACCCTGCTCGTACTCCGGATGAAAATTATAGTCCTGCGCATTGCTCACCAACCGGCTCCGCGTGCAGTACCGACAGTAGGAAGCGCATCGATCGGTCACCAAAAACAACACCCGGTCCGGATAACGATGCACCAATCCCGGCACCGGCGAATGCTCATCCTCGCCCAGCGAATCCAGCATCTCCTCCTGGCTCGTGATCGACTCACCCTCGCGCGGGATCAGCTGCAACCGGATTGGGCAGTTCGGATCGTTCCGGTCGATCAGATTGAAAAAATACGGCGTGATCGCCAGCGCCAGCTTGCTCCCCGCGAACGCGATCCCACGCCGCTCCTCGGTTGTGAGCACCATGTACTTCTCCAGCTGGTCGATCGTCGTGATCCGGTTCTTGAGCTGCCACACCCAATCCTTCCAATCGGACTCCGGGACGTGCTGCCAAAGCCCCTGCCCTTCAAACCAAGTCGAGCGATCTTCTGTGTAAGCCATGAATAGTGCGCGGAAATTAGGTGCCTAACTACCGCTGTCAAACGACCGGCAAAATTCATTCATGAGCCACCGGGCACTTCGCCCATCGCCTAATACCCGCCGCCGAAACAACTGCTACGCTCATGGGTAGTACTCGTCGCAACCGACTCCGTCTTTTCTTCCATGAACACACTCGCCGCTGCCGCCAGCTCGTCCACCGCCGATCAGGCCGCTCAAGCCACCCTCCCATTCTCAGACGCCACCTTCCCACTCACCGCCTTCGTCGCCCCCATCCCGCCGCCCACCCCCGCCCACATCATGCAGGTCGGCTCCGGCTTCTGGTCCTCGAAAACCCTCCTCACCGCCGTCGAACTCCAGGTCTTCACCCAGCTCGCCGGCCGCCCCGCCGACGCCGAAACCCTCCGCCACCGCCTCGGCCTCCACTCCCGCTCCGCCCGCGACTTCTTCGACGCCCTCGTCTCCTTCGGCTTCCTCGAACGCGAAGACGGCCTGTACTCGAATTCCCCCGACGCCGACCTCTTCCTCGATAAAAACAAACCCAGCTACATCGGCGGCATCCTCGAGATGCTCAACGCCCGCCTCTACCGCTTCTGGGACGGCCTCACCACCGGCCTCCGCACCGGCCTCCCCCAAAACGAAGCCGCCTCCGGAGGCGCCCACTTCTTCCACGCCCTCTACGCCGACCCCGAGCGCCTCAAACAATTCCTCACCGCCATGACCGGCGTCAGCCGCGGCGCCAACCTCGCCATCGCCGAAAACTTCCCCTGGTCCCGCTACCGCACCTTCGCCGACATCGGCGCCGCCCAAGGCGATCTCGCCGCCCAGATCGCCCTCGCCAACCCCCACCTCACCGGCACCGGCTTCGACCTCCCCCAAACCGGCCCCATCTTCCAGGACTACATCCGCGACAACGGCCTCTCCGACCGCGTCCACTTCCTCCCCGGCGACTTCTTCCAACAACCGCTCCCCAAGGCCGACGTCATCCTCATGGGCCACATCCTCCACGACTGGGATCTAGCTCAAAAAAAGCACCTCATCCGCGCCGCCTACGACGCCCTCCCCGAAGGCGGCGCCTTCATCGCCTACGACGCTATCATCGACGACGACCGCCGCCACAACGCCTTCGGCCTCCTCATGAGCCTCAACATGCTCATCGAGACCCCCGGCGGCTTCGACTACACCGGCGCCGACTGCACCGCCTGGATGGAAGAAGCCGGCTTCCGCTTCACCTACGTCCAGCACCTGACTGGCCCCGACTCCATGGTCGTCGGCATCAAGTAACTCCGCAGGTGGAGCGCGCACTCCGAGCGCGCTGAGCGACATCGCAAACGGACGCCGAAAACCGCGCCTTAATCTTCCGACAACGGCTACGTCCCTTTCAGCTTCGGGCGCGAGCTTGCTCGCCGCCTACGAGATAAACCGCGCCCGTTCCCATCCATTCTCATCGGTGCAATCCGTGGTTAAAAAACTACCGCCCAGCCGTACCCCCAATCCTGTTAATCCTCTTAATCCTGTCCAAAACTCCTGCGTCCGCCTCCCCACCTTCGCCCCCTTCGCCACCCTCGCGAGACCTTCCTCCGTCTTCACAAGTCCGCCCGTCCTCTCCCGCTTCACGCCCATGACCGCTCCCACCTCCCCCTCTCCCAACAAACGCACCCGCACGATCCTCCTCATCCTGCTTCTCCTCCTGATCGCGCTCCTCCTGCTACTCCTCCCCCGCTGCAAAAAAACACCCGCGCCCCCACCCGAGCCACCCACGCCTTCCGCCCTGCCCACTCCCGCGCCCACCGCCGCAGTTCCCTCCACTCCGGCTCCCGCCTCCACCGAGCCCGCCGAAATCCTCACGCCCGCCACCATCCAACTCCGCGCCCACACCATGGCCGGCTCCGCCTTCTCCGTCACCTGGACCGGCCCCAACAACCCAGGCGACTACCTCGCCATCGCCAAACCCGACGCCCCCGCCTCCGCCTACGAAACCTACGCCGAGACCAAACACGGCCCCACCCTCGAACTCACCGCCCCCATCGAGCCCGGCGCCTACGAAGTCCGCTACCTCGCCAACCGCTCCAAAACCATCCTCGGCCGCACCCCGCTCCACGTCTCGCCCATCGCCGCCACCCTCAACGCCCCCGCCTCCGCCCATCTCAACACTCCCATCACCGTCACCTGGACCGGCCCCAATAACGAAAACGACTTCCTCACCATCGTCCCGCCCGACGCCGCCAACGACGCCTACGACAAATACACCTTAACCGCCAAAGGCTCCCCCGCCACGCTCGTCACTCCCTCCAAAACCGGCCGCGCCGAGATCCGCTACGTCACCGGCCAGGGCCGCAAAATCCTCTACCGCCGCGCCATCGACATCACCGCACCTCAAACCACGCTCGACGCCCCCGCCGAAGTCATCGCCGGCACCCCCGTCTCCATCGCCTGGACCGGCCTCGCCTCCCAAGGCGACTACGTGACCATCGTCCCGCCCGACGCCAAACCCGGCGTGTATCAAAACTACAGCGACGCCTCCAAAGGCGCCACGCTCACTGTCACCGCCCCCATCGAGCCCGGCACCTACGAAATCCGCTACGCCGCCGGTCAGGGCAAAACCATCCTCGCCCGCCGCCCCATCAACGTCGTCGCCGCCCTGATCGAACTCGACGCCCCCGCCACCGCCAAAGCCGGCGAACCCGTCTCCATCCGCTGGGCCGGCCCCAACAACCAAGGCGACTACCTCACCATCGTCGTGAAGGGCACCCGCGACGGCGAGTATGCCCACTATTCGGATACACACCGCGGCACCCCTGCGACGATCAAAGCCCCCGCCAAACCCGGCCCCGCCGAGATCCGCTACATGAGCAACCAGGGCGCCAAAGTCCTCGCCCGCCGCCCGATCGAAATTACTCCGTAGATTCCGCCGCCAATCATCCACGAACACTTCTCAGCTCAATTGCCGGATCATGACGCGCAACGAAGATGAGCTTAGTGGAACGATACACTTTGCCTAAATCTGAAACTGCCCGTGCAGACATCGTGACATCATGACCGAGGACAGCGTGATGGTTCACCGGCCCCAATTTAGTGATCGAACTCTTCTCCAAGGAGATCGAGGCAGAAGAAATGAACCCAACAGGCAGCTGAGCCTTTTCAAGCTGTTGAAAAAACAGATTACGCCCCCGATAGAAAGCGGCAGCAACAACAGGATCATCTCTCTCTGCGGGGTTCTCTCCAACTATGTTGAAGGTAAAATGATCGGCTCGCGTAATCAAAATGCCGAACAACCAATATCCGTCGTAATCCGAGTAGCGACTGGCGAAGGCGCTCAAAGTATTTCCGAGCACGCCCGCAATCTGACGTCGCATCTTCATCTACGGAAAGTTCCTCACCCCAACTTCTCCAACGCCATCGCACTCGCCGCCGTCCGATTCTCCACGCCGAGCTTCACGTAAATATTCTCCAGGTGCTTCTTCACCGTGAAGAGCTTCATCTCGAGGATCGTGCACACCTCGGGATTACTCTTCCCCTGGCTCACCCAAAACAGCACCTCCGCCTCGCGCGGCGTCAGCCCCAGCGACTGCAACATCTCAGGCTTCGGCTCCGCCTTTGGCATGTTCGAGCCGTTGTGATCCGCGATCCGGCTCAGCCGCGCACCGATCGCCGCCAGCAAATCCGCCACACCCACCGGCTTGATCAAATAATCGTCCGCCCCGAGCGTCATCCCGCTGCGCACGTCGCTGTGCTCGCCCCGCGCCGTCAGAAAAATAAAGGGGATCCGCGCCGTATGCGGAATCTCGCGCAACGCCTTGAGCACCGCGTGCCCGTCCATCAGCGGCATCGAGATATCGCAAAGAATCAAATCCGGCAGCTGCGTCCGAGCCAGCTCCACACCTTCCCTGCCATCGCCCGCCTCGTGTACGTCGAAATTCTCCAGCCGCAAAATCTTCCCCAGATTCCGGCGCATAATCGCCTCATCATCGACAACGAGAATTTTCTTCACGACGCCTCTCCTTTCTTCGATCCGATTGCCGAGGCCAGTTCTGTGAGCGCGGGAAACATGGGTAAATTGATGGTTACCGTGGTGCCTTTCCCCACCGCGCTTTCAAGCTCGATGGTGCCCTCGTGCAGATCCACGCAATGCTTCACGATGTACAGCCCCAGCCCTGTGCCGTTCACCAACCCCACGTTCCTCGCGCGCCGGAACGCCTGAAAAAGCGCCGGCCGGTCCTCCTCGGGGATGCCGATGCCGTCATCGTGAATCGCGAAAACCGCATGCCGCCCCACCCGCGTCAGCGTCAGGCTCGGCGCGCGCTCCGGTGGCGAATACTTCAACGCATTCGTCAGCAGATTCCCCAGGATCAACCGCAACAACTGCTCATCCCCCGTCGCGAACGACTCGATACCGCTATGCTCGAAGCGGATCTTCCGCCCCTCATCCCCCGCCGACAGCGCCTCGTTGATGATCACCTGCGACAGCTCCACCAGATCCACCAGCTTCGCCGCCATCGCCAGCTTCCCCGCGTCCGCCTTCCCCATCAGCAGCAGGTTGTCGATCATCCCCGCCATCCGCCGCGTCGCCACCTCGATGTCCAGGATCGACTCCATCCGCTCCGCCGGCGTCAGCCGGTCGTGATAACGTTTCAACAGCTCCGTGGACGACAGGATGATCCCCAGCGGATTCCGATACTCGTGCGACACCATGCTGATGAAGTTCGACTTCAACTGGCTCAGCTCCCGCTCCCTCTCCAGCGAATTGCGCAGCTCCTGCTCCGCCCGCTTCCGCTCGCTGATGTCATGCAAGATCACCTGCGCCAGCGTCCGCCCCCCGATCTCCACCGTCGAGCTGAACGCCTCGATCGTCAGCTCCGCGCCCCCAAGGGTCCGGCACGTCCACTCGAAGCGTGAGTTTCCCTGAGTCTCGCGTTGCTTCGCCAGCTGCGCCGCCGCCTGCAACGACGGCGTTCCATCCGGCTGAAACTCCGGCGAAAACTCCAGCAGCGTCCGCCCCACCGCTTCCTTCAGCTCCGAGAAGCCGATCATCCTCAACCCCGCTGGATTCACCGCCACCATCGTCACCCCATCCAGCAACACCACGCCCGCCGGCGAATCCACGAACAACCGGTTGAACCGCGCCTCCGATTCCTGGAAACGCCGCTCCACCTCCACCAGCTCCGTCACATCCCGCCCGGAGGCCTGAATCTCCACCAGCCTCCCCGACTCGTCGAAAATCCCGCGATTCACCCAGTGCTCATGCAACGCCCGCCCGCTCTCCGGCAGCGTCTTGTGGTGAAGAAACTCGAAACTCGGCCGCTCCCGGCTGAGCCCTGCGATTTTCCCGCGCACCGTCTCGCCCAGCTCGGGTGCCGCCGCCTCGATCCAATTCTTCCCCACAAACTCCGCCGCCCGCTTCCCATATAAACGCTCGTACGCAGGATTCACATACGTCGTCACGCCATCCGGCCGGTAACGCCCCACCAGCTCTGTCTGCGTCTCCACGATCGCCCGCAGCCGCTGCTCGCTCTCGCTGAGCGCCCGCGTGCGCTCCGCGATCTTCGCCTCCAGCTCTTGATTCAGCTCCTTGAGCGCCAGCTCTGCCTTCACGAGATCCGTCACATCCTCATGCATCGCGATGATCTCACGGATCTCCCCCAGACTGTCGCGAATCGGGAAAAAATGCCCGCGGATATACCGCAACCCCGCCCGACCGCCCGGCACTGCCACATTCGGATCAAACGGAGTCGGCGGCGTCAGCACCGGCTCCCCCGCAAACGCCCGCTTGAAAATCGGCAGCAGCCCCGTCTCCGCGATCTGCCGGTCCTCCAGCAGATTGAACTTCGCCGCCGCCAGCTGCTCATCCGTCAGGTGAAAAAGTTTTTCGTACGCCCGGTTCACCTTGATCGACACCCCATCTGGTCTGAACCGCTGCATGCTCACCGGGGTCTGCTCGAACAACCCGCGAAACCGTAGCTCCGATTCCCGCAACTCCCGATCCGCCCGCCGCCGCTCCTCGCGCTCGGCCGCCGACATCGGCGCATTGCTGGAAAAAGGTGAGTGAGAAGCATCAGGTCCGTTTGCCATGCGAGCCACCACCCTGCGCGCCCTTCATTCCCCGAGGCAACATTTGCGAAATGAAACGCACCCGTGAGCGCCGCCCCGCTCCGAGGCAGGGCGGGTTAGCCCTAACCCGCCGGTTGGACCCCGCCCGCTTTCCTGCTACTCGCGCCAGCGCACTGGTCACTGGTCACTGGTCACTGGTCACTGGTCACTGGTCACTGACGGCACGCGCCGCGCGTGCCGCCCTTAGCCATCCGGCTAATACCCCCGCCTGAAACACCTGCTAAGATCACCGTATATTCATCCGTAAGAAACCCGCACCCGGGATTCCTCCAACGCTCAAACTAATCCGCTCATGATCCCGCCCGCCTCCGCCCTCACGCACCACTTCACCCGCGCCTTCCCTGAACGCCCCTCCGACCTCAACGCCACCCAGATTTTCGGAGTCATCACCTGCGCCTTCCTGCTCTCCGCCATCGTCGCCGCCCTGATCGTCAGCCTCGCCTGAGATCACCGCCCGCCACGGACCGGCACTTATCCAAGTGCCGATCAGCACCGCCCACCCACGCCTGCGTCCTCCCTACTCGCTACTTTTCCAGCCATGTTCCGCCGCAAGTTCGTCAAAATCCCGCTCATCGTCCTCGCCGTCCTCATCGGCTTCCTCGCCCTCGCCGCCGGCGCCGTGTACGCGACGACCAACTACCGCCTCCGCCGGCTTCACACCGTCGAGGTCCGCCCCGTCGCCATTCCGACCGACGCCCCCACCATCGCCCGCGGCAAACACATCGTCACCACCCGCTCCTGCGCCGACTGCCACGGTGCTGACTTCGGCGGCGCCAAAGTCGTGGACGATCCCGCCGCCGGCAAACTCTACGGCCCCAACATCACCCGCGGTCGCGGCGGCCTCCCTGCCAGTTACTCCGATCAAGACTACGTCCGCGCCATCCGCCACGGCCTCGCGCAAGACGGCCGCGCCCTCATCCTCATGCCCTCGCTCGAGTACGCCGAGCTCAGCGACGAGGATCTCGGCGCCGCCATCGCCTACTTGAAAACCCTCCCCGCCGTCGACCGCGAGCGCGGCCCGCTTTCCCCCGGCCCCGTCATCCGCGCCCTCATGGTCGCCGGCCAGGTCCAGCTCGCCGCCGAAGAAATCGACCACGCCGCCCACCGCCCCGTCAGCGTCACCGAGTCGCCAACCGCCGAATACGGTAAATACCTCGCCACCTCCTGCACCGGCTGCCACGGGCCCAATCTCTCCGGCGGCCGCATCCCCGGCACTCCGCCCGACTGGCCCGCCACCTCCAATCTCACCCCGCACGCCTCCAGTCGCCTGAGCGGTTGGTCCGAGGAACAATTCATCGCCACACTCCGCACCCTCAAACGCCCCGACGGCACCACCCTCCACCCGATCATGCCCGCCGCCATCGGCCAAATGACCGACACCGAGCTCAAAGCCCTCTGGGCCTACCTCCGCAGCCTCCCCGCCGCCGAAACCGCCGCCCGATAAAAGCGCGTAACAACCCATCGCGCATCTCCATTTAATCTTCATTCACGGGCTTCTTCCCGAGCCCACACGCGGTCACACGATCGCAACCAAGGCGTACCCGGCTTCATCCCCGTGTACGCCTTAGTATTTTCCGGCCCCTACTCATCGCCGTCCTTGCAGGAATCGCCTCCCGCGAAGCCTCCGCCGCTCCCTTCGCAAGACACCTCCTCAACCGAAAGAGCCACCCCCGCATTGCCTCCGCCTGCGTCCGCCCCAACTACCAACTACAAACGACCAACTACCTCCGCCCCTCCGCCACTGGTCATTGTTCATTGGTCACTGGTCATTTGCCCCTGCCCCTGCCTCTCCGCTTTCACTCTTCACTTTTCACCCCTCACTCTTCTCCGCCATGCCCACCGAGCCCTCCTTCCGCCCGCCCGTTTCCTTCGAAGACGCCACCACCCGCGCCGACGCCCTGCTCGCGAAACTTTCCCTCGACGAAAAACACCAGCTCATCTCCGGTCACCGCGGCTTCTTCACCAAGGGCTTTCCCCACCACGGCATCCCCGAGCTCCTCATGTCCGACGCCTCCGGCGGCGTGAACCTCCGCCGCAACCTCGGCCTCCCGCTCGACCGCTCCGTCGCCTTCCCCGCGCCCATCGCCCTCGCCGCCACCTGGAATCCCGCGCTCGCCGCCCGCTACGCGCGCGCCATCGGCGAAGAATGCCGCGCCGCCAACGTCGCCATCCTTCTCGGCCCCGGCGTGAACATCTACCGCCACAGCCAGTGCGGCCGTAACTTCGAATACTTCGGCGAAGACCCGTTCCTCGCCGCGCAAATCACCGAGCGCTACGTCCTCGGCGTCCTCGAGACCGGCACCATTCCGACGCTAAAACACTTTCTCGCCAACAACACCGACCACCACCGCCGCACGTCCGACTCCGCCCTCGACGAGCGCACCATGCACGAGATCTACCTGCCCGCCTTCAAAGCCGGCATCGACGCCGGCGCCATGGCCGTCATGACCGCCTACAACCAGGTCAACGGCGAGTGGGCCGGCCAGAGCCGCGCCGTCATTGAAAAACTGCTACGCGAAACCCTCGGTTACCAATGGCTCGTCATGACCGACTGGTGGTCCGTCTTCGACGCCGAAAAAATCATCGCCTCCGGCCAGGACCTGGAAATGCCCGGCGAAAAATTCCTCCAGGCCGACACCCCGCGCCTCCTAAAAACCGGCCGCGTCACCGAAGCCCAGATCGACCGCTTGGTCCGCAGCATCCTCCGCACGCAGATCGCCATGGGCCTCCACGATCGCCCCGTCCACGAACCCTACTACGCCGAGCGTTTCCCCGAACACGAACAAGTCGCCCTCCAGACCGCCCGCGAAAGCATCGTCCTCCTCACCAACCGCGACGCCATCCTCCCGCTCCGCCGCGGCTCCGCGAAAAAAATCCTGCTCACCGGCCTCTTCACCGACACCCTCGCCCGCGGCGGCGGCTCCGCCGAAGTCGAAGGCTACAACCACGTCCAGCTCCGCGACGCCCTCACCGCCGTTTACGGCGACGCCCTCACCGTCCTCGAAAACCCGACCGACGCCGACCTCCGCTCCGCCGACGCCGTCTTCCTCAGCACCGGCACGCACGACAGCGAAGGCTGGGACCGCCCCTTCGCCCTGCCCGACGCCGAAGAGCAACGTATCCTCCGCGCCGTCTCGCTCAACCCGCGCACCATCGTCCTCGTTAACACCGGCTCCGGCATCCGCATGACCGCCTGGGCCGACCGCGCCGCAGCGATAGTCTACGCCTGGTACCCCGGCCAGAACGGCAACCGCGCCCTCGCCGAAATCCTCTGCGGCGACACTGCTCCCTCCGGCAAACTCCCCTTCACGATCGAACGCGAGTTCACCGACTCCCCCGGCGCCAACTACCTCCCGCCCGGCGAACAACTCTACACCGGCTGGGACCCCGACAACGACATGTCCCGCCCGATCAACCGTATCCCCTACACCGAAGGCATCCTCGTCGGCTACCGCTGGTACGAAGCGAAAAAAATCGCCCCCCTCTTCCCTTTCGGCCACGGCCTCACGTACACGACCTTCGAATACAGCCAGCTCTCTATCACGCCCGACAAACTCCGCCTCCCAGACGGCCGCATCAGCATCGAGTTCACCGTCACCAACACCGGCCCCGTCGCCGCCACTGAAGTCGCCCAGCTCTACCTCAGCGCCCTTTCCCCGTCCGTCCCGCGCGCATCCAAAGAACTCCGCGGCTTCACCCGCCTCACCTTGCAACCCGGCGAATCCCGCATCGCCCGCATCCGCCTCGTCCCAAAAGATTTCTCCTTCTGGGATGTCACGACGCACACCTGGAAAGCCGAACCCGGCCCTTACAAAATCCTCATCGGCGGCTCCTCCGCCCAAATCGCCCTCGAGTCCTCCGTTTCCCTGTAGGGCTCGCGCTCGCGCGACGCCTCCGACGTGAAACGCGCCCCTACCCTCGCGCGCCGCTCCGGGAGCGCCGGCCGCTGACCGGCTTCCGCCTCCATCAGACTACTCGCTACCCGCTACTCACTACTCGCTACTTCCCCAAAGGACGCTCCGCACAAAAATCCCTTGGCCCGCCGCCAACGCGTCCGATGATTTTGGGACAACATGCTCCCCCTCGTGCCCCGCCCCATCCACGTCGCCGCCAGCCTCTTAACCTCTCTCCTCGCCCTCGCCCTTTTCCCGCCATCCGCCCACGCCGCCTACCGCTTCGCCCCCGACCGCCCCCACGCGTATTCGGATGTCCCGGACGAAAACGGCCGCCTCTGGGCCCGCGACTTCGAAACCGCCACCCTCTTTCCCCTCGGCGAACAGCCCAAGGCCATCCCCCTCGAACGCGGCGACCGCCTCTGGTACTCCGCCCAGACCGGCAACGAAGGCTACGCCCGCACCCTCACGCTGACCGACACCCTCACCAGCCGCACCCATACCGTTAAACTCGCCGACCCCGAAACCTGGCTCCGCGCCATCCGCTCCGGCCGCTACCTCTACAAGAGCGTCACCGAGAAAAACGCCTCCGCCCTCGTCGAACTCGATCTCGACGACCCCGCACAAAAATCCACCCGCCTCCTCAAAGCCTTCGATCCCGCCAAAGCCTGGTTCTCCCCCGACTTCTCCGTCCTCATCCATCTCTGGAACGGCGAACTCCTCCACCTCGACCTCGCCACCCGCAAATCCACCCGTCTCCAAAAACTCACGACCGCCGACGCCGCCCGCCTCGTCCGCATCGACTTCATCGACCCCACCGGCCGCGGCTGGCTCGCCCGCTTCTCCCAGCCCGCCCCGCTCCCGCACCAGAAAATCTTCCGCAACATCCTCGGCGAAGCACGCGACCTCACCGCCCTCTACCCGCCCCACAGCACACAGATGGGCGCGCTCGACCACTTCGAAGTCCGCTACGACGGCTTCCGCAACCGCCTTATCACTTTCAATAAAGAACCCGCCGACCAGGTCCGCGTCACCGTCCTCGATCCCGCCGGCAAAAAGCCCGCCGAGGAACACATCTTCACCGCGAAACTCCCGCAGCGCTTCGACGTCCACTTCATGCCCGGCGGCGGCCTCATCCTCGTCAGCGACAAAGAACCTCCCGCCGATTACCGCCTCGCCCGCTTCCACGTCTTCGACCTCGTCGCGAAGGAAGTCCGCAGCGAATTCTTCCTCCCCACCGCCGCCGAGCACACCTTCGGCGACGCCACCTACCTCGGCGAAACCCTCGACGGCAAACGCCACGGCTACGGCCTCTGCACCTGGCCCGACGGCTCCTCCTACCGCGGCGACTGGTCCTCCGACCAGATGCACGGCGAAGGCACCTGGAAAAAAGGCGACGCCCTCGTCACCGGCGCCTGGGCCAAAGGCCAGGCCATCCTCGTTGCCAAGACCTACTCGCCCGCGCCCAACCTCCGCTTCGAATACACCGGCCCGCTCGACGCCCAGCTCCGCCCCCACGGCCGCGGCACCGCCCGCGTCCTCCTCGTCGATCCCCAAACCAAACTCGTCATCAACAACGGCTTCTTCGGCACCGTCGAAGGCTGGTTCGAAGCCGGCGAACTCCGCTTCGGCCTCGCCCTCCAGCACAAGATCCTCGCCGACTCCAAGACCCAGCTGCTCCCCGTTTACCTCGGCTTCTTCCAGGGCAACCGCGCCACCGGCATCGGCCGCGTCCCGGCCTCCGCCAAAGAATTCAGCCCCTGGATACAACCCTACGGCCAGTTCCAGCCCGGCGACGTCACCAAACCTTTCGCCCGCCGCGCCAACTCCGCGCCACCCGCCAACATCGAGGCCACCCTCGCCGCCACGACCTACGTCGATGTGATCGCCGACCTCGAAGCCCGCCTCGCCCCACTCCTCGAAAAAACCGCACAGGAAACCGCTCTCAGCAACGCCGTCTTCGAACGCCAGCGCCGCGAACGCGAAGCCGAGCAGGCCCGCCTCGCCGAGGAAGCCCGCCTCGCCAGCGAACGCGCCGCTGAGGAAGCCCTCCAGCGCGCCAAAGAAGCCGCCGCCTTCCAGGAAAAAATAGACGCCTACGACCGCAAAAGCTCCGGCCGCGCCACCAACGGCGCCCGCGTGAATCTCAACAGCCGCCAGCAACTCCAGTACTACCGCCGGGGCGATTTCGTCGCCTACGACGGCATGATCGTCCGTATCGAGTCCGACCCTACCTACGACGGCGTCATCCTCTCCAACGGAGCGGTCCTCCACGGCTCGCTCAAAGTCTGCAGCGCCACCGTGAAACCCGAACACTTCCGTTTCAACTGCCCCGAATGCGCAGGCCGTGCCTTCGTCGGCACGCCCACCACGCAAGTCGTCAAATCCTCCAGCCCCTACACGCGCACCTACACGTCCACGCTCGGCACCACCTGGCGCGAAACCGGCACCGAGACCACGACGACCACCGTCCGCTCCTACGCCCACGTCCGCTGCACCAAATGCAACGGCTCCGGCAAAACCACCGAACTCCGCACCCTCCACTACTGACCTCCGCCCCCGTCGGCCCACCTCCTAGCCGGGAGCGCCGGCCGCTGGCTGGCTTCAGAAACCCCCGAGGTGGAACGCGCACTCCCGAGCGCGCTGAACGACATCGCTAACCCGCCTCACCAAATACTCCTCATCCCCACCGGGCTCACACCCGTGCCCGCCAATGCCGGTCCGCCCGTGTCGCGTGTAACACGGCCGCCACAACGACCACGCGCTCCTCGTCGAAAACCTCATAAACGATACGATACGGAAATCTCTTCGGGTAACGCCATCTGACATTCTTCGCCTGATCGCGCCTGCTGTTCAGCAGTGGGTTTTCCGCGAGTTCATCCCACACCGTGATCACCTCCTCGACAAACATCGCGCCCAATCCCTTGTGCCGCTCCTCATACCACCCCGCCGCCTCCGCCACATCGCCCTCGACCTCCGGACGCAACACCACCCGCCAGCTCATGGCGCAAAGCGCCCGCGTAATTTTTCCTTCATCGCGTCCAGTGCGACTGAAGACGCCGGATCGTTCCGATGCCCGGTGAGACGCCGCTCGACCAGTGCCGACTCCTCTACCGAAAGAGGCGCATCGTCCAACTCCACCGCCATCCGGATAAGCAGCTGCCTCTGCTCCAGCGTCAAAGCCGGCAACTCAGCCAGCACATCGTTAAAACTCATGGCCAAAACCTATCCCCGCCCAATCCCTACGCAAGCCCGCCTCTGACAGCTCAGCTCATTCCGACCTTCCGTCTGATTTCAGCCAGCCCGCCGCTCGTCGGCATCACGAACAAACAGCGGCCATCGCTCCGTGATTCCCAGATCGCACCGACTGATGCCTTCTCCTTCGCCTCGTCGGCTGTCGCCAGATGCGCGCCTTTGTATTCCACCGCCAGTACACGTCCGTCGGTGAGCAGGCAGACAAAGTCCGGATAAAAATTCGCCGTCGAACGCCTCAACCAGAACGGGCCTTTACGACTTAAGTTTCGCACCCACGTCTTCACCTCGGGCAAGCCATCGAGATAAACGGCGCACTCAAACTCCTCGCCCGTGTTGTGGAGCTCGCCGGGCGCGGGCGCGTAATAGTGCTTCTTGAATTTATGCCCGCCATCGTAGCTCCAACTCGGCTCGTAGCGCGTCGCCGCGAAGTCCAGTGAGACTTCCACGCTTACCGTCAGCTCCGATTCCGGCAACAGCAGCGCCTGAAACGCCGCCAGCCGCTCCGCCTCGCGATGCTGGCGGATACGCTGTGCAAGCGCCTCGGCCAGGCGATGGCGGTCGAGTACCAACGGACCGATGTCCGTCAGACCCCGTGCGGTCACAAGGCCGTTGAGCGCCTTGCGGAGAAACAACGCCGACTCGACGCCGATGATCTCCCGCCGCTCCTCCGGGTCGCGGAAGAGGTTTCGGTCGAGCCACACGACGAGTTGCTCGAAGCTCCATTCGCTACCGCCGTTCAGCGCCAGCACCTGCTGATGGAGCCGGCTCACGAAGTCCGTCTCCACGCTGTCTTCTTCAACCCCTTCAGTCCTCTCCGTGCGCACGCGACCGCTCTCCTTTTCCACGTCGACCAGACCGAGTTCGCCAACCGCGCGCTTCGCAGGGTAGAGCGCCTCCGAGAGCGTCGCGTCTCGTTCGCTCAATTTCCACGGACGCTCCAGCAGATGCGTCGCCTCGAACGGTTCCAACAGTTCGCCTTGCCGGATCGCCAGCAGCGGTACCACGAAGGGCAATCGCACCTGCAGCGGCCCAGTCGCGTGCGCCGCGAGGCTCCCGCCCGCGCCCCACGCTGCCGCGGCTTCGCCGACTTCGTCCAGCGCCGCCGTGACCTGCGCCTGCATCGCCGGCGCTTTCACGCACGAGAGCGCCCACGCCCGTTCGGTATCGTTGAGCGGCGCACTCACGGTCAACGTGCCGGCCTTAACATCGAAGGAAACTTTGCCGATCAATGCCGGCGCGTGCGTCGCGACCAGCGTCTTGTCGAAATCATCCGGATGAACCGCCACGACGACTGGCGCCACCGCCAGCGGCAAGACCCCGCCGTCGGCGCCCGAGAGGATGATCCGCTCCGCCTCAGCGCCCGTGAAGCCGTGCAGCTCCAGCGCGCCCTTAAGCTCGCCGAGCACCTCGGCCAGCGTCGGCGATACCGAGAACACATACGCCTCGTTCAGCGCCGGCTCGGTCTTGAAGCTCGCCTTGGGCAAACGCAGCACGCGGCCGACGATCTGCTCGATCGCCGTCGCCGAGCGCGTCTCTTGCAGGCTGCACAACACATACGCAAACGGGCAGTCCCAGCCCTCGCGCAGCTTCTGCACGGTGAGGATGTAGCGCACGGGGCAATCTACCGCCGCGAGATCCTTCACGTCCTTCAGTTCGTCGATCTTGCCGGTGCAAATTTTGATCTCGGCGTCGGCGATGCCGTGTTCGTCCACGAGGTGCTTCTTCAGCTCCTGCGTGTGCTCGACGTCGCGTCCTTGAATGAGCGCGATGGGTCGCAGATACTCGCGCGAAGTCTGCGCCTCGCGGGCGGCGATGCCTTCGAGCGATTGGCGCAACGTGAGTGCGTCCGTGAGCAGCCGCGCCCACTCGCCCGCCGGGCGCGTCACCACACGGATGGGCAGTTTGATCATCGCTGCCGCCTTCAACTCCGCCGCCGACACGCGGTGCAGCACATTCGACGGCGCTTTCTCGCGGTCGGGCGTCGCCGTGAATTCGAGGATGCACGAGGGCTGGAGCTTGCCGAGCGTGGCGAACGAGAGCGGCGTGCGCACGTTGTGCGCTTCATCCACAATCACGATGGGCCGACGCAGGCGGAGCACGTTTTCCAGCGAACGCGCCGGCTTTCCGTCGGGACCTTTTTCGAGATCGCCCACCCGGTCTGGCGGCACCGCGCGGAAATGGTCGTCGAGCGCTCCATTGATCGGGTCGTAAACCTTGCGGCCCGTCGTGTCGTCCACGCGAAAGCCTTGGATCGTCGCCACAATCACGACGGTCGCGCCGTCAAGCGTGCCGGGGGTCACGCGCAGCGCTTCCTCGATGGTCAACACCTCCACTGCACCCACGCCCGGGCTCGCAGCACCGTCGCCGCGCTCCAACGCGTGGCGATACGGGTGCCGCGGATTTTTCAGCGCCGCGAGCGTCTGCTCCAGGATGGGATTGCTCGGCACGAACCACAGCACGACCGCGCGCTCGGCCCGCTGATAATCCTTCACCGCCGAGCCGATGGCGTGGGCCGCGAGCAGCGTCTTGCCGCCGCCCGTGGGCACGCGCAGGCACACGTAGGGCATCACGCCCGCGAGACCCGGAATCTGCACCGGGATGTAGGGCACCGCCTTCGCCGCATTGGCCGCGACGATTTTTTCGAACGGATTCCGCGGATCGCCCGTGCGCGCCACCTCGCGCAGGTAATCGCGCAACGTGCCGAGGATGCGGGTCTGATAGCCTTTGAGCGCGAGGTTCATGTGGTGGCGATTTCGTAGGGCGTCTGGCGAAACGTGATTTGCTCGCCGCGCAGTCGCTCTTCGCCGAGCAGGCAGCCGTAGGCGTAAATCACCTTCGGGCCCGCGTGGGGCGGCAGCTTCGCGAGAACGGCGCGCGTGAGCACATTGCCACCGCTCGCCGAATGATCGCCGAGGATGCCGTTGAACAGCAGATAAACGCCGGTGCCCCGATGCACGCCCACCAGCGGCGTGTTGGGCACGCGCTCGCGCGGCAACGGCTCGCCCGTCTCCGTAAAATACACGTGCCGTGCAAGCTGGGCGAAGCGCACATCGGGATTGATCACACCAGCGGCAGAAAACAGCGGCGCATCGAGCCGACAGTATCGGAATCCGCCGCCGAGACCGGCCACGGTTTCGCCCTTGGCGTTCGTATAGCCCCTCGCCACCCGCCTCACTCGTTCTGAGGCAATCTCTGCGGCCACCTTCGGCTCCATTTCGATTCCGACAAATCGACGTGGAGTCGTCTCCGAGGATTCACGATTGAGTTTCAGAATGGCGTGCGCCGTTGAGCCGGACCCCAAAAATGAATCCATAACGAGTTCACCTGGATTGGTCGCAATCCTAAGGACGCGTTCGAGCAATCTGGTGGGCTTGGGAGTGTCGAACGGAATTTCCGCATCCAAGATCGCCTGGATTTCCTTTTTTGATTCATCGGTGTGGCCGACCTCTTCGTGTGGCCACCAAGTCCACGGGACCATGCCCTCAACCTCGCTGAGGTAGCGAATCACGTTTGGTTGTGAGTTTCCTTTTTTCCCAAACCAGATCCTACCATCCGCACGGAGCTTCTTGAAGGTGGCCTCCGCCAAGCCCCAACACCGGCCTTTTGACGGACGAAAGGCTTTTCCTGAAGGCGCAATGATTTCGTAGAACTGCTCAGCAGTAGCGTGCCCAGCTTGGGCAGTCATCGGAATCCCACGCCAGCGGCCCTTCGGGTCATTGTTGGGATTTCTGTATACCTTCGCCTGCGGGCCGGTAATCGGAATGCGATTTCGATCAGCCTTAAATTTTTTGGGATCCATCGCATAAACCAGCAGATATTCGTGCACGTCTCCGATGGCCTCGCGGTTTTCGCGCGAATAGCGCTTCTGCCAGACGTTGCAGGCGACGAAGCGTTCGCGGCCAAAAACCTCGTCCATGAGCATGCGCAGCAGGGAGATTTCCGAATCGTCCATGCTCACCCAAATGGACCCGTCCTCCCGCAAAAACTGTTTCAGCAGCTGGAGCCGCGGCAGCATCATGCAGAGCCATTTGTCGTGTCGGGAAAGATCCTCGGCCTCCTTGCCGACGGTCTCGCCGAGCCATTTCTGAATGAGCGGGCTGTTGACGGCATCGTTATAAACCCAGCCCTCGTTACCGGTGTTGTAGGGCGGGTCGATGTAGATGCACTTCACCTGCCCGGCGTAGTAAGGCAGCAGAGCCTTAAGCGCGTGGAGATTGTCGCCCTCGACAAGGAGGTTGCCGGAGCCGGGGTCGCCGCAGCCGAGTTCCGGCACATTGCGCAGCAGGCGATAGGGAACCTCGCGGTGGTGATTTACGACGGCGTCTTTGCCGATCCAATTAAGCGTGGGCACGGCGCATCAATCGCGGTTGGATGTGACCGCCTCGCGAAACTGCACGAGAACGTCGGAGATCGTATGCTGGACCATGAAGAGAAGGCCCTTCGCGCGTCTGCCTTTGGCCCCTTCTGAAGCGAAGTGGACAAACGAAAGCAGGCTCACGCAGGGAAGTCGCAGGCTTTGCACCACCGACAAAGGGGTGTCGAGTCTTCACTACCGGTAGAGGGGTTCATGACTTGCCCGGCCATGACTAGTCTCGGCCGTGAGCAACGACATCGCACAACGGCTGATGGAGCGCGTGAAGCGCCTCCGGGAGAATCTTGGGCTCACCCAAGAAGCCTTCGCCGAACGTGCCGGGCTCAAATACAAACACTACCAGTCGGTCGAAGCAGGTCGTAAACCCAACATCCAGTTCTCCACGTTAATCAAGATGGCCGAAGCCTGCGGCTTGGAGCCTTGGGAATTACTCAAGTTCGATCACGACGTGGAGTCGTTCCAGCCCGTCGTCGGCGAGACCAAAGCCACCACCCGCACCAGCAAGACGGCGAAGACCCCCAAACCGCGTCGGCGGTCCAACTGACACCTGGGCTGTCTTCAGTTTTCCTCAGCACTAGCTCCTCTAATTATCACGCGGCCTCCCCTTCGCGAGACCACTCCCACCCGTTTCCGCCATTCCTTTTCGTGTCTTTCGTGTATTTCGTGGGCTACTCTTCCCCATGTTTTCCACCGACCTCTGGACTCTCGGCCTCCGTCTCGCCGGCGCGTTCCACCTCGTCACGCTCACCCTCGCCTGCTTCACGCCCATCCCGCCCGACTGGGATAAAAACCTCGCCGCGCTCCCGCCCATCCACCGCCGCTTCGCCATCGCTCAAAACCTCTCGATCGGCGCCACCATCGCCGTCCTCGGCCTCATCAGCCTGCTCCTCGCGCCCGAACTTCTCACCGGTTCACCGCTCGCCCGCACCGTCTGCGGCGCCACCGGACTCTTCTGGCTCGGCCGCCTGATCGTCCTCCCCTGGCTCCGCGTCCAATCCACGCTCACCACCCCGCTCCTCCGCCTCGGCTACGCCTTGCTCCTCGCCCAGTGCGCCATCTACGCCGCCGCCTACGCCTACCTCGCCCTGCGACCGGCTCTATAGCACAGAGGCCTCGGCGGACTTGCCGCCGGGCACGAATCCAGCAGCCTCGCAACCATGAGCATGACCGTTGAACAACTCGTCTCAGAAGCGCGGCAGTTACCCCGGGAAAAGAAAACAGAGCTGTTTGACCGGTTGCTCGTGGAAGCGTTCGCACAGCCCGACCCGGAGATCGACACAGCGTGGCGGGCTGAGACGCGCCGCCGCATCGCGGAAATCGAAAGCGGCCAGATCAAAGGCGTACCCGGCGAGCAAGTCATGGCCGAACTGCGGCAAATCGCCGGCTTGTGAAGCCGGTCATATTTCATCCGGAAGCCCGGCTGGAATTAACCGCCTCCGGCCGTTATTAGGCCCAGCTCAGTCTGACCGTCGCCCAGCGTTTTTACGCCGAGATCGATGAGGTCATTTCCGAAATCCGTGCGCGACCGGATTTGCGGCGCATGTTCGATCCACCCGCCCGGCGGCACTCGGGGCCGGTATTTCCGTACTGCGTCATCTACCTCGACCGACCCGATGCAATCTGGGTGGTCGCGGTGATGCACTTCAAGCAAGAGCCAGGATACTGGCGCGAACGCCTGAGCTGAGTTCCGACTTCCTCACCTACGCCGCCTGCACCTATCTCGCCCTGCGCCCGGCTGCGTAGAAAACGCTCACTTTAGCCACGTTACCCCATCTCCTGGCTCATCCCCTGATCGGACTTCGTGACTTCTTAGAACAAACTCAGAAAACCGCTTGGCACGCCCCCCCCGACCCCTTTTCGTTCGGCTTTAATGTCCACGCCCAAGCAAGGAGTTCTCGCCCTCGAAGACGGTTCCATTTTCCGCGGCCTCGCGTTCGGAGCCGACGCCACCATCGCAGGCGAATGCGTCTTCAACACCTCGATGACCGGCTACCAGGAGATCATCACCGATCCCTCCTACTTCGGCCAGATCGTAACCATGACCGCGCCGCAGATCGGCAACTACGGCATCAACGACGAAGACGCCGAGGCCCACGCCCCCAAATGCTCCGGCTTCGTCGTCCGCGAACTCTCCCCCATCGTCAGCAACTGGCGCTCCCAGTCCTCGCTCGACGCCTATTTCAAAAAATACGGCATCCCCGGCCTCAGCGAAATCGACACCCGCGCCCTCACGAAAAAACTCCGCGTCGATGGCGCCATGAAGTGCTGCCTCAGCACCCTCCCCATCTCCGACGCCGACGCCATCGCCAAAGCCCGCAACTGGCAGGACATGGCCGGCTCCGACTACGTCAAAGAAGTCTCCGTCAAAGAACCCTTCATCTGGCGCAGCGACGACGTGGCCAACCACAACGCCCCTTACTTCCCCATCGGCACCACGATGAACGCCCCCGGCATCCCCGCGAAAAAGTTCCGCGTGGCCGCCTTCGACTTCGGTGCCAAGCACACCATCTTCCGCAAACTCATCCGCCACGGCTTCGACGTCCAAGTCTTCCCCGCCACCTACACCGCCGAGCAGGTCAAAGAACACAAACCCGACGCCGTCTTCCTCTCTAACGGCCCCGGCGATCCCTCCGCCCTCCCGTATATCCATAAAACGGTGACCGGCCTCCTCAACGAGTACCCGATCTTCGGCATCTGCCTCGGCCACCAGATGCTCACGCACGCCATGGGCGGCACGACCTATAAACTCAAGTTCGGCCACCGCGGCGGCAACCAGCCTGTGAAAAATCTGGAGACCGGCAAAGTCTCCATCACCGCGCAAAACCACGGCTTCGCCACCGACCCCAAGTCTCTCGAAAAAGGCGGCGCCAAAGTCACCGAGCTCAACCTCAACGACGGCACCGTCGAAGGCCTCCGCCACACCAAGCTCCCCGTCTTCTCGGTCCAATACCACCCCGAAGCCGCTCCCGGCCCGAACGACGCTGACCCGCTCTTCGTCGACTTCTACAAAATGGTCGAAGCCCGCAAAGCCGGTAAGATCTGAGATCCTGGCACCATCCATCGATCGTTTTCATACAGCCCGGCTTCACGTTCTGTGAGCCGGGCTTTTTTACGGGCTCGCAACACGATTAGCGCAAACCGCGCTTAATTCGCCGCTTCCATTGTCGATGCTACCCCGACTGTCCGATTCTCGTTTTTGGCGGTCGGCTCCACTATGCGGCCCCTCAGTCTCAAAGCTAAAATGCTCTTCAGCATCGGCACCGTCGTCGTGCTCGGACTCACGCTCACCATCGGCTTCATCGCCTGGCGCACCGACGCTCTCGCCCGGGAACAAGGCATAGCCTACGCCCGCGAACTTTCCGCCAACCGCGCACAGGAGGTCGCCCGCCGGCTCGACGGAGCCTTTACCGTCCCTCGCACGCTCGCCCTCTCCCTCGAAGGTTCGCTCGCCTCAGGCACTGCCCTCTCCCGCGAAACCGTCAACCTCATGCTCCGCCGCACGCTTGAGGCCACTCCCGGCCTCTTCGCTCTTTGGACATGCTGGGAACCCGACGCCTTTGACCGCCGCGACGCTGACTTCGTCAACCAGACCGGCCACGACACCACCGGCCGTTTCGTACCTTACTGGTTTCGCAAAGGCGACACGATCGCTTTGGAACCAAATAAAGACTACACGATTGCTGGCGCCGGAGACTACTACCTCCTGCCACGAGCTTCCGGTAAAGAGGTGATCCTGGAACCGTATATCTACGAGGCCGGCGGCAAAAAAATCCTCATGACCTCCCTCGTGGTCCCCATCCGCCAAGGCGAGAAAATCGTCGGCGTCGTCGGTGTGGACATCGATCTCGCCCAGCTCTCCAGTCTCACCGCCGCAAAAATCTTCGAAACCGGCTACATCGCCCTCATCTCGCAAAAAGGCGTTTACGTCTCTCACCCCAAAACCGAACGCCTCAACAACCCCGTCGCCAAAACCGACCCCTGGATCGAGCCACTCCTGGCTGGCCTTGCCAAAGGCGAGCCGTTCTCAGTCACCAGCTTCTCGCACACACTCAACGACAACGTCTTTCGCATCGGTGTGCCCATCCTCATCGGCGAAAGCCGCACCCCATGGAACGTCACCGCCTCCATCCCCGAGTCCAAAGTCCTCGCCGCAGCTCGCGCCGTTCGTAATACCGCCATCCAGATCGGTGCCGGCGCTCTCATCCTCGTTCTCGCCGTCGTTCTCGTGATAGCGCGTAGCATCTCGAAACCCATTCAGCGGATCGCTGGCCATCTCGTCGAAGGCTCTGCGCAGACCAGTTCCGCCGTCTCCCAAATCTCCGCCACCAGCCAAGCCCTGGCCGAGGCATCGAGCGAACAAGCCGCCTCGCTTGAGGAAACCAGCGCCTCGCTTGAAGAACTCGCCAGCATGACCAAGCGCAACGCCGAGGGAGCCACCACCGCAAGCACCCTCGCCACAGACGCACGCAACTCCGCCGACCGGGGAGCGCAACAGATGCAGGACATGGTCTCCGCCATGAACGCCATCAAAACGTCGAGCGACAGCGTCGCCCGCATCGTCAAGACCATCGACGAAATCGCCTTTCAAACCAACATCCTCGCTCTCAACGCCGCCGTCGAAGCCGCCCGTGCCGGTGAGGCCGGCGCCGGTTTCGCCGTCGTAGCCGACGAGGTCCGCGCCCTCGCCCAACGCTCCACAGTCGCAGCCCGCGAGACCTCCGACCAGATTGGCGACGCCCTTCAGCGCGCCAACCGCGGCGTCGAAATCTGCGGCCACGTCGCCACCGGATTCGAAGACATTCGGGGCAAGATCAACCAGCTCACCAGCCTCGCCTCAGAAATCGCCACCGCCAGTGACCAACAGACTCAGGGTATCGGACAGATAAATACTGCGGTCGTCCAAATGGACAAGGTGACTCAGGCCAACGCATCCCAGTCCGAAGAAACCGCCGCCGCCGCCGAAGAACTCAGCGCCCAGGCCGTCGAGCTCGATTCCATCGCCGGCCGCCTCAAAACCTTGGTCGAGGGCTCGCCTGCTCGCCCCAAACACAAGGCGCGCGGTCCGCAGTCAGCCTCAACGCCACGCAAAACCCGCAGACAAGATCCCGTGCCTGAGCTCGTGGAAAATTGATCCACAACTCCTCCCCGCAACTCGACATCCCGCTTCGCAGTGAAAAAGCGCATCGTTCTCGTGCTGCTGGTTGCTGCGGCTTGGTTTTTCTTCATCCGCGACACGCCTGCCCGCTGGAAAGGCATCCCCGCTCCGCGCCAGCCCGTTCAATCCTCCGCAGGCCTTCCCGCCGCGTTCCGAAACGGCGAATACACCATCAAGCCGCTCGCGAAGTACCAGATCACCGCCGTCGTCCTCCGCGGCGAACGCTACCGCTTCGCTCCGCTCTCCGATCTCTGTCCCCTCGACCTCGCCCTCGGCTGGGGCCCCATGTCCACGGCCTACGCCATCAACGGACTCAAAATCACCCAGCACGGTCGCTTCTATTTCTACAGCTGGAAAAACGAAGCGCCGCTCGAACCGGAACAGATCGCGCAAAACTCCGCCAACACGCACTGCCTCCCGGCCGACGCCAAAATCCGCAGCCAGCTCCTCGCCGTGAAACGCCACGAACTCGTCACGCTCGAAGGTTATCTCGTCGAAGCCTCCACCCCCGACGGCGGCACCTGGCGCTCCTCGCTCACCCGCGACGACACCGAAGGCGGCGCCTGCGAAATCCTCTGGGTCACCAGCGTCTCCCGCAAAAAACTCTGACACCAGAATCACGTCAGCGCCTCCGCACGCAACGAATCCCTCACCCCAACGCCGCCTCGAACTTCACCGCATCCTCCGGCGTATCGACACCGATGGTCGGATCCGTCGTCGCGCCCACCGCAATATCGAAACCATTCTCCAGCACGCGCAGCTGCTCCAGCTTCTCGATCCGCTCCAGCCGCCCGACCGGCAGGCTTGCGAACTTCTCCAGCAACTCCGCCTTGTACGCGTAGAGCCCGAGATGCCGCAGACAACCATTCGCCCGCACCCACGCATCGTCGACCTTTCCCGCGAAATCGCGCGCATACGGCATCGACGACCGTGAAAAATAGAGCGCCCGCCCATCATTGCGCAGGATCACTTTCACCTGATTCGGATTCGCAAAATCCAACGCCGTCGTGAATGGAGTGGCGAGCGTCGCCATCGCCACCGGCGTCGCGATCAGCTTCGCCAGATCGCGTAGTTGGCCGCCCGAGACGAGTGGCTCGTCCGCCTGCACGTTAATCACGTGCTGTGCCTTCACGATGCGATTGGCCTCCGCGATCCTGTCCGTGCCGCTCTGATGCGACACGCTCGTCGCGATCGCCTTGAACCCGGCTTTCTCCAGCGGCGCCGCCAGCAACGCATCATCGACTGCAAAAAACAGCGGAAACTCCGGAGCCTCTTTGGCGATCCGCTCCGCCACCCACAGGAGCAGCGGCTTCCCCTTGATCACATGAAGCAACTTGCGCGGGAAACGCGTCGATTCGAGCCGGCAAGGGACGATGATGGCGGTCTGGGGCATGGCTTTGGACGCTTGTGGCAGGTTTTTGGAGTTGCAAGCCGACGGCGGGCGTCACGACCATGCGCGCACCTAAATCGAATGGATAAAAACGACGTCACGACAGCGGGAAAACCTCTTTCCAAAGAGTTGGTTGTCCAAAACAAGATGGGCATCCACGCCCGTCCGGCGGCCATGATCGTGCGTATCACCAACAAATTTAAGGCCGATGTCTTCGTCGAAAAAGACGACGAACAGGTGAACGGCAAAAGCATCATGGGCCTCATGATGCTCGCCGCCGGCAAAGGTTCGAAGGTCAAGTTCCTCGCCACCGGCGACGACGCGACCCAGATGCTCAACGAGCTCGAACAACTCTTCGCCCGCAAATTCGACGAAGCCTAAAACGCTCTAATTTTATCCAACTTATCTAAGGCGACCCAAAGCGGTCGCCTTTTTCGTAGGCCGAACACGCCCGCGCGAAAACGCTACGCGAACTCCACGTCGCTTTCTTGAAGAGCAAAGACGCGAATTCGCAAAAGAGTCCAACGCGATGCAGCGCATTTCCCAAAGGCGAAAGTCACTATCGCGCTTCACGCGATAATCGCCACTCGGCTGCTGGCGTCGTCCCTCGCGTCTTTGCGTCTTCGCGCTTCAACCAAACGCTCACCCGCGTTCAGCCTCAAATCCCGAAAAACCGCCGCGCATTCTCCGTACTTACCCGCGCCAGTTCCTCATAGCTCACACCGAAAACCCCCGCCGCAAACTCCGCCGTATTTTTCAAATAAGCCGGTTCGTTCGGTTTCCCGCGATGCGGCATCGGCGTCAGGTACGGCGCGTCCGTCTCCAGCATGAACCGAGAAAGCCCCTGAGCCTTCGCCGCCGCCCGGATCGTCTCCGCCGTCTTGTACGTCAAAATGCCCGTGAACGACCCATACCCGCCGCGCCGCGTCAGCTCCGCCATCTCCGCTTCGCCCTCGGTGAAGCAGTGAAAAACGACCTTCGTCCAGTCCACGCCGCTCGCATCGATCATCTCCACGCACTCCTGAAACGCGCCGCGCGAATGCACCACCAGCGGACACTTCAGCTTCGCCGCAATTAAGAGCTGCGCCGCAAACGCCGCGCGCTGCCAGCGAAAAATCTTCTCCGCCTTCGCCGCGTCATCCTTCGGCAGGTGAAACCGGTCCAGCCCGCACTCGCCGAGCGCGACTGGCGGCGGCTCCGAGAACTGACTCCAAAATTCCTCGATCTGCGCCACCTCATCCGGCCACGTCTCCTCGACCGAGCAGGGATGCACGCCCACCGAGTAGTGAACGAAACCCGCATTCTCCCGCGCGATCTTCTGATAAAACCGCCAGTCCTCCGGCGACGTCCCGATCGTGATCATCGCCTCCACACCGGCGTCTTTCGCACGCACGAGCGTTTCAGCCAGCACACCTTTGTGCGCGAACGATTCCAGATGCGTGTGCGTGTCGATCAACGAAGCCATGTGCGAAAATCCCAAACGCCAAAACTCTAAACGCCAAACAAAACCTCAGCTCAACCCCGCCACTTCACCCGGCTCATACTCCGGCTGCGCCCCATCCTTGCTCGCGACAAACGCCCCGAGCGCACACGCGCGCCGCAACACCGCCGCCCAATCCGCCTTCTCTCCGCCACGCAAAACCCCATCGAGCAACGCCGCCGTGAACGCATCTCCCGCGCCAATCGTGTCGCGCACCTCCACACGCGGCGACTCCGCGCGAAACACCTCGCCCTTCCGCCACACCAGCGCGCCCTTCGCCCCCAGCGTCACGCACACCATCTCACACGCGTAGTGGCCAGCCAGATGCGCCGCATGACGTTCCGTCGCCGCCCCTCTCAAAGACTCCGGCGACAGCGTGCGCGCCTCGTCTTCATTCACTTTTAAGACCGTACAGCCGCGCACCCACGCATCGAGCGAACGCACATCGTCGTACGGCGGCCTCAAATTCAAATCGCACAACCGCACCGCCGGTTTCAACGCCAGCCACTCGCTCAACCGGTCGCGATTCGCCGTCCCGCGCAACGCCAGTGAACCAAACACCATCGCCGCCGGCGCACTCACGCCGCTCGTCGTCGGATGCGCCGCGATCTCGTCCCACGCCACCGGATGATGGATATCATAGCTCGCCTGCCCCGCCGCATCGAGCGCCACCGTCACGCTGCCCGTCGGCAGCGACGGATGCTCCGCGATCAACGCATCGTCCAGCCCCGCCGCTTTCACTCGCGCCCTCGCTTCGTCGCCCAACGCATCCCGCCCCACCGCCGAGATCAACTTCGCGTCATGCCCCAGCCGCCCGAGGTGATAAGCCACATTGAGCGGCGCTCCGCCGAGAAACCGCCCATGCGGCAAAACATCCCAAAGCACTTCTCCAAAACAAAGAATCGGGCGAGACATGCCGCCAACTCACGAGCACCCGCGCCAAAAGCAAACGCGCGAGAAGATTCCGAGGTAGGGACAATGCTCCGCATTGTCCGCAACCGCGTCGCCCACCCAATCCTCACTTCAAATACAGCGCACCGTAACGCTCGCGCAAATAACGCAGCAGCCACTTCGGCGAAAGCTCCTCGCCCGTCGCGTGCCGCACGAGCCCGAGCGTATCGAGTCGCTTGCCCTGCGCATGAATCATCTCGCGCAACCAGCCGAGCAGCCACGTGAAATCACCACGCGCAAATTCCTCCTCCAACTGCGGCCTCAGACTCAGCGCGTGATACCAGAGCTGCGCCGCCATCATATTGCCGATGCAATAGCTCGGGAAATAGCCAAACGCGCCGTCGCTCCAATGCACGTCCTGCAACACACCTTCGCGGTCGTTCGCCGGCGTGAGCCCGAGCAACGCTTGCGCCGACTCGTTCCACGCCTTCGGCAGATCGCGCACAGCGAGCGTCCCGGCGAAGAGTTTTTTCTCCAGCTCGAAGCGCAGTACGACGTGCAGATTGTACGTCACTTCATCGGCATCGACCCGGATCAACGTCGGCTCGACCGCATTGATCGCGAGATAGAATTCATCCGAGGAAACATCCTTCAACTGCTCCGAAAACGCCGTGCGAAACTTCGGTTCGAAGAACTTCCAGAAACCGCGGCTGCGCGCGACCTGATTTTCCCAAAGCCGGCTCTGCGATTCATGCACGCCCATCCCCGCCGCCTGCCCGAGCGCGGTGTGATGCTGATCGCTCGCGAGCCCTTGTTCGTAGAGGCCATGACCGGTTTCGTGGATCGAGCTGAAGAGCGAATCCAGCGGATTGTCCGCGTCGAAACGCGTCGTCATGCGGATGTCCGCACCCGTGCCCGAGCAGAACGGATGCAGCGACACATCGATCCGACCGCGCTCGTAATTGAAACCGATCTTCTGCGTCACCTCGCGCAGAAATGCGCGCTGCTGCTCGACGGGAAACCCGCGCATCAGATCGGCCCGCGCCTTCGTCTTCGACGCCGTCACTTCGCGCACAAACGGCACAAGTCCCGCCTTCAACTCGTCGAAAAGCTTTTCGATCACGGCGGCGCTCATGCCCGGATCGTGTTTATCGATCATGTAGTCGTACGGCGCGGCCGCCTGGCCGAGGTAGCCCGCTTCGCGCTTCGCCAGTTCGAGATTTTTTTCGAGCACCGGCGCGTAGCTCGCGAAGTCCGCGTTCTTCTTCGCCTCGGCCCACGCGTGATAACCCCGGCTCCCCTGCTCCGCCTTTTCTCGGACAAATTCGGCGGGCAATTTCGTGGCGCGGTCATAGTCCCGCCGCGCCCAGCGCACCACGATTTGCTGATCGGACGTGAGCGTTTTCACCTGCGCTTCGAGCACAGCCAGAAGCTCGCCGATCTTCGGATCGCTCAATGCCGCGTGCGCCGTTTCAGCAAGCGCCGCGTGCTGCGCCGCGCGATGCGCCACGCTATCAGCAGGCAGATTCACCTGCTCGTCCCACCCGAGGAGCTGGCCAATGGAGTCGAGCAACTGCGCGCGGCGCAGGCGCGTGTTGAGTTCAGAAAAAGCGTCGGTCGTGTTCGTCATAAAGTGTAGGAGCGGCTTCAAGCCGCGATCTGTCCGTAAAAACCTAAAGCGACGGCACCGCGTTCAACCTCACCTGCCCGCCGCTCGCCCGGAGCTTGATAAGCGGGCCGCCGCCGTTGAGCGTGCCCGTGAGCGTAGAGTCGCCGGACTTTCCTTTGACCATCGTCACATCGAGATCGCGCACCCGCACACTGCCAAATTTCGATGCCCGGGCATGGAGCGTCGCCGCGCTGCGCGGATCGAAGCCCACCGTGACATCACCACCGTCGGCCTTCAGATCCGACGCCTCTGTGAGCGGGTGAACGAAGCTGACTTTGATGTCGGTGCGGTTGCCTCGGGCGATCACCGCTCCGCGCGCGGCCTGCACTTCGATCACGCCATCAACCGCCGATAACTCCGCCCGTCCGCCGCTGCGACCGATGAGTACGTTGCCATTTTTCGCGAGCAGCTTGAGCGCGCCCGTGCAGGCGGTGACGGAGACATCGCCTCGCGTGTTCGTCGCCAAGACGTCGCCCTCGATCTCGCCGATGAAAATGGCCCCGGCGGCGGTGTGCGCACTGACGTTTCCCTTCAACGCGCCAACCGTCACGCCGCCTTCGCCCGTCCGGAGATCGAGCTGGCAGCTGCGCGGCACGCTGAGCTCGATCACGAGCGCGGCGGGCGACCAGTTCTGCCACGTCCAGCGCACGGCGTGGCGCGGCGTGATTTTCAAAACGATGCCGCCGTCCTTCGCCTGCTCAAGCGTCACGTCGAGTTTGGCCAGCAACGCTTCGGCGGCTTTCTCGTCGGTCGCTTCCACCGTCTGCCGCACCAGCACATGCACGCGCGCATCGTCCGAAGCCGTCACCGTGATGCCGCCGGAAAACGTGTCTGCGCTCACCGCGACGCCGGATTTCGCATCGAACGTTTTATCGATGACGCGGTCGATCACCGCGTGCGCGGGCAGAACGGAAAACGTGAGCGCGAGGAGAAGACCGAAGAGGCGCCAGCTAGTGTTCATGAATCGCCCCAAGGGGTTGGAAGTTCGCCAGCGTTGGCAAGTCGGCAGAAGAGTTTCTCCGCTGTCCGCGGGATGGGTTTATCCCGAGCTCAGACCTTGGCGCTGTTGTCGCACTTGAAGTGGACGAGCGAGCGACGCATCGCGTGAGCGCGGAGCGCGGCTTCCTTGGCTCCATCGCGGCTCTTGATGTGAAAGAGCCCGGACTCATTGGCTTTGATGAGGTTTTCCTCGTGCTGCGCGGCGGTCGCGATCAACAGCAGCGTCTCAGCCTTGTCTGGCAAACGGCTCGCGGGAAAGCGCGTGTGCGCGGAAAGCCAGCGCAGCGTGGTCAGCAAGGAAGAGGCGGAAACGGAATCACTCACGCCGCCAGAGTGGCGGCGGCGGGCGGGCGGCGTCAAAGCCGGATTCGCGGGCGTGCCGCGCTCCGTGTGTAGCCGCGCCATTTAAGGCGCGGATCGTCATCGCCATCCAAGTCCGCGTCTTAAATGACGCGGCTACGCACGAAACAAAGTGCCGGCGGCTCAGCTCTGCCGCACGCGCTTCACCGGATACTCCGTGACCGTGATGCCTTTCGCAGCACGCCCGCCGACAGAGAGCTCCTTCAGATCGAATGAAAACTCTTTCTTGCGCGCGCTGCATCGCGGGCTGAGCTCGACTTCGACCGACTTCGGCAGTGACGCCTCGGTCTTCGCGACGTCGAAGAAGACCACCTTCGAGCCTTCGCTAGCGGCCAGCGGATAAAGTTTTTCGCGGGTTACGCCGCCGATCTGGAAGCGTTTCGCGAAAGCCTTTCCGCTCTCCTTGTCCTGATAGATCATCGTGTAGAAAGCCTTGTCGCCTTCCTTCGGCAGCAGCGCCACGTGGATGATGTTGCGGCCCATGAAAACTTTATCGGCCACGCGCGCGACCTTCATCGTGCCGTCCGCCATAAAGCAGAGCACGTCGTCAAGGATCGTACACTCGGTAAGGAACTCGTGCTGGCGCCAGTTGAGGCCGATGAAGCCTTCCTCGCGATTCACGTAGAGGCGCTGATTCGCCGAGACGACGGCGGCGGCGCTGATCTGCTCGATCTCATCGTAAGTCGTGCGGCGCTTGTGGCCCTTGCCGTATTTTTCCTGAAGGCGCTCGAACCACGCGATCGCGTACTCGGTGAGGTGCTTGAGGTGGTGCTTCACCTCTTTCATTTCGCCTTCGAGTTTCTTGATCCCCTCGTCGGCCTGGAAGCGGTTAAACTTCGAGATACGTTTGATCTTAATCTCCGTGAGCCGGGTGATGTCGTCGTCAGTGACTTCGCGGCGCAGATCTTTCAGGAATGGCTTCAACCCGTCGCGGATCTCGGCGATGACGTTTTCCCACGTCTCCGATTTCTCGATGCGGCGGTAGATGCGCTCTTCGATGAAGATGCGTTCGAGCGAGTCCCAGTGCCACTGCTGATCGAGTTCGCCGAGGCGGATCTCCAGTTCAAGCTTGAGCAATGCGACGGTCTTGTCGGTGCTGCGGCGGAGAATCTCCGACACGCCGAGGAAGTGCGGCTTGTCGTTCTCGATGATGCACGCGGCGGGCGAGATCGACACCTGGCAATCGGTGAAGACGTAGAGCTGCTGCGTGATCTTGTCGGGGTCGCTGCCCGCCGGGAGATGAACAAGGATCTCGACCTGCTCGGATGTGTTGTCGTCCACATGCTTCACCTTGAGTTTGCCCTTCGCGTTGGCGGAGAGGATCGACTCGATGAGCGAGGTCGTCGTGGTGCCGTAAGGCAGCTCGGTGATCGCGAGTACGTTCTTGCCGCGCGCTTCCATCTTCGCGCGAACCTTCACTTTGCCTCCGCGCTCGCCGTCGTTGTACTCCGAGAAGTCGGCGATGCCGCCCGTCGGGAAATCCGGAAAGATGCGGAATTTTTTCCCGTTGAGGTGATTGATCGAAGCGCGGCAGAGATCGTTGAAGTTGTGCGGGAGTATCTTCGTCGCGAGACCGACCGCGATGCCTTCGGCGCCCTCGGCGAGCGTGAGCGGGAACTTCACCGGCAATGTGACAGGCTCGCGATTGCGACCGTCGTAGCTGAGCTGCCAAGTCGTGGTCTTCGGATTAAAAACAACCTCGCGCGCAAACGGTGTGAGTCGCGCCTCAATGTAACGCGACGCCGCGGCACCGTCGCCCGTGAAGAGGTTACCGAAATTTCCCTGCGGCTCGATGAGCAGGCCGCGTTGCGCGATGCCGACAAGCGCCGCACCAATCGAAGCATCGCCGTGCGGATGATAGCGCATCGCGGCGCCGACGACGTTGGCGACTTTGTTGAAACGGCCGTCATCCATCTCCCAAAGCGTGTGGAGAATGCGGCGCTGCACCGGCTTCAGACCGTCGTCGATGTGCGGGACGGCGCGATCAAGGATCACGTAGCTCGCGTACTCGAGGAACCACTTCTCGTAGGACTTCGCGAGCGGGGCGTTGTCGTTGTTGCCGGGTGCGGGCGGCGTGGCGTCGGCCGGAGGCTCGGGCGGTGGCGTGGACGAGGAATCACCCTCGACGCCCGCGGCAGCGGGCTCTTCAGCACGGACTGGCGGCACGGCAGACGATGACGCGGACGGAGTTTCGCCGCCGTTTAGCGGCAGCTCGGGCTGGTCGGAGGACTTCGATGTTTTGCGGGGAGCCATGTCGTGCGGAAAAGAGAACGGTCAGCGAGGCGGAGTCAGAGAGGGATGAGAAGAAAAAATTACGCGGCCACCAACTGTCGGCGCCGCGGATCAGCAACGCTCATCGGATCATCGTGAAACGCACAAATAAATATGCGGACAGCCCGCTCTGAATCCGTTGAAAACGAGCTACTTGAGCTCAACCACAGCTACAATAACGCACAGATAGTTCACTCATAAGCATGAGCATCCTACGGCATCGATTGAGGCAGTGCTTGTGCAGGTAGCTGGTGCTTGAAGAAGAAAGTGAGGATTTTTTCCTCCATCTGCTGTTCGCGACCGCCCCATCCGTGTCCGCAGTTGGGAACAGCCCAGAATGTCACCGGATAACCGGCATTACGGAATGCCTGCACGGACGACTGCACGCGATCAGACGCGGCGGGAGCAAATTCATCTTTTTCACCCCAGACTATGAATAGCGGCGGTTTCCGATCATCAGGCCCCGCCGTCCGCATACGGACAATTCCCGCGTAGGCAGCCACCGCAGCAACGGTATCTTTTCGGGAAAACAGAAGGGATGAAGCAAAGCCGGCTCCGTTCGAATGGCCAAAGGCATAGATCCTAGATCGATCCACCGGAAACTTTGCCGCGAGTTCTTCCACGATTTGATCGAAGAATTTCAGGTCAGGACTGTCAGAGCGGCTGTTCCAACTCACTGGGCCTTCTGGATAAACCACGATGAAGTGCTGATCCAGAATCAGCGCGTCGAATTGCGTGTAGTCGTACATCCACGCCTTCACCTCGCCACGATAACCGTGGAAACCAAAAACCAGCGGATAAGGGCGGCCTGGAATGATCACGGCCGGTCGCGAAATGACGTAGTTCCGCTCCCGCCCATCCACCTGAATCACCTCGCGAGATCTGGTTACTGGCGCAGACACCTCTGCGTCTTCCGCCCGAACCAACGAACACAGGGACACACATTGGATCGCGAAGAAGGCAAAAGAGCGGATGCCCGTTTTCATAGAATACCGCTCACGCCCCCACCAAATCCTTCTCCACGCGGAGGTTTTCGATGATGAACTCCTGCCGGTCAGGCGTGTTTTTGCCCATGTAGAACGAGAGGAGCTCGGCGCTGTTGTGGAGGTGTTCGAGCGAGACCTTTTCGGCGCGGATGTTTTCGCCGATGAAGTCTTTGAACTCGTTGGCGGAGATTTCGCCGAGACCTTTGAAGCGCGTGATCTCGTGAGTGGAGCCGAGTTCGGCGACGGCCTTTTGCTTCTCGTCTTCATCGTAACAGTAGATCGTGCGCTTCTTGTTACGCACGCGGAAGAGCGGCGTCTCGAGGATGAAGATGTGATTGTTAGTGATCAGCTCCGGAAAAAATTGGAGGAAGAACGAGAGCAGCAGCAGACGGATGTGCATGCCGTCAACGTCGGCATCGGTCGCGATGATCACGCGGTTGTAGCGCAGCCCGTCGAGCCCGTCCTCGATGTTGAGTGCGCTCTGGAGGAGGTGAAATTCCTCGTTCTCGTAGATGACTTTTTTGGTGAGGCCGTAGGTGTTGAGTGGCTTTCCTTTGAGCGCGAAGACGGCCTGGGTCTGCACATCGCGGCAGGACGTGAGCGAACCGGCGGCGGAGTCACCTTCGACGATGAAGAGTGTGCTGTCTTCAGCGCGTTTATCCTTCGAGTCGAGATGCACGCGGCAGTCGCGGAGTTTCTTGTTATGCAGCGAGGCTTTCTTGGCGCGCTCGCGGGCGAGGTTGCGGATGCCGGCGAGTTCTTTGCGCTCGCGCTCGCTGTCTTCGATTTTGTTTTTGAGCGCCTGAGCGGCCTCGGGATTCCGGTGAAGCCAGTTGTCGAGCTGCTGCTGGAGAAAATTGCTGATGAAGAGACGGATCGACGGGCCGCCTGGGCCGATGTCGTTGGAGCCGAGTTTGGTTTTCGTCTGTGACTCGAAGACCGGCTCCATCACGCGAACCGAAACGGCGGCGACGATCGACTGGCGAATGTCGGCGGCGTCGTAATCTTTTTTGAAGAAATTGCGGAAGGTCGTGACGAGACCTTCGCGAAAGGCGGCGAGGTGAGTGCCGCCCATCGTGGTGTGCTGGCCGTTGACGAACGAGTAGTACTCTTCGCCGTAGTGCGCGCCGTGCGTCATCGCGACTTCGATGTCCTCAGCTTCGATGTGGATCAGCGGATAGAGCGGCTCACCGGTGAGTTTTTTGGCGAGGAGATCCTTGAGGCCATTCTCGGATTTGAAGGCCTTGCCGTTGAGCGTGAGCGTCAGGCCGCGATTGAGGTAGGCGTAGTTCCAGAGCATCTCCTCGACGAATTCGGGGCGGAACCGGAAATCTTTTCCGAAGAGCGCTTCGTCCGGCGTGAACTCGATCAACGTGCCGTTTTTCTCGCCGTTGGTGGCGGCGACGATTTTGCCGTCTTTTTTGATTTTGCCCTGGAGAAATTCGACCGTGCGCGTCTGGCCTTCGCGGAAGGCTTGGGCGCGGTATTCGAAGGCAAGCGCGTTGACGGCCTTCTGGCCGACGCCGTTGAGGCCGATGGCTTTTTTGAAGGTTTCGCTGTCGTACTTCGCGCCGGTGTTAATGATGGAAACGCACTCGACGAGCTTACCGAGCGGGATGCCGCGGCCAAAGTCGCGCACGCGAATCGAGCGGTCGGTGATGTCGATCTCGACCTTCTTGCCGAACCCCATCGTGTATTCGTCGATGCAGTTATCGACGGTTTCCTTGAGGAGCACGTAGATGCCGTCCTCCGGATGCGAGCCGTTGCCGAGGCGGCCGATGTACATGCCAGGCCGCAGGCGGATGTGCTCGAGCGGGGAAAGAGTCTTGATGTTCGCTTCGGTATAACCTTGGGCCATGTGATTTTTAACTTTGGTTGAGAGGCTTCGCCCGAGGGCGCGAGTGACAAGCGAAAACACGGCGCGGCAAAAACACGCGCGCACTGGACGCTGCGCTGCGTGTCTGCACAGTTCCGCAAACTCTATCGCTCCATGAAAATCGTCCTCTACATCGTCGGTTCCCTTGTCGCTCTCGCGCTCGTCGCGATCCTGATCGTCTCCTTCATGCTCGGATCGATCGTGAAAAAAGCGGTCAACCACGCTGGGCCGCAAATCACACAGACGAGCGTTGTGCTCGAAAATGCGAAGATCTCGCCCTTCTCCGGCAAGGGCACGCTCAAGGGTCTCACCGTGGGAAATCCTGCGGGCTGGACCACTCCGCGCGCATTTTACCTCGGTGAAATCTCCATCGATATCGAGCCGGGCTCCATCACCAAGGACACGATTGTGATCAACAGTATCATCATCAATGAACCCGAGATCACCTTCGAGACGAAGATTACCACGAGCAATCTGCAGGATCTACTGAAGAACATTCAGAAATCATCCGAGTCGAGCGGCAGCACTTCGCCGCAGCCACAACCATCGGGCGGCGACACCAAGCCCGCCGAGCCCGGCAAGGAAGTGAAGCTGGAGGTGAAGTCCTTCCGCCTGGAAAAAGCCAAGGTCATCGTCGCCGGCGGCGGCACGAGTGTGCCTGTGGAAATCCCGGCCATCGTGATGGAGAATCTCGGCACGCGCGAAGGCGGCCTCACGCCTGAGCAACTCGCGACGGCAGTGATCAAAGAGATCTCCGTTCAAGTGGGACAATACGCCGGGAAAAAGGCGGTCGAAAAAGGACTGCTCGATAAAGCCGGCAAGGAACTGAACAAGCTGCTCAAATAGCCAACTGTTCGCCGAAGAGTCTGCGTCGGGCCCACCCGCAATCCACGAATGACATGAAAATCACCTACTACCTCGAAGTCATTTCCTCGTGGTGCTACTGGAGCGAGCCGATGTGGGCGGAGCTGAAACAGCGCTACGCGGGCCGAGTGGAGTTTGAGTGGAAGATCGCGCTGATGCGTCCCGGTGATTTCCCGGCGACTCGCGCGCAGTGCGACTGGTTTTATCAGCGGAGTGGTACGATCATGCGTTCACCGTTAGTCCTCAATTCGGGGTGGTTCGAGCAATCGCGCAACGGCGTGTACGACGCGCCCAATGTGGTGGCGGAAGCCGCGCGCGATTTCGGCATCACGGATGACCGAGCGCGTCTCGCGCTGACGCATGCGGCCGTGCGCGATGGGCGGAAGATCGGTGATCTCACGGAAGCGGTGGCCGTGGTCTCTGCCGCGTGCGGACTCGATCCGGCCGAACTGCGCACGCGCGCCGAAACCGCTGAAGCCGCCGCGCGCGTGCGGATCAGCACGGAAGAGTTTCACTCACTCAACGTGTCGCAGCGCCCGGCGTTTCTCATCGAGGACGCCATCGGCGATCGCGCCGTTTTCTCCGGCCTCGTCGCACTCGCGCCACTGACCGCGACGATCGACGCGATGCTGGCTGACACAGCCGCGTATGCGTCGCACGCGGCCCATTTCGGGGCTCCGCCCAAAGCCTGAAGAAGCGTCCGCAGATTTCACAGATGAACTGGAAATGGCGAGTCAGCCACGCACGGGGCTATCGTGAACTCGGTTTACTCAAAGAAGCGCGGCACGAGTTGACGCTCGTGCCGGAAAATTACGCCGACGAAACCGACGTCATCGCCGAACACGCCGCGCTCAGTCAGGAAACTGGCGCGTGGAAAAAACTCGCCGCCGCCTGCCGCACGCTCGCCCGCCGTCATGCGGATGATCCCGGCTGGTGGATCATGTGGGCCTATGGGACACGCCGCGCGGAGTCGCTCACCGCGGCGGAGAAAATCTTGCTGGAGGCCGAGGCGTTGCATGCGAACAACGCGACGATCCAGTTCAATCTCGGGTGCTACGCATGCCAGTTGGGAAATCTCGGTGCCGCACAGGCGCGCGTACAACGGGCGATCACCTTGGATAAAAATTTCGTGGCCATGGCGCAGACCGACGCCGATTTGGAGCCGTTGCGAAAAATCACCGCCAAGCCGTGGGCATAAAAAAGCCCGGCGGTTAAGCCGGGCGAAAACCGAGGCGCTTACGAGCGAGCGCGAAGGAGTCAGAACTTGATCGAAACACTGTCAGCATTCAGGCCGAGACGACTGATGGAATCGTAGAGCGACTGCTCGGCGAGGCGGTTGGCAATGCGTTCACGGGAACGAACCACGCGGGAATTCCCCGAGACCAGATCGCCGCGATCTTGAGCGTCCACCGAAGCGAGCAAGCGGGCGCGGCGGTCGTTGCGCGGTTCCGAAAGCTGCGTGAGCGGGTTGGTGTCGATCAACGAGAGTCCATTCGTGCCCGCCAAATCATCCAACGAGGCGAGCAGCGGGGCGGCAGCTGATGGGAATTGAGGACGGGCATCGATCTCAGGAGTGCCTTCGAGCCCGAGGATAACCTGAGCAAGCGAGGGCTCGGGCGAGTCATGAATCGCGACCACGTTTCCGTTCATCTCAGAAGATGTGGGCGTGGACGCGGGCATGCTCATCGTATTGTCACTAGCGGCAACATTCGCGATCGCTGGTGTCGTCGCTTGATCGAGCGCGACGATCATGGAGCCATCCGGCACGGCGGGTGATGCCACAGTCGGAGCCAGAGCGGGAGCGGAAAGAGGCATCGCGGGACTGGCGGAGGTTGCCGCCATCGTAGCCATATCAGGCGATTGCTGGCCGCGCTCGCGGACGGCCACCAAAGTAAACGCGATGACGGCGGTCGCTCCGACGGGAAGGGAAATTTTCGCGAAGCTGGCGACCGACAGGCGGCGCCACCATGGGCGCTTATCGACGATGGCCGCGAGCTGCTTGCGGCGGAGCTGGTCTTCAAACTCGACCCAAAATTCTGGAGCGGGCCGCTCGGCGCGTTTCAAACGGAGGAGATCCTCAAGCGAGACTTTGGACTGCGGGCGCGGACGTTCGCTCATGATTGGGTGTAGCTCTGAAGCTCTGCCTGGAGGAGTTGCTTGGCGTAGTGAAGACGTGAACGCACCGTGCCCACCGAGCAGTCCATGACCTCGGCGATCTCTTCATGACTCAAACCATCGATTTCGAATAAAGTAACCACGGTACGATGCTTGATAGACAATTTGAGCATCGCCTCGTTCAATTTTTCTTGGAGCTCCTTCACGAACAGCTCGCGATCCGCGCCCTTTTTATCGGTCAGCTGGTTGATGATCTCGGCTGATTTATCCTCTTCATGGATCTTCTCAAAACTGAAGAAGGAGCGGAGCCGGGCCTTGCGCAGATGGGTAAGCGTGGAGTTGACCGCGATGCGGTACAGCCAGGTGAAAAAGGAGGACTGGCCTTGGAAGCGGTTGATCGACTGGAAGGCTTTGATGAAGGAATCCTGCGTGAGATCGGCGGCGTCCTCGCGGTTCGCTGCCATGTTGTAGATCACGCCGTAAACGCGTTCGCGGTATTTCACGATGAGGCGGTCAAACGCGGCGACATCGCCGGCCTGCACGCATTGTACGATCTGCCAGTCGGAGCCGGCCTCGTGCTGACGCTCGGGGGAGCCGACCAGCGGTTTGGCGAGCGATTTGGAGCCAGCGAGCATGTGGCGCAAAATGAACGCGGAGCCCGGGCAGGCAAACGCATTTTCGATTTTCGAGACGCCTGCGGCGTGAGCGCAAGTGGATGCAACCGGTCAAACCCTCAGGCTGTCGCCGCCCCATGGCTGGACAACGCGCTCACCTGCGAGCGCAAGACCTGGCCGAGGCGAAGCAACAACGCCACCGGCTCCAAAGCGGCATGAGGCGCCAGCGCTTCTTCGCCGACACGGAGCTCGGCCTGAATCGCCTCGGCTACACGCGCGAACACACCGAGGCGGTTCATCTGCGCTATGCGCAGAGCGAGCTGCGGGGGGCGTTTTTTGAGTATTTCGTCGATGAGATGCGCACGATCCTCGGCGGAAAGCTGTTCCATGAGGTCGAGAAGCGGGAGGGTAATTTTCCCACTGGCCAGGTCCGTGCCCAGGGTTTTGCCAATGCGTTTTTCATCGCCGAAAAAATCAGCGAGATCGTCGTAGATCTGGTAAGCGATGCCCAGGTGACGACCGAAGTGCGAGGCGGCTTCGACGAAGTCCTGCGGATAACCGGCGAGGCGGCTGCCTAGAAAACAGGAGACGCGGAAAAGCTCGGCGGTTTTCAGATCGATGACGCGGCGGTAATCGGCGTGCGTGATATTGGTCGAACCGCGCCGGAGCGTCTGGATGATTTCACCGGCGCAGACTTTGCGCGTGGAGTCGGAGACGGCAGCGCAAACTTCCGTGGTCGGGAACTGCGTGGCGAGATTCAACGCGTGCGAGAAGAGCGCGTCGCCGAGGAGGACTGCGGCTTCGGCACCGTACTCGCGGGAAGCGGTGCGGCGGTTTCGGCGGAGGTCCGCTTCATCCATGATGTCGTCGTGAACGAGGGTGGCAAGGTGGACGAGCTCCACGACTGCCGCGACGCGGATCAAGTCATCAGAAGGCGCGGCACCAGGCCGGGCACCACTCAAAAACACGAGCGCGGGGCGGATGCGTTTGCCCGACGTATCGATGCAGTAATCCGCCATGGCGCGGATCTCAGGCTCGAAGCCGTCGAGCTGGCTGCGGATGTACGCGTCGAGGCGAGCCATGTGTGGCTGGAGCAGCGCGAAGACGGCGGCGAAATCGCCGGCCACGGTCCGTTCGGGAGAGGCAGGAATACTGGCGGCCATAGTTGGGCTTGAAGCTACGGGCGAAGATCGGAATGGCTAATCTATATTCAAGTCATGAACGACGATCCCCTCTTCCAGGTCCTGATGCTCGGTGCCGGTCTTTTCATCCTGAAACTGTGGATGGATGACCGTCGGGCATTCGCGAACGGACACCCCAATCCCAAGGCGCTGCCGGGCGCGACTCCGGCCGGAACGAAGGCGGTCATCATCGGCATCGTCGGCGCGCTCGTTCTGCTAGCCGCTGAGACATGGGGCGAAATCAAACTCGGGATCGCCGACGAGCAATCGGACATGACCGCGCTCTTCGCGCTCTGCACACTGACGGCAGCCGTGGTGGAAGAGATTATTTTTCGCGGCTTTTTGGTGATCGAAAAACGCGGGCGGGCATTGCTCTGGGCGGGCGTGTTCGCGGCGTCGGTGCTGTTCGCGGCGTTGCATCCGTTTTTGTGGGATTGGACCGACGGGAAGCTAACGTGGAGTTTCACCGCCAAAGGCTGGTTTAGCACGGCAGCTATTTTCGCAGGGTCGCTGTGGTTTTATGCGGTTCGGTTCGCGAGTTTCAATCCGCGCCGGTCGCTGCTCCCCTGCTTCGCGGCGCACGCGGCCAAAAATCTCGGCGTGATCGGCGTGAAAGCCGTGCAAGGGCATCTGGTCGGCTGGTATTGAGCGCGGCAAATCGGGAAAACAAAAAGGCGCGACCTGCGTGAGGTCGCGCCTGGGAGATTGGCCTTAAGAAGCCAGAAGTGATTACTTCTTTTTCTTGGACTTTGTTTTTTCAGGAGCAGCCGGCTGGGCGAATGGATCGGAGCCGTCGCGGAAGCCAGGGAGCTCGTCCTTGGTGAGCTTCATCTCGCGAACCATGCGTGGATCGAAGATCTCGCCAACGGTGCCACCATCAGGCCTGACCGTGCGGGCAGTGATGAAAACGAGCATGTTTTGCTGACGCTTCGAGGTACTGTCCGAACGGAATAGGCGGCCAAGGCCGGGGATGTCGCCGAGCAGAGGAACCTTCGTCTGGCTGTTGGAGGTGGTGGAATCCAAAAGCCCGCCAATGCCAAGAGTGAACCCATCTTTGAGGGTAACCTGCGTCTTGGTTTTACGAACGGAGACAACCGGAATTTTGGCGTCACCAAAGCTGACATCCTTGGATTCGTCACGGCTGCTGACCTCAGGCTCCACCGTGAGCTTGATAAAGCCAGCGGCATTCACCTGAGGGGTAACCTTCAAGATTACGCCGATCGGCTTATAGGTAAAGCCACTGACCTCGAAGGCTCCGCGCTCCTGATTATAGGTGTAGTTCGGGATCGGGTACTCTTGGCCGACATTGATCGAAGCCTCTGTATTGTTGAGCGTCACAACAGTCGGATTGGAGACCAGCTTGGAGCCGCCAGCAGACTGGAGTGCGTTCAGCGTCAGATTAAACTGCGAAGCACTGAAGACTGCGGTGGAGATGCGGCCGACATTATTATTGAAGACATTTTCAACCGCAGACATCGGCCCGATACCTGCGAGCGTACCATCAGTGTTGATCTTGGGGCCCACTGTGCCGCCAACATTGTTTAGCTGGCTGGCACGGTCGTAGCCGTTATTCATGAAGTCCACATCGAGACCATCTTCCTTATATCCTGCGGAAGACTTCCTTCCGGAATCGTTCGTGTAAGCAGTTTCAAGTTTGCTGCCGCTTAGCTTGTAACCCTTGAGTATCGACCAATCGACACCGAGATCCTTACCCACGCTGTCGCTTACTTCGATAAACTTGGTCTCAATCATCACCTGATCCGTAGCACGGTCCAAACTCTGGATGATCGGGCGGATGCGCTGGATCGCCGAGGAACGCTCAGAAACGATGAGAGCATTGCTGCGTGCATCGATGACGATTTTGCCGCCGGTCTTGGCATCAACCATCGCATCGAGGCTGGGCTTCACATCAGAGGCCTTGGCGTAGTTGAGAATAAAAACCTCCGTCGAGAGCGGCTCCATATTGAGGGACTCAGCGGTCACGACTTTGATGATGTTTCCATCTTCAATGTAGGTATAGCCGACTGGATTGAGAACCACCTGGAAGATCTGGCGCCAGGTGACATCGCGCAGCTTGATGGAAGTCTTACCCACCAAGGTATCGGGGATCACGAGGTTGAGCTCGAAGAGATCGGCGACGTTGCGAAGCACGTTGCGGATTTCCTCATCGGGAAAATCAACCGAGAGCGTGTCTTTGCCCTTGGATACTTCCACTTTGGATTCGGTGGATGCGGCGGGCGGTGGGGTGGGAGAAGCAGCTTCCTGCGCCCACATAGCGGGCACAAGTGCTGCGGTGGCCAGCAAGGTGGCGGGAACTAGCAGTCGTGTTCTCATGATTATTTTCCTGATTTGGTGATGACGATGGGCCGGGTGATTTCTTCGTTTTTGTAACGAACCGAAAAGCGGGTGGTCTCGATCGCTGTGATCTCTAGCTCATAGACAGCGCCTTCAAAGGTAATAGGATAGCGCTCACCTACTTTTAACTTCTTTTGACCGAGAAGGATAATGGACTCGCCGCCCAAAACGAAGGTGCCCTTGGGCTCAAGTTGTTCGGACAGCGCGGCGAGCAATGTGCGATTCGACGCCATGATCGCGGCTCTGTTTGCGGTCGCTTGATTTTCGTCAGCGGCTGCATCCTCCGCGCGCGATCCATTTAGTGTGAATGGATTCACTGCACCACTCGCCGCGTCGGTGGACGCAGGCGGATTCAATAGCTTACTAGCGAGCTCGAGGGTGGTCACACGCCTGACTGGCGAGATGACATCAACCGCAGGAGCAGACCATAATGAGATCGGGAACAGGACAAAAGCCGGAGCAATATGTCTAAATATCTTCATGATTGTCCAAGGAGTTCGATACCGATGGAGAGAGTGAGAATGGGATCAGCCGAAGAAGCGTCGTCTTCACTGCCGCTTCCCACATTGACCGTAGCATTGAGTATACAGGGGAAGTGCTCGCCTTGCTCCAGTTTACGCACAAAGGCCAGGAGCTGGCTGTAGGTTCCTTGAACAGTGCAAGAGTACGGCACCGACGAATAGTGCCTCTTAGGGCCAGCGACCGGTTTGGCCGCAGTCGAAACAATAGATCCACCCGGGCGTAAATCAGTGAGTTTAACACCAGTGTCTGACTCGATCTTATAAAAATATTGCTGATTCTTTGCCAGATCCGCAGCACGTACGAGGCGTTGCTCCACTTTGCGATTGGCGTCTACCAGTGCCATC
Organism: Nibricoccus aquaticus; assembly: GCF_002310495.1. Taxonomy (GTDB): domain Bacteria; phylum Verrucomicrobiota; class Verrucomicrobiia; order Opitutales; family Opitutaceae; genus Nibricoccus; species Nibricoccus aquaticus. The sequence continues at coordinate 2,842,694 of NZ_CP023344.1, read as the reverse complement.
ACGTGGTCCTTCAAAGAAGCCGAGTTTGAGATGTTGGACTTAAGGCGGCGACTTTCAGTAGTCCGCTCTGCCAACAAGGCTTCGGATTCAGGAACACTTCCTTGACGGAAAAAATAAACCACTGTGAGCAATAGGCTGAGTCCTCCACAGACTGCCGTAAACGGGTGCTTCTTCAGCCACACGGAAAGATCTTTGGTAGTCATGGTTTTTTCGTCTCCTTTTTCACCTGACTGGAACGCAACGTGATCTCGAATGAGAGCCGACCGTCCTGTGGATCACGCGAAAGATTAGTTAGTGCGATCTGGTCGAACCGTTTACCTATTTCATCGTCTGCCTTGAGCTGCTTTTCGTAGCTGGAAACCATACCACTTGCCTGCTCAGGAGTGCCCACGACCAGCCCGCGGAGATTCACCCCGACGCCGGTATACTCCATCGTCGTGATCGATATTTTCGCCGGCACAGACTTGCCCAGCCGGTTGAGAAACTTCGAAACCACGAGCTTGTTGCCGCCCAAAAAGGTCTCCAGCTCCTGGATTTTTTTCTCCTCAGCCTGGAACTTGGCGAACAACGCGACCGCATCATCGCTGGGCTTTTTATCCCGGCCGATCTGTTCATCGAGTTGCGCGATCTGCGACCGGAGATCGGCAAGCGTATACTCCTGATAACCGACCACTGCCAGCAACCCCGCCGCGAACAAAGCCGCGATGGCGTTAATAAAGAAGGTCGTCCGCACCACCTTGGTATCAGGCAACGTCACGACATTCCGAAAATTCGGATGCCATGGCCGTGTACCGGAACCTCCGGATGCCTCAGGATTTTTTTTCAGCAGCGATAGCATGGGAATTAGAAAGCATGAGGCTGATCAAACCCAGCCAGCGCATGTCGATTTCAGAGGCGACGGCTTTGCCATCGAGGGTGATTCGCCGGGCTTTCAGCCACGGCTCAAAATCAATCTTCAGCAGCCCGACGCCCAGTTGATTGGCCAGCGCCGCTTCGAGCCAGCCCAGCTTAGAAGGCAACATCGTGCAGATGACCTGCCCGATCGATTGCCCCGTCTGCACTTCATAAAAGCCGATCGAGGACTGCAGCTCTTTCAAAAGCTTTTTCGTGAGCACCGAGCCCATGCCGGTAAAATCAAACGTGTTCGAGTAAAACAGTTTCTTAGCGGACTCCTCGTCCTTCAGCCCGAGCTCCTTCTGCACGACCGGAATCATCGCGCTCAACCCCTGCGGGATCGGCCGGGTCGATTCCACCCCGCCTTCGCTCAAGATAAACGACTGCGTCGAATCCGTATCGATCTCGAGCACAAGCGTCGGCGTTTTAATGTCCGCAAAATTCAGATAATCCATCATCCCGCTCAGCGTAGACAATGACGCCAGCTCCAGCGTTTCCGGGAAAATACCCCGCGCTAGCAGCTGCTTTTGCGCTTCTTCTACCTCATCGTTCGATAGCCCCACAAACAACGCGTCCCTCTCGGTCGCCTTGTTAATGTCAAAATCGCTGCCGTCCGCCGGATTCAGCACCGCCAGCGTGTACTTGTCCGCCTCGATGCGAAATTGCGCATTCACCACCTCGTTCAGATAGCCATCTTCCTTGTAACGCTTCGGGTCCATCGACGCGCGCCGCACCAACCGCTTGGCCGGATAAATCCCGCACTGTGCATGCATATAGGAACCCGTGCGCTTCGGCTGCATCTCCTTCACCGCCGCCGCGATGCCGTCAGCATCCGTCGGCGGACAGGCCTTCAAAGCTTCCACCAGCATCGGGCCGCTCTTGGCCGACGTGCGTGCGAGTAAAACACCATAGTTGTTTACCTCGACAAAGTATCCCTGCGTTTTGTTGGAGAACAGCATGCGAAACGGTTAAAAAGTCAGAACTCAATCGGCACTAAGTGGGGAAAATGTATCGGCGATTTAGGGGAACTCATCGGCACAACCGCCGTGAGGAATAAACGCAAAGTGCCTATCCAGCCTCTCAACTGACAAGTGCAAAGCCCCGCGTAAGCCGTTGCCTAAAGGTATTTACGGATTATTTAGCCACTAGGTTGCACCAGACTCTCGTCCCCCTCTACAAAATAAAAAACCCGCTCGGTTAAGAGCGGGTTTCGAAAGTGCAGGGGTGACAGAAGGGCGAAAATGCCCACGCGCTCAGCGCGTTACTTCTGCCACGTACGCTTCTTGTGCCGGTTAGCTTTGAGGCGCTTGCGGCGCTTGTGCTTCGACATCTTCAGACGACGTTTCTTCTTAAGGTTGCCCATGGTGGTAAAAGGAATGTTGAGAACCGAAGAACGTGCTGAGCCGCTCCAGACGTGTAAAGCCCGATTTTAATCCACCACCACCTCGGTCCATTCCCCCAGTCCACTCGCATACACGAGCAGCTTCACCGCGCAGCCCGGGAAAAAATCCCGTACCGCCCGCCCATACGCGCCCAGTTGCGGACGATACTCTTCCCGCAAACGCGCCAGCATCGCCTCCCCCTGCTCCAGCGCCCGCCGCCGGTTCGTCTTCCAATCGAGCACCCACACCATGCCCGCTGCCGAGTCGTGTAACACGAAATCAATGACGCCATCCATCCACGCATCCGTCTCCAGCGGCGCAAACACCGCCAGTTCCGCCTGCCGCGTCCAACGCGCATCGTTCAGTTCCCTCCACCCCTCGCTCGCCAGCAACAACGCCAGCTCCCTTGCGCCGCGCTCCGCGAAGCCCAGCGTCTCCGCCGTCTTCAACGCCGCCGCCACCTGCGCCTTCACCGTCTCCATCGCCCCGCCCCACGGCATGAACTCCATCGTCTCATGCCACCAAAGCCCATAGTCGATCGCCTCGTCCCCATCAGTGCGCGTCGCCGCGACCAACTCGCCTGACGACTCATGCCGGATGCTGCGCACGCGATCCGCCGCCTTCTCCGCCAGCTGATGCGGTAACACCCGCCTCGGCATCGGCGCGACCTCAACCGCCACATCTCCAATCGCACCAACATCCACCGCCCCCGAGTCCGACGACGAAGTCTCCACCTCATCCTCAATCGCCTCATCGCCCGCCAAACCCGAGTCGTGAACAACGTCACCATCACTATCACGCGTATCCACATTTCCCGCTTTCAGCGTCTCCGCCACCTCCGGTAACCGCGCCAGTCCCGCATCATCGCCCCACAGCTCCGCAAAGCTCACGCCCCCGCCCTTCTGCCCCGGCCCAAACCCTTCCGCCCACGGGAGCACCAGCCGCTGCCTCGGCCGCGTCAGCGTCACGTACAACAACCGCGTCAGCTCCCGCCACTGCTCGCGCTCGCGCGACGTCTTCGTCTCATCCGACAAACTTGCCCCATCGAAATACACGCGCATCCGCCCGCCATCTTCACGCACCAGCCGCAGCCCCGCGTCCTCCTTGCTTGAAATTCTCCGCCAAAGCCCCAGCGCGATCACGACCGGCCACTCCAGCCCCTTCGCCGAATGCGCCGTCAATAAATTCACCGCGCCCTCCTCCGCCTTCCCCGACGGCTTTCCTTCGTCCAATTCATTCAACAACTCCGCCAGCCACTCACGCGCCCCCGCACCTTCCAGCCCGAGTTCCGCCGCGCGCGCCAATAGCCGCGCCAGCTCATCCGCCAGCCCTCCGCTCGCATCCAGCGCCCGCGCCTTCTCCTCCAGTCCGCACACGTCCACCAGCCCACGCGCCATCGCCCCCAGCGGCTGCCCTTCATCATCCGCGCGCAAAATCCACGGCCTCAATTTCTCCAGCGCCGCCGCGACCTCCGCGCCGTGTTCCTCAGTCGCGTCCCACTGAAACGCCCCGCGCTCGCGCAACTCGTCCGCCAGCCGCGCATCGCTGATCGCAAAAATATCCCGCAACACCCCGAACCACTCGAACGCGTTCTCCGGATCGCACACCACCGCCATCAACCCCGCCATCCACCCATAAACCGGATTGTCCCCATTCCGGTTCTTCCGCGTCTGCAACGCGACCTTGAGCCCTGCCGCCTCGAACACTTTCTGCACCGTGATCAGCCACGAGTTGCGCGGCGCCAGCAGACAAATCTCCCCCCAATGCCGCGCGCCCAGCGCCTGCGGTCCGTGCTTCAACAAAAACGCCGCCACCTGCCGCGCCTCCTCCGCCATCCACGCATCCACGCCTTTCGGCGCCACCTCCGGCAACGTCAGCGTCAGCCGCCCCGCCCGGCCTTCCACATTCTTCGGTCCCGCCGCCAGCGCCTCGTACCGGACTTGCAGATACGGTTTCTCCGCGCCCTCCGCCACCGGCAGACCCCAATTATACTCACGCTCCTCGCCAAACGCCGCCGGTAACCCCGCGTTCAAAAACTCGATCACCCGATGCGGCGCGCGAAACGTCACGTGAAACGACAGCAACTCCCCGCCATCTCCGCGACCAAACGCCTCCAGATGCCGCACGAAATTCCGGATGTCCGCCCGGCTCCCATAGATCGACTGCTGCCCATCGCCCACCATGCAAAAATGTCCATCGCGCGGTCCTTCCGCCCGCAACGCGCCACCCGCATTCGGCCACGCCCGCGGCTCCGCGCCCACCGGACGCGCGATCTCCACCAGCACCGCGAACTGCTGCGGGTCCGTGTCCTGCGCCTCATCGAGGATCACCCGCCACCCTTCCGCGCGAATCCGCTCCAGCGTCGGCCGGTCCCGTAACACTGCCAGCGCCGCGTCCACTTGATCCGCGTACGTCTGCACCCCGCGGTCGAATCGATAAAGCCGATACCGCTCCGCCAGCTCCGCCGCCAGCGCCGCGCCCGCATCCGCCAGCCAGTCCTTCAACGGCGCCATCCAACGCTCGCTCAACTCCTTCAACGCCGCGCCCGACCCCGCCGGTTTGTACAGCGCCAGAAACCCGCGCCCGCTCCGCCACTTCTCCCACCACACGCGCGCCGCCGCCTGGCTCAGCTCCGTGTTCTTCTTCCCGATCCCTTTCAGCGGCAGATCCAGGATTTCCCTCAAGACCGCCTCGCCCGGTGCACGCGCCGCTCCCGCCGGACACCGCTTCGCCAGCTCCCTCGCCGTCGTCGCATCGAGATCTTTCGCCAGCTCGAAAATCGCCTCCAGCGGCACATGCCTCAAAAACGCATCCAGCTGCGTCGGCGCCAGCGACGAAAACGTCATCACGTCCTGCTCCAAAAATTCCTCCCAGCACCGCTCATCATCCGCCGCGATCACCGCCGGATTCAAATTGATCCCCAGAGTCTGCCCGTACCTCCGCGCCAGCAGCAGACAGAAGCTGTGAATCGTCCCAAAAAACGCCCGCTCCAGATGATCCAGCGCCGTCAGCTCGCTGCGTCCTTCTTCGGTCAATCGACGCAGCAACACCGCCCGCGCCCGCTGACCGATCTGCTGCGCCGCCTTCTTCGTAAACGTCACGACCGCCGTCTTCGGCAGCACCGCCGACGCCTCATCCGACAACGCCATCGCTGCCAGCCGCTCCGAGATCGCCGTCGTCTTGCCCGAACCCGCGTTCGCGCTCACCGCAAAATTCTTCCGCCACTCCCGGCGAAACCGCTCGCGCGGCTCGTGATCGATCAGCTCGTCACTCATCGCCGCCCTCCGCGTTCTCCGCGCTCACGCCAAACGTGACCGCAAACTTCTCCTTCAAAATCTTCTCCGGCACCTGCGCCGATGCCAGAGGCCACGGGCATCCGAACAGCGAATACTCCGAAAAGTCCTCCGTCAGCGCCCCATAAATCCCCGTCTCCAGATGCCGCCCGAGCTGCGCCAGACACGCCAGCGCCTCTGGCAGCTCTTCCATCCCGAGCGACCCGCCATCGCCCGCATCCGGTTTCAACAAATGCACCCGCCCATGCGGCGCCCCCACCGACCGCATCGCCTCCAGATAAATCCCCAGCTGCAACGACGACCCATCCCGCCCCATCTTCGCCGCCGACAGCTTGTCGTCCTTCCCCGTCTTAAAATCCACGACATCGACCCGCGCATTCACCCAGTCGGTGCGATCGATCCGCACAAGATCCACGCGCCCATAAACCGTAACCCGCGCCCCATCCGCTCCGACCGGAATCGTCGCGCCCTTCGGCAAATTCACCTCCGTCGCCACAAATTTCCCCGCCTCCAACGCCACGACTTTCTCCAGCAAAATCTCGCACATTGCCTCCAGCTCCGCGTGAAACGATTCCCAATACCGGTCCGCCGGACGCTGCGCTTTCAACCGCGCCATCTCCGCCGCCAGCTTCGCCTTCGCCTCGTCGATCGTCGGCATCTCGCCAAACACCCGCTCCACCGCCGGAGTCCGCAACACCGCCGCCAGCACCCGGTGCGCGAGCTGTCCCAGCGCCTTGCTCCGCGCCCGCACAAACGGCTTCCACTCCACGCGCTTCACGCCGAGCACGCCGGCAAACCACAACTCCGCCGGATCGCCGATCCCGCGCTCGATCAGCCGCGCCGCCAGCTTCTCCGGACGCCCGCTCACCGGATCGACCGAGAAAAAATACTCATCAAACGCCCGCGTCGCATCCCGTCGCCCGCGCTGAATCTCCAGCCACCACCGCGTCTCCACCGGATCGCCCGCCGTCTTCGCAACCGTCGCCCGCGCACACCGCTCAAACAACTCCTCCAGCCCCGGCTTCTCGCCACTTTCCTTCGCGCCGCTCAACGCCTCCGCCCACAGCAACCGCTCCACACAATTATTCGGCGCCAGCTTCAGCTCCGCGTTCTGCTCGTCGAAAAGCGCCGCCGAGAAAACTACGCGCTCCGTCGTATCACGCACCAGCGCCGCCACGCCCTGCTTCTCGAAATGCGCCCGCTCGTCGCTCGTGAAAAGCCCGAGCCCTTTCCGCGCGCGCTTGTTCAACTCCGCCCGCCGCTCATCCGTCAGCCAGCAACTCGCTTCGCTCCGCTCCGGCCACACGCCCGCGTTCGCCTCGACGAAAATCAGATGCGACCACGGCAGCCCTTCCGCCCGCCGCCGCGTCGTCAGAATTACCCGCGCAAATCCATTCCGCCCCGCCCCACCCGCCGCCGGACTCTTCTCCGGCAAAAACCCCTTCATCGCCGCAAACACCACTTTCCCCGGCAACACGCGCGTCTCCTTCTCCGCAAACGCCTCCAACGTCCCCCAGCCTTCCAGCAATTCTTTCGGCTGCTCCAGCTTCGCCCACACTTCTGAAAAACGTTTCAACGCCTCCGCCAGCGTCAGCTCCGACGGCCACGCCGGAAGCAACAGCGTCGCGACCTTTCCGACTTCCGCCCACGCCGGTCGCTTAACCGCTCCCGCGTCCAGATTCTCCCGATACACGCCGAGCGCATGATTCTGCTTCTCCTCGAATAACCGCTCGCACACATCGCGAACCTCGCCGAGCGACAGCTCCGTCCGCCCCACCGCCTTCAACAGCGGCCACAGCGTAAGCAACTCCTCCAGCCGAGCGCCCTTCTCATAAAACTCTAGCAACGCCCGCGCGAGCTTCACCTCTACCGGCGGCGGACTCGACAACCCGAGCTGATCGACAAACGCCACACCGCGCTCCGCCAGCAACCTCGCCAGCTGAAAATGTGCCGCATCCGCCTTCGGAAAAATCACACCCACGCCCGCCGCTCCGCCGCGCAAACTCGCCACGATCTCCTCCGCCACCAGCCGCATCTCGTCGCCCCGCGTGAGCCCCACGATCACCCGCGCCGCATCCGCATGGCGCTCTTCCGCCGCGACCACCGCCTCGCCTCCGATCCATCCTGCCACCGCATGTTCGCACGACTCCACCGCGTCTTCTTCGACCAGCGGCTCCGGCACCACACCGAGAAACTTTTCCCACAACTCCGCCCAATCCACCGCCACCGCCTGCTTGCGCCCCTGAAACTCCGGCTCCGGCACGATCACCGTCACGTCGGAAAATCCCCGCGCAAACGTAGCCACATTAAAAAACTCCCCGCGCATCTCCGGCCCGAATCCATGCACCAGCACCCGCCCGCCGATCGCGCGCGCATCCGCCGCCTGCATCGCCACCGCCGCCGCATTCGCCTGCCGCGGCGCAAAGTCATACCCGAGCCCATCGACCCACCCGACCAGCTCCGCAAAAATCTCCCGCAGCGTCGCCAGTTCAAAATCCTCCGGCCCGAATCCCGCCTTCAACAACTCATCGAAATCGTCCAGCGCCCGCTCCAGATCGCTCTGCAAACTCCGCACCAATCCCCGCTCCGGCGCATCCACCGTCATCGCCTTCAACCGCCGCTCCACGATCACGCCCAATCCCAACATCAACAACTCCCGTCCCAGCGCCGGTTTCAACGCTGCGCCCGCTCCGAGCGCGACCCACTTCTTGCGCGCCAGCCCGGGTGACAAAAACTCCACACCGAGCAACGCCACGCCTTCCAGCAAACACCGTTGCTTCAGCGCCTGAGCCTGCCCCCGCGTCGGCACCACCACATAACTCCGCTGCAACACGCCGCGATTTTCCTCCAGCCAGGGCCGGATCGCATCGCGCCACGCCGTCTCGGCATAGCGGTAGAGAAAGAGTTCAGTGCGGGGTGACTCCACGAGTGACGCGAAAAAGGCACGCCCCCGTCCCCGGCTCAACTCATTCCCCGCACAAAAAAGAACCCTCGCCGCTTTGTGCGCGGCGAGGGTTCAGGGGGACTAACGATGGATGGAAATCCTGAAAATTACTTGGCCTGCGCGAACTTCGCGACGTGCGACTTGGCGCGAGCGGCGGCGTTCTTGTGGACGACGCCCGACTTCGTAGCCTTGTCCATTGCGGAAGCGTAAGCGGAACCAGCGGCCTTGGCAGCAGCGGCGTCGCCAGCCTTCGCGGCGACTTCGAACTTCTTGTGAAGGGTCTTCAGGCGGGTTTTGACGGCCTTGTTGCGGACGGTGAGGCGCTCGGTTTTACGGGCGGCTTTGATGGCAGATTTAGTGTTGGCCATGGCGTATAAAAGATTGGAAGCCGGACAAAAACTCATTCCCGCCCGGGAGAGTCAAGGGTTTTGTCCATGGGCTCACCGCTCCCTCAACACAGGCTTGCCGCTAGCAATTCTCTCCGGCAACCACACGCCCGTCCATGAAGCGCCGCTTCCAGATCGCCGTCATCCTCTTCGCGTGGCTCCTCGCCACCGGCGGACAATGGCATCTGATCCAGTCCTTCGCCTGGGGCCGCATGATCGCCGCTTACGCGAAAACCATGCCTCTCCGTGAAGCCGTCCGCCTCACGATGACGCCCGACAACATGTGCGGCGTCTGCGAACTCGTCAGCGCCGCCCAGCAACAACACGGCGACACCGCACTCCCCGTCGGCACTTCGCTCGACGCCAAAACACTCCTCGCTTTCCAGCCCGCCCCGACGGTGATCCTCACCGCCCCGCCCGCACCTGAGTGGTCGCTTAGCGACCGAGAAACACCCGCCTCCGAGCGGGCCGCCCCGCCGCTCCAGCCCCCGCGCGCCCTCGTCTGAGTGAAAGGACGACCTCCGTGTCGTCCTTCCTGACTCCGTGCCCAAGCCGCCACTACGCGGCCACGCACACTCCGGCCCCATAGCCGCTCCACGCCCCCGCCCGCATGTTTTCATGCGCCCGCCGAGCGTGAATCCCGCCCAAGCCGGACTCCACCAACACAACCGACGGCCCTGCCGTCCCCTCATCACATCGCCTCCTAGCACACACTCATTTGTCCGTGAAAATCTTTTCTTCCCTCTCATCCCTCCACGTCGCAATCGCCGCCCTGGCGCTCGCGACTTCCCTCCACGCCACCGCAACGGCGTCAACCACTCCGCCCCCCGCCGAGCCCGCGCCCATCGCCCTCGATAAACTCGAAGTCACCGCCGACCGCGCTCCCTCACTCACCTCACCTTCCCTCGCCTCCTCCCGCGCTGAACTCCTTACCGTCCCCGGAGGCACCGAAGTCATCGACTCCGCCCGCTACCTCCGCGGCCGCGCCAGCACCGTCGAAGACACCTTCGCCCTCTCCGCCGGCGTGATCGCCCAATCTCGCTTCGGCTCCGACGAAGCCCGCCTCTCCATCCGCGGCTCCGGCCTCCAACGCACCTTCCACGGCCGCGGCCTCCGCGTCCTCCAAGACGGCGTCCCCATCAACCTCGCCGACGGCGGCTTCGACATGCAGGCCCTCGAACCGCTCAGCGCCGCCTACATCAACGTCTGGCGCGGCGGCAACGCCCTCGCCACCGGCGCCTCCACCCTCGGCGGCGCCATCGACTACATCTCCCGCACCGGCCGCGACGCCCCCGCCCTCTTCGCCCGCGCCGAAGCCGGCTCCTGGAATTACCTCCGCGCCTCCCTCGCTTCCGGCGGCACCACGGGCGCGCGCAATCAGTTCGATGGATACGCCTCCTTCACCCACCAGTCGCAAGACGGCTTCCGCGATCACGCCGAACAATCCAACCAGCGCCTCTTCGCCAACGCCGGTATCCGCTTCTCGGGCTTTGCCGAGACCCGCTTCTACGTCACCGCCGCCCGCACCGACTCCGAGCTCCCCGGCAGCCTCTCCCGCGCCCAGCTCGACACCAACCCACAACAGTCTCTCGCCAGTAACATCACCCTCGATCAACACCGCGACTTCGACCTCCTCCGCCTCGCCAATAAAACCACCATCCGCACCGGTGAAACCACCTGGGACTTCTCCGCCGCCTGGACCTACAAAGACCTCGACCACCCGATCTTCCAAGTCATCGACCAGCTCTCCAACGACGCACTCCTCGGAGCCTCCGCCACGCACACCGGCGACTTCCTCGGCCGCTCCAACCGACTCCGCGCCGGCGTCTTCTTCACCCGTGGCCTCACCCACGCCACCAACTTCATCAACGCCTCCGGCAAGCGCGGCGCGCTCGTCTCCCAAGCCGATCAAACCGCCACCAACCTCGAACTCTTCGCCGAAGACCAGCTCACCCTCGGTCGCGGCTTAACACTCGTCGCCGGCTTCAGCTCCGCCGCCAACAAACGCGAAAACGAAAAAATCACCGGTGGCGTCGCCAGCTACGAACTCGATTACGACCGCCTCATGCCAAAACTCGGCCTCCGCTGGGATGCTCGCGACATTCAAGTCTTCGCCAACTTCTCCGGCTCCTACGAGCCGCCATCATTCAGCGAAACCCTCACCCTTAACACCGCGCGCAACGCCCAGACCGCCACCACTGTCGAGCTCGGCACGCGCGGCATCCATCGCTTTCTCCGCTGGGATCTCTCGCTCTACTCAGCCGAGCTAAAAAACGAACTCCTCACGCTCGACCACGACAACAACCCGTCCACCGCCGCCGCGACCATCAACGCCAACCGCACCACCCACCGCGGCATCGAATTCGCCACCGAACTCGACCTTCTCGGCACCGACTGGAACGCCACCACTACGCCCACCCACCGCCTCGTCGCCCGCGCCGCCTGGACCTACGGCGACTTCCGCTTCGATAGCGACGCCCGCTACGGCAACAACCGGCTCGCCGGCCTCGCCCCACACCAAATCCGCGGCGAACTCACCTGGGAACACGCCAGCGGCTGGTACGCCGGCCCCACCTTCGAGTGGTCACCGAAAGATAACTACATCGACTTCCGCAACACCTTCGCCGCCGACGCCTACGCCCTCATCGGCCTCCGCCTCGGCCAGCGCCGCGCCACGGGAATCTCCTGGTTCCTCGAAGCCCGCAACCTCTCCGACAAACGCTACGCCGCCACCACCGGCGTCATCGAAAACGCCACTGGCCTCGATCAGCCCCAGTTCCTCCCCGGCGACGGTCGCAGTCTCTTCGCCGGCCTCGAATACCGCTGGTAACCGCCCGCTCCTCTAAGCCTCACACCAGAACAAAATCCTCCGCCGACGGCGATGCCCGTCACCCCCGTCGGCGGAACCTTTCTACTTTTCCTCGCCCCCCATGAGCTCATCCAATGCTCCGGCTCGCTCCGACGCTCCACTCGAAAATCGAGAATCCAAAATCGAAAATGCCGGTGCCCTCTACCGCGCCGCCTGGCGCTGGCATTTCTACGCCGGCATCCTCGCCGCTCCGCTCGCCATCTTTCTCGCCGTCACCGGCACGCTCTACCTCTGGAAACCCCAGTACGAGGCCTGGCGCTACCGCGATCTCCGCGAGGTTCCCATCCAGACATCCGCCGCCTCCATCGACGACCAGTACGCCGCCGCCCTCGCCGCCTATCCCGACGCCAAACCCGTCACCTTCACGCCCGCCTTCGAACCCGGCCGCACCAGCGAACTCGTCGTCCGCCTCTCAGGGAAAACCTCCGCCACCCACGACGCGCCCATGCCCATCTGGGCCGGCGAACGCGCCACCGTATTCATCAATCCTCACACCGCCACCGTCGTCGGCACGCTCGCCGAACGCGACCGCGTGATGAACACCATCCACGACCTCCACGGCGAATTGCTCGCGGGCAAGGCCGGCCGCGTCATCGTCGAGCTCGGCGCCAGCTGGCTCTTCGTCCTCATCCTCACCGGCATTTATCTCTGGTGGCCGCGCCCGCACTTCAGCGTCTGGGGTTTTCTGCTCCCACGACTGCGCGCCAAGGGCCGCGTTTTCTGGCGCGACCTCCACGCCGTCCCCGCCGTCTGGCTCTCGGCCGGCACGCTCTTCCTGCTCTCCTCCGGCATCCCGTGGACGAACGTCGGCGGCACCTGGTTTCGCACCGTCTCCGCCGCGCTCGGCGAAGGCTCGCCCAAGGAATCCAGCGCCAGCGCCCACCGCTCCGAACTCACCGGCTGGGCCCCGCCGCTCAAAGCCGGCCACGCCGAAAAAATCGACGCACTAGCCTCAACACCTCCGGCCATGGACAACCTCCACGCCGACCACCGCGAGCCCTTCTCTCCCGAATCGAAAATCGATAATCCAAAATCAAAAATTCTCCTTCCCCGCCTCACTCTCGCCCGCGCGATGGAAATAGCCGACGCCAACCAAGTCCCTCGCCCCTACTCCCTCGCCCTGCCCTCGAGTCCGACCGGCGTCCTCAGCGCGATGACCGACCGCAACCGCGCCTTCACCCGCGCCTACCTGCACCTCGATCAATACTCGGGCCGCGTCCTCGCCGATGTTCGCTACGACGACTTCGGCTTCATGGGGAAATTCGTCCTCTGGGGCATCATCGCCCACGAGGGCCAGCTCTTCGGCGTGATCAACCAAATCGCCAATACCCTCGTCTGCCTCGGCATCATCACCATCGCCGCCACCGGCCTGGCGCTCTGGTGGCGACGCCGCCCCGCCGGACAACTCGCCGCCCCCACCAGTACCGCCTCGCTGCCGAAGCCCGTCTTCTTTGGCACGCTCGCGCTCGCGGTTTTTTTGCCACTCCTCGCCGCCTCTCTCGCCGTACTAGTCATCGGCGATCTCATCTTCTCAAAATTCCTCCCTTGGCTGCGCCCACGCGCCTCTTGATTCCTGAGCCAAAAATAATCTCCACGACTCCCCATCTCTCCCGTCATCTAAAACAAACCATGAAACCGCTGCGCTTCTCCGCCTTCCTCGCCACGCTCGCACTCGTCACCGCCTGCTCCCGCGAATCCTGCTGCGACACCTGCGAATGCACCTCAACCGACACCCAGACGTCGAAGTCCGCCAACACACCAAGCACCAGCACCGCGTCTCCCGACATCTCGTCCGCGACTTCCGACAACACCAAACAACCCTCCCGCAAATTCCCGCTCAAAGGCGTCGTCACCGAACTCCTCCCTGATCAATCCGCCCTCATGGTGAAACACGAAGCCATCCCCGGCGTGATGAAAGCCATGACGATGATGTTCACCGTGGATCCCGCCGTCATCACGACCGTGAAAAAAGGCGACGCCATCACCGCCCTCATGTCCCGCACCGCCGACGGCGACTGGCACCTCAACGACGTGAAAGTCGTCTCACCCGCCACACCATAATCCATTTTTTTCGCCGCCCCCGTTTCCAAGGTAGGGACGATGCTCCGCATCGTCCATCCGCGCCATCCGCGTTCACACATCGCCTACCTGCCTCCAACTCCAAACCGCCCCTGTCCATTCACCACATCTCCCCGGGCAATACTCCGCATAGCCCTGCCCGCTGAGCTGTAGTCAACCATCCCTCCGCTCCTTCACGCTTCCCACCGATACGGCCAGTCCTCCGCGCGACCGACGAGTCCCGCACGCACCGGATTTTCCCGCACATAATACGACTTCAGCGCGTGCTCGTTTTCGTTACGCAGCCGATGATCAAAATATCCACGCTGCCAGCCAACACCCGTCTGACCGGCAGTGTAGATTTTGAACTTCCTGATTACCGCGCCCATGCGTTGTTCACCCGGAAACGCCAGAATCGCGTGCAGATGATCCGGCATCAGGACAACCAACCGGCACCACCAATCGCCTGCCGTATGATAGTGCCGCAATGCGTCCAGCACCCGCTCAGCCACTTCGGGTTTTGTGAGCTGTGGCCTCCCACGCTCAGCGCAGCACACCGTAATAAAAAATAGCGCGCCCTCCTCGACCCAAGATGGCACGGCATGCGGCAACGTTTTCCGAATCGGAAATCCCTCCATGCCACCGAGCATTTCCACCCGCTCACAACACCCGCAAGCCATCACTGCACCCAACCTTGGAATAAAATCCTTCCGAGGTAGGGACGTTGCTCCGCAACGTCCGCATCGCGCCATCCGCGTTCACACGTCGCCTCCCTCCTCACCCAAACCGCCGCTGTCAAATACCACGTCTCCACGGTCAATGCGGAGCATTGCCCCTACCCACCGGCCTTCAATCACCGCCTGATTTAGCCCGCCCAAGGTAGGGACGATGCTCCGCATCGTCCGCTCCGAGCCATCCGCGATCACGCACCAAAACGCCCCCTTCCCTGTACCGCATTCATTCACTCTTCACCCCAAAAAGTCTCAGCTTCGAGACCGGTAAGCCGGATTCTGTGCGCGCGACGGACTTTCGGCCATCGCGGTAATCGTCATTTCTCTAGACTGCTTGCGCAGCTCTTCGCCGAAGCGAAATGCGGCATACCCGCGGCTGTTGGACGGGCCGCCCAGCCGCCTATTTTGCCTTGCACCGGATTGGGTTTTTCCTGCCACCGCCATTGCTGGCGGCGCGGTGGGCTCTTACCCCACCTTTTCACTATGACCGGCACCCGCTTTGCAGCGCGCACCGGCTACTTGTTCTCTGTGACACTATCCGTCGATGCGGGATGTGGCCCGCACCGCCCCGGCTTGAGCAGAAGCGATCCGCGCGATGGCCTTGCGACCGGTCGCAGCGGCGCGACGACGTTTCTCGACGGGAATCCTGCCCGGTGGTGTCCGGACTTTCCTCTCCAAGTTTCAAATACGGGCGCGGCGTTTAGGCCGCGCCTTGGGATCAAAGAACTCGGAGCGACGATCTGGCCCCGAAGCTGAGATCGGAAAACCTGCCAACGCCTCCACCGCTAAGCAAGCCTGCCAGTTTCAAGGCTTCGTTTTGAAGCGCAAAGACGCGAAGTCGCAAAGATCGGAAGCAACGCAGAACATGAAAATCGCAGAAGCACGGAAGAGCCGAATCGCTAAAGCAAATTCCTCCGCGTTTCCGCCCTTCAGCGCTTCCGCGATAAAATCCCCCCACCAACCTCACCCCGCTCCCAACTCCTCGCCCACCCGCGACTCTTCGCGTCCTACCTTAGCGTCTTTGCGTCTTCGCGCTTCAACCACACCGCCGCCCGCTTTCACGACTTCTCGATCGTCACGCGCCGACTACCCACGCCGAACACCCACTCAATAATCAAACCACACCATCCGCCCGCATTGATCGCACGTGGCCAGCTTCTCGCCCTTGCGCGCATCACCCTCCACTTCACTCGAAACCTTCAGATGGCATCCGCCGCACTTGTTGCCGCGCAGAGCCACCAGCACCGGCTGCTGCCGCACCGCGATCCGGTCATAAATTCTCAACGCCGGCTCACCCACCGGCCCGCGCGCCTGGGCCATCGCCGCCTTCGCCTCGGTCAACTCCGCCGTGAGACTCACCTCGCGCTCCTTGTGCGCTTTGATCCGCGCCTCATGCCCGGAGATATTCTGCTTCAAAACTCCCTCGGCCTCCGCGAACCGCTTCTTCGCCTCGTCGATCGTGTACATGATCCCGAGCTCCTGCTCCTCAAGCGCGCTCACCGCCTTCTCCGTCGTTTCGATTTCGTGCCCAAGCGCCTGATACTCGTCGTTCTTCCGCACGAGCGATTGCTGCGTCTTGTACTTCGCCAGCTTCTGCTCCGCCAAACCGATCTCGGTCTCGAGCAGCTTCTTTTTCGTCTCCAGCTCCTTCACTTCCGTGCGGGCCGTCTCGATCGCCGCCTTCTCCGTCGCGATCTTCTTCTCAACCGCCGCGATCTCTCCCGGTACCGCCTTTAACTGCGCCTCGAGTCCCAGCCGTTTGCTGTCGCGATCTTGGAGGATGAGAAGCGAATCGAGAGCGGGATGACGCATGACCCACACGCTAGGCGTCGCACACCACCGCGCTCAACCCTCAATTCCCGCCATCGCTTTCCGTCCCTCAACTCTCAGCTCTCAACCCTCAACTCATCCCCGACTCAGATATAATACATCTCCTCGCCGCTCTTCACCGCGAGTTTGTCGAGCGTGTAGCTCGCCGCCTTCTTCTCAAAAACATCGCGCACCTCGCGCCAGATCTGGTTCACCCGCTTTGCCGACTGCCCCGCTCCGACCGGTGTCAACTCCAGCAACTCCCCTTCGATCACCTTCACGATATCCAGCAGCGTGATCTTCTCCGGCGCCCGCGCCAGCGCATACCCGCCCTGCTTCCCGCGCCGGCTCGTGATCAACCCGCCGTTCCGCAGCTCGCTCAAAATCTGCACCAGATAATTCGCCGGCACCGCCTCCACCTTCGCCAGCCCCTCGATGTGCGCGAGATCGTCCCCGCCATGCAGGCGGGCGAGCTGGGCAAGAACACGACACGCATAATCGACTTTCACGGAGAGCTTCACGAGCGCGCACCCTAGGCGGAGCCCGCTCGCGACCGCAACAGCGTTTCCCGCGCCCGTGATTCGCGCACTCACACGAGCGAGGCGCGCCCGCTTTCACAACTGTTCCGATCCGATGACGCCCGTCACCGGAATATCACACTCCGTTCATTGATCCCGGGAAAACACCTCACCACGGTCCGCGCCGCATCATTAACAGCACTTCTTCACGACCATGAAATTATCTGTAGTCTCCGCGTCGCTACTCGCTCTTGCCGGCGCCGTTTCCTCCGCCCACGCCCAGTTCGGCTGGGCCGTCACCACCGAGTCCAGGCTCGTTCACTTCAGCCTCTCCGCTCCCTCCGAGACCATCCTCTCCTCGTCGATCACCGGTCTCCGCCAGAGCAACGGCGTCACCCCCGATGCCTTCGGTAACATCTACGAACTGACCTCGTTTAACGGCCAGCTCTACGGCCTCGATGGCCACGCCAATTTCTACTCGATCAACGGTCTCTCCGGCCAGGCCACCTTTATCAGCAACGCCTTTGCTCCCGCCGGCTTCGACGCCGGCCTCGCCTACGATCCGTTCACCGGAAAATTCCGCTTCGTCAGCGACGCCGGTGAAAACGTCCAGATCGGTCTCAACGGCGCCGTCACCAACGGCAACGCCACCTACTACGCTCCGGGCGACGCCAACTTCGGCGCCTCCACCGTCTTCAACGGCCTCGCCATCGACTCTGACTTCGGCACCGGCTTCGCCCTCGACTCCGCGACCGACACCCTCGCCATCACCTTCGATCCCAACTTCGAAGAGTTCTTCACCGTCGGCTCGCTCGGCTTCGACATTACCGGCCTCGGCTCGCTCGACATCTTGAACGGCGCGCTCTTCGCCGCCCTCTCCGGCGACGCCTCACTCTCCTCGCTCTACTCGATCGATTCCACCACCGGCGCCGCGACCTTGATCGGCGATTTCGGCACAGGCGTCACCGGCCTCGTGCTCACCCAATCCGCCGCCGTCCCCGAGCCGTCCACCTACGGACTCATCGGCGCCGCCGCCCTCGCCGGCCTCATCGTTCTCCGCCGTCGCAACAACCGCCGCGCCTGAGCTTCCCTCCCTTTCCCGTCAGGAAAAAACCACAACCATCGTCAGCCCACGCACCCTCACTGCCATGCGTAAAGTCATCGCTTCCCTCACCGGCGCCTGCTGCGCCTCGACCGCGCTTCTCGCCGGTTTTCAAACCTCCGAGCCCGCCTACCTCAACGGCACTCCATCGGGCAACTACACCTTCAAGCCGCTCGTCAGCGTCGGCGATCGCGTCCCCCTCACCGGCGGCGCCCCGACCGATAGCTACGCCTTCGTCGGCATCCCCGATGCCATGGGCCTCTACAAAGATCCCGTCACCAGCGAAAACATCCTCTTCGTCGCTCACGAACTGGGCAACACCCTCACCACCGAGCCCCTCCCCGGTCAGACGAAATTCAAAGGCTCCTTCGTTTCGCGCTACGTCCTCGCCGATGACGCCACCGTCACCAGCGCTGGCGTCGCTCATCAAGAGCTCTACCTCGAAAACGTTTTCTACAACCCCACGCCACCCAAGGACGGCACCGCCATCCGCGGCTTTAACCGCTACTGCTCCGGCTCCTTCGCCGGCACCGCGCACGGCATGGATCGCCCCATCTTCTTCGCCAACGAAGAATCCTCCGGCGGCTTCGACCAGGCCAAAGGCGAACTCTCCGTCGCCATCGTCGACGGCAAGATGCACACGCTCCCCGCTCTCGGCCGCGTCGCCCGTGAAAACACCATCGTCATGCCCCGCCGCGATGCGCTGACCGCCATCGTTTCCACCGAGGACAGCGGGTATCCGTCCTACGTTTTCCTCTACGTCGGCACCAAGCAGCGCCGCAGCGAAAGCGCCCTCGATAAAAACGGCCTCACCTCCGGCAAGATCTACGTCCTCGGCGGCAAAGGCGCCGACGCCAATAAAAACGAAGCCTCCTTCACCGCCGGCACCATCCAGTCCCGCTGGATCGAGATCCCCAACGCCGCCGCTCTCTCCAGCGCCCAGCTGAAAACCGCCGCAGGCACCGCCGGTGGCTTCGGCTTCGTCCGCGTTGAAGACGGCGAATTCGATCCGCTCGCGCCAACCCGCAGCTTCTTCGTCGCTTCGACCGGCGGCTCCGCCCCGAACACGCTCGGCCGCCTCTACAAACTTAACTTCAACCCAGCCAATCCCGCTGCCGACGGCACGCTCGACATCGTCTACAACGCCGCGTCCATCGTCACGCCCGGCGGCAACATCAACGCCGGTCAGGACTGGCCTTGCAGCGTGGACAACATCGCCGTCACCGCCGACCGCATCGTCATCTGCGAAGACTTGAACAGCCCCGCCAGCGCCGTATTCAGCAAGTACGGACGCAACGGCGGCGTCTGGACGCTCGACCGCAACAACAACTATGCGGCCAAGTACCAGGGCGACTTCAACTTCACCTACGCCAACGCCCGCGACAACACCACCCGCAGCCGCGGCCAGTGGGAAGCCTCCGGCGTCGTCGATGCCAGCACGATCTTCGGTGAAGGCTCGTTCATCATCAACGTCCAGGCCCACGGCACCCGCACCAACATCCCGAATCCCGCGGGCGGAAACTACACCACCAGCCAGGCCAATTCGCTCTTCGCTGAAGACGGCCAGCTCCTCCTCATGACGCTCAAGCCCTGAGTCTGATCGTCCCTTCGTTTGATCGCGCCTCCGGCCGGCTTCATTCGGTCGGAGGCGACTTCGCTTAATCCGGTTCCCATCGTGTTCCCCGCTCTCTTCTCCCTGCTCCTCGCCGCCACCGCGACCGCCGCCGCCCTGCTGCAACCGTCGTTGCTGCTCACGGCCCTCGCCGCCTGGACAACGTGGTCCGCGTTCGTCGCGCTCAATGTGATCATCGGCCAGACCCGCACCCGCGCCTGGGCCCGCGCCGCGCTTCTCCCGACTGGCGCCGCCGCGACTTTCTTCATCGTCATCCACCCTCTGATTTTCCGCGGTTCCCCGTCCCTTTCCTTCTCTCAACTCTCATCTCTCAACGCTCAACCCGCTTTCCTCCTCCCGCTGCTCATCCTCGGCGCCTTCGCCGGTTTCTTCCTCCAAACCTACGCAACACTCCGCGCCCGCACGCCCGGCGCCCGCGATTGGTCCGCCCCGCTCTCCGCTGCTCTGCTGAAACTCCAGACCATCGTCTTCGCCTTCACCGCCGCGCTCGTTTTCGCGAGCAACCACTTCGACCTCCCGCTGCTCACGCTCTGGTCCCAGGCCCTCATCGCGCTCACCGCTTTCTGGATACTCGAAACATTCGCGCGCTACATCGCCCGGCTCTACCAGCCCCGCCGCTTCGCCCTCGAACGCCCGCCCCTCGGCTGCTCCTGGTTGCTCCTTCCCTTTCTTGCCATAACCGCCCGCAACGCATGGCTCGCGCCAGTCAAAACCGACGGCCCCGTCATCGCCCTCGCCGACATGTGGTTCCTCCCGACGCTGCGCCGACTCGCGCTTCCGCTCGTCGCCGTCGCCGCCGTCATCATCTGGGCCGGCACCTCACTCCACGAAATCCCGCCCGGCCACACCGGTCTTCACGCCCGCTTCGGCCGCATGGACGCCACGCCTCTGACGCCCGGCCTCCACGTCACGCTCCCGTTTCCGTTTCACTCAGTCACCGTACTTCCCGCCGACCGCCTTCAATCCATCGTCCTCGGTTTCGCCTCCGATACCGGACAACCCATCCTGTGGGACCGCGGCCACTACATCGGCGAACAAAGCCAGCTCGTCGGTCACGGCGACGATCTGCTTACCATCAGCGTGCCGGTTTATTACTACATCCGCGATCCACTCGCCTACCACCGCCACACCGGCGATGCCGCCGCCGTCATCCGCGACCTCGCCTCGCAACAACTCCTCGCCCACACGCAAAACCGCAGCGCGTTCGAAATCATGACCACCGGTCGCGACGAACTCGCTCACACCATCCTCCGCGATCTCCAGTCCTCCCTCGATCGTCGCAACTCCGGCCTCGCCGTCGCCCTCGTCTGCCTGCGCGACATCCATCCACCCGTCGCCGTCGGTCCCGCCTATCAAGAAGTCGTCAGCGCCATCGAAGACCGCGAAGCCGCCCGCCACGAAGGCGAAGACTACCGCGCCGAAAATCTCCCCCGCGCCCGCTCAGACTCCGCTCAGGTCCGCGCCAACGCCGACACTCTCGCCGGCACCCGCTCCGCCCGCGTCCGCGGTGAAGCCGCCCGCTTCGACGCGCTTCTCGCGAGCTACCAGGCCAGCCCCGAAGTTTTCCGCATCCGCCAAAGCTACGCCGCCTACGACGAAAGCCTGCGCGGCGTGAAAAAACTCATCGTGGACGAAAAATTCCGCGGCCGTCTCCCCACCTTCGTCGACGCGCGCAAAACCCTGAACCCCGATTTCGCTCCGCCGCCCGTGCCCGACAATCCCGGCCTCATCCCGATTCCTTCGACCAAACAAAACGCCTTCGACCGCGCCATCGACGGCTACCTCAACATGGGCCGCGGCGCCATCCCCGCCGCACCGGCCGCCACGCAAGACTCCGACAACCTGATGTCTCCTCGTCCATGAGCTCCGCACAAAATTCTCCCGCCGACTCCACGGAGTCTTCCGCCACGCCTTTTCTTCGCTGGGCTGCCTTCGCCCTCGGCGCCCTGCTCGTCCTCGTCTTCGCCACCGGCTTCATCGTTCGCGAAAACGAAAAAGCCCTCGTCCTCCGCTTCGGCAAACCCGTGCGCGTCCTCGAATCCGCCGGCTGGTACGCCCGCCTCCCCTGGCCCATCGACCGCGTCGTCCGTCTCGACGCCCGCCTCCAGCAAAACGAAATCCGTCTCTCCGAGGCCATCACGCGCGACAAACGTAACGTCATCGTCCCGATGTTCTACACCTGGCGCATCGCCGATCCCGAGCGCTTCCTGCAACGCGTCGCCACCCCGGAAAGCGCCACCGAAAAACTCGACGCCATCCTCACCAGCGCCCGCAACGCCGCTCTCGGCCGCATCCCGTTCGAAGAACTCGTCGCCGTCCGCGAAGGCCGCGGCCCGCTTGCCACGCTCGAAAAAAACATCCTCCAGAACGCGCAACACGACGCCCGTGAAAACCTCGGTATCGAACTCGTCGAGACCGGCGTCCTTCAGATCAATCTCCCCCAGGCCAACACCGAGTCCGTCTTCCGCCGCATGCGCGCCGAGCGCAAACGCGAAGCCTCCCAATACCGCGCCGAGGGCCGCGCCCAGGCCGAGACCATCCGCGCCACGACCGACAAAGAGACCACTCTGATCCTCGCCGACGCCCGTCGCTACGCCGAGGAAACCCGCGGCACCGCCGAAGCCGAGGCCGCCCGCATCTACGCCGGTTCGCACGGACAGGACGCGAATTTCTACCACTTCCTCCGCCAGCTCCAGAGCCTCCGCTCCATCGTGGATCGCAACACCACACTCATCCTCGACACCAGCTCCGCGCCTTTCGCCCTCCTGAAAAGCGGCCCCGATTCCCCATCCCCACTCTTGCCCGCCTCCTCGCAACCGCAGCACTCATCCCCGCAATCCCCGGTTGCCGCCGCTGCGCTTCTCGACCCCCGCTAAACGCAGCGTTCCTCAAAAACCGTATCTCGTGTCCAACGGCCCCTTGCTCACCGCCAAATCAAAATATCTTCGCGTCCGCCTTAGCGTCTTTGCGTCTTCGCGATTCACCTCCACTCCGCCCGCTTTCACGCCGTGAGCACCACCACCACTCACACGCCAACCACCCGCCGCCGCCAGTCCGACGGCCTCTTGATGGAGGCGCTCCTCCACACGCTGCGCAACCTCACGCCCATCGCCCAAGGACTCTGCCTCGTGCTGCTGGCCGTGTATCTATTCTCCGGATTCCGCTTCATCGGCCCGGGCCGCAGCGCACTCATCCTCCGCCTCGGCCAGCTCCAGCCCGAAGTCCACGGCCCCGGCTTCCTCGCCGCCTGGCCCGCACCGATCGACGAAGTTGTCCTCCTCGAAACCGGCGCCGAGCACGCGCTGCTTATCGACAACTGGACCTCGCGCGGCCCGCGCCTCGAAAACGTCACCCACCTCCAGCAGTTCACTGACGCCCAGATTCAGTCTCAACTGGAGGCCACCGGCACTGCGCCAGTTCCCGTCGAGATCGCCGTCGCTGGCGACTCCCTCGATCCCGTCACCGACGGCTATTCCATCACCGGCGACCTCAACATCCTCCAGGGACACTTTGCCCTCCGCTACCGCATCGCCGATCCACACGCCTTTTTTCACCACGGCCCGGCAGCCGTCGAAACGCTCCTCAAAAAACTCTCCCTGCGCGCCGCCTCCCGCCTGCTCAGCGAATCCGCGATCGATGATCTCGTCACCAGCGGACGCGAAAAACTCGCCACCGCCATCCGCAACGAACTCGAAGCCGGCATTGCCCACTTGAAACTCGGCGTCAGCGCCACCGCCCTCGAAATCCGCGAACTTGTCCCACCCCGCCAGGTCGCCGCCGCCTTTGAAGACGTGACCAGCGCCCGTCTCTTCGCCCGCACCCTCGAAGAAAACGCCGCCGAGTACCGCCTCAAACAACTCGCCATCGTCCGCGGCCAGGCCTCCGCCATCCAGCAACGCGCCGACTCCACCGCCCGGCAGTCCATCGCCGCCTCCCAAGGCGAGTCCGCCGCCTTCACGCATCTGCGCGCCGAATACATGCGCGCTCCCGCCCTCGTTCGCACCCGCCTCTACAACGACACGCTCGATACCGTCATGCAGCAGGTCAACTCCAGCACCCTCCTTCCTCCCGGCGCCACCCCGCCCTCCGTCTTCCTCGAACCCAGCGCCAGCCGTTGAAATCAATCCCCGCGTCTTCATCTGCCGCCACACATTCATCTTCCTCGCTCCGACCTTAGCCTCTTCGCGTCTTCGCGATTCACCAACCGATCGCCCGCTTAGGACTCCCGCCACTCCCGTCATGTCCGCTTCCGCCACGCCACTTCCACCCGAGATGCTCGGCCGCCTCCGCGTCCTCTTCATCGCCGCCGCCTTCCTCCTCGCCGGCGCCGCCGCTCCCTGGCTGCGCCCCGGACAGGACACCATCGGCAGCCTGCTCGCACTCATTGGCCTCATCATCGTCGCCACGCCCATCGTGAAACAAACCTTCACGGCCATGCGCGCGACCGGTTTCGCCGCCACGCAGTTCTACATGGACCAGTACGTCGTCATCGCCATCGGTGCCTGCCTTGCGACCGGCCAGTACATCACCGGCGGCATCGTCGCCGTCGTCCTCGTCCTCGGCCAGATGCTCGAAGAACGCACCGTCATCGGCGTCGAGTACGCCCTCAACCGCCTTCGTGAACTCTCCCAAGTCCGCGCCCGCCGCATCCTTTCCGTCTCTCAACTCTCAACGCTCAACTCTCAACCCATAGACGAGGAACTCGTCGATTCACGCGCGCTTCGTGCGAACGACCGCATCCGTATCCGCCCCGGCGATGCCGTCCCGGCCGACGCCCGCATCGACTCCGGCGAATCCCTCATCAACCAAAGCGCCATCACCGGCGAATCCCTCCCAGCCGAAGTCCGTCCGGGTGACCGCATCTTCGCCGGCACCACCAACCTCAACGGTCTTCTCGAAGCGACCGTCCTCGAAACCGGCGACGACACCGTCATGGCCCGTGTCACGCGCATCCTGGAAGAAGCCAAAGAAACCGAAGCCCCCATCATTCGCATGGCCGAGGACTACGCGCGCTACTACACACCCCTCGTCCTCCTCATCGCCGCCTCCGTTTTCTTTTTCACGCAGGACATCAACCGCGCCATCTCCGTCCTCATCGTCAGCATCCCCTGCGCCTTCGTCCTCGCGAGCCCCAGCGCGCTTGTCACCGCCATCGCCTGCGCCTCCCGCCTCGGCCTCCTCGTCAAAGGCGCGAAACACTTCGAAGAAGGCCGCCGCATCGACACCGTCGTCTTCGACAAAACCGGCACCCTCACCGAAGGCGTCTTGCACGTAGAAAACGTCTGGCTCCACGCCGACACCTCCCGCGCCGAAGCCCTCGCCTATGCCGCCGCCCTCGAGCGCCACTCCAACCACCCCGTCGCCAAAGCCATCCAACGCGCCGCCGAGACTCCATCACTCAACTCTCAACTCTCAGCTCTCAACTCCCCAACCAACCTCCAGGAACACTCCGGCCTCGGCATCACTGCCCAACTCGGCTCTCAAAAAATTCACGTCGGCCGCCCCCGCTGGCTCTCCGACTCCGGCATCGTCCTCGCGCCAGCTCCCGAAAATGCCGACCGCTTCAGCTTGGTCGCAGTCGTGATCGACGGCGTCCACGTCGCCACCATCGGCCTCGCCGACCGCCTCCGCGCCGAAGCCCCCGAAGCCCTCGCCCGCCTCCGCACCGTCGGCATCGAAAAATTCATACTCCTCACCGGAGACCGCCAGCCCGTCGCCGCCACCATCGCCGCCCGCCTCGGCCTCACCGACTTCCAGGCCGAGTGTCTCCCCGAAGACAAAGCTCGCCGCATCGAAGCCCTCAAAGCCTCCGGCGCCCGCGTGATGGTCGTCGGCGACGGCCTCAACGACGCCCCCGCCCTCGCCGCCGGTCACGTCGGTGTCGCCATGGGCGCGCTCGGCAACGACGTCGCCATCGCCACCGCCGACGTCGCCCTCATGAACAACGACCTCCGCCGCATCGCCGACCTGATCGAGCTCTCCCACCGCACAGTCGGCACCATCAACCAAAACCTCCTCTGCGGTTTCGCCTTCATCATCCTAGCCGTGACGCTCTCCGCGCTCGGTTTCATCACGCCCGTCGCCGCGGCCTTCTTCCACGAATTCTCCGCCTTCTTCGTCATCTTCAACAGCGCCCGCCTCCTCCGCTTCGACGGCTTGGAAGACGCCTCTAACAACGTATCTGCCGAACCCACGCCTGCTCTCGCACTCGTCTCTCAACCAGCCAAAGCCTGAGATTTTAACCACAGAGGCACAGAGAACACAGAGCCAAACCTTCAAACAAAACCTACCTCCGTTCCGCTCACTCCGATTTCCGACCTCAGTGCCCTCTGTGCCTCTGTGGTTCAATCAACTGCCTCTTTCCGTACTCTGCGTCCTCCGCGCTCTCCGCGGTTAAAAAATCCGCACACCGCCACATGCCCGCGCTCCGCACGACTCTCCCCTGGCTCCTCCTAGCGGCATCTCTCGCCGCAAACATCTACCTCTGGCCTCGCCCTACCTCATCTTCCGCCACCCATAAGTCCCATGAGACCCATAGGACCTATAAGTCCTATTCCGAAACTCCCATCTCCAGCCCCACGCATCTCCAATCCCCAACGACGCCTCTCGCTTCCGCACTCACACCATCTCCGCCCCCCAACTCCCAGCCCTCCACGCTCACCTCAACCGCCACCCGCTCACGCGCCTTCGAGGGCTACGCCGACCTCCTCGCCGAAGAAGCCAAAACCACCGAGCAACTTTCCGCTCTTAACGAACTCCTCGCCCGCTGGGTCGCCACTGCCCCGACCGACGCCGCCACCTGGCTCGCCCAACACGACGACACTCCCTTCTACGACTCCGCCGCCCGCCACATCGCGCTCCACCTCATCGCCAAACAATCCTTCGACTCCGCCGCCACCTGGGCCGACCTCATCCGCGATCCCGCACTTCGCGAAGAAGCCCGCGACGCCCTGATCGCCGAAAGCTACCGCGCCAAAAAAATCGACGCCCAAGCCGTCCGCCTCTCCGGCCTCTCTCCCGCCCACATCGAATCCATCCTCAACGGCTCCCGCCTCGATTGATTGGCACCTGAGGAATCGGCCTGGAGAGTTATCCGAGCTCTCACCGTCCGAGAGTATCAGTCACGTTCCGCTCGTGGCCTGGGACCGATTTTTTCGAACGGGATCCGCTTGAACCCAGGCAATGCCTGATAAACCACCGAGTCGTCTTTCAATCTGAAATTCAACTTCGCCGCGTCCACGAATCCAGGGTCCTTTTGGGTGATAAAATTATCCCCGAACTCCGTTGCCGCATATTTTCCCACCATGCGGAAAGTCTCCTCATACTTCACGAGAACATTCCGATCGAACACGTTTCGCGCCGGGCGCATGCCGTAGTAAGTTTTCCCATCCGGCATCAGATCGAGCCAGTTTTTAAGCAGCGGATACCGGTCGCTGTACGGCGGCTGCTTGATGTCCACATCGCGCGTGAGGCGGCGAGTATACAGTCCTTTCTCGCCGAAATAGTACGGGATGCTCTCAAGCGCGAAATCGTACCACATGGATTTCAGCTGATATGCCGGACCGTAGCCTTCGATGAAGAGGTTGTTGCGGACGACGATATCCTGGCCGCCGTTGGTGTACACGCTGCCGAACGAAGCCGCTCGATAGAAGACATTACCTTCAACGAGAACGTCCGCCGTGGCATCGTCGCAATAAACCCCCATCGTCCACTTGCGATCGGGCCGGCCGACATCGTGGAAAAAATTCCAACGCACGACATTCCCCCGGTCAGAGGGATCGCGACCAAGATACCACGCAGAGGCATCGTTGGAATTTTGAGCAACGTGATGGATGTGATTAAACTCAAAGACATGCTCGTTGCCGCGGACATAGATCCCCTGCAGATCCGCGTTAAAGATTTCGTTATGCACGACCCGATTGCCGCAACCATCCACAATCACACCTGAGGCGCTCATTTTGTTGCGGCGATTGAAATCGTGGATACGGCAGTCCGTCACAACATTGTTGCCAGGTGTGAGGGTTTTCTTGCTGCCGCCACCGAGGATAATCCCACCCGAGCCCGTGTTATAAATTTCGCAGCCGGCGATGACATGATTTCTCCCCGCGTTTCGCTCCCACACGGTATTGAGATAAATGTGGGAATGAAAACTCCCCACCTCCCGGGATGACGGCACGCCTTCATAGCCATCCGCCGTGATGTGGGGAAACGTCTGGCGCGCACCCTGACCCAACATCACGCCCACCGTGCCGACATTACGCACAACGCAATCGGTGAGCTCATTGCTTTCTCCTCCTTCGACGGAAACACCCAACCCACGGCCGTGCTCGATGATCAACCCCCGCAGCGTACAAAACGATACGTCATCGAGCGCAACGAGCGGCTGATTGAGCAGGGAGACCGTTACCCGCGCTTTCGCGAGATCATCGGGTGGCCAGATGAAAAGCAGCCCGGACTCGGTATCGACGTACCACTCGCCAGGCTGATCAAGCTCCTCCAAAAGATTGAGCGCCACGTACTGGTTGAAGTTATTCCCGGTCGCCAGGGAATACATGTGAGGCGTCGCGAGCGTCACTTCCTTCAGTGCGAGATCAATGGACGCGATCCGGATCTTGTCGTCCGCATAACCGTGGTTGAAGTAACCCTGCAGCCACACATCAGAGACTCCCACCCAACGCTCGTGGCGGGCATCGGTGTAACGAAAACGTCCACCCCGATTGCTATAATCACCCGAGCGCGGCATCGAACCGGGATCGATGATTGTACCGAGCTCAATGGCACCGGCATTGGGATAACGCGCCAGCGGTAGTGCCGCAGCATTCCAGAATAATTCCATCGGTGCGGTCACTACCGGAAGTCCATGTCCAAACTGTCGGTGTTGTCCAAAGTCAGTCACGCCCACCGCTCGCAAATTAGCTTGGAAAACATGCGCACGAGATTCGGCAGGCAGGCGCCGCAGCGCATCCTTATGATTGACCGGCGTGAACGCCTGGGCCGGCAAAGTGACGCCTCCAGAGAGACGAACCTCCTCCTGCTCGTAGGCCACATAAGTCACGCGCGCCTTTGCTGTACCACTGTCTTCTCGCGTAAGTTCAAACGTACGCGCCAGTGGGTAAGTGCCAGCGTGTAGCCACACCGTGACCGGCTGACGCTGACTTCCGTCCGCGTTTTTCAACTCCGTCCGCACCGCATCACGAGCGGCCTCAATCGTGCGCAGTGGCTTGGAAAGCGTGCCCGGATTACGATCATCGCCATTTGGCGAAACATGAAAATCACTCGCGAATCCAATGCCGCATCCCAAAAGCACCAGTGAAAGGGAGAGTATTTTTTTCATGATAAGAGCATTGGGGAAGGTGACGTACACAAAGCACCGATACAAATCCGTCGTGACAGCGGACCGGGGCCGGATTCAATTTTACTTCCGCCGTCGCCCGCTGAGTTCGCAAGAATTTTTCTGCGCTCTATGAAAGAGCACGTCGAAATAACGGACCGCGTCGTCATATCTTACCAAGGCGAACATCGTGACAACTTCCCAGCGACGTTCCCGGTAAGCGTAATGCCGCTCTGAATCGAAGCCGTTACGAAAAAGCACCCGGCCCTCATCTGCCCACATCCTTCCTTCGCTCCGACCTTAGCGTCTTTGCGTCTTCGCGCTTCACCTCCCCGTCGCCCACCTCCAGCGTCGGCCAATGCGTCTCCCGTCGCCCCGCCGCGCACTTTACCCCCGCCTCATTCTCACCGCCGCGTTGCTAGCCCTCCCGCTTTTCGCCCAACGCTACGACAGCATGTCGCCGCGCGAACTCCAGCGACGCCTCGAGCGCGACACCGACCAGCTCATCGATTCCCTGCGCAAACAACGCAACTCCCCCACGCGCTCCGGTCCGCCCAGCGGCCCTTCCCCGTGGGAACAAGAGATCCGCTCCCGCCGCGAACGCGAAGCCTCCGCCCGCGCCGAACAAGCCCGCCTCGATGCCGAGTGGCGCCGCGATCATCCCAACGAAACCCGCCAGCAATACTTCGACCGCATCGACCGCGAGCAAGCCGCCGCCGCCCGCGAAGAACGCCGCCAGCGCGATGCCGCCGCCGCCGCCCGCCGCGCCCAGCGCGAACGTGAAGCCGCGGAAATCGCCC
Source organism: Nibricoccus aquaticus (assembly GCF_002310495.1). Taxonomy (GTDB): domain Bacteria; phylum Verrucomicrobiota; class Verrucomicrobiia; order Opitutales; family Opitutaceae; genus Nibricoccus; species Nibricoccus aquaticus. The sequence goes on along the minus strand of NZ_CP023344.1, from coordinate 2,812,944 downwards.
GCCGGGAAGCCGCCAACTGGGCCCGCGTCCGCGCCTCCCACAACGGCTACGCGGCGGAAGTGTCGCCGCCCATTTTCTCGTCTCCGACCGAGTCCCTCCTCTGGTTTCTCCGCCATCACAACGAGACCCAGAACGAATGGGCCGCCAACCAAGCCGCCATGCTCCTGATGGAGGGCGTGGGTACGCCTCAAAATATTCCGGGTGCCCTCCGGCTGCTCGACCCCAACGGCCCCGCCGCGAAAAAGGCCGGCCAGCGCCATCCCGAGACCCGCGCTCTCTTCGCCTACCTCCAGCTCACCCAGCCCGACGCCGTCAAAGCCGCCGGCTTCGAGGTGGATGTCGTCGCCGCCCGCCAGGACCTGGAGGCCGCCGCTTCGAAAACCGACCTCGCGAAATGGTACTTCGCCCGGTTCCTCAACAACTCCGATTCGCCCGCCGACCAAAAGCTCGCGCTCCGACTCATCACCCGCGGCGCTTTCTGGGCCCGCGTCTATTTTGCGGGTTTCGTGAACATGAGCCCGGCCGCTCACGATCCGATTCTCAAATACGTCAGCCCGATCTCCCTTTCGATCGTCGAAAAACAACGCGCCCACATCCCCACCCTCATCCGCGAGCTGCCGATGGAGGAGTTCGAAAACTTCGATGACCTGCTTCCCTACGTCTCCGAACCGCTGCGCACCGAGGCGATGACGCTCTACGTCGAGGCGATCGCGAATCGCGCCGTCCCGCTCACGCCCGCTCAGAACTTTAACTACTCCGCCTTCGACCACATCCTCGAAAAAGCCGGCCAGGCCGGCATCGACGGCGTGGCCGGCCTCGCCGCGCTCCACCGCTTTCACCTGCTCGGCATCGATGAACTCGGCGCGTTCCGACTCTCGTGGGATGACGAACCCGACGCCGCCCGCACTCTCGCCGCGCTCACGCGCTGGTCCTCCCGCGACGACCTCCTCGGCGCCCGCGCTCGCCTCGCCATCGAGGGCCTGGCTCTCCAAGCCGCATCGCCCCGCCGTTGGACGCCGCCTTTGCTCGACGAGGTTGCCCTCTACCAAAACGCCGCGCGCGAACACGCCCGCCTCGTGGCACTCGCCTTCGTCGACGCCGACAGCCCCAAGACCATCTCCCAACTCCGCAGCGAGGCCGAGGCCGCGAAAAACGCCGCACACGTCCGCGCCCTTGCCGCCCGTGCCCGACGCGACGCCAACGCTCCGAAACCCGACGCCGTGCCCGCTCTCCTCGCCTCCATCAAAGCCAGCGAGCAGTGGGCGGACGCGCGGAACGATCTCGTCCTCTTCGCTGCCGGAAACCCGATTTTCCCCAGCACGTTCGCGGTCAACGACGCGTCCTTCGACCTCACCAAAGCCGCCGCGCTCTACAACGAAGCCTTCGCTGCCGGCACGCCCACCGCAGTCCGCCGCCAACGACTCCTCGAAGCCATGCGCCTCGGCGACGCCTTCGCTCCCGTCATGATCGCCGCCGAGCTGCCGAACGCCTCACCATCCATCGAAAAACTAAAACAACTCAGCGCCGCCCGACGTGCCCGCGACGTTGCCGCCAAAATCCCCCGCGCCCTCACCGCCCGCCTCGTCGAAGTCCGCCTGCGCGGCGAAGACTTCGAGCCCGCACTCACCGACGCCGTCGCCGCTGGCAGCGTCCTGGCCGCCCGGCTGAAGACCGCGCAACGTATCGAAAATTCCCTGTCACGCGAAGCCGACCGCCCGCCTTCGTGGAATCTATCCCCCGCGTTGATCGCCGAACTCGACGCCAGCCTCGCGGACTGGGCCACGCCGGAATTTTCTGCTGAGTGGGAATCACTCAGCCACACCCTGAGTTCTGAAGACACCTCCCGCGCCTTCGCCTGGTTTTATCCCGCCCTGCAGTGGGAGATGGACCGCCAGCAGCGCCTCCTCGACGACGAACTCATCCGCGCCGTTCAACCCCAGCTCGATGCCGTCATCGCCACGCTTTCCGAATGGCCGGGCATCAACCAACAAGACCCCCGCCACACCGAACTCCTCGACCGAGCCTCCCGCGACCGGGCTGCCGCCGAAGAGCTTGTCGCATCCGATGGCCTCGGCGCGCTCCAGCTTTTCATCAAAGCCGCCGGCTACGGCGAACGCAGCGCCCTCGAAATGCTCGCCAGCCACATCCGCCAAGGCAGCGGCGATCTCCCGCGCTCCGCGGCCCTCGCCGACCAGCTGACCGCGGTCGCATTCAAGATGACTATGGCCGACGCCGAGGTCGGCGATTCCGCCGCCGCCGAACAAATCGCGAACAGCTACCGCGACGGTCGAGGCGTCGCCCCCGATCACGCCGCCAGCCTCACCTGGCTCCGCTACGCCGCCGAACTCGGCGAACTCACCGCTGCCACCGCTCTCCGCGACCGCGCCCTCACCGCACCTGTCGATAAAACCGCCGCCCGCCACTGGTCCGTTTTCGTCGAAGCCATCGAAAACCTGGAGCACCTCCCCGCCTCGCCCCGACGAACACCCGCAGACTCCGCGCCACTGGCTCCTGTGCGTGCCGAGCTGGAAACCATTCTCGCCGCAGCCGACCAAAACATCGCCAAAGCCGCCCGAATCACCGACGCCCAACGCGAGTCATTCCAGTCCCTCAACGACGACGCCTATGAGCGCCTCAAAGAGAATCCCGCGTCAGGCTTGCTCGCGCTCGCCAAAGCCGCCGCCGCCGGCAGCCGCGAAGCCGCCTTCACCGCCGCCCAGATCCTCGCCACCGGCCGCAACGGCCTCGAGCCCGATCCCACGCTCGCCCGCCGTGTTCACGCGCTCGCGCTAAAACAACTCCAGATCGACGCCGAGTACGGCGACGCCTTCGCGGCCTACCACGTCGGCCTCTACGCCTTGGACCTCCCCGCCGCGCAGCCTGACCCCACCGCCGCGCTCCGCTGGCTGACCTACGCCGCCGAACTCGGCGAACCCGCCGCCGCCGAATTCCTTGCGAAACTCTACACCGACGGCGCACCCGGCATCGCTCCCGACGCGAAACAATCCGCCCGCTGGACCGCCTTCGCGAAGAAGACCCTGAGCGACAACTTCAAACCCCGCGCCCCGCTCCGCAGGTAGCACGCCGGGCATCCCGCTCGATTTGGGCGGCGTGTGGCGATCGAGCGCTTGCGCGCATTACGCGCCGCCTCTCAAGCTACCCGTCATGACGCTTCCCAACTTCGGGCCTCAACCCGTTCGTCGGCCGTTCGCGGCGATTATTCCGCTTGGGTTCTTACTCGTTATCCTGCCGGTCGCCGTTTTCGGCGCAGCCGCTCCTTCCGCCAACGTCAAAACATCCGCGCCTAAAACCGCGCGCAAACCCTCGCCCGCTCTCGCCAGTTTGCCGCCTCCAGCAGCGGCGGGGCCACTCCGAGTCTTGCTGGTCGACGACGATATGTCGGAAAATAATTTCACGCCCGGCGACGAGCGCGAGTCGGCCTCCGACGTCATCTTCCGCCGGCTGGCGACGTCACTCGTCGGCAAAGACACGGCCGCCGTCGAGATTGAACACGTCCGCTCGTATGCACAGGGCCCCGAGCTGGCGCGGCTGCTGCCCTTCTCACTGGTCATCTGGTACACCGGCGCTTCCTACGGCGGGAATGCGGACAACTCCGCCGTCCTCGGCGTGAACGACGAGAAAACGGTCCGCAGCTACCTGGAGCAAAAAGGCGGTACCGTCGTGCTCATTTCACCCGGCTATGTGAGCAAGGTGCTCGACACCTACAGCACCTGGGACGAATCGAGCTGGCCGTTCCTTTCCGAGGTGATGGGCGTGCGCGGCGCGAACGGACTGGCCCAGCGGTTCAACCCCGGCACGGTCGTCTCCGCGACAGGTACGGAGTTCCACGTCGAGGGCGGCTCCGGCGTCGAATCGCAATTCAGCGTGGTCAACCCCGATGGTGCCGCCGTCGTCTACACCACCCAGCTCACAACCCCCAAACCCGGATATGCGCCCGTGCCCGTGGCCACCGCCTTCCCCTACGGCAAGGGCCGCATGATCTATGTCGGCTTCACGTTCGAGAAACTGGCCGAGAGCGAACTCGCTCCCGCATTTCAAACACTCTTCGCGGCCACAGGATTGGCCGCGCAAGCCCAGCCGGCCGGAACCGCCGCCAAGACCGCGCCCTCGATCGAACTGCCGCCGTCCGCGAAGACCCCGGCAGTGGTGGGCGGTTTGCCACCGATCAGCCGTCCACCGGCCACCGGCTCACCGCTGGTAACCGGCAAAGAACTCTCCCCCGTAGTCCCAATCGCGCCCGCCACCCCGGCGCCGAAACCCTCATCTGGCACCACGGATGAATCCGGCGATCCCGCGAAAATCGAGGATGACGTGCCGGTCCTTGCCCGCACCAGCCCCACCGTGATCACGGGTGCGCTCCTGCGAATCTACACCGGCATCGATAGCAAGGAAGCGCCCTCCGAGGTTAAAATGACTTTCTACCGCAACGGCGGCCTCAACGACCCGATTCCCGCCGGGGTTAAGGATTTGAATCCGCTCAAGCTGACCAAACTGGGACCGGAAGCCGTGGTGAAAAACCAGGAGCTGGCCGCCAACTCCGTGTACGAATACGCCTTCCTCACCCCGGGCCCCAAGACCAGTTACGCCGACGGCAGCACCGTCACGATCGAGACCTTCCAGCAACACGGAGTGCGGGTGGAAATCAACTACACCCCGAACTTCTTCCTCGACGCATGGCGGATTCAAAAGGTGGAGCTGGTGATCCAGTTCGGCTGTCAGGAACACTGGATGATGACCCATACTTATATGGGGACGCGACGGGTTCAGGAGGGGGACAAAAACGTCGTCACTCCCGGATTTCCAAAAACGATCACGTGGATCAACGGCGCACTGCTCAACGACGGCAACCGCCAGCTCGTGCTCATTGCCGACGGCTTTTTTATGCCAAAGTAGCCGACCGCTGGCCCGCTTCCGGGAAAACAAACTTGGACGAAAATCCCAAGCTCCGCGCCCAGCTCCGGAAACAGCCCGCCTGCCACCCTCCCCGTCATTCTCCGGCCGGCCTCTCTCCAAGGGGCCGGCCGATTCTTTTTCCCTCGTAAAACCGGCTTTTCGCGCGCCTGCCAGACGCGCCCAAAAAATAAGCCGTTTGCCCACAAAAAACCCATTGCTGCATCCTCCAATTTTCGATGCAATTTCCCCTTTAATTTAGACAACGTTCCTACCTATACATGTCCGACCAGACCGACCCGCAAAGCCCCGCTCAGAATCCGGCCATCACCCACACCTACGACGCCTCCCAATTGAGTCAGCTCAAGGGCCTCGAGGCCGTCCGCAAAAAGCCCGGCATGTACATCGGCGGCACCGACGAACGCGCCCTCCACCACTGCGTTTCCGAGGTCCTCGACAACTCCGTCGACGAACATCTCGCGGGCCATTGCTCGAAGATCGAGGTCAACATCCACGTCGATGGCTCGATCTCCATCCGCGACAACGGCCGCGGCATTCCCGTCGACATCAACAAAGACTCCGGCCTCCCCGGCGTCGAACTCGTCCTCACCACGCTGCACTCCGGCGGCAAGTATGGACAAGGCGGCTACAAGTTCTCCGGCGGCACCCACGGCGTCGGCGCAAAGTGCGTCAACGCCGTCTCCGAATGGTTCGAAGTCGAGATCTCCCGCGGCGGCCAGGTCCACCACATGCGCTTCGAGCAGGGCAAGGTCGTTAAAAAACTCTCCGTCATCGGCCAGACCAAGAACACCGGCACCTACATCACCTTCAAACCCGACGCCGAGATCTTCAAAGAGACCACCGTCTTCGTCTCCGCCCGCATCGCCCAGCGCCTGCGCGAACTCGCCTTCCTCAACTCCGGCCTCGAAATAACCTTCACCGACGAGCGCCCCGCCGAGATCAAGCCCGAGCGCTACTTCTACAAGGACGGCGTCGAAGAGTTCGTGAAGCAGCTCAACCAGGGCAAAAACGCGATCCATCCGAAACCCATTCGCATGGTTAAAGAGACGCAGCTCAAGATCGACGAGAAGTCCGCCGAGATCCACGTCGAGGTCGTCCTCCAGTACAACGACACCTACAACGACCAGGTCCTCTGCTACACCAACACGATTCACAATCCCGACGGCGGCACGCACCTCTCCGGTTTCCGCAGCGCTCTCACCCGCGCGATCAACCAGTTCGCGAAGGGCAACAATCTCCTGAAGGACAAAGATCCGCAGATCACCGGTGACGACGTTCGCGAAGGCCTCGCCGCCGTCATCTCGATCAAGCACAGCGATCCGAAATTCGAATCGCAAACGAAGGTGAAACTCCTCTCGCCCGAGGTCGAAAGCGTCGTCGGCTCCTCGTCCTACGAAGGCCTGATGATGTACTTCGAGACCAACCCCACGATGGGCAAACGCATCGTCGATAAAGGGCTCAACGCCGCCCGCGCCCGTGAAGCCGCCCGCAAAGCCCGCGAAACCGTCCGCAAGGGCGCGCTCTCCGGCGGCGGCCTCCCCGGCAAACTCGCCGACTGCTCCGAACGCGATCCCGCCAAGACCGAACTCTACATCGTCGAGGGCGACTCCGCCGGTGGCTCCGCCAAGCAAGGCCGCGACCGCATGTTCCAAGCGATCCTCCCGCTGCGCGGTAAGTTGATTAACACCGAAAAAGCCCGCCTCGATAAGGTGCTTTCCAACGAGGAAATTCGCACGCTCATCACCGCCGTCGGCACCGGCATCGGCGAGGGCGACGAAGCCGTCGGCGGCTTCAACGCCGCGAAAGCCCGCTACCACAAGGTCATCATCATGACCGACGCCGACGTCGACGGCTCCCACATCCGCACGCTCCTGCTCACGTTCATCTACCGCCAGATGAAAGGCCTGATCGAGCGCGGCTACGTCTACATCGCCCAGCCGCCGCTCTATAAGATCAAGCGCAAGAAACGTGAGCAGTACGTGGACAACGACGAACAGCTCAACCGCATCCTCCTCGAACTCGGCTCCGAGGACGTGATCCTCACGCGCAAGAGCGACAACCATAACTACGAGCCCGCGCAGATCGACAAGATCGTCGAAGCCCTCGCCGCCCTCGAAAAACTCGGCGCCGGCGTCACCCGCTACGGCGCCTCGCTCAACGAGTATCTGGATCTCCACGACAAAGAGTCGCACACCCTCCCGCGCTTCATCGCCCGCATCCGCGAAGGCAACAAAGAGTCCCACGAATTCCTCCAGGACGACACCGCCCGCGCCGCCTTCATCGCCGCCCACGGCCTCGACGCCGGTGTCGCCGATCAACAGCCCGACGGCGCCACCAAGACGCCCTTCACGACCAAGCGCATCACGCTCCACGAGATCTTCGAATCCACCGAGATGACCAAGCTCTTGAAGGCAATTTCCGCCGCCGGCATGGAGATCGACCGCTTCGCCGCCAGCGAAGAGTCGCGTTACACCGTCACCGAGAACGTCGGCCTGAAGACCGAAAACAAAACCGAACTCTTCACCGCCCTCGATGTGCTCACCCACATCCGCAACCTCGGCCGCAAAGGCCTGAGCATCCAGCGCTACAAAGGTCTCGGTGAAATGAACCCGAAGCAGCTCTTCGAAACCACGATGGACCCGGACAAACGCCGCCTCCTCAAAGTCGACATCGCCGACGCCGCCAAAGCCGACGCCCTGTTCACGCTCCTGATGGGCGACGAAGTCCCCCCCCGCCGCCAATTCATCGAAGACAACGCCCTCAACGTCCAGTACCTCGACGTCTGATTTTCTGGTGAGCCTTACACGTTGATTCTCGCGAAGAGTTCAACGCCTCGGCTCCCGTCTCCTGCTCCTCGCTCCCCACTTCTTTTCCTAAATGTACACGGCAAACGAGAAACTCTCCACCGCCAACATCACCGACATCATGCAGTCGGCCTACATCGAGTATTCGATGTCGGTCATCGTCTCGCGCGCCCTCCCCGACGCCCGCGACGGCTTGAAGCCCGTGCAACGCCGCATCCTCTACGCGATGATGCGCGAAGGCCTCCTCCACAACCGCGCTTACGACAAGTGCGCCGGTGTCGTCGGTGAAGTGCTCAAAAACTATCACCCGCACGGCGACTCCTCCGTGTACGACACCCTCGTCCGCATGGCGCAGACCTGGGTCATGCGTTATCCGCTCATCGATCCGCAGGGCAACTTCGGCTCCGTCGAGGGCGATCCACCGGCTGCGTATCGTTACACCGAGTGCCGTCTCAACTCGATCGCCGAGGAACTCCTCGCCGACATCGACGAGGACACCGTCGACTTCAAGGCCAACTACAAAGAGTCCACGACCGAGCCCACCGTCCTCCCCGCCGCTCTTCCGAACCTCCTGATGAACGGCTCGACCGGCATCGCCGTCGGCATGACGACGAATATCCCGCCGCACAACTTGCGCGAGATCATCGATGCCACCATCGCCATCATCGACCGCCCTTCCATTACGGTCGACGAGCTCTGCGGCATCATCACCGGCCCCGACTTCCCCACCGGCGGCACCATCTCCGGCCGCGAAGGCATCCTCTCATACCTCAAGACCGGCAAAGGCATCGTCCGCATCCGCGGCAAAGCCCATACCGAAGACACCAAGACCGGCATGGAGCAGATCATTATCACGGAGATCCCGTATAATGTGAACCGAGCCACCCTCGTCACCCGTATCGCCGAACTGGTGACCGAAAAGGAGATCGACGGCATCCGCGACATCCGCGACGAGTCCGACGAAAACACCCGCGTCGTCATCGAGCTGAAACGCGGCGAACAGGCCAAGGTCGTCATCAACCAGCTCTATCAGAAGACCGCCCTCGAATCTTCCTTCGGCGTCACCCTGCTCGCCCTCGACAAGAGCCGGCCGAAGCAGATGAACATCAAGGAACTCATCGAGTGCTACATCGAGCACCGCCGCGATGTCATCACCCGCCGCACGAAGTTCCGCCTCAAGCAGGCCGAGGACCGCGCCCACATTCTCGAAGGCTACATCATCGCCCTCGATAACCTCGACGACTTCGTCAAAATCATCCGCGCCTCCGCCAACCGCGAAGAAGCCAAGGTGAAGTTGATGGCCAAGTACCCGCTCTCCGAGCGCCAGACCGACGCCATCCTCGAACTCCGCCTCTACCAGCTCACCGGCCTCGAGCGCGGCAAGATCGAAGCCGAGTACGCCGAGCTGATGACCCTCATCGCCGAGCTCCGCCTCATCCTCGAATCCGAAGCGCGCCTCCTCGAAGTCATCAAGACCGAGCTCCTCGCCGGTCGCGAAAAATACGGCGACAACCGCAAGACCCAGATCATCGCCGCCGCGGGCGACTTCCGCATGGAAGACGTCATCCCCAACGAAGGCTGCGTCATCACCGTCTCGCACCTCGGCTTCATCAAACGCACGCCCGTCGCTGAATACCGCTCGCAGAAACGCGGCGGCAAAGGCGTCATCGGCGCCGAGACCTACGAAGACGATTTCGTCGAACGCCTCTTTACCGCGAGCACGCACGACTACCTCCTCGTGCTAACCACGCTGGGCAAATGTCTCGCCCAAAAAGTGTACGACGTCCCCGAGGGCGCGCGCACCGCGAAGGGCAAATCCGTCGCCTCGTTCCTCCGCCTCGCCGACGGAGAAAAGATCGCCGCGATGCTCTGCGTGAAGGATTTCACCAACGACCTTTTCCTCGTGATGGCCACCAAGAGCGGCGTCATTAAGAAGTCGTTGCTTTCCGACTACACGAACTCCGTGCGCGAAGGCGGCATCATCGGCATCAACCTCTCCGAAGGCGACACCGTGATCGGCACAGTCATCACGACCGGCAACGACGAGCTCATCCTCGTTTCGCATCAAGGCCTCGCCGTCCGCTTCCGCGAACGCGACGCCGAGACCGGTGAAGAACTCTTCCGCGCCACCGGCCGCGCCACCGGCGGCGTCACCGGCATGCGCTTCAAACTCGCCAGCGATTACCTCCAGGCGATCGAGGTCGTGGACCACACCAGCAAGTTCCTCGTCGCCAGCGAAGCCGGTCTCGGCGTCCGCACGCGCTTCGAAGATTACCGCCTCATCAACCGCGGTGGCAGCGGCGTCTGGGCCATCGATCTCCCCGAAGATGGCTCAGTGAAACTCGTCGGCGCGCTCAGCGTGAAAGACACCGACGAAATCATGCTACTCACCGTCAAAGGCCAGAGCGTGCGTTGCCCGGTGAACACGATCCGCGAAGTGAACCGCGGCGGCAAAGGCGTGAAACTCCTCACCCTCGCCGAAGGCGACAAGCTGATGAGCATCGCCCGTGTCGTCGAAACCTCCGAAGAACTCGACGCCGCCGCCGCCGGCACGACGCCACCCATCCCGCCCGCGACCTGATCGATCTGATCATCATCACTCCTTCAAAGGCGAGCCCTCACCGGCTCGCCTTTTTTGCGTCCAACCAATCCCGTTCATCGCTCAATTCTCCACCTCACTTTGCGCTTCCGCGTTTTCGCGATTTCTTGAGCAAAGATTTTTCCGAAAAGTGTCGATTCAGCCCTTGCCAACAATTGGCGGCGAAGTCTCCTTCCACACTTCTTCCTGTGTCCACGTTTTGAATTTTTGCGTCATGGCCGGCCGTTTGTCCAAGCTCCTCGATCCCGCTCGCATCTCGCTCTCCGTCCAGAGCGGCAAACGCACCGTCGCCCTCAACGAGGTCGCGCGTCTCCTTGACGGTCATCCCGAAGTCACGAACTTCCAGGGTTTCTACAACGAGCTCCTCGCCCGCGAACGTCTCGACACCACCTGCCTCGGCAACGAGATCGCCCTCCCCCACGCCCGCACCGAGCACGTCCATAAGATCGTCCTCGCCGTCGGCCGCAGCGACCAAGGAGTGCATTTCGAGAACGGAAATCAGACTGTGCGCCTGATGTTCGTCCTCGGCACTCCGAAATCGAATCCTGGCGACTACCTCACCGTCGTCAGCGCCCTCTGCAAAATTTTGAAAGACTCGGCCAATCGTGACGCACTCATGCGCGCCGATACGCCCGAGGCCTTCATCCAAGCCGTCACCGCCGCGGAGGATAAACTCCTCGCCCCCGCCGTCGCCTGACCGCCTCCTCGCAGGGCCTGCGCTTTCGCAGCGCCGTTGCACCTCGAATCACCGGTGCCAGTCGCGAGACAGCCTGGCATCGGGACGCAAAAAACTCTTCTCTCCGCAGACGTCGGGAAGACCGTCGCGAAAAGAAGAGCCTATTTACTAACCGTTAAGCTAAGCAGCTGCTTTGGATTGTTTCCGACGCTTGAGATAAACGAGCACGAGACACGCGCCCGCACTCATCAACCCGTAGGTCGAAGGCTCCGGCACCGCACCACTCGCACCCGCCATCGCTGCCAGACCGCTCACACTGGAGAACCCGATATCGAGCACCAGCGGATCGATCTCCGCCGCCACGCCTGTCATCGCATCGACCATATACAAGCGGTCATTAACCGATGTGTAGAGCGCGCCGTCCGCTCCAAAAGCCAGCGCACCAAACGGGCTGTCGGCCTTGATGCCGAGCAGACCGATCAATGTGAGCTCTGCCGTCGTCTGATTGACGAGATACAGTCCTGCGTCACCCTCCTGGCCTATGCCGTAAAGGTTGCCGCCGTTAAACGCCATCCCATCGAGCACCACCGACGTCGTACCGATGCGCGTGGACGTGCCGAGCGTCACATCGAAGCTGAACAGATCGTTGGTCGGCTCAAACGTCGTCGCGTTCAGCGCCGACGAAAGAAACCCGATCCCGTCGCTGCGAAACGCGATGTCTCCTTCGCCGATGAGATTGCTGAATCCGACATCGATCGAGCTCGTGAGCTGACCGTTCATGATGTCGATCTCGCGAACGCGATTCATTACAGAATCGAACGTGTAGAGACTGCTGCCGCGAAACGCCAAACCGTAGCCTGACACTGACTCGCTCAATGGAGCGATCAACGAGCCCGCGCCCGTCGTTGTATCGACGCTGATCAACTGATTGTCGAAAAATGTGAGACCATAAAGCGTCTCAGCGTGGGAGGACGATGCCGTGAAGCCGAGACCGGCTGCCACTGCGCCCGCTGCGAACAAACGGCGAAGCCGTGAGGAATAAAAGTTCATGGATAAAAATTCGGATGATTTTGTTCAGATTTTTTCCATGCATCACTTGATCGCGCCATTCAGACCGGCCGGATAAAAACCGCCTCCACCCGTGCCGCCGAGATACACGATGTTCAGCATCTGCTGCGTCGTGCGGCTGAACGCGATGCCGTTGGCATCGGTCGGCACCAGATTGGCCACGCCGTTTTCGACGACACCTTGATCGCGGTCGTCCGCGCCATCCACCGCGTCGCGGAGATCCGAAATCGCCTGCGCTGCGTTCTGTGCGTCCGCGCCGAGCGAATACAAAATCGTACGGATGATGCCTGCGTGGTAAGCCTCGACGCCGAGGATACCCGCGGCCGCTTCGAGATAAGTTTTGTTCGAGATCAATGGAGCCCCCCCCTTGTAGGCCGTGACACCGACATCCTCGAAGATGAACGAACCGAGGAGAAAATTAACTTCGTTCGCGAACGGATCGAACCCGGGCCCCAGGCCGGCGGCCTGCGCCGCTGCGGCGAAGCTCTCGCGCAGGTTGATCGCTGGACGCGCGGCTGGCTGGACGCCTGCGGCTGCGAGGGCATTGCGGAGGAACTTCACATGCGCGCGTTCGTCGGCGGCGATCTCCGCCGCGTATTGCTGATACGCGGGCGTCACGAATGGGACCGCAGGATTTGGCTTAATTGTGACGCTGCCCGGCGTGCCTGAACCATTCACACCGATGCCAAACGACTCGATGCCCACACCCGAGACGGCATACGTGTAATACTCCGCTTCGAGGTATTCGAGATTAAGGGCAAACTGAAGCACGGCCACATCCTGGCCGGGACCACTGGCAGCCATGAGCGGATTGTTGAGGAGCGTGGCTGCGCCAATACTGGCGGCGCCGATACCGAGTCGTTTCAAAACTTCTCTGCGTGTGAGGGAAGGAACTGCCTGCTGAGGTGCTGTCATCGATGATGCGGACATATGCTTTTTGTTTTTGGGTTGTGGTTGCAGTCAGTTGAGGTGGGCAACACGGGCTACGGCCCGCGGTCCGCAAACGACGCATACTCTTCGACGATTCGTGCTCACGCCCGATGCACTTCGAATGCAGCTTCAAGCACCGCGCCTATGAGAAACCGGCGCGCGTGAAGGAAACCACTAACGCCCGTGCGGTAACGCACCCCAGGCTCCCGTGCGAAACAATGATGCATCCAAGTCTGCAACCGCGGGCTTGCCGCCTTCCTTTGCCGCACGATGCTGCCGTCCAGCCTGCATGATCCACTCGTTCGTCTTCAGTGAAGGAAAACTCGTCGGCCGCGACCTCGAAGTCGAAGCCCTACGCCTCGTCCGCGCCGATAAAGGTCTCATCCTCTGGGTCGATCTCGACAACCCCACCGACGACGAAATCAAAACCGTTCTCGAAGGCGTCTTCCAGTTTCACCCACTCGCCATCGAAGACTGCGTCACCCCCAGCTCGCTCCCAAAATCCGAGGACTACGAAGACCACCTCTTCATCGTCACCCACGCCGTCGATTTCACCCGCACCGAAAAGTTCAACACCACCGAGCTCGACCTCTTCCTCGGCAAGGAATTCCTCGTCACTTTCCACCGCACCTCTCTCAAGTCCGTCGATGCCGCCATCGACCGCTGCGTCAAAGCCACAGGCATCGTCGCCCGCGGCCCCGACCGCCTCGCCCATCTCGTGATGGATCTCCTCGTCGATAACTTCAAACCCATCACCGACGAGCTCCGCGCCGAACTCGAAGAGATCGAGGAAAACGTCCTCACCGGCGATTCCGGCGAAGACCTCATCCCCAAACTCCTCGAAGTCCGCGGCGAGATTAACCACCTCCGCCAGATCGTCCGCCCCCAGCGCGACCTCGTCAGCCGTCTCGCCCACGGCGACAGCAAGATCATCCGCGCCGTCATGCTCCCCTACTTCCGCGACCTGCGCGACAACCTCATTCGCATCGACGAAACCGCCGCCAGCTACGCCGACCAGCTCTTCATCTCCTTCGACCTCTACCTCAGCAAATCCGACGTCGCCGCCAATGACGGCCTCAAAGTTCTCACCGCCCTCACCGCGCTGACACTCCCCGCCACCTTGATCAGTTCCTGGTACGGCATGAACTTCGATCACATGCCAGAACTGCATTCCCCGTTCGGATACCCCATCGCCTTTGTCGCCACCGTGCTGCTCACCGCGACGATGTGGTGGTGGTGCAAACGCAAACGCTGGATCTAGCGCGCACCGTGATCACGACACTCGTTTATCGCGACAACAAGTTCGTCGCGCAAAATCCACCCGCGGAAACGCTCTCTACCCTCCGCAACGAGCCGGGTGTCATGCTCTGGGTCGATCTCGCCACACCCACCGACGACGAGATCAAGCTCATCCTCGAAGCCACCTTCGGCTTTCACCCCCTCGCCATCGAAGACTGCGTCGCCGATTCCCCACTACCGAAGCTCGAGCCTTACGACGACTACCTCTACCTCGTGATGCACGCCGTGGACTACACCCAGACCGAGTCCTTCACGACCACCGAGCTCGATATCTTCATTGGAAAAAACTTTCTCGTCACGTTCCACCGCCAGCCGCTCAAAGCCGTCGATGCCTCCCTCGAGCGCTTCATTAAAAATACGGCGCTCATCGTCCGTGGCCCCGACCGCTTCGCTCACACCATTCTCGATGCTATGGTCGAGGCTTACAAACCCGCCCTGGAATTGATCCGCCAGCAAATCGAGCAACTCGAAGAAGGCGTCCTTCACCGCATCTCTGCCGACGAACTTTTTCCCCGCGTCGTCGGCCTGCGCAAACAACTCGCGCGCCTCCGCCAGATCGTGCGCCCCCAGCGCGAAATCGCCGTCGATCTCTCCAGCGGCAAACACAAATTGATCCGCAGCGTCATTCTCCCCTACCTGCGCGACCTCGGCGAAGACCTCGCGCGGATCGAGACACAAGCCGGCAGCTGGTCCGATCAGCTGATCCTTTCCTTTAAGATCTACCTCAATAAATCCAAACACAGCGCCAACGCCGGTATCCGCGCCCTCACCGCGATCACCGCGCTCTCCTTCCCCGCCACGCTCGTCTCCACCTGGTTTGGCATGAACTACCAGTACATGCACGAACTCACCGGCCGCTACAGCTACCCGCTCGCCTTCGCGCTCACACTCGCCGCCACATTCGCGACCGCCCTCTACATGCGCCGCCGCAAGTGGCTCTGATACTCACCGCTCGCTTTCCCCTGTAGGACTCGACCTTGGTCGAGCCTGCCCGTCTCCCCCGCTTTCAGCTATCAGCGTCCCTCCATCCTCTGGTCATTGGTCATTCGCACGCGAAGCGCGCGCCTCTACATCACCGGTCCCCCGCCAGCGCCCGCCAGCTCTGCTTCGTCTCCTCCGAAAGATCCTTAGCCTCCACCAACCACTTCTCCGCCGCCGCGCCATCCCGGGACCGCAACACCCCATAAATGCTGAAAAACGCCCGCGTCCGTTTCTCCGCATCCCGGATCGTCCCCGCCACCTGCGTCGCCAGCTCCGGCTCGCTCTGCCCCGCCCAGTGCATCGCCGCCGTCTCCACTGCCGCATCGCGCGCCGCGCCCGCCGGCAGCTTCGCCAGCCAGTCCGACCCCGCCGCCTCATCCTGAGCGAGAAAAACGCCCGCCACCTCCGACGCCTGCTCCGCTGTCACCAGCCCCGCATTCGCCACCACCCAGCCCGCCGCCCCCGCCACATCGCGCTGCGTCCAGCCCGACAACGCCTGCGCCACCACGTCCTGAAGTTCTGGAGCCGCCGCCTGAGGCCCGTTGAGCACCGCCAGCGCCGCCTCCGGATCGCGTTGCGCCTGCCACGCGATCACGCCCGCCTGCAGCGTCACCTGTAACTGCGGCTCCGTCACCGCGCCCAGCCACTCCATCGCCGCCCGCTGATCCGAATCCAGCCACGCCTCAAAACCGCTGCGGATCACCCCCGCCCGCTCTTTTTCGGAAACCCATTTCCGCACAAGCTCGATCGCCCGCTCCGGCGACCGCTCGAAACTCTCCCGCGCCCACATCTGCAACGCCGACTCCGCTGTCGCCGCCGGCACCAGCGCCAGCGCCGCCATCCCGTGCTCCGGCGATTTCTCCAGCATCACGCTCACGGAGCGGCTGTCGTTATACACATCCTCCGAGTTCGGGAATTTTCTTAAAAACTCCACGCACAGATCCGGCCGCGATTCCGCGCACTCCTCCAGCAACGACCACCGCACCGATTGCGACGCCGCCACATCCGGCTGCCCCTCGACCCACTCCATCGCCGCCGCCGCATCCTTCCGTGCCCACGAACCCACCATCCACCGCGCCGAATTAATCCTCCGCTCTCCGCTCAACCGGTTGAAATACCCCAACGCCTCCTGCGGCGAATCCGTCATCAACGCTCCCAACGCCTCCCCCAGATCGTCCGGCTGCTCGCTCCCTGGAAACCCCGCCACCAGCTCCAGAGCCACCTTCGGCGATGCACTCGCGAGCAGTTGAAACACCGACTCCAGCACCTCCTCTCGGTCGTGCGCCCCCACTTGCTGCCGCATCCATGCCGCCGCATCCGCCGGATTTTTTTTCGCCAGCGCCGCTAGCGGCACCGACAGCATCCGCAGCCGCTGCGGCAACCGCTTCGCCCCCTGCACCCACGCCAGCGCCGCCGCCGGATCGCGCTCCGCCCACTCCCACAACGTCTCATACACCGCATCTCCGCCCGGCTCCGTCCCGCGCCCTTCCGTCCACGCGCGCAACTGCCCGATCCGCTCATCCAATTTCACCACCTCATCCGCCTTCTCCGCCTCTGATTTAACCTGCCCGCCCACCCCTGCCACCGCGCCCGCCTGCACGCCTCCGCCCGTCGCACCCACCGACACCCCCACGCCCCACGCAAAAAAAATCCGCGCCACCCCCAGCGCCACCGCCGCCCCGCACACTCCGCCGCCTAGAAAAACCAGCCACGACTTCATCATTTTCTGAGGACGCTACCCCCCTCCCGTCGTACAAGCCAAGGTGAACTCTTTTCCCTCCTCCGGATAAATTAACGCTGCGGCTCGATAACCTGCATTCTCTGATGCAACTTTCCCGAATTCGCACCGTCAGGCCGCACGAACCACCCGGCCGCCACTCCGGACTTTCTTAACCGCTCACTCCGCCCATGCCCGCTCCGACCCTGCGCACGCTCGCGAAATCCCTCGGCCTCTCCCGCACCACCGTCTCCGAAGCCCTGCGCGGTTCCTCCTGCGTGAAGCCCGCCACCGCCGAGCGCATCAAGCTCGCCGCCAAAGCCGCCGGCTACCAGCCCAACCCTCTCGCCGGCGCCGTCATGTCCGAGCTCCGCCGCTCCCGTGGCAACGCCTTCCGCGGAGTCCTCGCCGCCGTCGCCCTCACCGAGTCCGACCGCCCTCTCCACGCCGGCCCCTTCTTCAAAGAAATTCTCCGCGGCGCCACCGACCGCGCCAGCGCCCTCGGTTTCAAAATCGAACTCTTCACCGCCGGCGGCGACACCGGCGTCTCCCTTTCCCGCCTCGATCAAATCCTTCAGTCCCGCGGCATCCAGGGCCTCATCCTCATGCCCGTCTGGCACTCCCCCGATTTCACCGCCCTCGACTGGGGCCGCTACGCCGGCGTGTACGCCGACTACATGATCGAGAAACCCGCCCTCCACTCGATCTGCCCCGACCACCACCGCTCCCTCAGCACCGCCCTCCAGCAAATCACCGCCCGCGGCTACAAACGCCCCGGCATGTTCGTCCAGCGCCACCACGACGAACGCCTACAGTACCGCTGGCAGGGCGCCTTCTTCGCCTTTCAACAAAACAATCCCGACTGCGGCCAGGTCCCCCTGCTCATGGCCGATGAGATCAACGAGAAAAACTTCACCGCCTGGTTCAAAAAACATCAGCCCGACGTCGTCCTCGGCCATAACTCCCAAGCCCTCGAGTGGATGAAAGCCTGCGGCGCGTCCGTCCCCAAAACCCACGCCTTCGTCTCCCTCAACATTCTCAACTCCACCACGCCCTGCGCCGGCCTCGATCAACAACCCGCGCATATCGGCCTCCGTGCCGCCGAAATTCTGGTCGCCAAACTCCACCGCAACGAACGCGGCGCCCCCCAGCCCGCCTCGCTCACCACCATCGCCGCCCGCTGGGTCGATGGCCCCACCATCCGCGACAAAACCCTCGCCCGTCCCATCCGCGAACCCGCTGAAGCGGTCCTCGCATAAAGCCATCGCGCGCGGCCTCCGAGGTAGGGCGCGCACGCCGTGCGCCGCCACCCGACTGTAGGGCCTGCGCTTGCGCAGCGCCGCCACGCGCCATCGCGCGTGGCTCCGAGATAGGCCGGGTCATCCCTAACCCGCCGGTTCGCCCCCACTCCCTCGCTGTCCGCCCCGGACCGGCACTTAGCAAGTGCCGCCCCATTCCGAGATCACTTCGGCGCTTCCGCCCCTCCGCCCTTCCGCGATCAATTCCGACTGCCTTACTTTCGGCATTCGACCTTCGGATTTACTCCACGGACACCACCGCCGCACCGAGCGCCGCCAACTTCAGCGTGCCCGTCGCGCGGATACCGCTGAACAACTCTACGCCAGCGATCCCGCCAAGCGCGATCTCCACCGCTGCCTCGCCGTGATTGAGCACGAACAAAAACCGTTTCCCGCCGCCTTCGCGCACCGTGACTTCGACGTTCGCCGGCGTCTTCAAAACCGGCGACACCTTCGCACGCGCCACCGCCGCCTCCAGCACACGCGTCAACCCGACCGCATCCGGTTTCGTCCCGAGATAAAACGCCGCTCCCTTCCCAAAAGCATTCTCCGTCACCGCCGCGCGCCCCGCAAAGAAATCGCTCTCGAACGTCGCGAGCGCCTTCGCGCCTTCGAGATGGATCACGTCGCACCAATGCTTCGCGTCACACGTCTCTCCGCCCGCGAACTTCAAAACATTCTTCTGCGTCTCCGGCATCACCGCCCACTCCTCGATCCAAAGCCCGAGCGCCTCGCGCAACCACGCCGGATACCCGCCGAGCACCACATGCTCGTTCTCATCCACGATCGCCGAGCAATACGTCGCGAGTAACGTGCCGCCGCCTCGCACATACGCCGTCACGTTGTCCGCGTTTTTCTTCGTCAGCAGATAAAGCGCCGGTGCCACCACCAGCGAATACCCGTCCAACTTCTCTTCCGGATGAACGAAATCCACCGCGATGTTCCGCTCATAAAACCAGCGATGAATCTCCTGCGTCCACGCCACGTAATCGATCCGCGCCACCTTCGATTCCAGCTCAACAGCCCACCACGCATCCCAGTCGAACGTGATCGCCACCGTCGGCTTCACCAGCGTCCCCGCCACCGCACCGAGCTTCTTCAACTCCGCGCCCAGCTGTGAAATCTCCTTAAACGTCCGCGTCTCCACACCCGCGTGCGGAATCATCGCGCTGTGATACTTCTCCGCGCCCGCCTTCGACGCGCGCCACTGGAAAAACATCACGCCATCCGCCCCGCGCGCCACCGCCTGCAAACTCTGCAGCCGCATCACGCCTGGGTTTTTCGTCGGATTCAGCGGACGCCAGTTCACCGCCGCCGGCGCCTGCTCCATCAACACAAACGGCATCGTCTTCTTCTGCGACCGCTTCAGGTCATGCCCCACCGCACCGTATGCTTCCGCGCCGTGTCCAAGCAGCGGGTCCGGATAATTGTCCCACGACACATAATCCATCTCCTGCGCCCAGCGGTGATAATCCAGCGGCTTAAAAAAACCGATGAAGTTCGTCGTGATCGGAATCGCCGGCGAAATCTCCCGCAGTATCCGGTGCTCGATCAGATAACACTCCAGAAACTCATCGCTCGTGAACCGCTTGAAATCCAGCTGCTGCGTCGGATTGCAGTGATAAGGCGCCCGCCGCGGCGTCAGTACTTCGTCCCATTGATGATAAAGCTGACTCCAAAACGCCGCGCCCCACGCCTCGTTCAGCTTCTCCAGCGTTCCGTATTTCCTCTTCAACCACGCGCGAAACTCCAGCGTGCTCTCCGCGTTGTGACACTCGTTCATGTGACACGCGTACTCGTTGTTGATATGCCACGTCACCAGCGCCGGATGCTTCCCATAACGCTCCGCCAGCTTCCGCACAAACACCGCCGCCAGCCGCCGGTAGTTCGAGCTCGACGGCGAATAATGCTGCCGCGCCCCCTGGTTGTACGGAATGCCACTCGCATCCTCCGGCAAAATATTCGGGTACTTCCGCCACATCCACGCTGGCGGCGATGCCGTGCAAGTAGCGAGACACACCGAGATCCCGTTCGCCCACAGCAGATCGAAAACGCGATCCAGCCACCCAAAGTCGAACGTGTGTTCATCCGGCTGAATCCGCGCCCAGCTGAAAATCCCCACGCTCACCAGATTCACCCCCGCCTCCTTCATGAGCCGCACATCCTCCGGCCAGACCGACTCCGGCCACTGCTCGGGATTATAGTCGCCGCCGTAGAAGATCGTGGAAGGGAACTTGGAGGAAATCATGGAAGGGGAAAGACGTTCGCGCACGCACACCCCTAGCCAATCGCCCGCCACGTTTACAGTCCGAAGAAGCGGCGTCGCAACCCGCTGCTTGCCGCGCTTTCGCAGATTCCCAACGTAGCTCCTTCCATGGCCCAACTACCCCGCGCTCTCATCGCCTGCGCCTCGCTTTCCTGCATCGGCCTCTTCGCCTCCTCCGAGACGCCCGCCCCTATCGCCGCACCGCCCCAGACAACAGTCTCCACAACCCTCCACGAAATCGAATCGCTGCTGAAAAACAGCGACCCGGTCGAAGCCTGCATCCGCCTTCAATCGCTCGCAGATCAGGGAGACACGTCCGCGCTTTTTGCGCTCGGCTATCTTCAAGAAATGGGCGCCGGCCTCGCGCTCGACGAAGACCAGTCGCTTCACTCCATGACCCAGGCCGCCGAACGCGGAAACAAAACCGCCGCCGGCTATCTCGCCTGGAAATTCGAATACGGCTTCCTCACTAAACGTGATCTTCAAAAGGCCGCCCGCTTCCTCGCTCTCGCCGGCGACGCCCGATTCTCCACCGCTCCCATTCCCGAAGACTGGCTCGGCCTGAGCGGCCGCACCTTCATCCCCAAACTCGCCCGCGCCTTCCTCTGGTTGGGCGACGCCGCCTCCGAAGGCGACCGGATCGCCCAGTTCAACCTCGCCCAGTATTATTTCGACGGTCGCTGCTCCGCTCCGGATTTCCGTCTCCATATCCGCCTCCTCCGCCAGTCAGCCGATAAAAATTTCGGCCCGGCTGCCCTCAAGCTGTCGCTCTATTATCGCCACGGCCTCCTCACGGAGAAAGACGCCGCGCAGGCCCGGCACTACCTCCACATTGCCGCCGAGGCAGGCGTACCTCGCGCCATGTACGCGCTCAGCGAAGAACTCCTCGAATCCGACAGCAAAGACACCGCCGAAGGTCTGCGCTGGCTCGAACTCGCCGCCATCAAAAAGCACCCCGCTGCATGCCTCGACTTCGGTCGCCGCCTGCGTGGCGGCGATGGTATCCCCAAAGACGAGCGCCGCGCATTGGAAGTTTTCCAAAGCGTCGTTGACGCAGAAGACTCCACCACGATCGACGAGGTCGCCTACGCTTACGAGTACGGCCGGGGCACCGCGCCGGATCTGGCCCACGCCCGCACTCTCTACGAAAAATCCGCCGCCCGCGGAAGCGCTTGGGCCAAGTATCGCCTTGGCATGATCGCCCTCGAAAATCCCGTCGACGGCAAAACCGACCACGCCACCGCCATCCGCTGGCTCGAAGCCGCCGCCCGCGACGAACAATCCTCCGCCATGGTCCAGCTCGGGGCCATCTATCAAAACGGCATCGGCGTCCCGGCCGATCCCGCCACCGCGTTTATGTGGTACGAACGCGCCGCCCGCGAAGGAAGGATCGAGGCGCAGAAGACCGTCGCCTGGTACCTGCTCAACGGCACCGGCATCGAGCGCGACGACGAGGAAGCCTTCACGTGGCACTCGCTCGCCGCGAAACAGGGCGATCTCCAGGCCGGCGTGTATCTCGCCTGGTACTACCTCGAAGGCCGCGGAGTGGAGAAAAGCATTCCCGCCGCCCTCGACCAGGTATTGGGAGTCCTCGACAAAAATCCCCCGGGCCAGATCCGGGAGGAAATCTTTGGCCTGCTCTACACCACCCCGGTCGCCAGCCAGGCCGAAATGCGCGCCCTTCTGCTCGATCGCTGGGCCGCGCTCGCCGGCAAATCCGAAACCGCCGAAGAGCGCCTGCTTGTCGATCTGTTGATCAACGGCCCCGACTGGCTGCGCGATCCGGCCGCGGCCATCGCCCGGCTCCAGCATCGTTGCGACGAGAAAAATCTCTGGGCGATGGAAACGCTCACCCTCGCCTACGTTCAACACCACTACGTCCCCCACGACTACAAAGCCTCCTACGCGCTTGCCCAACAAGCTGCCGCGCTCCCCGGAAAAGCCACCGCTGCCGCGCTCGGGTTTCACCAGGCGGTCGGCTTCGCGTGCGAAGCCGATGAACCCGCCGGCCTCGCCCTCCTCGAAGCCGCCGCTCCCGAAAGCGGTTTCGCGAATTACCTGCTGGCGCAGTTTCACGCGCTAGGCTTCGCCACCCCCGAGAATCTCCCCAAGGCCCGGCAATACCTGCTTCGTTCAGCCGAGTTAAACTTCCAACTCGCCTGCTCACTTCTTCACCGCTCCGGCCACGATCCCGATAAAGCCGTCCAGCAGTTCGGCGCCAGATCCGCGTTCCCCGCTTTTGACGAAGCCCTTTTCGCCAACAAACTCGCCACCCATCTCACTACCCGGACGGATTCCGGGGCCACACCCTTCTGGCAGCCGCCGCCCATTTATCCCTCGCGGATGCGCATCCTCGACCAGAACGGAGAAGCCGTCGTTCGCTTCGAACTCACCGTCGAAGGGCGCACGCAAAATATCCAGATCATCAAAGCCACGCATCCCGAGTTCGCCACCGCTGCGATAAAAACCGTGGAGCAATGGCGCTTCCTACCTTCCATGACCGGCGGGAAACCCGTGCAAATCCGCATGCAGATCCCCCTCATCTTTAATTTGCGCGAACAATAATCCGCCCCCCATCGCCCCATGAAAACCCTCCTCGCACTCCTGCTTTTTATCACCGCTCCCTCCGCGATTATCCGCGCCGAAAGCACCGGCAATCCCGCCACCAGCCCCGCGTGGATCACCGGCCCTGACACCGCATTTCAGCGCGCCACCGAACTGCGCCGCCCGCTCTTCATCAACTTCACCGGCTCCGACTGGTGCATCTGGTGCCACCGCGTGCGCGACGAGATTTTCGTCCAGAAACACTTCCTCGACTACGCCACCGCCAACCTCGTGCTCCTCGAAGTGGATTCCCCGCGTCAGACGAAACTCCCCCCGGATCTGGAAAAACAACACGCCGCGCTGAAGGAAAAATACAGCGTCACCAGCTATCCCACCCTCCTGCTCCTCGACGCGGATGGCAAAGAGCTCGGCCGCCTCGGCTACATGCAAGGCGGCGCAAAAACTTTCGTGCGCGAACTCAAGCGCCTCACCGCCGCCGCAGCTCCGGCTCCATCCGGGATCGCGCCAGCCGCCGCGCCGCATTAAACTCCAAGCGCGCATGCGCTCCGGACGGCGCCGGCCCGCTCAAAAGACTGCCCACTCGATCACGCCGATCTCCTTCCCGGCCACCGTGCCCGGAAACACGATACGCAAATAACGCGCCTCCCCCGCGTGCTCGACCGTGACCGGCGACCCGCTCACGCCGCCGCCCGCCCGCTGATCCGACAGCCTCTTCCACGTCTTGCCGTCGGCCGACGACTCCAGCGTGAACGCATATTTTTTCCACGCGTACTCAAACCGCAGCACGCTCTTCTTCACCGCCTTCGTCGCGCCCAGATCCAGCTGCAACCACCCGCCCTTCGCCTCGGCGCTGGCCGTCCAGAGCGTCGCATAATTATCATCGATCACCCGCGCCGCGCCCGAAAATTGCCCCGGTGCCACACTCGACGCCGTCGCCACCGCGCCCGCCTCAGTCGTCGCGAGATTCCCCGCCATCGCCCTCCCCTGCACGAACGCCGGCCCGCTGTGCGTCGCCACGACTTTGTTGATCGTCCCATAGTCCGTGAACGTCAGTTCATCCACACACACCTGCCGGAAAGCCGTGTTCTCCTCGAACGGCAGCCGGTGCCGATGATATGCGATGTAGCTCTTCCCGCCATGCGCGAACACCGCGTGATGCCCAGGACTGATCAGATCGTTCCTCATGTTGCTCGCCAGAATCGGACTCTCGCCAATCTCGACAAACGGTCCCAGCGGCGAATCCCCCACCGCCGCGCGCACTTCGTACGTGTCGCTGATCGTTTTCCCATTCGAGTACGTGAGAAAATATTTTCCGCCCTGCTTCACCATGAACGGAGCCTCGAAATAATTCGCCGGCGTCACATCCCGCGGCTCGCCGTCAAACGTCACCATGTCCGCCTTCAACTTCACCGCGAAGCACCGTCCGTTCGTCCAGTTCCACCCCGAGCCCCAGTAGAGATACGCGCTGCCATCCGCATCCACGAACGCCTCCGCATCGATCATGTGAAACTCCGGCTTCCAATTTCCCGCGATGAGTGGCTTGTCGCCCAACGCATTTTTCCACGGCCCGAGCGGCGCATCCGCGACGCCCACCCACACCTCGCTGCCGACGGAAACGTACATAAAAAACTCCCCACTCTTCGCCCGCACGACCGACGGCGCCCACACCATCGCACCCTTCGACGTCGCGCTCGTGCACGCCGCCTTCGTCGGCCAGTTCAGCGCGCGAAACGTCCATTGCTTGAAGTCCGCCGACTCCCAGCACCCGAGCGTCTCCCCGCCCCACGGATCGTTGGTCGCGTAAACGAAAAACTTCCCGTCTTGCACCAGCACCGACGGATCGGCAAAATACCCCGGCAACACCGGATTCCCCGCATGAGCCGTCTCCCAGATGACTTCCACCTGTTTGCCGAATGCCGCTGCACCATATGCGTATAGCGGGATTAGGACTAAAAAAAAGGAGCGTAGATTTTTCATAAGCATGACAGGTCCGGCCAGAAATGAATGGAGAGACGTAGCCATCGCCAAAAGGGACAAAATCAAAATCGAAGAGCATACCGCGTTTACAAAAATGCCCCCTCCATCTGGAGGGGGCATTCGCGCTAAATAAACTTCGAACGGCTGATCAGAACTCCATCTTCGTGCTGAGCGTGATGCGGCGGGAATCGAGAATGCGATAACCAACCGGATTTCCATCATAGCCGGCATACACGGGCATGATATCACCGGACTGGAGCACATCCACAACGTTCAGCTGCACCTTGGTGCGCACACGGTCACCGAGCATCTTGAAACGATACGAAAGCCAAAGGTCGAAATGCGTTAGATCCTTCCAGCGATCAGCACCGACGTTGGTATCGTATATCGGACGACTGATGTCAGTGCGGAGGTACTGGCCACTGGCATTGGTGACGCCATAATAACCGATGACAGCACGATCTTCCCAGCGAACCGCACCACCCACGCTGAAGTCTTTCAAAATACCATTTGTGAACAGGTAATTGGAAAGGATGTTCGCGCGCCATTTACGCTGCCCATAAGGCGAAGCGCCTTCGAGCTGGCGGGCCGCCGCCACTTCGCCGGCGACAACTTTAGCGTACCAGTCCTGCGGGTTGAAACCATTCACGCCGGTGACGACGTTAGTCTCACCAAAGCCATACCCGGTGTAGAAGTTGCGCAAACTAACGCGCGTACCATTAGGCTGGATATACTCCGCTGCCATATCGGGCGCGGCAGCCGCCTGCCAGATCGGAAGACGGCTAGCATACCACGCATCGTACTCGGGAATGATATTCTCATATGAAGTCTCCTGTTTCGCGGCGGTGAACTTGATATTCCAGTTAGGTTTGGGGTTATAGATAACCTCAAACTCCATACCTTCCGCCTTATTGGTCTGCGTGCTGGAGAAGCTCGTGCCAGTGGGCCAGTTATAGGGAAGACCGCCCATCAGTTGCTGAGCAGCAGCCTGCTGGGTCGGAGTCATCGGATTGATGGTATTGTTCGCCCAATCATTGCTGGCAGTGGGATCAGCTCCACCACGGACGCGAATAACCATGTCAGCCCAGGCACGCAGATTGGCGCTATCCATACGCGTGAGGCGACCAAGCAATGTATTCGCCGTCGGGGCGCGTTCAGCCTCGTTGGTCGTTTCGAATAGGGTCACGCGAGCCACCAGCTTGTTGTCGAAGAGATTCAACGACACACCGTAATCAGTGCTCTCGCCGGTAGGCTTGGGCAGCGCCCTGCCAAAAATATCCGTGGAGGCATTCGGCGGCGGATTGAAGTTGTCGGAGGTGTTCGCGAACACGCTGAACCAACGAGTCGGCTTCACCACAGCACCTAGAGTACCCGTGTTTCCCTTGAGGTACTCGCGCTTTCCCCAACGATCCAAGAGACCGAGTTCATGCTCGGCGAGACGCCAGTTCGGATATAGCGCAGCATCGTTCAGCGCGGGCAGGCCGAATTCAGGAACGGCGGCCGTCGTGGTGTTACGTCCCGACCACTTGTCCTCACGGACGCCATAGGTCGTCACAATCCGATCATTCCACCAAAAGCTCTGCGCCGCAAAGCTCATGCTGTTGACGATTGTCTGGCTCGAACTCACGCCGCCGCCGGCATCGAACCACTCAGTACCATACGTGACATTAGCCTGATCCCACGTATTTGTCGCCCAGTTATACGACGTGATTTGATCGGAGATATATTCACCGGGGAGAGGATTACGAGCGACCGCAGAAGGTCCGTAACCGACGACACTGCTGCCATCGCCAACGTAATAAACCTGACGGGAACCGCTAGCATTTCCAGCGAAGCGATAACCAGCCGCACGCGCGGTCTGCAGCCCCATCGCAGTCAGCGGAACGACATAGCGCGGGTCGCTTGGATCGGAGAACGCCCGGCGGAAACGTTGGGTCGTGACGTTACCCTCCTGACGGGAAACGTACCCCAGCAAACGATGCCGGCCAAGCCACTTGCTCCACCCATCGTTCTTCGTGAAGTCGAGATCGTAGGCGAGCATGGCCCGATAGGTTTCATTTGTCTCAGGTGTTTTCGCCGTATCCGGATCCTGCGCGTCCACGAAGGGCCGCAGATAGTTGGGATTCGCCCGGCCATCGGGAAGAAACTGGTTCACATCAACCATCAAGGTGGTCGTTGCGAGCTGGGAGATCGGGTACTGTTCAAGTGTATCCAGATCCTGCTTAAACCAGCCAGCGGAGAAAAATAGGTTCGGCAGCAACTGCTGTTCAAACTCCAAGTTGTAGGTCGCGTTCCGCATTTCTCCATAGTTCGTCGCCGCGATGTTTACCTCATTCCAATCGTAGATGCGTTGATCCGTCACGCTGCTCGGGACGAAATTACCGCCACCCACGATGTCGTAGATGCCGATCGGCGCTGCAAAAACGGATGACTGGGCAATGCGTGCGTTGAAGGCATTAAACCTCGTCGGATCCGCATTGATCTGAGCTTGCGTGAATCCGTAGATGTTAAATGCCCCGGCCCGGCCCTGCATCCAGAAATTTGATCCATCCGGATTGATGAACTGTGTGGGCCGCGCATAGGACGGAAACCCCAATCCAGCCACATATCGCGGTGAGCGGGGATCCGTCAGCACGGCATCTCCCGTCAACGTGACATTGGCACCGTTGTACACGATCACTTGGGTGTCGTTAGTCCGGTAGGGAGCACTGACTGCACCCGTGTCAAGATACGTGACTTGTTGTGTGAGAGGATTCCAGACCGGACGCCCGGCCCGCAACCATGGCGTCACACCGTCACGAGGCGTCAGCTGATTGGGTGTGCGGCTGTAGTTATTATAGTTCTCAACGAAACCCTTGATCGTGGTTTTCTTGAACGGCTTGTAAGTGAAACCACCCGATTGACGCTTAGACACATCGTATGAGGGCTTCCGAGAAAACTCACGATTATCGTACAGAGCCGCAAAGTTGATCGCTAACTTGTCCTGAACCAGAGTGCGATTTACCGACACGCTGGCGCGATAAGAATCAAAACTACCAACGGCGAAGTTCACTTCGTTTGAATCCACTCCGATCCGTCCCATGTTAATGCTTTGATTCAGAATGCCGGCGGGACTACCCATGCCGGCGAGAATCGCGTTGGGACCGCGGCTCAATTCCAAAGATGAGGCGTTATAGGTATCGCCACGCACGCGGCTGATCGACCTGTAATAGTTCCACATCATATCGGCGTTGCCAAGACCGCGCACGCGATTGGCCGTGACCGATGTGTTGGCGCCGATGCCGTTTGTCGCTGAACCGCCGATACGATCTTTCAGGCCGGAGCGGTTCACCTCGATGGGGGTGTAATTACCCGCGCCCTCGGTATTGGCCTCGTATAGGAAGACGTCATTCAAATCGCGAGCGCCGGTGTCCTCTAGTTGCTGCTTGGTAATGACCGTGATCGGAGCGGCGAGATCGCCTACATTCGAATTCAACCGGCTGCCAGCCAGCGTATTCGAGGCATAATAACCAATGTCTTTTCGGGACGACTGCACGGTGAACGGCGAGAGCACAATCGTCTCGTCTTCTGAAGGCATCGTTTCCGGGGTCACTGCCGGTGCACCACCAGCAGGTTGCGAGACGGGAGCCGCCTCTGGTTTGACTTGTTGAGAGAAGACCGGAGTCGCGGCACTAAACGCGCATATTTGCGCAAGTAGCAACCGGACGAGGTATCTGTTGGGGGTTCGGTTTTTCATAGTTTGTTTGGATCGGACTAACGACTGAAAAATCGTAGCGACACGGCTGAGGAGTGCTCGGTCAGCAACAGTTCGCAGGGAAACGTGATTTAAGAAAATGCGCCTGTTAGCGGACGCAGTCAGGGTTGGGGCTGAACTTGGCTGACATACGAAGAGCGAATATTCCCATCCGCGAGTGCTCTTAGAATCATCCAGTACGAATCGGACCGTACAGGACGTATTTTTCAGACATCTCACAAACATCCACACCGACGCGGCGTGAAACACGGATCAATTTCCCATTAACGTATGACTCCACACAGAGTCCGATCACGGCACAAACGACTCCACCTTCGCCGCCTCCACACTCAGAAACGCCGCCAGCGGATTTTCATTCAGCGCCTTCAACCCCGCGATCACGCACCCCGCGTTCAATTCCGCTCCCAGCCGGTTCGTGTGCGTGTGTTCGTCACCGAAAAGTCCGTTCACCGCCTCCACTCCCAGCGAATCGTACCGGCGCGCGATGATCTCATTGAGCGGCACAAACGCCACGCCCGTCTCTGTCGCGACCACTTCCGCCCACGTCGCATAACTGCCCGTCCCACGCACAACCGTCTTCAGCCCCGCCTCCGACTCGCTCCACTTCTTCCGAGGCACCGGCGAACACACGATCGCCGTCGCCCCATTCGCCCGCGCCTCCGCGATGAACTTCCTGAGGTACCAGCCGTACGTATGCACCACCTCGCGCTGCTTCGTGAGCGCATTGTCGATCTCCTCCGTCTCCTCGCCCGTGCCTTTGATCGTCCCGCGCGCTCGCGTGTTGTCGTTCACCGCACTGCTGTCGTTGTGGCCAAACTGCATGATCACAAAATCCCCCGGCTTGATCATCCCGAGCACCTTCTCCCAATGCCCGCCGGTCAAATACGTCCGGCTGCTCAAGCCGCCCACCGCCCGATTCACCACATTGATCTTCGTCGCATCAAAGTAAGCCACCACCGGCTCGCCCCAACCCCACTGACCGTTTGCGCCATCGCCCTGCCCATTCCTCACCGTCGAATCGCCAATCAGGAAAAGCGACGGCAACGCCACATTCGCCGGCACCGGCAGCGGCTTCCGTTCACGCGCCGCTCTCGCCGCCGGTTTCGGCGCATCCAGTACCGTCAAAGGCGATGCCTCCACCGCGTGCCCCTTTTCCGAATACGGCTCCACCGTCCCAAACGGGTTCGTCGGCAGTCCCTTCAACCCCGCCACTACCAGTGACGCCGACAGCTCCGCCCCCTCCGGCCCCGTGTGAACATAGTCCTTCGGGAAAAACGCCTTCACCTTCTCCTCACCGAGCTCGTCATACCGGTCCGCGATCATCGTCGAGAGATCGATGAACGCCGCCCCCTCGCTCTTCGCCAGCTCCGCCGTCCACTGACTATACTTCCCGCTCGCCCGCTCCACTTTTCCGTTCTCCCAACGCTGCCGGATCGTCAGCGACAACAATACCGGCCGAGCCCCCTTCGCCTTCACGTCGCCAATCATCTTCCGCATGTACCAGCCAAACGTCCGCGCCGTCTCCACCTTCCCATCCGGCAACCTCCCTTCCTGAGTCTCTTCACCCAGCCCCGGCAACGACGCCCGCGCCTTCCCGGTAAAAACCGCCCCGCTGTCGTTGTGTCCAAACTGAATCAATACCACATCGCCCGCTTTCAGCTCCTGCAATATCTGATCCCACAGACCTTCCGTGACAAACGTCTTGCTGCTCCGCCCCCCCGCGCGCGGTTCGCCACATTGATCTTCGTCGCGTCAAAAAACGTCGGCAGCGGTTTCCCCCACCCCGTCGCGTTCGGATTCCCATTCGCCGCCGTCGAGTCACCCGCCACCCACAACGTCGGCAGCGCCGCATTCAACACCTGCGCCGGCCCCGCCTCGATCTTCTCCACCACACGCTGCTCCTCGCTCGCGAACGCACACACGGACGCCACCAACCCAAGGGCCAGTAAACGCGCATTAAAACCCAAAGCCGTCAGTATCTTCTTCATCATAAAATTCAGGGAATCGCCGGCGCGGCCACGGCGCCGATCTCTATGCGATCAATCACCACCCCCGCATCAACTCCGTAAATACGCAGCGCCCGCGTTCCCGCCGCATTCACTTCGACCGACGCCGTCACCAAGCGTTCACCCGCGAGCACCCCTTGCGCCCACGTCGGCCCGCCATCGCCGACATCCAGCGTCACCACCTGCGGTGCCGCATCGTCCACGCCGAGCCCAAACCGCAACCCACGCCCGCTCACCAGCGCATGAGTCGGCAGCAAATGCACCCGCACCGAAAACGTCCCCGCCGCCGGAAACTCCACCGCATACTCCAGGAACGGCGCGCTCGCCGCATCCCGACTCAAATCGAAACTCGCAGCATTCAGCGGAAACAACGTCACCGCATTGCCCGACCGCCCCAACCCCGGCACCACCTGCCACGCCACCTCGCCCCGCCCGACTTTGCGCGCCGAAAACTCTTTCGCTGCAAACACCGCCAACGGCTCCGCTCCGCGCGCCTCTTTCACCTTCGCCACCGCTTCCTTCGAAAAGGTCGGCACCTTCCACGGCGCGATCCGCATCGACTTCCAATCATCATCCGCCGGCTCCAGCCGCATGAACCCGCGCCATTTGCCACCGGCGATTTCCCCGAATTTCTCGGTAAACCCGATCAGTGACTTATCCGAATCTTCCGCTGCGTGAGACGAAAAAGAAAAACGCCAGACTCCATCGCTTCCGTTAACGCGCGCATCTGGAACAACCTCTGCCCGTGAAATCGCCTGAAGCTCGCCTGAAAAGTAGCGAATGTTCGCCAACGTCGACCCTATCACAGGATATTCCACGAGTTGATAAAACGCATCAGCGTTGCGTCCGAGCTTCTCATGTATCTCGGAGGCGCGAGGGCTGATCGCAGCAAAAGCCTCTATCTGCTGACGAACCTCATCCTCCGTCCACCCACTCGGCCGCGGCTCCTCCCCACGCGGCAGCCACCACTGCAAATGCTCCGGCTTCCGCGCAAAATTAAGCCGGTAGTATTCCTCCATGATCGCCGCGATTTCTTTCGCATACTCGCGCCCAAACTCCCGCGCCGCCCACTCGACCAAAAACTCCGGCAGGTTCTCCCGATTCCACCGCTCGATATCCCACGCCATCTGCAGGAAAAACTCCGTCCCGATCTCCGCCGGCTTGATGTCGCCCACATTCACGATCCACAGCCGGTCCGCACCGTGATCGTACGCCTTGCGCATCTCCGACCAGATCAGCGCCGGCGGCGTCGTGTTAAGCCACAGATACGATAGCGGACGCCCCAGATACGAGATATGATAATAAACCCCAAACCCGCCTTTCCGCCCGCGCTCCGTCTCCGACGGAAAATCCCGGATATACCCAAAATTATCGTCCGGAAAAACCACCGTTACGTCATCCGGCACTTTCAGCCCTCCCCGAAATAGCCCGAGCACTTCCTTGTACGCACAGAACATCTGCGGCACCTGCTCTACCTCCGGCTTCACGTACTTCGCGATCAACGCACGTTGGTCCGCGAAAATTTTCTCCAACCGCGCGATCTGCTCTGCCGGCGTCCCGCCGCCCTGCATCCCCGAATCATGGATACCGCGCATCCCCAGCGTGAACACACTTTCATACGTCGCGTTCGTCTTCATCCGCTCCTCCCAATAACCCAGCACGCCCTCCCGGTTCGTCGCGTAGTTATACGTGTCCTTCGCTGCCGTCCACTCGCCCACGTTATTGCGCAACATCGGCTCCACGTGTGATGACCCCATCACGATCCCGCGCGCCTCCGCCAGCGCCGCATTCCGAGGATCCGCGTTAAACGGCTTCGTACACGCATGCATCGCCGGCCACAGCGTGTTCGCCTTCAAACGCAGCAATAACTCGAAAACCTTCTCATAGGTCTTCGGCCCGATCCCGCCATTCTCCGGCTCGAACGTCTGTGCCGCCCACGGCTGCAAGCCCCAGTCCTCGTCGTTGATAAAAATCCCCCGGTACTTCACCGACGGCGGCCCCAGCTTCCGCACGCCCGCCGCCACATGCAGCGCCGTCTTTTTCTCCGGCACCACATCCGCCCACCAATGCCACGGCGACACCCCGATCGCCTGCGACAACTCATAAACCCCAAACGCCGTCCCCCGCCGGTCGCTCCCCACAATCACCAACGCCCGCTCCACACCCGCGAATGGCTTCTCCACCGTCGCGATCAAAAACGTCTCCCAATGCCCGCGCACCTTCGACACCTCCAACTTCCCCTCCGCTACCAACGCATCGATCCACGGATTTTTCCCCAACGTCCCGACCAACACCATCCCGCCACCCGCCTTCGTCAGCGCCGCCGCTTCGGCCGCGTCCACCTTCCCCGCGCTCACCGTCTTCACCGCCGGCTTCACACCGCTCACGCGCTCCACATCCGCCGCAAAATCCGCCACCGCCAGCGCCACTGCCTGAAACTCTCCCTCCGCCACCACAACCACCGCCGCCCGCCCCTCGCCCGCCAGCGCGAAACTCCCCACCGTCGCCGTCTCGCTCACCCAATCCGCCGCGAGCACACGCGCGCACACAACAACCCACACGACCACACCAGCCATCCAAGTCCTTCGAGCGTTCTTCATAATCCCGTTAATCTTCTTAATCCTGTCCAAAATTCCGACTCCGTTTTCCGTCGCGTCGTCATCGCACCCTCAATGCCGCGACTTCGCCGGCTCCTTCTGCACCGCCCCATCGCTCACCAGCGCCTGTGCTCCTTTGCCCTTCCGCAACGCGATCATCTCCGCGCCCGCCAGCAACACCGGCCCGTACCCATGCGCCGCGTACACGCTGACCGGACGGTAATAATAAAACGCCGGGTCGAACCCCATCCCCGTCCCCACGCACACATTCTCCACCTGCCCCTTCGCATTCACCTGCTTCGCAACCGCATTCCATCCCAGCGAAACCATCGGCGTATATGCGTGCGCATCGAGCCAGCCTTCGTTGATCCCCCGCGCGATGCAGTAGGTAAAAATCGCCGTCGCCGACGTCTCCAGATAAGAATCCGTCCGGTCCATCAACTGATGCCACAACCCCGCCCCGCCCTGCGTCGCTGCGATCCCGCGCACATGCGCCCGGTAAATCGTCAGCACCTTCTCCCGCCCCGGATGTTCAACCGGCAGCACATTCAACAGCTCCGTCATCGCCAGGATCGCCCACCCATTCGCCCGCCCCCAGTGAAACACCGGATGCGGCTCCATCCCGCCAATCCACCCGTGCATGTAGAGCCCCTTTTCCCCGACAAACATCCGCTCCGAAAACTGCACGATCTGCTTCACCGCATCGTCGAAATACTTCCCGTCCCCCGTCAGCGCGCCCATCTGCGCCAGCGCCGGCACGCTCATGTAGAGATCGTCCAGCCACAGTGAATTCTCCAGCGGACGATTCCGCGCCAGCGTTCCGTCCGGCAGACGAAACTGCTGGGTCGAAATCCAGTTCAGATAACGCTCGATCATAGGCCTCAACGCCTCCGCCTGCACGCCCCCGCGCGCGGCCTTGATCATCGCCGCCGCCATCGCGCCAGAGTCATCGAGCGAGTGCGGCGCATTCACCTGCCGGAACGGCGTCCGCCAAGCCTCCGGAGCCCGCGCCCCCACCGCCACCTCCGGCAGATTCGCCACCGCCGCCGCAAACAACGGCGCCTTTTCCGCGATAAACTTAAAACGCTCCGCCACATACTCCCGGTACTTCGCCTCCCCCGTCACCTCCGCCGCCAGCCACATGCCTGAGTACGTCACGCCCCACTCGTAGCTCGTCAGCTGAAAATCCCCCCGCGCCACCACCGCGTTCGTCAGCGGTTTCGA
The DNA here is from genome assembly GCF_002310495.1 of Nibricoccus aquaticus. Classification (GTDB taxonomy): domain Bacteria; phylum Verrucomicrobiota; class Verrucomicrobiia; order Opitutales; family Opitutaceae; genus Nibricoccus; species Nibricoccus aquaticus. Next base: position 2,778,251 of record NZ_CP023344.1, on the reverse strand, counting down.
AAAATCCGTGATCTCCGCCTGCGTCGCCCGATCCACCAACTTCGCCGGCGTCACCGCCGCCAGATAACCATGAACGCGATTCAAAACCTCCGCGATCTCCGCGACCGACGCCGGCGCATAAGGAACCGGATACGCCGGCGGATTCCGCCCCGCGTTGATCGCTGACAACGTCTGCGCGTCAGGCCGCGACTCCACCGCTGGCGTTGCCTGAGCCGCAGGCTGGGCCTGCGACGAAATCGTGAACGCAGCGCCCATCAGCGCCGCAGCAAGAAACCGTGGGGTAAGAGAGTGCATGGCGCAGTGCGGAGACGAACGAAGACCCGATTGGTTGCGCCCCGACGAGCCTGCGCTGACGCCAGAGCCTGGATTTGTCATGTTGACAGTAAACGCACCGCCCACGCCCGGTCCGCCTGGAGCCGTCCAGATGAAGTCATGTCCGGCTGTGGAGGGACGACCTCCGTGTCGTCCACGCTCGCCCCGGAACTCACCCTGCATGCAAGAGCCCTCGTCTTCCCTGAACGGCTGTAGCGGGACAACCAACCTGCGTGCTTCTCGCAGCGCCGCCCGCTCACTTGTTCGGATTTATCGACAACAACTCCACGTACGTCGGCAGATCGCGATCGCAGCTCAGCACACCGTCCTTCTCGAAAAGCTCTACAACTTGCAGCGAACTCCGCCGCGGCCCGATTCCATCGGTGTTCGAGCGCTCCGGTTTCCGATCCGGATGCGTGAAGTAGAAAAGGTACGCCCGGTCCGCACTGATCACGACGTCGGCATGCCCGCCCTTCACACCGTCATCCTCACCCTTGCCCGGATGTTGGAGAAGATTATCGCCGCCCTGCCGCGCCCAATTGACCAAATCGTCCGAGCGGTAAACCCCCAGCCCGCGCCACACGTCCGTGATCATCCAATACGCCCCGCGCCACCGAAACACCTTCGGCCCCTCGCCCGCCTGATCGCCCACCGCCTTTCCTTTGTCCGTCCAGTTTTCCAGATCCGCGCTGTCCGCGTAGTAGATCGATTTCCCGTCGCGCTCGTTGTTGTACCACATCCGCCAGCCGCCTTCCGGCAGCGCGATCACACACGCATCGATCACGCGATCCGACGCCAGCTTCAACGTGGAGCGATACTCCCAATCCACCAGATTCTTGCTCGTGAGATGCACGATGTCCCTCGGGTGTTTCCAGTCCGTGAAAATCCCCGGCACGAACGTCAGGTACATGTGATACTTCCCGCCCGCCTCAATCACCTCCGGAGCCCAATGCGTCATCCCCTCGCCCCCATGCGGGATGTTCGCCGTCCCGCGATAGGTCCACGTCGCCCCATCATCGACCGACTCCGCGATCCCGATCTTCGTCCCGTGAACCCACGTCACGCCATCCAGCGCCGACACATTCGCCCGCCGGTTCGTATAAAACATGAACCACTTTTTCTCCGCACGATTCCAGATAACAACCGGGTCCGCCGCGCCGTCATGCACACGATCCCGAAACACCGGCTTCGCCGCCACCTTCCCGCGCGGCTTCGCGTTCGCCGTCAGCTTCCCAACAACCGTTTTCTCCGTCGCCGCATCGTACGCCCCATCCGGAACCGGCACGCCAAAATCCGGCGATCCATCCGCCTTCCAGCGCACCACCTGCGCCCGCGTGTGCCGGTCCGGATTCTTCAACGGATCGCCACCGATCTCCCGATAGTTCCGCGCATGATAGACCAAAATGTCCGTCTTCCCGTCCACCGACGTCGTGAAGCTGTTATGCCCCGGCCCAAACTGGCTCGTCGCGTCGTTTGCCACAAACACCGGCGACTGCGCCTTCTTCCACGACTTCGCATCCAATAAATCCGCGCCTTCCTCCGCCGTCAGCAGCCCCAGACAATACTCCGCCCCCGTCCCGCTCGCCGAGTACGTCACGAAAATCTTCCCGTTCCGCATCAACACCGCCGGCCCCTCATTCACCCAATGCCGGATCTGCTCCCACGGCAGCTCCGGTTTCGAGATCAACACCTGCGGTCCCGTCAGCGACCACGGCGTGTCCATCTTCGCGAGATAGATGTTCGTCCCCTTGATCTTCGGATCGCGATCCGTCCACACGAGGTAACGCGTCCCGCGATGCTCAAACGTCGTCGCATCCAGCGAGAACGTCTCGAACTGCGTCTTGATCTGCCCCTTCTCCACCCACTCGCCTGCGAAAGGATCTGCCGACGCATTTTCCAAAACATAGATGCGAATGTCCCAAATCTTCTCCGCCCGCCCCGCCGCGAAATAGATGTACCACTTCCCTCCGATGCGATGCAGCTCCGGCGCCCAGATGTGCGCGCTCATCGGCCCGCTCGCGTGTTTCTTCCAGATCGTCTTTTCCTCCGCCTTGCCGAGCCCATCGAGCGTCGCCGCTTTCCGCAGCTCGATGCGATCATACTCCGGCACTGTCGCGATCATCAGGTATTGCCCATCCACCAGAGTCACATGCGGATCAGCCCGCTGCTCCACCAAAGGATTATTCCAACGCAAAGCGTCTGTCTCCGCCTGCGCACGCGCGCAAAACATCAACGCAGCCACACACACAACGACACGAATCACGGGGTAGAACATTTTCACAACGATGTCCGCCCACAGAACCCTCCGCCGTCCCCGGCGCAACGCTCGCTTCCACACTTTCCTCCCTTACAGTCCAGCCCCTCACCGCGCCACACGACCGTCAAGCAGCGCCAACATCGAGAAACCCTCCCGCCCACTTTCCCTCCCCTCATGCCCCACACCCGCCGCTCACCCCGCCGCGCCGCCACCTTCGCCGCCCTCACCGCATTCGCACTCACTCTCCTTCCTTCCCCCACCCGCGCCACGTCCGTCGATCTCTCGCAACAACACACCGGAAAACCTCTCGAATTTTTCCCGCTCACTGACGTCCGCCTCCTCGACGGCCCTTTCAAACACGCGCAGGACCTCAACCGCGCCTACCTCCTCGCCCTCGACCCCGACCGTCTCCTCGCCCCTTTCCGCACCTCCGTCGGCCTCGAGCCCAAAGCCCCCAAATACCCCAACTGGGAAAGCACCGGCCTCGACGGCCACACCGCCGGCCACGTCGTCACCGCCCTCGCCCAAATGGTCGCCGACACCGGCGACACCGAGCTCCGCCGCCGCCTCGACTACATGATCGCCGAGTTCGCCGCCTGCCAGGCCGCCTCCGGCGATGGCTACGTAGGCGCCGTTCCCGACGGCAAAAAATTCTGGGACGAAATCCGCGCCGGCAAAATCGACGCCACCAACTTCTCCATCAACGGCCGCTGGGTTCCCTGGTACAACCTCCACAAACTCTTCGCCGGCCTCCGCGAAGCCTGGCTCATCACCAAAAACGAACAAGCCCGCGACGTCCTCATCCGCCTCTCCGATTGGTGCGACGCCCTCTTCACCACGCTCACCGACGACCAGATCCAGACCATGCTCCGCTGCGAACACGGCGGCATGAACGAAGTCCTCGCCGACGTCGCCGCCATCACCGGCGACACGAAATACCTGAAACTCGCCCGCCGCTTCTCCCACCGCGAAATCCTCGACCCTCTCCTCCGCCACGAGGACAAACTCACCGGCCTCCACGCCAACACCCAGATCCCCAAAGCCATCGGCTTCGCCCGTATCGGCGAACTGGATAACGACACCGCTTGGCTCGATGCCTCCCGCTTCTTCTGGGACACCGTCGTCACCCGCCGCAGCGTCGCCATCGGCGGCGACAGCGTCCGCGAACACTTCCACCCGTCCGACGATTTCTCCTCGATGATCGAGTCGCGCGAAGGCCCCGAGACCTGCAACACCTACAACCTCCTCCGCCTCTCCGAACAACTCTTCCGCCTCGATCCCCTCGCCCGCTACGCCGACTACTACGAACGCGCCCTCTTCAACCATATCCTCTCATCCCAACACCCGCAGCACGGCGGCTTCGTCTACTTCACGCCGATGCGCCCGCGCCACTACCGCGTCTACTCGCAGCCCGAGACCTCCTTCTGGTGCTGCGTCGGCTCCGGCCTCGAAAGCCACGGCAAATACGCCCACTTCATCTACGCCCATCAAGGCGAGGCGCTCTTCGTAAACCTCTTCATCGCTTCAAGCCTCAACTGGAAATCAAAGGGCGTCACAGTGACCCAGGAAACAAAATTTCCCGACGAAGGCCGCTCGACTCTCACCGTCCGTGTTAAAAAGCCTACCCGATTTTCGCTGCGCATCCGCATACCCGCATGGGCAGACCGAAAGGACTTCAGCGTTAGCATGGGCGACCTAAAACGGCCCACTTCCTTCGGATTCTACTCTCAGTCCTATTCAGAAATCACCCGTGAGTGGCACGATGGTGATCGCGTAGAAATTATCCTGCCAATGCGCACTACTCTCGAACGCCTCCCCGACGGCTCCGACTACGCCGCCATCCTCCACGGCCCCATCGTCCTAGCCGCCAAAACCGGCACTGAGTCTCTCGACGGTCTCCGCGCCGACGACAGCCGCATGGGCCACGTCGCCCCCGGACCTTACCTCCCGCTCGACTCCGCCCCCACACTCGTCGGCAACGAAAAAACCTTCGCCTCAAAAATCACGCCCGTTCCCGGCAAGTCCCTCACCTTCACCGCCCGCGAACTCCTCCGGCCCGACAACTACCGCGACCTCCAGCTCGTGCCCTTCTCCCGAATACACGACGCCCGCTACCTTACCTACTTCCGCGTCGCCACCCCCGAACGCTACACTGAACTCACCGCCCAACTCGCCGCCGAAGAAAAAGCCCGCAACGAACTCGAAACCCGAACCCTCGACCGCGTCATCCCCGGCGAACAACAACCCGAAGTCGAACACGCCTTCGCCGGCGAAGCCACCAACACCGGCTCCCACCTCGGCCGCCGCTGGCGCGACGCAAGCAAGTGGTTCAGCTACCAACTCAAAATCCCCGCCGCGTCCGCTCTCGTTTCACGCCCCCGCTCCTCCTCCGACTCCACCGTCACCGCCGTTCCCGGCTTCACAGCCGACACCACGCTGGAACTCCGCGTCACCTACTTCGCCGCCGAACGCGGCCGCCACTTCGACATCGTCGTCAACGACCGCGTCATCGCCACCGTCTCCCTCGACGGCCACCAGCACGACCGCTTCACCGACGTCGCCTACCCCATCCCCGCCGACCTGATCCGCGAAACCCTCGCCTCTGACGCCCGCACGCTCACGGTCAAATTCCGCGCCGCCGAAAAATCCCGCACCGCCAGCATCTACGACCTGCGCCTCCTCCGCCCGTAACGCTCGCGCTCGCGCGACGCCGTTCCGCCTCGGCTCGTTTTTTCCGCGTTTCCGCCCTTCCGCGCTTCCGCGATCTCTTTCGCCCGTCCTTCGCTGCGCAACAAAGCGCGCATCCCACCATTCGCGCATCCATCGGATAGCGCAAACGTCTCTCCCTCCGGCTGCCCCTAGCTGTCACTTCGGCCAGCCGCTGACTTTGCACGATTCGCGTCCCCCCCATGAAACTTACCCGCCTCGTCCTTTCCGCCGCCCTCGCCGCTTCCGCGCTTCTCGCCGCCCACGCCCAGCCGCCCGCCGCGCCTTCCGCCCCGGCTTCATCTTCCGCCACAGCCGCCTTCCCCGAAAAATTCCGCAACCCCGACCTCCCGCTCGCCGAGCGCGTCGACGACCTCATCTCCCATCTCACCCTTGAGGAAAAAGTCTCCCAGATCGGCATGGAAAACACCGCCATCCCACGCCTCGGCATTCCGTCCTACCACTGGTGGAACGAAGGCCTCCACGGCGTCGCCCGTAACGGCATCGCCACTGTTTTCCCGCAGGCCATCGGCCTCGCCGCCACCTGGAATCCCACGCTCCACCAGGAAATCGCCGACGTCATCTCCACCGAAGCCCGCGCCAAATACCACGAGACCCTCCGCACCGGTAACGGCGACACCAAGATCTACGAAGGCATCACCATCTGGTCGCCCAACATTAATATCTTCCGCGATCCACGCTGGGGCCGCGGCCAGGAAACCTACGGCGAAGACCCGCTCCTCTCCGGCGTCCTCGGCGTCGCCTTCACGCGCGGCCTCCAAGGCAGCGACCCGCGCTACCTCAAGACGGTCGCCACGCTCAAACACTACGCCGTCCACAGCGGACCCGAAACGCCCCGCCACCATTTCAACGCCGTCATCTCGCCGCGCGATCTCCGCGAGATCGAACTCCCGCCCTTTGAGATGGGCATCCGCGAAGCCGCCGCCACCTCCGTCATGAGCGCGTACAACGCCGTCAACGGCATCCCCGCTCCCGGCCACCGCGAACTGCTCACCGACATCCTCCGCACCGAATGGGGCTTCGACGGCGCCGTGGTCGGCGACGTCGGCACCGTGAACGACATGTTCAACGAGCGCGGCCACAAATTCGTGAAGACCGGCGCCGAGGCCATCGCCGCCGCCATCAAGGCTGGCAACGAGCTCTGCTCCGACAGCACCTTCAAACACATCCCCGAAGCCATCAACCGCGGCCTCCTCACCGAAGCCGACGTCGATAACGCCCTCCGCCGCCTCTACACGCTCCGCTTCCGCCTCGGCATGTTCGACCCCGCCGAACGCGTACCCTACGCCCGGATACCGCTCTCCGCCAACGACACGCCCGCCCACGACCGCCTCGCTCTCGAAGCCGCGCGTCAGAGTCTCGTTCTTCTCAAAAACGACGGCTCGCTCCCGTGGGACGCCAAGAAACTCAAACACGTCGCCATCCTCGGCCCCACCGGCGACGACTACCTCGCGCTCCTCGGCAACTACGCCGGCACGCCCTCGAAACCCGTCACGCTCGCCAAAGCCCTCCGCACACGCTTCGAGTCCGTTGGCATCAAAGTCACCTACGACCCCGCCGTCCCGCTCGTCACCGGCTTCCGCGAAGGCGGCCGCCCTTTCGCTGACAACGTCCTCTTCTCCGACGACCAACGCGCCACGACCGGCCTCACCCGCGAGCTCTTCGCCAAAAACGATTTCACTTCCTCGCCCGCCGACAAACGCACCGACGCCCAGATCGATTTCTACTGGAACCCCGCCCAACCCGTCCCCGGCCTCCCCGTCGAAAACGTAAACCTCCGCTGGTCCGGCGTCCTCGTTCCTACCAAATCCGGCGAACACGATCTCGGCATCAGCTACATCGGCGCAGCCCAACTCTTCATCGACGACAAGCCCGTCGCCGGAGATCCCGTGCATTCCAAATCCGTTCACAACGCCGCCGTCGAACGCGTCGCCAACACCAAGCTCACGCTCGAAGCCGGCCGCGCTTACAAAGTCCGCCTCGAATACACGCAGCGCCCCGGCACGCAGATCGGCCGCATCCAGTTCGGCTGGCGCCCGCCCGGCGGACTCGACGAAGCCCTCGCGCAAGCCCGCGCCGCCGATCACATCATCCTCACGCTCGGCATCACGCCCGCCCTCGAAGGCGAAGAGATGAAGGTCAACGTCGAGGGTTTCACCGGCGGCGATCGCACCAGCATCCTCCTCCCGAAATCCCAGCGCGACCTCATCGACGCCGTAGCCGCCCTCGGTAAACCCTTCATCGTCGTCCTCTGCAACGGCAGCCCGCTCTCCTTCGACACCGCCAAACCCAACGCCATCCTCGAAGCCTGGTACTACGGCCAGCGCGGCGGCGACGCCGTGGCCGACGCGATCCTCGGCGACTACAACCCCGCTGGACGCCTCCCGCTCACCTTCTACCGCGACGACAGCGATCTACCTCCGTTCGAAGACTACAGCTTCGCCAACCGCACCTACCTCCACTTCAAGGGCAAGCCCCTCTACGCCTTCGGCCACGGCCTGAGCTACACGACTTTCTCCTACGAAAAAATCGCGCTCTCCAAATCGATCGCCAAAGCCACCGAAACCATCACCGCCCGCGTCACCGTGAAAAACACCGGCCAGCGCGACGGCGACGAAGTCATCCAACTCTACGCCACCGCCCAAAATCCTCCCGTATCCATGCCGCTGCGTCAGCTCATCGGCTTCTCCCGCGTTCATTTCAAGGCAGGCGAAACCAAAACCGTCGCCATCGAAATCCCCCTCCAGCGCCTCCGCCGCTGGGACGAATCCACGAGCCGCTACGTCACCGATCCCATCACCTGGTCCCTCGCTGCCAGCTCCTCCTCCGACAAACCCCTCCAAAAAACCGAGCTCCGCATCACCCCGTAGGCCAGCGTGCTCGCACGCGCTCCGTCCTCCCTCCAAATCCTGTTAATCCTCTTAATCCTGTCCAAAAATTCGGGCCTCCGCGCCTCCGCCCTTCCGCGATCCCTCCGTCTCCCCATGTCACGCATTCCGCCCTTCGCCTTCATTGCGCTCTCACTACTCGCCATCACCCCCGCCGCAATCTCCGCCGAGCCGTCCTCCGTCCCCACGCTCCCGTCACTCCCGATCCCCGCCACCTACGACGCCGTCGTCTCCCCCGCCAAGGACGCCCAATTCAAAACCCTCCAAGCCGCGATCGACGCCTCCCCTGACAACGCCGAGAAGCCCTACGTCATCCTCATCAAACCCGGCCGCTACCGCTGGCAGCAGACGCTCATCCCGAAGTCCAAACGCTTCATCCACCTCGTCGGCGAAGACGCAAACACCACCGTCCTCAGCTTCCATCTCAACGTCTACGAAACGCTGAAAGAGCGCCGCCTCGAAAAAAACGAAGGCATCACGCTCATCGCCCAAGGCGACGACTTCTCCGCCACCAACCTCACCATCGAAAACATCGCCGGTGACCGCGGCCAGGCCCTCGCCCTCCGCCTCGACGGTGACCGCGCCGTAGTCCGCAACTGCCGCCTCCTCGGCTGGCAGGACACGCTGATGGCGAACAACGGCCGCCAGTATTTCCGCGACTGTTACATCGAAGGCCGCGTCGATTTCATCTTCGGAGGCGCCACCGCCGTCTTCGAAAACTGCGAACTCCGCAGCAAGGCAGGCGGCCACGTCACCGCCGCCAGCCCCCCCCAGGAAAAACCCTTCGGCTACGTTTTCCTTCGCTGCCGCCTCACTGGCGACGACACACCCTGGGAGCCCGCCGATCCCGCGAAAAAATCCCGTCCCCTCGCCACCCTCGGCCGTCCATGGCGGCCATACGGCGCGGTCGCCTTCATCGAATGCGAGATGGGCGACCACATCGCCCCTACCGGCTGGAATAACTGGGGCCGCGCCGACAACGAAAAGACCGCCCGCTACGCCGAATACAAATCCACCGGCCCCGGTGCCAATCCAGCAGCCCGTGTCTCGTGGTCGAAACAACTCACCGACACCGAAGCCGCCGCCTACACCCTCGAAAACATCCTCGGCGGCACCGACTCATGGAATCCCACCCAATAAGATCCTGGTACTGCTCCCGGAGAGGCCTCTCTGCCGAATCCTGTTAATCCCGTAATCCTGTCTAAAAAATTCGCGTCTACCGCCATGCGACGTCTCCCGCTCTTAGCCTTCCTCGCCTCCCTCCTGTTCGCATCCACCCACGCCGCCGTTACCACCACCCCCGGCCTCCGCTTCGGCGACGATACGCCCTTCTACGAAATCAGCACGACCGAACTCCGCTTCGCCCGCGCCCAATCCATCGAACTCTGGCTCACCCCCGCCGCCGACAACCCCGCCGGTGCCTTCGTCATCGATCTCTTCGGCCCCGCCACCTTGCTCGGCCCCAGCCTCCGCATGGGCGCGCAGGGAAAAATCGAATACCACACGTCCGCCCCACTCGTCTGCACCTCACCCGAACCGCTGCCCACCGATCGCCCCACGCACGTCGTCGGCGTCTTCAGTTCTCCCGACAAAGTCGCCGCGCTCTACATCAACGGCAAACGCGTCGCCGCCTTCACTCCGACCAAAGACAAAGTCCTCGCCCCCACCGAGGGCATGCCCCTCCGCGTCGGCGCCGACCAGGACGGCAACAACCGCTTCCAGGGAAAAATCCACTCGCTCGCCGTTTACCGCCGCGTCCTGACCGACGACGAAGTCGCCCAAGCCTTCAACGGCACCACACCCGCCACCGGCCTCGCCGCCGCCTGGGATTTCCCGTCCGCCGCCACTAATCGCATCCCCTCCCGCGACAATCTCTTCACGCTCGTCGCTCCACCCGCCCTCACCGCCTCCACCGCCCAAGCCCCCGCCGGTGACCTGAATCTCTGGTACCGCCGCCCCGCCCGCGAATGGGTCGAGGCTCTCCCGCTCGGCAATGGCCGACTCGGCGCGATGGTTTATGGCGGCATCGAACGCGAACGCATCCAGCTCAACGACGACACCATCTGGTCCGGCGCGCCCTACGATCCCGCCAACCCCGAAGCCCCCGACGCCATCCGCAAAGCCCGCGAACTCGTTTTCGCCGGCAAACGCGAAGAAACCGAAGCCCTCCTCACCAAACACGCCCTCGGTCTCCCATCTCGAATGGTTCAATACCAGACACTGGGTTCCGTGATGATCGACTTCGCCGACGAGAAAGACCGCGCCGTCACTAACTACCGCCGCTCGCTCGATCTCGATTCCGCCGTCGCAACAACAACCTTCACCCGCGGCAGCGTCACCTATACGCGCGAGGTGTTCTCCAGCGCACCCGACCAGGTCGTCGCCATCCGCCTCACCGCCGACAAACCCGGCAGCCTCAATTTCTCCGCCACATGGGCCACGCCCTTCCCCGACGCCGTCGTCGCCGTCGAAAACAACCTGCTCACGCTCTCCGGCCAGGGCAGTGAGTGGAACAGCAAGCCCGGCGCCATCCGCTTCAAAGGCCTTCTCCGTGCGCTCAACGACGGCGGCTCCGTCAAAGTCGCCGATGGCAAAATCACCGTCACCGCCGCCAACTCCGTCACACTCCTCGCCTCCAGCGGTACCAACTTCATCAACTACCAAGACCTCTCCGCCGATCCCGTCGCTCGTGCCACGCGCGATCTCTCCGGCGCCGAAACACAATCCTACGCCGATCTCCGCGCACGCCATATCGCCGACCACCAATCGCTCTTCCGCCGCGTCTCGCTCGACCTCGGCCGCACCGCCGACTCCGCTCTGCCGACCGACGAACGCATCAAAAAATTCACCGGCGCCAACGACCCCGCGTTGCCCGCGCTCCAGTTTCAATACGGCCGCTACCTCCTCATCGCCTGCTCCCGCCCCGGCAACCAACCCGCGAATCTCCAGGGCATGTGGAACGACGCCCTCACCGCCGCCTGGGGCGGCAAGTACACGATCAATATCAACACCGAGATGAATTACTGGCCCGCCGAGGTCACCAATCTCTCCGAAACCGCCGAGCCCCTCTTCCAACTCATCCGCGACATCTCCGTCACCGGAGCGCACACCGCCAAGGTCATGTATCAGGCCCGCGGCTGGGTCACCCACCACAACACCGACCTCTGGCGCGCCACCGCTCCCGTCGATTCCGCAGGCACCGGCGTGTGGCCGACCGGCGGCGCGTGGCTCTCTACGCACCTCTGGGAACACTACCTCTTCACCGGCGACAAAAAATTCCTCGCCGACGTGTATCCGATCTTCAAAGGCGCCGCCGAGTTCTTCATCGACACGCTCGTCCCACAGCCAAAAACCGGCTGGCTCGTCACCAATCCGTCCCACTCGCCCGAACACGAAGGTACCGTTCCCGGCCCGACGATGGATCTCGGCATCGTCCGCGACGTCTTCAACCAAGCCGCCAAGTCCTCCGAAATCCTCGGACTCGATCCCGAGTTCCGCGCCCAAGTCCTCGCCACGTCCGCCAAGCTCGCACCCTTCCAGATTGGAAGATACGGCCAGCTTCAGGAATGGCTCGACGACCGCGACCGTGAGAAAAACAACCACCGCCACACCTCGCATCTCTACCCGCTTTATCCGTCCGCGCTGATCACTCCCGAAACGCCCGAGCTCTTCGCCGCCGCCAAAAAATCCCTCGATGGCCGCGGCCTCCAAAGCACCGGCTGGGGCATGGCCTGGCGCGTCAACCTCTGGGCCCGCGCACTCGACGGCGACACCGCCCACCAAGTCCTCGTCCTCCTGCTGACTCCACCCAAGGGCGGCACGCAAGGCGGCGGCGCGTATCCGAACCTCTTCGACGCCCACCCGCCTTTCCAGATCGACGGCAACTTCGGCACGACCTCAGGCATCGCCGAGATGCTCCTCCAATCCCACCGCGACGGCTTCATCGATCTGCTGCCCGCACTCCCCGCCGCCTGGCCCACCGGCTCCGTCAAAGGCCTCCGCGCCCGCGGCGGCTTCGAAGTCGATATCGCCTGGAAAGACGGCAAGCTCACCTCCGCCACCGTCCGCTCACTTCTCGGCAATCCAGTCAAACTCCGCCACGCCGGGACTATTAAAGAACTCACGCTCAGCAAAGACACCTCCACCACGTGGAACGGCCGCTAACCCCTACTCGCACGTGCTTCGTCCTCCATCCGAATCCTGTTAATCCTCTTAATCCTGTCCAAAAATTCCGTCTCTCCGCGCCTCCGCTCTTCCGCGTTTCCGCGATCTCTCCGACTCAACTCACTCCATCTCTCTCGTTCCTACCATGCCGCGCCTCTTCTCCGTTTTCCTCGCACTCGCCTTCCTCAGCGCCGCGCCGCTTCACGCCGCGCTCACCAAGCCCGTCTCCCCCATCGCCCCCGCCGCGCCCAAAATCCCCTCCACCCGCGTCAGCCTCGCCGACTTCGGTGGCAAACCCGACGGCATCACGCTCAACACTGACGCCTTCGCCCGCGCCATCGCCGCGCTCTCCGAGAAAGGCGGCGGCACCCTCTTCGTCCCGCCCGGCATCTGGCACACCGGCCCGATCGCACTCAAGAGCCGCATCAATCTCCACCTCGAGGCCGGCGCGCTCGTCCAGTTCTCCCGCGACACCACGCTCTACCCGCTCCGACACTTCAAAGCCCGCAGCGAAACCTTCGTCGACTCCACGTCGCCACTTTCCGGCGACAACCTCGAAGACATTGCCATCACCGGCTCCGGCGTGATCGACGGCGGCGGCGATGCCTGGCGTCTCGTGAAAAAAGCCAAGATGACCGAAGGCGCCTGGAACGCCCTCGTGAAGTCCGGCGGCGTCCTCAACGACAAGAAAAACGAATGGTGGCCCAGCCAGGCCGCGCTCGAAGGCGGAGCCGCCATCGCCACGCTCGAAAAGAAAGGCTCCATCGAAATCGCCGACTACGCGCCTTACCAAATCTTCCTCCGCCCCCGCATGGTCCGCCTGCTCGACTGCAAACGCGTCCTCATCGAAGGCGTCACCGTCCGCAACGCCCCCAACTGGACGCTCCACCCCTGGCTCTGCGAAGACCTCGCCATCCGCGACGTGAAAATCTTCAACAACCGCTGGGCGCAAAACTCCGACGCGATGGACATCGATTCGTGCCGCCGCGTGCACATCAAGGGCTGCATCGTCGACACGGGCGACGACGGCATCTGCATCAAGTCCGGCATCAACGAATCCGGCCGCCGCATCGGCGTTCCCACCGAGGACGTGCTCGTCGAAGACTGCGTAGTGTACGAAGGCCACGGCGGCTTCACCATCGGCAGCGAGATGTCCGGCGGCGTCCGCAACATCCTCGTGCAAAACTGCACCTTCATCGGCACCGCGCTCGGCCTCCGCTTCAAAACCTCCCGCGGCCGCGGCGGCCTCGTCGAAAATATCCACATGCGCGGCATCCGCATGACTCACATCGAGGGCAACGCCATCGATTTCAATTTCTTCTACTGGGTCCAGGGCCAGCCCCAGCCCACCGCGCCCGCCGTCGACGAAGGCACGCCGCAATTCCGCAACATGCTCTTCGAAGACATCACCGCCCGCGACGGCTCCGGCACGCTCGTCCTCCGCGGTCTCCCCGAGATGCCCATCAACAACCTCACCTTCCGCAACGTCACCCTCGCCGGGGGCAAAGGCGCCGACATCGCCAACAGCGACAAGATCGTCTTCGAAAACGTCCGCATCGAAAACAAAACCGGCGACGCCCTCACTACCACAGCCGTAACCAATTCCAAACTCGAGCTCGCCCGCTAAAGCCGTCGTCTCCGAAGTCTCGTTACTCCCACCCCCGAACGAAGCGCGCCAAACGACGCGCTTCGTTCGCATAGATATTCCCGCTTACTCGCTCTTCAGCGCGACTTCAGCTGGAGCCAGTCCTTCGCCCGTCGCCTTGAGAGTGATCGCTCCCGCTTCGCCCGCTTTCGTGCGCACGATCACAAGCGCCAGTCCATTGAAGGCCTTGCGCTCAGGCGACTGGAACGACTCGAAGCTCGTCGGATCGCCGTTGTCGGTCGCGAGGATTTCTCCCGGACCCGTGAGCGTGAACTTCAACGCGTTCTTCGCGCGCGGGATCATCAAGCCGTCTTTGTCGGCAACCGTGACCGTCACGAACGACAGATCCTGCCCATCGGCGCGCAGCGTTGCGCGATCAGGCGTGAGCGTGAGCTTAGCCGCAGCGCCCGTCGTGCGCTTCACGTTCTCGGCCCAGACGGCACCGTTTTTATAGACGACGACTTTGAGTTCACCTGGCTCATACTTTACCTCGTTCCAACGGAAGCGATATTCCAGGGCACCGCGTTTGCGACGGCCTTGGGATTTTCCGTTGAGGAACAACTCCGCCTCGTCACCCGACGAGTACACGAAGACCGGAGTGATTTCGCCAACCCTGTCCGGCCAGTTCCAATGCGGGAGAATGTACGCCATCTTCAACTCCGGACGCCAGCGTGCCTGATAGAGGTAATAGCGATCCTTCGGGAAACCCGCGATGTCGATGATGCCGAAGTATGAGCTGCGAGACGGCACCAGAATCTTTCCAAGCTCAGCCAGTTCCTTCGCGGCGCGTTCGCGATCCACCGGATTCGCGTAGTTCATCAAGTTGGTCGCATCCGCGTTGTACGGCGTCGGCTCGCCAAGGTAATCGAAACCCGTCCACACGAACTCGCCCATGACGAAAGGATTCTCGTCGAGTCCGCGCCATTCGGTGTCGGGCGTGTGCGCCCAGCGTGCCGCGGAGAGATCGTGGCTGCTCATCTGGAAATCCGAGCGGCCTTCAAGTTTATCGTCAGAGATCGGGAAGAAATACTCACCGCGCGTGCTGAGCGTGGACGCGGTTTCAGCGCCCATCTGCATCACGTGCGGGTGACGTTTGCGCAGCGGCGCGTACTCGCTCGGCTTGTAATTATAGCCGACCACATCGACGACGCGCTGGAAGCCGTTGAAGCCGGACTGGATGTTGTTGAAGCCACCGACGACCGGACGGGAGCTGTCTTCTTCGCGAACGATCGCCGCAAGATGCGCGGCGAGTTTCCAGCCATCGGGCTCGAACTGTTCGCGCACTTCGTTGCCAATGCTCCACTGAATCACGCTCGGGTGATTGCGGTCGCGACGCATCATCGCACGCAGATCCTTCTCGTGCCAGTCGTGAAAAACGCGACCGTAGTCGTCGCGCTTCTTGCCCATCGCCCAGCAATCGAACGGCTCGTCCATCACGAGGAAGCCCATGCGATCGCAAAGCTCGAGCAGCTCGGGCGCGGGAGGGTTGTGCGATGTGCGGATCGCGTTGCCGCCCATCTCGCGGAGAATCTCCAGCTGGCGTTCGAGCGCGCGTGTGTTGATCGCCGCGCCGAGCGCTCCGAGATCGTGGTGATTGCACACGCCGTAGAGCTGCACGCGTTCGCCGTTGAGGAGGAAACCGTCATCCGCCGTGTGCTCGATGCTGCGGATGCCGAAAGGCGTGAGCACGCGGTCCACGACTTTGCCCTCATGCGACACGGTCGTTTCCGCGACGTAGCGATTGCGCTCCTTCAATCCCCAGAGCTTCGGCGACGCCACCCTGAGCGTGTGCGAGACATTCGCCTGACGCGCAGGCTCGACTCGAACCTGACGCTCTTCGCCAGAAACAACCGCATCACCGACAGGTTTGCCGTAGGCATCCGCAGCGAACAATTTCACGCCCACTTTCACCTCGGCGCGCGCGGCCGTCTTGTTGTCGAGCGTTACCCCGACATCTACGGACGCCGCGTCTCTCGTGATCGTTGGTGTCGTCACGAAGACGCCCCACTGCGCGACCTGGATCGGCGAGGTTTTGAGGAGCCAGACATTGCGATAAATACCGCCGCCGGGATACCAGCGGGAGGATTCGCGCGGGTTATCGAGGCGGATCGCGACGACGTTTTCCGCGCCAGGTTTCAAATGCGGCGTGAGATCCACGCGCCACGACGAATAGCCGTAAGGCCAGCCACCGACGAACTGGCCGTTGATCCAGACCATCGCGTACGACATCGCGCCATCGATTTCCAGATACACATTGCGCCCCGCATCCGACGCGGGAACGTCGAATTTTTTGCGGTACCACGCCGTGCCGAACCACGGGAGTTTGCCGGTCTCGCCGTCGAGGTTCTGCTGGAACGGTCCTTCGATACCCCAGTCGTGCGGGAGATCGAGCGAGCGCCATTTCGAGTCGTCGAACGCGGCTCGCGTGTAGGTGACGTCCCCCGCGGGATTGCCGTCAGGACGGCGGACGCGCTGCGCCGGATGCTTGTAATTGAGAAGCTCGTCGCCGGTCGGGAGCACCCAGTCTTTAATGCGCTCGTAGTTGAGCGCCTCGCCGACTGCGAGCGGGTCGTCTTTGGTGAAGCGCCAGCCGTTGTTGAAAGAGATGCGTTCGCGCGGCGACGTGTCGGCGGCCGAGACGGCCGCAATCGACACGATCCACGCCAGGAGGAGGCGGATTGGTTTCATCATAAGCAAAAAGGGAAAGAAAGCTTCAGGCAGGACGCAGCGAGCGCACGACAGGATTCATCGTCCCGTCATGTAGATTTAGCGGACGCTCCGCAGCGCGCCGTCCAGTTTGATTTCCCGGCTGGCGGGTATGCGCATCTCTTCCACTTTGCCGCCGTAACGCACGGTGAACTCCTCGCCGGAATAGTTCCGAACCAACGCCGACGCCAATTTTCCGTCCTTCCACGCGACATCTACTTCGAAGCCGCCACGCGTGCGCAGTCCGCGAACATCGCCGTCTTTCCAGGACGACGGCAGCGCGGGGAGCAGATGGATCTCGGCGACCTTGCCGTCCTTGCTCGCGATGCTTTGCACGAGCATCTCCGCGATGCCAGCGGTGCCGCCGAAATTGCCATCGATCTGGAACGGCGGATGGGCATCGAAGAGATTAGGGTAAGTGCCGCCGCCTTTCGTGCTGATGCCTTCGACCGCGCTGGCGGGTTTGAGCAACGAGCGGATGAGCGCGAGGGCGCGGTCGCCGTCACCGAGGCGCGCCCAGAGGTTGAGCTTGTGTGCGATGCACCAGCCCGTGCCCGCGTCGCCGCGGACATCGAGAGTCTTGCGTGCGGCGGCGGCGAGTTCGGGCGTGCGCGTGGCGGAAATTTCGTCGCCGGGATAAAGTCCCCAGAGATGCGAGATGTGGCGGTGCTGCGGGTCGGCTTCGGCATATTCCTCGATCCATTCCATCACGCGGCCGTCTTTCGCGATGCGCGTCGGAATGAGGCGGGCCGTTTTTTCGGCG
Source organism: Nibricoccus aquaticus (assembly GCF_002310495.1). Lineage (GTDB taxonomy): Bacteria > Verrucomicrobiota > Verrucomicrobiia > Opitutales > Opitutaceae > Nibricoccus > Nibricoccus aquaticus. The sequence goes on along the minus strand of NZ_CP023344.1, from coordinate 2,760,789 downwards.
AGTTCTTTTTGCAGCTCTGGATCGACCCCGAGAATTTTCGCCGACTCGGCGGTTGCGGTGAACAGGAACCGCAGCAGCTGCATGTCCATCGTCGCGCCGAGCGTGATGTGCGCCGGTTTTCCGTCGGCGGTGAGAAACGCGTTCTCCGGCGAATTCGACGGCGCGGTGACGAGCCATTTTTGCTTTGGCTCCTCGATCAGCATATCGAGGTAGAACTGCGACGATTCGCGCAGCACAGGATAAGCTTTTTTCAAGAAATCGCGGTCGCCGGTGAAGAGATAGTGCTCCCACAGATGATGACACAGCCACGCGGAGCCGGTGGTCGTCGCGCCCCAGCTCGCGCCCTCGCCGGGCGAGGTGAAACCCCACGGATTGCCGAGCACGTGGGCGACCCAGCCGCGCGCGTTATAGTAAGCCTTGGCGGTTTTTGCGCCGGGTTCGCGGAGCGAGTGGATGAACGCGAAGAGCGGATCGGCGAGCTCCGAGAGGTTGCAGATCTCTGCCGGCCAATAATTCATCTGCACGTTGATGTTGAGGTGCCAGTCGCCGTTCCACGGTGTCTGCACGCCGTCGGCCCAGAGCCCTTGGAGGTTTGCGGGCAGGCCGCCGGGGCGTGAAGAGGCGATGAGCAGGTAACGGCCAAAATCGAAATACGTCGCGATGAGTCCGGGATCGTTGGCGCCCTCGGCAAACGCGCGGAGCCGTTCGGGCGTGGGTTTCTCGGCGGCTTCAGCGTCGCCACCGCCGAGGGTGAGCGCGACCCGGTCGAAGTATTTTTGGTGGTCGGCGATGTGCTCGGAGCGCAGATCTTCGTAGGGCGTCCGTTGCGCGCTCTTCAAATCGAGCGCGGCTGTCTTCATCGGATCATTGGCGAGTTTTCTTCCAGCGAAGGTCTGTATGTCGGTCGCGGCGGTGACGAACAGCACCAGCTCGGAGACATTGGTCATCACGAGCGTGTTGTACTTGATCGCGACGCTGCCACCCCGGCTCTGAGCGCCCACCTGGACGGCGAACTTCACGCCCTTTTTTCCGCCAAATCCGTCCGGGAGCTGGCCGGTCATGCGAAGATCTCTGTCCACAAAATCGGTCACCGCGTTCTCCAGACGATCGAGCGTCACCGTGCCGCTGAACCCGGGGCGTTCGCTTGCCTTCAAACGGATGATCACGGCTTCGGCTGCTTTGCTGACGAACACTTCGCGGGTGAAAACGACGCCGTCGCGTTGGTATCTCGTGCGAGCGATGCCTGTCGCGAGATCGAGTTCGCGGCGGTACTCGGTGACTTCGGGCTCCTTCGATTTTTCCGTGTCGGACTTGGTTGCGTCGAGAGGGCGACGCTTCGGATAGTCCACGCGGATCTTCAGTTCACCAAGAACCTGATACGAGCCGTACGGCACATTTGCTCCGTTGCCGTAGCCGGAGCCTTTGCCTGCGCAGGTAAAATTAGCCGCGATCAACGCCTCGGCTTCGAGGTTTTTTCCTTCGAGGAGCAGGCGGCGGATTTCGGGCAACGCCTTCGCGGCATCGGGCCGATCGGCATCCTGTGGCGAGCCGGACCACATGCCGGTTTCGTTGAGAATGATCCGCTCTTCATCGACGCCGCCAAAAACCATCGCGCCGAGGCGGCCGTTGCCGAGCGGGAGCGATTCGGTGAAGTGCCGCGCGGGCGTATCGAACCAGATCGTCGAGGCGGAGACAGTGAGTGTCAGGACAAGGCCGAGTGCGGTGGCGGCGAAACGGAAGTTCATGCGGGGAATTAGGGGACGGGTGAACAGGAACGACAGGATTAGGATGCAGGCGACGTTAGAGTTGAGCGAGAGCCTCCGAGGTAGGGACAATGCTCCGCATTGTCCGGTTCGGGACGGTATTTATTTCGATGCAGAACGTCTGCGCCATCGCGCGGGCAATGCAGAGCATTGCCCCTACCTCTGAGTGCTGCTTTCGGCTATGCGATCTCATTTCAGCGAATGCCATCCAACCGGCGGGTTAGGGATTACCCGCCCTACCCCCAATTCACTCAATGACCTGTTTCGCGAGCGCGACGTGATCTTCGCCGCCGGTCAGCACGCGTAGTCGATAACGAAGCGACATCGGCCACGGGTTGAGGCGGAACTGCTCGTGTGGAAGCGCGCCCCAAGATGTGTCGCCGCCGAGGCCGCGTTGCTTGAGGTCGAGGTTGAGCGTGGTCGTTTTCCGGTCGGGGATTTGGAACTGATAAAACGGTTCTTCCTGCGTGGCCGAGAACAAGTCCTCGGTTTGCGGATGCGTGGCGTTGGCGCTCAGCAGCGGCTGGCCGACGGCGAGCAAGCCACGCCCGGATTTGTCGGTGAGCGCGAGCCAGCGGACGGCTTCTTTATTTCCCGTCTCCTGCGGGCGCATGTACGGGAAATACTGTTCGGCGACCGTGCCACGGTAGAGGCCGACGCGGGCGTCCTGACGATCCCAGTACGTCTCCTGCGGGCCTTTGCCGAACCAGGCGAGCTGGTCGAAGCCTTCACGAAGAATCACCTGCGTTCCGAAGCGCGGCATCTCCGGAGAATTGCGCCCGGCTGCGGGAAGGAACTGCGTGTCCACGAGAACGTCGCCCGTGCCTAGGATCGTGTAGGTGATGCGCTGTTTGCCGACCATCGAGGGATCGAGCGTAATCGTGCCCCAGGTCGTGATGACCACGCGGCTGGGCGACGGCTGCGAGAGATCGAGCGATTGGAGTTTCCACGACTTGTGCGCGTGACGCCAAAAGCCGGGCGGCGGGTTCCAGCGGTTCACGATGGTCGTGTTCCACATCTTGTTGCCGCGGTCGTTATCGACCGGCGCGCGCCAGAAATGCGGCGTGAGCGGCGACTCAATCAGCTCGGCGTCACCGCTCTTCAGCGACGCGAGCAAGCCGGTCGTACGATCAATGGTCGCGGAGAATGCGGGGCCCGTGACGACGATTTTATCCGCAGAATCGGCGAGCGTGATACGCGAGATCTCGTCGGATCCGGCGGGCGCTTTCGTGGTGGCGGCGACGGGAAGTTTGAACTGCTCCCAGGCGATTTCGTGTCCGGCACCGGCCCAGGGCGTTTTGGTTTTCAGCGCGAAGCGGACTTCGAGGAAATACTCGGTCGCGGGCGCGGGTTCGAAGCCTTGGACTGGGATCGCGAGCGTTTTGGTTTCGCGCGGAGCGAGCGTGATGTTTTCCAGTGCGCCCTGCTGAAGCGTTTTGCCGTCGGCGACGAGGCGCCAGTCCGCGGCCAGCCATGCCTCGGACGGGAGGAAGTCGTACCAGTTGGTAAAGACGACCTCGTGCTTCGCGAGATCGCCTGCGCGCATCTGGATCGGTTGGTAGATTTTTTTAATCTCGGCCATTTCGGGCTGCGGCGTGCCGTCAGGATTAACGAGGCCGTCGCCTGGCGAACCGGCGTCGGTCATTTTACGCTCGGGGTCGAAGAGATCGCCGTCGCCGAAGAACGTGCCGAGCGCGGGATCGAGCGGGAAGGATTTCACGTTTTCGTACTTCGCGAATTTGCGGCCGGGCGGCACGGGCAGGCGGAGGCCCTGCTCTTTCCAATCCCAGATAAATCCGCCCTGCAGGTAGGGCGCGCCGTCGTAGATGGGTTTCCAATACGCCCAGGTGTCGCCGCCGCTGTTGCCCATGACGTGGGCGTACTCGCACATGATAAAGGGCTTTTCGCGCGGCTGGGCGGAGTAGTTGATTACCGACTGCGGGCTCGGGTACATCGGGCAGATAATGTCGGTGACCTCGCCGCTGGTGTGCGCCTCGAACTGCACGGGGCGGGAGGAATCGCGCTCCTTCAGCCAGCGGTAGGTCTGGCGGAAAGCCTCGCCGAAATGCGCTTCGTTGCCGAGCGACCAGATGACGACGCAGGCGTGGTTCTTCGTGCGTTCGTACATGCGGATGGTGCGGTCGAGATGCGCGGGAATCCACGACGGCATGTCGGCGAGCGGCGTAACGTCTTTGGCGCGCGCGAGATCCATCTGCGCGTGCGATTCGATGTTGGCCTCATCGACGACGTAGAGGCCGTACTCGTCGCAGAGCGCGTACCATTCGGGGACATTGGGATAATGGCAGGCGCGGACGGCGTTCAGGTTGTGCTGCTTCATCGTGACGATGTCGGCGATCATGCCGGCGCGCGTGACGACCTGGCCGGTGTCGCATTCCCATTCGTGGCGGTTCACGCCGCGGATGAGCACGGGCTTTCCGTTGACGAGGAACTGTCCGTTTTTCGTCTCGCTGGAGCGAAAGCCGACACGCCAGGGGATGACTTCGAGCACGCGGCCGGTGATGGCGCGAAGCGTGAGTTCTAGCGTGTAGAGATGCGGGGTCTCGGCTGACCACTTGAGCGGGTTTCTCACGGACTCTTCGAGCCGCAGAGTGCCGACGCTCGCGGCAGCAACCTCGGCGGAGCTCAGCGTTTTTTTGAAAACTTCCGCGCCCGACGGATCGAGCAGGCGGGCGTCGATCACGCCGGTGAGCGGCTGCGCGGAACTGTTTTTGAGATCAACTGAGAGCGCGAGCGTGGCGTCGCGGTAATCCTGATCCAGCGTCGTGCGTACGTTGAAATCGCGGACGTGCAGCTGTGAAGCGGACCAGAGCGTGACGTCGCGGAAGATGCCGCTGACGCGCCAGAAGTCCTGATCTTCCAAATACGAGCCGTCGTTCCAGCGGATGACCTCAACAGCGAGCGTGTTGTCGCCGGATTTCGCGAGGTGCGGCGTGAGGTTAAACGTGGCGGCGGTGCGGCTGTCTTTGCTGAAGCCGAGTTTTTTGCCGTTGAGCCAGACGGTGAAGAAAGAGTTCACGCCGTCGAAGGTGACGAAGACTTCGCGTCCGCTCCATTCGGCGGGAACTGAGAACGTACGGCGGTAGGAGGAGACGGGGTTGTAGTCGCCCGCGATGAACGGCGGTTTCACCTCCACCCACGGGTAGGTGATGTTGGAGAAGATCGGCATGCCGTGGCCGTGGAGTTCGACGTTGGCGGGGACGGGAATATTGGTCCATTTGGAGTCGTCGAAGGAAGGTGCTTCGAAGCCGGCGACGCGCTGCGTGGGATTTTTCGACCAGTGGTATTTCCAGGTGCCGTTGAGCGAGCGTACGAAGGGAGACGGCGCGCGTCCGAGCGGCTGAGCGAGCGCGGACGCGGAGTCAGGATAGCGCGTGAAGATAGCGACGGGCGGCTCGGTGCCTTCGTGGAGTTTCGTTTCGTCCTCCCAGAGTGGACGGGGAGATTGGGAGAAGGACAGAAGGGGTAGTCCAAGAGCGAAGCAGGCAGCCAGGAGACGTTTCATGGGGTTTTATTTTTGGACAGTATCGGAAGGATAGCCGGGGTTGAAAGTGCCGTCGCGTTGACCCTGTTAATCGCGACTTCCAAACAAAATCAGTTCTGCAGCAGGCGCTCGATCAGGGCGTACGGGACTTCGATCACGGTGCCGTGGCGGATGCCCTTGGGGAGGGATATATGGGCGGTGATGTCTTCGAATGTTTTCCAGTCGCGGGTGCGGAGTGCGCCGTAATGTTTCTCTTTGTAGACATCGAAAAAAACGATCCAAGCGTCGCCGGTTTTGAGGACGGTCGGACCTTCGACCCAGTCGCGCGTGAACGGCGCGCTCAGTGGACTCCACGGACCTTCGACATCCGTGGCTGAGGCGTGACGCAGGTGTTTCTTCACGGGCGTCTTCGTCTCGTCTTTCACGATCAGGCGATAGCTGTCGCCTTCGGAAATCACGGTAGCGTCGATCACGGAAAACCCGGGGTCGTACCAAAGTTTTGTCGGCGAAAACGCCTGCCAGTCCTTCGTCGTCGTGGCGTACATGCGGTGATTGAGATCGTCCTCGGACGCGCCTGCGGTCTCGGGGAATTTCCCTGGGATCGTTGAGGCCCAGAAGATCAGGAACTGCTCGCGCTTTTTATCCCAGATGAGTTCGGGAGCCCACGTGTTTCGCACAGCGGGCTCGTGCCCCATCACGGGGATTTCGCGCTGCGGCGTCCACGTGATGAAGTCTTTGGTCGAGGCGTAGCCGATATTGTTTTCCCACCACCCGGAGGTCCAAACCATATGATAAGCGCCGTCGGGCCCGAGCGCAGCACACGGATCGCGCATGAGCTTGGATTTGCCGACCGTCGGCGTGAGATAACTTTTCCCGTCGCCAAGCGCCTCCCACTTCAAACCGTCCTTACTCCACGCGAGGTGCAGACCGTCGGCGCCGTTGCCGATGAAGTAGGTGAACAGGTATGCCGTCTTCGGGGTTTCCGCAGAAGCAGCCGCAGTGATCAGACCGAGTGCAAATGCAAGAGCGACGAGGGTATTTTTCATGTCAGCGCGAGGGGTTGGGCGTGAACGTTCTAGGGCACAGCACCGAGCGTGAAGGGCAATCCTTTCAACCAGATTGATTGAACCGTCCGCACCGGCACTAGCCATTCGGCCCACCCCGGATGGCCCATACCGGCCAGACTCCGCAATCGCTAGAGTGGTCGCATGGGCTGCACCATCGATCACCTCCGCTCGGATCTCGAGATCCGCATCATTCAAGAGTTCAAAGACGTCCGGGGAAAACGTCATCGCACGGGCGAGAGCGGCATATTGCGGACGCTCGATCTCGACTGGAAGGCGCAGCAGATCGTGCTCACGTGGGACCGCGATGGACGCCGCGAGGAGATGGCCTTCGCGCTCTCGGCCAAAGACGGTCCGTGCAACGGCAAGATGCGCGACTACTTCGACGCCGGTGAATATCGTCCCGTGCCGCGTCCTTCCGCGAAAGAGAAAGCCGCCGTCCAATGGACCCAGATGCCGGAGCCGTCCGCGCAGGTCATCCGCGATCCCGAACAATGGGGCGCGGCCATCGCACGCATCGGCTCGCTCGCCGCACGACACCGCTTCCAGGAAGCCAACGATCAGATTGCCGCAGTCACACGCGAAAGCGGCCCGACCGCCTGGCGCTACAAGCAAATGGCCGACGACCTCGGTGGGCTGGCCGTATCCGCCGCGCCATTTGATCGCGAGATCTACGCATGGCTGCGCGACCGCGCCATCGATTTCCTGCACTCCTGGGGTTCTTGCGCCACGAGTGGCGGCGAAGGCGCGGCCCTTGCGGTTGAAATAGACGCGTGGAAACGCCGCTTCGCTCAGATCGATTCGTAAACCACTCCCTCCTTTCCCCATGACCATTCTTGCAAACATCCTCCTCGGCCTCGCCGCGTTTCTCTACCTCGTGCCGCTCCAGATTTTTCTGCGCCAGCCCATCGTCCACAGCGGACACGCGGCGGGCGGGGTGATCGCGTTCGTCTTCGTGACGATCCCGCTCTGGGTAACGATCTTCCTGGCGTGGTGCGTCCCGCTCTCTCGCGGTCAATTCGACTGGCTGGGCGGCGGACGTGGGTGGCAGTCCCTAGTTCTCTTTGTGACCTTTCTCGCGCTCACATTCGTGACGTCGCTGGCGGCGATGTTGCGCGAAGATCCGCAGATTCCCTGGGCGCTGCGTCCAGTGATGACTTGGGGTATTTACGTGCTGCCGCCTCTCGCGATCCTGGCCTCATTCGCACTTCTCAATCCATCACTTGAAGTCCCCACTTCGGTCGCGCGCTGGACACTCTCCTTCTGCGGTGTCGTAGCGTTGATTCCATCGCTCGGCATGGGTGTGCAGTGGCTCGTTTGGCAGGAGAAGCGCGCCGTGGAAGCGGCCGAGGCGCGCGTTGCCTTTGAGGACCAGAACGTCCGCAGCCTCGTCGCGGAAGTGGAGGCTCTCGATCCGATCAAAGACCTCGGCCGACTGCTCGGTCACGCTGCGTCGAACCGCTTCGACGCCCCGCGCTCGCTCGCGACGACGAAGATTCAGACAAACCCAACGCTTCAGGAGGAACTCGCGCTCAAGCTCACCAACGAGTGGTCGCTCGAAGCCCTCGGTTATCTGGAGCTCAATGACGCGCCCGACAACGCCGCGCTCGCGCTTCCCGTGCGCACCGCGCTCGAAAGTCTGGCGCCGTGGATCGCGCGTGAAGTTTCGAACAGCAATCATTTCTGGCCCGAAACCTACGCATCGGAAACGCAGATGGCGCTGGCTGTCGCCGATAAATTCTCGCCCTACGGCATCGACTACGTTGCCGCCGTGAAAGCATGGCGCGCCGCGTTCAATCACCCGAATACGAAAGAGGCCCGGCTCATGGCCCCGCGCTTGATCGACGAGTGGCTCGCCAGTCGTGCAGCCACCGAAAAAAGTCCCGCTCGCGCCACTTCCCGCCGATGACACTCCCCGACTCCACACGCAAAGAAATGGACGCCCTGCCGCCGGTGCTGCGCGCGTTGCTCGATGCCGAACTCGCCGCCGGGAACAGCATCGCTGAGATCGGCCACGGTTTTCCCGCACCTCCGGTCGGCGCGTTTTTCAAACTCGCGCAGCCACTGCTCTCGCGCCCGCGCGCCTCCGGCGAGGGCTTCACTTACTACAACCGCAACAGCTCGCTGTACTCGGGCGAGATCACGGATTCGAAACGGTTCTTCTTCCTACTCGAACCAGCCGCGCCTCCGCCGCCGGAGCCGAATATGGACGACATCCGCGCAGCGCACACGCCTGACGATCAGATTCCGGATCACGAACAGGAGCGCACACGAGCGCTGAAAAAAATCCTACTGCCGATTGCGCAGACGAAAACGGAGGATGGCGCGCACGACGACACGCTCGTGGGGCGTTTCCGGCGAAGCATGGTGATCGACTACGAGAAGTGGCACGACGGCGTCGGCTACGATCTCGATTTAATCAAAGCAGCTTCGCGCGATGAACGCGCAGAGATTGAGCGCATCTTGATCGGTCGCGACGCGAGCGACTGGCGCGATGTCGAGGCGCTCGCGGCGCTCAATTCGACGGCTGCACAGAAAGCACTCACGGAAGCTCTCAACTCGTCCAAACCCGAAATCGCCGTCGCCGTCATGAACTACGCGCCGGAGCTGGTGCCGGAAGCCACGCGCATCCGCACACTCGTCTCGGCGCTCCGCAAAGCGAATTTCTACGGCGGGCTGAGCAGAGCGTTGGAACAAGTGGAGACCTTTCATCCGCCCGCGATCATCGAAGAACTTTTCCACGGAGCGCTGGAGCGCGAAGGCGGCGTCGGCGTTCACTTCGCGGCGATGCTGATGTTCCTCCACGGCAAGGCGGAAAGCGCTTTCGACTGGTCGCAGCGGCCGTTTTTTCTGCGCTTCAACGCTACGCAGCGCGACGAACGTGAAGCGGTGTTTCTGGAGTTGTGCGAGAAGATCGGCGCGCGAGCGGAGCCGTTTGCGCAAAAAGTCCGCGGTGCCCGGGAGAAAATCGTCGAGGAAGAAAAGGCTCAGGCCATCGCTGCGATCGCGCTCGTGCCGGTCTTCGCGGTCGAGATCGATGCGGCGCACGAGCGGCTGATCTATCGCGAACCCGGACGCCGCGCGACGGTCGCATACGTTGCCAGTCGCAAGAAAGGCCGCAGAGAAATTCGCACGAACACACTGAGCGATTGGATCGGGTTGGGTTCAGAACCCACAGTGCTCATGAGCGCCGAAGAGAAAACCGAAACACTCGCACGCATCGCCGACTACTGCCGTAACTGCCATGGTTGGCTAGATCTGAAGATGATCGGTTAACCGCTCGTCAGCGAGCTGATCGCCACGTGGTGATCAGCTGCCGTCAGGTTTCGCCGCCACGACTGTCGGACTTGGCGGAAGCGAGAACGTCTCGGGTGCATCCGGTTTAGCCGGATCGAAGCGCGGGAGATCGGTGATAATATGCTTCGCGAGTTCAGGCACTTGCTGGCGGACGCCTTCGACGACGCACTTCGCGAGTTCGTAGGCGCCGTAGGGATTGTGGTGAGTGGCGTCGCCGGCTTTGAACGCGAGTAGGGCTTTCTCGGCGCCGAGCGACTCGTAGAGCACCTGGCTCATCGCATGGAGATCGATGAGCGGAAGATTTTCTTCGCGGGCGACGGTGCGCACGGCGTCGGGATAATCTTTGTGCGAGTTCTGGATTTTACCGTCGGGCCCGAAGCTGTGTCGGTGCATCTGGGTGACGAGGACGACGCGGGCATTTTTCGCGGCGAGTGCGGCGGTGACTTTTTTGAGGTTGGCCGTGTAGGTTTCCACCGAGTCTTTCTTCATGTCGTTGTGACCGAACTGGAGGAGCACCCAGTCGCCGGGGCGGACGATGCTGAGGATTTTTTCGACGCGGCGTTCGGAGAGCGCTGAGGCGAGCGACTCGCCGGATTCGGAGTGATTGGCGATGGCGACCGTCGGCGCGAAGAAGCGAGTGATCATCTGTCCCCAGCTCGCGAACGGCTCGCGCGGCTGGTCGGCGACCGTAGAATCACCCAGGAGAAAAACCGTGGGAACGTCATCCATGCGTTTGATCATGACATAGCTGGCGGTGGGATGCGGGCCGTTGAACTCGAGCGTGAGCTTCTCGTCCCACGCCCACGCTTCCTCGGCGCGTTCGCGGGGCTTCAAACGAACTTCTCCCCCACCGGCAATTTGAGCACGCCGGACGTTCACCACAAACTCCGCAGCGTTTCGGACGCAGCCGCTTTCTCCACCGGCCACGAGCTTCTCAACCATGAGGCGGCGGAGCTCAGCTTTGACCGTATATTCGTGAGAGGACGCAGTCTCCGCGAAACAGATCACGACGCGATAATTTCCCTCGGGAACCGCCACTGAAAAATAGAACGGCCGGACGGACTGCACGAACGGCGCAACCAACGGATCTCCCTTTCTCACCTCGCCACCCGGCTCAAAACCGTAGCCACGTTCAGAGGAATAAATGATTTCAGCCGGCACCGCCTGCCAGCCGCCATAAGCCTTCTCCGTGCCGAGCATGAAACTAAGATCTTGCGCCACCAGCAAGGCGGGCAAGACGAGGCAGCCTGCGAAACAGGGGAGTTTTTTCATAGGAACAATAGCAGGAGCATCACGCTGCCAGCGATAATCCAACGCTCAAATGCCAAGTCGGGTGCTCTTACTGTTCAGGATGGATCAACGCACGAGTGTCGCACTGAGAAGGCCGATGACACTTTCGGTCGAAAGCGCGCGGATGGTGAGCGAGCGGAGTTCTTTGGATGGATCGAGCGGGAGCGCGAGGACGGTGGCGGCGCCGCCTTTGCGTTCGAGATGCATGGAGGTCGGCGTGTAAAATTTGCCGCTCTTGAGTTCGAGGCGGAGCGGGACGGGTGCGGTGCGGCGGAAGGCGTAGTCGTCCACCATGTAATCCTGCTCGATGGGCCACCACGTGGTTGGGTTGTGCAGGGCGAGACGCGAGGTCGTGCCGTCGGTGTAAGTGATGACGATTTCGCCGTTGTCGATCTGCGACTGCATCGGGCTGGTCGAACCGGCGACTAGCACCGTGACGCTGCGTGCGCGGCCAGTGAGCGGGGCGGTGAGTTCGTCGGGGTAATTGTCCCAGAGGGAAACGAAGGCGGTGTTTTTCGCGGCGGGATCGGACGGCGTGCGGAGTGGGAGGCCGGAAGGGAGTTGGATGGTGTTTTGAGATTTCGCGGCGAGTGAGCGGAGGCCGGTGTCGTCGATCTCGGCAGTGTGAGAAAAGCCGGACCAGCTGCCGATGCCTTGCTTGGGCATGCTGAGCGAAACGTGCGGCGAGCGGGGCGAGAGATATTCGTTTTTGAAGATCTGAGTGAGCTTGTCGTTGAAGAGCGGCGAGAGATCGACGGGATCGAAGCGGGCGTCGGCGGGAGCGGTGTAGTCGGCGAAGGTGGGCGATTCAGGTGAGGCCGCAGGCGAAGCGGAGGCGCCGACAGGTTGTGACCACGTGAAGTCACCTTGCATGATTTTTCCAAAACGAAGCGGCACGCCCGATGAACTAGCCTTCACGTGCTTGAATGGGGAGCCGCTCCAGCGAATGACGACCTCCGTGAGTTGGGCGGCCGGAGCATCGATCACGATGCGTGGAGCACCGATGGCGGTGTCGTCGTTTTTCCAAGCAACGGGTTTTCCGTTGGATTCGACGGAGAGAATTTTTTCCGAGCGTGCCGGAAGATTGAGGTGGAGCGAGAGTAGTTTGGCGAAGCGCGGTTCGACTTTGAATGTTTCTAGATCGCCGGTGCGTTTGTAGGCGTAAGTCACGTCGGGCGTCTTGATGGAGGCGTGGTCCCATTCGGTCGGAAAACCGGGCCGAATGGTGAGGACGCCATCGATGCCATCGGGAGAGATGCCGAAGAGGCCTTCGATCAGGCTGCGGGAGGTGATGCCGGTGGAGTCGCCGAAGTCGCGATACGTTTCGCGGCGGTAGACGTCGTATTGCGAAAGGTTGGGCAGGCTGCCGGGGTTGAGGCCCATGAACATCGAGTCGAGGAGCGTGCCTTTCCAGAGTTGCCAGGCGACGTCGGGGCGGCCGCCCTGCCAGTAGGCAAGCGCGGTGTGGGCGGTTTCGCCGAGGTAGACGTTGTTGAGGCTCCACTCGTAGGGAACCCAATTGGTTGAGGGGAGTGTGAACCAGTCGCCAGCGGGGACGCCGGGGCCGCGGACGGGGATACGCGGGAGGTGCGTGTCCACGTAGCGGAGCGTCTGGTAGGCTTGGAACGGATCGGGGACGCGGGAATCGATCGTGTGGTAAACCGTCCAGAGCGCGGCGGCGGGGTGGACGCGTTTGAGGCCGTGGAGCTCTTTGTACTCGGCGTACCATCCGCGGTCGGAGAGCCAGAGTTCGCGGTGCATGGCTTCGTGGATGCGTTTCGCCTCGGCGTCGTAGGGCGCGGGATCTTCGCCGATGAGGCGGGCGATGCGGGCGGCGGTGGCGTTGTGGAAATAGTTGTAGGCGGTCGAGTGAGCGGCACCGCCGCCGTTGTAGGTGAGGGCGTCGCTCGCCCAGATGGCGGCGTAGGCTTCGTAGAGGCCGCCCCGGTCGAAGAGGCGTTTTTCCCACGCGAGGTGGCGGGTAAGGTACGGCCACATTTCTTTCGCGAACTCTTTGTCGCCGGTGGCGATGAGGTGGCGGAGGAGCGTGTCCACGAAGACGAGCGCCATGTCGTAGTGGCGCGCGGGGATGCCGCCGTAGCTGTGGAGGGTCTTCCAGTCGTCGGTCGCGAGGTTTTTGGCGGGGTCGGCGCGCGGGGCGGGCGGGATGCTGGCGGGGTCGGTGTTTTGTTTGGCGGCCCACATCCGGAAATGTTCGCGCGCGCGATCGTGCCAGCCGAAGGCGTCGAACACGTACTGGCCGCGCCAGCCGAGGAGCGGCATGCGCCAGGCGATGTTGCCGTGCATGACGGTGGACTGCGTCCAGAGCGCGTCGCCGGAGATGGCGATGGCGGCGGGGATGGCGTTTACGAAGGGGTCGGGCGTATCGACGATGACACGGCTGACCACGGAGAGACGGTACGTTTCGGCGTCGGAGAAGACGGCGGGGAGTCCGGCAGCCGTGCGGGCGAGCGGGGTTTCTTTGGCACTGCGCTGGATGGCGATGAACGACGGAGTGGACGGCGAGAGCGCGATGCGACCGATGGCGACGGGGTGCGCGTCGTGAGAAACGGAGGTGAGGAGTTTATCGAGGCCGGTGGCTACAGTGGCGTCGCCGACGGACCAGCGGCCGGGCGCGGAGAGCGTGCCGACGAAGGTGCCGGCTTTGCTTTCGAGGGTGAATGTGTTGGCGGCGGAAGCCGTGGAGAGGGTGATTTTTTGCCCGGCACAATCGGCGGGGAGGAGTTCCCATTTCGATGCGTTGTCGCGACCGCCGAGGATGTCGCCACCGCGATTGTTGATGGCTTCGTTGCTGGCTCCGCCGAAGAGGAGGACGAGTTCGACGGGTGAAGAAGTTTTTCCGGAGAGTTCGGCGCGGAGGATGAGACCTTCGGCGTCTTTGGTCGGAAGCGCGGTGAGGTTGATGGTGACGGCGCCGAGGAGCGGATCGCGGACTTCGTAGATCATGGAGCCCGGGCGGTAGCGTGCGGTGATTTTAGCCGCGCCGTTGAGCCAGCGGCTGCCTGATGGCGTGGAAATGCCGATACGCAGGACACCGCCTTTGCGCGGGGTGGCGAAACCGAATTCGGGGCGGTCGCTGGCTTCGACGCGGAAGGCGGTCTGGAAGCCGTAGAGCGGGCGGTTGAAGCGAGCGGTGCCGTTTTCGATGACGAAGTCGCCGTTGGCATCAGGGCGGTAACGGAGCGGGCGCTCGATGTTGGAGACGAGATTGGGCGAAGCTACGGGAGCGCCGGGGGAAGTCGCGGTGGTCGCGGGAAAGTCGTCGGTAGGTTTGGGGGCGGTGGTCGTCGCAGGTGCTGGGTCAGGTATGGCGGCGAGGGAGAAAACCGGGAGGCTCGCGAAGCAGACCAAGGTGGCGACGGAGAGGCAGCGGTGCGCGAGGGTTTTCATGGGGAGGAGGAGCTAGACGAACGCTCACGTGTCATGCGCGGCTGGCAAGCGCCGGACAGTCATGGAGCGTGGCTGAGAAAAAGGGCGAACGTGGGTTGAGGTGGAGCGGGCCGCGCTGGCAGTGAGCGGTGCGGGAGCGGCACTTGATAAGTGCCGGTCGGGCGGAGGGAGAGGCGCGATAGGCGGGCAATCGGGTATCGCCGCCGAACAACGCGGCGGGACGGCACGTTCCACCCCCATAGAGGTTTCACTCGCAAAGGCTCCGCTCGCTGCGCGCTCGCGGCTACTCGGTCTCGAAGCGGAAGATCAGGGTGCCGCGTTGGACGCCGTTGAGTTTCGCGGGCTGGGATTGCGGGCCGAGTAGTTCGGGGAAGTCGAACTTGGTGCCGATGGCGGGAATCGCGTGGAGGAACGCGAGGCCCATGTCGGGCCAGTCAGTGATGAGGTCTTTTTCGCCGCTCTTGATTTTGCCGAGGGCGAAGAAGGGGACTGTGTCGCTAGCGTTTTCGACGGTGATGCGGCCGGCGGTGGTTTCAAGCGTGAGCCAGCGCCAGTCGCGGAAGAAGCCTTTGAATTCTGGATACGCGTAGGTTTGTCCGGGAATCGGATTATTGAACGCCACTTCGTGAAGATCGAAGACACCGCCTTCCTGGCGGTTTTGCCAGACGCGGTACGGGCCACGGCCGAGCCAGCGCTTTGATTTGAGCGTGCTATCCGCGAGGTCGAAGCGGATGCCGGCGACGTCGAACTCACCCTCTAAGAGATAGGCATAATTTAAGTGAATTTCCCCATCAGGGGTTAGCGCCCATTCTACCTGAAGCGACGGCTCATCGTAAGATACCAAGACACCGACACCAACCACATCATCGCCATGCATCGTCGTAAGGCCTTTCAGCTTCATGACCGGGGGCGCTATATCCACAAATGTCCGGTCTTTGCGCCGTAGCGCAAAAAACCGGGGACCCCCGGTCAGCGGGATCATCTTGCCGTCGATCTCCACCGATTTCAGCAAGCCAGTCGCACGATCAAATGTGAATGTCCGCGACGAAACACTCACCGTCAGTTCGTCTATCGATTCGCGTACGGAAAACGCGGGACCTTCGAGGGAAACCGTAGCATAGTCGGGCGGATTGATCTCAGACACCCAGCTCCAAAGCTCGCGGCCTTGCGGATCAAATGCGGTCAATCGTAGCGCTTCGACCAAGCGATCTTGAGGAACGGCAGGAATCACCAGTGTGCCCGTTTTACCGGGAGGAACGTCAGGCGAGGGAAGAACAATCGCCTTCACTTCAGGGCCTGCGGATTCGCGGGTCTCCTTTTTGCCCCAAGGGCCGAACGTCACCCATCGAATTTCAAACCGACACTCGGCCAGATTCGTGAAGTTGAAATGGTTTTCCACCTCGACGCGGCCATCGAACTCCTTGGGCCACTTCGCCGGCAGCTTCACCTGAACCGGTGACCAGATTTCTTTCACGGCGTGGTAGCTGCCTTCGAGTTCGCGGTGAGGGCCGACCATGCCGTCGGGGGCGTTGTTGCCAAAGTTATCGATGCGGCCGCCTTGGTCAGTGCGGAGGACGCCTTCGTCGGACCAGACCCAGAAAAAGCCGCCGGCGACGGTCGGGCTTTTGCCCATGACGTCCCAGTAATCGCGGAAGCCGGCGCCGATGCCGCCGTCGTAGAGGCCGTGGAGAAATTCCGTCGGCATGAAGATCTGCGGGCCGGCGCTGAGCTTCACGGTGCTCGCGTATTTTTCGTAGTGGTCGGTGTTGATGTCGGAGTGGACGGCCCACGGGTGGAGGACGGGGCGGTTTTGCGGGTCCCATTTGGCGAACTCGCCGTCGTTTTCGGTGTTCCAGCCGCCTTCGTTGCCGTTGTCCCAAAAGAGAATGCTCGGGTGGTTCACGTCGCGGCGGACGATCTGGCCGATGAGGCGCGCGCCGGTCGGTGTATCATAAAATCCCTGCCAGCCGGCGAGTTCGTCGAGGACGTAGAGGCCGAGTTCGTCGCAGGCTTCGAGGAAGTGGCGGTCGGGCGGATAGTGGGCCATGCGGACGGCGTTCATGTTGGCGGCCTTGATGAGGCGGGCGTCAGCGTAGCTTTGCTCGCGGGTGACGGTGCGGCCGGTCTCGGGCCAGAAGCAGTGGCGGTTGACGCCCTTCATGACGATCTTGGTGCCGTTGAGGTAGAGGCCGTCGTTTTTGCGGACTTCGAAAGTGCGGAAGCCGAAGCGCTCGGTGACGGTGTGATCGATACCAGTGAATGCGCGGGACCTTTCAGGATTTGATGAATGTCCATCTGATGCCCGTGCGAACATGAAACGGACGCGATACAGGTGGGGTGTCTCAGCCGTCCACGTTTTGGGATTTTCGAATTTGCCGCGAATAATCGCTGTCTGACGCCCTGCATCGAAACGAGCCGTCAAACGCTCACCGACAGGCCGATCATTCGCATCGATGACTTCGGCAATCACATACGAAATGTCCTTTTCAGGCAGCGGAGCGCCCAGATGAACATGCGCTGAGAAACTGCCGTCCGCGCGGGCGTCGATGGCGGTCCATTCGATGTGTTGCTGCGGGCGCGCTTCGAGCCAGACGGGGCGGTAGATGCCGCCGAAGGTCCAGTAGTCGCCGCGGCGTTCGGCGCGGTTGACGGAGGTGTTGGACGACTCTTTGGCGACGAGAACTTCGAGGGTGTTTTCGGCGCCGATCTTCACGAGCGAAGTGATGTCGTAGTGAAAGCGGTAGAAGCCGCCTTGGTGCGTGGGGCCGGCGGGCTGGCCGTTGATGGTGACGGTGGTGTCGGTCATCGCGGCTTCGAAGACGATGCGGATGGCGCTGCCCATCCAGTCGGCGGGGACGGTGAACTTGGTGCGATAAGTCCCCTGCTCTTTCGGGATGATCGGATCGGTATCGGGTTTCCCGCGACCTTGAATGCCGTAGTAAAACGTGCCGAAGCCTTCCGTCTCCCAGCACGAGGGAACGCGGATAGTGGTCCATTCGCCGGAGCGGCGGCCGTTATCGATTTTGAAATCCCAGAAGACAGGTTTCTCGCCGGGTTCGCCGAGGCCGGAGAGCGGGAGGGTTTTGGTTTCGGTGGCTAATAGCGCTGAGACTGCTGAGAGTGCGACGGCGGCAAGACGGGCAGAAAGTCGGAGGTAGTTCATGAGCGAAAAAATGCAGCGGGGCTTTTGGAGAAAAACGTTAGCGCTGGTGATCGCCGTTTTCGGGAATGCCAGGTTCGTCGAGAAGCTGGATCACGGTCGCGGGGCCAAGGTTGGCGGGCTCGGTCCATTCGCGCAAAGCCCAGACGAGCTTCTTGTCCGGGGAGACTTCGAAAACCTGGACAGAGGTGGGCCAGTCTTTCGGATTTTTCAGTCCATTGGGGCACCAGTTGCTGATGACGGTGTTTCCGTTCGCGAGCCGGTTCGCTTCTTGAAGACTGAAGAGTCTGATCTCGGGAACGTCCTGCTGCGTCAGCTCCCAGACGGTTTCACCCTTGGGATTCACTTCGCGCACGAAACCTTTGTTGCTCGTGAGGAGGGTGTTTCCGGTCTTCAGGCGGACGGCGGCCCACGGCGAAGGAACGGCGTAAGACCAAATTTCTTTCCCGGTCATGTCGTACTCGGCGACCTTGTTGTTATCCATGTGTGAGGCGATAAGCGTGCCCGCGGAGGTGATACGGGCGCGTCGGAAGTGACCGTGCGTCGCGGAGGGATTTCCGGTGGGGAGGACGAATTCTTTTTCGACCGTATTGGTCGTGAGGTCGAAGATCATCATTTTGGCGGGGTTGCCGTTTTGTATGATCATCACGCGGTCGAGGCCGAGCGGTTGGGCAACGTGGACCTCGAAGCCTTTGGGCGCATCGTAGCTCCAGAGTACTTCCTTCGCGGCGGAAATCAGCGTGGCGCCGGACATGCGCGCGAAGACGACGCTGCCGTTGGAGAGCATCGTGGCATCGCTGTATTCCTGGATGCCGCCCGAGGGGCTTTTCAATTTGATCGAGTAGGACCAGACCACTTTACCATCGCGCACGATGAACATGGTTTGATCCGGGTTCGGGTGATTCCACTCACCGGCGTAGAAAAACGGATGATGCGCGAGTCCACGGCCCGGCAGCACGGAGGGAGAATTTAGAAGGGGCGACGCGCTCCCTGGCGCGGATGCCTGCGTTTGAGCAGAGGCGGGCGAAACGGTTTCAGCCACCAGCGCCGGAACCGAGAACAACCAAGGAGCAACGCTGACAATTAACCGGGGCAAGATCTTCATGAAGTGACTGAGGGGGCTGACAGCAACGCAGCCGGCGCATCACTTGATGGCCGGAGCTGAAAAGCTGTAGCGCCCTGAGCCTACTTCGAAGACTGCTGTGTTGTTTACAGTCCGCAGGTGCTTGATGTCGGTCAGGTGAGTGACCGGGCGGCCGTTGTCCTGGATCGCCGAGAGATCGTCGGAGGCGATCGGAATATGAACTTCGGCGGTGGTGCCGACGGGGACGGTGACATCGAGGAGGAAGACGCTGCCTTCACGCGTCCATTTGGTTTCAATGCGTCCATAGGGCGAATCGTGCGTGGCGCTGACCCAGTTGAGGCCTTTGACGAGAGTGGGCTTGATCGCGAAGCGTTTGAAACCGGTCGCGGCGGGATCGGGGCGGATGCCGGCGAGGTCGGCGTAGAACCACTCGATGATCTGACCGAGCATGAAGTGATTTTGGGAGGCGTGGGTGTTGGCGTCCCACGCTTCGACGAGCGAAGTCGCGCCTTTGGCGAGTTGGAAGGCGTAGCCGGGTTTCTCGGCCTGCGTGGCCATGGCGAGGATCACGTCGTGGCGGCCGGCGTCGGCGAGGGCGCGGAGGACGTAGCGATAGCCGACATCACCGGCGGTGACGGCGTAGCCGCGTCCTTGGATTTCGGAGACGAGGGCAGCGAGGACGGCGTCGTGGCTTTCGGCGGGGACGAGGCCGAGGGCGAGCGGGAGGGCGAGCGCGGTTTGCGAGCCGGTGGCGTAGGACTGTTTCGCGGCGTCGAAGAATTTTTTATTGAAGGCGTCGGCGATGGCGGCGGCGTCAGCGGCGTAGCGCGTGGCGTCGGCGGTGTTGCCGAGGTGTTCGGCAATGCGGGCGAGCGTGCGGCTGATCTCGAAGTAGAGCGCGGTGGCGACGAGCGGGACGGGCGTGAGCTGGGCGTTGCCGGGGCGATTGGGGCCCTGGTCGTACCAATCGCCGAGGCCGTGCGAGAGGATGCGGGCCTTGGCCTGCGAGCCGAGGTAGCCGGCGTAGCGTTTCATCACGTCGTAATTTTCGCGGAGCGGAGAGTCGTCGCCGGTGAAGACATAGTGCTGCCAGGCGGCGAGGACGACGGAGCCGCCCCACTCCGGCGAATCGCGAAAGCCGCCTTCGAATTTGATGAACTCGGGCGAGATGCTCGGGACGAGGCCGCGGAGAGTCTGCGCGTCGGCCATGTCGCGGAAGGTTTTTATGTAGAGCTGGGTGACGTCCCACTCGTAGCGGAGCGACGGGCCGTTGAGGTGGTATTGCTCGAGCCAGCCGAGGCGTTCGCGGTGAGGGCAGTCGGTGAGGACGTGGGCGAGGTTGCTGCGCTGGGCCCATCGCACCAGAAGTCGGATACGATTAAGGAGAGGATTGGAGGTTTCGAAATCGCCGGCGGGAGCAGAGTCGGAGTGAGTTACAACGGATTCGAGGGAGAGGATTTCGGGGCGGGCGGCGGGAGCGGTGTTGCTGACGCCGGGAGGGAGTTCGGGGGCGAGAAGCTCGGCCTGGAGGTAACGTGCGCCGTGGTAGAAGAATTTCGGGAAATGGTCTTCGCCGTCAGCGTCGCCGCGCAGCGTGTATTCCCAGTAAGCGGGCGCGGCGCCGTGGGCGCTGGAGCCGCGGTCGAGCGCGCCGGTGGGTTTGAGAAGTTCGGATGGCGTGAGACGCACAATGGAGCCGGCGGGGCCGCGGACTTTGAGGCGGGGCATCATGGCGACGTTCTGGCCAAAGTCGTAGATGACGACGCCGGGGCTGAGCTCCTTGACGGAGGCGGGCTTGAACGTTTCGAAGGTGGCGAAGGCGGGTGAACCGTGGGTGGCGCCGAGGAGATCGCCGCCTGGGGATTTGGTTTCGGCGGCGGGTTTCCAGGCGGAATCGTCGAAGCCGGGTTTGTCCCAGCCGGGGAGTTCGCGGCGGGCGTCATAGTCTTCGCCGCCGTAGATGTTGGAGAACATGAGCGGGCCCTGACCGACTTTCCAGTTGGTGTCGGTGACTACGAACTCGGTGGAGCCGTCTTCGTAGTCGAGGCGGAGCTGGCCGAAGGCGGTGAGCGGGCGGAAGGCGGAGGCGAATTTCACGTAGCGGCCTTTGCTCTCCTGCACGTTGTACATGCCGCCGGCGAGGGTGAGGCCGAGGGCGTTGGCGCCGGGCTGGAGGCGCGCGGTGAGGTCGTGCGTGTCGTAGAGAAGCGTTTGAGCCGGCTCGGTCCAGCCGGGCGTGAGCAGGCGGTCGGAGGCGCGGGTGCCGTTGACGGAGAGTTCGTAGTGGCCGAGTCCCGACAAGTGGAGCGTGGCGCGGCGGAGGCCGGGCTTCACGGTGAACTCGCGGCGGAGAAGGATGGCATCGTTGGCGCGGGGATTCGCACCGGGGACGCCGAGGCCGTCGACGACGGAGGCGGCGGACCAGAGGGCGCTTTCGCGGGAATCGAGGGCGGTGACTTTCGCACCGACGGCGATATTTTTGCCGTCAGAGAAGACAGCGATCTGGCTGAGGGCGAAGCTGGCGAAATCGTCGAACGAGCGGAGCTTGGTCGCTGTGATGCGGAGGTAGCGGCCGGTGGCGCCGCCCTCGGGCGCGGGGATGTCGGTCTTGGTGAGCCATGGGTTGAGATCTTCTTTCGTGAAGTCTGCGAGGACGGTAGCGCCGAGCATCCCCGAGTTGTTGGCGAGCTCGACCTTAAGGCGTTTCGGATAACCGAGGCGTTCGTTGACGGTGTGGCGGACGGCGTAGAGACGGACGAGATCGACCTTCTGGTTTTTGCCGAGATCGAGGATGAGCCATTTTTTTTCATTTTCGTCGGTCGTCACCTCGGAGCTGTAGCCGAGGGCTTTGCGGGCTCGCGTGAGGAGATCGGCGTCGGTTATCCAGCGGGCGGTGGGCTGCCAGCCGGGATTTTTTTTGTCGCCGAGGATGCCCATCGTCCAGGAAGCGGGCTGACTGTAGAGGGAGGACTGGCCGGAGGCGTCAAAGGCACGGACTTTCCAGAAGACCTGCTGCGATGACGCGAGCGGCTTGCCTGCGTAGGGGATGAATTGCGACGCGGGCGATTCGACGCGGGCGCTGTCCCAGAGATCGCCGGTGTCGGAAGAGAGAATCTCGGCGGTGGAGGCGACGAGGATCTGGTAGGCGGTCTGAGTGTCGGCGCGGGTGTCGGAGGCAAGTTTCCAACCGAGGCGGGGCTGGGCGGTGTCGATGCCGAGGGGGGCGGAGAGATTTTCGACGCGGAGGCCGGTGACGGTGATCGCGGCGTACACGGCGGGAAGCGCACAGACCAGGGTCGAAATAAAAACGGAGGCGGCGAGGCGGGCGGACAGCTTCATAAGCGAGACGGGATTGGCGGTCTGACGAGGCGCAGGCGGAAAGGTTGTCCAAAAGAAAATCGCGGAAACGCAGAGGAGCGGAAGCACGGAAATGGTAATTTTTCCGCGATTCTCGCCCGTCCGCGTTTCCGCAGGCGAAGTGCCGGAGTGCGGAAAATAAAAAACGCGCGGAGTGTGCCGCGCGTTTTGAAGGGACAGGCATCGCGTGAGCGCGATGAGGAAAGCGCGCCGGGACGGCACGCTCCATCTGAGCTATTTATTCCAAGGCGAGTGCGACGACGGATTTGGCCGGGAGCGTGATCGTGAGTTTGCCGCCTTCGAGTTTTGCGCCGTCGAAGGATTTCGGAGCGACGACGTTTGGCGCGGCAAAGGTGTTGTGGCTGTCCATCGCCGGAGCGGTGAGAACGCGGCCAGTCACTTTCTTCGCAGTGGAACCGGTCAGTGTGGTGGTCACGGTGATGGCTTCACGCGGGTTGGTGTTGGCGAGCGAGAGGTGGATCTGGCCGGCGGCGTTGCGCGAAGCGGTCGCGCTGACCATCGGGATTTTCTCTTCGCCGAGCGCGTAGTCGGGCGTCTTGAGCTCGAGCGGGAGGAAGGTCGCGTCTTGGTGAACCTTGTACATCTCGAAGACGTGGTAGGTCGGCGTGAGGATCATCTTCTCTTTATCCGTGAGGATCATCGCCTGGAGGACGTTGATGGTCTGGGCGATGTTGGCCATGGTCACGCGCTCGGCGTGGGTGTGGAAGATGTTGAAGTTAATCGCGGCGACGAGGGCGTCGCGCAGGGAGTTTTGCTGGTAGAGGAAGCCGGGCGTGGAGCCGGGCTCTTGATCGTACCAGGTGCCCCACTCGTCCACGATGAGCGCGACTTTTTTCTCGGGATCGTACTTGTCCATCACGGCGGAGTGACCGGCGACGAACTTGTCCATGAGGAGCGTGCGGCGGAGTGTGGTGATCCATTGAGCTTCATCGAAGCCGGTGGCTTTGCCCTTGCTGCCGGTCCAGCTACCGGTGGGGAGCGTGTAGTAGTGAAGCGAGAGGCCGTGCATTTTTTTGCCGGCGTACTTCATCATGACATCGGTCCAGTTGTAGTCGTCGGCATTGGAGCCGGAGGCGATTTTGTAGATTCTGTTGTCGCCGTAATTCTTGGCGAACTCCTGGAACTGGCGGTAGAGGTCGGCGTAGAATTCGGGGCGCATGCTGCCTCCGCAGCCCCAGCTCTCATTGCCGATGCCCATGTATTTCACCTTCCAAGGTTTGTCGCGGCCGTTGGCGCGGCGGAGGTCGGCCATGGGCGTGGGGCCGTCGGAGGTGACGTACTCGATCCACTGCATCATCTCTTGAACGGTGCCGCTGCCGACGTTGATCGCCAGATACGGCTCGGTGCCGAGCTGTTCGCAGAGATCGAGAAACTCGTGCGTGCCGAAATGGTTGTTCTCCACGACGCCACCCCAGTGGGAGTTGTAGACTTTCGGGCGTTTCTCGCGGGAGCCGATGCCGTCTTTCCAGTGGTACTCGTCGGCGAAGCAGCCGCCCGGCCAGCGGAGCACGGGGACGTTGAGGTTTTTCAGCGCGGCGACGACGTCGTTGCGGATGCCTCGGGTGTTGGGAATCGTGGAGTCTTCGCCCACCCAGATGCCTTCGTAAACGCAGCGTCCGAGATGTTCGGCGAAGTGGCCGTAGATGTTTTTATTGATGACCGGACCGGGTGTGTCGGCGCGGATCGTGAGCGTGGCGGACGCGACCGGAGTGTCGGCTGCGAACGCAGGAATGGCAGCGGCAAATGCGCACGCCAACGCGAGCAAGGTGCAGGGGATTTTCATAGGGGTGAGGAGCGATGTGAGCACCGCAGACGCATCGCACAACGCGACCTGCGGTTGACCGTACAGGAGAGGAGAAACCGGACTAGAACGCGTGGCTCGGGAAAGCCCAACGCCAAAACACACGCAACACTAGCGCAGGCCGGATGCGCTGCTTACCGGGGCGGCAACGAATCCGACACGAGCGCGAGATTCTGGATGGCGGCGAGGCCCCACTGAGCGGTGCCGTTGGTGGAGACGCGCGGCGCTTCATCGACGGGATTGAGCACGGCGGGACCGTCGATGCGTTTGGTTTCGAGGCGGGCCGCACGCGATTCACGATTGTCGTCACCGCCGAAAAATTCGTCCCAGGCTCGGGCAGCCAGAGCGTTGTCGCCTTTGGCTCGTGCGGCGTAAGCGGTGAGACGCGAGTGACCTTGGCGGAGGCTCGTGCCGCGAAGCCGCGTGCCGAGACGGCTCTGCTGTTCCTCGGGCGTGGCGCTGTAGAGTTCGCAGTAATCGAGCCAGGCTTTTTTGAAGGCGGGATCGTCGATGAGCTGTACGAGTTCGGCACAGACCTCGACGAGGCCGAAGACGGCGCTGAGGTGGGAAACGCTGACGCGGTCACTGGTCGAGATGTCGAAAGCGCCTGTATCGAGATTCATGGCACCGCTGCCCGTGAAGAACCCGCGCGGCTGTTTCGCGATGGTCGCCATGCTGGCGACGAGGCGGGCGCGGCTGCGCTCGTCGCCGGTGCGTTCCCATTCGGTCAGCCAGGCGGAGGCCATCGAGCCCCAGTCAGTGCCGAAACCGAGGCCGGCGAGGCTGGTGCTCTCGATCTTCGGACGCGCGCGATCGGCGCTTTCGCGGGTGGCGGCGAGTTTGCGGGTCGGCGGGATTTTCACCAGCGTGCGGGCGGCTTCGAGCTGCTCGCGCATGAGGTCGCCGATGCGTTCATCGCCGGTGAGGTAGTAATAGTAGCGGCGGTTGGCGGCGGTGCTGATGCGGAGTTGTTTCGCCGAGCAGCCCCAGTGCAGGACATTGTGACGCGAGCCTAGCGGAGCGAAACGGCCGAGGTGATGCACATCCACTTCGCCGGTGTGGCGGGTCATCGCTTCGGCGAAGCGGAAAACATCGGCGCGACCGGTGCGCAGGAAATAGAGCCAGAGCCAAAGATCGGTGGAGAGTTCGGAGTTGTCCCACGCAAAGCCACCGACGTCGTAGCGCCATTCGTGGCGGTCGGAGTCGTACGTGTGCATGACATCGCCGAAATTCCAGAAGCCATACCAGCGGTGCTGCTCGCGCTGCTTCACGTAGTAGCCGAAGTACCAATCGAGTTGTTTTTCCAGTTCCGCTTTTGCGGGCGTGGAGACGTCCACGGGCGACCAGATGCCGCCGAAAACACCGCAGGCGTGCAGGTACTCGGGACGCGCGATCAACTGCGGCGGGGTGCGGACGGCTTCGGCGAGTTCGGCGAGGCGGGCACGCGTGGGCGTAGCCGGCAGGAGCCAGAGAAAAAGTTCGCTGGTGCGGGCAACGCCCTCGGGTTTGTCGAAACCAGGTTCGTAATCCTCGTAGGTGATTTCGAGACCGCCGCGGAGTTGTTTTTCGTAGGTGTCCTGACCGAGGCCGTCGTGGTAGCCGCGCAAATCCATCGCACCGGCATCGGGCGCCCACATCCAGACGGTGACGTTCGCCGTGTCGGTGGTCGCGCCACGGATGTCGAGCTGCGCGGGATGACTCTCCCAGAAGTTGCGCAGGCCAAAAGCGACGCCGCCGTCGGGCGTGCCGACGTAGCCGAGACCACCGGCGCGGCGGCCTTGGGCGGAGGTGAGCCACGTGTAACCCTCGCGCGTGCGTTTGCGGATGGTAAAGCCGTCGGCGGTGGACTGAAAGAGGGACCAGTCATTGTAAGCCGGGATGTATTGGAGATTTCGAGTCACCTGCTCGTTCCATTTAGCGAGAGGAGGCGTGGCCTGGCCGGCGAATTGTGCTTCGCGGATGGCCGCGCCTGGATCGCGGCGGAGGCCGGTGATGCCGCGAATGGCTTCACCGAAAAGACCGGAGTCCTCGCCCGAGAAGCGCACGTGGCGGTCGTGGAGTTCGCCGCGCAACGGCACCTCGAAATTCACGCCAAGCCCGCGGATGAAGTCAGTCTTCTCGTCGCCGTCGTAAATGATCGTGTGGATCATGCGCACCGCGTCGCCACCTGCATAGAAATAGAGACGGACGACGAACGGGAGCCAGGCGCGGGCGACGGAGGACTGCGACGAAGCGGCAGCAGAAGCGGAGGAGCCGTGGGGAGCGACGGCGTGTTTGCCGGAAATTTTCACGACGGCGCGAACGGGGCCGTTTTGCTCGAGCACGACTTCGCTGATCTCGCCGGAGAAGGGTTGGGGCTCACCGACGGCCTGGAGCGAGTCCTGGCGGAGCAGCACGAGGCGGCCGTTGCGGAGGATTTCTTTGCCGTCGCGCGTGATGAGCGGAATGAGCGTGCGGCCGGATTTGGCGATGCGAGCCTTTATGAGGCCGGTGTCGATTTCGATGCCGTCGGAGGAGTCGGTCGCGGTCAGCGGCTTCGCGGGAGCGGTGGGCGTGCCAGCGGAGAGTTCATAACCATCCGAGACGGGGGCGTCGGCGGGCAGCGCGTGACCGGTCCATTTCAGCGATCCATCCGGCCAATACGCGAGCGACCAGGATTGAAGCGGCAGGGATTTTCCGGAGGCCCCGGTGGAGCGAAGCGTGAAGTCGGTGCCTTTGGCGTGTTTGCCGCGCGGCCAGGGTGCGCCCCACGTCGCGCCGGGGAGCGCGGCCGGGGTCTTGCCTTCGAGCCAGTGAAGTTCGGCGAGCCCAGCCGGGAGAGGCTTGCGCGTGACGGGCTGCGTGAGGGCTGGGGCGGCGGGAGCATCCGCCGCGCGGAGCGACGAGACGAGTTGAGTGGCGGCAGCGGCGAGGGCTGCGTTTTTGACGAACTCGCGACGGGTAAAAGCAGGCATGGGGAGAAAGGGTTTGAGGACTGCGAGCGACCAGACGTTTCCCTCCCACCGAGGATGCAGCTAAAAAATTCCGCACGTAAGAATCGCTGTGCGAAATGCGTTCTATCTTCCGGGCCGCAGCGATGGGCGGACGGATGTCTGAGGATCAGGTCAGGTGAAAAACTTCTTTAACCTCGCGGGAGACGGGGCTGTTGTCGGGATTGGCGGGCATGATGTCGCCCATGAATTTCCACCAGCGTTTGCAGACATCGGTCTGCGCGATGGCGGCCCAGCGGGATTCGTCCTCGATCTCGGCGTATCCGAATAGCTGACGCGTGGACGGATCGAGGAAGATGGAGTAGTTATGCACGCCGTGGCTTTTCAAGACGGCGGTGAGCTCGTCCCAGATGGGCTGGTGGCGGCGGGCGTATTCGGCTTCCTGGCCAGGGTGGACGGCCATGATAAAGGCTTTGCGGATCATGAGGTGGAAGGGGTTTCGAGGGTGAATCCGGCGGCAGCCAGCGTGCTGCGTTGGGCGAGCGCGCGGTCGAAGGCGTCTTCGATTCCGCGGATGACCGGGATGCGGCCGGACCAGTGCGTGAATTGGAGATCCTCCCACGAGACGAGCGCGGGCGGCACCTGCTGCACGGGCGAGGCGCGATGCACGGAGTCGATGAAAGCCGTGTGCCCCTCGGAAAGTTCGGCGTCGAAGATGAAAGTCGCAGAATCGTGGAGTCGCGTGAGCACGGCGGCGAACATCGCGCGGCGGGTCGCGGTGGTATCGGGCAATGTGTGTGTCTCGGCGGGCGCGCCGGACTTGGGGACGATCACGCATTTCTGCTCGTGCCACCACTCGATGCGGCCGAGAGAGCCTTCGAAGTACAACTCGGGCTCGCGGTTGACGCGGCACGAATGACTCACGCCAAACCAGAACGTCACGCCTTCAGGCGAGACGGCGCGGACCACGCCGGTATCGAACGACTCGATGGCGTGCGCGCGGTACAGGCCTGCTTCTTCGATGGTGACCACAGAACTCGCCGCCGCGCGCGGGCCGGAGAGAAATAGCGCAAGATTCACGAAGTGCGCGAAGGCGTTGTTGAGCGGTGAATCGAGCACCGAAGCTCCATCGGCGCTCAGTCGGCCGGCCCAGTTATTGCGCGTGAAGTAATTGGCGGGGCGAGCCCACAGGCCGATCATGCGCACTGATTCCAGACGACCGATGACGCCGGAAAGAATACGTTCTTTGAGCCAGGCGACCTCCGGCACGTACACGTCTTGAAAACCCACCGCCACGAAGCGCCCGGTCTCACGCTCGGCTTTGCGGATCGCGCGCACGTCAGCAAGAGAACCGGCGAGTGGTTTTTCCACGAGCACGTTGGCGCCGGACTTGAGCGCGGCAATCGTCATGCGCGCGTGCCAGGAAATGCCAGTGGGAATCAGACAGAGGTCAATTTTCCCCGCCTGCGCGTTCAACATCTGGAGGTAATCAGTGTAGATCGCCACGCCACGACTTTTGAAGTCAGCGACGACTGCGGCCTCCTCTTCCGGATTGATGATGACCGCGGCGACGAGATCGACGCGGTCACGATTTTCATCGAGCAGTTGCAGGTAGATTTTGGCGTACCCCGAGACGCCGATCAGGGCGAGGCGGGGACGGGCTTGTCTGCTCATGGATGATCAGGTCGCGGCAAAATGAAGCACCAACACAAAGGCTCCCACGATGGCCCACGACGTCGCGAGGCACGCGAGAAAGCCCCAGGTATCCTGCCGCGTCCATTTGCAGAACTCCCATGAGGAACCTGCGCCCAAGAGCTTGTCGCCATCGAAGCGAGTGGGATTGCGGCGGGTTGCTTCGACCTCGGCGGCATCAGCTTCGGGGCTCGGTCCCACGGGCGTTTTCATTTTACCGTAGAACTGGGCGACAAGCACCGGATCGGCGCGTTTCGTGAACAGGCTGACTACGAGCATCACCACGAACGGGAAAAAGCCGTCGAAGAAAAACTGCGCGGTCTCGCGCCCCGCAGGCGTCATCGCGGCGGCGTTGACGATGCCGAGCTTATCAAGCGTCCAGACCTCGATGTTGAAACGACCGCGCCCTTTAACGCCGCTGGCTGGATTGGCGGGATCGATACGCACCACTTCCTCCCAATAAACGGAACGGGGTTTGCCCTTGAACTCGACGACTTGCGTCAGCTCCGGCGAACGCGCCACCGACTCCACGTGGTTCGCCAAAAGTGGCACGATGAGGTTGACCAGTGCCGATAGGATCACCGCCGCCCACACGCCGCCCGCCGTCAGGCGGCGCCAGAAAAAGATCAGGATCACCGCCGCGCCGAACGGCACGTTGACCGTGAGGATCAGCTTCACCACCGAGGTGACGTTATCCATGAGCGCGCCAGAGATCACACCGAGCACGAGCACCGCGATCACCGCCCAACGCGCCGCACTCATCGTGGCGGCGGTGGACTTGAGCTGATCGCGAAACACATTGCGTACAAAGAGTGAGGATACCGCCAACGCCTTGGCCGCGAGCGTAGACATCGTGCCGGCGATCACACCAGCGAGCATCAGACCGACGAAGCCAGGTCCGAGTAGTTCTTTCGACATCGTGCCCCAGACCGCGTCCGGATCGGAAAGCCCATCCTTGCCGAACATCGCGATGGCGATGATGCCCGCGAACGCCCAAAGGATGATCATGATGCGCTTCAAATAAGTGCCGCCCACACCGCCGCTGCGCGCCGCGTACTCGTCCTTGGCCGAGCCGCTGATGCCCATGTTGTGGCTGAGGCCGTGGATCTGGACGAGGCCGACGAGCAGCGACGCCACGATGAACGCGGGCGAACCGCTGACGCCAAATAAGTCCAGGTCCGCCGCAGATACCTTATGTTTAAGTTGATCCCACCCTCCTATGAATTTCAGGCCGACCGGAATGAGCATGATGGAAAAGACGATGATCAAAAATCCCTGCAGCGTTTCGTTAACCGCCGCCGCCGTCATGCCCCCGAGCACGATATACGCGCCGACCACCACGGTGAAACAGAGGTAGAAGGGGATCTCTGGAAGCGACGTGATGTAGCTGTGCAGCTCACCGCGTGCATAACGATCACGCAGCTCATCAAGGCGCTGACGCGACTCGATCGTGAGTGTGTTGTCGGGAATTTGTTTTTCCAGCGCCTTCATCTCAGCGTAACCAGCCACCGAAGCCTGCTCGGCCGCATTCCAGCTGACCTCGGGTTTCAGCACGAGCGATGACGCGATTTTGTACGCCACGAAATTTCCCGACCCAAGAAACACGCACGCCACGCCGATCTGGAAAACCGCGTACATCCGGCTGAGCCCGCGGCTGCCGAAGCGATCTTCAAACAAGTCCGCCATCGTCACCAGACGCACGCGGCGAAACCATACATACATGAACCAGTAGTAAGGATTCATGAAGATCGTCTGGAAACCCAGCCAGACACCGGACACGCCGCGTTGAAAAACCAGCGTCGCGTTGCTCACCGCGCCCGACGGCTCGGTGGCATTTCCGAACTGCAGGAAAAACTGGTAGAACTTCCCCAATTTCCGACCCGCGAGAAAATATCCTTCCTCGCTCGCGGAGGCCTGCGATGCGCGGTACCCGACCACGACGACGATGACCAGGTAAGTGACGATGACCGCTATATCGAGAAAATGGAGACCGCTCATAGATTTTGAATTGAACTGGAGGTGATTAAGGGAGCCAAACGCCAGCGGTCAGGAGGAGACGAAACAGGTGCGACTCGATACGAATGCAACCAGCGGGGCGACGGGGCGTGGACGTTGAAACACGCTTGCGGAGTGCCGCGAACCGCCAAACTCTCTGACAGTAAGAGCCTCAGACGGATGTAACTCCCACCCGGAGTGTACATCACTGCCCTTTCGCCCCAGCCCCCTTCTGCACGCATGGCCTCTCCTGCCCCCTCCCTCCGCGACCTCGCCCGCCAGCTCGGGCTTTCCCACACCACCGTCTCCGAAGCCCTTCGCGACAATCCGCGCGTCAAAATAGAGACGCGCAAACGCGTTCAAAAAATCGCCGCCGAGGCTGGCTACCGCCACAACCCCCTCGCCGGCGCCCTCATGTCCGAGATGCGCCGTTCGCGCACCGGCACCTTCCGCGGTGTCATCGCCGTCATCGATCTCGACGGCCCCGACAAACGCCCCGTCAACGCCTCCCGTTACCACCAAGAGCTCACCAAAGGCGCCAGCGAACGCGCCGCCGAGCTCGGCTTCAAAGCCGAGTCCTTCGTCATCGGCAAAGGCGGCATCTCCGCTGCCCGCCTCGATCACATCCTCCAGTCGCGCGGCATCCGCGGCGTCTTTCTCCTCCCCGTAAGCGACAACCCCGATCTCTCCCGCCTCGACTGGACGCGCTACGCCGGCATCTACGCTGACTACATCATCGAGCGTCCCGGCCTCCACTCTGTCTGCGCCGACCATTTTCGCTCCATGGTCATCGCCATGCAGCGCCTGCAAGACATGGGTTACCGCCGCCCCGGCCTAGTCCTTCAGAAACACCACGACGAGCGCCTACTCCACCGCTGGGAAGCCGCCTTCCGCTCGTATCAAGATTACCATGATGGCGTCGCCCGCATCTCGCCGCTCATGGCGACCGAGATCAACCAGGAGGAATTCACCGAGTGGTTCCGCCAGACCCGCCCCGACGTCGTCCTCTGCCACCGCGCCGAAGTCATCAAATGGATGGAAGCCGCCGGCGCCGACGTCCCCAAGACCCACGGCTTCTGCTGCCTCAACGTCCTCATGAACGTCATCCCCTGCGCCGGCCTTAATCTCCAGGCCCGCCTCATCGGCGCGCGCGGCGTCGAGCTCATCATCGCCCAGCTTTACCGCAACGAATACGGCGTCCCCGACCACGCCTCCATCACCACTATTCCCGGTTCCTGGAACGATGGTCCGACGCTGCGCGAGATGAAGGCCAAGTGAAAAGCTGAGTCGCCAGCGCCCGCGCTTCCGGTTTTTGTCGCGGCCTTTCTCATGCTCAAAACCGGCATCCTCAATCCCGCGCTCCTTCACCTCCTCGCGCGCATCCGCCACACCAACACCCTCGTCATCTCCGATCGCGGTTTCCCCTTCTGGCCGCAGATCGAGACGATCGATCTCTCCCTCATCGACGGTGTCCCCACTGTCCCCCAAGTCCTCGCCGCTCTCCGCGGCAACTTCGTCCTCGGCCGCGCCTGGATGGCGCAGGAATTTCTGGCCAACAACACCGACGCCACCCAGGCCGCTTTCAAAAACGCTCTCGCCGGCGTGCCCCTGGAATTCGAGCCGCACGTCGATTTCAAGAAACGCGTCCCCCACGCCATCGGCCTCATCCGCACCGGCGAAACCGTTCAATACGCCAACATGATTCTCGAGTCCGCCTGAGTCCATTTCTCACTCCAACTCCGCCATGCAGCTTCTCGGTTTCGTTCATCCCCGCCACGTCATCACCGCCCTCGTTGCGGCCGCCCTCTCCATCGGCGCACTCCCACCGGCTCACGCCGCCGCCCTCCCCGCCCGCGCCGACATCCTCGAAATGGATCTCGCCGCCACGCGCATGTTGCTCGACCGTTCGCTCGACTGGCGCGCCCGCACCGCGAACTTCATCCAGGAAGCCGGCCCGCGCCTCACCAGCGATATCCTCACCGCTGCCGACCTCGAGCGCATGTATTCGGGTGCCCAGGACTACGTCCTCCTCCGCCGCCGCTGGCAGGCCCTCATCGAATGCCAGGGCGACGAAGCCTGGTCCCGCACCACGCCCGCCCTCGAAAACAACCCGCTCACCCGCGTTCAGACCAAGCTCGTCCTCGCCGCCGCCCTCATGCTCCACGACGACTACCGCCTCGGCATCGAACCTTTCTTCAACCTCCGCAAAGCCCGCCGCCTCCTCAAGAGCGACAACCCCGCCGTCGAAGGCGAAATCGATTCCGCCGTCCGCAACTTCCTCAATCCCCTCAACCGCTCCCGCCTCGCCCGCGCCGTCGTCTGGCACCGCGCCGAAGCCGGCAAAACCACCGACCGCTCCGAAGACGAAACGCTCCTCGACGACATTATCACCCAAAGCCCCGGCTACGCCTTCTTCACTCAAAACCTCGCCACGCGCACACTCGAAGAATGGCGCATCGGCGGACACGCCGCCGTCACCTTCGTCACCGATCTCGCCGACCGCTTGGGCAAGGGCGCGATGAACACCGCCAGCCTCGCCGTCGGCAACACCGTCGGCCTCATCGAAACCCGCAAAGGCTTCCTCACCGAACTCGCCCCCGTCCAGCGCGCCGTCCTCGCATCCCAACTACGCCCGCTCGACGTCCTCCTCGAGAAAACCCCCTTCCGCCTCACCGACAAATCCATCCCCGGCCACTACGGCCACGTCGCCATCTGGACCGGCACCGAAGCCGAGCTCCGCGAACTCGATCTCTGGGAAAACCCGCTCGTCCGCCCCCACCACGACGCCATCCGCGCCGGCGCCCGCATCGTCGAAGCCCTCCGCCCCGGCGTGCAGATCAACACCCTCGATCACTTCCTCAACATCGACGACCTCCTCGTCCTCCGCCGCCGCGAACTCACACTCGACGAAACCCGCGCCGCCCTCCTCCGCACTTTCGCCCAAGTCGGCAAGGAGTACGATTTCAACTTCGATGTCGAAAGCGACAAACGCATCGTCTGCTCCGAACTCGCCTTCGTCGTCTTCGCCAACGACCAGTGGCCCACCAGCCGCGTCCTCGGCCGCGCCTCGATCTCCCCCGATCAAGTCGCCGTCAAAGCCCGCCCCGGCGGTCCCTTCGAGACAGTCGTCCTCTACTACGACGGCACGCAAATCTCCGAAAAACTCACAGACACTCTCTGCTGCCTCCTCGACGAAGATCCGAAAGCCTTCGCCGCCCTCCACCCCGCCTTCAAAGGCCGCTCCGAGTAATCCGACGCCCGGAGCTCACCGCGCTTCGCCTGCCTCGATCCGCAGCCGCCGCGCATCGCTGTTAGCCCGTACTTCCGGCGCATACATCGCCTCAGCCTGCACCGGCAGCGCGCGATAATCGCCCCGGTGTACCGCCCGCAGCCCGAAACGGATCTCCCAGTTTCCAGCATCCAGCCGGTCGATGAAAAACACGCTCTTGTCATCGTGCTCTTCCCGGTAAATCGCCTCTTCCCCATCCGCACTCATCTCATCACGGCCGCCTGCACCACTCACCGCCAGCGCCGTGCCCGACTTCCCGATACGCACCAGCCGCGCATCCCAGCCGCTGAGCGGATTGAGCGGCTCACACCCCGCCGGCTTCGGCACTTCCACCATCACATACTCCAGATCGTTCGGCACGGTTAGCGCGACACGCGCCACGACCTGCTCTCCTTCCATCGCGCTCCCATTTACCGGCTGCGCTTCAGGCGTGAAATGTAAAGTCCCCGCCAGCGTCGCCCGCGCTTTTTGCCGGTCAAACGTCCGCCCCGCCTCCAGCAAATGCCCCGCCGGTTTCACCGCCTCGCCTGTCGCCCAAGCCGACATCAGCGCCAGCCCGTACACCGGCGATTTTCCGCCGACCCGCCGCAACTCCACCTGATTTTCTCCCGCCTTCAGCGACGATGCCTCCAGCGTCACAGCCGGCCCTTCCAGCAACGACGCGCGATCCAGCGTCACCCGCCGCACCACTTTCCCATTCGCCACGATCTCCACGACCGCATCCGGCTCCGCCTCCCGGCTCACGCTCAGGAACCGCGACAGCGCCAGCACCGCAAACGCCGTGTCGCGCGTATTGCTCCAGCCGCCGCTCCCGCGATTGAGCACCAGCCAGTTTACCGCCGGTTCGATCAACACATGCCCCGGCTCGCTCTCAAGCAGAGCGAGCAACGTCAGCGCCGTCGTCTCCACCGAGCCTTCCGACGCCCGCCAGTAACCACGCTCACTTCCCCACTGCACCGTGTCGCCAAAATCCCCTGACACTACCCGCGCCGCACCGTTCTCCAGATTGCGCAACAACACCGCGCGCTGCCCCTCCGTCCCGCACAGCTTCACCGCGAGCAACAGACACGCCCGCCCCGATGCCGACAGTTTTTCGCGCTCTTCATAGAGCCGCGTAAACACCGCCTTCGCTCCCTCAACCGCCTTCGCATCCATCTCCTTGCCCACCACCCGCACCACTGCCGCTAGCGCCCACGCGACCGTGTCGTTGATCTGCCTTTCGTGCTTTAAAAGTTTTCCGAGCGCGTCGTTCGTTTCTTCGCTGAGTTTTTCCGGCACCTCGACTCCTGCCTCGTCCGCCAGTGCCAGTCCCCACGCCACATACGCGGTCATCCAGAGATCCGCGTTCTTCTGCCCCGGCCACCAGCCAAACGATCCGTCATAACTCTGCGCCGCCACCAGCCGCGCCAGACTCTGCGTCACCACATCGTCGAGCTTCGCAAATCCCGCGGTCTTCTCGCGCCGCGCCGCCTGCTTCGCCGTTTCGCGCGCCAGCATCCGCCGCTTGATCGTTGCCTCGTCAAAACCAAGATCGCTCAACATCTTCTTCACGACCACCACCGGCAGGAACCGGCTCATCGTCTGCTCCACGCAACCATACGGGTACTCGATCAGGTACGGTAGCGCATCGAGCACCGCCGCCGCCCTACTCGGCGATAGCCTCAACTCCACCTCCGTGCGCGCCGCATCGAGCGGCACGGGCAACTCCACCGACAACCGTGCCGTCTTCTCGCCCGCGCGCAGCCTCACACTCGTCGCCGTCTTCTGCTGGATGCCGTCCTCCATCACCGGCACCGACAACTCCATCGCATCGCCCTCCGCCGGCGTATGAGCGCTCAATGTCATCACCGTCGTACCCGGCTGTTTCGCCTGCACGCTCCACGTCGTCCGCGTCTCCCCATTCGCCGAAACCGCCAGCGCCGTCCGCTCAGCCTTTTCCCTCTCCGCCAACCGCACCGCATCCCCCGCGACCGCAATCGTCGCCTCCGCCTTCGCCTCACTCGCCGTGCGATTCACCAGCATCCCCGTCGCCGTGCCCATGTCGCCCGCGACCAAGAACCTCGGCGCGCTCAGCCGCGTCTGAAACGGCAGCGTCGTCTTCGCAAACGCCGTCGCCGTCCCGAACGAGTTCCCGTCCTTGCCGATCGCATACGCCGCCAGCCTCCACTCCGTGAGATTATCGGGAAACGTAAACGCCACCCGCGCCTCGCCCTTCGCATCCGTCTTCACCCCCGGCGCCCAAAACGCCGTCGAAACAAAATGCCTCCGCAGCGTCACGACCGGTTTCGGCTCCGCCCCAAACACCTGCCCCAGCACCGTCGAAGTCGGTTCGGGCCGGGCTGGTTTCTCGATTATCCCATCCGATCTCGACGACAAATCCGCACTCACCACCCGGCTCGAAGCCCCCTCCGTCCCACCGCTGCCCGCCGTGACCGACATCGCCCCCATTGATCCACCACCTGCCCTCCCGGCGGGGATGCTGAACGCATTCAAGATCACCTCATCTTCACCGCTCGTCACCGCCTCATAAAACTCCAGCCCGCGCCGCGGATCGGCCAGCCGCACCACCCACGCTTTCTTCTCCCACCGGCGGCTCGTGGAAACGCTGCATCTCACGTGCCCGTCGAAACCCAGAAACGCCGGAACGCTCTCCCGCTCCTTCGAGAGCAATTCATTCACCGCTTGATCCGACACACCCAGCGCCACCGTCGCGCTCACCGGCCGCCGCTCGTGATCGCTTGTGCGCAGCGTCACTTCTCCGCGCGAGCCTGGACGCAACCCGTCCGGCACTCCCACGATCTCCGTGCGGATCGTCTCCGCCGGATGCCTCACGGCAAACGTCGCCTCCGTGCCCGCATAGTAACGCTCCGCCCGCGCCGTGATCAGCCGCGCCTCACCCTGCGCACTGAAAAGCGGTGGATCGTCGAACGTCACCAGCGTCACGCGCCCCTCACTCGTGAACGCCTGCGTCCGCGTTTCCTTTTCACCGCTCACCGCGAGCCACCCCCGCCGGATGCCTTCCGGCATGATCACGAGAAACCGCGGCTTCTCTCCCGCGCCGATATCGTCCGGCGCGATCAACCACTCTCGATCCGGCTTCAACGCCAGCGTCCGCGTCGCCGCATCCACCGCATACACGAGCGCCGGCTTGCCCGCTTTTTCCCAAAACATCCGCTCATCCACCGCCACCACGCGCCCGCTCTCCGCATTAAAATCGAAATGATAAACCCCCGCGCGCGGCACCGTGAACGTCACGCTCGCCCAACCGTCCGCTCCCGCCACTGGCGCTTCCGTGGCCACGACACCCGTCTCCGTCTCCGCGTGGATCTTTTTCCAAACGCCCGGCAAATCCGCGCCCGCCGGCAGCTCCAACATTTTCCGCGCCTCGATCAATGCCCCGCCCGTGACCGCCCGTCCCTCCGGATCGAGCCACACTTCCTGCCAGCAGCTCTCGATCAAACTCACTTCGCCCGACACCGGCGCCGGTTTCCCCCGCGCATCCAGATACCGGAAACGCAGCGTCATCTGCTCTCCCGGCGCGACCACGCGCGGTTTTTCCCCGCCGGCGATTTCCAATCGCAGCCCGGACTCCGTCGCGACCATCGCCTCGCTCCCGCGCATCTCCGGCAGACCTGCCGGCTTCACCGTATAGCCCGGCGTAAGCCAGAACACCGGCGGCAAAAACTCCGGCAGCTCCACGGAAAACGTCGCCACGCCCCCGGCATCGGTCACGCCGCGAAACGTCTTCCGTTTCATCTCCGCCACCCACGCATCACGAACACCACGCTCGTCCTCATTTTCCCTCTCCAAAGAAAACACATCTGGCCTCACGCCAAACTCCACCGGCGCACCCACGAGCGGCCCGCCCGAAAAATACTTCGCACTCACGCGAAACGTCATCTGTCCCCCGCGCCGCACCGCCATCACATCGCCCGCCAGATCCAGTGAAACAAACGCCGGCGGGGGCAGGAAACTATCCACCGTGAAAAACTCCACCGTCTCCACCTCCTCAGCGCCCTTGAACAGCGACAACTCCACGCGTCCCGGACGCGTCCCCACGGGGATCGCGATTTCCCCCGTCATCGCGCCATCCTCATCCCACGCCATCTCCAGCGACGCTCCGACCGGCACATCGTCCAGCAGCGCCTTCAGCGTGAGTTTTCCCTCCGGCTTCACGAAACGATGATCGCGCCGATGACGCCCGATGAGTTTGAACGGCACCGTCTCGCCCGGCCGGTAAAGCTCGCGCGGCAGAAACAAATCGAGATGCAACGCATCGCCCTCCGCGTTCCCATCTCCGCGCCAACTGCTGTAGGACTCACCCAACATAACCGGCCCCATGCCCTCGATCACCAGCGTCGCGGTCTGAAAATGTTTCAGCCCTGTCTCACCGAGAACGAAACGCCCGTTCGCATCCGCTGTAAGCGTGATCGGATCGCCCGGCTTCTCATTTTTGGCGCTTCCCAGCCACGCTACCGCACGAGTCATCGGCGCGACCGGCGCGTATGCCTTGCTGTCATAGCAAAACAGCTCCCGGCGATTTTCCGCCAGGGTCACCATCGTCCCGGCGACACTGCTCACGGCGAACCGCCGCACCCGGTAACGCCCCAGATCGTCTCGCACCGCCAGCACGTACATCCCTGGTGCCAGCGCCTCGGGAATCTCCATCACTCGCGTCTGCCACAGATGAGCCGGGACATCTGCCGTGAGTTTCAGCTCCCAGCCCAGCACCTTGTCCTGCTTCATCGGCAGCTCCGCCATGCCCTCGCCATGCACCCCCTGATGGATTTTCGCCCAGTCAGCTGGTGAGAGTCGATGCACCTCAAATCCCATCTGTCCCACATACGCCGCTCCCACCGTGAACCGCACGCGCTCCTCAGGACGGAAAATATCCTCAATGGAAAATTCCACATGCCGCTCGGTCCACGTGATCCTGAGATCGTTCAACTGCTTCAGTGCCGGCTGCCGCAGCGGTTCCTCCACCGGTAGCGCAGTGAGCGCGATCTGAAGCCGCTCGATCTCCACCAGCCACGCCGGCAGATCGGGCCGCCGTTTGGCATCGGGAGTCAACCGCCCGTTATCAGCCCGCCACAAAAACTCCCGCGCCTCCGCCAGCGGTTGAAACACCGTGCCCTTGGCTGCCTCCAGCGCATCCGCGTACAACCGCGCGCAACGCTCGCTGGAGACAGCTTCCTTCGCCGCAAAATCCGCCGTCCGCACCATCCAGCGCGCCCGCGCCACTGGATCGGCGATCACCCGTGCCGCCTGCATGCGATGCTGCATCAACCGCTCCCGCCAATCAGCCGTGGGCTCGAAGTATCGGTCATCGAGCTCCGTGAGCCGGCCCAAAAACGCCGCATACCGCGCCGCCGCAGCCGGCGTTTCCGGCTGCGCTGCGAGATACTCCGCCACCGCCAGCTCATCGGTCCCCGGAGTTTTATAGTTCCGAAAGTGCCACGGCTGGGCCCGTTTTGCAGCGGCCAAGCTCTCTATCACGGCCACCCAATAATCGTCGCGCTCCGAAGTCTTCGCATAAGGCGCAAGCAGCTTTTCAAACGCCACCACCACATCCGCATACTCACCGTGTTTCTGCGGCACGCCACTCCGCCACGTCGCATCCAGCACCCACAACTCGCACCAGCGCTTCGCCTCAGCATCCGGCGCGAACGGCAGTGCCGCCGCATACGCCTCGCGCGCCAGCGCCCAGGATTTCTCCGCCGCGCGCTTCTTCGCCTCAGCGAGGCGCGCATCGTACGCGGCGCGTTTCTCCCCGGCCGTCTTCGGCGCGGGCTCCGGCGCGAGGCCGAGGGTTTGCGCGCTCAGCGGCGCGAACGACAACAACACAGCGGCAGCAAACGGCAGAAGCGAAAGGCGCATGGGGAAAGACGCGGAGGGGTTTTCGACGGGAGCCAGGCCGGAATGGCCGCCTCCCGCGAATGACGAACGCATCACCTGTTTCTTAAAGCCCGCGAAAACCGGCGAGCGGATAATCCCGAAATCTTATTCACCGCCCTGGAGACGCGGCGCATCACCGCGTCTCCTCTTTCTCAAGCCCCACCGCTCGCTGCGCGCTCGCGGCTACACAGCCCGGCCTCAGGCTTTCGCCAGGCAGCACTGCTTGTACTTCTTCCCGCTGCCGCACGGGCACGGATCGTTGCGGCCGACTTTGACCGCCGTCTTCACCGGAGCCGGACCCTGGCGGATCGGGCGGTTAAAAATCCAGGCGCCATTCACGCGGAGAAACTCCGACTTCTCGTGCATCGCCTTCTCGCCGTCACCTTCGCGGTAGTACGCGGTGAAATCGACATACGACATGTCCGGCTTCACCTCATGCTCGTGCGAGTGGATCACCAGACGCGTCCACTGCATCGGCTCGCCCGTCTCCGCTTCGGCGACATACGGCTGGCTCGCGGTCGGCACGTACGTGCGGTGCAGATGCGCCTCGTCGCCGATCACGTGCGCGGTGAAACGCGAGCGCATCACTTGCTCCGCCGTCGTCGCCACCCGCTTCTGCTGGATGATCGGCTCGCAGCATTCGCCGAAGGTTTTCCCACTGCCACACGGGCAGGGCGAGGTGGACGTGATGGCAGCGCGGGCGGGACTCGTTTGACTCATAAGTCCGTCAACCAAACCCGCGCGCGCGCCGGTGGCGAGAACCAAGCCATCGGCATATCCGCAGCCGCGCGCGGTCCAGATATGCCCAGCTTCGGGCAAACCCTGCGCAGCGGAAACGCCTCCGGAGGCGTACCCTTTCGCATCAACCTAATCCACCCCATGAAAACCAACGTAGGCTCCTATGACGCCGGGGTTCGTTTCCTCCTCGGCAGCGCTGTCCTGTTTTTCACCGTCAATGGTCTCGGCTGGTGGGGCCTGCTCGGCCTCATCCCGGTCCTGAGCGCCGCGTGCGCCTTCTGTCCGATCTACTGGCTGCTGCGCATCGACACCGCCGCCCGGGAAGAGGCGTACGAGCGGGATCATCCGCACGACCCGCCCATGACTCCGCACTAAACACTCCGCGCCACGCGCGCCCCCCGCTCACGCGCCCGGATCGGCCACCGGGCCCGAGACCGCTGGCGACGAGGCGCTCACCACATCGTCCGCCGTGAACAATGTTTTGTCCGGCCCCGCCGAGCGCACGTCGATGCGATCGTTGGCCACCGGATGAAAATGAAACGGCGTCCCCCAGCGGTCGCAGAGCAAGCCACGCGCATTGATCGCGGCATGCGTGGACGGGATGAACGCGAGTTCGAGCGGATTGCGGCCCGTGAGCGCGCGCGTGATCTCTTCGTTGAAACCCAGCGGCGGCACGGCGGCGGTTTTGAGCAACTGCTGCATGTTCTGCACGAGCCCTTCCACGATGCGCACGTCTTGAAGCGCCGTCGTCTTGCTCGAATTCAACTCTGCGTACGCCGACGGATCGGCGAGCGGCAGCGTCGCCGGCCCAAGATCGGGCGCGGCCGAGCCTTCGAGGTGAACCACCGGCACCGGGCCGCTCTTCTTCGGCTCAGATTCGCGACGAGGACGTAGTTGCACGATCACAGCCGTGACCGCGAGCAGCAGCGCGGCGACTACTGCGATGGAGATGAGTTTGCGGGACATGCGCTCCGATCACGGTTTCATGAAGCCGACCGGACGCGTACCGCTCGGTGTGTAGAAGTTTCCGATACGCGGCAGCACCGAGCTGAGACTGCCCGGCGGCACACCCAGCCAGAGCGCCATGTCGGCAAAATATTCATCGACCGAGAGCGCGGGAAGCGTGACGCCGCGACTCGTGACGATCGACGGACCGGTGAGCGTGAGGTCAGGATACGCGCCGTAAACGAGACCGCCATTCACCGCGCCGCCGAGGACGAAGTGATTACCACCCCAGGCGTGGTCGGAGCCGTTGCCGTTCGAGGTGAGCGTGCGGCCAAAGTCGGACGCGGTGAAGAGCGTGACTTGGTTTTGCGAGCCCACTTCTTCGAGCGCCGCGTAGAAACAGGTGAGGCAGCGGCTGACGACATCGAGCATCCGGGCCTGGGCATCGATGACCTCGTCGTGGTGATCCCAGCCGCCGTAGCTGACGAAGAACGTCTGGCGGCGCAGTCCGAGTGCCGCGCGTGCGGCGACTGAGCGGACAACCATCTTAAGCTGCGCCGCGAGCGAGCGGGCGGGATCGTTCGCGAGCGTGTAGCCGGCGGGTGTGCCGGTGTAGCCGGTGTCGCCGGGAAACAGCGTCGTGAGGACGATGCTGTTGACCGAGGCGCTGAAGAAAAGGCCGGTGTCGATCGAGTCACGCATGTTCGAGGAGAACGTGCTTTCGAGGAGATTCTGGTACTGCTGGCCGAGCAGGCTGTTCACGGCGGCGGTGCGCGTGGAGGTGCGATTGGTGTCACCCAGATTCGATGCGTTGCTGTTGTTGTAGTCGCTCAGTGCGACCGCGCCGGAGGAGCTGACGCTGTACGGGAAAAGCGTGTTGCCGCTCTGCCAGACATTATTTCCCGAGAGCGATGTGTTCATCGAGATGCGCTGATCGTTGCTCGTCGAGTGGAGCAGATCGGCGGCGAGCCCGGCCCAGCCGATGCCGCGGGTCTCGGTGGAGACCGAGGTGTGCCATTGCTGCTGCTGGTCAGAGTGGGAGTAGAGACCGCGCGGCAGTTTCGCACCCGAGCTGTTGTACTGCGTCTTCGTGATGCGCTCGTTGAGCGTGCCGACGTTCGCAACCATCGCGAGTTTACCCTGCGTGTAGAGATCGCGCAGGCCGGTCATACTGGGATGCAGGCCTAGCAACATGCCGGAATTTCCGAGCGAAAGAATCTCACTCTGGCTCAGCGCGAGACCGCCGGGATTAGCCGCATCGTCGTGCAGGCCGCCACGCGTGGTCACGTAGGCGGCGTGCTCGGTGCCGCAGGGCATGAGCATGTTGTAAGAGTCCTGGCCGCCGGCGAAGAAGAGACACACGAGCGCGCGGTAGTCATCGGTATTGGGAGCGGCGGGCATGGACTGGGCGGCGGCGCTGCTGGCCATGCGGAGGTTGAGGAGCGTGGAAAGAATCGAGGTGCTGCCGACAGCAGCGCAGCTGGCCTGGCCGAGAAAGGCGCGGCGGTTGATGGGTTGGCTCATGGCGGGAAAGGGACGCGGGTTAAAAAAGCGGGAAGGTTTATTTGAGCACGCAGGCTTCGGGTGAGATGGCCACGAGGTAGGCGGCCATGCGGAGGCGGTTGATCGCCCGCGTGGTGCGGGTCGTGGGATCGGTCGTGCCGAGCGGATCGTCGATGCGGCGGACGGCTTTCGTGATGATCCGAAGGGTGTTGGTCGATAGCTGGCCGGCGGCGAGGATGCGATCGAGTCGGGCGACGAGGGATTCGGGATTGCTCGTGGCGTCATCAATCCATGGCGCAGTGTCGATGACGCAATCGAGCGTGGTGTTTGCGGTGCCATCGATGTTCGTGGCGGCAGAGACGTTCATCCGGAGCAGCGTGGTGTTGTGAATGGAGTTATAGAAACGATTGGGCGAGGTGATGCCGGTGACGCCGTTGGTGATCTGGAACTCGGGGCCAACGAGGCCTGCGTTCTTCAACACACCGAGCGGCTGATAGTCGGGTGAGTAGAAGTTAAACACGCTGGGCGAGCTG
This sequence comes from Nibricoccus aquaticus, assembly GCF_002310495.1. GTDB lineage: Bacteria > Verrucomicrobiota > Verrucomicrobiia > Opitutales > Opitutaceae > Nibricoccus > Nibricoccus aquaticus. The sequence goes on along the minus strand of NZ_CP023344.1, from coordinate 2,717,519 downwards.
TAGGGGCGCTGGAGGAAATCGCCGTCGATGTTGCGAAACCCGCGGTAGCGGCCGTCGGCAGGAACAGTGCCCAGCGCGCGGGTGAGCGCGGCGTAGCGCAGATAGGGTTCACGCTGGAGGCCCTGATCGGGCTCGGTGAGCAGCGAGAGCGAGCGGGCTTCGGTATCGAGCAGGATGGCCTTGATCACCGCCCGCATGTCGCCACGCACGCCGGAGCCGTTGTTGGCGAAGGCGGCGGCGACACGGCCGATGTAGGCATTCGTAGGATTGGAGGTGACGAGGCGCTGGATCAGCAGGCGCGCGATGAACGGGCCGGTGTTGTTGTGATTGGTGAGATTGGTCATCGCGGCATCGACATCGAGCATGGTCGCGGTGCCGGTGCCGCCCGGACTGGCGGTGCGGGCGGGAAGCACCAAGCCGTTGAGCAGGGTCTTCGCGGCGAGGTCGTGGTAGGCGTCAAAGCCTTTCATCGGCTCCCACATCAGCGCGTTTCCGTCGGTGAAGCCGACGGTGTCAATTACGGTGAAGTTCGTGGAGCTCGTGAACTTTTTGCTGTAGCTCAGGCCGGTGAAGACGCGGGCAAAGTTGGAGATGTCTTCGTTATCGTAGGTCGGGATCGCCTGGCCGTTCCCGTCGAGTTTGCGGGTGCCATCGGGGTTGAGTTCCCAGAGGCCGATCGAGAAGAGCTGCATGATTTCACGCGCATAGTTCTCGTCGGGGTAGATGTTGCGCGAAGGGTTGGCCTTCTGGTTGCGCAGGTGGCTGAGGTAGATGCCCATCGTCGGGTGGAGCGAGACGGCTTTCAGCAGATCGCGGTAATTGCCGAAGGTGTTTTCGAGCAGCTTGTCGTGATAAGCGGCCATGCCGCGCGGGCTGCCATCGAGTGTCTCGACACGGTCCGAGATGATGCATATCTGGCTGATCGCGTGAGCGACGCGCTGGCGGAGCGGATCGGACGCGCCATCGGTCGCCATGGCGCGGCGCCACCAGACTTCGGTGCGGTCGCTGGACGTCGCGTTGGCGGGTGTGGCGAGCGCCTGGTACTCGGCCTGCCAGGTATGCACGAGCGGCAGGTGATAGTTGGCCGCGCGGGTGAACTGGTCGTCGATCCAGCCGGAGAACCCGAGCTGCTTCACGCGGGTAATCTCGCCCTCGGTCGGACCGAAGGTCGCCTGCGCGAGGAACCGCGCGGCTTCTTCATCGGAGATCGCGCCACCCGTGGCGTCGGCGAGGTTGATCGTCGCGACAGTCGCGGAGGGAGCGCCCGCGAGTGCAGTGCCCAAAATATAGCCGGTGCCGGTTTGCAACGTGACCGTGATCGTCTCCGAGCCCTCGACGTCAGCGTCAGCCACGGGCGTGAAATTCATGAGCACTTCGCTCACGCCAAGCCCGAAGGCCACTGTGCCGCTCGCCGGGCCTTGGTAATCGGTGCCCGCCGTGGCGGTGCCGCCGATGGTGTAATTAACGGTGATCGCGGTGAGCGGGAGCGCATTGGTGCCGCCACTGCGACGGAAAACGATGACACCGGGATCGGCCCAGTTTTCCGACATGTACGGATCGAGTGCGGCGACCGTGACCGAGTTGTCGTTGGTCGCGTTCGCATCGGTCGCGAGAAGCAGCGCCTGGTTGGCGCGATAGAAATCCGTGATGGTGGTGCTGCCATAACCATCGGTGTTTTTGCGCGTGGGATCGAGCCCGAGGCGGCGCTCATCCCAGTCGAAGAGACCGTCGCCGTCTGTATCGAGATCGTCGATCTGCACGCGGAAGAATCCACCGGAAGTCGAGCCGGCGTTGAACGCCGCCGTCATCTGCCCGGCGCCGCCGGTGTAGATGCCTGCGGTAGTCCAGACCGCGCCGGCGCCAAGGGTCGGCGAAGTGAGGACGGTGTACTGCTTGTCGCCGGGATTGACCCACTTGATCTGCACCTGGCCTGCGCCCGACTGCATGTTCATCACCGGGCGGGAGTTTGGATCGAGCGGGTTGGTGCCGGCCGCGCTCTCTTCGAGATTCGTGAATCCATCGCGATCAGTGTCTGCGGCGGCGGAGACGTTTCCCGTCCCATACTGGAGCTGCCAGATGTCGCTCAGCTGGTTGGCATCGCGATCGAGGATGGCGGATGCGGTGGCCGGGAAAAGCAGCGCACCGAACGCTGCGAACAAAGAGGCGCGGGCAAGTTTCGCGCGGAGATTAACGGGGCACATGGTGATGACGGACGAGACGGAGAAGAGTAGGAAAACGTCCTGCCCGTGAAAGGGCCGACGTGCATGTCTGACGGTAGAAGGTTGAGATGACAGTTGCGCGCGTGACACTCCCTATTCCGGCCGGTTCGGCCCGGAACGCGTTAAAATCCTCTCAATCACGTCATCGACGCGTGTCTCAGACACCCATCGCTCGTGGCGGACACCACGCCGCGCGCGAACCGCGCCAGCCCCGCTCAGCGCAGCCCGGCAGGCGGCTGCTCGAGCCGCGTCGATTGGTAGGCGGTGAGCCGCCACGCTCCGTCGCGCTTCTCGTAAACCGCGAGATAACGCAGCCATAGTTTCACCTGCGTGCCTCGCGCCGTCGCTTCCAGTTCCGCGATACCCGAAAGCAATGCCACCGTTTCCTGGATACGCACCACCGGTGGCGGGCCATCGTAAGATTGGTAAGTCACCGCGCCCGCCGTGAGCGCCGCCAGCAGCTCGGCCTTCGTCTGCACGCGCCCGTCGGAGTGTCCGTAGGTTAACTCGTCGGCCAGCACAGCATCGAGCGCCGCGCGGTCCGCATGGATCAACGCGCTGATCCGCCGCAGGTCGGCGGCGCGCACATCCTCTTTATCGCCAGCCAGCGCGGTCATCGGCAGCAGACAGATCAGCACGCCCATCAATAAACCAGCAGCGGTCCGGCGCGTGAAAGGCGGTGAAGACATCAAGAAGTTCATGGGGACGATTGAGTCAGGTCGTAGCGCAGCAGCTGCGTGTGGAGTTTTTCTTCGGTGACAAAGATCGAGCGCCCGTCCGGCGAAAAGCACACCGCCTCCGCCTGCGCGAGTCCGTGCGGCGGGAGGATCACGGGTTTGCGCGCGAGCGCCGTCGCCCACGTTTCACCGGGTTTGCGCGCAAACAGCAGCACATCTCCGTAAGTCAGCACGACTGCCTTCAATCCATCAGCGGCGATATCCATCGACGTCGGATTTCCACGCCAGCGGCCCGTGGCGATCGGCACGGCGCGTTGCTCGGAGTTAGGTTGCGGAATATGCGGGACCAGCCCGAGTCGTTGCGCTTCCGGAGTGGACGCGCCCGCTGGTACGGGGCGGAGCGGCAACGAATAAAGCGGTTTCTCGTCCTCTCGTTTTCTCAGCAGATAAATACGCTGCTCACGCACATCGACAGCGAGCGATTCGCAATCGTGCCGCCCGTCGGCGTAACGCACCGGCACCGACCACGCGACTGGCACCACCGTCTCGCGCTCCGGCGAAAGTTCAGCAGCGGACGGCTCGGCCACCACATAAACAGCCGCACCGGTTTTGCGCGTGATGTTCTCGCCGATGTCGCCGACCGCGAGCCACGCGCGGCCATCGAGCTCGAACGACACCATGTCTTCCCAGTCGATGTTCGTGATGCCCGCGATGCGCACGCTGCCACACAATTTCCCATCGAGCCCGATCGCGTAGAGAACCGGTTCGCCGTCGCTGTCGTTGTGCGTCCAAAGCAGATCGGGCGTGCGGCGCGAAGCGGCAAGCCCGCTCGATTCATCGACCGCGGCCGGCGCCACCGTCGCGATAGTCGTCCGTGTGGCGGCAGGCGGTTGTTCGCAGCCGGGAAAAACCGCCGCCAGCAACAGCGCGCCGATGACGCGCACGCGCCGGGATTGCTTCACTCGTGGAAAATTGCGGACGGCTGCCATGCGCGCGACTCCAACAATCTCCCTCGGCCGGGCCGAGAAAAAAGCCTCAACGATTCCGCTCATGCGCGGCCGCTCAGTACGCGCCCGATGCGGCCGTCGCGGACTTTTCTCCGCGATACTCCGCGAGCAGGGCACTGGCGCTGGACGTCCCCAACCGCTCCGCGCCCGCCGCAATCAGCGCCAGCGCGTCGGGCAGAGTTTTGATGCCGCCCGCCGCCTTGATCTTGATCAGCCCGCGCCGCTTTTCCGCCCAGAGTTTGATGTGCTCGAGCTTCGCGCCCGCGCTGCCAAAGCCCGTCGATGTCTTGATAAAATCCACGCCCACCTCTTCGCAGATGTTCAGCGCCGCGAGGATCTGCGCTTCGTTGAGGTAACAATTTTCCGTGATCACTTTCACGAGCTGCCCGTGGCCGTGCGCACGGCTCGTCAGCTCGGCGAGCTCAGCGGCGACATCCGCTTCACGGCCATCGCGCAGCGCCGCGTAGTTCATCACGATATCCACTTCATGGGCACCAGCGGAGGCCATCGCGTCGATCTCCGCCGCCTTGGCCGCCGTCGTGAAACGCCCGCTGGGAAACCCGATCACCGTGCCGATGCGAACGCCGGTTCCCGCCAGCACCTGGGCGGCCAGCAACACGCTGGCCGGATAAATCATCACGCAGGCGAAGCGGTGTGTCTGCGCTTCTTTGCAGAGCGCCACGATCTCGGCCGCAGTGGCGTCGAGACGTAGATTGGTCGAGTCGAGGGTCGCGGCGAATTGTTCGGGCGTGAGTTTCATGCTGCGCGCCACCGTACGCCAAAAACCCCGCACGGGAAGCCCGGAGCGGGCGGGCGCAAACCCGCTTACTTCCAAGGCTTGTTCGTGCGCCGGATAAATGCCGGGAGCTGCTCGATGCTCTGCACGTGCAATTTTTTCAAAATGCTCGCGCGATGCGAGCACACGGCCTGCGCAGTCATGCCGAGCCGTTTCGCGAGCGGTTCGTCTTCGAGCCCTTCCAGCATGATCGTGAACACCTGCTGCTCGATGAAGGTCAGCGTCTCCACTTTCCGGTCCTTGTCCGGCCGCGACGCTGGCACCGGCGACGCACTGCCCAACGTCGCGCTAAAATAGTCCCCGCCCTCCCCTACCCGCCGGATCGCCGCCACCAGCGACTCGCTGTCCTCCACCGACGTGTCGAAAACGCCCTGCACCCGCGCAACACGCAACGCCTGCCGCGAATACTCATCGCGCCGCCCGGTCACGATCATCCGCCGCGCCGCCAGATGCTCGTCCGCCACCAGCGCGAGCAGATCCAGCCCATCGATGTCCGGCAGCGTCAGCCCGAAAATCCCCAGCGCCGCCGGCCGGCGCCGCAACGTATCCAGCGCGTCGGCACCGGTCCGGCAAATCGTGACGTCAGCCGATGGATAGGCCTCGCGCGCCAGACGGCCGAGAACATCCGCCGTGAGCATGTCCCATTTGACGATGACGATGCGCCGAGCGGACGCAGCGGACGGAGACGGGCGGTCCTGGCTACGCGCAGGCGACGCCCCGGTGGAGTCGGGAGACGGCATGGTATGAATGAGGCTGGAGCCGCACTCCCCGGGATGTGTGGGCACAGAGAGGCGGCGATGGGCTTATCCGAACATATCCGCGCCTGTTTCAGAAAATTTCCCACGCACACCACGGCTAGGCTTAATCGCCGCCCCACGCCCGGTATTGCCATACGTTAACCACGCTCCTTCCATCCGCCCCACGTACCCAGCGCCCACCGCCGCTCTCTCTCATATGCAACCACACGCCCCCATCGCCCAACGCTACCAGACCGACGCCGAGAAACCCGAGTACGTGGAAAAACTCTTCGATGCTGGCGCGAATTACTACGACCGCACCGTCGGCTGGGGCTTCCTTGGCTCGGGGAAATTTTACCGCAAATGGGCGCAGCAGAAAAACGGCCTCAAACCCGGCATGGAAGTCCTCGATGTCGCCAGCGGCACCGGCCTCGTCGCTGAAGCCGCTTCGCGCGTACTGGGCGGCGGCAAGAACATCACCTGCGTCGACCCCAGCCGCGGCATGTTGTCGCACGTCTCCGCCAAAGTCCCCGATGCCACCCTGCTGATCGGCCGCGCCGATGCACTGCCCGTCGAGAGCAACCAATTCGACTTCCTCACGATGGGCTACGCGCTTCGTCACGTAGGCGATCTCGACATCGCCTTCGCCGAATACTTCCGCGCCCTCAAACCCGGCGGCAAAGTCCTCCTCCTGGAAGTGACAAAACCTCAAAAGGGTTTTCGCGCCTGGCTCTTCCGCGTGTACTTCAAAAATATCTACCCCGGCTTCACCCGCCTCTTCACCCGCAGCGCCGCCGCGAAAGAGATGATGGTTTACTACTGGGAAACCATGGACGCCTTCGTCCCTCCCGAGCAGATCCTCGCCAGCCTGAATCGCGTCGGTTTCGAGCAGGTGAAACGCATAGCCCTCGCCGGTCTCTTCAGCGAGTACACGGCGGTGAAACCAGCGGCGGCTTCAACGAAGTGACTTCACAGGAAATGAAAATCGCAGGTCCATTTAGCATGCAGACCGCTTCTGATATTCAGCGCGACGGCCTTGGTGCGGAGCTGCTCTGCGATCAGGAAGTCATCGCTGAAGTGTTTAGGAGCGATGCTGAGCGCACGCTCATAATCACAACATTTGGTAACGATATTCCACTCGTCGTGATCGAAGAATTCATTTCCTACGCTCGTGAGCGATTAGAGAAGTTCGAGGACGGGTCATCACTTCCGTCAGCACCATGACAAACTTCGACCACGACGTCCTCATCATCGGCGGCGGCCCTTCCGGCAGCACCGCAGCCGCCTTCGCCCGCAAAGAAGGCCTCAACGTCTGCCTCGTCGAGCGCCTCGCTTTCCCGCGTTTCCACATCGGCGAATCCCTCCTCCCGCACGGCAACGAGATCATGCGCGAGACCGGCGCGTGGCCCAAAATCGAGCGCGCTGGCTTCATCAAAAAATCCGGCGCCCTCTTCCACCTCACCAACGGCCTCGCCACCAAGGAAATCATCTTTTCCGAAGGCATCGTCCGTGGCCTCGATCAGACGTTTCAGGTCAGCCGCGCGAAGTTCGACAAACTCCTCCTCGATCACGCCCGCGAACTCGGCACCCAGATCAAGCAGCCCGCCACCGTCCGCTCCGTCACGCCCATCGACGGCGGCATCCGCGTCACCATCGAGCACGCCGATAAATCCACCGAGGAACGCACCGCCCGCTGGGTCCTCGATGCCGGTGGACGCGAAAACCATTTCCCCTCCGAGGCCAAAAAGCCGCTCGACCCTTCGCCCTTTCCCAAGCGCGTCGCGATCTACAGCCACTTCGAAAACGTCATCCGCCCGCCCGGCATCGGCGCCGGCCATACCGTTGTCGTCCGCCTCGCCGACGGCTGGTTCTGGCTTATCCCAATCGACGAAGCCCACACCTCCGTCGGCCTCGTCACCACCGTCGAGTCGATGCGCCGCGGCAAAGGCACGCCCGAGGAAATCTTCAACCACGCCGTCGCCAGTTCGCCCAAGCTCCTCGAGATCATGCAAGGCGCGCGCCCCGCGATGGAGTTCCACGTCACCAGCGACTACTCCTACTTCCGCCAGGAACTCGCCACCGAGCGCATGGTGATGATCGGCGACGCCGGCGGCTTCTTCGACCCCATCTTCTCCTCCGGCGTGTACGTCGGCATGAACTCCGCCCGCGACGCCGTCCGCCTCATCACGGAAGCCCAGCGCCAAAACCGCGGCCTCACGCAGTCCGAGCGGACGAGCTACTCAAAGCGCATCAAGAAACGCGCGAAGGTCTTCAAAGACCTCATCGCCTGCTTCTACGACAACGACGCCTTCTCCGTCTTCCTCTGCGCCACGCCGCCACTCGGTCTCGACCGCGCCGTGAACTCCATCGTCGCCGGCGACGCCCGCATGTTGTGGCCCGTCCGCTGGCGCTTCGCCCTCTTCCTCTTCATCTGCCGCGTGCAAAAATTCTTCCCCGTCGTCCCCCGCATCGACTTCTCCGGCATGTACGGTGTCGAAGAAACTGCGCAGCCCTCGCCCACCCGAGAGACCGCCGCCGCCAAATCTTAAAAACACTCCGCCCTTCCCGTCATGGAAACCGCCACCGCGCCCTCCGATTCCTCCACCCCTCCTTCCTCAGCTCCCTGGGACGTCGTCGTTGTCGGCGGCGCACTCTCCGGCGGCGCCACCGCTTTCCTCCTCAAGCGCCGCAACCCCAAGCTCAAAATCCTCATCATCGAGCGCAGTTCCAAGATGACCCGCCGCGTCGGCGAAGCCACCGTTGAGATCAGCTCCTATTTCCTTACCCGCGTCCTCGGCCTCACCGAACATCTCCACGAGAAACAACTCGCCAAACAAGGCCTCCGCTACTGGTTCAAAAATAGCGAGACCAAGACCCTGGAGGACTGCTCCGAAACCGGCCCGGCCTTCAACTCCCGCCTCGGCAGTTTCCAGGTCGACCGCTCCGTCCTCGACGAAAAAGTCCTCGCGAACGCCGTCGCATCCGGCGTCCAACTACTGCGCCCCGCCCGCGTGAAAGACATCACGCTCGTCGAAGGCGGCGTGCAGACGATCACGTGGGACGACGAAGACGGCCGCACCGGCGTCGAGCGCGCCAAGTGGGTCGTGGACGCGTCCGGCGTCAACGCGATGCTCGCCCGCAAGAACGGCTGGTACAGGGTCAACCACGAGCATCCCATCGCCGCCTGCTGGTCGCGCTGGAGCGGCGTGAAGAACATGGACTCACCCGAGCTCGCGCAAAAATTCCCCAAGTGGGCGCGCCGCACCAAAGCCTTTCGCTACACCGCCACCAACCACATCACCGGCCTCGGCTGGTGGGCCTGGGTCATCCCGCTCAAAGGCGGCGACGTCAGCGTCGGCGTCGTCTTCGACCAGCGCATCACCGATCTCCCCGAAGGCCCCGTCCTCGGCGAACGCCTCCGCGAGATGCTCAACACCAACCCCGTCGCCGCCGAAATCCTCGCCGACGCCAAGTGGCAAAAGGAAGACATCCATTTCCGCCGCAACCTCGCCTACCGCTCCACCACGTTCGCCGGAAAAGGCTTCGCCCTCGTCGGTGACGCCGCCGCGTTCATGGACCCGTTTTATTCCCCCGGCATGGATTGGATCAGCTACACGACCAGCGCCACCGCCGCGCTGATCGACGGCTGCCTCCGCGGCAAACCCGCCGCCGTCCACCTCGAGCGCCACAACCAGCGCTTCCGCTCCAGCTACGAGGGCTGGTTCAACGGCATCTACAAAGACAAATATTTCTACATGGCCGACCAGGAGCTGATGACCCTGGCCTTCAAGCTCGACCTCAACCTCTACTACCTCGGCGTCGTCACCCAGCCTTACAAACACGGCCACAGCGCCCTCGAACGCCCCGCCTTCGCGAGCAAGGAATCCAAACTCCCCGGCCGCTTCATCCGCCTCTACAACGCCCGCTTCGCCAAAATGGCCCGCGACCGCCTCCGCCGCGGCGTGTGGGGAAAAACCAACGCGCATCATCACACGATGCTGAGCTTCTTCCTCGATCGCTGGCTCCCGCTGCGCGTCACCGGACTTTTTTGCGAATACCTCTGGCTCGAACTCCGCGAAGGCTGGCGCACCTGGTTCCGCGCCCCCGCCCCCTTCGCCGAACTCCCGCCGCACGCGACCCGCACCCAACCACGCAAAGTCGCTGCGCCCGCAAAGCAGCCCGCCAACACCGTCGCCTAGCCGTGCTTATTGTAGGGCCTCAGTTCACCTGAGGCCGGTTCGTCTCCAACGCCTCTCCAACGTCGCGCATCCTAAGCCCTGGCGGGCGCCCCTCCATCGTCGCGAGGCCTGCAACCCGCTACCAACCTCTATCCCAAATGAAGCCCCCCGCAATTATCCTGCTTTTCCTTGTCATGACCTGTTTCGCACAAGCGGCGGATCGATCAAACGTCGCAACCGATGCGGCGCTCGAAATTTCCGCAGACGCGATGAACGAGCTTTGGGAATTCGAGAGTCTCATCGCCTCACTAAAATACCCGCTAACCGTCGCCGAAAGTAATGCAAAGCTGGGAGGCTCTTCAAAAATCAAATGGTGCTGCACACACGGCGGCTCAGGAGAGCGAAAGAGTCGCATGGAATTCGAGATCATCACACCACGACTGAAAGGATTGGGTTATATGATCGTTTTGTCGGGACGGGAACTTGTCGAAGACTCAAGCGAAGTCTCTGAAGTTTTGCTGGGATTTCGCACGCCGCTTGGCGGGATTTACTATGCGGACTTGAGCGCCCTTTCCTCGATTCTACGCGATAAGGGAAATGAGCACGCCCGCTCTCCAGCGCCTGTTCCGAATAAGGCTAAATGACATAAGGACGGCAGTGGTCACATCAGTCGCCGTCCTCACCCCACCCGCCCGCGCCCCCAAACACTCGGCGCCTGCCCCGTCTGCCGCCGAAACCACCGCGCGAAATAACTCTGATCCGGCAGCCCCACCGCCGTCGCCACCGCCGCGACCTGCACGCCTTGCCCGAGTAATTCCTTCGCTTTCGTGAGCCGCTGCTGCGCGCGAAACTGCCCGAGCGTCAGCCCGGTCTCTTTCTTCACCAGCCGGTTCAAATGATCGCGCTGATAGCCGCTCTTCTGCACCACCTGCCCGAGCGGACTCTCATGATCCACTTTCGCGAGCATCCCCTGAATCGCGTTGCCACTTTTCCCGCCCGCAACCGCCGCCACGCGCTCCAGCCATCCCGCCGAACGCAGCGCCGTGATCAACACCTGCAACATCGCCACCGCGCCCTCCCAGTGCAGCGCGTTCTGTCCACTCGCGCCGCCCGGCAGCTTCATCAACTGCCCGAGCTGCTGCTTCACCTGCGCTAACTCCGAGCGATTCAACGAACACACCACCGCCTCCCGCCGGCGCGCCCCCTTCAACCGAAAATCAATCATCACGCACAACGGCGCGCGCCCATCCCCGCGCGAAAATGCGTGCGACACCCCCGGCGGCAGCAGCACCAATGTACCAGGCTCCACCCGCGCCTCGCTCCCCGCGAGCACCTGCCGTCCATTTCCGCTCAGATAAAGAATCGCCTGACTCCACCCATGCTTATGCGGCTCGACCGACGCGTGCTCCGGCAAATGCCGGTGCAGCGCAAACGTCAGCACATGCAACCCCGGCAGCCGGATATCGGCCTTATCAATCAGCAGTGAACGAAACCGTCGCATATCGGACAGCACCCAAGTCGAAATTGTCCTAACCCACCACGACAAAATCCTCACGCTCCCGCCCGCCTTTCCGCTATAACATCCCCATGTCGTCCACGCAGAACCCCATCCCCGTCGTCCTTGTAACCGGCGCTGGCCGCGGCCTCGGTCGCGGCGTCGCGATCCAGCTCGCCGCCGAAGGCTGCTCCGTCGCCATCAACTACGCTGGCAATCGTGCCGCCGCCGAGGAAACCGTCGGACTCTGCCAGCAGGCCTCCAAGTCACCCGCGCAAAAATTTCTCCCCGTCCAGGCCGACATCAGCTCCAAGGCCGACCGCACCCGCCTCGTTTCCGAAACGATCGCCAACCTCGGCCGAATCGACGCCCTCGTGAACAACGCCGGCATCGCCCCCAAAGTCCGCGCCGACATCACCGAAGCCAGCGAAGAGTCCTTCGAAGAACTCATCCGCACCAATCTCCAAGGTCCGTATTTTCTTACCCAGTCCGTCGTCCAGCACTGGCTCTCCGGCAAACAAACACCCGCGCTCCCGACCGGTTTCAAAATCATCTACGTCACGTCGATCTCCGCCAACACCGCCTCGGTGAACCGCGGCGACTACTGCATCTCCAAAGCCGGCCTCGCCATGGCCGCGCAGCTCTGGGCCACCCGCCTCGCCGCCGACAACATCCAAGTCGTCGAACTCCGCCCCGGCATCATGGCGACCGACATGACCGCCGGCGTGAAAGGCAAATACGACAAACTCCTCGAAGACGGCCTCGTCCCCCAAAAACGCTGGGGCACCGGCGAAGACGTCGGCCGCGCCGTCCGCGCCATCATCGCCGGCGACCTCCCCTTCTCAACCGGCGCCGTCATCCCCATCGACGGCGGCTTCCACCTCCGCCGCCTCTGACACGTTTTATAATTCCTAATTCTTCATTCATAATTTTCCGACCATGATCCGCCTCGATCCCTCCATCACCCCGAAGTCCCTCACGTCCGACATCAACCGCCTCTGGGACGTCTCCGCCAAAAAGATCTTCAATCTCCAAAAAGACTGGGACTCCTCCAAAGGCACGCCCGTGTTCACTATCGCGGGAAAATACACCTCGCGCGGCTGGACCGAGTGGACCCAAGGCTTCCAGTTCGGCTCCGCGATCCTCCAGTATGCGGCAACTGGTGACAAGAAGGCCCTCGCGATCGGCCAGGAAGGCACGCTCAAGTACATGGCCAGCCACGTGAGCCACATCGGCGTCCACGACCACGGCTTCAACAACGTCTCCACCTACGGCAACCTCTACTTCCTCGCGAAAGCCGGCCTCCTCAAAGCCTCCGAAGGCGACATCAATTTCTACGAACTCGCCCTCAAGATCACCGGTGCCGTCCAGGCCGCGCGCTGGACCGATCTCCCCGAAAACCAGGGCTACATCTACTCCTTCAACGGCCCGCACTCGCTCTTCGCCGACACCATCCGCTCGCTCCGCGCCCTCGCCCTCTCTCACCAGCTCGGCCACAGCCTGATGGGCGAACGCGACCGCAAGATCAACCTCCTCGGCCGCATCTTCCAGCACGCCGAGACCACCGCTCGCTACAACGTCTACTTCGGCAAAGGCCGCGACTCCTACGACCTCCGAGGACGCGTCGCCCACGAATCCATCTTCAATCTCAACGACGGCTCCTACCGCTGCCCCAGCTCGCAACAAGGCTACTCACCCTTCAGCACCTGGACGCGTGGCCAGGCCTGGATTCTCTGCGGCTACGCTGAGCAGCTCGAATTTCTGGATACGCTCCCCGAATCCGAGTTCAAAGCCTTTGGCGGCAAGAAACAAATCCTCGCCCGCTTCCTTGAGTCCGCCCGCGCCACCGCCGACTTCTACCTCGCGCACACCCCGACCGACGGCATCCCCTACTGGGACACCGGCGCCCCCGGCCTCGCCTTCATGGGCGAATACCTCGACCGCGACGCCGAGCCCTTCAACCCGCACGAGCCCGTCGACAGCTCCGCCGCCGCTATCTCCGCCCAAGGCCTCATCCGCCTCGGCAATTACCTGAAGGCCCACAAAAACGCCAAAGACGGCGCCCGCTACCTCACCGCCGGCCTCAACGTCGCTAAAACACTCTTCAGCGAAACCTACACTTCAGGCGACACGAAGCACCAAGGCCTCCTCCTCCACTCCGTCTATCACCGTCCGAACGGCTGGGACCACGTGCCCAAAGGCCAGAAGGTTCCGTGTGGCGAAGCCTGCATGTGGGGCGACTACCACGCCCGCGAACTCGCCCTCCTCATCCAGCGCATGGCCGACGGCAAATACTACACCTTCTTCGGCTTCTAAGTTCTCCGCTCGGCGCGCCCCGCGCCACCATAGGTCCTATAAGACCCATAAGCCCTATAGGACCTATTCCGATCACCGCCAACTCGCCTATTCGCTCCGCCGTCCCCAATGCCTGTTTCACCGCTCACCGACCTCTCCCGCCTCTGCGTCCACACGATCACCACTAAACCGTGGGCCCTCGATGACGCCGTGCGTAACTACGCCGCCGCCGGCGTCAAAGGCATCACTGTCTGGCGCCAGGCCCTAGAAGGCCGCAACGTCGCCGACTCCGGGAAACTGATACGCGACCACGGCCTCAGCATCGTCTCCCTCTGCCGCGGCGGCTTCTTCCCAGCGCTCGCTCCTGCCGACCGAGCCAAAGCCATCGACGAAAACCGCCGCTGCATCGACGAAGCCGCCGCCCTCGGTGCGCCCATGATCGTCCTCGTCGTCGGCGCCGTCCCCGGACAATCCCTCGTCGAGTCCCGCAAACAAATCACCGACGGCATCGCCGCCGTCCTCCCGCACGCCCAAGCCGCCGGCGTGAAGCTCGCCATCGAGCCGCTTCACCCGATGTACGCCAACGACCGCTCCGCCGTAAACACGATGGGCCAGGCGCGCGCGATGTGTAACCAGCTCAAATCCCCCTTCGTCGGCATCGCCGCCGACGTGTATCATCTTTGGTGGGACGACAACCTCGAGGCCGAGATCAAAGCCAGCGGACGCGAAGGCACGCTCTTCGCCTTCCACATCTGCGACTGGCGCACGCCGACCGTCGATTTCCTCAACGACCGCGGCCTCATGGGCGAAGGCTGCATCCCCATCCGCCAGATCCGCGGTTGGGTCGAGGAAGCCGGTTTCAAAGGCTTCAACGAAGTCGAAATCTTCTCCAACCGCCTCTGGTCGCAGGACCAATCCCAATTCCTCGAAAACATAAAATCCGCCTACCTCAATCACTCCTGAGTCCTCCGATATAGGACCCATAAGTCCCATAAGACCTATTGGCCCTATCCTCCGACCTTCCGTCCTACTCGCTACGCACTACCCGCTACTCGCTACTTCCAATCCAATGAAAGAACACACCATCGGCATCATCATGAACGGCGTCACCGGACGCATGGGCACGAATCAGCACCTGATCCGTTCCATCTGCGCCATCCGCAAACAAGGCGGCGTCAAACTCGCCAACGGCGACGTCATCATGCCCGACCCCATCCTCGTCGGTCGCAACCTCGATAAACTCCAGGCCCTCGCCAAGGCCAACGGCGTCACCCGCGTCACGACCGACGTCGATGCCGCGCTGAAAGATCCCTTCAACCAGATCTACTTCGACTCGCAGACCACCGACCGCCGCGTCGAAGGCGTCCGCAAAGCCATCGCTGCGAAAAAAGCCATCTACTGCGAAAAGCCCACCGCGCTCGACATCCCGACCTCGCTCGCGCTCTACAAAGAAGCCACCGCCGCCGGCCTCAAGAACGGCGTCGTCCAGGACAAGCTCTGGCTCCCCGGTCTCATGAAGCTCAAGATGCTCATCGACTCCGGCTTCTTCGGTAAAATCCTCTCCGTCCGTGGCGAGTTCGGCTACTGGGTATTCGAAGGCGACCTACAGCCCGCCCAGCGCCCCTCGTGGAACTACCGCAAGGAAGACGGCGGCGGCATGATCATCGATATGCTCTGCCACTGGCGCTACGTCATCGACAACCTTTTCGGCAACGTGAAGGCCGTCTCCTGCCTCGCCGCCACGCACATCGACGAGCGCATCGACGAATCCGGCAAACGCTACAAGTGCACCGCCGACGACTCCGCCTACGCCACGTTCGAGACCGATCAAAACATCATCCTCCATTTCAACTCCTCGTGGACCGTCCGCGTCCGCCGTGACGATCTCCTCACGCTCCAAGTGGACGGCACCAAAGGCTCCGCCGTCGCGACTCTCCGTGACGTCTACACCCAGCGCGCCGAGAACACCCCGCGCCCCGTCTGGAACCCCGACATCACCCAGCCGATCAATTTCTTCGAAGGCTGGCAGAAAGTCCCCGAGTACCAGAACTTCGACAACGCGTTTAAGATCCAGTGGGAGCTCTTCCTGAAGCACGTCGTGAACAACGAACCGTTCCGCTGGAGCCTCCTCGAAGGCGCCAAAGGCGTCCAACTCGCCGAAGCCGGCCTCGAATCCTCCGCCAAGCGCGCCTGGGTCAACCTCAGCAAACTCGACTAACCCTTCTGTCGTCCTTCCGCCTTCGGGCCTGACTTCACGTCAGGCCTTTCCGAGTTCGAGTTAGACAACCTAGACAAACTCGCTCGCAAATCCTCCAGCGCCGCGCCCCAAAAGCCTGGCGCTTTTTTGCATTCGCCTGACCTGTCTCAGATTTCCAAAAAGCAAAGGCCGCTCCTGCTGATTATCACTTCAGGGCAGGAGCGGCCCACACACACCGTACCAAGCTTTCGGGATACAATCGAAAGCCCGCCGGAAATTATTTCGCAGCAGCAGTCACGCGGCTCGTTTTCTTGGCCGGCTTCACCGCACTCTCATCTTTCGGAAACGTCGCAGGTTTCCCTTTTTCGCTTCCACCCGGTGTCGAGCGTGCCGGATTGGTGATCTCACCGCGCTGCGTCTGCTTCACGTCCACATGGTCACGCGCCAGCTCAGCCTCCGCGCCCAGCCAGAATTCGAGATCGCGCCCTTCCGGCGATCCTGCCTTTTGCCACAGCTCGTGAGAGCGTGCTGCGATCTGTTCATGGGATAGGAACGGCTGCTCGTGGGAATCGGTGAGGTTCATAAGAGAGTCCAGAAATCGCATACCTCATGCCAGCGCTAACCCACCACCGACAATCTCTCTCAATGACAGCTCCGCCCGAGGGAAAACTCGCCATCCATCTCGCCACCATCCAAGCGGACTTCCCATCAACACCACCGCCCATCAAGGCGATCTGCACGCTCGCACGCTCGCAGTCGTGGCGATCTGCATTCAACTCCCTGCGCGCCCTAGCAGCAGAAACCCATCCGCTTTCTCCCTTGGCCCGCGCCCCACCCCGCTCACGCTCCGAAATCTCCTTCTCCATGAAGATCGACTCGCATCACCACTTTTGGCGCTACAACACCGACGACTTCGGCTGGATCTCCGACGCCATGGCTCGCATCCGCCGCGACTATCTCCCGGTTGATCTCGCCCCCGAACTCGTCGCTCGCGCCATCGACGGCTGCATCGCCGTTCAGGCCCGCATGACCACCGAGGAAACCCGCTGGCTGCTCGAACTCGCCGATAAAAGTCCCTTCATCAAAGGTGTCGTCGGCTGGGTCCCCCTCTCCGAAAAATCCGTCTCCGCCGAACTCGACCGCTTCGCCGCCCACCCGCGCCTCAAAGGCATCCGCCACGTCGTCCAGGGCCAGCCCGCCGGCTTCCTCGACAACCCCGCCTTCAACGCCGGCATCCGCGAAGTCACCGCCCGCAAACTCGTCTACGACATCCTCATTTTCGCCAACCAGCTCGAAGAAGCTACGCGCTTCGTCGACCGCCATCCCAACCAAGTCTTCGTCCTCGACCACATCGCCAAACCTGTCGTCCAAGGTTCGCCCGATGTCATCTGGATGAAACAAATCCGCGACCTCGCCCGCCGAGAAAACGTCGCCTGCAAATTCTCCGGCGTCGTCACCGAGATCCCCGGCTTCGCCTCGTGGACGCCCGAACAAATCCATCCATACTTCGACATCGTCCTCAAAGCCTTCGGCCCGCAGCGCCTCATGTTCGGCTCCGACTGGCCCCCCTGTCTAGTGAACTCTGAATACGCCCGCTGGCACCAAACCGTCGAAGGCTTCACCACACGGCTCTCCGACTCCGACCGCGCCCGCATCCTCGGCGACACCGCCGCCGAGTGGTACCGCCTGTAGGGCTCGCACAACGCCGCCGCTCACGCCCATCCGCTGCCGCGTCCCCTTTCACCCTTCACTTTTCACCCCGCACTCTTCGCTCGATGCCCGCCCCGCGCCCGACGCCCGAGCCCCCCGCCTTCGTCTCCGCCCAGGTCACCGCCGCGCGCCGCTTCTACCTCAACTTAAAACCCCGCCCCACCCCCGGCCTCACCGTCGTCTGCGGCGGCTGGGAGGAATGCGCGCCTGACTACACCATCGACCGCAAAACTTTCCCGTATCCATCCGTCGAGTTCGTCGCCTCCGGTCGCGGCGAACTCGTTCTAGCTGGTAAACGCCACGATCTCGCCCCCGGCGCACTCTTCACCTACGGCCCCGGAATCAGCCACCGCATCCACACCAGCGCCGATGCCCCGCTGAAAAAATACTTCGTCAACTTCACCGGCGCCCGCGCCTCCGCGCTCTTGCGCGAAAGCGCCCTCAATCCCGGCACGCTCACCCGCCTCGGCACCACCACGGATGTCCGCAACGCCTTCGACGCACTCATCCGCTTCGGCACGCTCCACGACCGACACACCGCCCGCAGCTGCGCGCTTCAACTCGAGCTTCTCCTCCTCGCCATCGTTCGCGCCAACCAGCCCAGCTCCCCCGCCGCCCGCCGCTCCATGGCCACCTTCGAGCGCTGCCGCGCGCACATCGACCAGCACTTCCTCGCCCTCCCCACGCTCCAGTCCGCCGCCACCGCCTGCCACGTCGACGAAGCCTACCTCTGCCGCCTCTTCCAACGCTTCCAGGACGAGACTCCCTACCGCTACCTCCAGCGCCTCCAGATGCAGTGGGCCGCCGAGCGCCTCCATTCCTCCGGCCGCCTCGTCCGCGAAATCGCCGCCGATCTCCACCTCGATCCCTTTCAATTCTCCCGCACCTTCAAACGCATCCACGGCGTCTCCCCCTCCACCTTCCTCGGCCCGCGCGGCTAACGGAGCGCGGGTTATCAACCCGCGAGTTGGACACCTCCCGCTTTCATGCTAGCCGCGCCAGCCTTTCTGGCTTCTGGCTTCTGGCTTCTGGCTTCTGGCTTCTGGCTTCTGGCTTCTGGCTTCTGGCCATTGGTCATTGGTCATTGGTCATTGGTCATTGGTCATTGGTCATTGGTCATTGGTCATTGGTCATTGGTCATTGGTCATTGGTCATTGCGGCGCGCTCAGCGCGCCGCTCCCCACCCGTTAAATCGCATCCACTCGCTCAACCGCTCCGGCCACAACGCCGTAGGTCCATACTGCGGATCGAGACTGTTCCCGTGCGAACCCTGCGCATAAACGTGCATCTCCGCCGGTACTTTCACCGCCAGCAGCGCCTCATAAAAACGCAGCGAGTTCTGCACCGGTACCGACTTGTCGGCCATCGTCGCAGCGATGAAAAACGGCGGCGCATCTTTCCGCGCGTGTTTCTCCAGCGATAGTTTTTCCACCAGCTCCACCGCCGGCTCCTTCCCCAACAACGCCTCGCGCGAGCCCTTGTGCGTGTACGCCTCCGCCAGCGTGATCACCGGATAAACCAGCGCCACGAAGTCCGGTCGCGCACTCACATTATCCAGCTCCGCGCCTGTCTTCCCCTCCTCAGTATCCCATAACAACCCCGCGCACCCCGCCAGATGCCCGCCCGCCGACTGCCCAAGCAACCCGATCCGATCCGGCTTCACGCCCAGCTCCGCCGCCCGCGACCGCACCAGCCGAACCGCTCGCAACACATCCTGCAACGGCGCCGGATGTCCGTATTCGACCATCCGGTACTTCAACATGAAAACCGTCACGCCTTCGCTCACCAGCCGCTTCGTCTCGTACCCTCCTCCCTCCCTGATCGCCAGTCGCACATACCCGCCGCCCGGACAAAAAATCACCGCCGTCCCATTTCCCTTCCCCGCCTCCGGCGCATAGACCGTCAACGTCGGATAATGCACCGCCACGATCCGGTTGTTCACGACCTGCTCCGGAGCCGCGTCCGCCCGCAGCCCTGGCACCCCTTCCGGCCAGAGCGTGATTACCCGCGGCTCTTCCGCGCTCAGCGCGGCGCACGCACCCGCCGCGACCCACCCGATGAGCATCCTCAAACACGCACGCACACTCATGGCCTGACCGGACTCCAGCCGTCGCTGCCGCTCAATAATTTCTCAACCGTGAACGCCTGCGCCTCCGCCTCCGTCAGCTCACGCGCCCAGCTCACCCGCCCGTCCGCCTTCGCGCCCGGCCCCGTGTTCTTGTACTCACGATAACGCGCCGTCGCTTCGTTCTCCACCTTGCCCCAGTTGTGCCAGCCTTCCGCCCGGATTTGCGCCGGCAACTCGCAGCGCACAAATGCCGTCGCCGCAAACGGCCTCCACGGCCGCCCCAGATAAACCCCGCGCTCCACCTCCGGCCCCGCCGTCACCCGGCAGTCAAGAAACACATAACCCCACGGAGCCTTCTCATCCGTGGACGCCGCCGTGATGTACCCATCCGCCCGGCAATGAATCTCGCAGCGATTAAACACCGAGAACCCGCCGCCGTAGATAAAATCCACATGCCCGTTCACGTAACAGTTTTCAAAATACTGCCGCCCCTTCTCCACGCGCACCGTATCCTGCCAGCCCAGGAACCGGCACCCGCGAAATACCGCCCGATCCGCCTCCACGTAGATCGCCAGCGCCTGCACTTTTTCCTCACGCGTCGTCGTGTTTTCAAACGTCACGCCCTCCGCCGTGAAATCCGCGCCCTGCACCAGCACCGTCGCACTCTCGCGCGTCTGCACCTTGTGCCCCTTGTCATCCACCGACTTCAGATTCACCCCGCGCGTGATCACCGTCGCCGCCGCTTCGCCCGGTTCTCCCCGCAGCGTGATGAACGGCTTCTCCTTCGGCACATGCACGTGCTCCCGGTACACGCCCGGCTTGATCAAAATCACAAACGGCTTCGTCCCGCCTTCCGGCGCCGAAGCCACCGCCGCACTCACCGTCACATGCGTCCCCGAATTATCCGCCGACACGATCGCATCCGGCTTCGCCGAAACAGCTGCCACACTCATTCCCACCTCCCCGCGAAACGCCTGCGCCAGCCCCGGCACTTTCTCCCTCAACTCCGCCACCACCAACCCTGCAAAAACGAACGATCCCTTCTCCTCCAGATGCGTCGTATCCGCTTTCCCATCCTTCACCTGATCAAACTTTGCCGTCTCCACCGGCCCGAGCTTCTCGCACAGCGCCAGACTGCTCGCATGAAGCTCGATCACCGGCACGCCCTTTTCCGCGCCGAGTTTTTTCACCGCCTCCACATACGGCGTCAGCGTCGTCACGATCTTCCCCGGATTCGCCGGATCGAAAGTCCGCCGCACCAGTGACGTCACGAGAATCGGCTGCGCCCCGATCGCCCGCACCGCATCGATATACCGCGCCATATACTCCGGATAAGTCGACGCCGGATCGGTCTCCCGCGCCGGCCCTTTCCCCGGCTGATCGTTGTGACCGAACTGAATCAAATAAAAATCCCCCTTCGCCTCCACCGCCTTGGTGAGCCGCCCTTCGTCGATAAAACTCTTCGAGCTCCGCCCACCCTGCGCCGTGTTCACGCACTCCACACCCTCGGCCAGATAACGCTTAAACCCGCCGCCCCACCCCGCGTGATCCGTCACTGTCGAATCACCCACGAGCACGATGCGCAGCTTCTTCGACGCATCTTCCGCCCCCATGCTCAACGCGACCGCAGCCGCGAAAAATAAAACCGCCGCGCACACACGGCGCTTTGCACGAAAAAAAACCAAGCCAGTCATCAAGGTCATCATGGGATAAGAAAAGATCGGTCGAACTCACGCCGATCACAGAGCTGCAAAACCCCGACGCAACCCTTGTTCCTCCGGACGGGACAACTCCGCCTTCGCGCGCATCGTTGTCCACGCTCCGCCCGCAGTCCGATCCACGGTCTTCAAACGTCAGTCCACTGCCTTTTCCAGCCTTCCAGAGTTCCAGATTAAATTCTCCTCCACCGCACCCACCCCGCTCGGGTCAATGATTGACAGGCTTTGCCCAAAAGCAGGCATTCACAGCCGCCAATTTTCGGCCTATCTTCTCAACTTTCCCCGCCATGCAATACCGCCCCCTCGGCCAGACCGGTCTTCAAGTGTCCGTCCTCAGCTACGGCTCGTCCCCGCTCGGCGGCGTCTTCCGCGCCACCGACGACAGCGAAGGCATCCGCACCGTCCACACCGCCGTCGATCTCGGCATCAATTTCATCGATACGTCGCCCTACTACGGCGCCACCAAGTCCGAGACCGTCCTCGGCAAAGCCCTCCGCGAGATCAAACGCGACCGCTACTACCTCGCCACGAAGATCGGCCAGTACGACCACGGCGTCTTCGACTTCTCCCCCGCGCGCATCCTCACCAGCCTCGACGAAAGCTGCGCCCGCCTGGGCGTCGACTACATCGACCTGCTCCAGTGCCACGACATCGAGTTCGCCGACCTCAACCAGATCGTAAACGAAACCCTCCCCGCTCTCGTGAAGCTCCGTGAAGAAGGCCGCATCGGCCACATCGGCATCACCGGCCTCCCGCTCAAAGTCTTCACCAGCATCCTCGACCGCACCGGTCCTGGCATCGTCGATACGATCCTCTCCTTCTGCCGCTACGAGCTCAACGATACGGCCCTCGATTCGCTCATTCCTTATCTTCGCGGCAAAGGCGTCGGCATCATCAACGCCTCCCCGACCGGCATGGGCCTGCTCTCCGATCGCGGCGTCCCCGCCTGGCATCCCGCGCCCAAGCTCATGCTCGAGACCGCCCGCCGCGCCGCCGATTATTGCAAAGCCGTCGGCGCCGACATCGCCAAGCTCGCCATCCAGTTCGCCACGCAACACCCGCAGATCGCGACCACCCTCGTCGGCACCGCCAGCCCCGAGAACATCCGCAAAAACGTCGCCTACCTCGAAGAGCCCATCGACTTCGAACTCATGGGCCGCGTCCTCGACATCCTCCGCCCCATCAAAAACCACAACTTCACCCGCGGCCGCCCCGAAAACCGCGACGCCCTCATCGGCTGACTTCTCCACCACTGATGAGCACTGAGAGCCACTAATAACAGAAAGTCTCTGCTTCCGGCATCAGTGTCCTTCAGTGCGCATAAGTGGTTAAAAAATTCCGTCTTCATCTCCGTCTCCGCCATTCGCGTTCATTAGCGTCCATTCGCGGTTAAAAAAATCCATGCTCCAGATTTCCCTCCAAAACCCCGGCCAGTTCGCCGCCACCCACGACGCCCCCGAACCCACGCTCGCCCCCGGCGAAGCCCTCGTCCGCGTCCACCGCATCGGCGTCTGCGGCACCGACCTCCACGCCTTCGCCGGCAAACAACCCTTCTTCAACTACCCGCGCGTCCTCGGCCATGAACTCGGCGTCGAGGTCATCAACCCCGGATCCGACCCGCACGGCCTCAAAGCCGGCGACCGCTGCTCCGTCGAGCCCTACATCAACTGCGGCCGCTGCATCGCCTGCCGCCGCGGCAAACCCAACTGCTGCACCGACCTCAAAGTCATGGGCGTCCACATCGACGGCGGCATGCGCCCCCTCGTCGCCATCCCCGCGCGCAAACTCCACAAGTCCGAGAAACTCAATTACGACCAGCTCGCCCTCGTCGAAACCCTCGCCATCGGCGCCCACGCCGTGGAGCGCGCCGACATCAAGAAGGACGACGTCGTCCTCGTCATCGGCGCCGGCCCCATCGGCCTCAGCGTCATCCAGTTCGTCCTCGTCACCGGTGCCACGCTCATCGTGATGGACGTCGCCGAATCCCGCCTCGCCTTCTGCCGCGATCAACTCGGCGTGAAACACACCGTCACCGCCGGCCCGTCCGCGATCGACGAACTCAAAAAAATCGGCGGCGGCGATCTCCCCACCTGCGTCATCGACGCCACCGGAAATCCGAAATCGATGATGGGCACCTTCGACCTCCCCGCGCACGGCGGCCGCATCGTTTTCGTCGGACTCTTCCAAGGCGACGTCACCTTCAACGACCCGAACTTCCACCGCCGCGAACTCACCGTCATGGGCAGCCGCAACGCCCTCCCCGCCACCTTCCGCGACATCATCGCCCTCGTCGAAGCGGGAAAAGTGAATACGCAACCGTGGATCACCCACCGCCTCAAACTCGCCGACGTCCCCGAAATCTTCCCGCGCGACATCTCCGGCAACCCCGCCGTCTTAAAAGCCATGATCGAAGTCTAAACAACTTCGTCTTCCCTAGGTCCTATAAGACCCATACGTCCCATAGGACCTATTCCCCTTCCTTCCGACTCCCGCAGCATTTTCTCCGACTTCCTTTTCCAGCTTTCCTGAGTTCCACATCAAATCCTCCCCATGAAAAAATCCCTGCTCTCCCTCCTCACTCTCTCGCTCACCCTTTCCACCGCCGCCTTCGCCCAGGACATCACCCTCGCCGTCATCCCCAAAGGCACCACGCATCCCTTCTGGAAAACCGTCGAAGCCGGCGCGCGCAAAGCCGCCGAGGAAACCGGCGTGAAGATCAACTGGCGCGGCCCCATCCTCGAAAACGACCGCGCCCAGCAGATCGCCGTCGTCCAGCAATTCGTCGGCTCCAAAGTCTCCGGCATCGTCCTCGCCCCGCTCGACGCCACCGCCCTCGTCGGCCCCGTCCGCAGCGCGACCGACGCCAAAATCCCCGTCATCATCATGGACTCCGCCCTCAACGGCGAAGCCGGCAAAGAGTTCTCCTCCTTCGTCGCGACCGACAACCGCCGCGGCGGTGAAATCGGCGGCGAAGAACTCGCCCGCCTCCTCAACGGCAAAGGCAAGGTCGTCCTCCTCCGCTACATCGAAGGCTCCGCCAGCACCAACGAGCGCGAAGAAGGTTTCCTCAGCGTCATGAAGAAACACCCCGGCATCGAAGTCATCATGAGCAACCGCTACGCCGGCCCCAGCATCTCCACCGCGCAAGACGCCGCCATGAACATGATCGACAAGATCCGTGAGGCCGACGGCATCTTCTGCCCCAACGATCCTTCCACTCAGGGCATGCTCCTCGCCCTCCGCCAGAACGGCCTCGCCGGTAAGAAAAAATTCGTCGGTTTCGACACCTCCTCCCAACTCGTCGCCGCTCTCAAGCGCGACCAGATCGACGCCATCGTCGCCCAGAATCCCTTCAAGATGGGCTACCTCTCTGTGAAGACCGCCGTCGCCGTCATCCGCGGCGAAAAATTCGAAGCCCGCGTCGACACCGGCTGCGAACTCGTCACCAAAGCCAACCTCGATTCCCCCGCCGTCAAAGCCATCCTCGGCGGCGAATAAAAAACACCTCCGCCCTCCGACTCCGACATAAGTCCTACACGTCCCATAAGACCTATAGGACCTATTTCTTAAAAAAATCCGCGCGCCTACCAGCGTCCACACATGCCGTCCGTCCCCGCCGCCAGTTCGACCCCCGACCTCCTCCGCATGGAAGGCGTCGAAAAAAACTTCGGCCCCACGCGCGCACTCGCCGGCGTCAGCCTCACCGCTCGCGCCGGTGAAGTCCTCGCCCTCGTCGGCGAAAACGGTGCCGGCAAAAGCACGCTCATGAAAGTGCTCTCCGGCGTCCACACGCCCGACGCCGGCACACTCACGCTCGACGGAAAACCGTTCCACCCGCGCACGCCCCTAGATTCCCGCGAAGCCGGCATCGCGATGATCTATCAAGAACTCGCGCTCGCGCCGCATCTCTCCGTCGCCGAAAACATCGTCCTCGGCATCGAACCCGGCCGCGGCGGCTTCATGAACTGGCGCGAAACGCGCACGCTCGCCCGCAAAGCCCTCACCACCGTCGGCCTCGATCACATCTCCACCGAGACGACCGTCAGCGAACTCCCGCCCGCCGAACGCCAGCTCATCGAAATCGGCCGCGCCGTTGTCGTGGGAGCCCGGATACTCGTCCTCGATGAGCCCACCAGCTCCCTCACGCAAAAAGACATCGAGCGCCTCTTCGCCCTCATCCGTCAGCTGAAAGCGCAGGGCCTCGCGATCATCTACATTTCCCACTTCCTCGAAGAGGTCCGCGCCGTCTGCGACCGCATCACCGTCCTCCGCGACGGCCGCAGCGTCGGCGAAGCCCGCGTCTCCGAAATCACCGACAACGAAATCGTCGCCATGATGGTAGGCCGCGACGTTCACGAGCTCTACCCGCGCACGCTCCGCACCACCGGCGACGTCATCATCTCGCTCGAAAACATCGCCGGCTCCTCGAAGCCTTCCAGCGCCTCGCTCGAACTCCGCGCCGGCGAAGTCCTCGGCATCGCCGGCCTCATCGGCGCCGGCCGCACCGAACTCCTCCGTCTCGTCTTCGGCCTCGATAAAGTCCGCTCCGGCGAAATCCGCGTCGGCACCTACATCGGCCGCGCCACCCCCGACGAACGTTGGAAACAAAGCATCGGCCTCGTCAGCGAAGACCGGAAACTCGAAGGCCTCGCCCTCGATCTTTCCATCGCCGACAACATGACGCTCACGCGTCTCAACACCTTCGTGAATCCCGCGCGCCTCGCCGAAGACGCCCGCCGTTGGATAGAAAAACTCGGCATCAAGTGCCAGTCGCCCAACCAGCCCGCCGGCGCGCTCTCCGGCGGCAACCAGCAAAAAATCGCCATCGGCCGCCTCCTCCACCACGACGTCGATGTCCTCCTCCTCGACGAACCCACGCGCGGCATCGACATCGGAGCCAAGGCCACCATTTACCGCCAGATCGACGAACTCGCGTGCGCCGGCAAAGCCGTCCTCGTCGTCAGCAGTTACCTCCCCGAGCTCCTCGGCATCTGCGACCGCATCGCCGTCATGTGCCGCGGCGTGTTAGGCGAAGCCAGACCCGTCGCCCAAACCGACGCCCACCAAATCATGCTCGAAGCCACCGGCCGCAGCTAACCTTTCTTCAATGTCCGCTGATTCCCCTTCCTCCTTCGACCTGCGCCGCTGGCTCATCAAAGCCGGCCCGTTCCTCGGCCTCGTCGCGGTCTACACGCTCTTCGCCTCGCTCGCCTTCGAGCACTTCGTCTCGTGGAGCAACACCTCGATCATGCTCCAGCAAACCGCCGTCATCGGCGTCGGCGCGATCGGCATGACGATGATCATCATCTCCGGCGGCGTTGATCTCTCCTTCGGCTCTCTCATCGCGCTCTCCTCTGTTGTCATCGCCCTCCTCCTCCAGGAAGGCTGGCCCCCGCTCGCCGCTGCCATGGCCGGAGTCGGCGTCGGCGCCCTCGCCGGACTCGTCACGAGCACGCTCATCACGCGCCTCAAGCTCATGCCCTTCATCGTCACCCTCGGCATGATGCTCGTTCTTCGCGGCGCCGCCAAAGGCCTCGCCGACGAGCAGCCCGTCTACCCGCCCGACGAAACCTGGATCAACAGCCTCATGCAGCTCCGCCCCAACGGCCTGCCCTCCGGCGTCTGGCTCATGCTCGGTCTCGCCGTCCTCGCGTCGTTGATGCTCCGATACACGAAATTCGGCCGCCACATCTTCGCCATCGGCTCCAGCGAAGCCACCGCCCGCCTCTGCGGCATCCGCGTCGAACGCACCAAGCTCTACATCTACATCGCCGGCGGCGCCTTCGCCGGACTCTCCGGCCTGCTCCAATTCGCCTACCTCACCGGCGGCGACCCCACCACCGCCGTCGGCCTCGAGCTCAACATCATCGCCGCCGTCGTCATCGGCGGCGCCAGCCTCGCGGGCGGCTCCGGCACGATCCTCGGCACCATCATCGGCGCGCTCATCATGACCGTCGTGAACAACGGCTGTAACAAACTCGGCCTCTCCAACTGGATCCAGGAAATCGTCACCGGCGTCATCATCATCGCCGCCGTCACCCTCGACCAGTTCCGCCGCAAGACCCGCTCGTAACCCCGGGAGTGCCGACCTCTCCGTCGGCATCCGAGTCCCTTCCGTTCCCCTTGGAGGAACGACCTCCGTGTCGTCCACCGCGAAAACCCTCCGGTGTAGGGCCTCACCTCGTGTGAGGCCGTTGCGCGTCAAATCCCAGAAGGCCTCACACGAGCTGACGCCCTGCGTGAATTCACCCAAAGCGCCTCCGCCTCCCCTCTGATCACGTTCGATCTCCTCATCCCCTCCGTTTCCCGCCTTCCTGATTTCCACATTCAAATCCGCCATCTCCGCCCGCCTCCCGCTTTCCACACCCCCAAAAAGTAAAACCCCGGCCAGGAAAACCCGGCCGGGGCGTGTATTACTTGCTTATTTATTTAGTGGTTACGCTTTATAGGCGACCCGGACCATCTCAAGAAGTCCGAGCACCAGAAACGCACCGATTACAAAGGCGAGCATGTTAAGTGCCTCCTATTGTTTGGGCCTCCGTCGACTACCAACTTCGGCTGTTCAGAACCGCCATCGGATGATGACGGAAGTGAGAAAGAACTGAGAGAGTGATACCCGGTATTACCCTTATTTCGAGCAAAAGTTTCAGCCTCGTGTCCGTTAATAACGGATAATGCTCAAAAACAGATAATTAAGCCGTATTTCCATTTCTCGATTCTTGCCCACTTTTCTTCTCTTTCTCGGCTTCTGCCGCCCAATATCCCCGCCAAAACACCCCACATCAAAGCCGCTATACAGAGCGCACTGAATACTCACCGAGTCAGGAGAGACACAGTCTTGGGTCTAAAATCCCCTCGCTGGCCCACACCACTCTCAGCCGAAACGACCCCAGCTCCACCAGCACGCCTCCCCGCCCTCCGGTCTTCCTCCGTGCCCTCTGTGTAACCCTCCGACTTCGCCTCGTTCACGTCCGCTCGCCCCAGCCTCCCGCTCACACGCCCGCCACTTCCTTCGCGATCCGCTCCCGCAGCGCCTCATCCGGCAGCGCCCCGTACGCCGCCTGCATGTTATCGCGCAAATGCGCCACCTTCGACGTCGCCGGGATCGCGCACGTGATCGCCGGATGCCCCACGATGAACTTCAAAAGCACCTGCGCCCAGCTCTCGCACCCGATCTCCGCCGCCCAGCCAGGCAACGCCCGCGCGCGCAACCGCCCCAGCAACGCCCCTTGCGAAAACGGCCGGTTCGCGATCACCGCCACACCCCGCTCGCGCGCCAGAGGCAACAACCGCCGCTCCGCCTCCCGTTCGCCGGCCGAGTAGTTGATCTGGATAAAATCCACCGGCGTTTTCTCGAGCCACCGCGCCAGCTCCGCCTGCCCGCCCGTCGTGTAGTGCGTGAGCCCGAGATACCGCACCCGCCCGGCCGCCTTCCACACGCGCAACGTCTCCAGATGCGCCTCCGCATCGACGAGATTATGCACCTGTATCAAGTCCACGCGCGTCCGCCGCAACCGCCGCATCGACTCCTCCATCTGCTCCACGCCCGCCTGCCGCCCCTGTGTCCACACCTTCGTCGCTACAAAAAGCTTCTCCTGCACACCCACCCGCGCCGCCAGATCGCCCAACACCTCCTCCGACCGCCCATACATCGGCGACGAATCGACGACCCGCCCGCCCAACCCGGCAAACGCCGCAAGCACCTCCGCGAGCGGCGCACGCTCCGCCTCCGAAGCCCCCACATCAAACGTCTGCCACGTCCCCAGCCCGATCACCGGCACCGCTTCGCCCGACGACGGAATCGTCCGCGTGAGAATTTTCTCCGACGCCTTTATTTCCTCCGCGCCGCCCAAACTGGAAACCGTCCCCGCCGCCAACGCCACCGACCCCACCCCCAGCAACCGCAACGACTCCCGTCGGCTCATCGAAGAAGTCTGGCGCGTGTTCATGCGTGAAAGCCGAAACCCAAACCCACCTCTCCATTTCCGCAACCGCTCGCCCGTGAAACAAAAAACGCTTCGGCCACATTCAAATCGTAGCGATAATACGAGCCAGCACTCAGAAGTGTCGGTCGTGAAATTGTCGCTCCCATCAGGGGAAACTGCAGGCGGTTTTTAAGACATATCAGGCCTATTTTTTGCTGCTTCGGCATCTTCCAAACGGGCGTTGTGCGCTGCTAAAAGCCACGCTGTGATGCAAAATATAATTCCGAACCACGCATAATCTGTGCGGTGTTTCTTGTATTTGGATTCACTGACCCACTCTTCACGCTCCGGGTAACGATCTCCGTCACCGTATGTGACGTAGCCGGGACCGGAATGGTATTTCGCATCACGTAGAGAGTTGATGGAGGCAAAGAGCCCGCATCCAATCAACGCCCCTAAAAGCATACGCGTATTGAAAATCCATCGGAGCGAAAACTTTAGCGTCATGGGTTAAGAGGGGTGCCTCTGACAATGCAGCAGGTGAGATGATTCAGCGGCGCACGAACACTCAGGTCTGATTTCTTTGGCCGGTATCTTCATTGCTGCCGCCTTGAGCTACCGTAGCCGAATCGAGGTTTTCCGTGCATTGCGCAGGTAAACGATTTCCACCGATGAGTTCTCTCAATTTTTGCTCTAAGGAATCTCGTTCTTTTGAAAGGGACTTAGATCCGAGCATGTAGAGAATACCTCTGGCTCGATTACTGTCCGCTTTCGATTTCTCGGCGCTGATCCGTTGATCATAGGATTGTAGTAAAGCCGTGTATGCTAGGATCTGAGCGTTTCGCTCTCCTAGCTTTTGCTGCTCGATCAAGCTGTTGGCTGAGCTCGTTTGCGCTTCTGAGGTCTTCCTCAGCTCATCACGGGTGAGTTCGAGCTCCCTACGTTGGAGGGACAGCTCTTCGCGTTGTAATAAAATGGCACATACTACTCCAGCAAGCGCGAGACCTGAGAAAAGGGCGTTGGCCATTCCAAACATGTCCCCAAACGTTCCTCTTTCTGTGGGATTATCGAACAGCAAGAGCGGCAGCAGGCCAATCAACACCCAGAGAATAAAAACTGCCGCTGCAATAAATGAGGCTGTTTTAAAGTTCATTTCGACAAAGTTGTCGCAGCCATCAGGTCTGACCCTTTTGGCCCCCGACTGGCCCGTTTGATCCCGCCTCAATTCCGCAAACGCCGGACCTCATTGCGATCCTCCCTCATTGAGAAATTTCTCACTAACAGCGGCGTAAACTCGGTACTTCGTGATCAATGCAGAAAGGAGATTACCACCAGAGAGCATCGACTCTACTTTTCCGAGCTGCTCATGGTCAGCTCTCAGGATAAAGTTGAAGAAACAACGATCTACGTCGTCTGGTCTTTCGAACTCAAACTGCGGCGCATTCCTAACAGACAGATAGTCCTTAAAAGCCTGATCAGCCTTGCTCAAAACATGATTAGCAATGGCGGACTGTGCTTGGGTAACAGCTTCCGCACATATCATTTCAGGTGTAGGTGCTAGCTTTCCCTCCACCCCCTTTTCTTCTAATTCCTTCGCAGTCGGAAATCTCATCCGACCTTGGGCGTGGAAACTGAAAGGAACCGGTTGAGTGAAAAGCCAGAGAACGTGCACAGCAGAAAATCGTTCGATCTGAACCACTAACAGTGTTCCTCCTCCTCCGCCAAATCCATGGGAGGCTTTTGCAATATCTAGTCGAGGGGTAGAATTCTCGTTCATGGGGATAAAAGTTTCGGGCCGGGGACACAGCAAGGGATATGGGTTGTGACCTCGGAATTTGGGGTGCAACGGCGGTCACTGTTTTGAAACTGTATCACCGTGAAGTCTAGGCGGACTTTTTGCATTGGTCTTTTCTACTGAGATTCCAGCCAGCGCTTCTGATGGTGCCTGACAGAACGCTCCGTTCCAGAAAACTGCCAATTTCGTCGCCGCCATCTCCCTTTATCCCGCCTTCCCTTTGAAATGGTGGACACAACAGGACTCGAACCTGTGACCCCGTGCGTGTGAAGCACGTGCTCTAACCAACTGAGCTATGCGTCCCCAAACTGAGCCGGGGAACGTGGCGGGCGCTCCCAGCCGAATCAACTCTGTTTTCCGCACCGCCCCGCTTTCTCCGTCCCTCAACGATCTATCCTCTATTCTCTACCCTCTCTCTTCCGTCCCCGCCCCTCACTTCTTCACCCGCACCGCCCGCTTCCGCGCCGGATAAACCGTCCGGCAGATCTCGCAGACCGTTCCATCGCAGCCGCGCGCCGTGCAGTGTTCGCGGCCGTAAAAGATGATCCGCAGGTGCAGCGCGTTCCAGTGCTCACGCGGGAACAGCCGCTTCAAATCCGCCTCGGTCTGCTCCACGTTTTTCCCGGCCGTCAGCCCCCAGCGCTGCGCCAGCCGGTGGATGTGCGTATCGACCGGAAACGCGGGCACGCCAAACGCCTGCGCCATCACCACCGACGCCGTCTTGTGCCCCACGCCCGGCAGCTCCTCCAGCTCCTCGAACGTCTTCGGCACCGCGCCGCCATGCTTCGCCATCAAGATCTGTGAAAGCTGCGAAATCGCCCGCGCCTTCTGCGGCGAAAGCCCGCACGGCCGGATGATCGCCTGTATCTGCTCCACGGGCACATGCGCCATCGCCGCCGGATTGTCCGCCAGTGCGAAGAGCGCCGGTGTGGTCAGGTTCACGCGCTTGTCCGTGCACTGCGCCGAGAGCAGCACCGCGACGAGCAACGTGTACGCATCCTTGTGATCGAGCGGCACCGGCGTCTCCGGATAGAGTTCCGCCAGCCGCTGATCGATAAACGCCGCGCGCTCCGTCTTCTTCTCAAACATGCGCGCAGGCTCGGGTAAACACGGTCGCGCGCGCAAATCATATTCGGGGTGGAGCGTGCCGTCCCGGCGCGCTGTTGGACGCACGCGGGCGCATCCGGCCAATATCGCGAACGACGACTAACAACGCGCGGGGACCGCGCGTTCCACCTCGGAACGAATTCGCCTCACGGCAACTGCGTCACCGCCAGCTTCACGAACTGCTTCCCCTCCGAAACCGGGATCAACGTCAGCAACGTTTCCGTCGTCTCCGTCGTCGCTTCCACGACCGACACTCCCGGCCAAGGCGTCCACACCGCAAGATCGGGCGACGTCTCCACCGCATAGCTCACATCCGGCAGCGCGATCGGCCGCGTAAACCGAAACGCCAGATCGTCACCCGCCGAGGTCAACACCGGCAGCCCGCTCGTGCCCGCGAGATCCGGACGCAGCCCCAGCGCGTACTCGAAAAGATTCGTCGCACCGTCGCCGTCGAAATCATCCGCCGGTCCCGCCTGCCCGGCGGGAATGCCATACTGCGCGATCCAGCTCGCGAAACCCGCAGGTGCAGGCGGCAGCAGGCTGAGCCCGATGATAACCGGATCGTGATCCGACGCGCGGAACGGCATGCCCACATTGATCGCCTGCTGCGCCGCGGCCTTGTCCTCGTTGTTGTAATCGTAGAACGACGGCTCGTCCGCGTTCACATGCCACTCCGACGCACCCGTGATCTGCGCGGACAGACTCGCATTCGCCAGCGCGTGGTCGAGATAACCGAACTGATTATCGAACTGATACGAGTACGTGCCGCCGGGATGAAAACGCTCCAGCTGGTTCGCGAAACCCGCCGCGCGCAGGATGTCGATCGGGTCTTCTTCCGCGT
The DNA here is from genome assembly GCF_002310495.1 of Nibricoccus aquaticus. GTDB lineage: Bacteria > Verrucomicrobiota > Verrucomicrobiia > Opitutales > Opitutaceae > Nibricoccus > Nibricoccus aquaticus. Next base: position 2,684,754 of record NZ_CP023344.1, on the reverse strand, counting down.
AGGCATTCAGATCGCCGATGATGAGCACATCCGGATCGCCAAACGTCACCGCCGGATTCGCCAGAAACGCCGCCAGCATCGTCGCCTGCGCCTTGCGCGTCACATTCGACGCCGCCTGACCATCGCCTTGATCCGCGTCGGCGCCCGTGCCGCTGCCCTTCGACTTCAAATGATTCACGACGACCGTGAACTTCTCGCCATTTGCGTTCACCGAGAACGTCTGCGCGAGCGGCGGACGATTGTGAATCGACGCACCGGGAGCCGTGTCCGTGATCGGCGCGCCGACCGGCGTCACGACACCCGTCTTATAAATCAACGCCACCTGGATCGCATCCGTCCCCGCGATCGCCGACGAGTTTACGTACGCATAAGTCCCCGCGCCGAAGATGTCGTTCAACCCCGCGACGAGATCGGCGAGCGCGCCGTTGGTGGCGCTGCGCTCGATCTCCATCAACCCAAACACGTCCGCGTTGATCGCACTGAGCTCCGCGAGAATCTTCGCCCGCTGCCGCAGCCGCTCCGCCTCGGTGTCCGCGCCACGCCCACCGCTACCGCTGAGCGTGAGGAAGTAATTGAGCACATTGGCGCTCGCCACCCGCACATTGGCCGCGCCGACCGATGGAGGCGTAATCGGACGCGGATTGGCATTGGCGAACGTCACCGGCGCACCCGCCTGCGGATCGATGCGATAGAAATTAAACCGGTAGCTGAGCACGCCGGCGAGGCCAGTGACCGTGTCGCCCGTGCGGCGCGTCGCAGTGAGCGCGTCCGTACTTGTCAAATATGGCGTCACCGCCGGGAACGCCACCGTGCTCGCATCATCGAGCACGATGGACGCCAGATTATTGGCTGTCTGCATCGCCGTGACCGCCGGAACATTGCTCGTGCCGGTCGAAGTCGTGCCGCTCGCCGGATTGTCATTCGGATCGATCACGTTCGTCGGCGTCATCAAACGTCCGTCGGCCGAGAGCACGAGTTCTCCATATTGGCCGAGTCCGTCGTTACCCGTGACTGTGAGTGTCTGCGGCATGATCACGCGCATACCCTCATAACGCTCCAGCGCCGTGGCCGACGCAGCCGGCAGCGAAACCGTCACCGCCGCAGGCAACGGCGCCGTGCCGATCTTCGCGAGATTGAGGAGCGTCGTGAGTTCCGTGAGCCCGTTGAACTCCGTGATCGTGCCGGAAGTCGTGACGACATCGCCCAGCGTCAGCGTCGCCGCGAACGCATTGCCCGGCGCATAAACATAAATGCCCTCCGAGGTGCCCGGATCTCCATCTTCATCGGCCGCCTCTTCCTGGAGATAAAACCCATCAACTCCCGAAGCGCTCGAAACAAATCCCGTCACGACTCCCTCCACCTTCACCTTGGTATTGTTGAGTGGACTGGCGGTGCCCGAGCCCTGCACTTCGTGGACTTTCTTGAGCGGCACGAAGGTCGAGAACTGGAACGAGTAGTTCGACGCCATCGTCAGCGATCCAAACGCCTGTTCCGTGACCTGCGCGCCCGTGATCGAAACCGTGACCGACTCATCCGTGATAAACGGCGCCGCCGCCGTAGCCGTATAAACCACCGGCCCGCCCGTGATCGTCACCGGAATATTTCCGCTGCTCGTTCCCGTGAGTGTGATCCAGTTTCCGGTCACCGCCACTGGCTGGTTGAAAGTAATCGTCACCGGCGCACTCGTGGAAACTGCTGTCTCGTTCGCAGCAGGCGAAGTCGCCGCCACCGCAGGCGCGATCGGTGTGCCGACCGACGTTTCGATGGACACCGCGAGATCATCGATGCGCCAGTTCGCCGTATTCGCCGCCGGGTTACCCGCGCCGCTGTGACCGTAGATGCGCACCGTCAGCGCCGTGCTGCTGAGCCCTTGGACCGGGGAAGCGAGCGTCGGCGTCACCGCGCCCCACGTCGTGCCCGGCAACGCGCCACTCGCGACGGGCGCAGCATAACCATCCGCGCTCGTGTAAATCGTGTACGCAGTCGGCCCCGTGCCCGTGCTGCGCGAACCAAACTTCAACGCGTTGATCGCGAGCTGGCGTCCGGGCACCGGCGTGAGCGTGAACTCGAAATACGCCGAGCCGTTCGCGTCGCGATTGAGCGCGCCAATCCGCGCCGCCGCCCCGGCATTATACTGCCCGGTTGCACCGACGTACGTGTTCGAGGCCGACGTGGTCGTGAGCAGATTCGTCGTCCCGTTATTATTTCCTTGGGAGACCTCGCCGCCCGTCACATCCGCCGGCAATCCGACCGGCGTCGCAACGCCCGCCGCCGTGCCGAAATTCCAGACGAGTTCCGCATCGTCTCCCGGCGGAGGCGGCTCGGCTTCGGTCGTGAACGAGAAAACGTAATTCGCCGCGAGCTGCGCCGTGTTGGTCGCTTGATCGCCGACCGTTCCCGCGAGGATCGTCGCCGTGATCGTCTCGCTGTACGGCAGCGGACTCGACGGCGTTAACGTAAAGATCACCGGCCCGCCCGAAGCCGTCGCGCTCAACGCACCGCTGGTCGAGCCGTTGAGCGAAAACCACGTGCCCGTCGTCGTCACCGCCTGATCAAACGTCACCGTCAACGGCGTGCCCACCGCGACCGCCGTCGCGCCGTTAGCCGGCGTCGTCGACGCGACCGTGGGGGCAACCGGCGTAGGACCGCCACCACCGGCATCGGCCAGCGTCACGGTCACCGTCAAATCATCGATGCGCCAGTTGGCCGTGTTGGCCGCCGCGTTGCCCGCGCCGTTGTGTCCATAAATGCGCACCGTCACCGCCGACTCGCTCACGACCGGACTGGCCAGCGCGCCGCCGTGCAGCGCCCACGTGCCGTTGTTCAAAGGCGACGCCGACAACACGTTGGCCGCATAACTATCGGCGCTCGTCCGCACCGAGATCGCCTGCGGACCTGTGCTCGTGCTCCGCGCCCCGAATTTGATGCCCGAGATCGTCAGCGCCTTCCCAGCCGCAGGAGTGAACGTAAATTCAAAATAAGCCGAGCCGCCCGCGCCCGTGTTCAGCGCGCCGATCCTGGCTGCCGCACCCGCGTTGTAAGAACCCGTGGCACCCGCATATCCGCTCGATACCGAAGTCGTCGAAAGCAGCGGCGTAGTCCCGTTGTTGTTTCCCTGAGTCACCACGCCGCCCGTCAATTCCGCGGGCAATCCACTCACGGGCGCAGCCTGACCCGGCACCGCCGTGCCGAAATTCCAGACCACATCCGACTGCGCGCGCACGCTCACAGAGCCGACCGCGAACAGAACCGCGCACAGCAGTCCGGTGAAAGAAGAGACGCGCGCGAATCGAGGGCCGCGCAGGGAAAGCGAAGAAAGCACGTTCATAGGATCGAGCCAGCACGCTCCGCACAGATGGCCGCGAGTAAAGCAGGCAACTTTACATTAAGGTGAAATAACGCGGTGAGACGGAGCACAGGGAAACGCTCTGAAAGCGATAATCCTGCCAGTTCAGACGGATGACCTGAACTTTTCAGCCCAATGTTCACGCCAGGGCAGCCCTCACCGCCACGCCGCGCAGTCAGCGCTCAATTATCCACGCGCAACCGCAGGAACCGTCGCGGTCCGCCCGCGATGTCCACCGTGTCCGTCACCGTGACCGGCCCGGCTGTGTTGCTCACGCCCGTGCTCGTCCAGATCGGCGCGTAGCCGGAACTTGGCATCGCGCTCGCCTCGACCGTGTACGTGAGCGCGGGATCGGCGATGCGGTTAAAGGTCAGCGTGAGCCGTGCGCCAGCCCCGGCGGTCTTGGCAACCACCGGCGCCACCGTGCCCGAATCGTCGATACGCGGATTCCCGCCGACCGCATATTCCATCAGATTCGGCAGACCATCCGCATCCGCATCGGCGGTGTCTGCCGCCTGGCCCGTGCCCGCGATCTGCGCGAAGTGCGTCACGCGCCATTGCTCCGCCGTGCTCAGCAGCGGCGTTGCGGTGGCGACCACCGCCGAGAACGAATCGATCTCCAGCGTCTTCACGTTCGAATTGAGCGGCGTCATCCCGAAAACACCGACAACCAGATCGGAGCGCCCGTTGAGAAAGGTCGTCCCGGAAGTCGGATTCCACTCCACGCCATCGACAAAATATCGCCACACGCCCGCCTGCCGCGTGATCGTCACGGTCATGCCGTCGGCACCGTTGAAACCGAAACCAAAGAACCGCCCGCCGTTATCCACACCGTTCTGGCCGTGCGACGAATAGCGCTCCGCCGTGGTGCCCCAGACAATCGTGCCCGCACGCGTCACCGAGTCACTGTGGTTGCCCACATAAACGCCCGCCTGATCGATGTCACCCAGCGCCGGCAGCGGCCTTATCACCGCCGTCACCGAAAAATCCTCGCTGCCGCTAAAGCCGAGCGTGTTGAGCGCAACGCCCGGGCTGCTATTGGCCGCGAGCCCGGTCCGTCCATTGAGGTCAGCGCGCGTGGTCCGCAGATCGAGCTTACCCGAGCCCGTGTTGAGCGTGAGGTTGGGATCGTTCGCCGCGACACTCGCGCCCGTGCCCGGCAGCCGCGCGTTGAGTCCCGTGAACTGCCCCGACGCATCGCGCAGCCCGCTTCCCGCCACCGAGGAGAAATCCAGATCCAGCCGCTGCACCACTGTCGCCGCCGTGGCGGAGACATTAAAGTTATACGTCGTCTGCGCTGGATCGTCGGCGCTCGTGTTGAGCACGCGCACCGACACCGGAAACACCGTGTCGATCTGCGAGAGCAGCGGTTTCCACGAGAGCACGCCCGTCGAGAGATTGATCGTCGCCCCCGCCGGTCCGTTCGCCAGCGCGTAGGAATAAACCTCTCCGGGGGCCGCATTCGGCTTCGGCACGGTGAAGGTCAGCGTGTTTCCATAAATCGCCATGCGATCTTCGAGCGTGAGCGTCGCGGGCGGTGTTGAAGATTTCGCCACGCGGCTGCCCCAGACCGCGACACCGTTGGCCGAAAGCGCCGAAAACGTGTGAACCCACACGCCGTTATCGTCGTCCCACTGCTTCACGAACACGCCTTTATACGTCACGCCGCCCAGCGTGAGCGTCACATCGAAATCCGCCGACAGCGCCCACGTCCCGCTCGCCGCGCCCGTGATCGAGTTATCCGCGTGCAGCGTGATAACCGACGATGTCACCAACGCCGAGGAGGTCGCCTTGCCGTGATTGATGAGCTTGTACTCGCCGGGAATCTGCGAGGCCTGGTACGGCGCGAGATTCTCGCCGACGTAGCGATGCGGCGTCGCGACCAGCCACTCGTCGGCATTCATGACCAGCTGATGCACGCGCACCTCATGCTCCTCGCCGCGTCCGACAAAGCGCGTGTGGAAAACCAGGAAATGCTTCCCGCTCACCGGATCGTAGTAAGCGGAGTTGTGCCCGGGGGAAAGATAACCGCGGCTCACCACGCCCGGCGGCTCGCCGCTGACGGAGAGAAACTGGTAGTTGCCCATCAACTTCACGCCATGCGGCGCGATCAACGCGTCGTTGGAAAAATTGCCCTGCACCGTCGTCAGGTCCGTGCCTGCCGCGTCCAGATAAGGGCCGTCCGGATTCCGCGAACGCCCCACGCGGATGTTGTACCCGCCCACCGCATCCAGCCCGCCGAACGAAAGAAACATGTAGTAATAATCCGACTCCGGACTGTAGAGCACGAACGCGCCCTCGATGCGGCTGTGGTTTCCACCGATCAACTTCTTCCCGTAACCTTGTCCCGGCTTCTGAAACCCCGTCGCCGGATCGAGCTCGATGATGAAAATGCCGCCCGAGTAAGAGCCGTAGATCATCCAGAGCTTTCCGGCCTTGTCGAAAAACACATCGGGATCGACCGCGTTCGGATGCCTCACCGCATCGTAGTTCGTCCCATCCGGACTCGTCTGCCCGTACATCCCTGACTTCAGCATGAGCCCGAGATTCGTGTACGGCCCGCCGATCGAATCCGCCCGCGCCACGCCCAATGCCGATAGCGGCTGGTCGCCTTTGCACATGCAGTAATACATGTAGAACTTTCCGTCCGCGAGCTGGATGACATCCGGCGCCCAGAAGGTTGTCGTCTGCGCCCACGTCAGCCCTTCGGAAAACTCCACCGACGGATTCGGCGCGAGCGGATTTCCCGCCGTCGGCGACGACGAGTACTGCGTCCAGTTGATCAGATCCGTCGAGCGCGCCGACGCCATGTGCGACCCAAAAACCCAAAACTCCGACCCCGCTTTCACGATCGAGGGATCATGCACCGAGGCATTCGTGAACGACGGCAGCGCCTGCCCGTGCAAGGCCGTGATCGCCGTTCCTAAGAGTGTGCAGAACAAAAACGCCGCGCGCGCGGCCGTCCGTGGGGTCGGGGACTTCATGCCCCACAAAACCACACCCATCTCCTCCCCGTCATCCTCTCAAAAATGAGACCGTCAAGAACACCAAACGCCCAAACCCGACACCCAAAATAAAAATAGTTTCCCGATAACCGCCGCCTCCTTCTGCACCTGCGCAACCACCCGCCTTTTTACCCAAATCGCGATTGCCCGCGCCCCTCCCCAGCCTACGGTCTCGGCCTTTATGTCCACGCCGTCCTCGCCTGTTTCCCCGGCCCACAGCTCCGCCCCCACGGACTCCACGCGCGACCTCTCCGCGCCGCTCGACACCTTCGCCCGCCGCCACAACAGCCCGGACTCCACCGAAGTCGCCGCCATGCTCGCCACCCTCGGCCAGCCCTCACTCGACGCCCTCATCGACTCCGCCGTCCCTCCTCAGATCCGTCTGCAAAAACCCCTTAACCTTCCCACCGCCCTCGCCGAAAGCGCCGCCCTCACCGAGCTCCGCAGCTACGCCGCGCAAAACCAGCTCTTCCGCTCCTTCATCGGCCAGGGCTACTACGGCACGCATACGCCGGGCGTCATCCAGCGCAACATCCTCGAAAACCCTGCCTGGTACACTGCTTACACGCCCTACCAGGCCGAGATTTCCCAAGGCCGCCTCGAAGCGCTCCTCAATTTCCAGACGATGATCTGCGACCTCACCGGTCTCGACATCGCCAACGCCTCCCTCCTCGACGAAGCCACCGCCGCCGCCGAAGCCATGGGCCTGTGCGCCCGCAGCGCGACCGACGCCGCCCGCAAAAAATTCTTCGTCTCGTCCCTCTGCCACCCGCAGACCATCGACGTCGTCCAGACCCGCGCCAAACCCCTCGGCCTCGAAGTCGTCGTCGGTGATCACACCGCCGCCGTGATCGACGGATCTTATTGCGGTGTCCTCGTCCAATACCCCGACACTTCCGGCAACCTCCACGACTACGCCGGCTTCTTCGAAAAATCCCACGCCGCCGGCGCCCTCACCGTCGTCGCCACCGACCTCCTCGCACTCACACTCCTGAAATCCCCCGCCGAATTCGGCGCCGATGCCGCCGTCGGCTCCGCCCAACGCTTCGGCGTTCCCATGGGTTTCGGCGGACCGCACGCCGGTTTCCTCTCCGTCAAAGACGCCTACAAACGCCAGATGCCCGGCCGCCTCGTCGGCGTTTCGAAAGACGCCCAAGGCGACCCCGCCATGCGCCTCGCCCTCGGCACGCGCGAGCAACACATCCGCCGCGACAAAGCCACGTCCAACATCTGCACCGCCCAAGTCCTCCTCTCCGTGATGGCGTCGATGTACGCCGTCTACCACGGCCCCGATGGCCTCCGCGCCATCGCCAAACGCACGCGCGCCTTCACGACCGCGCTCCGCGATGCCCTCGCCGCCGCGAAGATCAACGTGAACGCCGGTCCCATCTTCGACACGCTCCGCATCGAAAACGTCGATGTCGCCGCGATCCAATCCCGCGCTGCTGCGAAAAAAATCAACCTCCGCACCATCGACGCCAAAACCGTCGGCGTCTCCCTCGACGAAACGACATCCACTGCCGACCTCGCCGACCTCGCCGATCTCTTCGGCGCGAAAGTTCCTTCCGCTATCAGCGCCGCGGGCTTTTCGTCTCTCGGCGCCTTCGCCCGCACCTCGGCCTACCTGAGCCACCCCATCTTCAACCAGCACCACACCGAGCACGAGATGCTCCGCTACATCAAGCGCCTCGAGTCCCGCGACCTCTCGCTGGTCCACTCGATGATCTCGCTCGGATCGTGCACGATGAAGCTCAACGCCACCAGCGAGATGTTCCCCGTCTCCTGGCCCGAGTTCGGCAAACTCCACCCCTTCGCCCCCGCCGAGCAAACGCGCGGCTACCAAATACTCTTCGCAGATCTGGAAACCTGGCTCTCCGAAATCACCGGCTTCGCCGCCGTCTCCCTCCAGCCCAACGCCGGCTCTCAAGGCGAATACGCCGGCCTCCTCGCGATTCGCGGCTATCACGAGTCGCGCGGCCAGGCCCACCGCAATATCTGCCTCATCCCCACCAGCGCGCACGGCACCAACCCCGCCACCGCCACGATGGCTGGCATGACTGTCGTCCCCGTCGCCTGCGATCAGCAGGGCAACATCGACGTCGCCGACCTCCTCGCCAAAGCCGACCAACACGCCGCCAATCTCGCGGCGTTGATGATCACCTACCCGTCCACTCACGGCGTGTTTGAAGCGCCGATACGCGACATCTGCGCCCTCATCCACGAACGCGGCGGCCAGGTCTACATGGACGGCGCCAACATGAACGCCCAGGTCGGCCTCACCTCCCCCGGCTTCATCGGCGCCGACGTCTGCCACCTCAATCTCCACAAAACCTTCTGCATCCCGCACGGCGGCGGCGGCCCCGGCGTCGGCCCCATCGGCGTCGCGAAACACCTCGTCCCCTTCCTCCCCGGTCACGTCGTCCGCAACTCAGCCCTCCGCTCCGGCGGCGCCGTCAGCGCCGCGCCCTACGGCAGCGCCTCGATCCTCGTCATCCCATGGATGTACATCCGCATGATGGGTCCCGACGGCCTCACGCACGCGACCAAGCTCGCCATCCTCAACGCCAACTACGTCGCCAAGCAGCTCGAGCCACACTACCCCGTTCTCTACAAAGGCGCCTCCGGCCTAGTTGCCCACGAGTGCATCATCGATTGCCGCGGCTTCAAGAAACACGGCATCGAAGTCGAAGACATCGCCAAGCGCCTCCAGGATTATAATTACCACGCCCCCACCATGAGCTGGCCCGTCGCCGGCACGCTCATGATCGAGCCCACCGAATCCGAAGCGAAGATTGAACTCGACCGCTTCTGCGCCGCGCTGATCGCCATCGCCGGCGAAATCCAGTCCGTCGCCAACGGCGAGTCCGACAAAACCAACAACGTCCTCAAAAACTCCCCACACACCTCGAAAGTCGTCTGCGCCGACAAATGGGAACGCCCGTACTCCCGCGAACTCGCCGCCTTCCCGACCGCGTGGGTCCGCGAGCACAAATTCTGGCCCGCCGTCGGCCGCGTGGACAACGTCTACGGCGACCGCAACCTCGTCTGCTCCTGCGTCGGCATGGAAGCCTTCGCCGAGTCCAAATAACCCGTAGCCGCGAGCGCGCAGCGAGCCGTCCGCCGCGCGTTCAAAACGTCACCGCCAGCTCCACACGCAGGAACGTCAACGTGTCCCGCCGTGCATAAAAATCTTCCTGCTTCAGCGCCTCCGCCGTCACCAGCCCGCTGAGGCTCTTCGAAAACCTCTGCCGCCACGTCGCCCGGAAAAAATCCCCGCGCTCGTGCCCCTCGCGGCTGAACATCGCCAGCTTCGCCGTACGCGTCGGTGTCATCTCCGGCGCAAACAACTTCTGCCATCCGACCGTCAGCCCAGTCGTCTTCGTCGGCGCGAAACTCCACTCCGGCCCCACCCGAATCAGATTTGCCGCCTGATACGTACATGCATTCTCCGTCGAAAACGCCGTCGCCACGATGTCGCTGAACCGCGGACACCGCCCCCACAGCAGATCGAACATCTCATCCCGCCCCGCCGTCGCCGGATCGTCGCCCGACAGGTATTCGGCAATCAGCGACACCCGGCTCTCCCGCGCATCCCGCGCCAGCCACGTCACCCGCGCATTCCCGCCCCACGCCCGCACATCGCGCCGCATCGCCGCCAGCACCGGATTCTTCACTGTCGGGTCGCGCTTCTCGCCAAACTGCCAGGCCGCCTCCGCCGAGTACTGCCAGTGTTTCCCCGCATCGCCCCACACTCGAATCCCCGGCGTCGTCAGCTCCGAGTCATTCCCATTCGCGAGCACGCGCCGGTTCTCTTTGTAGATCACAAACGCATCGACCCGCGCCGCCGCCTGCGACCGGTTCGCCGCATAAAAAATCACGCCAAACTCATCCTGCTCCGTCACCGGATACGCCTCGCTCCGCCCCAGCGTCGGCAGCCGGTCGTTCGGATCGCTGTCCTGATCGATCACGACCACATCGAACGTCGTCTTCAACCGCTCCGACTTCACCGCCGCCCGCGCCGCATCGAAATACGCTGTCCACGACCCATCCCCCGGCGTCCCTTCCGTGATCAACCACGCATTGCCCGTCTCCCCCAGCTTCAAGTCCTGCCGCCCGAGCGTCACCGTCAACACATCGCCCCCCACCCCGACTTTCCCCGCCCACTCCACCACGACTTCGTCGAGCAGCGCATATTTTTCCTCCAATCCCGTCCGCCCCGAAAACGTCTTCGCCGCCGACGTCTGCGTCCAATACCGCGGCTCCGCCACCGCCCTCACACGCATCGTCACGCCGTCCACCGGCTTCCACGCTGCCCACGCCCGCGTCCTCAGCCGCAGATAATTCTGCCCGTGCATCGCCGCCGCCGTGCTCAACGTCGCCGCGCCGTCGAAATACTCGTCGCGCCACCGCACATCCCCTCCACCGCTCCAAACCCCCGCTCCGCTCTCCCCGGCCTGCGCGGTAGTCACCACCACCGCCCCCGCGCAAATCCACGCGAGCAAACCCGCGCCCCACGAAGCGCCATTTTTCCACGCCCGGCCGCCGGGCGATTCGGTTGTCTGCATCCTCGTTTTCACCCGCCCATCCTACCGCCCTCCCCTCCCGCCGCCTCCGCACGCCCTGTCGGAACCCACGCTTTTCTTGCCCCCGCGTCATCGATCCGTCACCCGCCGCAAAATCGCCGCCGCTCATCTTTCACCAAGAAATGCGCAGCCTTGGCAATTGAATGAATTCCCCTCATCCTCAGCTTCGAAGCTCCAGCAGCCCCCATGAGCCCGCGGAAACTCATGCTCCATCTTCTTTGGCCCATCGCACTGAGCATCTCGCTCGGCTGCCTGGCAGGCGTGGGCGGCTACACATTCTACTACGGCCAGGGCCTCTCCTACCTCTCCAACGACCCCGCCGCCTGCGTCAACTGTCACATCATGCGCGAACAGTACGACGGCTGGCTTAAAGGCCCGCACCACGCCGTCGCCACCTGCAACGACTGCCACACGCCCCACAACTTCATCGGGAAATACATGGCCAAAGCCGAAAACGGTTTCTGGCACTCGAAGGGTTTCACCTTCCAGGACTTTCACGAGCCCATCATGATCAAGCCGCGCAACTCCGCGTTGCTTCAGAAAAACTGCGTCGCCTGCCACGAACGCATCACCGCCGAGATCAACACCCATCCCGGCGACAAAATGAAGATGCTCGACTGCGTCCACTGCCACCGCGAGGTCGGCCACGGCCCCGTCCGCTGACCCGCCTCACCCGCGTTATCTTTTCCCTTCACTCAACACTCCGCTTTTCCCCGCCATGCCCTTCTTCAAACGCGGCCTCGCCCTCTGGCACTACGTCGTCCTCATCGCCGTCACCACCGTCGCCACCTTCGGCGTGCTCCTCCTCTACCAAAACATCGTCGCGCGCAAAGCCGAGGCCACCCAGCACGTCTTCCGCGTCGTCGATGTGGACGAAAACACCGTCGATCCCGCCGCCTGGGGAAAAAATTATCCCCGCCAGTTCGACTCCTACAAACGCACCGTCGACATCGAGCGCACCAAACACGGCGGCTCCGACGCCTTCCAGAAACTCGACGCCGACCCCCGCTGGCGCGAGATCTTCAAGGGCTACGCCTTCGCCGTCGATTACCGCGAAGAACGCGGCCACGCCTACATGCTCAAGGACCAGGACGAGACCGAGCGCGTCACCCACTTCAAACAGCCCGGCTCCTGCCTCCACTGCCACGCCGCTGTCATACCCACCTACATACAAGCCGGCTTGAAAGCCGGCATCCCCGCCGGCCCTGAAAACCGCGAGGCGCAAATCCAGAAAGGCTTCGAGGAACTCTGCGCCATGCCCTACGCCGACGCCCGCAAACTCGTCGCACATCCCGTCACCTGCACCGACTGCCACGCCGCCGACTCCATGGACCTCCGCGTCAGCCGCCCCGCCTTCGTCAACGGCATCCGCGCCCTCGCCCGCTCCGACTACGCCACGCCCCATCTCCCCAGCATCGAGCGCTGGCGCAAAGAAGGCCGCAAGGGCGACTACGACCCCAACAAAGACGCCTCCCGCCAGGAAATGCGCTCCCTCGTCTGCGCCCAATGCCACGTCGAGTACTACTTCAAGGGCCAGGGAAAACTCGTCACCTACCCGTGGGACAAAGGTCTCCGCGTCGAACAGATCGAGGCCTACTACGACGAAGTGAAACACGTGGATTGGAAACACACCGACTCCGGCGCGCCCGTCCTGAAAGCCCAGCACCCCGAATTCGAACTCTGGAGCCAGGGCATCCACGCCCGCAGTGGCGTCGCCTGCGCCGACTGCCACATGCCCTACGTCCGCGAAGGCGCCATTAAAGTCAGTAACCACCACGTCCGCAGCCCGCTCCTCAACATCGCCCAGTCCTGCCAGACTTGCCACCGCTACCCCGAAGCCGAGATCCGCTCCCGCGTCGAAGCCATTCAGGATCGCAACCAAAGCCTCATGGACCGCGCCGAGGAAGCCGTCGTCGCCCTCATCAAAAACATCCAGGACGCCGCCAAGCGCGGCGCGACCGACGACGCCCTCAAAGGCGCCCGCGACCTCCAGCGCAAAGCCCAGTGGCGCCTCGACTTCATCGCCGCCGAAAACTCCACCGGCTTCCATGCCCCGCAGGAAGCCGCCCGCATCCTCGGCGAAGCCATCGACTACGCCCGCCAGGGCCAGATCCTCGCCCTCTCCGCCAAGTAGCCACGAGCGCCAGCGAGTGGACCACGCCACCGCCATACATCCCGCCTCATTCACTTCACACCCCAAGCCGCCGCTCACCCCGGCGGCTTTTTCATTTCCACTGCCCTCACTGGCCCCATATCCGCTTTCCACACACACCGATGAAAATCATCCGCCACCTCACGCCCGCCGGCCCCGCCTACGCCGCCCTCCAGCCCGACGGCTCCGCCCTCGCCCTCGAAGGCGAACACTTCACCACGCTCCTCTCCACCGGCCAAAGCATAGCCCCCGGCAAGCTCCTCGCCCCGCTCGATCCCACCAACATCCTCGGCATCGGCCTCAACTACCGCCGCCACGCCGAAGAAGGCGGCAAAGCCGTCCCCACCCGCCCCATGTGGTTCATGAAAACCACCAACACCGTCCAAAACCCCGGCGATCCCATCCGCCTCCCCGCCTCCAGCACCAAGGTCGATTACGAAGGCGAACTCGCCATCATCCTCGGCAAACCCGCCCGCAACGTCCCCAAAGCCGAAGCCCTGTCCTACGTTTTCGGCTACACCATCGCCAACGACATCTCCGCCCGCGACTGGCAGTTCGAGTGGGGCGGCGGCCAGTTCTGCCACGCCAAAAGCTTCGACACCTTCTGCCCCCTCGGCCCGGTCATCGTCACCGCAGACGAGATCCCCAACCCCAACGCCCTCCGTCTCGTCACCACCGTCAACGGCGAAACCCGCCAGGACTGGACCACCGCCGACATGGTCTTCGATGTCCCCACCCTCATCTCCTTCCTCAGCGAAGACCGTACCCTCCCCGCCGGCACCGTCATCCTCACCGGCACGCCCCACGGCGTCGGCTACGCCTGCAAACCGCCCTGCTGGCTCAAAAGCGGCGATCAAATTGCAGTCTCCATCGATTCTATAGGCACACTGGCCAACGGCGTTTTGTAACATTTTCCCGGTTACAAACGAGCGACGGCAAAAACAGTCCGCCGCCCGCCGGCACCGTAAGTCCTCAACCGCGAATCACGTAGCGCAGTTGATGAGCACGTCCGCGCGCATCTCCGACAGCGCCGCACCGCCATCTCCACCAAAATCAGCGCCTCACTGGTCTGCTTTGTGCAAACGCCGTCGCTGGGTTCATGGCCAGCTGCCCAAACGCACCGGCCACGACCTGCTCATCACCACAAACAGACCACAATCAGTCATCACATGAAAACACGCATCCATCTGCTCGCGGTCGGCCTGACCGCTTTTGCGCTCACCGCGACCGCTCAAATCATCCCCGACCCGGTCGGCGTTAACACGTTCACCCAGGCATCCGCCTTCAACACCGCCAGCTACGCCGCCACCTTCGGCAACGCCCCCGGCGGCATGGGCCTCTATTTTGCCTCACAAGCATTCGCTCCCAGCGCGACGGTGAGCAGCTGGAACTTCGTCACCCAAAACTCCGACATCGCCCCCTCGATCCCCTGGCTCGCAGGCGGCGGCACCGTGAAAACGATCTTCCTCGGCGAATCCGCCGGCGCGAATAACGACTTCGGCTTCATCAGATCGGGCACCAGCATCTCGACATCCTCCAACTATATTCCCCTCGCCACGAATATCGTAAACACGAATACACCCGGCGGCACGATCCAGAGCGGCTGGGAAACCCTGGCCAACTACGGCGCCGGCGAACGCCTGGACTTCTGGCTGAACAACCCGGGCACCTTCGACGGTGGTGGCGCCTATTTCGCATTCCTTGAGAACTCTGTCGGTGCTGCCTTTGCCGGCGGCGATCCCTATACTCACAGCAAATACTCCTGGACGAACGTCCTCACTGAGTATGTGGACACCAACGGCGCGACCGTCCGCGGCAATGTCGCCACTCTTCTGATCGCGTTCGAAGACCTCCGCGGCCCCGCCCTTGCTCCCGGTGCAGCCCTCCCCACCATCGCCCCCGGGGATGGTGACTACACCGACTTCATCGTCGGCTTCCAGTTCCTCCCCACACAGCCAAGCATGGTCCCTGAGCCCTCCACCTATGGACTCATCGCCGCCCTCGGCCTGATGGCTGTCATCGCCCGCCGCCGGTTCAACCAGTCACGCCAGATCAAAGCCTGACCCGTTCACTCAACCCGCCCCCCAGCCGCTCCGCTCTCAGCCGGAGCGGCTTTTTTATGCCTTCTCATAGAGTACCGGAATATGTGCGCCAAAAGCCCATTTCCATAGCGCATTCTCGTAAGGGAAACTGAATACGCATTCAGGGATCAGTCCCGCCAATGCCACTTAATGACAATTACACTCAGGGTTTCCCCTAACCCAATCGCAGGCGTTATCTTACCCGCCAGACACTTGCCAATAGGGAATCTACCCCGGAATCTGGTCATCGTTAAAGATCACTCTGCGACCTCGGGCGAGCTGCCGGGAAGCGCTCTTCCGAAAATTGCATCACTGTTAATCACCTCATGAAAACCAAGACATCCATCATCGTAGCGACCATCGCTGCTGCCCTGGCATCCGTTGCCAGCGCCCAGATCCTGCCAAATCCATCTGGCGTGAATCTGTTCAACAACCCACTGTTCGCAGGTAACAACGCCAACTACACGACCGCGTTCGGTACCGCTGGATCGCCAAACGGCAATCTCTACATTGATTCCGGAGCCAACATCACCCCTCCCGCCATCGTTGGTTGGAACAATGGTGTCGCTCCATTCCCGACGTTCAATCCGAACGGCGGCACCGTGAAGGCAATCTTCCTCGGCGAAACAGCCGGTAACTTGAATGACTTCGGCTACGTTAAGTTCCCGAACGTCGGCGGTATCACCGATACCTCCAACCTCAACTACCTCGCTACCGACATCGAAAACTCGCTGAACGGTGTAGGGAATGTGAAGAGCGGCCAGGAAGCCTACGTCAACTACGGCGCTGGCGAGACGGTTGATTTCTTCCTCTACAACTCCGGCAGCCCTTACGTTAACGGCGGCCTCGGCGCTTGGTTCGTTCTCGGTCAAGGCGGCCTCGAAGCTTACCTCCACGGTCAAGCTCTCCCTGGCTACCAGCACTACCGCTGGACCACCCAGCAAGTCTGGACCGAGTACGTTGACGCTAACGGTAACTTCACCGCTGGTCTCGTGGACACCCTCCTCGTTTCCTTCGAAGATTTCACCTTCGCCCAGACCAACCCGAACGATGCTCCTCCGATCATCATTCCTGGTGCTGACTACAGCGACTTCATCTTCGCTTTCCAGTTCCTCCCAAGCCAGGCTGTTCCTGAGCCATCCACCTACGGCCTGATGGGCGCTGCCGCCCTCCTCGGCCTCGTTGGCTACCGCCGCTTCAAGGCTTCCAAAAAAGCCGCCTAAGCGTTGCTCAGCTCTTAAACGAGTTTGGATAACTCTAAAGCCCCCGCCTCACGGCGGGGGCTTTTTTTTGTGCCCACCCGCCCGCAGGTCATGGGCTATCCTCCTGCCCTTCTTGTCCCTGTCACAAGTCCGCCGCGCCTATCGCTTCGTCAGCCGCCCCAGCAGCGCATATAACATCGCCATCCTCGGCACCTGAGCCCCCACCGCCTGGGCCCGACGCAAGGGCTCACCCCAGATCTCCTCCACCTCCACCGCCCGCCCCGCGAGATAATCAATCAAGCTCGACGGCTTGTACGGCCCCATCGGCCGCGTGTGCGCGATCTGCTGATCGATCACATTCATCGGAATTGCATATCCCAGTTTTCCAGCCGCACCAATCACCTCAGCCATCAACGCGCGCACCTCAGCTTCCAGTGCAGCATCCGCCAGAATCACATCCGTCGTGATCCCTCCCGCCACGATCGAGAGCCCGTTGAACGGTACATTCCACACCAGCTTCTTCCAGCGCAGCCACGCCAGATCGTCGCCCAGCTGGCAGCGCACCCCGCTTCGCGTAAATAGCTCCCCCACCGCCCGCAACCGCTCACTCACCGGTCGCCCAAATTCGCCCAGCGAAAGCGACCCCGGCTCGATGCACAGCACCTCGCCCGGCGCAGTCCGGTTCACGCAGATAAAACACAGCCCTCCCATCACCCGCTCCGCGCCGAAAAGCCGCGCCAGCTCCTCATCCGAGCCCAGCCCGTTTTGCAGCGTCAAAATCGCCGTCCGCTCATGCAGCAACGGCGCGATCAACGTCCTAAAATCCCCGTTCGCTGTCGTCTTCAGCGCCACGATCACCAGATCGCACGGCCCGATCTCCTCCGGCGTTGCCTGCGCCCGCACCTCCCGCAGCGCAAACTCTTCCGTCGGCAATTTAACCCTTAGCCCCCGCTCACGCACCACCGCCAGATCGCTCCGCACCAAAAACGTCACCGCCACTCCACTACGCGCCAGCATCGCTCCATAATAACAACCCAGCGCACCCGACCCGACCACAGCTATTTTCGCGAAGACGTTTTCCATGCCGCGCAGCGAAGCCTCTTCCCGCGCTTGCTGACAAGCATCGTCATCGCGACGCGCATAACTCCGCCAGCCGCGTTTACTTTTCCCGCCGCAACCGCGAATCCCGTGCCGCCTTCAGCTTCTTCGGGTAATCCGTCACCGCATGGAGCCCACGGCTCTCCTTCCGCTGGAGCGCGCAGTTCACCACCAGCCCCGCCACCTCGATCAAATTGCGCAGCTCCAGCAGACGCGGATCGACCGAGAAATTCCAATAGTAGTCCTGAATCTCCCGCGCGAGCGTCGTGATCCGCGTGCGCGCCCGCTCCAGCCGCTTCGTCGTGCGCATGATGCTCACGTAATCCCACATCGTGCGGCGCAGCTCATCCCAGTTGTGAACGATCACCACCCGCTCGTCTTCATCGCCGCCATGCAGATCCACCCAATCCGGGATGCGCACCGGTGCCGCCCGCCCGCCCGCTGATCGCAAATACGCCCCCACCGACTCCGCGCCGCGATGCGCCATCACCACCGCTTCGAGGAGGGAATTACTCGCCAGCCGATTCGCCCCGTGCAGACCCGTGCAGGCCACCTCTCCACACGCGTACAACCCCGGCAGCTCCGTCTCCGCCGACAGATTCGTCGCCACACCGCCACACGTATAATGCGCCGCCGGCACCACCGGGATCATGTCCTTGCTGATGTTGATCCCGAGTTTTTTGCACGTCTGATAAATCTGCGGAAACCGCTCCCGCAAAAACGCCTCGTTGCGGTGCGTGATATCCAGCCACACATGCGCCGCGCCCGACTTCTTCATCTCCGCATCAATCGCCCGCGCCACGATGTCGCGCGGCGCGAGGTCCGCCATCGGGTGATAACCCGGCATGAACGCTTCGCCCGCCGCATTCCGCAAAATCGCCCCCTCGCCACGCACCGCCTCACTGATGAGAAACCGCGCTCCAGTCGTCGAATACAGCGCCGTCGGATGAAACTGAATGAACTCCATGTTCCGCACCTCCACGCCCGCCCGGTAAGCCATTGCGATCCCGTCGCCCGTCGCGATGTCCGGATTCGTCGTATAAAGATAAACCTGCCCCGCTCCGCCCGTGGATAAAATCACCACCGGCGCATGAAACGTCACCACCCGTCCGTCCCGCACATCGAGCGCGTACAACCCCGCCACCCGATTTTTTCCCGACTCTGTTTTCGCTGCACGTTTCACGTCTTTCGCCGCCGTTTTCCCTGCCTTCTTCGCTCCTCGCTTCTCCGCCGCCAGCTTGTCCGTCGTCACGATATCCACTGCGAATAAATGCTCGAATAGCGCGATCCGCGCCTCGCGTCCGATCGCCTTGAGTAGCGCCGCCTCGATCGCCTTCCCTGTCATATCCTTCACGTGAAGGATGCGCCGCTCGCTGTGTCCGCCCTCCCGCCCGAGATCGTACTCGCCCGACTCATCGCGCGAAAATTTCAGCCCCAGATCCACCAGCTCCTGCACCCGAGCCGGACCATCGCGCACGATCTCGCGCACCACTTTTTCATCACAAAGCCCGTCGCCCGCCACCAGCGTGTCGCGCACGTGCGACTCCACCGCGTCTTCCTGCGACGTCACGACAGCGATGCCGCCCTGCGCATAGTTGGTATTCGACTCCGCCTTCGTCTTTTTCGTCAGGATCGCGACCGAGCGCCCTTCCTGAGCGACTTTGAGCGCGAAGCTCAACCCCGCGATACCGCTGCCGATAACAAGCACGTCAAAATTCCGGGTCATGAGAATTCAAAACTGTCGCCGCCCGCCCGCCACACGCGAGCCCGTTTCCGCCAGCCGGTCGTTTCTTGCCGCGCTTAACGCCCGCCTCACAGCACCACGTTATCGATCAACCGCGTCTCATCCACCCACGCCGCGATACCCATCAGCGAACGCCCCGGCTCCACTTCGCGCATCGGCTCCATCGTCTTCCGATCCACAATCGAAATATAGATCACGCGCACCCGACGCTTCTGGGACAAAATATGCGTCGCCTCCGCGATCAACCGGTCCGGCCGCCGCTCGCCCTTGGCCACCATCTCCGTCGCGTACTTCAGCGCCTGATAAATCGCCAGCGCCTCGGCCCGCTGATTATTTCCAAGATAACGGTTCCGCGAACTCATCGCCAGCCCCTCGGGCTCGCGCAGTGTCGGCGCCACCACGATCTGTACGCCGAGGTGCAGGTCATCGACCATCTTCTGCAACACCGCGACTTGCTGCGCATCCTTCTGCCCGAAGATCGCCTGATGCGGCCGCACGATATTAAAAAGCTTCGCCACCACCGTCGTCACTCCGCGGAAATGCGTCGGCCGCGTCGCCCCTTCGAGCGGTTTCGCCACAAATTCTTCCGTCACGTAGGTCGAATAGCCCTTGGGATACATCTCCTCCACCGGCGGCGCGAAAACCACATCCGCCCCCGCCTCTTCGCAAAGCCGTTGATCGTTCTCCAGCTCACGCGGGTACTTCGCAAAATCCTCGCTCGGCCCGAACTGCGTCGGATTCACGAAGATCGACACCACCACCACATCCGCCGTTTCCGCCATCTGCCGGATCAGGCTTAAATGTCCCTCGTGCAACGCCCCCATCGTCGGCACCAGCCCGATGATCTGCCCTTTGAGCCGCATTTCTTCGGCCACTCGTTGCATCTCGGAAACCGACGTCAGTTTTTGCATGGGTATATTTTCGGGGGCTGGGGCGTACAAAGCCGGGCTTGAACTAAGGAAACCCCGTGCGCTTATTCAAGCCCTCTACGTCGCCATGATCCGCATCAACGAAAACTTCACCAAGCTTAAGGCATCCTACTTGTTCTCCGACATCGCCAAACGCGTGTCGGCCTACACCCAGGCCAATCCCGATAAACCCGTGATCCGCCTCGGTATCGGCGATGTCACCGAGCCTCTCCCTCAGGTTTGCCTCGACGCCCTCCACGCCGGCACCGACGAACTCAGCAAACGCGCCACCTTCAAAGGCTACGGCCCCGAACAGGGCTACGCCTTCCTCCGCGAAGCCATCGCCCAGCACGACTACGCCGCTCGCGGCGCCAAAATCGAGGCCGACGAGATCTTCGTTTCCGACGGCTCCAAGTGCGACTGCGGCAACATCCAGGAAATCTTCTCCACCGACGTCCGCCTCGCCATCCCCGATCCCGTGTATCCGGTTTACGTGGACACCAACGTCATGGCCGGCCGCACCGGCACCAACATCGATGGTCGCTACCAGGGCATCACCTACCTCGATAGCACGCCCGCCAACGGCTACGTCCCCGCAATTCCCGGCGTCGCCACCGACCTGATTTACCTCTGCTTCCCCAACAACCCCACCGGCGCCGTCGCCACCAAGGCCCAGCTCACCGCTTGGGTCGCTTACGCCAAGGCCAACAAAGCCATCATCCTCTTCGACTCCGCCTACGAGGCCTACATCCGCAACCCCGAGATCCCGCACTCCATCTACGAAATCGAGGGAGCCCGCGACGTCGCCATCGAGTTCCGCAGCTTCTCCAAGACCGCCGGCTTCACCGGCACCCGCTGCGCCTACACCGTCGTCCCGAAATCCCTCATGGCCTACGACGCCGCCGGTAACGCCCACGCCGTCCACGCCCTCTGGAACCGCCGCCACACCACCAAGTTCAACGGCGTCTCCTACCCCGTCCAAAAAGCCGCCGCAGCGATCTACACCGACGAAGGCAAGAAACAGGTCCACGCCATGACCGACTTCTACCTCGCCAACGCCGCCCTTATCCGCACCGCCGTCAACAAACTCGGCTTCTCCTGCATCGGCGGCGACAACGCCCCGTACATCTGGGTCAACGCCGGCCGCGACTCTTGGGAATTCTTCGATCTCCTCCTCAACAAAGCCCAGGTCGTCTGCACCCCCGGCGCGGGCTTCGGCAAATGCGGCGAAGGCCACATCCGCATCAGCGCTTTCAACAGCCGCGAAAACGTCGAGAAGGCCCTCGACCGCATCGCCGCCGCCTTGAAGTAACGTTTCCCCGCGACCGGCTCCATGCCTCCGTCTCCGCAGCAACAATCCGGCACCGCTCCCGCGCTGCCGCCTATCGTTGTTTCGGGCACCGCCCTCGCCTACACCGACGGAGGCAAACCGGCCTACGTGTACCGCCTCCTCTCCGGACTCGCCCGCGCCGAGTCCGGATACCCGATACACTTGCTCGTCCCCGAACGAACTAATCTCGAAGAGCTCCCGCCTCAGATAACCGTCACCTTCACCCCGCGAAAACTCCCGCGCAGCCGCCCGATCATCTCCGAGATTTTCACGAGCTTCACTCTGGCCAGCATCGCCCGCCAGCTCGACCCCCGTGCGATTTTCATCACCCCGAGCGACTTCTGGGCACTCCGCTATCCGCGACACCGGCTCGCCATCACTCACGACGCGCTTCCTGAAATCGATGCCGTCAGCGCAGGCAGCGCAATCCGCCGCTTCTACCGCCGCCAGTGCATCCGCTACGCGAAAAAAGCCGGCGTCTGGGCCACCATCTCCCAATTCGCCGCCGACGAGCTCACCCACCACCACGGCCAGGATCGCCGCCCCGCTGTATTGCAAAACTGGATGGACGCCAGCTACCGCCGCCCCGCCCCCTCTGCCATCGCATCGCTCCGCCAGAAGCTCGGCCTCCCCGATCGCTTCATCCTCTACGTCGGCGGCTACAGCCGCTACAAAAACGTCGAGTGCCTCATCCGCGCCCACGCACTCGCCTCCCACAGCGCACCGCTCCCGCCGCTCGTCCTGGTCGGCAAAATCCCCTCGCTCCACTCCGGCTTCAACCCCTGCGACATCCACGGCGAAATCACCCGCTCAGCCTGCGCCCCCGGCTCCATCCTCATGCCCGGCTACGTCGCCGAGTCCGACATGCCCGCCCTCTACTCCGCCGCCACCCTCTTCGTCTCTCCCTCCCTCCACGAGGGCTTTGGCTACCCTCCCGTCGAAGCGATGGTCGTCGGCTGCCCCATCCTCGTCGCCGACCGCTCCTCCTACCGCGAAATCGTCCCCGATGCCCGCTGCCGCTTCGACCCCGATCAGCCCGAAACCCTCGCCCGTCTGCTGACCGAAGCCACCAGCCAGCCCGAGCGTTTCACCTCCCCGTTCTCCCCGCTCTACGACGAGTCCTCCGGCATCGCCCGCTACCTCGCCGCCATCCGAAGCCTGCACGCGTAACCGGCTCTCCCCGGGCTTGTCGCCCGCTCAAACGTCCCTACGTTCTCCCCACCCTATTCCATGTCCGAGCCGACTGATTACACCTCTCCCACCCGTCGCGTCCACGACCCGCTGGCCAAATTTCCCCGCGAAGTCCGCCACGCTTACGCCGACTTCAAATCCACCGGCGACACCTCCGGCCTCGACACCGTCGTACTCGCCGTCGTCCGTGACTTCATCCCCCGTCACGTCGCCCCGCCCGCCGACCAACCCCTCCCCGAAAACGCGAAACTCATGGCCGACCTCGGCTACGACTCCCTCGCCATCGCCGAAACCGTTTTCTTCCTCGAAGACCTCTTCGACGTTAAAATCTCCAACGAAGAAATCATGAAGGTCTCCACCGTCGCCGAGCTCCGCGCCTTCGTCCGCGCCAAGCTCGCCGAACGCCCCGCGCAATAAGCCCATCCCGCGCGCATGTCTCGCACCGCCGTCATCACCGGCCTCGGCTTCATCACCAGCATCGGCAACGACCGCGCCGCCGTCTCCCGCAGCCTCCGCGAAGGCCTCCATGGGATGACGCTCTTCGACTTCTGCGGAAACCCCAACCTCACCGTCAAAGTCGCCGCCCCCGTCCGCGACTTCGACGTCTCCTCGCCGAGCACACGCGACTGGTCGTGGCCGTCCCGATACGACATCCCCCGCGAAACCCTCCGCGGCCTCGCCCCCCACGGCGTCTACGCCTTCTGCGCCCTCGAACAAGCCCTCGCCGACGCCGCTCTCACCCCCGCCGATCTCACCGATGGCCAGACCGGCCTCTTCTGCGCCTCCGCCGGCTCCGCCTTTCTCCTCCATCACTACCTCGCCCAATCCACCGCCGTTAACTTCGACCGCGGTCACCCGATGGGCGTCGTCTCCTCGATCGCCGGCACGCTCAACTTCAACCTCGCCGCGCACTACCACATCGCTGGCCCCGTCACCGGCTTCGTCTCCGCCTGCGCCTCCTCCACTCACGCCCTCGGCTACGCCTCCGACGAAATCCGCCTCGGCCGTCAGAAACGCATGATCGTCGTCGGCGCCGAAGAGCTCAACGCCGAGACCGTCCTCCCCTTCGCCGCCATGCGCGCGCTCTCGACCAACGCCAACCCCGCCACCGCCTCGCGCCCCTTCGATAAATCGCGCGACGGCTTCGTCGGCACCGGCGGCGCCGTCGTCCTCATCGTCGAAGAACGCGCCACCGCCCTCGCCCGCAACGCGCCGATCTACGCCACCCTAGCTGGCTGGGGCCAGGCCTCCGACGGCTACAACGTCGCCGCCCCCCGCCCCGACGGCGCCGGCCTCCGCTCCGCCATCACCCGCGCCCTCGCCGACGCCCAAGTCCCGTCCTCAGAAATCGACTACGTCAACGCCCACGCCACCTCCACGCCAGTCGGCGACGCCGCCGAAGCCCAGGCCCTCCGCGAGATCTTCACCACCGCCGGCCACCGCCCCGTGGTGAGCAGCACCAAAGGCCTCACCGGCCACGGCCTCTCCATGGCCGGCGCCATGGAAACCGCCTTCTGCGCCCTCGCGATGAAAGAAGGCTTCATCCCCGGCAACGCCCACCTCGCCGACCTCGACCCCGCCTGCGCCGGCCTGGACTTCCCCCGCGAATCCATCGCGCGCGCTCCCCGCATCATCCTTAAAAACTCCAGCGGCTTCGGCGGCAGCAACGTCTGCCTGGTCTTAAAGTCCCCGAACTAAACGATTCCTTCGCGTTTCCGCTCTTCCGCGTCTCCGCGATAAAAACTCACCGCCATGACTCTCGCTCAACTCGTCAAACCCTCCGTCCTCAAGCAGCCCGTTTACGAGCCCGGCAAACCCATCGAAGACGTCGCCCGCGAACTCGGACTCGACCCCGCTAGCATCATCAAACTCGCCTCCAACGAAAACCCCTTCGGCCCCTCGCCTTTGGCCATCACCGCCGCCACGCGCGCGCTCTCCCAAGCCGAGCTCTATCCCGATGGAGGCTGCTTCGCTCTCCGCGCCAAACTCGCCGCCGCTTATTCCATCGCCCCCGACCAGCTCGTCATCGGCAACGGCTCCAACGAACTCCTCGAACTCCTCGGTCACGTCCTCCTAGGCCCCGGCGACGACGTCGTCATGGGCACCCCCGCCTTCGTTGTCTACAAACTCGTCACCCTCCTCTTCGGCGCCCGCCCGATCGAAGTCCCGCTCGTCAATCACCGCCACGATCTCGACGCCCTCCTCAAGGCCATCACACCCGCGACGAAACTCGTCTTCCTTCCCAGCCCCAACAACCCCACCGGCACGGCCAACACCCAGGAAGAAATCGTCGCCTTTGTCCGCGCACTCCCGCCTCACGTCGTCTTCGCCTACGACGAAGCCTACTCCGAATTTCTCGATAACCCGCCTGACCTCCGCCCCCTCATCGCCGAGGGCCGCAAGGTCATCTGCCTGCGCACCTTTTCCAAAATTTACGGCCTCGCCTCCCTCCGCGTCGGTTACGGCTACACCACTCCCGAGTTCGCCGCGCTCCTCAACCGCGTCCGCCAGCCCTTCAACGTCAACGCCATCGGCCAGGCCGCCGCCATCGCCGCGCTCGACGACAAAACCTTCACGGCCGATGTCGCCCGCAAAAACCGCGAAGGCCTCGCCCAGCTCGAAACCGGCTTCAAGTCGCTGAATCTCGAATACGTTCCCAGCGTCGCTAACTTCATCCTCGTCAAAGTCGGCGACGGCGCCCGCGTCTTCGACGCCCTCCAGCGCCGCGGCGTCATCGTTCGTCCGATGAAACCTTACGGAATGCCCGAGTGGCTCCGCCTCACTGTCGGCACCCACACCCAAAACGTGCGCCTCCTCGCCGAACTCGCCACCGCCACTCGCTAATCGCGATCCTACGGCTTCACCGCCAGCGCCGCGCTCAGCTCATCGAGCGCCGCCGTCCGCCCGTCCAGAAACAACCACCGGTCACGCCCCAGTTCCTCGCGCACGCGCGCCAGCAACAGCGGCGACGGCTTGCGCATCGTCAGCAGCTTCCGCACAGCCGCAGGCAGCTCCTCCAGACGCCCCGCCTTCAAATCCAGCTCGATCAACTTTGTCAGCGCCGCTTGGTTGAGCGGATCATCCTGCACCGCCCGGTCCAGCAGATCACGCGCCTCGTCCGCCGCGCCCACCGCCGCCAGCCGCCCCGACACCGATGCCAGCTGCTCGCTGCGGATGTTCGCCTGCCCGAGGAAATTCTTCATGAACAACCGCGCGGCGTCATGATCGCCCAGCCCATGCAGAGCGATCGCCTGCAATCCGTTGAACAACGTATAGTGCCGCCGGCTCCACTCCGGATTCTCGCGTAGCAACTCCCGCGTCAGATCCAACGCGTCCTGATACTGTTTCGCCACGATGCTCGCTTCAACCGTGAGCACCGCCACCACATCCCACGGCAGATCGGCCGCCTTGCAGTGCTCATAAATGCGGCGCACCAGCGCGATGTCTCCGTTGTTGGCCGCATACTCCGCCAGCTGCACCAGCGCCGGCCCATCGTTCTGAAAATCGCGCATCACTTCCTCCACCTCCCGTTTCGCCGCCACCTCATCGCCCGTCTTGGCGAGCAGCTTGAGCATCGCGATGCGCGGCCCCGGCGCCGCCGGGCTCGTCACTTGCCTCAACAAATTAAGCCGCCGCGCCTCATCCACCCGGCCCAGCTCCCCATAGTAGCCCGCGAGCACTCCCGCCACTTCATCATCGGCCGGCAACCCCGCGCGCAGCTGCTCCAGTTTAATCAACGCCAGCTCCGGATAACCGCGCTCCCATTCGATGCGCGCCACCAGCATCCGCCCCTCGCGAGTCTCGCCCAGCTGATGCGCCGCGATGAGATCTTCCGCGCGGTCATAACTTCCCCGATACGCATGCGCCGTCGCCGCATACAGCGCCGCGATCCGCTTCCTCATCACGCCCGCGCCAGCATCGGCCAGCACCTCGCCCGTCAGCGTCACGATCCGCGCGTCACTCTGCTGCTGCAGGAGAAACTGCAGCATCGCCTGCAAATAAGCATCGTCGGTCCGGTGATAACTCAACCCCTCCATCAACGTCTCCTCCGCCAGCTCGAACCGCCGCAACATCCCATAAAACTGAGCGAGCAACAGCCGCCCCTCCCGGTTCGCTGGGTCTTTCAGCAAGCCCACGCGCAGATTCAAGTAAGCCCCGCGCCACTGCGCCGTCGCGATCATCTCCTTCGCCGTCGCCACATAATGCGCCCCCCGCATTACCCGGTACTCATCCCACCGCCACGGCAGCGCGATATGCAGATAGCCCACCTCCTTCACCCCCTTGTACGAATAAACATACACCCACGCCGCCAGCGTCAGCCCCAGCACCGAGACCGCACCCAGCGCAAAAACACTCAGCAACAGCCGCCGCCAATGCACCACCACCTGCACGCCTTCCTCCGTGCGATGGATGAACACCGGCACCACCCGCTCCCATCCCCGCGCCTCACGCACTCGATCTCGGGCGGTTTGTTTCAAGGCGCTCGCGTCAGCTTTCTCCGGGGACTTGGACATGCAAAAGGTTTGGCAAAATTCAGGTAAAAACCAGCTAAGCAACTGACCTAGGCTCGATTCAAATAGGGATTGCTCACACCGATAGCGCGAACCTTTCTAACAGAACGCGGTCGGTCCACCGCAAACTCATACCCATGAAAACACGCGCATTCCTGCTTTCTCTCGCCCTCGGCTTCTCCGCTCTTTTCAGCCACGCCGCTGATCCCGCGATCGACGCCCTCGTCGCCCAGATCCAGGCCAACCCCGCCGAAGCCCCAGCCGCCGTCGAACAGGCTCTCGCCAAACTCACCGCCGGCCTCAGCCCCGACGCCTCCGCCAACGTCGCCGCGTCCACCACCACCGCCGCCATCGACGCCATCCCGGCCTCTACGCCAGCCGATGAAAAAGCAAAACTCGTCGAAGCGATCATCGCCTCCGCGATCAAAGCCGTCCCAGCCGCCGAATCCGCCATCCTCGCAGCCACCGGCAAATCCTCCCCAGAGGCCACGAAAGCCGTGAAAAACAAAATCCGCAACGGCCGCAACTTCCCCACCCAGCGTCCGCCCATCATCGTGAGCCCCTCACGCTGACCCCGGACCGCATCCCATCGCTTTAGTTAACGACCACACACCCTGCCTACATGAAGAACCTAGCCTGCGGAATCGCCGCACTCGCCTGTCTTGCCTCCACGGCCTCAGCCATCACCAAAGTCGGCGAATCCGCCGAACTGTTCATCACCGGTGACATCAGCGCGCGCACCGACGACAACATCTTCCTCACCAACGGTGCCGAGGTCGATGACACCATCTTCGAACTCTCCCCCGGCCTCCAGCTCACCTTCGGCCAGGGCGCCCAGACCAAAGGCTCCTTCAAAATCGCCGAGACCTTCACCCGCTACCTCGATAACGACTCCCTCGACGACGAACTCCTCTCCTCCGTCTTCAACCTCTCCTACGACGACGCCAAACTTAAACTCGATCTCGACGCCTCCTACCGCGAGCTCTCCCAAAGCACCCGCGACATCCGCGGCAGCACCCTCGTCAACCGCGATGTGCTCGATGCCAGCGCCGACTCCGAAATCAGCATCTCCGAAAAAAGCTCCACCGGCCTCGGCATCAGCTGGACGGACACCGACTACGACAGCTCCTCGTACATCGACATCGAGGAAATCACCGTCCCCTTTAACTACTACTACGCCGTTTCCGAGAAACTCGATCTGAGCGCCGGCTTCCGTTACCGCCAGACCTCCCTCGCCATCAGCGCCGGCGACTCGAAAGACTATTACTACAACGTCGGTGCCCGCATCCCCGTCACCGAAAAATTCAGCGGCTACTTCAGCGTCGGTTACAACGAGCGCAAACCCGAGACCGGTGACAAAGAAACCGGCGTCGGCGTCGAAGCCGAGTTCCAGTACGTCATCACCGCCAAGACCGATCTCACCCTCTTCCTCGGTAACGACTACACCACCAGCGCCGAAGGTATCTCGCAGAAAACGATGACCATCGCCCCCACCCTGCGCACCAAATTCTCCGCCCAGTGGGAAGGCTCCCTCGGCCTCACCTACCAGCAGCTCGAATACTTCAGCGGTCGCGACGACGATTACACAGACGGCCGCCTCGGCCTCGCCTACCTCATCAACGACCACGCGAAAATCACCGCCGCCTACAACTACCGCTCCAACGACTCCTCCCTCAACGGCGCCAACTTCGACAACAGCATCATCAGCCTCGGCGCCGCCCTCCGCTTCTAAACCGTCAACCGGTCGAGCCCCTCTTGACCTGACCTGCCGCGCGAAGAACACTCGCGCGGCTTTTCTATGTTCCGACTCCTCAATCTCCTCCGGACACTCCTGCTCACCGGACTCGCCCTCACCGCCCTCCGCGCCCAAGAGCCGTCCGTCCCCTCTGGCGATTTCCTCCTCCAGCCCCAAGACCTGATCAAAGTGCAGGTCTTCCAGGAGCCCGACCTCCTCCGCGAAGTCCGCATCTCCCAGGAAGGCACCATCAACCTCCCCCTCATCAACCAAGTCGATCTGCGCAACAAAACCCTCCGCCAGGCCGAGCAGCTAATCCGTGACCTCTACGACCGCGACTTCCTCGTCAACCCCCAGATCACCCTCGTCGTCGTCGAATACGCCAAACGCACCGTCAACGTCCTCGGCAACGTCAACCTCCCCGGCGCCGTCCCCTTTCCTCAGGAGCAAAAACTCAACCTCATCGACGCCATCACCCGCGCCGGCGGCTTCAACCGCCTCGCCGATCGCAAACGCGTCAAACTCACCCGCACCTCGACCGATGGCAAAAGCGAGACCGTCGAAATCAACGCCGACCAGCTCATGAACAAAGGCGCCTCCGCCGAAAAATGGGTTCTCCAGGTCGGCGATACCGTTTACGTCCCCGAGCGCGTCCTCTGATCCGCCCCCATGAACCCTCCCGCTTCCCCCGCTCCCCACGGCGGCCCCGATCAGGCGCCCGAGTCCCCCTACGGCTACGGCGCGTATCAACAACCACCCGACGGCCCCCAGCAGCGCGGCTTCCAGGATTACGTCCTCATCCTGCGCGAACGCATCTGGTACATCCTCGCCGTCTTCCTCGTCATCTTCTCCTGCGTCCTCGTTTACACCCTCACGCAGACCAAAATCTACCAGTCGCGCTCCCTCATCCAGATCCTCCGCCGCGACCCCGCCGTCCTCAAAGTCCAGTCCGTCACCGATAACGACGTCCGCTCCCTCGAAGACCTCAACACCATCGTCCAGATCCTCGAAAGCGGCACGATCATCCAGAAGGTCTCCGACCGTCTCACCGGCGAAAAACTCGCCCAGTTCATGGCGCCTTACCTCAAAGGCGGCAGCGGCGACCCACTCACCCCCGCCGAGGTGCTCTTCAAAAACCGTCGCGTCATCCCGCGCCGTATGAGCCTCATCATCGAGGTTCAGTACCGCCACCCCGACCGCGTCCTCGCCTCCGACATCGCCAACATGTTCGTGGACGAGTTCATCGCCTACAACTCCCGCGTCCGTATCGACGAATCCATGAAGGCCGTCGACGAACTCCGCGCCCGCGTCAACGACCAGCGCAAGAAGGTCGAAGAGCTCGCCACCCGCCTCCAGACCTACCGCGAAACGCACAAGATGGTCTCGCTCGACCAGCGCCGCGACATGGTCACCGAGACTCTCAAGGCACGAAACATCATCGTCACTCAGACCAACGCCCGCTTCAAAGACGCCGAGGTCCGCTGGAAACAAATCCAGGAACTCCGCGCCGCCGGCCGCGACCTCACCGAACTCTCCTTCATCGCCATCCAGCCCATCATCGGCGAACTCAAGAAACAGCAGGCCGAGCAAAAAGTCGTCGTCGCCCAGCTCAGCGAACGCTACCGCGCGAAACACCCGCGCATGATCGACGCCACCCGCATGTTGTCCCAGATCGACGCCGAGCTCGCCAAGGCCACCGCTGAGGCCGCCTCCATCGTCGAAGGTGACTACCAGTCCGCCCTCCGCAACGCCGACGAAGCCCGCTCCGGCCTCGTTGAGCAGGAAACCCAGTCCCTCGGCATCGACCGCGCCGGCGTCGAATACGAGAGCCTCGATCGCGAACTCAAGATCGAGGAGCAAGTCCTCCAGCACCTCATGGGCCGGATGCGCGAGACCACCATGTCCAGCACGCTCGACACTCAGAACGCCCGCGTCATCGACCGCGCCTTCCCGTCCCAGCCCGAGCAATACGTCAAACCCGTCATCCTCCTCAACCTGGGCCTCGGTCTCGTCGGCGGCCTCGGCCTCGGTCTCGCCGTCGCCATCTTCGTCGCCTTCATCGACGACCGCGTGAAGAGCTCCTTCGACATCGAAGGACAGATGGGCCTTCACCTCCTCGGCATCATCCCCCAGGTGCGGAAAATGCCCGCCCCCGAAAAAGCCCAGGTCGTCGCCAACCACGCCGACCGCCAGGTCTCCGAAGCCTTCCTCACACTTCACTCCAGCCTCCGCCTGAAGGACGACGCCCGCGCCGCCAAGTGTATCCTCGTCACCAGCACCATCCCCGGTGAGGGCAAATCCTTCACCACGACCAATCTCGCGCTCACCTTCGCCGCCCACGGCGAAAAAGTCGTCGTCATCGACTGCGACCTCCGCCGCCCCAACATCCACAAATCCTTCCGCATCGCCAATCAGCGCGGTGTCATCGATCTGTGCGGCGGCGACACCCGCGTCGAAGACGTCGTCGTCAAAGGCCCGCACCCGAATCTCGACATCATCCCCGCCGGCGGCCGCGCCAAAAACCCCACGCACGTTCTCAACAGCGCCGGTTTCGAGCACATGATCGCCGACCTCCGCACCCGCTACGACCGCGTCTTCATCGACACGCCACCCATCGCTGCCGTCAGCGACGCGCTCATCATCCTTCCGCTCGTCGACGGCTCCATTTTCACCGTCTTCTTCAACAAAGTCCGCCGCCGCGCCGCCCAGTACGCCGCCCGCCGCCTTATCGACTCACACGTCCCCAACTTCGGCGCCGTCCTCAACGGCCTCAACATGAACGTCTCGGGCTACTACTACGGCCAGTACACCGACAAGTCCTACAAAGACTACTACGTCGTCATGTCTAAAAAAGACGACACCCAGTCCCCGCTGAAATAGCGCTTTGATGTAGGCGGGGTGCCCCCACCCCGCTGCCTTGGGCTTTACCGCTCTCTTGGAGGGACGATCTCCGTGTCGTCTAGGCCGCCCCACTTCCACCAATCGGCCCGGCCTCCCCGACTTTGGAGTTTGTCCCTCTGGCCTTTGAGATTTCGCGCGGCTACGCCGCGCGATTCACCGCTTCGCCGCCGCCCGCGTCAGCCGGTCATTGATCGCCGCCGCAAACCCATCCGGCGTCCCCGGAGCCAGCTCCGCGTGAATCAGTTTCCACTGCCCGCCATCCAGCGCGCGCAACATCCCGAATAATCCCCGCGCCGCCCGCCGCAAATCCCCGCGCTCCGATAACCAGAACACATTCTTCGCCTTCGCACCCGCGCGCGTCCCCGGCTTTCCTTCTCCGCCCGCCGGCTTGAACAAAAACACCGCCGCCTCATCCGCCCGCAACGCCTTCACCACCGCCGTGCTCAGCTTCCGGTGCAGCGTGATCGCCGTCTTCGGACTATAGTGCTTCGACAACATCCCCGGCGCAATCTCTCCCCCCCCCGAGCCCACTTTCGCCCCGCTTGAGCCTGCCGCTTCCAAATCTGCAATTTTCTTCACCACGCCCACGCGCCGCCCCAGCACCTTCGCAATCTCCCCCACTGAGATCGCCCCCGGCCTCAGCACCGCCGGATTCTTCGGATCGCGCAGATCCAGAATCGTGGACTCGAGCCCCACCTCCGCGTCGCCACCGTCCAAAATAAAATCAATCTTCCCGCCCAGACTCTCCCGCACATGCGCCGCCGTCGTCGGGCTGATGTACCCAAACGGATTCGCACTCGGTGCCGCCAGCGGCCTTCCACACCGCTTCAATAACTCCAAAAACATCCGGTGCCTCGGCATCCGCACCGCCACACTCGGCCGCCCCGAAGTCACCAGATCCGGCACCACCGCCTTCTTAGGCAGCACTATCGTCAACGGCCCCGGCCAGAATGCCCCCGCCACTTTGTCCACCGCCTCATTTCGCTCCGCCAGCACATTCAGCTGCGCCAGCTCCCAGATATGCACGATCAACGGATCGTTCGCCGGCCGTCCCTTCGCCTTGAAAATCTTCCGGCACGCCGCCGCATTCAACGCATCCCCTGCCAGCCCGTAAACCGTCTCCGTCGGCACCGCCACGATCCCGCCCTCGCGCAACACCCCCGCCAGCCGCGCCAGATTGCGCGCCGTCCCGCGATACACGCGTGCGCGTCCCGCCTTCGCTGTCTTCCCGTTAGCCCGCATCGTCTTCGTGATCGCTGCTTTGTTCATGGACACAAAAAAGGCCGGAGAAAACTCCGGCCTGAAAAAGTGACATAGTCGCTTCGCTTACTTCGCGAGCAGCATGTTACGGGACTGCTTGATCGTCTTCGTAACGCGGCGCTGCTGCTTGGCGGAGAGACCCGTGTACTTGCGTGGCAAAATCTTGCCGGTATCGGTCACGTAGCGGACCATCAAGGAAGGATCGGTGAAGGGAAACTCCTCGGGAGTGAGGCTGCGTTGGGTGGTCGGTTCGGTCGTGCTCATTTGAAAAAGAGGGTCAGGACAAAACATCACCCCGCCCCTGTCAACCCACGATTCCGCTCCCGTCGGCCCTGCAAAACACCCGTCGCCAGCCTTTCCCTCCCCCTGCCTCCAGACTTGCGAGCCCTCGTTAACCTCCTCATCTCCTACCCCCTCATCGCATGACCGACCCGCTCGTTGACCGCCTCAAACACCTCATCGTCGAAGCCCTCAAACTCGAAGGCGTCACGCCTGCCGAAATCGCTGATGACGAACCTCTCATTGGCGCCGGCCTCAACCTCGATTCTATCGACGCCCTCGAACTCGTCGTCCGCCTCGAAAAAGAATTCGGCATCAAAATCAGCAACAGCGAAGAGTCCCGCACCGCCCTCGCCAGCATCAAGTCCCTCACCGACTTCGTCCGCGAACGCGCCGACCCCGCCCGCCTCCCGTCCTGATCCGGCGTTCGTCTGCGCGAGATAACTCGTCTGACCTCTCCGCCCTTCGCCGTGGCCGCCTCCCTCGCCAACACGTCCGCCCGCCTCGCCGCCACCGGCTGCCTCACCGCGCTGGGCGACGCCCGCGCCACCCACGTCGCCCTGCTCTCCGGCCAACGCGCCCTTCAGCCCGCTCCCGTCCTCGGGACCTCCGGTGGGGACCTCGTTCCACTCGCTCTCTGCCCGGGTCGTCCTCTCGACGAATCCGCCCCGCCCAACTGGCTCGCATTTCTCCGCCCGCTCGTCGCCACCATTCCGGGAAACAACTGGGGCGGCCCGCGCCATCCAGTGTTTGTCACGAGCAGTAACTTCGGCGTCGGCAGCCTTTACGCCTTCCGTCGCACCGGCGATCCCGCCCACCTTCGCTACGGCACGCCCAGCGCCTGCGTGGACTGGCTCCGCCGCGAGCTCGGTTGGGGGCCAAACGTCACCACCTTCTCGCACGCCTGCGTATCCGCGCATCTAGGACTGCTGCAAGCCGCCCGCGCGCTCCACGCCGGCCTCGCCGACGAGGCCCTCGTCTTTAGCTTCGACTTCCTCAGCCCCTTCGTCGCCGGCGGCTTTCACGCGCTGAAAATCCTCAACGCCGATTTCCCCGCTCCCTACGAAAACCGTCCCGTCGGCTCCATCGGCTTGGGCGACGGCGCCGGTTTCGCCGTCCTCACTCGCGACTGCGGCGACTTCGCCATCCTCGGCCAGAGCCTGCACAACGAGATGCACCATTTCACCGCCAACCAGGCCGACGGCACTGGGTTCGCGGCCTGCCTCTCCGGCCTCGCGCCACTCGCGCAAAACCGACGCCTCTGGCTCAAAGGCCACGGGACCGGCACCCTCGAAGCTGGCCGACTCGAAGCTAGCGCCCTCGCGAAACAATTCCCCGCCGCCCCCCTCGTCTCCTGGAAAGGCTCCCTCGGCCACACCCTCGGCAGCTGCGGCATCGTCGAACTCGCCCTCGCCACCGAATCCCTCCGCACCGGCCGCACCCCCGGCTCGATCGGCGCCCGCTCCCCCGGCTTCAGCGAAGCCATCGCCTTCGAGCCCTTCGATAACACATCCTTCGACAGCGTCCTCTGTACGAGCAACGCATTCGGCGGCGCCCACGCCGCCCTCCTCCTCGCCAAAGCCCCCGCACCCCAGCCCTCCCTCACTCTCCCCGTCTCCGCCACTCCGTTCTCGATCAGCTCTGCGCCGAGCTCCGAACCTCAGGTCTCTCCGTCTACTCACTACTCGCTACCCGCTACTCGCTACTCTTCCTCCGAGCTCTTCATCCAGGCCCTCCGCACCGACTCAGCCGACCTCGAAGAACCCGCCACCACCCGCGAGCGCCTCAAGGAAATTTTCCCAAAACTCGCCAGCCGCCGCATGACCCAGCTCGGCCTCGTCGTGGGAAACACACTACTTCCGCTCGTCCCCGCCGAAACCGACGCCCTCATCTACGCTTCCGAATACGCCGAGACCCGCGCCCTCGAGGCCTACCTCGACAGCTTCCCCACCGCCAGCCCCACGCTCTTCCAGACCTCCATCCACCCCAGCGCCGTCCAACAAGCGCTCATCGGACGCCAGCAACCCATCCGCGAATTTTTCCCCGTCACCGGTCGCGCCCACCTTGTCGTCCGCGCCCTCCAGACCGCCTGGCTCGCCGACGCCCCTCGCGCCCTCCTCTGCGGCGGCGAAGAACGCGGCACCTGGCTCCTCGCCAGCAACTCCGCCAGCCCACGCACCTTCGCCTTCACCCTCGCCCTCACCCGCGAAGCCACACCCGACACCCTCGGTCGCATAATACTTACCTCCACCGACGAATCGCCCTCACGCCCCCCATCGCCTTCCAGCGCGTCGCCCGACTCCGCCGCCCTCGCCCTCCCCGACTTCTTCGACGCCCTCCACCAACGCCGCTCCCTCGACCTTCTCGCCGCCCCCGGCGTTCGCCTCGCGCTGACCTGGTCATGAACGCGTCAGCAAAAACGTCCGCTCCTTCCGCGCCTCCCGCCGCCGCCAGCGCGCCCACAGCCGCTCCGCACCTTGCCTCCGGCGAAGCGAAGCCCGCCAGCCCCCGCAACCCCGGCCCGAGCTGGGGCTTCAGCGCCATCACCTTCCTCGACCGCATCCTCCCCGAATTCCTCTACCGCCCCCTCCGCGCCCTCGGCACCTGGGTCAGCGTCGCCGCGATGCCGATACAGCGCAGCCACTCGCGCGACTACCTCCGCATCATCCTCGGCCGCGAACCCCGCCTGCGCGAAATCTTCCGCCACTTCTTCGCCTTCGAGGAATCCCTCCTCATCAAACTTCGCGCCGCCAGCGGACGCATCCCCCGCACCGTCCTCGCCCCTGGCTCCGAGCACTTCAAGACCTTCGTCAACTCCGGCCGCTACGCCTTCCTCGGATCCTTCCACGTCGGCCACTCCGACCTCCTCGGCTTCCTCCTCGGCCCCGTCGAAAATCACCGCGTCTTCATGGTCCGCCAGCGCGTCGGCAACTCCCACGACACCGAGAAACTCGGCGCCCTCTTCGGCCAGTGGCTCAAATTCATCTGGGTCAACGAACCCGAAAATCTCCTCTTCGCCCTCAAAGAAGCCGTCGCCTCCGAAGGCTCCGTCGCCCTCAAATGCGACCGTCTCGAGTTCAGTGCCAAGACCGAAGCCTTCGACTTCCTCGGCGCCCGCCGCGTCTTCCCGTTCACGATCTACCACCTCGCACTCATCTTCGCGATGCCCGTGCTGCTCACCTTCGGCGTCCCTGGCACCGCCGGCGAAACCATCATCCACAGCTCCCCCGTGTGGGAGCCCGACAAGACCCGCCCCCGCGCCGCCAACCTCGCCAGCGCCCACGCCCACTTCCAGGATTTCCTCCGTCAACTCGAAGCCCACCTGCGCCTCGACCCGTATTTGTGGTTCAACTTCCTTCCTCTCAATCCACCCGCCAGCTCCGTTCCCGCCGCCGCTCCGGAAACGCCACGCCCGCGCCCTCTCCCCGTCCGCTGATCATGGGCCGCCTCCGCTACTGCCTCCTGGCTGTCGCCTACTATCTCCCCTGGCTCTGGTTCGGCGCCGGAGGCGTTCTCCTGAACGTCGTCTGCACGATTCTCCTCTTCGTCCCCAACCGCCACCGCCTCGGCCCCGGCACGCGCCTCGCCATCAAGCGCATGTTCATTTTCTGGCGCCAATGGTGTCACGCCACCCACATCTTCCGCGTCACCTGGCGCGGCTTTGATAATCAAAAACTCTCCGCCGGCACCATCTACGTCGCCAACCACCCGTCGCTCGTCGACGCCCAGGTCCTCATCTCCGCGCTCCCCGACGCCATCTGCATCTTCAAACCCGCCCTCCTCCGCAACCCCGCCATCGGCCCCGCGGCATTGATTGCCGGATACGCCTCCGGAGGCGACGGCCTCGACGCCATTCGCGACGCCTCCGATAAAGTCGCTGAAGGCCGCTCCCTCGTCATCTTCCCCGAAGGCACCCGCACCGCTCCCGGCCAACGCCTCAACCCCCTCAAGCCCGGCTTCGCCCTCATCGCCCGCCGCGCCCGCGCCCCCATCCGCCTGATCACGATCGAGGTCAGCCGCAACCTCACCACCAAAGGCCGCGCCTGGTGGAAACTCCCCGCCCTCCCCACTTGGATGATCGTCACCCTCGGCGAAGAAATCCCCGCCGACACCCCTCTCACCCCCACCGAGATCACCGCCTACGTCGCGAAAAAACTCACCGCCTCCGCCACCCCCGTCGCCCCCCTTTCCTAAATAGCTTCCGCAACAACCTGCCCCGTAGATCGACCCAAAAACTCTTCGCTCCGACCTTAGCATCTTCGCATCTTTGCGATTAACCTAATCCCGGTCCCGCTTTCATCCCTCGTTTGCCAACTCGTGCCGCCCGCGCCCTCAACCACCCACCTCCTGCTCATCCCGAGCTACAACACCGGCCCGCGCCTCCTCTCGACGGTGCAGGACGCGCTCGCCCACTGGCAGCCCGTCTGGGTCGTGGTGGACGCCTCGACCGACGCCTCCCACGAGCCCGTAGTTGAACTCTCCCGACACACCCCGCACCTCCGCGTCATCCTCCGCCCCGCCAACGGTGGCAAAGGCGCCACCGTCCTCACCGGCACCGAAGCCGCCCTCGCCGCCGGCTTCACTCACGCACTCGTCATGGACGCCGATGGCCAGCACCCCGCCAACCGCATCGCCGATTTCATGGCCGCTTCCGCCGCCACGCCCGCCGCCCTCGTCATCGGCAAACCCATCTTCGGCCCCGAAGCGCCCAACATCCGCCTCCAAGGCCGTAAACTCTCCATCTTCTTCGCCAACCTCGAAATCCTCGGCCCCGGCATCGACGACCCCCTCTTCGGCTTCCGCGTCTACCCGCTCGCCCCGCTGCATCGCGCACTCACCTCCACTCGCTTCGCCCGCCGCTACGATTTCGATCCCGAGGTCGCCGTCCGCATGATCTGGAACGGCACCCCCACGCTCAACATCCCCGCCACCTGCCGCTACCTCGCCAAATCCGACGGCGGTATTTCCCATTTCCACTATCTGCGCGACAATCTTCGCATGATCTGGCTCCACGCCCGCCTCCTCACCCAGCTCATCCTCTGGCGCTGGCCCGCCGCCCTCCGCCACCAACGCCGCCGCCGCTCTTAGGTAGACCGCGCACGCTGAGCGCGCTGTTCACCATCGCCCGCTCTCCTCAACCTAACGCCAAAAAAACTCCGCGACTTCCCCACTGGTCATTGGTCAATGGTCACTGGTCATTCTCTTCCCTCCTTCGTCATTCGACCTTCAACCTTCGGATTTCCCATGCTCCTCCGCTTCCTCTCCCTTTTCACCCTTCACCTTTCGCTCTTCACTCTTCTGCCCGCCGCCGACGTCGCCGAGCTCATGGCCCCGGCCAACAAAATCACCGTCGGCCAAAACGACGCCCCCTGGCGTGAGCTCGCGACCGCCCTCGCCGCCAACGGCAACGTCACCGCCCCCTTCACCGAAAACCGCTACCTCCCTTTCAAAAAAATCCCCGTCGTCTTCACGGGCGACATGCGCCTCTCCCCCGAACGCGGCCTCAGCCTCGCCTACACCAAACCCGAGAACCAGCTCATGATCGTCGACGCCCAGGGCGTCCTCCTCCGCGACGCCCGCGGCCGCCAGCGCGAACTCCCTAACGAGCCCCGTGCCCAGGCCGCCACGACCGCGCTCCTCCACGTCATGCGCTTCGACCTCACCGAACTCGCCAAAAACTTCGACCTCTACGGCCTCCGCACCGGCGACGACTGGCAACTCGTCTTCGACCCACGCCCCGGCGAACTCGCCAGCGTCCTCACCCGCCTCGTTATCACCGGCCAGGGAGCCGCCGTGAAAAAAATCGAGATGAGAAAGTCCGCCTTCCAAGGCATCGAAATCCTCATCGGCGACGTCCGCACCCACGCCGAGTTCACCCCCGAAGAACTCAAAAAATCCTTCCGCTAATCTTTCGAGCACACGACGTCCCCGCTAACCTTCTGCCCCTCGTGGTAATCCTGCCCCCAGCGGGCGACATATCCACTTCCGAAATCAGTGCCTCTCAGTGCCCATCAGTGGTTAAAAATCTGTCCCCTCCGGCATCCGTGACATCCGTGGCTCAAAAATCCACACCCCAAAAATTCTCCTTCATCATTAGAGCCCATTAGCGTCCATTAGCGGTTTCCACTTTCCGCCTCCGCCGCCGACTCAACCGCATGGAACCGCCTCGCCAGAAACTCTTCGCCCGCCTCGCCCTGTTGCTCTTCACGGCGCTCTGCGCCCTCTGGCTCGCCCGCCTCGACTACTCCGCGAAGATCTCGACCAACGTCATCGACCTCATCCCGTCCGACGAACGCGCGCCCGAACTCGCCCTCGTCCGCGACCTCACCGACCAGCAACAATCCCGCGTCCTCCTCCTCGCGCTCGCCGGTCCCAACACCGCCACCGATCCCGCCGCTGTCGCCACTTCTGCTTCTCTCAACTCTCAACCCTCAACTCTCAACCCGTCCTCCGCCCCTTTTCCCTTCTCGTCTTACCCCGCGCCGTCACCCGCCGCCGTCGCCGCTTTTGCCGCTTCGCTAAAAAATTCCCCCGCCGTATCCGACGCCGTCGTACTCGGCGACACCTCCGCCCGTGACGCACTTGGCGTCTTCATCTTCACCCGCCGCCAGGACCTCCTCCTCCCCACCTGGCTCGCCGAACAACACCGCGCCTACCTCGCCACCTCTTCCTCTCCGTCCCTCAACTCTCAACCCTCAGCTCTCAACTCCTCCGAATCCCCCGCCTTCTCCGAGTGGCTCGCCGAACAAACCGCCCTCGCCCTCGACACCTTCCTCGCCCGCCCCGAGAGCATCGCCTTCCAGGAACTCATTCCCCAAGACCCGCTCCTCCTCGTTCCCTCGCTCATCGGCAAAGTCGAAGGCCTCGCCTCCTCCCAACCCACCGCCTCTCCCACCGGCCCCGCCCTCATCTGGGCCGTCGTCAAAGACTCTCCCTTCAGCGAAGCCGGCCAGGACCCCGTCTTCGCCGCGATCGACACCGCCCTCGCCGAGGCGAAAAAAATCTCCCCCGGCGCCGAACTCCGCTGGACCGGCATCAACCGCTTCGCCGCCGCGAGCAAAGCCAGCATCAAGTCCGAGATCTTCTCCCGCCACCTGCTCTCGCTCCTCGGTGTCCTTATCATCGTCTGCCTCTTCGTCCGCCGCCTCTGGAAAATCCTCCACCTCGTCCCCGTCGTCATCCTCTCCACCCTCGGCGCCCTTGTCGTCACCACGATGGTCTTCGACCGCGTCCACGTCCTCGTCTTCGTCATCGGCTCCATCCTCGCCGGCGTCGCGATCGACTACGGCTTCTACCTCTACATGCAGCCCTCGCTGCGCCCCGGCGAACCCTACCGTTCCCGCTTGAGCCGCCTCCTCAAGCCGCTCCTCACCAGCTGCCTCACCACCGTCATTGGTTTCTCCCTACTCTTCTGGTCCGACCTCCCGCTCGTCCAGCAACTCGGCGTCTTCGTTAGCGCCGGCCTCATCTCCGCCCTGCTGATCGCGATCCTCTATTTCGCCCAACTGGAAAATGCCTTCCTGGAAACCCGCCCGCTCGTCATCCCCCCCGCCGTCCGCTCGCGCCGCTTCATCACCCCGCTCTTCATCCTCGCCGCACTCGTCGCACTCGCCGGCCCCTGGTTCCTCAGCTGGCGCGACGACATCCGCGAACTCGAAATCCCCGCCCCCGCCCTCCGCGCCAACGACGGCGAAGTCCGCGCCCTCTTCGGCGACGCCACCGAACGCACCGCGTATCTGACCCGCGGTGACACCCCCGCCGCCGCCCGCGTCAACCTCGCCCGCTTCACCACCTGGCACGACGCCCAATTCCCGGAAAACCCCGCCGCCTCCGCCGGTTTCCTCCTCCCCACCGAAACCGACTGGAACGCCCGCGCCGCCCATCTCGCCGCCCTCAAAAACTTCCCCGCCGACCTCCGCACCGCCCTCGAAAAACACGGCTACACCCCCGACTCCTTCGCCCCCTTCTTCGACTCTTGGTCCGCGCTCACCGCCTCTCCGACGCTCAACACCGCCGCCAATCCTTCTCTCAACTCTCAACCCTCAACCCTAAACTCCTCCGCTTCCTACTCCTCCCTCTTCACCGACCTCCGCCGCGAACTCACCGGCCCCCTCAGCCTCCTCTTCCACCTCGATCCCGCCGGTGGCCCCAGCTGGTTCCTCACTCTCGCCGATCACCCACCCGGCGCGATACCGCCCGCCGAACTAAACACCTTCAGCGTCGCCCAGCTCGAATCGCTCAACACGCTCTTCGCCCGCTACCGCGCCGACGCCGCCAAACTCAGCGCCATCGGCCTCGCCCTCCTCGGCGCCAGCGTCTTCGTCATCTACGGCTTCAAGCGCGGCATCCGCATCTTCGTGATCCCGGCCGGCTCCTGCCTCTTCGCCCTCGGCCTCCTCGGCCTCTGCGGACAAACGCTCAACATCTTCCACCTCCTCGCCGCCTTCCTCGGCGTGTGCCTGAGCCACAACTACGCGATCTTCTCCGCCGAAAACATCCAGCGCCACGAACCTCCGCCGCCCTCCATCCGCCTCTCCGCGCTCTGCACCGCCGTCGTCTTCGGCGCGCTCGCCCTCAGCAAAATCCCCGTCGTCGCCGCCCTCGGCACCACCGTCGGCCTCATCGTCATCACCGCCCTCCTCATGGTGGAACTCGAACCACTCGGCCGACCGTCGAAGCGCCCATGAACGAGCACGACACGTTGCTCACCACTTGGGCGGCTCTCGTGTCCGCCGCCCCCGACGCCCGCGCCCTGATCGAAGCCGCCACGGGCGAAATTCACACCCGTCGCTCGCTCGACGCCCGCGCCTCCACCCTAGCGCAAATCTTCCGCACGGCGCATCCCTCGCTCGATTTCAACAACCGTCTCATCGCCTTCTCCCGCCCCAACGGCCCCGACTGGCTCGCCGCTTTCCTGGCGATCCTCCAACTCGGCGCCGTCCCCGTCCCCCTCGACCCCAGCGAATCCCACTCCTCACAACTCACCCTCGCCCAATCCGTCCGCGCCCACTTCCTCCTCACGCCCGACAACCAGATCACCCCCGTCACCACCAGTACCTCCGCCAACTCTTCCGACTACTCGCTACCCGCTACTCGCTACTCAATACTCAAGCCGCCCCGTACCGGCGCGGCTTCCGCGCTGATCAAACTCACCTCCGGCTCCACCGGCACACCCCGCGCCCTCGCCTTCACCCACGCCCAAATGCTCGCCGACGCCCGCAACGTCTGCGCCTCGATGGACATCCGCCCCGCCGACCTGAACCTCGGCCTCATCCCCTTCGGCCACTCCTACGGCCTCGGCAACCTCGTCATCCCGCTCCTCGCCCAGGGCACCGCCATCCTCACGCCCTCTGCCCCGCTCCACCACGCCCTCGCCGCCGACTGCGCCCGCTTTTCTCCAACCGTCTTCCCCGCCGTCCCCGCCATCCTCCGCATCCTCGCGCTCACCGACGTGCCCGCCGAATCACTACGCAGCCTCCGCGTCATCATCTCCGCCGGCTCCGTTCTTCCACCCGAAACTGCCCGCACCTTCCTCGAAAAATTCGGCCAGCGCATCCACAACTTCTACGGCTCATCCGAAACCGGCGGCATCGCCTACGACCGCACCGGTGACGCCACCCTCGAAGGCCGCTCCGTCGGCACCCCGCTCGACGGCGTTACGCTCACCTTCACCCGCACCAAACGCTTCACCGTCTCCAGCGCCGCCGTCTTCACCCACAAAAACCGCCGCCGCTCACCCTCCGGCCACGGTGCCCACATGCCCGCCGACCTCGCCGCGTTAAACGCCCACGGCGAACTCACTCTCCTCGGCCGCACCGGCCGCATGATCAAAATCGCCAGCCGCCGCCTCGACCTCACTACCCTCGAGCAAGAGATCAAAAAACTCCCCGGCCTCCGCGACGCCTACGCCGCCCCGCACCCCGACCGCCCCGACGAACTCGCCTGCGCCCTCGCCACCGATCTCTCCCCCACCGACGCCCGCGCCCTCCTCCACCGCAGCCTCACCGCCTGGAAAATCCCCAAGCGCCTCCACGTCCTCAAAGACTTCCCCCTCACCCCCCGCGGCAAACCCGACACCCAATCCCTCCGCGCCGCCCTCCGCCTGTAGGGCGCGAGCTTGCTCGCCGCCTCTGATAGTCCCGCGTCCACCGAGCCTCGTCACTACTTCATTCCCCACGCTCCCTCGTCCGGTCCTCCGCGCCCTCTGCGTCTCCGCGGTGAAAAATCCGCCCCCGTCCCTTCGCTCTGATCTTAGCGTCTTCGCGATTCAACTACCCATCACCCGCGAACCTCTCCGCCTCCTTCCTTTGGCGTTTGGACCTTTGGCGTTTGTGATTTCTCCGCGCTACACGCTACGCGCGGAGCGTCGCCTCGATCTCGATATCCAGCTCCGCCCGGCAAATATCGCTCCGCAGCCAGCTCACCTGATC
The DNA here is from genome assembly GCF_002310495.1 of Nibricoccus aquaticus. Taxonomy (GTDB): domain Bacteria; phylum Verrucomicrobiota; class Verrucomicrobiia; order Opitutales; family Opitutaceae; genus Nibricoccus; species Nibricoccus aquaticus. The sequence continues at coordinate 2,640,998 of NZ_CP023344.1, read as the reverse complement.
CCCCGCCTCCGGGAAAACCAGCACACCCTCCAGCGCCGCCCGAGCCTCCGCCAGATCCTCCGCCCGCCGCAGATAGACCTTAAAATGCCGCGCCCACTGCGCACGACCGCCTGCGCCCTCCGGGCGTCCCAGATTCTCGCCCACACCGCTCGCCGCTGAAATCAGCCCCAGATTATCCAGCGTCCCCTCGATCTGCGCGCGCAACGACCCCGCACCCACCGTCGTGTGCCCCTTGATCGACGCCGTGCCCGACACGAAAACCCATCGCTGCCCGCCCTCACTCACGACCGTCGCCCGTGAAAAACTCGGCGGCCTCGGCCCATGCTCCACCGGATAAAGATACGCCGGCACCTGCTCCGGATTTTCCACATGCCGCGGAGCCGCCTCCCCCGCCGCGAAGATCACCTCCAACGTCCGCCCATCGCTCCCCACCGCCGACGCCGCCGGCAGCTGCCGCTCGAATCCCGCGCCAAACGCCGCCTCGAACGCCAGCGACCGCCCTTTGCAAAACGACCGGTAATGCTCCAGCCCGCCCGTCTGATCGTTGATCCGCGGCACGTAGTTCCACATCCGGTACAAATGCCGCCTCCCCGTCGCCGCCAGTACGCGCTCGTACAACCGCCGCGCATCCGTCTCCACCGTCGTCTCGCTGAAAATTTCCCGCGCGTGCCCCACCAACAACCCGCCGCGCCGGTAAAGTATCACGCCCTGCACCGCCGTCACCAGCTCTAGTCCAAGAAAAATTTCTTCACGCGCCGCCCCCGCCATGCACGGCAGCTCGATCCCGATCTCCGGCCCGCGCACCTGCGCCGCACTCCCCGCCGGGCCAAACCGCACCCCCAGCTCCATCGTCATCCCGTGGATCGCCGCCATGCTCAAAGTCCGCTCCCCGTTCGGCAACGAGAGCCAGTTTTCCCTAAGGCTGTTTCAGTCTGCGTTTTTTCCACAATGAATCGATTTCAGCACCGGACAAAACACCCCCTCCGTTCAGCCTCAAGTGATAACTTCCCGACCACCCACTTCCCTGCTAACCGCGCCAGCGCATTGGTCATTGGTCATTGGTCATTGGTCATTGGTCATTGGTCATTGGTCATTGGTCATTGGTCATTGGTCATTGGTCATTCGCGCAAACTCCGCTCGCCCGCCGCCCAATTTGCGTAGTCAAACACCACCGCCCTAGATGCCAGAAACCGGCATTCTCCGCTCTTGCGCAGCCCCTCAACGCGCCCACGTTCCCTTTCGTCGCAGTTTGATTCTTAGCACGGTGAATTGTCGATGAGCGGGAAAGTTCAGTGATGATTTGAAACTCGATGCACGGGAACGGCGGGAAAAAACGGCGGCGGGAAAAAACGTATATGACAAGCAAGCTCTACGTCGGGAATCTCCCCTTCAACACCACCGCGCAAGAACTCCAGGATCTCTTCACCGACGCCGGCGCCGTCTCCGCCGTCGATCTCATCTTCGACAAATTCACCGGCCGCTCCCGCGGCTTCGCCTTCGTCAACATGGCCTCTCCCGAAGACGCCCAGCGCGTCATCGAAAAATTCCACGGCTTCGACATGGCCGGCCGCGCCCTCACCGTGAACGAAGCCCGCCCCCGCGAAGAACGTCCCCGCGAATTCGCCGGTGGCGACAGCCGTGAAAACAGCGGCTTCGGTGGTGGAGGCGGACGCAGCAGCTCCCGCAACGAACGCAACTTCCGCTAATCGCATTCTTCACTCACTGAGCCTTCCCCTCAGTCGTCTTGGTTTCCCGGCCGGGCCCCACGCGCCCGGCCATTTTTATTTTCTCAATTCTCCGATGGCGGGACGCCCTCCGTGTCGTCAGCCCCAACGCGTTTTCCGACATCGCCCGCGTTCCTTCCAATCCCGCCCCAACCTCATCTGCCCCTGGCTTCTGGTCTCTGGCTTCTGATCCTTCGCTCCCGCGCCGCTGCGACTTTACCTCTGGAATTATAATTTCCGCGCCGGTCCCCTTCTGCTAAAACCTCTCTCTGCTTCGCGCTCCTCCAACGGGCCCGTCAATGCCACACACCACATCGTCCGTCACCAAACTCCGGCTACACCGCTCCGGCCTCCACTTCGGCCCGGCCCTCGTCTCCACCGCACTCCGGCCCGCACCGCCCAGCCGCCCTGCGCCCTAAGACAGCCTCGACCTCTTCACCAAAACCGCCGAGAACCGCAACGCCCCAGCCTGCCTGCCCCTAAAAGCCCGGCTCTTCCCCACTTTCCTTTAACGTCAGCCAACCAACTCAACTCCAACACACATCACCATGGGAATCTTCCGCGCCATCAAACGCGTCTTCATCTGGCTCGGTCTCGCCGCCGAAAAAGCCACCGAGACCGATGCCATCAACCAGGCCGTCGTCGAACGCGGCATCCGAGACTCCAAGGCCAAGGCCGACAAAGCCCACTACGCCAACGGACAACTCGCCGGCCAGATCGCCCTCCTCAAAGACCAGATCAAACGCCAGGAGCGCCAGAAGCAGGAAATCCAGGGCATGCTCCAGACCGCCGCCGCCGCCAACGACGAGGTCAACGGCGCCCACTTCGCAGAAGAGCTCGCCACCCTCGATCAAGACATCGCCGACAACCAGTCCCAGCTCGCCGGCCTCGAACAACTCTACCAGCAAAACACCGAGATCATCGCCAACAGCCTACGCGAAATCCAAAAGTTCGAACGCGAGTTCCAGGCCGTCAAAGCCAAGGTCGCCGTCGGCCGCTCCCTCGAACAACTCTCCGGCCTCATGAAAGGTTCGATCACCGAACTCCAAGGCATGATGGGCGGCGAGATGGGACAATCCATGCAACAACTCCGCGAGTCCGCCGCCAGCGGCGAAGGCCAGATGCGCGCCACCCTCGATCTCGCGAAAGAGATGGGCTCGAACATCCAACGCCAGCAGGAAATGCGACGCGCCCGCGGCAACCAGCTCTTCAAGGAATACCAAAAGAAAATGGGCATGGTGCAACCCGCCGCCACCACACCCACCGCCGCCGCCCCCGAGCGCCAAAAAATCGCCGAGTCTTAATACTAGGCCCGCCGGCTCCGAGGTGGAACGCGCACTCCGTGCGCGTTCTTCGCCACCGCCCGCTTTTCCCCGTAGGGCTCGACCTCGCATCGAACCACTCACGCCAAGCCCGCTTTCCACTCTTTCACGACATGCAGAAATTTGAATACGCAACCTTCGTCGCCGATTCCGCCGGACTGCTTAGCACAAAACTGGATCACAAGGATTTCCACGCGCGCCTCAACGCCTACGGAGCCGACGGCTGGGAACTCGTGAACATCCTTTCATGGACCAACAGCGGCGACACCCGCGAAGTCACCGCCATCTTCAAACGCCCCTTGGTTTAAGTCATGAAGCTCGCCGCGATCATTTTTCTCACACTTTCCATCCTCTGTACCTTGTTCGGTTTGAAACTCCAAAAAGCCGCCGATCAAGAAAAGCGCTATTACCAAGCACAGCAGGACGCAGAGCGCCTCATCTCTCCGCAAAGCGCGTCTCCTGAAATCAAGAAGGCTTGGGCCGACCTGCGAATCAGCGACAAAGAACTGAACGTGCAGCGCGGTCTAGGGAGAGGCGTCGCATGGATCGCAACCAGCCTCTCCGTACTCTCTTTTATCTTCATCCTCCTCATCAAAAAAGCCCCTCGCCAGACCACGTAATCACTCACGCCTGCGATCCGCCCAATCCTGTAACTCCCGTTAATCCAGTCCGAACTCCGACTCCGCTCCTTCCGAGTCTCGTCCGCCCTCTTCATCCCCTTTCATTCCTCACTCATCACCTTTCACTCTTCTCACTATGACCGGCCGCGGAAAATTCGTCCTCACCCTCCTCATCCTGGCAATCGCCGGACTCGGCGCCTACAAGTGGCTCAATAAAGCCCAGCCCAACGCTGCGCCATCCACCGCCACTTCCAGCGCTTCAGCCAGCAACTCCGGCTCCTCCGCCGCCAACGGCACCGCAGGCAAAGCCGCCCTCGATCCCGCCGACTTCATCGAGCCCCTCACGACCTGCCCGCTCCTCCCGCCCGCCGGCACCTACATCGCGAAGGACAACACCCTCGACCTCGAACTCTCCGAGTACGCCGGTTACGCCGGCATCGTCGTCGCCAACGGCGGACTCGATCCCTCCGAAAACTCCTACTTCTTCCGCAAGCACGGCTTCAAAGTCCGCATCAAACTCTCCGAGGAAGAAAGCTGGCCCGCCCTCAACACCGGCCGCCTCGCCGCCTCCGCCACCACGGTCGACGTCCTCGCCGCCCACTGTCGCAACTTCCAGGTCACCGCCCCCGTGCAGATCGGCTTCTCCCGCGGTGCCGACGGCCTTGTCGTCAGAAAAGAAATACGCCGCATCAACGACCTCAAGGGCCGGACCCTCGTCACCGCCCAGTTCACCGAGGCCGACTTCTTCCTCCGCTACCTCACGCAAGAAGCCGGCCTCGGCGTCAACGTCCTCTCCAGCCCGTCCGACCGCCCTGCGCCCGACAAGGTCAACCTCCTCTTCGCCGCCGACGCCTTCGCCGCCGGCGACATCTTCCTCAAAGAACTCCAGTCCGGCGGCACCCGCCTCGCCGGCTGCGTCACCTGGGCCCCAAAAACCACCGAGGTCGTCGAAGCCTCCAACGGCGCCGCCACCCAGCTCACGACCAATAAAAATCTCCTCATCATCGCCGACATTCTCGTCGTCAACAAAGGCTTCGCCACCGCCAACCCCGCGCAAGTCGCCGGCCTCGTCGACGGCATCCTAGAAGGCAACCGCCTCGTCCGCGACAATCCCGCGCCGCACCTCGATCTGATCGGCAAAACCTTCAAGTGGGACAAAGCCCAAACCCAGGCCGAGCTCGCCAAAGTCCACTTCTCCAACCTCCCCGAGAATCTAGCGTTCTACTCCGGCGCAATCGACGCCGCCGGCAGCTTCAGCGGCATCTATTCCTCCGCGATTCTCGCCTACGGTTCGCTCATCGACAAACCCGTCGACGCCGAGCGCTACATGGCACCGCAGCACCTCGAAGCCCTCAAAACCGCCGGCGCTTTCGCCGGACAACAAATCACGCTCGCCCCGATCCGCAGCACCGCCGGCGGCGCTCTCGAACGCGATCCGCTCCTTAGCAAAGACATCCGATTCCTCTTCGAGCCAAACTCCTTCAAGCTCGATCTCACGAGCCAGGACAACCTCACCAACCTCGATTCGATCCGCCGCCTTCTCCAAGTTAGCCCCGGCTCCACGATTCTCCTCCGCGGCCACGTGGATAATGCGCTCGTCGATAAATTCCGCGAACAAGGCGGCGACGCCTTCGTCCGCCAGATGGCTCTCAAATCCATGGAGCTCTCCAAAAACCGCGCCGGCGAAATCCGCCGCCTCCTCATCGAACGCCTCAAAGTAGAACCCACCCGCCTCGAAACCGTTGGCCGCGGCTGGGAAGAACCCGCCGGCCCCGACCCCGAAAAAAACCGCCGCGTCGAAGTCCAGTGGTTCACAGTCGAGTAACGCCTCCGTTGTAGGCGGGGGTGCCCTCACCCCGCTTCCCTCCGCATCGTTCTCTCACTCATACTCGTTTTCCTTCCGACGAATTTCTACCACCGCTTCCGTATCCGCCACTCTGACACCTCTCCGTTCCCTCAGTTTCCTCCTGCAAAACTCCGTCGCCGCTCCGCCTTAATCCTGTCCATCCTGTTAATCCTGTCCAAACTCCGACCGCTTGCCCGACCAGCCGACCAACTACCGCCGCGCCTTCTGGAAAAGCCGCCACCACCTCTGGCTCGCTCTCCTCACGCTGGGCCTCGGCTTCGCCAGCGGTGAACCCCTCGGCCTCCTCGCCGGCGCCACCCTCTACGCGCTAGGCCTCGTCTACCTCCCCGACGCCGGCTTCTTCCGCCGTGCCATCGATTCGGATACGCAAGGCCGCCGCGACCTCGAAGCCGCCGCCCGCCTCGCCGACTTTCACCAGCAACAAGACCGCGTCCTCGCCGATCTCTCCCCCGCGCGCCGCCAGCGCCACGCCCAGCTTGCCGCCGTCTGCGCCGACATCGAAAAAGCCTCCACCGAGGCCCAAAACTCCACCGGCCTCGATCTCGATTCCCGCCTCCGCAAACTCGACGAGCTCATGTGGACCTACCTCCGCATGTTGGCCATCGAGCAATCGCTCGACGTCTACCTCGAGACCGAACGCAAGGAACGCGTCCCCGAACTCGTCGCCTCCCTCGAAGCCGAAACCCAATCCCTCGCCGCCGAAATCGAGACCGCCAAAAAAGCGAATAAGACGTCCCCCATCCTCGACACCAAAGAACGCCTCGCCGCCTCCCGCCTCGAACGCCTCGAAACCCTCCGCCAACGCCTCCGCCGCATCGAGCAAGCCCAGGGCAATCTCGACCTCGTCCGCTCCGAGCAAGAGCGCCTCGTCGAACAGGTGAAACTCATCCGTGCCGACGCCGTCGCCGCCAAAAACGCCGACGCCCTCAGCGCCCGCATCGACCTCAGTATCGAACACCTCGCCGCGACCAACAAGTGGCTCTCCGAACTCACCGAGTTCAAAGACCTCACCAACAATCTCCCCGACCTCCCCACCCGCGTCGGTTACTCGACTACGACCGCCCCGCGCCCTCCGCAAAAAACCCCGGTCAGCGAATAGCCCTCCGATATAAGTCCTATCAGTCCCATAAGACCTATAGGTCCCATCCCAATGTCATCGCCCGCCTCCAGCCCAGCACCCGCGCAGCCGCTAAAATCTCCCTCGCTCGCCCCCCTCCCACCCTGGGCCGCCGAACTCGCCCGTCTCTGGAACAGCGGCGCGCACAGCCTCTTTCTCCTGCACGGAAACATCTTCGACCTCTTCCCCGTCTCCGTCCCCGCCGAAACCATCGCCTCCACGCGCAACACCCCCGAGTACGCCGCCCTCCCCGCCTTCCTCTCCCGCCGCCTCTTCGCCGACCGCGCGTATCTGCTCTTCTACGACATCGGCGAAGGCCTCTCCTTCGGCTCGCCCGCGATGCAGCAGCGTTTCTTCGAATGGCTCGCGATCTTCGACGAAGTCGAGGGCACCCGCTTCCACATCGACGGTCCTCCCCGCGCTTTCGGCGAACTCGTCCCGCTCCTCCGCCGTTTCTTCCTTCGCGCCGCCGACGAAAAAGGCCGCGACCGTGGCGTCACGCTCGTCCTCAACTTCCCCGAAAAAATCATCCCCGCCTCCGAGGAATCCGGCGCCTCCGCCGACGAACGCGCCGCCCTCGTCACCCTCCTGAAATGGGCCGCCTCGCCCGAACTCCACCTCGGCGACATCGGCGTCCTCCTCGTCACCGAGACCGCCGCCGAGCTTCAGTCCGACCTCGTGCAAAACCCGCACATCGGCACCGTGCGCATCCCGCTTCCCGATCTCGCCGAGCGCCGCCAGTTCCTCGCCTCCGGCTGGCTCGACCGCGCCTCGGGCGGCAAAAAACTTTCCGACGCCACAGATCTCTCGACCGACGACCTAGCCAAGCGCACCTCCGGCCTCGCCCTCCTGCGCATCGAGCAACTCCTCGTCACCGTCCTCCGCGCCGGCGAACGTCTCACCCCCGAAGCCATCTCCGCCGGCAAACGCCGCCTCATCGAAGACTACTGCCAGGGTCTCGTTCGCTTCAAAGACCCCAAGCCCGGCGTCTCCCTCGAAAACGTCGCCACGCACACCGCCGCCAAAGCCCGCCTGCGCGAACTCGCCTGGCTCATCAAAAATCAAAAGGACGACGTCCTCGAACGCGGTGTCCTCGTCCCCGGCCGCGTCGGTGTCGGCAAATCATTTCTCATCGATTGCTTCGCCAGCGACTGCGGCCTGCCCGTCCTCGAGATCGGCGAATTCCGCTCCAAATGGGTCGGCGAAACCGAACGCCAGCAGGCGCGCATTCTCCTCACAATCCGCGCGCTCGGCCCCGTGATCGTCGTCGTGGACGAAGCCGACGCCGTCTTCGGCAACCGCTCCGCCGATGGCGACAGCGGCATCTCCAGCCGCGTCTTCGCCGCCTTCGCCGCCCACCTCGGCGACAGTTCTCTCCGTGGCCGCGAACTCTGGATCGCGATGACCTCGCGCCCCGATCTTCTCGCGATCGACCTCAAACGCCAGGGCCGCTTCGGCCTCTGCGTCCCGCTCTTCGCCGCGCAAAATCCTGACGAAGTCGTAGAGCTCTTCACCGTCATCGGCCGCGTGAAAAAAATCGCCCTCACCGACGAGATCATCGCCTACGCGCGCAACGAACTCGGCTCGCGCTCGCTCACCGGCAGCGACGTCGAGGCCATCCTGATACGCGCCAAAGAACGCGCCGTCCTCGCCAAACGCGACCACGACGTCCAGCTCGCCGACCTCCGCGACGCCGTCGATTCATTCATCGACCCGCTCGACGGAAACCTCCTCGCACTCCAGGAACTCGCCGCCGTCCTCGCCTGCTCCGACCGCCGCTTCCTACCCGAGAAATACAAGTCCGCCTCCCGCGCCGAAATGTCTGCCACCTTCGCCCAGCTCAAACACATGCTCTCAGGTCGCTAATCCAACAGCCGCCCCCGCCAACGCTCACAGCAGCGTCCCGCGCAGCAGCAGATACCCGAGCCCAAAATAAATCACCAGGCCGGTCACATCGACCAGCGTCGCCACAAACGGCGCCGACGATGTCGCCGGATCGAAGCCCAGCCGCTTCAGCAACAACGGCAGCATCGATCCGATCAACGAGCCCCAAAGGACGACTCCCACCAGCGCGCTTCCCACCGTCGTCGCCACGAGCAGCCAGTGCGGTCCATAGATATCGCTGAACTGCGACCACACCGCGATACGGAGAAATCCCACCGCCCCCAAAATCACCCCGAGCGCCAGTCCCGCCATCAGTTCGCGCCTCATCACCCGCCACCATTGCGACAGCGTGAACTCCCCCAGCGCCAGCGCACGAATCACGAGCGTCGCCGCCTGCGATCCGGCGTTGCCTCCCGAGCTGATCACCAGCGGCACGAACAGCGCCAGCACCACCGCCTTCGCGATCTCGTCTTCAAAATAGCTCATCGCCGTCGCCGTCAGCATCTCGCCGAGAAACAATATTACCAGCCAGCTCGCGCGCTTCCGCACCATTTTCAGCAGCGGAATCGTCGTGTACGGCTCATCCAGCGCCTCGCTGCCGCCCAGCTTCTGGATGTCCTCCGTCGCCTCCTCCGCCGCCACATCGAGCATGTCGTCCACTGTCACGATCCCGATGATCTTCCCAAATTCATCGACCACCGGAAGTCCGACACGGTCGTACTTGCGAAACATCTCCAGCGCCGTCTCTCGGTCATCGGTCGCGGGCAGTGTCGGGCAACTCCCGTCAAACAGCTCGCTCATGCGTTTCTCCAGCGGCGACAGCAGCACGCGCCGCATGCGCACGTCGTCCAGCAAACGCCCGCTCTCGTCCACGACATAGACCATGTTAAGCGTCTCCCGGTCGGCCCCGTTTTCCCGCACGTGTGCGAGCGTTTCACCCACCGTCCACTCCGGACGCGCCGTCACGAAATCCAGCGTCATCATCCGGCCGACACTGTTTTCCGGATACGCCAGCAACGACTGGGCGACCTTGCGCTCCTCCGGCGAAAGCAGTGCGAGCATCTGCATGGCCACATCGAGCGGCAGTTCATCCAGAAACGCCGTGCGATCGTCCGGCGGCAGCGCGTTGAGTAACGCCGCCGCCTGCTCTTGTGTCAGCTGCCGCAATAATTTCCGCTGCGCATCGACCGCCAGATAGCCAAACGCCGCCGCCGCCACTTCACGCGACGAATGCCGGAACAGCATCGCCAGTTCCTCCAACGGCATATCGGCCACGATCGGCGCGAGATCGACTGGCAGCCACGGCTCGATCTTCTTTTTCAGCGCGGCGAAATCCCTGCGGGCGATCAGCGCGGAAATCTCCGCCCTCAAAGTAAGCGTGTCGGACATTCGGACCGCGACCGTATCGTCGCGAAAATATGACGCAACCGCGCAAGCGCCGGTCAGACCGTCACGACGTGCCGCGCTCGCACTGTCCCACCCTCCACCCACGACCCACTGATCAACGTCGCCCGCGGAAAATCCGGCAGCCCGATCTCATTATTGTGGACCATGCCGACCAGCATATCGACGGCGCCCTCGCCCGTCTGATCGTTGTGCTGATCCATCCCCGCCCAGTCTTTGCACTCCTCGCGATGCTCCAGCTGGATGAGCCCGATGTCGCGCGGCACTTTCATCCCGAGCCCTTCGATCCACGTCTTCACCACATGGTAGAGCGTGAAAATCACATCCGGCTTCGCTTCCTTCAGCCACCCCGCAAACAACGCCGGATCTTTACGCGCCTCCTCTACCTGAAAAAATCCTTCGACTCGATTTTTCACCGCGAGCCCCTGCTGCGCCACCCACATCCCCGAGCCAAAACGCCCGTCCACCAGCCGGTCGATATGCTCGTCCACTACCAACGCAGGCCGTTCATAGCCGAGCGCCCGCGCCTGCTCCATCGCCTGCAACACCAGCGCGTGATGATCCACGCAACAAAACGGCAGCGTCGGGAGCCGCGTGCGCACACCCGTGACCACGCACGCATGATTCTGCCACGTTGAGCCAAACCGCTCCGGGAGCTGATTCTCCTTCATGAGCCCAACAATCAACGCGCCACGGATTCCCCGCGCCTTCAAGATGCGGTCCAACCGGTCACCGTTCAGCTCCGGATCGTGCAACCAGAACTCATCCAGCTTATACCCGTGAAACTCCGCGCGTCTCCGGCATCCCGTTACATACGCTGGCACCGTCGGATGGCTCTTAAACGCCCGCCCATCCTGATTCGCGTTCAATAACGCCAGCGTCCGCCGATACCCCGCCGGATGTGCCTTCCGCAACTCCGTCATCAGCTGCGCGACGACCGGATTCTTCGTGTAACCCATCGTCTTCGCGATCTTCGCGATCCGCTTCCGCGTGTGCGCCGGGATCTGCGGATCGTGACGCAGCGCCAGCGACACCGTGTTCTTCGAAACACCGGCCTTCTCTGCGATGATCGCCATCGTGACACGTGCCATATGCACAGGACTGTAAAGCCCTGCGCCGCTTTGCCAGCCGGAAACAGGAACAAAATATCACCAGCAATCACTAGTCTGCGTCCTTTACGTCGCCCGCACCGCCATCTTTGCTCCCACCTCTTCATACGTATCACCTCTCTGACCCCTCATGAAATCCCTGCGCTTCCTCCTGCCCGTCCTCGCTCTCGGTCTCATCGCCGGTTGCTCCAAAAAATCCGACCCCGCCGCCTCCGGCAGCACCGCTGCAGCTCCCGATAAAGTGAAGATCGCCTTCCTCGTGAAACAGCCCGAGGAGCCCTGGTTCCAGTACGAGTGGAAGGGCGCCGATAAAGCCGCCGCCCAATACGGCTTCGAAGTCATGAAGCTCGGCGTTCCCGACGGCGAAAAAACCCTTTCCACCATCGACACCATCGCCGTCGCCGGCGCCCAGGGTTTCGTCATCTGCACGCCCGACGTCCGCCTCGGGCCAGCCATCATGAACAAGGCTAAACAGAAAGGCCTCAAGGTCGTCACCGTGGACGACCAGTTCGTCAAAGACGGCAAGTTCATGACCGAGGTCCCCTACGTCGGCATGTCCGCCTCGCGCATCGGCCGCAAACAGGGCGAAACCCTCGCCGCCGAATTCAAAAAACGCGGCTGGGCCCTCGAAGAAACCGGCGTCTGCGCCATCACGTTCGAAGAACTGGATACCGCTCGCGAACGCACCGACAACTCCATCGCCGCCCTCAAAGACGCCGGCATCCCCGCCGAGCGCATCTTCAAAGCTCCGCAAAAAACGACCGACATCCCCGGCGCCTTCGACGCCGCCAGCATCCTCCTCACCCAGCAGTCCTCGATCAAACGCTGGCTCATCCTCGGCATGAACGACAACGCCGTCCTCGGTGCCGTCCGCGCCATGGAAGGCCGTGGCTTCACTCACGAGACCGCCGTCGGCGTCGGCATCAATGGCACCGATTGCATCGACGAACTCCGTAAGACCAAGCCCACCCCCTTCTTCGGCTCCATGCTCGCCTCCGCTCCACAAGAAGGCTTCGCCGCCTCCGAGATGCTCTACAAGTGGATCAAAGACGGTACCCCGCCGCCCCTCGATACCCGCACCGAAGGCATCCTCATCACCCGCGAAAACTTCCAGGAAATCCTGAAACGCGAAGGCATCATCGACTGATGTCCGAGGTAGGGCGCGTTAGCCTTAACGCCGCCGGGTTGGATTCCATCCGCGAAATAGCTCCGCCAACCACTCCGCATCGCCCACCTCCCCGCCGCCCCGACCCGCCACCATGATCCTCAATCTGCTGATGTTCTTCGGCACATTCATGGTGGCGAAAAAGCCCTCCGGCCGCCTCCTCGCCGCCGCCGGCATCGCCATCGTCAAAGGCGCCGTGTACTTCATGGCCACCGGCAGCATCTGGTTCGGCCTGCTCATGGGCATCGTCTTTTTTTCCCTCATCTTCGGCATCATCGCCTGCCTCAACCACCTCAACCGCCCCGACCCGGCAATTCCCGTCTACCCGCACCCGTGGGAAAAAGACACCCGCCCCTTTCAGTGGATCTACGTCCCGCTCTCCTTCCTGGTCTTCACCGTGCTCTTCGGTGAAACCGCCATCCACGTCCTCCTCGCCTGACCCGCTCCGTCGCTCATGTCCGCCGCCCAGCCCTACCTCGTCTTCGACGCCATCACCAAAACCTACCCGGGCGTGAAAGCCCTCCGCGGTGTCACCTTCGGCGTCCACGAGGGCACCGTCCACGCGCTCATGGGTGAAAACGGCGCGGGTAAATCCACGCTCCTCAAAGCCCTCGCCGGTGCCCACCAACCCACTACGGGCAGCCTTCGCATCGCCGGCAAAGACCACGTCTTCACCAACACCTCCGCCGCCATGGCCGCCGGCGTCGCCGTGATCTACCAGGAGCTCCATCTCGTCCCCGAGATGACGGTCGCCGAAAACATTTACCTTGGCCATCTCCCCGCGCGCGGCGGCCTCATCGACCGCTCCCGCCTCCGCGAACTCGCCGCCCAGCAACTCCGCCGTCTGGGTGAGAACATCGATCCCGACACCAAACTCGCCAACCTCCCCATCGGTCAGCGCCAGATGGTCGAGATTGCCAAGGCCCTCACGCGCGGTGCCAAGGTCATCGCCTTCGACGAACCCACCAGCTCGCTCTCCGCCCGCGAGATCGATAAACTTTTCAACGTCATCGCCGACCTCCGCCGCGAGGGCTGCGCCATCCTCTACGTCACGCATCGCATGGAGGAAGTCTTCCGCCTCTGCGACGCCTGCACCGTCCTCCGCGACGGCGCGCACGTGAGGACTCACGACTCGCTCAAAGCCATCACGCCCGACGTCCTCGTCAAAGACATGGTCGGCCGCGACATCGCAGATGTCTACGGCTACCGCCCGCGCGCACACGGCGCTCCCGCCCTCGAAGTCGAAAAAATCTTCGGCCCCGGCATCAACGCCCCCGTCTCTCTCAACGTCGCCCGCGGCGAAATCCTCGGCCTCTTCGGCCTGGTCGGCGCCGGTCGCACCGAACTCCTCAAACTCCTCTTCGGCGCCACGCCCGCCACCACCGGCGTCATCCGTATCCAGGAAAAACCTGCGACCATCAAACGCCCCGCCGACGCCATCCGCTCCGGACTCGTTTACTGCACCGAGGACCGCAAAAAAGAAGGCATCGTCCCCGTCGCCTCCGTTCAGGAGAACTGCAACATCTCCGCCCGCCGCCACCACGTCCTCCTCGGCGGCATCATCAACGAGCGCTGGGAACGCGAAAACGCGCAGCACCAAAGCACCTCGCTCGCCGTCAAAACGCCTTCCCTCGGCCAGCTCATCAAAAACCTCTCCGGCGGAAATCAGCAAAAGGTCATCCTCGGCCGCTGGCTCTCCGAAGACGTCAAAGTCCTCATGCTCGACGAGCCCACCCGCGGCATCGACGTCGGCGCCAAGAGCGAAATCTACAACCTCATCTTCAAACTCGCCGCCGACGGCGTCGGTGTCCTCGTCGTCTCGAGCGACCTCCCCGAAGTCCTCGGCCTCGCCGACCGCCTCCTCGTCATGCGCCAGGGCAAAATCTCCGCCGAGTTCCTCCGCGCCGACTTCAACCCCGAGCGCATCCTCGCCTCCGCCCTCCCCATCGAATCTTCCGCCGCCTGACTCATCTTTCTCTTTCCTCTTACTCTTTCTCTGGATCGAGGCAGCTGACGAAAGAGGAAAGAGAAAGAACCCGCCGATCCCTCCACTCACCAACCGCTCCACTCTTCTTAAACTCCGCGCCCTCCGCGCCTCAGCGGTGAATCGATCCGTTTCACTCTTCCCCCTTCACTTTTCACTCTTCTTCCATGTCCGCCTCCGCTCCGTCCACCGCCGCCTCCGCCAAACCCAGCACCACCGCCGCCTTTCTCGATCGCGCCGGCATGTTGCTCATCCTCGCCGCGCTCATCCTGGTCTGCTCCTTCGCGGTCCCCAACTTCGCCTCGCCCAACAACGCCGAGAGCGTCCTCCTCGCCGTCTCCACCGTCGGCATCGTCGCCACCACGATGCTCTTCTGTCTCGCCTCGGGTAACTTCGACCTCTCCGTCGGCACCATCATCCCCGCCGGTGGCGTCCTCTGCGCGCTCATCCTCCGCGACACCGGCAACCTCCCCCTCGCCATCGCCGGCTCGCTCGGTTTCGGAGCCATCGTCGGCCTCATCAACGGCGTCGTCGTCGCCAAATTCAAAATCAACCCCCTCATCACCACGCTCTCCACGATGATGATGGTCAAAGGCCTCGCCTTCGCCTTCGCCGACAGCCGCTCCATCGGCATCAGCCACGACGGCATCCTCGGCCTCGCCAACGCCGCCTTCCCCGTCATCCACAACGACCGCGGCGGCATCCTCTTTCAAATCACCGCCCCCGTCTGGATCTGCTTCGGCCTCTTCGGCCTCTTCGGATTCCTCCTCCAGCGCACCACCTTCGGCCGCAACACCCTCGCCGTCGGCGGCAACGAAGAAGCCGCCCGCCTCGCCGGCATCCCCGTCGATCGCGTGAAGATCACCATCTTCGTCCTCCAAGGCGCCATCGCCGCCCTCGCTGGCACGTTGCTCGCCGCCCGCATGGGCATCGGTGATCCCAAAGTCGCCCCAGGCATCGAGCTCTCCATCATCTCCGCCTGCGTCCTCGGCGGTGTCTCCCTCAGCGGCGGCATCGGCCGCATGAGCTACGTCATCGCCGGCGTCTTCATCATGGGCATCGTCGAAAACGCGATGAACCTTCTGAACATCAAACACGATTATCAGTACATCGTCCGCGGCGCCATCCTCCTCAGCGCCGTCCTCTTCGACCGCTTCCGCCAAAACCGCTAAGCCCAAAGAAACTTTCCGTCTCCTTCGGCCTTCGTCATTCGACCTTCAGATTTCCGTCCGCGCCCGCGCGGACGGCGGTACTGTCAAGCCCCCCAGCCGTTTACCACTCGCCCGCGCTTAACAAGCTCGGGCGCTTCCTTTTTCGGACCGCCCGCCCGCCCACTTTCCGACTCCACACACTATGTTTACCCTCGGCATCGACTACGGCACCAACTCCGTCCGCGCCCTCATCGTCCGCACCTCAGACGGCGCCGAATTCGGCTCCGCCATCGTCAACTATCCCTCCGGCTCGCAAGGCATCCTCCTCGACCCGAAGGACCACAATCTCGCCCGCCAGCATCCCGGCGACTACCTCTTCGGCCTCGAGAAGAGCGTGAAAACCGCCCTCGCCGCCGCAAAAAAGAAACCCGGCTTCAAAGCCGACAAAATCATCGGCATCGGCGTCGACACCACCGGCTCCAGCCCGATTCCCGTCGATAAAAACAACCGCGCCCTCGCGCAGGACAAGAAGTGGGCAAAAAACCTCCACGCCCAATGCTGGCTCTGGAAAGACCACACCAGCTGGCGCGAAGCCGCCAAGATCACCGAACTCGCCGCGCAACACCGCCCGCAGTTCATCGCCAAGTGCGGCAATACCTACTCCTCCGAGTGGTTCTGGTCCAAACTCTGGCACTGCCTCTTCGTCGCTCCCAAAGTCTTCGACGCCGCCTACTCCTGGGTCGAACTCGCCGACTGGATTCCCTCCGTCCTCGCCGGCGTCAATGACCCGACCAAGGTCATGCGCGGCGTCTGCTGCGCCGGACACAAAGCCCTCTACGCCGACGACTGGGGCGGTCTCCCCGACAAGGAATTCCTCACGCTTCTCCATCCGAAGCTGGCTGATCTCCGCGACCGCTTGTATGAGAAAGCCCACGACGCCAGCACCGCCGCCGGCCAGCTCAGCCCCGAGTGGGCCAAAAAGCTCGGCCTCCCCGTCGGCATACCCATCGCCATCGGCGAGATGGACGTCCACTACGGAGCCATCGGTTGCGGCGTAAAAGAAGGCACTCTCGTCAAAGTCATCGGCACCTCGACCTGCGACTGCGGCGTCGTCTCGGCCGACAAAAACGTTCCCGACATCCCCGGCATCTGCGGCATCGTCAAAGGCGCCATCCTCCCCGGCTTCTACGGCATCGAGGCCGGCCAGTCCGCCGTCGGCGACATCTTTAAGTGGTATGTCGAAGGCGTCCTTAAAGACGCGAAACTCCACGCCACCCTCACCGCCGAGGCCGCGAAACAAAAGCCCGGCCAGCACGGCCTCCTCGCGCTCGATTGGAACAACGGCAACCGCACCATCCTCGTCGACCAGCGCCTCACCGGCCTCATGCTCGGCCAGACACTCCACACCACGCCCGCCGAAATCTACCGCGCCCTCATCGAAGCCACCGCCTTCGGCGCCCGCGCCATCATCGAGCGCATCAAAGAATACGGCGTCCCCATCGAGCGCGTCGTCTGCGCCGGCGGCATCGCCGAGAAAAATCCGCTCCTCATGCAGATCTACGCCGACGTCACCGGCTGCACCATGCTCGTCGCCGGCTCCTCGCAAGCCTGCGCCCTCGGCTCCGCGGTCAGTGCCGCCGTCCTCGCCGGTGCGCACAAGGATTTCCCGACCGCGCAAAAGAAGATGACCGGCCTCAAGAAGGTCACCTACAAGCCAATTGCGGCGAACCGCAAAGTCTACGACCAGCTCTATTCTTTGTACCGCCAGCTCCACGACAGCCTCGGCGGTCGCAACAAATCAGCCGACTTGAGCAACGTGATGAAGGACCTCCTCACGCTAAAAGAATCCACCCACGCGTAATCACGTCGTTTTTTGAATCGCAAAGACGCAAAGCCGCAAAGTCCCGAGCCAAGAACTAAATCGCCCTCCGATCTCCGTCATCTGGGTCCCATCTGTGCAATCTGTGGTTTGAAACTCCGGCCTCCGAAACTTCGCTCCGACCTTAGCGCCTTCGCGTCTTCGTGATTCACTCACCACCGCCCGCTTTAGTCTCCGCCTCACTCTTCACCCTTCACTTTTTCCTATTCCATCCATGTCCCTCGTTAACCTGACCACTCCCGAAATCTGGTTCGTCTGCGGCTCGCAGCACCTCTACGGCGAAGGCCCGCTCAAGCAGGTCGCCGCCAACGCCCAGGCCGTCGTCGACGGCCTCGTGAAGTCCAAGCGCCTCCCGCTTCCCCTGAAGTTCAAGGCCCTCCTCGTGGACTCCGACCAGATCGCCAAGGTCTGCGTCGAAGCCAACGCCGACCCGAAGTGCGCCGGTCTCGTCCTCTGGATGCACACCTTCTCGCCGTCCAAGATGTGGATACGCGGCCTCACCTCGCTCAAGAAGCCCTTCCTCCACCTCCACACCCAGTTCAATCGCGACCTCCCCTGGTCCACGATCGACATGGACTTCATGAACCTCAACCAGGCCGCCCACGGCGACCGCGAAGCCGGGTTCATCCACACGCGTCTCCGCCTCGGCCGCAAAGTCGTCGTCGGCCACTGGTCCGACTCCGAAGTCCAGGACCGCATCGGCGCCTGGATGCGCGCCACCCACGCCTGGCACGACTGGCAGGGCGCCCGCGTCGTCCGCTTTGGCGACAACATGCGCTACGTCGCCGTCACCGAGGGCGACAAAGTCGCCACCGAAATCCGCTTCGGGTTCGAGGTGAACACTTACGGCGTCGGCGATCTCGTCGCCAAGGTTAACGCCGTCTCCGACAAGGCCATCAGCGACCTCGTCGCCGAATACGAAAAACTCTACGCCGTCGTCCCCGCCCTCAAGAAAGGCGGCAAGCGCCACGACGAACTCCGTTACAGCGCCCGCCTCGAACTCGGTATGGGCGGCTTCCTCGCCGAAGTCGGCGCGAAGGCTTACACCGACACCTTCGAAGATCTCCACGGCCTCAAGCAACTTCCCGGCATGGCTTCGCAACGCCTCATGGCCGCAGGCTACGGCTTCGGCGGCGAAGGCGACTGGAAGACCTCCGCCCTCGTCCGCGCCATGAAGGTCATGGCCGGTGGACAGCAGACCTCGTTCATGGAGGACTACACCTACCACATGTCTCCGAAAGGCCACCAAGTCCTCGGCTCGCACATGCTCGAAATCTGCCCGTCGATCGCGCAGGGCAAAGCCGCCGTCGAAGTCCACCCACTCGGCATCGGTGGCAAAGAAGACCCCGTCCGCCTCGTCTTCGACGCTCCCGCCGGTGAAGCCCTCAACGCCTCGCTCGTCGATCTCGGCAACCGTTTCCGCCTCATCATCAACGAAGTCAAAGCGGTCAAAACGCCGAAGCTCCCCAAGCTCCCCGTCGCCCGCGCCGTCTGGGAATGCAAACCCGACTTCAAGACCGCCTGCG
Organism: Nibricoccus aquaticus; assembly: GCF_002310495.1. GTDB lineage: Bacteria > Verrucomicrobiota > Verrucomicrobiia > Opitutales > Opitutaceae > Nibricoccus > Nibricoccus aquaticus. The sequence goes on along the minus strand of NZ_CP023344.1, from coordinate 2,622,246 downwards.
CCGCGTGGATCTACGCGGGTGGCGCTCACCACACCGGCTACAGCTACGTCGTCACGAGCGAAATGCTCGAAGACTTCGCGACCATCGCCGGCATCGAGACGGTCCACATCAACGCCGACACGACCCTGCCGCAGCTCAAGCAAGACCTCCGCAACAACGAGGTCTACTACCACCTAGCCCAAGGCTTCCGCGTCTAACTATCCGAGGTAGGGACAATGCTCCGCATTGTCCGTCTCGTCCGTTGGAGGCGCGACGCCCCCGTCGCGCATTCCGAGCTCCGCTCTCCTCCCGGCCGGTCTCCCCAACAGGACCGGCCTGTTTTTTCCTCAGACCTCTGCCGCTAAGGAGACCCCGTTTTGATAGCAGCCAAGGCTTGCGACCTTTTCCTCTGCTTCTACGACTTCCCACACAAGGCGGCTTGTACTTAAAAACCAGCCCCCAATGTCACTTCCACCATGAACCTAGATTACTGATGGCCATGCCGAGGCTCAATTAAGTCCAAAGCACCAGCTTTACGCAAATCGCTCTTAACCAGCAGTTTTTTATTTAAGTGGAATCCGGCAACCCCACAAAACCATGGCTTCTCAAAGCAGTAAGTCTGCTGAGAGTCAGCTTGGAACCTCCTCGTCACGAACTCAACGAGCTCGACTGGAAAGCAGCTCTTTCCCCCGACAAAGCCCGGCTAACAGAACACTTGTCAGCACTGTCCAATCAGGCGGGAGGTGGCGTCTTGGTTTATGGCGTCACCAATCAGGGAACTCCCGGCGGGGTGTCTGAAACAGAAATCGCTTCGTGCATAAATCAGCTGGCCAACCTTGGTCGCGACGCACTGGAACCGCCCATTGCCATCGATCATTTCGTGGAGAGCTACCAAGGCGCTCGGCTACTTTTTATCCACGTGCCGGAATCGACAACCAAACCTGTCTATCTACGCGGCAAAACACTTGAGCATGCGTTCATTCGCTCAGGTGGCTCCACCCGCAAGGCATCGCGTCAGGAAATCGGCACCATGATGCTTCATAGCCGTACGCCCAAATGGGAAGATTTGAGAGCCTCTGTGTTGCTAGAGGAAAATGACCTCGCCGGTCGCCTAGATACCGAACCGCTCCTGCGCCTGCTAGAACGCTCCACACCAATTGACCGGGACGCTTTGCTCGCGTGGATGGAACAGGAGTCCTTCGTTCTGAGAGAACAAGGCCCCTCCGGTGGTTACATCACCAATTTAGGAGCGATAGCTGCGGCCCGGCAGATGAGCGAATTCCCATCACTCGAACACAAAGCAGTACGGGTGATCGTTTATGACGGCGTGAACAAAGCGCGTACGAAGCTCGAACAAGAAGGCGGTCGAGGCTACGCCATCGGCTTTCAAGGGCTCATCCGGTTCGTGATGTCACAACTACCGCAAAGTGAAGTGATCGAACAGGCCTTGCGCGAAAAGCGCACTCTGTATCCAGAAATTGCGCTACGCGAAATCATCGCGAATGCGCTAATCCACCAAGATTTCACCACAACGGGATCAGGTCCACTGGTGGAAATTTTTTCTGACCGGATAGAGATTACGAATCCAGGCACCCTCCTGCCTTCAAAGCAGCTGGACCGATTAATCGGAACCCAACCCGAATCCCGAAACGAACGTCTGGCCAAAGCTTTTCGGCGCATGAAAATCTGTGAAGAGCGTGTATCCGGCCTCGTGAAAGCGGGACTGGAAGTAGAGCTCTACGGATTACCACCCATTCAATTTACAAGCCCTCCCGGCTTTTTTAAGGCCACATTGTTTGCTCCGAAAACCTACGCGCAAATGTCGCCAAACGAACGCCTCGACGCCTGCTATCAGCACGCCGTGCTCAAATTTCTGTCGAGCGCCACCATGACGAACACGTCATTGCGCGAGCGATTGAAAGTGCCTGAAAAGCAGCGTTCGATGATATCCGTAATCATTCAAGAGGCCATCGAAGCAGGGCGTATCAAACCTGCGGATCCGGACAATAAATCGAAAAAGTTCGCCGAATATATTCCTTATTGGGCGTAAGGCAGATTTTTGTCCGGTGCCCACAGTCTAATGTCCATGACCTGGAAACCCGCCCTCTTCGCCGTCGGCTACTTTTGGTTTTTTATCCTCTGCACGCTCGCAGTGCTTGCGTGGGAGAAGCGGAAAAAGAAACGCCGTACCCCCTTCGGCAACGAACTCAAACTCCTGCGCAGTCCTGGAGAGACGCAGCTAAAGCAGGTCCTCAAGTTCGAGGAAAATCTCCTTTTCCACCTAGCGCTTGTCTGCGGACTGCCCATGGGAGTGATCACGCTTTTTCTTCTAGGCGTAAAGCACCTGCCTGGTACCGCGCAGCTCGTGGGTCTCGTAGTCACACTGATCGCTTTTCTCGCCGCCTACATCGTGGCCCTTCGCTGGTTCACTCGCCGACTAAGCGAAAATAGCAACCGCTACCTCGGTTACTTTGGCGAGCGCTACGTTGCCGAAGCGCTGGAGCCGCTCAAGGCACGCGGCTGGCGAATCTTTCACGACGTTCCTGCGATGAACAACGGGCACTCGTTCAACCTCGACCACGTCGCAGTCGGTCCCGGAGGAGTTTTCTGCCTCGAAACCAAAACCTGGCGCAAAGGCCCGGCTCTTCCCGGCCGCAAAGAACACTCCGTCTCTTTCAACGGTAGCGATCTCGAGTGGCCTTGGGGCGCCGACAACGCCCCGCTCGATCAAGCCGAACGCAACGCCTCCTGGCTCGCGCGCTGGCTCAAAAACAACGCCGAGCCCGCCGCTGTCTCTCCCCTCCTCGTTCTTCCCGGTTGGTGGATCGATCTTCGGCCGCCCAGCCAGACATCGCGCACCACCCGCGTGATGAACGAAAAATGGCTGGAGAAACAGCTGGGCAGCGCCGAGCCGATCCTCGGCCAGAAACAGATCGCAACTATCGCCACCGCGCTCGAAAAACACTGCCGCGACGTCGAATACTAAATCGCTGGGCCCATTTTTTGTCCCCGTCAGGTCTTCGAAATAAGACGCGACAATCCACCGCTGTTCTTCACGCGGCCAGCAGCACAGTCCGAAAAATTCCCCGTCACCTTTCCCCCGCCCCCAACCACTGGAGAGCGTGAAAACACTCCCGACCTCCTCAGCCGCCGCCCGCCCCAATCAGGAAACCGTCCTTGTCGCCGCCAGCCTCGGCGGTGACCGCGCTTCCTTCGGCCAGCTCGTCTCCCTCCACCAGGCCGCCGTCTCCGGCGTCGCGTATTCGATCTGCGGTGACTTCGCCGCCAGCGAAGACCTCGCCCAGGAGGCCTTCGTCGCCGCCTGGAAACAACTCCCCGACCTCCAGGACCCCGCCCGCTTCCGCGCCTGGGTCTGCGGCATCGCGCGCCTCCTCGCCCTCAATTACGTGCGCACCCGCGCCCGCCACGCGCTCGACGACGTCACCGATCCTGAATCCCAAAACCTTTCCCTCGACGAACCATCTCCCCGCGACGCCGCCACGACGGAAGAAGAAAAAGCCCTGCTCTGGCGCACCCTCGCGCGCCTACCCGAAAACTACCGCGAGCCCCTCGTGCTGTTCTACCGCGAACAAAAATCCATCGCCCAGGTCGCCGCCGCGCTCGAACTCACCGACGACGTCGTGAAACAACGCCTCAGCCGCGGCCGGGTCCTCCTCCGCGACGAACTCTCCAGCGTTCTCGAAACCGCCCTCTTCCGCACCCGCCCCGGCTCTGCGTTCACCGCCGCCGTCCTCACAGCGCTGCCACCCGCCCTCGCCGCCGCTGGCATCGCCGCCTCGGCCGGAACAGCCAAAGCCGCTTCGCTCGCGGGCGCCGGCTCTTCGAAGAGCTCTGCTACCGCCGCATCGACCGCGGGTATCTCGCTCCTCGGCACCGTCGCCAGCGCCATCATCGGTCTGCTGGGAATCTACGTGGCGTTCCGGGTGTGGCGCGGCGCCCGCATCGACCCGGTTGTCCGTACTCTGCTGCTCCGCGTCTTCGCCGCATCCACCGCCGCCGCCGGGCTCTTCGGCGGCGCCTTCACTTGGGTCGCCTTGACCAAAAACGCCGGCCTCGCCTCCACCGGCCTCTCGACCGGCACAACACTCACCGGGCTCACGCTCGGCTACCTCGCTCTCCAGAGTGTGATCGCCGTCTTCCTCTTCGCGCGCCTTCAAAAACTGGCCCGCGCGTCCGAGGCAGCAAAATTACCCCAGCTCATCATCCTGCCCACCACTCGAAGCCCACGCCGCTACGAATCCCGTATCCGCTTTCTGGACCTACCACTGATCGCCATCGCTCAAGGCGCCGATCCGGTGCGCGGTGAACGCATCGGTATTGCCCGCGGCTGGCTCGCTTTTGGTGACGTTGCCTTCGGCGGTCTCGTCGGCATCGGTGCCGTTACGCTCGCGCCAATCTCGATCGGTGCAGTCAGCGCCGGCCTCGTCTGCATCTCCGGCATCGGCCTGGGCGCTCTCTCGTTTAGCAGCGCAGCGTTCGGCGTCCTCGCTTTCGGAGGCCTCGCTTTCGGCTGGAGTCTCGCCGTAGGTGGCCTGGCGTTCGCGCACGACATCGCACTCGGCGGCATCGCGATCTCCCGCGAACTCGCACTCGGCGGGCTTGCCTATGCGCCCGACGCCAACACCGCCCACGCCTGGCAAACCTTCCAATCCCACCCGCTCTGCCACGCCATCCTCCACTGGCTTCCCCACGCCAGTCTTCTTTCTCTCCTCGCCGTACCCTCCCTCTACTTCGCCGTTCGCCGCCTCAAATAGTCCGGGAAACGAATCCCACCCCAACACCGCCGGCCAGACCTATGGCCGGCTTTTTTCCAAATCTACCCATGCCTCTCTGCGTTGTTCGGCGAACTCCCCCTCACCCGATCCGCCCGACCCACCACATGTAGAGCGGAATCCCCAGCGCCAGATTGAAGGGAAATGTCACGCCCAGCGCCGCCGCGATCGAGAGCCCCGTATTCGCTTCGGGGATAGCCACCCGGATCGCCGCCGGCGCCGCGATGTACGACGCGCTCGCCGCCATCGTCGCGAGGATCACCGCCCCGCCCTGCGACAACCCGCTCAGCAATCCCAACCACCCGCCCAACGCCCCGACGATCAGCGGACAGACGATCCCGAACGTCACCAGAAACACCCCCGCCTTCTTGATCTCCGGCATCCGCTGCGCCGCGACGAGCCCCATTTCCAGAATGAAAAACGCCAGGATCGGTTTGAACGCATGCACGAACAACGGTTCAAACGAAGCGAACCTCCCAGGCCCCGACAAAAACCCCACCGCCATCCCCGCCAGCAGCAGAAACACCGAGCGGTTCAGCAAAATCTCGTGCACGATCGCCCCGTAACTTTCTCCCGCCTTCCCGCTCTCGCTCGCGACACTCGCCGCCTTCGCGCCCGACCGATGCAAAAAAATCGCCACCAGGATCGCCGGGATCTCCAGCAGCACCAGCAACACCGGCAAAAACCCTTCATGCTGCATCTGCGCACGCCGCACCATCTCCAGCCCCGCCGCAAACGTCACCGCACTCGCCGATCCGTAGTGGGCCGCCAATGACGCCGCATCCGCCCGCCCCAGCTTCCCGATCCGCATCGCCACCGCAAAAACCACCACCGGGACAAACAACCCCAGCCCCAGCGTCGCCAGCGCGGGCATCACAATCTCTCCCGCCGACACCTGCGCCAGCTGCACGCCGCCCTTGAGCCCGATCGCGAGCAACAGATACGTGCTCAACAACTGATAAACCGCGTCGGGCAGCTTCAGGTCCGAACGCAAAACGCCGCCGGCAAAGCCGACCACGAAAAACAGGAAAAGCGGATCGAGTAGATTTTCGAGCATATGAAAAAAGTCGTGCGCGCGCTCCCTCCGCTCAGGCGAACAGCTCCCGCGCTCCCTCCGTGATCAGCGTCACCGCCGGATGCGAAATCCGCCGCTCCGCCGTGATCGCGTACACATTCTCCACGCAGCGATCCGTCGCGCCGATCACATGCAGCCCATAGCGCGCCGTGGCTTCCGTCGCCACGATCGTCGGAATCGCCACAAACCCCTTCCCCTCCGCCGCGACCACTTTCATCAGCGCCGCATCCTCGAAATCCGCCACCACCTGCGGCCGCACCCCAATCGCTTGAAACCATTTCTCCAACGAGCGCCGTAACGCCGTCGTCTCCGCCGGCAGCAACGCCCGCGCATGATTCAGCGACTTCGGGAAACCGCGCTTCAACGCCGCCGCCAGCTTCCGCTCCGCGCAAAACGTCACGCCCGACTCGCCCAGGTGATGATTAAAAACGCGCCCTTGGTGCGAACTCGAAGCCGGCTCGTCCGCCAGCACGATGTCCAGCCGGTGCGCCGCCAGATGCGCGATCAACTCCGCCGCCTTCCCTTCGCGACAGATCACATGCACCTGCTGCGCCATCTCGAAAACCGGCTTCAGGATTTCGTTCGTCACCAGCTTCGGCAGCGCGTCCGCCACCCCGACATGCAGCCGGATCGCCTGCGCCGACGGGCTCTGCTTCACCGCATTCGCCAGCTCCCGCCCCAGATTGAAAATCTCGTCCGCGTACCGCAGCGCGATCTGCCCTGCATCGGTCAACACATTCGCCCGCCCCTGCCGCCGGAAAAGCCTTTCGCCCAGCGCCTCCTCCAGCTCCCGGATCTGCGCCGAGATCGAGGGTTGCGACACATGCAGCCGCTCCGCCGCCTGCCGCAGCCCGCCTTCCTTAGCGACCGTCCAGAAATAGCGCAGATGATGATAATTCAGCCAGTCCATGCGGGTTCCTCGTTTCGCTTAATCCTAAGCATTCAGTTGAAACATCGTATTAGTCGAAGCGGCTTTCTGGCGCTAATCTCGGCGCCGTCAATCTCTCCGCTCAACAAAACCATCCGCTTCCCTCCCTCATGAAACTCACCATCCGCAACTTCACCACGCGCTCCGCCCATGCCCTCGATTCCCTCATCGAAACCCGCCTGATCGCCCTCGCCGGCCGCGTCCGCATCGACGATGCCACCGTGCTCGTCGAACACCGCGCCGACGCCAGCCCACCCTTCCGCGTCGAGATCCACGTCGCCGTCCCCGGCCCCGATCTCAGCACCGAGCGCATCGATAACACCCCCGTCCAGGCCTTCACCCGCGCCGTCGAAGACATCGAAAACCGCCTGCGCGAACGCTCCCTCAAACGCCTCGGCCGCGCTAGCTCCCGCGCCCACCGCACGTCCCGCCACATGCGCTCCGCCCGCATCTGTCGATAATTCCCGCGCGCCGCCTCGTATCCAGCCACTCCCTTCAACTGAATGCCTGCCTACAGCCTGTTCCCGCTAGCCGACTATTGGTGGTTCTACGCCCTCTTCACGCTCGGCGTGCTCGGCCTTCTCGCCCTCGATCTGGGCGTCTTCCATCGGGACGCCCACGAGGTCAAAACCAAGGAAGCCCTCACCTGGAGCATCGTCTGGATCAGCCTCGCGATGCTCTTCTGTTTCGGCCTCTGGAAATACGCCCACTGGAAACTCCCGCAGGACCCGCGCCTCCTCGCCGAGGGCATCACCGCCGCACAAGCCGCGTCACTCGCCGACCAGACCGCCCTCGAATTTCTCACGGGCTTCGTCATCGAGAAATCCCTCTCGGTGGATAACATCTTCGTGTTCGTCGTGGTGTTTTCCTTCTTCGCCATCCCGCCGAAATACCAGCACCGCGTGCTCTTCTTTGGTATCCTTGGCGCGCTCGTCTTCCGCGTCATTTTTATCTCCATCGGCTCCACCCTCATGCAGTGGCACTGGGTCATCTACCTCTTCGGCGGCTTCCTCATCCTCACCGGCATCAAGATCCTCTTCGCTCCCGAGAAGCCCATCGAGCCCGAGAAAAACCCGCTCATCCGCCTGCTCCGCCGCATGATTCCCATCACGCCGCAGCTCGAAGGCGACCGCTTCTTCCTCCGCAAAAACGGCGTGCTCCACGCCACCCCGCTGCTCGTCGCCCTCGTCTTCATCGAGCTCAGCGACATCGTCTTCGCCGTCGATTCCGTCCCCGCCATCTTCGCGATCACCAAGGAGCCGCTGATCGTTTTCACCTCCAACGTATTCGCGATCCTAGGACTCCGCGCCCTATTCTTCCTGCTCGCCGGCGTCATGCATAAATTCTGGGCCCTCAAGTTCGGCCTCGGCATCATCCTCGTCTTCGTCGGCTTGAAGATGGTCTGGCTCAACGACGTCTTCGGCGGGAAATTCCCCGTCACCTGGTCCCTCGGCATCATCGGCGGTATCCTCGCCGCCTCGGTCGCCCTCTCCCTCTGCGTCCCCCGCAAGCCGTCCCACCCGCTGCCCGGCACCACGTGACGGAACAGCGCCGCGTCCCTCGCGCGGCCCGCCGCCGCCCCGTTTTTCTCCGTGACCTCCGCGCCTGCTCTCGTCTCCTCTGTGTAAAGTCCGCTTCTCCTCCTACTCTCTACTCGCTACTTTCCCTTTCCCCATGCTCGAAGAACTCAAACGCGAAGCCTACGAAGCCAACATCGCCCTGCCCAAGCACGGCCTCATCAACCTCACCTTCGGCAACGCCTCCGCCATCGACCGCAGCAAAGGTATCTTCGCCATCAAACCCAGCGGCGTGGACTACGTTTTCCTCAAGCCCGACGACATGGTCCTCGTCGATCTCGACGGCAAACAGGTCGAGGGAAAACTCCGCCCGTCCTCCGACACGCCCACCCACCGCCGCCTCTTCCTCGCTTTCGAATCCATCGGCGGCGTCGTGCATACACACTCCTCGCACGCCACTGCTTTCGCGCAGGCCGGCCGCTCGATTCCGATTTTCGGCACCACACACGCCGACTATTTTTTTGGAGACATCCCCGTGACGCGCAAAATGACCCCGCAGGAAATCGCCACCGCCTACGAATGGGAAACCGGCAACGTCATCGTCGAGCGTTTCACCTCCGCCAAGTTTGATCCCGCCGATTTCCCCGCAGTCCTCGTCAACCGCCACGCGCCGTTCACTTGGGGCCACAACGTCGCCAAAGCCGTCGAGGTTTCCATCGCCGTCGAGTGCATCGCCCACATGGCGCTCATGTCGCTCCAGCTCGAACCCAAGCTCCCGACCATCGAAGCCGAGCTCCTCAACAAACACTTTAAACGCAAGCACGGCCCCGGCGCTTACTACGGCCAGACCGGCAACTGCTGAAAAATTTCCGTGGCTAGTGCGCGTGATTCCTCACGCCCCGCTCACTCAGGATTTTTCGACGCGCTTTGTCTTCGGAGCGCGTTTTTTTGCGGCCGACTTTCCCGTCTTCTTCGCGGGCCCCGCGAGCCCGCCCTCTTGAATCGTCTCCATGATTTTCACCGCCCCCAGCAATGACTGGACGGCTTTTTCCAAGGCTTCGACACGCGCAGTCAGTTTAGAAAGATCACTCATGAAATGACCGTTTCCCGCCATCGCGCTAAACGCAACCCGCGCCCGTCCTCACGCACAATCATCCATAACGCGCCCCATCCGTGAACCCGGCCAATTCCCTAAAGCCCCACCCCCGCCCACGAACTGCCCAGAGATTATCCGGTCACACGCCTACATGAAACCCGTCGTCCGCTGGCTCCTCGCCCTCTTCTTTGTCATCGCTGGCGCGAATCATTTCCGCACCCCTGAGATTTACCTCGGCATGATGCCTCCCTGGCTCCCCGCTCCCGACCTCATGAACACGATCAGTGGCGCAGCCGAGATTTTCGGCGGCATCGGTCTTCTCATCGCCGCCACTCGCCGCGCTGCCGGTTGGGGCCTCATCGCCCTGCTCATCGCCGTCTTCCCCGCCAACCTCCACGTCGCCCTCCAAGGCCACATGCCCGGCACCGATTTCTCCCCGCTCACCCTCTGGCTCCGCCTGCCCTTCCAAGCCATCTTCATCGCCGCCGTCTGGTGGGTCGCCGTAAAACGAATACCCGGCGAACACTCCTGAGCATCCCAACCGCGCGCTTCCGCCGTCGGCATCTTTGCGCGCTCTGCGCTTTTTGTGGCCACCTCATGATCTGAAATGCTGCCGGGATAACTCACCTCGCTGCGCCCTCCCCCGCTCTCGTCTCGCCCCTTCCGTCCGCCCCTCTTCTTGACCCTCCCCCATCTCACCGCTGAAGTCGTCATTCCAATCGACCTATCTTTCAACGCTTCACCGTTCCTCCTCCATACTCCCTTCCCATGAGCACCACCGACCTCCAAATCGAATCCCTCAAAACCGGCACCGGCGCTTCCCCTAAAAAAGGCGACTCCGTGACCGTCCACTACACCGGCTGGCTCACCGACGGCTCCAAGTTCGACAGCTCCGTCGATCGCGACGAACCCTTCACCTTTGTCCTCGGCGCGAAGCAGGTCATCGGCGGCTGGGATCAAGGCGTCGCCACTATGAAGATCGGCGACAAAGTGAAACTCACCATCCCTCCGCACCTCGGCTACGGCCCCCGCGGCTACCCCGGCGCCATCCCGCCCAACGCCACTCTCGTTTTCGACGTCGAACTCCTCGCCATCGGCTGAGCCGCCTCCGCCGCGTAGCCGCGAGCGCCAGCGAGTGGTCCCCTCCCTCGCCTCGCATTTTTCTCCCCGTCGCGCGGCTTCAGCTTCCGCGCCTTCGTGACGATGACCGGTCATTCGCCATGCTCATCAACCTCGTTTACGTCAGCGCCGCCACCGACCTCCTTCCCAAGGAGGAACTCGTGGCCTTGATGCAAAAATGCTCTGCCCGTAACGCCCAATCCGAACTGACCGGCCTGCTCCTCTACAAAGACGGCAACATCATGCAGGTGCTCGAAGGCCCGGAGCAAAACGTGGAAACCGTCTTCGCCCGCATCAAACACGATCCGCGCCACAAAAACCTGCTCGTCCTCCTCAAAGAACCCATCCCCGCGCGCAATTTCCCCGACTGGGGCATGGCCTTCCGCGACCTCCGCTCCCGCGAACTCCGCGACATCCCCGCCTACAACGAGTTTCTGAATACGCCGCTGACCGATTTCACCACTCCCGCCCAAAGCCGCAAACTCCTCAACGTCTTCCGGCAGACCATGTGACCAGGTGCGCATCCGCGCTGCGGTTTTCTCCAAAGAGAAAACCCGCGCCGTCCTGAGACAACGCGGGCTGATAGATCAAGGAACCGAATTGAAATTCCGCGGCCGTGTCAGGCTCGCGCATCAGGGCTGTGGAAACGGATGACGCGAAACTTCGGGGTACTCTGCATTCCACCAACGTTTAGCGCCCACCTGCCCGCCCCAGATTGCCGCACCAGCGCCGACGATGAACGCGATGAACGTCCAGATCGCCGTCTTCGTCGCGGCATCAGCCGCCTTGTCCGCAGCCTCGCGCGCCTTCTGCTCAGCCATTTCCTTCTTGGCCTGCAGCTCTTGCTTCACCCGGTCGTAAGAAGTGACCCACTCGCCCACCATGCGCTCAGCGTCCGCCTGACTGCGACCTGTCGTTTGCGCGATGGTCTGCGCAAGTGCGGCGCGGTTTTCAGTCGAAGATGAGCCGCCCTCCTGGGCGAACAGACGATAGAGCGACCAGCTGATTTCGCGGCGCGCCTTGGCAACATTGACCTGACCCTCGCGGCCGTTCTGGCCGTTTTGCGCCGGCGTCACCTCATCGAGAAAACTGGATACAACGCCTCCGTTGCCCTGTGTGAATTCCTGAATCGCATCGCCTGCCGCAGGCGCGGCGGCACCGGCCGCAGCCCCCACTCCGGCACCGGCGACAGAAAGCGTTTTACCCGCCAGTTTTGCCGTGCCCGACGCAAGAGCGCCCGCACCGAGCGTGAACGAAGCGAACGTCACCACCGTCGCCAGGCTCCACACCACGAAACCGTGCAAACGCCCGACCCGGTGGTTGGCGACATCCGCGAAACGCGCCGCCACCCAGCCACCGATCCACAGCGCGATCAGCGCGCTGATCGTCCAGCTTATGCCCGCAGCGACAGTGATGTCCGCAGCCACATTATCGTTAGTGAGCGGCTGCGCGGTTTGCAGACCGATACCGAGACTGAGCAACGTGAGCAGCAGATGCGCGCTCAGTGCTGCGACCGAACCCGCGAAAATCGCGCCCCACGAAAGGGCGCGCGCGGAAGAAATGAAAGATGTCGTCGGTGCCGATACGGCGACCGGGACTGCCTGTGGCTGTGTATAAGTGCTCATGGAATGTGGCTTTGGTTGTGGGGTTGAAGTGCTGCGTTTCATTGAACCGCAGATTGTTCTGCCTATCGCTTCGTTCGTGCCACGGGACGCCCCCGGGCGGATGCTTCTGCCCTTCAATGAATTAAATTCAGAGCACTTCGCCGCCAGTTGCAGACTGCATCCGCCTCGATGCCTGCTGCGGCGCAACATGCAGTTTCTCGCCGCGCAAAAAATGCGCAGAGCAACGGCTTGAGCCAACCGCATTGAATTCCCACGCTCTTCCTCTCTCGCATGTCCGCCGCCCGCCTCACCGTCCTCCTCTACTACAAGTACGTCCTCATCGCCGATCCCGCCGCGCTCATGCGCGAACAACGCGAACTCTGCGAACGCCTCGGTCTGCGCGGCCGCATCCTCCTCGGCACCGAGGGCATCAACGGCACCGTCGCCGGCTCCGAAGCCGCAACCACCGCCTATCAACAAGCGCTTCACGCACGCCCCGAGTTCACCGACGTCGTCTTCAAAATCAGCTACGCTGACTCCCAACCGTTCCCAAAACTCGATATCAAAGTCCGCCGCGAAATCGTCACCCTCGGCGCCGGCTCCGAACTCGATCCCACCAAAGACACTGCGCCCCACCTCACGCCCGCCGAGTGGAAACGCACGATTGAGCAGGAAGACGTCGTCCTCTTCGATGCCCGCAACCGCTACGAATCCGAAGTCGGCCGCTTCAAAGGCGCGATCCTCCCGCCCATCGAAAATTTTCGCGAGCTCCCCGCCCTCCTTCCGCAGTACGAAAACCTGAAGGACAAAAAAATCCTCATGTACTGCACCGGCGGCATCCGCTGCGAAAAAGCCTCCGCGCTCTTCCGTCAGGCTGGTTTCAAAAACGTCTTCCAGCTCGAAGGCGGCATCGTCAGCTACGGCGACCAGGTCGGCGACGCCCACTGGGAAGGCGACTGCTTCGTCTTCGACGAACGCATGACCGTCCCCGTCGGCACCAAGGAGCCAAAAGCGCCCGTAGGTCGCTGCGAACACACCGGCCGCGCCACGCGCAACGTGATAAACTGCCTCCACGATCCCTGCCATAAGATCATCATCGTCGCCGAGGAAACCCTCGCCGAAGACCCCGACGCCCGCCTCTGCCGCGACTGCCGCCGCGTCGGCCTCACCTCCGCCACCGCCGACTACCTCGGCAGCCCGGCGCGTTCCGCCAAGTAGGACCGTACACCCACGGTCGCGCCTCGACTTCCCCCACCCCACGCACTCGTTCAACGCGCGGGTTTTCGATGCCGCACACCCGCCAGCACACCACCCTGATTTTTCCCCGCGGCTTCCAAGAATAACCGCGCCACTGGCTCAGTATCTGCGTTCATGCCGCCATGACTTCCCCCCGCCGCTCGCCCGTTTTCGACATCACGCTGCGCGTCGGCTGCAACCTCACCTACGAAGTCACCGGCCGCGCCACCCTGCTCCTCAACGTCCAGCCCCTCCGCGACCGCCAGCACCTTGTCCTCGCCGAAAGCCTCAGCCTCGGCCCAAACCTCCCCGCCGAGGAATTCGTGGACAGCCACGGCAATCACGTCTTCCGCCTCGATCTGCGCCCCGGTACCAACGTCATCAAACACGACGCCATCGTCTCCGTCTCCTCGAAGCCCGACAACCACGACCTCACCGACAAACGCCCCACGCCCGTCGAGGAACTCCCGCCAGAGTATCTCCGCTACACACTCCCCAGCCGCTACTGCGACTCCGACAAACTCACCAACTTCGCCTGGGAAAAATTCGGCCACGTCGAACACGGCTGGCCCCGCGTCCAGGCCATCAGCCTCTGGCTGCATCAGAACATCAAGTACACCTACATGTCCGGCCGCCCCGATCTCTCCGCGTGGGATATTCTCCAGCGCGGTTACGGCGTCTGCCGCGACTTCGCCCACCTCGCCGTCGCCCTCAACCGCACGTTCAACATTCCCACCCGCTACGTCACCGGCCACCTGCCCGACATCGCTTATCCCGATCCGGAAAATCACATGGATTTCCACGCCTACGCCGAAGTCTATCTCGGTGGCCACTGGCACACCACCGACGCCCGCTTCCACGTCCCCCGCATCGGCCGCGTCAAAGTCTCCTGCGGCCTCGACGCCGTGGACGGCGCCTTCTCCACCATCTACGGCGGCGCCACGCTCAGCTTCTTCCAAGTCTTCGCCTACCAAATCGCCCCCGGCACCGTTACCGTCGGCGACCCGCTAGACTTCACCCAGCGCCTCGACAATCAGGTCAACATCCAGACCAACGCCCTCGCGGACAACGCTCGCTGACACGCGCACGGTCTGCACCGTGAACCCATGCCTCAGTTCCTCAGCGCCGTTTCCCTCCTCGTCCGCGACTACGACGAAGCCATCGCGTGGTACACGAAGGTCCTCGCTTTCGATCTCGTCGAAGACAACCCGCTAGGCTCCGGCAAACGCTGGGTCGTGATCGCCCCGCCCGGCTCGCGCGAAACCCGCCTGCTCCTCGCCCAGCCTAAAAACGACACCGAGCGCGCCAGCATCGGCCATCAAGCCGGCGGCCGCGTTTTCCTCTTTCTCCACACCGATGACTTCGCCCGCGACCACGCCGCCATGCTCGCACGCGGCGTGAAATTCCACGAATCCCCCCGCCACGAACCCTACGGCACCGTCGCCGTCTTCGAAGACCTCTCCGGCAACAAGTGGGATCTGCTCCAACATCGAGCTTCCTCTACTGGCATCGAGTCACGCTGATAAAATTTCCCCAGCTGCACTGCTCTGAAATCCAGCCAACTATCGTCCCCCAGCCTCCTGCCGCCAGTTGCCCTTGGATAATTAAGTGCTATCCATTTCGCCCTCATGGCTTCCTCTCTCCTCCCCAGCCCATCCACGCTCTCACGCCGCGACGCCCTCCGCTTCTTCGGCCTCACCGCCGCCACCGCCCTCATCGCCCCCTCGCTCAGTTTCGGAGCCGATGCTTCGCCCGCCAGCACTCCCGCCCCCACCGTCGCGCAACCCGGCTTCTACCGCTTCAACATCGGCGCCTTCGAAGCCACCGCCTTCATCGACGGCGGCATGGCCGGCCCAACTTCCCAGCTCCAATTCTGGAAAGGCCACGGCCCCGATGAAGTCAGCGCCACTCTCAAAAACGCCTTCGTTTCCCCTGACCAGATCCGCATTCCCTTCTGCGTTCTCCTCGTTCGCATGGGCTCCGAACTCGTCCTCGTCGATTCCGGCTCCGGCGCTCTCTTCGGCCCCATCGCCGGGCAACTTCCCTCCCAACTCGCCGCCGCCGGTGTGAAGCCCGAACAGATCACCGCCGTCATCCTCACCCACGCCCATGGCGACCACATGGGCGGCCTGCTCGATCCCGTCACCAAAGCCCCCGTATTCAAAAACGCGCGCCACTTCATCCACCGCCACGAGTACGCCTTCTGGACCGGCTCCTCTCCTGATCTTTCCGGCGCCAATCTGCCCGAAGCCGACAAACAAGGCTTCATCGCCAGTGCCAAAGCCCACCTCGCCGCCATTAAGTTCGACCAGATTAAAGGCGGCGAAAAACTCCTCGACGGTCTCGAAATCATCGACGCTCCCGGTCACACCCCCGGCCACATCGCCCTCCTCTTCTCCTCGGGCAACGATCAGCTCCTCCACCTCGTCGATTCCGTCCATCATCACGTGGTCTCGTTCGAGCATCCTGATTGGAGCATCGCCTTCGACTCCGATCCCGCCACCGGCATCGAGACCCGCAAAAAAATCCTCGACCGTGCCAGTGCCGACCGCCTCCGCGTTTTCGGTGCGCACCTCCCGTTTCCCGGCCTCGGCCACGTCCGCATCCTCGCCAAAGGCCGCTACGAGCATGTCCTCGAGCCTTGGATCTGGGCTTAAGTCAGCCGACTAAAAGTGGCCGCATAGGCCAGCGTGCTTGCGCGGATTAAACCTTCCGTCCTTGCCCGCCTTCTGTCGTTCTCGGCGACGCGTTTCTAACGCGCCCTCGACAATCATGCCTGCCGACTCCCGGGAAAAAACCTCCGCCCCACGCGAACTCCTCTCCCGGATGATCGCGCACCCAGTGCTCAAGACCGTCGGCATCACTGCGTTCATCACGATCTTCTTCCTCGGCTATTTCGAGCTCCTCGAATCCCCCCGCTTCCCCGTCACCGTGATGCCGCTCACCGCGCTCGATCACGCCATCGCGTTCGCCCCGTTCTCGCTGCCGATCTACCTCTCGCTCTGGGTCTACGTGTGCTTCCCGCCCATCGCGCTCCGCACCCGCCGCGAACTCGTCGCCTACGGCTGGGAATCCGCCGCCGTCGCCCTCATCGGTCTCGGCATCTTCCTTTTCTGGCCCACCGTCATTCCATCGCCCGGCATCGACTGGACCCAGTATCCAAACTTCCAGTTCCTCAAAAGTGTCGACGCCGCCGGCAACGCCTGCCCCTCCCTCCACGTCGCCTTCGCCGTCTTCTCCGCCATCCGCGCCGGCCGCATCTTCCGCAGCCTCTCCGCTCCCCTCATCGTCCATCTGCTCAACTGGCTTTGGTGCCTAGCCATCATCTATTCGACACTCGCCACCCGCCAGCACGTCGCCCTCGACGCCGCCGCCGGTGCCGTCCTCGGCACTCTCGGCGGCCTTTTCCCCTTCGCCGCCCGCGTTCGGATGCCCGGCACCCGCTAGTCTGCACAACCGAGTATCTTCCTCGTGTACCACTACGATAATCAGCTCTGCGCGGCGGTTAATTGCTTCTGAAGAAATTCAAGCACCGCCGCCTCGATCGGTGTCAGACTGCCGCGAGAGATTTTTTCGGCCCGTGTTTTCATGACCGTTACCGTGAGTCCATCCAGGTAACTGTTCAAAATCACGGGATGGATGTACGACTTCCGGCAGATCGCCGGCGTATTCCCCAACCTCTCGGCTACATGTTTGATCGCGCTAATCACATTTTTCTTTGCCTGCACTTTTGAGTGCACGCATTCGAACCCGCGTAGCGCCTCCGCCGCCAGAACCGTCGCCGCCCACGTGCGAAAATCCTTCGCCGAAAACTCCTCGCCTCCGATTTCCCGCAGATAAGCGTTCACATCTTCAGAGGCGATTTTCTGCACGTTGCCTGCCTCGTCCTCATATTGAAAAAGTGTCTGTCCCGGCAGTTCCTGCGCACTGCGAACGATCTTCGCCAGACGCGGATCATGAAGATCGATCGCATGCCGTTTCCCGCTTTTCCCAAGAAACGCGAAGTGCATCGTCCCACCGCGAATCGAGACATGCCGGTCCCGTAGTGTGCTCAACCCGAAAGATCCGTTTTGCCGCACATACTCTTCGTTGCCCACGCGGATCAACGTCGCTTCAAGAAGTCTCGTGACGGCTGCCAGCACTTTCTCACGGCCAGTTCCAAGCCGCCGCAGATCGCGCTCCACCTTGCGCCTTAGAGCCGGCAGCACCCGGCCAAAAGCAATCATGCGCTCGTACTTCGTCTGATCGCGAATTGCTCTCCACTCGGGATGATAACGGTGCTGCTTCCGGTTACGGACATCCCGTCCCGTCGCCTGCAAATGCCCCGTCGTAAGCGGACAAATCCAGACATCTGACCAAGCAGGAGGAATCGCCAGACTGCGGATGCGCGCAAGAGTGTCGGCGTTCTTAACCGGAGCGCCATCCGGCATCAGGTAGCGAAAGGCCTTTCCTGCACGCCGCCGAGTGATCCCTCTGGAATCATCGGTGACATAGCGCAATCCGGCTTCTTTGGCCGCACCAGCGCTGTCCATGAGCGCGATTGAAGCCATGACAGAGTCTCCGGCAGCGTTGGACGCTTATTTGCGAAAAATCTTAGCGATCACGAAAATCACGATCGCACCGAAAATGCCGCCACCGAAGAGCAGATAGAGGAGCGACCAACCAGCAGCGGCCAAGGGAAGAAGTGTAGCAATCATTGGAGTGTTTTTTGAAGTTGTTAGCGTGTGATTCTCTACCGCGTGAAATGCGGAATGATGAGAATCGGTTAACCTCTCTTTCGCTTGAGCCGTGCCAGCAGCGCTTCACTAGCCAACACCAGAGACCACTCTCCCTCTCAAAAGCGGCGTCTCACCCCTCGCTCAATTCACGTCAGCCATCACTTCACATTTCGCTAATCTGCAAGGTCCACCCGAGAACCGGAATGCACTTTGCGATGAATTAGCTCAAAGCGGCAGCCGCCCAACTAGGTAACGGAAAAGTTTTTTTCTCTGCAAAATCAGCCAGAAGATTCTGCACCCACACACGCTCACAGCGGCATTCCGCAAGCCGCAGCAGCCGTGTCTCCCCCTGCTGCTCGATGGTGTACTTCCCGACCTCGATAGACAGCGGCTTCGTCTCTCCATGCAACAAACACGTCAGCTCCATGCTCCCGCGCTTGGAATCGATTCTCAGCTCCTCCAGACGCCCATAGCGCGAGAGCAGATCGTTGAGATAAATCTTCGCGGATTTTCCGGCGACGGCGTCTTTGGCTGCACGAAACATAGTTAAAAGGATTAGCCGCTTCCTATATGCCAACAGCGCGAGCGGCGGGTCTGAAAGCTACTCCCGATTGCTCCACGTCAACTCAGGTAGGAATAAATCCCGCTACGCTCCAGACCGCACCCATGCCGCCGTGCCCTGAACGTCTGCTTAAAACACCTGTCGGCATTCCTAGACTCATCCACTCCAGCTATTCCATGAAACTCTCCGCCTCCCACCTCAAACGCTACCAGCAGATCGCCGCCCTCCTCTGGAAATACGGCCGCTCCGACCTCGTCCGCCACCTCGCCTCCGATCAGGCCTTCGGCGTCAGCGAAAAAGACTCCAGCTCTGGCACCCCCGGCACCCCCGAACAATTCGCCGCCGACCTCGAAGCGATGGGGCCCACCTACGTGAAACTCGGCCAGGTTCTCGCCGGCCGCCCCGATCTACTCCCCGAACCTTACCTCCAGGCTCTCGCCCGCCTTCAGGACAACGTGAAGCCGTTCCCCTTCGAAGAGGTCGAAAAAATCGTCACCGAGGGCATCGGCGTTCGTCTCTCGAAAGCCTTTGAGTACTTCTCCTCCGAACCCATCGCCGCCGCCTCGCTCGGCCAGGTCCACTCCGCCACCTTGCGCGACGGCCGCCCTGTTGTAGTCAAAGTTCAACGACCCGGCATCCGTCAGCAGATCGCCGAGGACTTCGAGGTGCTCGCCACCATCGCTACCTTCTTCGACAACCACACCGCCGTCGGCCGCCGCTACCGCTTCCACAGCGTCCTCCAAGAATTCCGCACCACCATCCAGCACGAGCTCAACTACGAGCGTGAGGCCCAAAACCTCCTCAAGGTCGGCGAAAACCTGAAGGAGTTTGAAACCATCCAGATCCCCCAGCCCGTGTCCGACTACTGCAGCGGCAGCGTGCTCACGATGGACTACGTCCGCGGCCGCAAGATCACCAAACTCGGCCCGCTCGCCCGTCTCGAAATGACTGGCTCCACTTCCCTCGCAGCCGATCTGTTCAAAGCCTACCTCAAACAAGTCCTCCTCGACGGCCTCTTCCACGCCGATCCCCATCCAGGCAACGTCTTCATGACCGACGACGGCCGCATCGCCCTCCTCGATCTCGGCATGGTCGGCCACGTCGCCCCCGGTATGCAGGAGCATCTCCTCAAACTCCTCATGGCCGTCAGCGACGGCAACGGCGAGGAAGCCGCCGACATCGTCATCCGCTTCAGCGAAAAAATGGAGGACTTCAACGCCCCCGAATTCCGCCGAAAAATCTCCCAGCTCGTCGTCCGCCGCCGCGACCAGGAACTCGCCCAGCTCAATGTCGGCCGCTCCCTCCTCGACGTTAGCCGCAACGCCCACGACAACGGCCTTTTCGTCCCGAGCGAACTGACTCTGCTCGGGAAAACGCTCCTCCAGCTCGACGAGGTCGGCCGCACCCTCGACCCATCTTTCGACCCCAACGCCTCCATCCGTGAAAACGTCAGCCAGCTCATGACGCAGCGGATGCGCAAAGACCTTACCCAAGGAAACGCCTTCAGCACGCTCCTCGAGATGAAGGATTTCGCCAGCAACCTCCCCGGACGCCTCAACCGTATCATGGATGCGGTGACGAACTCAGAGCTCGAGGTGAAGGTGAAGGCCGTGGACGCCAAGATGATGGTCGATGGCATGCAGAAAATCGCCAACCGCATCACCACCGGCCTCATCCTCGCCGCATTGATCGTCGGCGCCTCGCTCATGATGCGCATCGAAACGCCTTCGCGCCTGCTCGGCTACCCATCACTCGCGATCATCTGCTTCCTCGTCGCCGCCACTGGCGGACTCTGGCTCGTCGTCAGCATTTTCATCCACGACCAGCGGAATAAAAACAAACCGCCCCGCTGATCTTGAATACATCGCGCCTGCTCACGCAGCAGAGTGCAGGCATCGACCGAGAGCAGGCTGCATTTCGCGATGAAGAAATCACCCGCATCTTTCGCACGAAAAAATTAACCCCTTCTTTTCCAGCGGCTAAAAACGAAACGCCTCCACTGGCATGCAGACAGCGAATGAGAGGCAACTCCCTCCTCTATGAAAACCCATCGCTTCCTCCGCTCCGCCTTCATCGCCCTCCCGCTCACCGCACTTATTGCTCTAAGCGGCTGCGTCTCGCCCACACCGCCGCGCCCCGTGGTCGCCTACCCGGTCAGCTATCAAATCCCGGTCAGCAACACCCAGGTCGTCTCCTCGGATGGCCCGCAAAATCTAAATACCAGTCCCACGCAGGACGTCACCGTCGAGCCCGGCAAAACCCTCTACTATCAGGTGGTCTCGCCCATCGACGTCACGCTCACCCTGTCCGAACTTCCCGTCTCCACCGCGGCATCGACCGCCCGTATCGGCCAGATGCAAGGCACCACCTTCACCTCGTCGATCACGCCGACCACCTCCGCCATCCGCTTCACCTTCTCCGCCAGCCAGGCCAACAGCAGCGGCACCTTGCGGTTCACACTTTCTGACCGCCCCATCGCTCCCGCAGTGACCTCGATCCACTGAAAACATCTGCCGACGCAGCCTAGACTTTAGGCCCTCAAAGCACTCACGTGAGAGCGGTCGATCCCGACATCGGCCGCTCTCTTTATGCATTTTTCCGTTCTCCGTTTCTTCACGCTGTTCGTATCGGCACTTCTGATTGCCTCTGCCGCCCCCACCGCAAATGAGCCGATCAACTGGGCCAGCCTCATAACCGGTAGCGATCTAAAACTCGCCGTATTACCTGCGGAAAAAGACGCTTCATCCGCTCAACCACCGCCCGTCGTTTTCTACCTTCAAAACCTCGCCGCCCCGCGCATCGGCACCGACTCCGACGAAGCGATCATCGCCGACCTCCGCCACTCCGGCCACCTGGTCGTCCTCATCGACTACTCAAAAAACTCCCGTGCCTGCGTCCCCTTCATCAACCGCGATCTCGGCAAACTCCGCGACGATCTCCGCGCCGGTAAACTCCTTCCCTCAAAATCCTTCGACGCCTCCCGCGTTTACATCGTCCCTTCCGGCCACCGCCTCAAACGCGACCTTGTTTTCTTTCACGACGACGTCCGCACGCTCGCCCTCGACCTCATCTACCCCTCCGGCTCCGCCGAAAATCCCGCCCGCCGCACCGGCACCGTCCTCGAGTTTTCCTGCGACAACAAAGACCGCTTCGGCAACACCTCGCTCTCCATATGCAGCGACACTCTCCTCGACGGTTTCGCCACCGAAGGTTTCGCCGTAGCCATGGCCGATCACCCCGTCGCCGCACCTTACAAAGGCCTCGATGCCATGCCCTCCTCCGCGTGGAAAATCAAAGCCGCCGTTCGCACCCTCCGCGCCGAAACCGCCGCCCTTGGCCTCAGCGGTAAAATCATCCCCGTCGGTTTCTCCCGCGGCAGCGGCATGGCCCTCATGCTCCTCTCCACCGAAGGCCTCGCCGAATTTGAAGGCCACGGCGAACACCCCGGCGTCAGCAGCGCTGTCCAGGGAGCCGTCATTTTGTCGGGCCGTTTCACCTACACCGATCTCCGTGCCGACGATCACATGATTCCCCGCTACGACAAAGCCTGGGGCACCCGCGAAACCGCCCTCGACACCTGGCGTCGCCACGGAGCGCTCGAGTACCTCGGCACCGCGACCAGCCCAGTCTTTCTCTCCATCAACATCACCGAATCGCCCGACGCGCTCCACCAAATGACCGTTCTCCGCAAGCGCCTCGCCGAACTTGGCAGCGACGACACTTTCATGATGGATCGCGAACCTCGCGGCCACAAAGTCCCGCTCGATCCCGCCATCCTCGCCGCGATGAATAACTACCTAAAGCGCCAGCTCGCCGTCCAGTGATCGCTCACACGACGGCGAAACAGGCGGTTGGGAAAATCAAAACCGCACGCGAACACCCACCGGCATCGCCTGCCGGGCACGCGCCCCTTGCGTGATCTGCTCGCGAGCCTCGGACCGGCGCAGCACCAGACGGTTCAGCATCACAGACATTTCCTGCGCTCCCATCCGGAGCAGATAACCCGCGCCGATCGCGCCCGTCACCAGCCCCATCAGTTGCAGCCACAGCGTCTGCGTATCCGCCAAGCCGATGCTCGAGCCCGCACTCGGCGAGGCCGTCAGCGCGGCAACCTGCATAACCGTTCCGAGAAGAAAAAATCCGATGGCGTTGGCGGTGTTCATAAGCGTGCCCCCTAGAAAGCCATGCCTGTGCCAACCCACCCGACCTAGAATCAACCATCACCTCTACAACGCCTTACAAAAAGCCTGGTGAACTCACCCCACGCATAATCCGTGCATTTGGCATGAGCCAAAAAAATGCCGTCTTGCACCCTGCAAGACCCCGTAACCGGCCCGTTCTCTTAATGGAGGGACGACCTCCGTGTCGTCCAGGATCGATCGTCCACGGTCCGCACAGAGCCCGGCTCACCGTCCAAGCAGCCATGCCTTCCTCCAAAAGCCGTAATCACAAATCCCCCAGCTGCGGCCGCAACACGATCTCCTCCACCACCGTCCGCCGCCCCAGCCGATACACATCGAAAAACGCCCGCGCCACATCCGCCGCCGGCATGATCCGCTCTTCCTTCACGCCACTCTTTGACCACGACGGCGACCACGTCGCCCCCGGATGCACGCAGCACACGCGCACCCCTTTTTCCCGCAGCTCCTCGCGCATCACCTTGCTCAGCCCCGTCACCCCAAACTTCGCCGCGCAGTACGCCGCGCTGTTCGGATACGCCCCGAGCCCCGCGATCGAGCTCATATTAAAAACATCCCCGCGTCCCCGCTTCGCCATCGCCGGCACGAACGCCCGAGACATCAGAAAAACGCTCCGCAAATTCGCCGCCACGATCTCGTCAAAATCCCTCACGCTCGTCTCCCCAAACGGCGCCGCCCGAAACACCCCCGCGTTATTGATGAGCACATCCACTCCGCCACGAAACCGCTTCGTCACCGCCGCCTTCAACCCCTCAACCGCCGCTTCATCACTCACGTCTGCCGGAAAAACCTCCACCTCGCCCGCGCCGAGCTTCACGCACACCGTCGCCACCGCGCGCAGATTTTTTTCCGCCCGCGCCACCAGCGCCAGCCGGCACCCCGGCAATTCCTTCGCAAACACTTTCGCGATCGCCGCCCCGATCCCCTGCGACGCCCCTGTAATCAAAACGACTGGTTTGCTCATAATATAAATTCTCAACTCTGCTCCGACCTTAGCGTCTTCGCGTCTTTGCGATTAAAAATAACGATCATCCGCGAAAACACTCCGCTTCGCCTCAGCACAGCAGCGACCCGAAATCCATGAAGTCCGCCTTGAAGCCATCCTTCACCCCTTTGCAGACCACGCTCACCGCGTCGTGCGAATGCAGCGACTCCAAGTGCGAGCACGCGATGAGGAAATCCTTCACGCGCTTCTCGCGATTAAACTCTCCGTAGAGCAGTCGCGCCGCATCCTCGACGAACTTCAGGTGCGCGCCGTTCAGCTCCGCAAATGCCTGCTCGTCCTCGCGCTTCACCATCACCTGCGTCTCGGTTTTCAACGCCCGCTCGCACAGCGCGTGAATATCCTCGATCCAGATTTTCGCGCCTTCGACTTCCTCCACGATCACGCGCGCCTTGCTCCGCTGCGAGTGCGGCACCGTGTACGCGCCGCGTTTGTCCCGCGCGTGCTCCGACAGCTCCGCCGAACACGGACACGCCGACGAGTACACGAAGTCGAAATGGATAAACCGGCGGTACTCGCCCGCTCCCGTCATCACACCCTCGAACGCCACATTGTAGAACTGATACCCGTCCAGCCCGCTGCGCAGACTCGGCCGCAGCATCGGATAAGAAAACCGGATCTTCAGCCGCGCGTTCTTGCTCTCCACCTTCTTCAAATACGCGCGCAAAATCTTCCCCATCCACTCGCCCGTGAACACCTCGTCCTTGTGCTCGTAGAACGACCGCACGATCCGGCTCATGTTGATTCCCTTGAGCTCCGCTTCGAGCGACACCGTCCCCGTCACACTCGCTTCGAGCGTAATGACGTCCTTCTTCTTCGTCCGAAACTTCAGAGGCAGCCGGAAATTATGCACGCCCACCTGCTGGATCGGCACGTGCGCTCCTTGGATCGAGTCCTGCGCCGCCTCCATCATGTCAGGCAGTGTCGCGCGGTACGCGGCATCGGCTTTGAACGTCGCATCAAACGCCCGCGCGATCTTCGGCTCAGCGCCGTCGGCGGAGCGATGCAGGTACATAGGTTTCTTTTTCATGATTCGTTTTTCGTTTAACGCGCGGGGGGACGATAACCGCGCAAAGTCAGCGCCACCGGAACAGACCGGCGGCAACCGCCCACTCAATAAATTCCTTCCGGTCCGCGGTACTCCGCGAAATTCCTCGGCGTCTCGAACAACTTCACGCTGTGCAGCCGACCGTGCGTGATGTGCGGCGCCAGCTCGTTCCAAAACGCGATCACCAGATTCTCCGTCGAAGGAATGATCCCGCGCAAAAAATCCACCTCATCGTTCAGGTTGTGGTGATCGCACTTGTCCACGATCACCCGGTTCAAGAGCTCCTTCAAATCGCCCAGATCCATCACACATCCCGTCTCCGGATCGGGTTCTCCGCGCAGCGAAACTTCCAGCACATAGTTATGCCCATGCCAGTGTGGATTCGTGCAAAGCCCGAACTGCTCCAGATTCCACGCCTGGCTCTTCGTCGGATTGTACAGCCGATGCGCCGAGTTGAAGTGTACCTGCCGCGTGATGATCACCGTGCCCTTTTGAGGACGCACCACCGCACCCTTCTTGGACGAGCGTGAACGAGTTTTTTCCGGCATAAGCCGTGCAACAAAAACGACTCCCCCATCCGGGTCAAATTCACATCCACCCCCGCCTTGCCTTGCCGCCCCGCCGGTGCTTCCACACGGACGACAAATGAGCATGAAGTTCTGCATCCTCGGCACCGGCAGCTCGGGCAACTGCGCCCTGCTCCAATCCGCCGGTGCGCGCGTGCTCGTGGACGCCGGTTTCTCCGCCCGCAAAACCACCCAGCTCCTCGCCTCCGTCGGCGAATCCCTCGACCGCATCGATGCCATCTTCCTCACCCACGAACACGGCGACCACTCCGCCATCGTCTCCGGCCTCAACCGCCACCCCCACATCAAGGTCTTCGCCAACGCCGCCACCTCCCGCGTCCTCCAGGAAAAACTCGATTTCCGCCCCGACTGGCAGCTCTTCCAGACCGGCGCCCGCTTCCGCTTCCGCGATCTCGATGTCGAGAGCTTCACCGTCCCCCACGACGCGCAGGACCCCGTCGGCTTCCTTTTCGCCACCGGTGCCGACGGCGACCTCCTCACCCCGCGCCGCCGCCTCGCCTGGCTCACCGATCTCGGCCACTGCCCCCAACACATCCACGAGCGTATCCGCGAAGTGGACATCCTCGTCGTCGAGGCCAACCACTGCTCCGAACTGCTCAAAAACGACACGAAACGCCCCTGGTCGCTCAAGCAGCGCATCAGCGGCCGCCACGGCCATCTCTCCAACCAGAGCACCCGCGCCCTCCTCGACTCCGTCGCCAGCCCGAGCTGGCGCCACGTCTTTCTCACACACTTGAGCCGCGATTGTAACAGCCCTGAAGCCGTCCGCCTCGCCTTCACCGGCGCCTCGCTCGCCACCGGCTGCCTGCTCTCCGTCGTCGAGCCCGGCATGTGTACTCCCCTCCACGATTTCGCCTGAGTCTGAGCATCGTTCCTGCTGACTGGCGAACGTGCGCAAGCTTGCCCACCCAGACCATTCGCGCACCAATTCAGATGCTTATGAACGCAAACGCCGCCACGCTTCGCCGTACCAAAATCATTTTCACCCTCGGTCCAGCCACCGAGAGCGAAGAGATGCTCGAGAAGATCATCCTCGCCGGCGGCGACATCGCCCGCCTCAACATGGCGCACGCGAAACACGACTGGGTCCGCACCGTCATCCGCCGCATCCGCACCGTCTCCAAAAAAATCGGCCGCGAGATCGCCATCATGATGGACATCAAAGGCCCCGAAATCCGCACCGGCGACGTCGCCGTACCCATCGAACTCCAGCC
The DNA here is from genome assembly GCF_002310495.1 of Nibricoccus aquaticus. Lineage (GTDB taxonomy): Bacteria > Verrucomicrobiota > Verrucomicrobiia > Opitutales > Opitutaceae > Nibricoccus > Nibricoccus aquaticus. The sequence continues at coordinate 2,595,568 of NZ_CP023344.1, read as the reverse complement.
CGGCGAGATCTTCGACTTCACCGTGAAACCTGGCGGCGAACGCGAAAAATCCGAGGAGATCCGCTCCGTCGACGTCAATTACCAGAACCTCGTCAACGACATCAAAGTCGGCGACACCGTCCTCGTGGACAACGGCCTCATCCGCCTGGAAGTCCTCGCGAAAAACGAAGCCCACATCCGCTGCCGCGTCCTCATCCCCGGCGAACTCAAATCGAAACGCCACATCAACCTCCCCGGCGTCAAAGTGAACCTCCCGTCGTTCACCGAAAAAGACCGCGGCGACACCCTCGTCGGCATCGCCGAAGGCATCGACTTCGTCGCCCTCTCCTTCGTCCGCGAAGCCAAGGACATCGAAGGCCTCCGCGAATTCCTCACTGCCAATAAATCCAAGGCCCAGATCATCGCCAAAATCGAGGATCAGTCCGCCATCGAAAACCTCGAGGAGATCGTAAAAGTCACCGACTCCGTCATGGTCGCCCGCGGCGACCTCGGCATCGAGTGCCCCTTCGAGGAACTCCCCATCATTCAGCGCGCCGCCGTCCACGCCTGCCTCACTCACGGCAAATCCGTCATCATCGCCACCCACATGCTCGAATCGATGATCGGCTCCCCGATGCCGACCCGCGCCGAGATCACCGACGTCGCCAACGCGGTCCTGGAACAGGCCGACTGTGTCATGCTCTCCGGCGAAACCACCATCGGCAAATACCCCGTCGAATGCGTCGGCATCCTCGACAAGATCGCCCGCCGCATCGAACACGAGATCTCCGACCACTACGACGAGCCCGCCGTCTTCACGCAGGAAAAGATGAAGGTTCTCCGCTCCGCCGTCGTCATGGCCAACGAGATTCCCCACTCGCATATCCTCACCTTCACCCGCCTCGGCTTCATGGCCCGCGGCCTCGCCGCCCTCCGCCCGCCGCGCTCACCGATCTTCGCCTTCACGCCCACCGTCGAGGTTCTCCGCCAGCTCCGCATCCTCCGCGCCGTCGAAGGCTTCCTCCTCCCCTTCGCCTCCGACCCCGACGAGACCATCAGCCTCGCCATCCACGAGCTGCAAAAATCCGGCCACGTGAAACAGGGCGACAAACTCATCGTCGTCACCGACATCGTCTCCAACGACCGCCTCATCGACAGCGTCCAGCTCCGCACCGTCCGCTAAGCCGCCACGTCGCGCCTGCTTTCTGAAAAGCCAGTCCCTCCAGGGACTGGCTTTTTGCATTAAATAATTTGAACGATTCCTCGGGCCAAGCGCCTAAGTCCCCGCTTGCCCCGGAAACGCTCCATTCACGCCTTCATCGTATCCACGCTCCTGTTGCGCGTGCTCGTGCTCGCGCTGCTGAATCCACTCTGCTGCCGGTACCTCCCCACCTTCGACGCCGAGCCCCCGCAGCACCAGTTCAGCATCGCCGAAAACGAATGCGACTGCCCCGGCAAACCCGAGGCCGCCCGGCACGAGTTGAAGGCGCCCGTCTTCGCCCTCGCCCTCATCGAGCGCCTCCCGCTCCCGCGAACGCCTGATCCCGCCCGTTCGATTTCTCCGTCACCAACTTTTGGGCACATCCGCTGCCTCGCGCCTCCGGCGCACATCCGCTTCCGCATCTTTCTGAGCTGAGACCGCGCGGCTGAAACCCGCGCTGGTACTCAACGCCGCACGGCTGTCACGCCGTGGGCATCTATCAACTCGCTCAGAATTAAATGTCCTACTCGCTTACCTCCGAGTCGCCGCTCACCGCTGCGACCATGCCTTCCCGTGCGCCCGCATATGCGCGTTTGTCGCTCCTGCGCTGGCCTCTTTCTCTTCTCGATCGCAGCGCGTTTCACCGCGCCGCCGACTGTCCACTCGGCCCCAAAGCCGCCAAAACCCGCTACCCCTTCCGCAGCCTCCGCTACTGGTGGGCCGCCGCCGCGCTCGCGGACTATCAAGCCCACATCGACCGCCCGCTCGCCATTCTCGACGCCGGTTGCCAGGGCGGCTACCTGCGCCGCATCGCAGGCGGCGACAAATCCTCCCGCTGGACTGGCTTCGACAAACACCTCGGTCATCCCCACCTCCTGGCCTCCGGCTACGATTCGCTTGTATCAGGAGACCTCGAACAACCATTGCCCTTCGCCGACGCCAGCTTTGACGCCATCGTCAGCCTACACGTCTTCGAACACCTGCGCTCCCCGGAAACCGCCGCCCGCGAACTCGCCCGCGTCCTGCGCCCAGGCGGTCTCCTCCTGCTCGGCTTCCCCACCATGCCCGGCTGGCTCGCCCGCCTCCGCGAGGCCCAGCACCGCCGCGGCATCGCCCGAGGCGAACGTCCCGACTGGGGCCATCAACAGGTCTTCGATCCCGAACGCTGCCGCCAGCTCGCCCGCGACACCGGCCTCGACGTCGCCTTCCTCTCCGGCTCGCACTTCTTCCGGCTCACCGGCTTCTTCCTCGAAAACAGCGCCGCCTGGGTCCGTCTCAACCAGCTCTGGGGTACCCTCGTCCCGTCGCTCGGAAGCGAGCTCTGCGTAATCCTCGCGAAACCGTCGAGTCCCCGGCCTTAGCCCGCCGTACACGCGTGCCCGCCCGCCGAATACGCGGCGCGGGCTCGCTCACCCCAGGGGCAGCCCCACCTCAAACACCGCCCCGCCCTCCGGCGCATTCCGCACACTCACGCGTCCACCGTGTGCCTCCACGATGGCGCGCACCAGACTCAGCCCCAGCCCAAGTCCGCTCTGCGAACGGCTCTGGTCCCCGCGATAAAGCCGTTCCCAGATCCGCGCCTGCTCTGCCTCCGGCACGCCCGGCCCCGAATCCTTCACGATTAAAACCGCCTCGCGCTCCCGGCGCTCCGTTGTCACCGCCACGCGCCCGCCGTCCGGCGTGTACTTGATCGCGTTATCGATAAGATTCGCCACCGCCTGCCGCAGCCTCGTCGCATCCGCCAGCACCGGCGTATCCGCGACCTCGATGCTCAACGAAATCTCCTTCGCCCCCGCGATCTCGTCGTAAAGCCCGCCCGCGCTCCGCGCGAGCTGCCCCAGATCGCAAGGCTCCTTCTTCAGTTTCAACATCCCCGCCTCCGCCTCCGAGATTTCCATCAACGCCCGCAGCAGCCGCAGCACCTCGTCCGACCGCTCCACGCAATCCGCCAGAGCATCGTCCTTCGCCGCCACATCGCCAGCCGCCAGCGCCAGCTCCGCCCCGCCGCGCATGCTCGTCAGCGGCGTGCGCAGGTCGTGGGCGACATTGTCGAGCGCCTCGCGCATCGCCGTCAGCAGCCCCGCGTTTTTATCGAGCACCGTATTAAACTGCCTCACCAGCTCCGCCATGTCGTCGTCGCGCCTCGGCTCCGGCACCCGCGCATCCATCGCCCCCGTCTGCACGATCCGCTTCGCCGTTTCGACGACCGCGCGCAGCGGCTTCGTCGCCCGCCGCGCAGCAAACACCCCGCCCGCAAATCCCACCAGCACCACCGCTGGCGCCACCCACACGAAAATCCTCCGCAACGGCTGCAACAACGCCGTCCGGTTGTCCGTGCTCCGCGCCACCTGCAGCAGCAGCCCGTCCGGTAAAACCACGTTCAACACCGCCAGATCCTCCTGCTCATCCAGCGGCACGCGCACCGTCAGCTCCGTCTTCTCCGTCATCCCTCCCCACGCATCCGGCACCGTCACGCGCTTCTCATCCTGCTCGATCCAGTCCGGCGGCACGCTCATCCACACCACGCCACGCGGCGACATCAGCCGGATGAACAACGAACGCACATACGGCGCCCGGCTGTCCTCCTCCACGCGCTGCTTCAATCCATTTAGCCCGAGCGTCGCATAAACCGCCGAGTACTGCTGCAATCGCAGCCGCAACGCCTCGTGCTCACGCTGCTCCAGCTGCCGCCCCAGCAGCCAGTAAAGCAGCCCGAAAATCGCGCTGAACCCCACCGCAAACAACACCGCGAACCACACGCTGAGCCGCACCGCCACCGACCGCCGCAAATTTGAAAACGTCGTCATGCTTCGTGTGTTCGTTCGTGCTTCCGCGCCTCGTTCACGTCCCTCGTTTGAAAACATAACCCACACCCCGCACCGTCTCGATACGCGTCTTGTCCGGGTCCACCTTCGCCCGCAACCGCGACATCAACACGTCCACGACATTCGTCTGCGGATCGAAACTATAGTCCCACACGTGCTCCAGAATCATCGTCTTCGTCACCGGCCGCCCCGGATTGCGCAGCAGATATTCCAGCAGCGAAAACTCCCGCGGCTGCAACTCCACCAACTCGCCGCCCACCGTCACCGTCCGTGACATCAGATCCATCTCCACACCATTCACGGTGAGCCGAGTCGCCTCGGGCGTCCGCGTCGAGCGCCGGATCAACGCCTGCAACCGCGCCGTCAGCTCCGCGAACGCAAACGGCTTCGTCAGATAATCGTCCCCGCCCGCCTGCAATCCCTTGATGCGATCTTCCACACTCGAACGCGCGCTGAGGAACAACACCGGCATCGTCAGATGCGTCATCCGCAACCGCTTCACCAGACTGAGCCCATCGAGCCCCGGCAGATTCACATCCACCACCGCCGCATCATACGGTGTCATCCCCGCGAGCGTCAGCCCCGTGTCGCCATCGGGCGCGTGATCCACGGCATACCCTTCCTGCTTCAGGCCCTTGACTACGAAGGAGGCGATCTTGGCGTCGTCTTCAACAATGAGAATGCGCACGGAAATACTTTGATTGGATGCATTCACCGAAGGAAAGCCAAAGGTGGAACGCGCCGTCCCGGCGCGTTGGTTCGAAACGGAGAGGGGGTTATCCAACCCGCTGGTTCGGAAAGGTAGGGAGAGTCCCGCCTGTTCGACATCTCCCGCGTTTCCGAAATCACGCGTTCGACTTCTTCAAAAAAACACCCCGGACCGTTTTCACGATCCGGGGCGGCCATCACTTCAACACAGCACCCTGTTTCTTGCATCACAGGACACTGAAATTTTTCTCAGGAGGATTCAGTTTCATCCACCACGACAAAGCGCGTGCCCTGTCGGTTCCACACGCGGAGCAAAGTCTTTTTCGACTCGTTGCTCTCGGTGAGTTTCACCGCATCTTCCGCCGTGCGCACCGGTTCGCGGTTGATCTCCTGGATCACATCGCCGGGCTGCAGACCAGCCGCCGCGGCAGCCGACGTCGGCTCCACTTCCGTCACCAGCGCACCTTGCACACGGGAGGAAATTCCAAACTCACGACGCGCTGCCGGTTCGATGTCGGCCACGCCCACACCATTCAGCGTGCCTTCGGATTTAGTCGCGCCACCACGAGCCGCCAGCGCCATGTCTTTCGGCTGCTCGCCTACTTTGAGTTCAAGCTTCTCGGTCTTACCCTGACGAAGAACTTCAACCGCGACCTTCGTGCCTGGAGCAATATTCGCCACGCTGAATTTCAGCGCGCGTGCATCCTTCACGTCTTTGCCTTGGAACTTCGTGATCACATCGCCCGATTCCAACCCGGCCTTGGCCGCCGGGCTGCCTTGGACAACTTCAGCCACAATCACGCCTTCTTTGCTCTTGAGGGAGAATTGTTCGGCCAGCCCCGCATCGATCGGCTGCATCGTGACACCGAGATAACCGCGCACCACTTTGCCATTGGCCACGAGCTGCTCCATCACCGTACGGGCGAGATTCGCCGGGATCGCAAAACCGATTCCCTGAAATCCACCCGAGCGGCTATAGATCGCCGTATTGATGCCCACGAGACGGCCTTTCACATCGATGAGCGCACCACCCGAGTTACCCGGATTGATCGCCGCATCCGTCTGAATGAAATCCTCGTAATCGAGCCCCATCGTCGCGCGACCCAGCGCGCTCACCATGCCGCTCGTCACCGTCTGGCTCAGGCCAAACGGATTTCCGATCGCGAGCACCTTGTCGCCCACTTCGATTTTGTCGCTGTCGGTGAACACCACCGCTTGAAGATCTTTCGCATCGACCTTGATCACGGCCAGGTCGGATTTCGGATCGGTGCCCACGACTTTCGCCGTGAGCTCCCGACCGTCGTTAAAGGAAACTTTGATTTCGTCCGCGCCGTTCACGACGTGATTGTTCGTGAGGATGTAACCATCGGCGCTGACCACCACGCCCGAGCCTTCGCCCTGCTGGTCTGGACGGCGCGGCAGTTGCCGACCTTGGCCCTGACGCCGACCCTGATTTCCCTGACCTTCATCCAACCCATAAGGCGTTCCGAAAAACTGGCGGAAACGCGGATCGGTAAGAAATGGCGGGAGCTCTTCGGCGGAAATTTCTTTGCCGCGAGCAATGACTTTCACGCTCACCACACTGGGCGCGACTTGTTTGATCACCGGTGAATAGCTCGCCGACTCGCCCACCCCTGAGCGAGCCAGCGGCTGTTCATCAATTTTCACGGACACTTGCTGCTTACCCTGATCACCAGCGGCCCACGCAACCACAGACAACGTGAGACCGCTTGCTGCAACCAAACCAGCCGTCGACCAAACCTTGCGACGGCTGGAAAATGAAGGACTGGATGTGGAGTTCATAACGGGAAGATTCATGAAGAGTTGATCGGGAAGTGAGCCCACTATCCCACATCCCCATTGCCCGCCCCTTTCGCGAACCTTACAGTTTTGTAAGGTTCGTAGTTTCCCCGCCCCTAGCGCGATCCTCTCCTCCGTTGCCGCGAGCGCGCAGTGAGCGGTCCCCCCGTCTCTCATTACTCCTCACAACGCTATCGTACCCGTTCTCCTCCAATTCCGAGCGCTGTGTTCTCTGTGTCCGCGCTCCGTGCCATCTGTGACCCACTCCGAAGCTCCACCATTCGCGTCGATTCGCGGTTAAAAAATCCCCGCCACGCCCCGTCTCACTCCGTCTTTTCCACCACCAGCAACTCCGTCAGATCCCGCTGCCCCGTAAATTTCGCCCGCGTCAGATCATCATGCACCCGCCGGATCCACACACCCTCCACACGTTCCGGATATTTCTCCGCGACCGCCGCGAAAATCTCCGGATCATGCTCCCCGTCATCCCCGATCAACATGAACTTCACCCCGGGAAACGCCGCGAGAATCCTGTCGATGTGCTTCCGCTTGTACGTCGGCGTGTCACTCAGTGAATCGCCCCGCTCCGTCGAGATCTCCTTCAACTGGAGCACCCCTCGCGGAAACCCGTTCACTTTCAAAAACCGCCGGATGCTGTCCGTCAGCTGACGCGGAGAACCGGATACATAAAAAATCGGTGTCGATTCCGGCGCCGGATTCTTCTTCGCGATCCGCTGGTAAAGATCCGCCAGCCCTGGCACCGCGCTGCGTTCCTCCGCAGGCACCATCAGGCTGTTGCTGAGCAACCGCCGCTTACTCAGCACTTCGCTCACCAGAATCGTGTCGTCGATATCCGAGATGAGCCCGAGCGCATTGCGCGGATCAGGCACCAGCACGCCCGCCGGACCACTCGCCGCCGGCACCGCCTCGATCTCATGCCAGCCCGGCGCCAGCCCCAGCGGCGTATTCGCTGTCAGCTCCCAATACCCGTGATCGTCCGCCCGCGTCGTCCATTCCATCTTTCCTACGCGCCATGTCACCGCGCCTTCCTCTCCACTCGTGAAAAGCATCCGCGTGCTCCGATAAAACGCGCTCCACTTGCTCGCGCCTTTCTCCGCACCACGCCGCACTTCGGTCAGTCTCCCCGAAAAATGAAATCCCTGCGCCCCCACCCAGCCATCGTCCACGATCGTGTGCAACTCGTCGTCCGCCGTTACCGCTGTCGTCGTCATGAGAACCAGTGATGAAAAAATAAGCGCCGCCGTGAGTTTTTTCCGCGTCATGAAAGTTTAGACTCCACTCACACCCCGCCCAGCAACGCCCCCGCGATATCGTTCGCCGCTCTCGGCCTCGCGATCGCCTTCGCCGCCGCCGTCATGCGCTTCATGCGCTCTGCATCGGCCAGCCACCCCGTCAGGTAAAACGCCGCGTCGCCCACATCGTAGAGCCGCACCGCCGCGCCCGCCTCGAGCAGATATTCGCAGTTGCGCTGCTCCTGTCCCGGGATCGGTGACACCAGCGCCATCGGCTTCCCCTTCGCCAGCACCTCCGTCGTCGTGAGCCCGCCCGGTTTCGTCACAATCAGATCCGCCGCATCCATCAGCTCGTGCATATTTGTCACGAACCCATGCACCGTCACGGGCACGCGCAACGTCTTCGCCACTTCGCGGCATTTCTTCTCCAGCTCCGCATTCTTCCCCGCCACCACCACGAGCGAAATCTCCGCGCTGCTCGCGCGAAACGACTCTAGTGCCTCCACCATCGGCCCCACGCCGAATCCGCCCGACGACAACAGCACCGTCGGCTTTTCCGGCAGCCCGAGTTTTGCCCGCGCCGCCGGCCCCGCCGTCCGCTCCGCGAACACCGGATCGACCGGAATCCCCGTCACGCGAATCTTCTCCGCGGGATAACCTTTCCGCACCAGCTCCCGCGCCGCAGACGCCGTCGCAACGTGATAACAATCGATATTCGGATACACCCACAACGCATGCGGACTCACATCCGTGACGACCGCGTGCACCGGCACGTCGATCTTCCCGCGCCCCTTCAAATCCGACAGCAGCTCCAGCGGCAAAAAATGCGTGCACACGATCGCCCTCGGCGCGCTCTCCTTGAGCAGCTTTTTGAACGGCTGGCTGTTCAGCTGATTAAACGCCAGCCGCGCCTTCACCCGCTTGCTCGTCGCCGGGCGCACAACATCCATCCGGTCGTATAAATACCCCCACAGCTCCGGCGCCTTCTGCACCAGATCGATGTACGACTTCACATACATCCGCCGGAAAAGCGCCGGCGTGCAGTCCAGGATGTCCACGAGCTGAAACGCCTCGCCCCGCGCCTTCAGCGCCGCCCCGATCGCCTGCGCCGCCCGCGTGTGACCCGCACCCGCCGTCGCGTGCAAAATCAAAATCCCATTCTTCGCCGCCGCATCGCCGCTGCCCGTGGTGGAGTTTTTCATCGAAAGCTCCCCCACGCTCATGCGCTCACACCGCTCAACGCAAGCACGCCGTCCTCGCCCCGCCCCTTGACGCCCTCGCCCCCCTGCCGTTGCTTGCGCGCCTTCGCCCTGCACCAGCGACACGCTCCGACTCCGCTTCCGACTTTCTTCCCTTCCGTCTTTCACTCTTCACTTTTCACCCTTCACTCTTCCTCACCATGTCCGACGCCAACGCTCCCATCCCCGTCACCGTCCTCACCGGCTTCCTCGGCGCCGGTAAAACCACGCTGCTCAACCGCATCCTCACCGAGCAGCACGGCAAAAAAATCGCCGTCATCGAAAACGAGTTCGGCGAAGTCGGCGTGGACAACCAGCTCGTCATCCAAAGCGACGAAGAAATCTTCGAGATGAACAACGGCTGCATCTGCTGCAGCGTCCGGGGCGACCTCATCCGCATCCTCGGCCGCCTCATGAAGCGCAAGGACCGCCTCGACGGCATCCTCATCGAAACCACCGGCCTCGCCGACCCCGGCCCCGTCGCCCAGACCTTCTTCACCGACGACGAGATGCGCACCCGCTTCCGCCTCGACGGCATCGTCACCCTCGTCGACACGAAGCACATCCTCCAGCACATCGACGATTCCCCCGAGGCCAAAAAACAAATCGGTTTCGCAGACGTCCTCATCCTCAACAAGACCGACCTCGTCGCCCCCGCCGACCTGGAAAAACTCGAAGCCCGCATCCGGAAAATGAATGCGGCCGCCAAAATCCACCGCGCGCAAAACGCCAACGTCCCGCTCTCCGCCGTTCTCAACGTCGGCGGCTTCAACCTCTCCCGCGCCACCGAGCTCGACCCGCAATTCCTCGAACCCGACTACCCGTTCGAGTGGGCCGGCGCCTACCCGCTTACCGAGGGCGCTCACGAACTCGTCATCGGCCACTGCGACCACGATCACGACGGCGAGGGCCACGACCATGATCACGGCGATCACGATCATGCCCACGGCGAAGACGGCCACGCGCACGCCCATCACCACCACGGCAACCCCAACGAACTCGATGTCGTTGTCCTCCCCATCACCTCGCTCGAACAGCCCGTGATCGACGCCGCCATCAAGACCGCCGTCGTCACCTTCTCCGACTGGGAAAACCGCGTGCTCGACGGCGACACCTTCACCGCCGGCCCGCAACTCCAGCGCCTCGTCCTCAACGAAGAGTGCGGCCGCTACCTCATCCACGCGCCCGCCGACGGCCACTACCTCGTCTTCGAAGGCTGCGGCGACCACCCGCTCCACATCCACATCGGCAGCGAAACCGTGAAGCCCGACTGGCAACGCGACTTTCAACACAGCCACTCGCACGAAGACGACGTCTCCTCCGTCGGCATCAGCACGCCCGGCGACCTCGACGGGAAGAAGCTCAATGAGTGGATCGGCGAACTCCTCAAAACGAAGGGCAACGACATCTACCGCATGAAAGGGGTCCTCAGCGTGAAAGGCTCCAACAAGCGCCTCGTCTTCCAAGGCGTCCACATGCTCTTCGACGCCAAGTTCGACCGCGAATGGGGCAAAGACGCCCGCACCAACACCCTCGTCTTCATCGGCAAAAACCTCGACCGCGCCGCCCTGAACGAAGGCTTCAAACTCTGCCTGACAACGTAACCTGTAACAGGACGCCGGCTTGTGACGATGTAGTCGGGTAATTACATGACCCCGCCTACTTACGTGCTAGTTGATTTCGAGAACGTCCATCGACTGGACAGCCACAACGCTAGAAACTTTCCAGCGGATTTGGTGATTTTCTGCGGTAAAAATCAAAATGTAAACGAGCAGCAATGGATCGATAAAATGTCTCCCGTTTTTCGGGGTGGAGTACGCATCCGGAGATGCACATCAACCGGCCCCAATGCACTCGATTTCCAGCTAGCGTTCCAAGCAGGGTTATTCTTCTGCAGAGATCCCAAATCTCAGCTATTTATCATTTCTGCCGACAAAGGCTTCGATTCCCTCGTTTCCCGAATTCTGTCAGACGGCGGATATGCGCACCGATTCGATTCTCTGCGTGGCTTCCTTGATCGGCCGCAAAATTTTGATCGCCCACAGGTCGAAATCAGATCGCTCAGCGGATCACTTAGGTGGGGGTCCATTGCCGTTACCGCCCTAACCTCCGTGAGAATTGAGGATCGTCCAAAGACCATTGGTATCTTGGCGAACACGATCATGGGGTGGTGCGGCCCGTCATGCAGTTACATGGATGCGTTGAAGCTAGTTCATCAGATAGCGGGCGGCAGATTCAGAATAAATTCTGACGAAACATTGGAGCACTTTTAGGAAGCTAGCTGCCCCGCTCTCTCGTGAAGACTGCCAGCGCCTTCACCTACTTCAACGTCCTCTCATTCGTGAGCGTACAGCTCGCATTGAATACCCCGTGCGCCTGCGGTAGCATCTGGTCCCCTCCACATCTCGAATCTGAGCTCGCCGAAAATATCGTTGGAAAAGGTCATGAGCTCCCCAGCGTGAAAACCATAAAGCCCGACGACGCCCTCGAAGAAGCGCGCCGAGCAGCTTTCGATCTAAGCCTACTCGACTCCAATCTCGCGCTCACTCCTCAAGAGCGCGCGTTGCGGCACGAGTCGGCGCTGGAACTCATGCTAGCCTAGAGAGAAGCCGGTCGCGCCCATCAAAGCTTGTACCGTCTGCTTGAACGCTTCGCTGATGCGAAACTCATTGCGTCGTCGTGGCGGTTACGCGGGCGTGATCCACGGATCGAGCCGGCTCACCAACGATCTAGATATCTGCGCCGTCCTAGCCGCGCAGCGGACGCTCCACTCACCACTTCCAAAACAACCGCGCAAACAGCGTCCCCGTGAGCGCCTCAAACTCCGCCGCCGCGTTGCTCGACCGCGAATCCGTATAACTCGCCACCGCGTCGATCGCGAAAAACGACAGCGGGCCCCAGCTCACCGCGAGCGTCGGCGTCCACGCATCATCTGTGCGCTCGCTCTTCTTGAAATCCTCGTGGCTGTACTGGACCGACGGGCTGATAAAAAGCCGCGTCCCCGTCAGCGGGATGAACGTCACGCCGAGGTTGAAGTCATGTTTGTGTTTGCCCGCGCCGATCTTCGGGTCGGACAAAAAGTAATTGTACGAAAACGTCGGCAGCACCCGGCTGCTGCGAAACCACGTCAGCTCCACGCCGCTTCCATACGTCCACGTCTTCGCCAGTGCATCGTTCTCGCCCGCCGCGAAAACCTGCGAGTGCTGCCACGTCAGCGGAATCCCCACCGCCACTTTTCCCGCCAGGATCGAAGTCTCATAGTTGAGCTGCTGGCGAAACGTCCGCGTGTCGAAATCGCTGCCGCTGTTCGCATCGTCGTTGTGACGAAAAAACGCGAAGTCGTAGCTCGTGTTGAGCGTCAGCTCTTCAAGAAATTTCACCTTCACGCTCGCGCCGATAAACTCCGCGAGCTGCTGGTCCGCGACCTCCGCGTCCGGCGTGTTGAAGATATTATCCGAGGCGAAGAGCATCGTGTTGGCGCGCACCTGACCGCTCACACGCTCCTTGATTTTTCCGAGCACAGCGACCGTGTCTTCCTGCAAACGCATCAACCCGATGCGATGAAACGTCCCTTGCCCCGTCAGATCCTGACGCCCCAGCGCTTCGAGCGCCGCAGACGACGCGGGCTGGGCCAAGAGGCTCAGCGGAGATGCGAGAACGAGCAGTACGCCGAACGATTTCATGCGTGGAAAAACTAAGCGGGACGAAAAAGAGAGGGTACTCATTTCACGCTCTCCTTGATCTGCGCATCGACATTCACCTTCGCCTTGTCCGCATCCACACGAACCGCGGCCGCAGGCACCTGCGCGTTCACGCGCGTGCCACCACCCGGAGCGACGATCCCCGGCACACCACCCAGCGGACTATTCGGATCTTGCGGCAGAGCGGGTGGAGTCGCGTCGGTCGGTCCTTTCGCGCCACCGTTTCCGCGCAGATAAAGTTCATCCAGATCACGCTGCGTGATCGTCACCGTGCCGCCATCGAGCGGATTCGGGTTCGTCACCGCACCGCCCGTTTTCACTCCGATCAGACGCGCCGCATTCGCCTGCTCTTCCGGAGTCAGCAAGACACCCGACGAGCCTTTGTCCGTCGCATTCGGCCCGCCCGCACCACCGCCGCTGCCCGCGAGTTCGAGCGCGCGTTGCTGCCTCCGCGCTTCCTGCCCGCCGAGCTTGCCGCCCGTGCTGATGAAAAGCTGCGACGGATCGCCCCCGCCAATATCCATCGGGTTCGGCGTGGTGGCCGCTTCAGTCGTCGCCTCAGTCGTTTCCTCTGCAGGCGCTTCCTCGGTCTTGGTTTCGTCAGCAGGCGGCGGCGGATCGTCTTTGTCATCATCATCGTCATCGTCGTCATCATCCTCGCTGCTGGTTTCGGAACTATTGCCATTGTTCGTGCCTGTACCGTTGCTCTGATTTCCCGACGCAGGCGGCGTGCTCTGGTTGTTATTCGACGAGGTCGACGGCGTGGTCGTCGCGCTCGTCACGACCACGTTGCCGTTAGCATCGACGCCCCACGTGCCCACCATGCCGGTTTGAGTGGAGCTCGTGATGTTGCCCGAAGCATCCCGCGTCACCGTCGTGACCGTGCCCGAAAACGTACCATCAGGATTAAACGTGAGATCGCCGCCCGTGTTCCCATCCGGGCTTTGGAAATGCCCGCCAAAAGACGACCCCTGACCGCCACCCACCACAATATCGTTGGCCGGCGAACTCACCGTCGAGTTCGGCGTTCCCGACCCACTGCCCGACACAGGCGCGGTCGGAGCGTTGGCTACCGGCGTCTGCGAGCCATTCACGCCAGTTCCCTGCTCCAGCGCCCCAGGCGCAGTCGGCGCGGAGGTCGTGGGCGGTGTCGCCGTGCCCGGCAGCGCCGCATCAGCCCGTCCCGTAGTCGGCTTGGCCGCCGAAGACGTCCCGCCTGTATCCGCCGCTAAACGACTGCTCGCCAGATCCGATTGAAAACGCCCGCCGGTCCCCGTCGTTCTCGACGCGTCCGTGCCCGTCCCTTGCGCCGCGTTCCCCGCGCCGCTCGTCCGGCCCTTGCCTCCACCGACCGCCACCTCCACGCGCACCGAGACACTGCGTCCCACTGCCGACGAGCCCGCCGCCCCCTGCGTGATCGAGTCCCCGAGCGTCGGCGTTCCTTTCCCCAATCTCGCCTTCGCCGCCGCAGCCGCCGCCTTCGCCGCTTGAGCCGCCCGGATCGCCGCCATCTCGGCCTCCTGTTCTTTCGCCAGACGCGCCAGACGCGCATCAAAACTCTCGCCCTCCTTTGCCGGTGAAAACCCCTGGCGATCCAGCACCTTCTGCCCCGCGCGCTCAAACAACTCGCGCGACTCCTCCTTCGTCGTGATTCCGCGCTCCGCTCCTTCCTTCACCGCCGCCACGACCTCCGGATCATCCGGATCGCCACCGATGACCTCCAGTCCTCCCCGCACATCGGCGAGGCGCTTGAAAACTTCACGGAACTGCCCGCGCTTCTCGCCCGGCACCAGCTTTGCGACATCCTTCCCAAAAACTTCCTCCGTCGCCGCCTCGCCCACCTTCTCGTCCGCCGTCCCCTGAGGATCTTTGCTCCGGCTCACCGCATCGATGACCTCCTTCCGTTTCTCATCGCTCACCGCGACCAGCTGCAAATCGACAGATGCGTCCGCGATTACGCCGACGCGATCCTTCGCTCCTTCCGCCTTATCGGGATCGACAAAATCATCCGCTAGTTTGCTGGCCACTTCCGGCGCCACTTCTAAATTCGCGAGCCCATCGCGCACCGTGTCCTTCACCAGCCGCCGCTCCTCGTCCGCCACAGACTCCTTCACCACCGGAGCCTTCACCAAATCGCCCGCCCCGCGCGCCGCCGCCTCCTTCGCCTCACGCTCCGCGATCGGATTGCGCGGCTCTCCAGTAACAACAATTTCCCGCGTCGCCGCCCCGTCTTTGCCTTTCGCTCCCGCCGGCTGATTCAACGCCCGGATACGGACAACTTCCGGAGCCGGTGCCACCGTCTTTCCAGCAGCCGCACTCGCCGCGCGCTCCGACGCCTTCTGCGCCGTCTCCGCCTGCGTCGCCGTTTTGCTGACCGCGTTCAACTTCTCCACCGCCGCCTGCCTCGCCGCCGCCTTCTCCGTCGCACCGCTAGCCGCCGTGGCTTTCTCCGCAGTCTTCTGCACGCCCGCCGCCTTTTCCGCAGACTTCTGCGCAACGACTGCCGTTTCCATCGCCTTCTGTGCAGCCGCAGCTTTTTCCGCTGATTTCTGCGCGATCAACGCACTCTCTGCGGACTTCTGAGCAACAGCCGCTTTCTCGGCCGACTTTTGCGCGCTCGCCGCAGTCTCTGCCGCCTTCTGTGCAGCGGCTGCCTTTTCAGCCGCTTGCTGCGCCGCCGTCGCTTTATCCGAAGCCTTTTGTGCCTCTGTCGCTTTCTCCGAAGATTTCTGCGCGATCACGGCCGTCTCCGCGGCTTTCTGTGCGATAGCGGCTTTCTCAGCGGACCTCTGCGCGATAGCAGCCGTTTCAGCCGCCTTCTTAGCCGCTTCCGCTTTATCTGCCGCCTTCTGGGCAGCCGCTGCCTTCTCGGCAGCTTTCTGCGCCGCCTCGGCTTTTTCAGCCGCCGCCGCGTTCTTCGAAATCGTCTCTGCGGACGGTACGCTCGGAATCTTCGGCGTCTGCGCGATCCCTGAAAGCGGGGCAATCAATGCGCCAAGAAGAGGAATGACTACGAGGGCGCGTGGGGCGGTTTTCATGAAAGAAATTCGCCGGATTGTAGCGCCTGCCCCGCGCACCGCCTATCGTCCGATCCGACGATATTGCCGGGGATTTAAGTCGATGCCCGCACACGGCCTGCTACCAACCCGCACCACCTTCCGTCGCATGTCGTATCCAGAAACCACGCTCAACGCCCTCGTCGCCCTCCAGCGCGCCGTCACCCCCAACGACGTCTGGCTCGCCTCCAACCAGCTCCTGCGCGCCGCCATGCCGGTCTTCCACACGCTGGTCGGCCTGCCCTGCCTCGGCACCATGCCCGTCTTCCTCCGCACCACGCTCTCCGTCCCCGACCCGGATAACTACTTCGTCCGCCTCAACGCCGTCGCCCCCCTCGGTCCGCTGCTCGCCAAAAACCCCGGCGCGCCCGTCATGCGCATGAGCGATGACCTCCCCGCCGAAGCTCTCCCCGGACTCCCCTTCTACGAACAATTCATGAAGCCCGAGGGCTGGCGCTACTCCGCCGGCCTCATGTTTTGGTCCGACACCGGCGAGTTCATCGGCCAGCTCTCCCTCATCCGCACCGAGGCTCAAGGCGACATCACCAATAAGGAAATGCGCCTGCTCCGTGAACTCCACCCGCTCGTCAACGCCGCCGTCAACCGCCTCCTCGCCTCCGAAAAAAACGCCGCCGCCCACCGCTCCCTCGAACACACCGTCCACGCCCTCCCGCTCTCCATCGCCTCGCTCGATTGGGATCTCGCTATCCAATACATCAATACCCCCGCTCGCGAAGCCCTTGCCGTCTGGCGTCTCGGTGCCTCCGCCGCCCGCTCCCTCAAAACCAGCCGCTCCCCGCAACTCCCGCCCGACCTGCGCGCCGCCTGCAAAGCCCTCAAGGCCGACTGGGAAACCGCCGTCCAGACCAACACGGTCGCCCAGCTCCAGGCCATCCGCCGCCTCGATCACCCCTCCGAGCCCGGCCTCCAAGCCACGCTCCAGCTCGTCGAGCCCGTCTCCGGTCGTTCCCTACAGCCGTCGTTCGTCCTCCAGTTTTCCCGGCCCGCGCACGAACACCACGAGTCCGCCCACGCGCTCACCGAGCTCTCCAAGCTCACCGCCACCGAACGCGAAGTCGCCCGCCTCGCCGCCGCCGGCCACAAAAACCCCGAGATCGTCCGCAAACTCGGCGTCAGCGAAAGCACCGTGCGCACCCACCTGCGCAGCATCTTCCGCAAACTCGGCATCACCAGCCGCGGCAAACTCGCCCCCCTCCACCGCTCCCTGGAAAATCTCCCCGTCCGCCTCATGTAGGGCCTCAGCTCGCCTGAGGCCGTTGAGCATCGATCCCCGGAAAGCCGCTACTCTCCCGCAACCGTCTCACTCCCGCTGCACACCTCCCGTCAATCTCCTCGCCTCGCTTGAAAAGCCCCGATCTTCACCCACGCTTCCACCCCACGCGTTTTCTCTTTTTCCAAAACTCTCTTCGCCACGCCGCGGGCGACCCGGGTTCCTTTCATCGCGCGGCGTGTCAGTCCTAAATAAAAACCCATGAGCGATACCTTCATTCCCCTGATTCCATGCCACGTCTCCGGCCCGCTCGGCGTGTTGCACCTCCCCCGCCTCTGGCAAAAAGTTTCCCTCGGCGCGCGCGGTAAACTCGCCGCCGGTTATCCAGCCATCGGTGGCGGCTACGACTCCATGGTCATCAACGGACTCGGCCTCAATGCCGATGCCCTGACCAAGTTCGTCACCGACAAACGCCCCACCTACTCCGAGTTCGAAGCCTGGGTTAAAGCCCAGCCCGGCGTGAAGCTCAGCCGCGCCTCCATCCAGAAACTCAATACCGCCATCCTCGGCTTCCATCACAACGACGAAACCCGCGCCTCGATCCTCAAAGCCGCCGGCTATCCCGACGACGGCTCCGTGGTCGGCTCCGCCCCCGAGCTCAACGCCCTCGATGACTGGACCGCCTTCCACGCCGCCGTCTTGAAGTAAGCTATTCATCGCTCAACACCGCCGCCAAAACCACCGCCAGCATAAGAGAACTCCACGCACGAATCGCCCGCACGGGCCGGTTCGTGCGTTTTCTTTTTCCAACAAGCTTCAACCCTCTTCGCACCAGCCCTCCGGCCCTCAACGCCACTTCGCTCAGCTTTTCCCGCTCAGCTTCCGCGCCGTCTCCACCAACGCCCCGGCCAGCGCCTTCACCGACTTCACCGTCCGCTCCTGTCCCTCCGCCAGCCCGCCGTCCGCCCCAAACGCCTTGTGCGCCTGCGGCAGCATCGTGTTTCCCGGCACCACGTGACACCCGAGATGCAGCAACAACTGCTGCGCCATCTTCAGCGACCGGATCCCGCCCAGCGCGCCCGGCGACGCCGAAACCACCGCCACGACTTTCCCCGGAAACGGATCGTCGTCCGCTCGCGAACACCAATCGATCGCGTTCTTCAGCAGCGGAGTGATCATCGAGTTGTACTCGGGTGAAGCGATCAGCAGCCCGTCGTGCGCCTTGATCAACTCCACCAGCTTCGCCGCCCCCGCCGGCATTCCCTGCGCGTCTTCGAGATCGCCGTCATACAACGGCAGCGCGAAATCCTTCAGCTCGACGAGCGTCACCTCCGCACCCGCGTCGCGCACCGCCTGCACCGCCACCGCGAGTAATTTCCGATTCAGCGACTCGCGCCGTGCACTGCCCGCAAACGCGAGAATCTTGGGAGAGGATGAAGCCATGCCCGCACAAAACGCCACGCGCTCCATTCCGCAAGCCATCCAAGCCCGCCTTGCCCCCGCCCGCAGGATCGCTCAGCTCATCCCGCAGGACACTCGTTGAAACCAACACCCACATCATGATCGGCGTTTTTGATTCCGGCTTCGGCGGCCTCACCGTGCTCAACTCCTTGTTCGAGGCGCTGCCCGCCTACGACTACCTTTTCCTCGCCGACAGCGCCCGCGCCCCCTACGGCGCTCGCAGCCCGGATGTGATCAACGACTTCACGCTCGAATCCGTCGAATGGCTTTTCGAGCAGGGCTGCACCACCGTCATCCTCGCCTGCAACACGTCCTCCGCGCGCGCCCTCCGCAACATCCAGCAACTCCACCTGCCGCGTCACCGCCCCCACCACCGCGTGCTCGGCGTCGTCCGCCCGTCCGTCGAGGCATTGATCGGCCTGCCACCCGGCACCATTCCCGGAGAAACACCGCCATCCTCTGCCAGCGGCACCGTCGCCGTCCTCGCCACTGAGAGCACCGTCACCTCCGACTCCTACGGCATCGAGCTGCGCAAACTCGCGCCCAGCCTCACCCTCATCCAGCAAGCCTGTCCGCTCTGGGTCCCGCTCGTGGAAGCCGGTGAACTCAGCGGCCCCGGCGCCGAATTTTTCCTCCAACGCGCCCTCACGCCCGTGCTTGAACGCCCCGAGCCGCCTCAACGAATTCTCCTCGGCTGCACCCATTTCCCCCTCTTGCTGCCCGCCCTGCGCCGCCTGATTCCGCCCGGTATCGAGATTCTCGATCAGGGTGCCCTCGTCGCCACCCGCTTCGCCGACTGGCTCGCTCGTCACCCCGAGCACGAATCGAAACTCACCCGCCACGGCTCCCGCCGCTTCGCCACGACCGACGACCCCGCCTGGTTCGCCGCCCGCGGCGAACGCATGCTCGGCCACGCCTTCACTGCCGAACGCGCCCGCCTCCGCCCCATCCTCCCAACGCCCTCCGAGGATCACCGCCCGCCAAACGCCCTCCGAAGGTAGGGACGGCTCGCCGAGCCGTCCGTCCGAAGCCGCCCAGCCCACCCCCTCCCCGCGCCTCCCTCCCAGCCTAGCCTGTAACGTTTCCCCGCGCTTCCCTCAGGAATGGATAAGAGCCACTGCGCGTTTCGCGCCATCGGCTCCGCTCCACATGTCTTCTCCGACTTCCAACTCGCCCTCTTCCGCCACGCCAGGCTCCGCGAAATGCCCTCACTGCGGACGCGCGCTTCCCGCCAATGCCCCGCTCGGCGCGTGCCCGCATTGCCTGCTCGCCGCCGGTCTCACCAGCGAACCCGCCGCACCTTCCAACTCCGCGCCGCCTCCCAGCCCCGCCGATCTCGCTCCCGATTTTCCCCAGCTTGAAATCCTCGAACTCCTCGGCCGCGGCGGCATGGGCGCCGTCTATAAAGCCCGCCAGAAATCCCTCGACCGCCACGTCGCCTTAAAACTCCTCCGCCCCGGCCTCGACGCCGATCCGTCCTTCGCCGACCGGTTCACCCGCGAAGCCCGCGCCCTCGCGAAACTCAATCACCCCGGCATCGTCACCCTCTACGAATTCGGCCACACCTCCAGCGGACGCTTCTTCATCCTCATGGAGTTCGTGGACGGCCTGAATCTCCGCCAGCTCCTCGCCGCCGGTCGCCTCTCGCCCCGCGAAGCACTCGCGATCGTCCCACCACTGTGCGACGCGCTTCAATACGCGCACGACCGCGGCCTCATCCACCGCGACATCAAACCCGAAAACCTCCTCATCGACCGCCTCGGCCGCGTGAAGATCGCCGACTTCGGCCTCGCCAAAATCACCGCCACCTCCGCGGGTAGGGACGGCTCGCCGAGCCCGTCCGAAACCCCCGCACCCGCCCTGACCTCCGACACTGATCATTGGTCACTGTCCATTGGTCATTCGAGTCTCACCGAGACCGGCCGCGTAATGGGCACGCCGGAATACATGGCCCCCGAACAACGCGCCCACCCCGCCGCCGTCGATCACCGCGCCGACATCTACGCACTCGGCGTCGTACTTTATCAACTACTCACCGGCGAACTCCCCGACGCGCAACAACTCCAGCCCCCCTCGCAACGCGTCCACCTCGACATCCGCCTAGACGCCATCGTCCTCCGCGCCCTCGAGAAAAACCCCGCCCTCCGCTACTCCGCCGCCACCGAACTCAAAACCCACCTCGAAACCATCGCCTCTTCCTCAACACCCCCGGGAGCGCCGACGTCCCCGTCGGCTTCTGCCCCCTCATCCGCCGTTCCGCTCTCTCCCACCAATTCCGTCTCCGACCCTTCCGCGCTTCCGCCCTTCCGCGCTTCCGCGATCTTCTCCCATCCACGCCTCAAGTTCTGGCTCCTCCGCGTCGCACCCATCACGCTCCTCGTGCTGCTCGCGCTGCGATTCTTCGTCATCGCACCCTACCGCATCGAAGGCTCCTCCATCGAACCGGAGATCCCCGCCGGCAGCCTCGCCTTCGTCTATAAGCTCAACCACCACTTCACCCCGGGCGACATCGTCGCCTACCACCACACCGAGTCGTTAACCTACGTCGCCCGCGTCACCACCGCTGGCCCCATCGACAACCAGTTATTGGTCAGCCGTAGAGACCAGCCTCCCATCGCCATCGCCGCCTCTTCGGTGATCGGAGGTGTGATCTTCAACACCCGGAACAATCCGCAGCACTCCCCCAATTCCGTTTCCGCCACGACGACTATCACGCTCACCCTCCTCTTCGTCGCACTCGCAGCTCTGGCGTTCCTGCTGTGGAAAATTTCCAAGCGCTCCCCGGCCTCCTCACCCCGCACGTTGCCCCTCATCGCAGCCGCCTTTCTCCTCCTCAACGCGCTGCACCTCCTCTGGATCTTCTCCACCGCCGACGAACTGCCCGCCACCGTCGCCAGCCACTTCGGTATGAACGGCCGCGCCGACGGCTACATGAGCAAGTCCGGCTACCTCGCCTTCACCGGCCTGTTCCCACTCGGCCTCGGCCTTCTTTTCCAAGGCGCCGCCCTGCTCATGCGCCGACTCCCCGATGAATACATCAACATCCCCCACCGCGCCATCTGGCTCTCGCCCGATCGCCGCCCCCAACTCATCGCCATCCTCCAATCCTGGCTGGCCACCTTGTCCTGCGCCCTCGTGCTTTTCTTCGCCCAGCTCCACACGCTCACCCTCCTCGCACACCGCCTCCACCCCATCCGCCTGCCCGACATCGCCCTCTTCACCCTGATCGGCTTCCCCTCCCTCCTCATGCTCTGGGCCATCGGCCTCCTCATGCGCCTCGCCGAACCCCACACTGCCGCCAAACTCCACACCCGCCGCTCCCTCATTCTCGCCATCGTCAGCGCCACCCTCCTCGGCTTCTTCTCCGCCCCCACCGCCATCGCCTGGAGCAACCGCGCTGAAAACAAACCCTCTCCAAAACTTCCCCCAGTCCTCACGTCTTCTATCGATCCAACCGACCGCCCCAACGACAGCACCACACCGGCAAAACCAACTCCGGCAGCCGAATCATCTCATCTCCGCATTCAAGTACCCGCCAACACCGAGTACTCCAAAGTCATCGCGCTCTTGGACGCGGCTAAAAAAGCCGACTTCAACCAAATCGCTTTCGACACCTTTCCCGCAGCACAATCCCCGTCTCCCGCTGCCACCGCCGCGCTTCCCTCAGAAGCCCAACAGGAAATTCTCCGCCTCAAACTCGCAGAAGCGAAAAGCCTGGTCGCTCTCGCCAAAACCCGGGTGGAAGCCGGTACCAGCACCAACGAAGAACTCCACGCCGCGCAGGACACTGTCGCGATCCTCGAAGCCGAACTCCTCGGCGACCAATCAAAGATCACGCAGACAAAAATCGCCGCCGCCAAACGCCGCCTCGCCGCAGTTAGCGAGCGTCACAAAGCAGGTATGGTCGGGAACGAAGAACTCCACGCCGCCAAGGACGAAGTCACACTCCTCGAGGCAGAACTCGCCAACGATCCGCTGAAGAGCGCCCAAATCAAAGTCGTGTCCGCCAAACGCCGCCTCGACGAAGCAAATACGCGCGTGGAAACCGGCACGGCAACTGCCGAAGTCCTCTCCAAAGCCAAAACCGAGCTCGCCATCCGCGAGCTCGAGCTCAACGAGCTCCTGAAAACACAGCCAGCCCCGTGAGCGCCTCCTTCGCCACCACCCGCTGGACCCTCGTCCTCGCCGCACACGACTCCGACGCCCTCAAATCCGAGGCCGCCCTCGCCGAACTCTGCCACACGTATTGGCAACCCCTCTACGCCCACGCCCGCCGCCACCCGCTCCCGCCCGCCGACGCCGAGGACGCCGTCCAGGGTTTCTTCGCCCGCCTCCTCCGCCTCGAATCCCTCGCCGACGCCGAGCGCACCCGCGGCCGTTTCCGCGCCTTCCTCCTCGGCAGCTTCAACCACTACTTGGCTGACCTCCGTGATCACGCCCGTGCCGAAAAACGCGGCGCGCACCTTCTCACCCCGCTCGACACGCAAGCCGCCGAAACCGCCTTCGCGCAAACACCGTCGTCCGATCTCCCGCCTGACCGCGCCTTCGACCGCGCCTGGGCCCTCGCCCTCCTCGCTCGCGTCACAACGAGCCTACGCGACGAACACATCGCCACCAACCGCACCGCCCTCTTCGACGCCCTCAGCCCCCACCTCGCCGGTCGCCGCGCCGACATCGCGCACGCCGATCTCGCCGCCAAACTCAACATGACCGAGCCCGCCATCCGCGTCGCCCTCCACCGCCTCCGTCAACGTTACCGCCAGCTCCTCCGCGCCGAAATCGCCCACACCGTCGCCCGCGACTCCGACATCGACGACGAACTCCGCCTGCTTCTCGCCTCGCTGGCTCTCTGACTGGCGAAAATTCCGCTTGGCGTTTCCCTGCATCTCCGCGTTTTTGCGGATTGCCGATGAACCTCACCAAACACTGGGCCGCCGTCCTCGATGACTACGTGATCGACCTCGCGTGGTCCCCCGACGGCACCCAACTCGCCGCCGCTTCGGCCTCCGGCCCTGTGTCACTCTTCGATTCCGTCAAAGGCGCGAAACTCCACGAACTCCCCGGCCACACCGACGGCACCAACTGCCTCGCCTGGAAACCGGCTTCCGCCGCAACGCTCGCCACCGGCGGCCAGGACGGCGCCGCTAAACTCTGGGACACCGCCGCCGGCCAGCACACCGCCACCGCCGAACTCGGCACCGCTTGGGTCGAACACCTCGCCTGGCGCCCCACAGCTGAAAACGCCGCTCCGATCCTCGCCGCCTCCGCCGGCCGCGACCTCACCTTCCTCAACGCCGACGCCTCCATCCGCCACCGCTTCAAGTCAGCCCCGAAAACCCTCTCCGCCATCGCGTGGCACCCTCAAGGCGGCGCCCTCGCCGCCGCCTACTTCGGCGGCGTCTGCCTCTGGGACGCCGATGATTACGTCGCTCAAAAAGAATTCGCCTACGCCAACGGCATCCACGCCCTCGTCTGGTCCTCCGACGGCCGCTGGCTCGTATCCGGAAACCAAGACCCAAGCGTCCACCTCTGGCTCCCCGAGGAAGACCAGGAATTCCACATGAGCGGCTACGAAGGCAAAGTGAAGGAACTCTCCTTCGACCGCACCGGCCGCTGGCTCGCCACCAGCGGCGGAAACGACGCTTGCATCTGGGACTGCCTCGGCGCCGGCCCCGAAGGCCGTGAACCCGCCATGCTCCCGCACGACACCAAAGTCTGCGCCGTCGCCTTCCAGAAAAAATTCGGCGTCCTCGCGACCGCCTCACAAGACGGCACCCTCATGCTCTGGAGCCCCGAGCGAAAACAACCGCTCCGCGCCACCATCAAGATGCCCGCCGCCGCCACGAAGATCGCATGGTCCCCCGACGACGCCTACCTCGCCATCGGCAGCGAAAAAGGCGCCGTGTACGTCCTGAAGTGCGAAGCCTGATCCGCGCATCCACTAGACTCGTGTCTTGAATGGAGGGACGACCTCCGTGTCGTCCGCCAGGCCACCTATCACGCTTGAGACCCAAGCGTGTCCCGCATCACTCCGCCTCCAGCCTTCCTGAGTTCCAGATTAAAACTCCGCCTTCATCTCTGCGCCCCTTCCCTCATTCAAAAATCGTACCCGATTAAAAACCGCAGCCGTTCATAATCCTGCACGCGCTGATCCGGATTGTTCTGACGAAACTCGTGGCGGACGCCCAAGCTCAGCGAATCCGTCAACTTCTTGGAGAACTCAAATTCATTCTCCCATCCCTGCGTGGCATCCTTGAGCGAATAGTACCACACACCGCGCTCTGTGATCGTGATGCGCCACGGCAACGTCGCCTCGGCCTCGAAGAACAACGACTCCACGTGCTCGTACGATTTTTCCTCCCTGTTGTGAATCGCCCATACGTTGAAAAAATTCTCGGCCACACCCGCGCGCACCTTGATCCGCTCGCGCCGCAACAGATGCACACCCACGCCCACCTGCTGCTGCAACAACACGTACGGAAACGGCTGAAACCCATTCGAGTTCACCTTGTCGCGCTCCAGTAACGGACGATAAGAGCCGAAAATCCGCGTGCTCAAATCATGACGCCATAGCCCCGTGCCCTTGATCAAATCCACCGTCTTGATGTTGTTTTCCTCACGAAATTCATACCGCGCATCCAGCCGCACTTCATCCTTCGCCCAGTTACGGCGCACGCGCCCCTCCGCCAGGAAAACGCTGCGATCCTTCGCGTCATGCACGATGTCCGTCGATGCCGCCAGCCGCCCCGTCCACGGCTCCCACCACTGGACTATGCCGTCCTCCACCTTCCGCCGGAATCGCGTCAGCAAGATCTGATCGTACAGCGACGGCGGCACGTCCTCCTTGATCTCCATCGCGTCAGGCGCTTCCGACGGCATCGGCGCGACAATCGGCGGCGGCTGCGAAGTCATCTCCACCGTCGCCTCGTTTTCCGGCACGCTCAGATTTCCAAAACGCAGCGATTGAAAAATAATCTTTCCATTCTCACGCCGCACAAAAGTCCCCTGCACCCGGTCCCCATCCGAGAAAATCAACGCATCCGCCCGCGCGCTCAGCGCCAGCATCCAGCTCGCAAACACCACTAGGAAAAATCTCTGCCAGGAAAACATCGTCAGTCCATGCCGCCGAAAGCGTGCCAGACCGCAGGCCCGCTTTTCTATGCGCGTGGCCTCGGCCTGACAGTGCGCGCAGAAACGATGTTCCACTCTGTTTTTATCCGGCTCCACCGGCCGCGCGCGTTCAACCAACATGTCCGCCAAGAATTTTTCCCGCGCTGCCGGATGCAACCGCCGATTCCTTTTTCGCCAAAAAATTCCCCCAAGCTCGCGTCTGCCCTTATCACCGCTTCGCTCCCGCCATGAAACGCCTGCTCGTCCTCGCGCTCGCCCTCTGCGCCCCCGCTCTGCGCGCCGACTCCCCCGCCCTGACGATCACTCAACAACTCATCCCCTCGCCCGCCCCCGTCGGCGCCACCACCCCACTTTTTATCACCACCGCCGATAACCTCCAGCTTGCCTGGAGCGAAACCTCCTCCGACAGCCCGCCCGCGCACATCCGCTCCACTTGGGACCGCGCCACCTCCCGCTGGTCCTCGCCCGCCCCGCTCCCCATCACAAAAACTCCGCCCGCATCGGTCATTCCGCGAGTCACCTTCCCAGATAGCAGCGAACTCACCGCCTTCTTCCCCGAAAAAAACGGCCGCATCCTCGATCTCCATACACAACGCCACCACGGATCGACCACCTCCGTGCCCCAACCCCTAAGCTCCGACAACTGGCCTCAGCCCCACTCCATATCCGTCCCACCCGAGCCGCCCCTGCTCCACTCCCGCGAAGCCCGCGTCCTCGTGATCTGGCTCAACCACGCCGAAAAATCCCCGCGTCTCTTCGCCGCCCTCTCCACCTCCGCCGGCGAACAATTCTTCCTCCCCATCCGCATCGACGACGGCCGCCCGCTCGGCCGCGCCAGCGCCGTCCTCCTCCGCGACGGCTCCGCCTACATCACCTGGCTCGAATCCCACGGCCCTGAAAAAACCGCCGCCGCCCTCTGGCTCCGCCGCCTCTCACCCGCAGGTGACCTCAGTATCCCCATTCTCATCACCTCCGCGCCGTCCGCCGGCGCCCTCGGCCACCCGCAACTCGCGCTGCTCAAAGACGACGACACCACCCCCGCACAACTCCTCCTCGCTCACGAACTCACCACCACCGGTGTCACCCAACTCATCACGCGCCTCATCACACTTCCGCCCGCTGAAAGCTTCCTCCAAGGCCGCCCCTGCCTCACCTGCCCGCCCGACACCGCCACTCTCCCCGGCCACGCGCTCACTGGTCGCGTCATCCAACTCATCCCGCGAAAAAACCAGGCCGTCATCGAGCACCCCGAAATCCCCGGCATCCTCCCTGCTGGCCAAACCACTTTCCGCATCGACGACCCAACTCTCTCCGCCCTCAACAACATCACCTCGCTCCTCGCCCGCATCGAACAACGCGACGGCATCTGGCACCTCTTCGACGCCCGCCCTCTTTCCCTCCCGCCGCTCCCTTAAAAATTTCTCATGCAAAAACTCCCCTACGTCCTCCTCTTCGTCGTCCTCGCCCTCGTCGTCATCAACATCGCCAGCCTCCGCCAGCTCGCCGCCCTCGAAAAACGCCTCATCGCCCTCGAGAAAAAAACCTCCGCACCCGCCACACCTCCAGCCTCCGCCCCAGCCGCCACTCGCTGAAACCCGGCCCACGCCGTCTCGCGCAACCCCCGCGACCAGCCCCCCTTGACGACTTTGCCATAATCCCTCCCTTCACGCTCCGCCGTCTTCCTCCGCCTCGATGTTCACCGACTCGCCACTCGCCCAAACCTTCCGCCGCCTCCTCGCGGCCGGAGCCGTGGCTTTGGTGCTCACGCTGACCATTCTCGCCGCCTCGCCCGAAGCGCACGAACACGTCCACCACGACTGTCACCACGACGAAGAACACACCTGCGCCGTCGTTCTCTTCGCTCACGGCATCTGGACCACTTTCGACGTCCTCACCGCCCCCGCGCCCGCGAGCGCGTGGGCCCAGTTCCTCCCGCTTTCTCACCCCGAGCTACGCCTCACCGCTCCGCCCCACCGCCTGCCTCCGCAGTGCGGCCCGCCCGCCTGCTGAACGGTTTCTGTCTCCTTCGTTAAACGCCGCCGCCGCGCCGCGTCTCGATTTCCACGCACCCGCGTCACGCCCAGCCACTGCTTTGGCTCCGTCCGCTCGTGCGTCTCCGTCTGCATCCGAAAAACAACCACGCATCCTCATGTCCTCTTTCCGTCACCTCCCACTTCTCCTCCTCGCCGCCGCGCTCGCGCACGGCCAGTCCACCACGCCGCCCGCGCATTCGCACTCGCCCGCCGATGAACCGGTCGCCCTCGAAAACCTCGTCGTCACCGCGACTCCCCTCGAACGCTCACAAGCCGAGATCGCCGCGCCCACCTCCGTCCTCACCGGCCGCGCCCTCGCCCTGAAACTCCAGCCCACCCTCGGCGAATCCCTCGCCGGCCAGCCCGGCGTCGCCTCCACCTACTTCGGCCCCGGCGCGAGCCGCCCCGTCATCCGCGGCCTCGGCGGCGACCGCATCCGTATCCTCCAAAACGGCACCGGCTCGATCGACGCCTCCACCACCAGCCCCGATCACGCCGTCGCCCTCGACCCTCTCCTCATCGACCGCCTCGAAATCGTCCGCGGCCCCGCCGCCCTCCTCTACGGCGGCAACGCCGTCGGCGGAGTCGTCAACGTCATCGACCACCGCATCGCCACCACCCTCCCCGACCGTCCCCTCGAAGGCCGCACCGCCTTCCGCTACAGTTCGGTTGACGAAGGCAAAAGCGCCGCCGTCCTCCTTGAAGGCGCTGGCGGCCCGCTCGCCTGGCACGTCGATGCGTATCGGCGGACCAGTGACGACACCCGCATCCCCGGCTTCGCCGAATCCTCCGCACTCCGCGCAGAGGAAACCGCCCACGCCGCCGCCAACGGCGAACCCGCCCCCGAGTTCGCCCGCGACCGCCTCACCAACTCCGCCCAAACCGCCGACGGTGCCGCCGCCGGCTTCTCCTGGATCGGCACCCGCGGCTACCTCGGCTTCTCCGCCAGCGGCCACAACACGATCTACGGCATCCCGCCCGGCGCGCACGCACACGAGGAAAGCTCACTCGATCCATCTGCGCCCGCCACCGAAGAAGAGCCTCCCGTCCGCATCGACCTCCGCCAGCGCCGTCTCGATCTCCAGGGCGCGCTCACCCAGCCCTTCGGCATCTTCGAATCCGCCCGCTTCAAACTCGGCCTGGCCGACTACCGCCACCAGGAACTCGAAGGCGCCGAGATCGGCACCGTATTCAAAAATCGCGGCTACGATGGCCGCCTCGAACTCCTCCACCAACCCCTCGGCCTCCTCACCGGAGCCCTCGGCGCGCAGATTTCGCACAACGATTTCTCCGCCATCGGCGACGAAGCCTTCCTCCCGCCCTCCCACACCGCCAGCTACGCGCTCTTCGCCTTCGAGGAAGCCACCTTCGATCCGCTCACCTGGCAGTTCGGCGCACGCATCGAAACCCAAGACATCGAAGTCCGCGACGGCTCCAACCGCAGCCGCGATGGTGACGGCGTGAGCCTGTCCACCGGCCTCGTTTGGAAACTCAGCGACGCCTGGTCGCTCGGCACAACCCTTGCCCGCACCGAGCGCCAGCCCAACGCCCAGGAACTCTTCTCCAACGGCCCGCACATTGGCACCGGCGCATTCGAGATCGGCGACGAAACCCTCGGCAAAGAAAAATCCCTCGCCCTCGACGTCAGCCTTCGCCGCCACGCGGGCTTCATCACCGGCGAGCTCACCGTCTTCGCCAACCGTTTCGACGGCTTCCTCTTCGAGCAACCCACCGGCGCTGAACAAGACGATCTCGTCGTCTATCAATACACCCAACGCGACGCGCAGTTCTACGGTGCCGAACTGGAAACCATTTTCCATCTCCACGAATCCACCGCCCACGCCTTCGACATCCGCATCGCCGCCGACACCGTGCGCGGAAAAATCCGCGGCACCGGTGAAAACCTCCCGCGCATCACGCCACGCCGTCTCACACTTGGCTTCGACTACCGCGGCGGCCCGTTCTCCGCCGGCATCGACACGCAACTCGTCGATCGCGCGAGAAATCTATCCGCCAACGAAACCGCGACCGATAGCTATACCTTGCTCGGCGCATCGCTCGGCTGGCACTTCGACCTGAACCGCTACGCCTGCGACGTCTTCGTGCGCGCTAACAACCTCACCGACGAAGAAGCCCGCAACCACGTCTCCTTCCTCAAAGACGTCGCCCCGCTCCCGGGCCGTAACATCACCCTCGGCCTCCGTGTGAGCTTCTGATGAATGGCGTGCATCACGCCGCCTCGCTTGCGAGAGAGTGGACCAGCGTCATCCTCCTCTCGTAACCATGATGCACCGCTTCATCGCTTTCACTTTCGCACTGATCGGCGCCGCCGCGACTGCCCTGGCGGCACCGATCTTCAATTTACTCCCTCCCTCCTCCGCCGTCGCTCCGGGCTCCGAGGTCCGCATCGATCTCGTCGCGCTCAACCCGCTGACCACCGAAGCCGTGTTTGAAGCTCCACCGACTATCGGCGGCACCCTGATACTGGATACGCGCTCTTGGACGCTTTCCCTGCGCGCCGAAGAAGCACCCTCCGAACTCATCGCCGCAGGTGGTTTCGGCGTTCGCACCTACATCTTCACCGTTCCCAAAGATCTCCAGGGCCGCGTCATCCTGGAAGTAACCGGCATCACGGGCTCTCCGTTGCACGCCGTTCTCGACATCAACCCATCCGCAGCCAGCAACCCCGGCTCCACGTCTTCCAGCCAGTCCCTCACCAGCCTGATCGCCGCTCGTCCAGCAGCCACATCGCTGCTGCGCACTTTCGCCGGACGCCTGGGCGTTCATGAACCCATTTATTTTATCTACGGCCCCGACGATCCCGTCGGGAAATTCCAATTCAGCTTCAAGTACCGCCTGTTGAACCTCGGCCAAGTCACCTCGAAGATCGTTCCCGCGACGCTTCAGTTCGCCTACACTCAACGCTCGCTCTGGGACATGAGCGCCGATTCGAGTCCCTTCTACGACACGAGCTACATGCCCGAACTCATCTTTGAATCGCTCGCCCCCGCCACGGCAAAAACAGGAACAGGCCTCACCTGGCTCGGATATCAAGTCGCGCTCAAACATGAATCCAACGGCCGCGAAGGCTTCGACTCGCGCAGCCTCAACACCGCTTATCTGCGAACCGCCCTCGCGCTGGGAAATCTCGATGGCTGGCACATGCTGGTCGTTCCCGAAGTTTTCACCTACCTCACTTCGCTCGAGGATAATCCCGAACTAAAAGACTACCGCGGCTACGGACAACTCCGTCTGATCCTTGGCAAAAACGAAGGTCTCTCGCTCGTGACGACTCTTTGGGCAGGCAAAGAATTCGACCACCCCAGCATGCAGCTCGACCTCACGCTCCCCGTGCGCACCCGGCTGCTCGATTTCGAAACCTACTTCCTCATTCAATATTTCAACGGCTACGGCGAGAGCCTGCGCGCCTACGAATTAAAAACCTCCACCATCCGCGCCGGATTCTCGTTCGTACGATGATCTTGCCAAACCCAGCGCGCTCGCTTTGCCTCTGCGCCTCGTAATGACGTCCCTCAACCACATCGCCCGCGCCATGATCATCGGCATGATGATTATTATTCGCAGCCAGCCCGGGCATGGAGACGTCGCGTAACCGCACCACAAGCACACACGCAACCGTCACTTTCCATCCGCCCCGGGCCCAAAGCCCGGGGCTTTTTGTTGTCCAAATTTTCCCAATGAAACCTGAAGCCCTCAATCTAGAAACCGTCCGGCAGGCGCACGCGCGCATCGCCGGAGGTTTGCGCGCCACGCCCAGCGCGGTCTCCCGACCGCTCAGCGAACTCGCGGGCATGGGCATTATTCTGAAACACGATTATCAACAATCCACCGGCTCCTTCAAAGAACGCGGCGCGCGCAACGCCCTCCTCTCGCTCTCTCCCTCCGAACGCGCCCGCGGTGTCGTCGCCGCCTCCGCCGGCAACCACGCGCTCGGCCTCGCCTACCACGGCGCGCAACTCGGCATCTCCGTTACCGTTGTCATGCCGCTCAACGCGCCACGCGTGAAAGCCGACCGCTGCCGCCAGCTCGGCGCGCACGTCCTCCAGCACGGCGCGACCTACGACGAGTCAGCCTCCTTCGCCGAAAACCTCGCCACACAAACCGGCGCGACCTACGTCCATCCCTTCGACGATCTCACCGTGATCGCCGGCCAGGCGACCCTCGCGCTCGAAGCCCTCTTCGCCTTCCCGGATGCCGACGCTTTTGTCGTTCCTGTCGGCGGCGGCGGACTCCTCGCCGGTGTCGCGACCGTAGTGAAAGCCCTGCGCCCCGATGCGCTCGTCATCGGCGTCGAGCCCGCCCATGCACCCGGTCTCGCCGTCGCACTCCACGCGGGCAAACCCGTCCGCGTCCCCGTCAGCACCTCGCTCGCTGACGGCCTAGCTGTCGCCAAAACCGGAGCCACGACCTTCGCCATCGCGCAACAACTCGTGGACCGTGTCGTCACCGTGACCGAGGACGAACTCGCCGCCGCAGTGCTCCATCTGCACGACACTGAAAACACCGTCGTCGAAGGCGCCGGAGCCGCCGGTCTCGCAGCGTGCCTCGCAGGAAAACTCCCCGAACTCGCCCGCAAGCAAGTCGTCGTCCCGCTCACCGGCCGGAACATCGATCCACTCGTCCACGCCCGCGCCCTCTCGCGAGCACGCTCCGTCTCACTCGCCGCCTGAAATCCCCGCTCAGCTCACCGCCGCCCCATCGCCTGTCTGGCAATGCAGGATCTCCGGCTTCGTGCCGTAGACCTTTTCATAAACCGCGGCGACCGACTCCGCCTGCGCGTCGCCAAACCGCGCACTCGTCAGCGCCATCACCGCCCCGCCAAACCCGCCGCCCGTCAGCCGCGCCCCAAACACCTCCGGCGTCCCCGTAAGCGTGTCCACGAGTAAATCCAGCTCCGGCGTGCTGTTCTCAAAATAATTCTGCGAACTCCGGTGCGACGCCGTCAGCAGCTTGCCAACGCCCGCCAGATCGCCCGCCCGCAACGCCGTATTCGCCGCCTCGACACGCGCGATCTCCTCGATCACGTGCTTCGCGCGCTTGTACGCATCCGACGATAACGTCGCCTTTGCCGCATCCAGCTGTTGGATCGATGCCTCCACGAGCAACGACACGCCGATCGCCTTCGCCGCTTCCATGCACTCACGATGCCGCGCCGCATACATCCCATCCACCAGCGCGTGCTTGTGGTGCGTGTTGAAAATCCAAAAATGCGCATCCGACGGCAGCGGCACCGTCGCAAACTTCGGCCCGCGACAATCGATGAAAACCAGATGGTCTTTCTTCCCAAATCCCGACACGCCCTGATCCAGAATCCCGCACGGAACGCCCACGAAATGATTCTCCGCGTGCTTCCCGATCTTCACGACCGTCTCACGATCCGGCCGCTGCCCCGTCGCCTCAAGAAACGCCAGCGCCGACGCCAGTTCGATCGCCGCGCTGCTGCTCAGCCCCGCGCCCGTCGGCAGATCCGACGCCGCCACATAATCAAAACCTTCCGGTGCTTTAAGTCCGAATACAGGTAGCGCCGCCAGCACCCCGAGAGGATAATTGATCCACGACGCCTTGCCCGTCTGCGCCTGCGGCACGCCCGCCGCCGCCTCCGTGATCTCCCCGGCAAACGCGCTGAAAAACCGCCGCTTCCCATCCGTCCGCCGCGCCAGCGCCACCCACACACCGCGGTCAATCGATGCCCCGAGCACCGTGCCGCCATTATAGTCCGTGTGATTCCCGATGAACTCGATGCGACCAGGAGCCCGCGTCACGAACTCCGGCGCGCGGCCAAATGCTTTCTGAAACTGGGCAATAATCTGTTCTTTCATGGGTAGGCGAAAAGCCCGCGAAACTCACCACCCGCCCGCAGCATGGCGAGACGGTTTTCCATCCCCTCAAACTGTTAAACAATCAAACCACACGCCCGCCACCATCCGCCTTCGCCCCCGGTGGACGCCCGCCCTCAAACCCCGGCGGCGCTTCTCCACTGCGCCCCTTCACGACCAGCTGCAGCAAATGCCCCATCGCCTCCACCCGCGAAATCTCGCGCTCCACCGCGAGCTGATCCGCCCGCTTCGCCAGCTGCGTCGCCATCACCTCCGCCTGCGCCGGAGCCGCCCCCATCTTCGCGCAAAGCGCCACCAGTTGCTCGTGCTCGTTCATGATTTGAAAACCTCCACCTCCGCCGCACCACCCGGCGTCAGACTCAACGCAGTAACCCCCTCCATCCCCAGCAACGATACCATCGCCAACCCGCTCCATCCCGCCTCCGCCTTCACCGCCGAGCGCACTTCGCCCACGCGCTTCTCGCCGTGAAACAACCCCGCAGGCAACGCCCCCGGCATTCCCGCACCCTCCACCTTCAACAACCGCCGCCGCACCTGCCCCATCGCCTTCAATCGCGCCATCACCTCCTGCCCCAAATAGCAGCCCTTCGTATAAGAAACCGCCACCTCCTCCAGCCCTGCTTCATTCGGCAAATCCCCCGCCCCCACATCCCGCGGCACCGCCGGAATCCCGCTCTCAATCCTCCTATGCTCCAATTCTTCCTCTGAAATCTCTTCCGCCTCAGCGCCCATCTCCAGCGAACTCCCCTTCGGCCGCAGCCACTCCCACGTCACAACCGCCGCCCTGCGACCTTGCCAGATCAACCCTACCCTACCCGCCAACCAAGCCTTCACCTCTGCGCCTTCACCCTCTCCCGCACCCATCACCGACACGCCTTCCCAGGCCACTGTCTCGTCCTCAATCACCACATCATCCGCGATAAGATAACTTTCCAGTCGCTCCCGAATCACCACTGCCGCCGAGAAGTAACTAATCACCCACCAGACGCCTCCCTCCGCCCTCAACACAAAGCTGTCAGCCAAAACTTTTCCCTTCTGATTGAGCCACAATCCATACGCCGCCGCACCGGCCTCCACCATTTTCAAATCCTGCGTAAACTGCCCTTGCAGAAAGCTTAGCGCATCCTCACCGCTCACCCGCAGCACAGCCGCCGGTTGGTAACAATTAAAACGGACACGAGCGCCAAAATTCATAGAGTTTAAGTATCTAAACGAAGGCACATTGCAAAACCAGCTCCGCCAAAACCCAAGTTTTATTTGACGAAAAGAGCCTCCGATAGTCTCTTCTGCTCATTCAATTTCTCACTTCTCCCGCCTAGCGGGAGTTTTGGGGTAACTAAGAAAGCAAATGGCCGGTCGCTTAGGGGTAGGCGACCGGCCAACTTCTTTTCCGGGGTCGGCGATTCGAGCCGAAGCTTGCTTCCCTAACTGCGAACGGGCCAATTTTCGCCCCTTCATGCAAAAGACCTCCGACATCAACGTCGTCGAGACACGTCCCCTTCCCGCTCCCAGCAAGCTCCTCGCCGAGCTGCCCAAGACCGAGGCCCAGGCCGACTTCATCGCCCGCTCCCGCGCCGACATCCGTCGCCTCATCTTCACGGACGACAAACGCTTCCTCCTGATCGTCGGCCCGTGCTCGATCCACGATACTGCCGCCGGAGCCGACTACGCCCGCCGCCTCGCCGCCCTCTCCAAAGAAGTCGCCGACCGCGTCATGATCGTGATGCGCGTCTATTTTGAGAAACCCCGCACCACCGTCGGCTGGAAAGGCCTCGTCATGGACCCGCATCTCGACGGCTCACACGACATCGCCGAAGGCCTCCGCGTAGGCCGCGCCTTCCTCCGCGAAGTCCTTGACCTCGGCCTGCCCACCGCCACCGAGTTCCTCGACCCGATTACCCCGCAATACGTGGCCGACCTCGTCTGCTGGGGTGCCATCGGTGCCCGCACCACTGAATCGCAAACTCACCGCCAGATGGCTTCAGGCCTGTCTGCTCCCATCGGCTTCAAAAACGGCACCGACGGCTCTCTCCAGACCGCCGTCAACGCCATCAAAGCCGCTTCCCAGCCTCAGACTTTTCTCGGCATCAATCTCGACGGCATCGCCTCCGCCGTCGTCACCCGTGGCAACCCCGACAGCCACATCGTCCTGCGCGGCGGCTCCGGCGGCCCCAACTTCAGCGCCGCCCACATCGCCCAGACCGAGCAACTCCTCGCCAAAGCCGGTCTCCCCAAAGCCATCCTCGTCGATTGCTCCCACGAAAACTCCGCCAAAAAACCCGAGCGTCAGCCCGACGTCATGCGCGAACTCCTCGCTCAGATCACCGCAGGCAACACCTCGATCATGGGCGCGATGGTCGAGAGCAACCTCCACGCCGGAGCCCAGCCCTTCCCCGTGCCAAAAGACCAGCTCAAGTACGGCGTCTCCATCACCGACGGCTGTATCGATTGGTCCACGACCGAGTCCATGGTCCGCGAAATCCACGCCGCCCTCGCCCCGCGCTTCGCCTGACCACACATCTCTTCCGCTTCGGTCACGCTGCGCCGATGACCACCCGCCGCCACAAAAACTTCTAGCCCGCATCGCCCCGCTAATTCCGCGCACTGAAACGCAATCCATGCGTGTCACCGCCCGCGCCCTTCCGCTAACGTCTCCCATCATGAGCAAATCCCCCATCCGCGTCGCAGTCACCGGTGCTGCCGGTCAGATCACCTACTCCCTCCTTTTCCGCATCGCCTCCGGCGCGATGTTCGGCCCCGACCAGCCCGTCATCCTCCAACTCATCGAAGTCCCCGTCGAAAAAGCCATGAAGGCCCTCGAAGGCGTCGCCATGGAGCTCGACGACTGCGCCTTCCCTCTGCTCAAGGGCATGGTCCTCACCGACGATCCGCGCGTCGGTTTCAAAGACGCCAACTGGTCCCTCCTCGTCGGCGCCAAGCCCCGCGGCCCCGGCATGGAGCGCGCCGATCTTCTCAAGGACAACGGCAAGATCTTCATCTCTCAGGGCAAAATCATCGACGAGGTCGCCGCCGAAGACGCCCGCGTCGCCGTCGTGGGCAACCCCGCTAACACGAACTGCATGATAGCCGCCTCGCAGGCCAAACGCCTGCCCGCCGAGCGCTTCACCGCCATGGTCCGCCTCGACCAAAACCGCGCCCAGGCCCAGCTCGCGAAAAAAGCCGGCGTCGATCTCACCACCGTGAAGAACATCTTCATCTACGGTAATCACAGCCCGACCATGTTCCCCGCCTTCGGCCACGCCACCATCGGCGGCAAACCCGCCACCGAAGTCATCACCGACTCCGCCTGGCTCCAAGGCCCGTACTGCGAAACTGTCGGCAAACGCGGCGCCGCCATCATCGCCGCCCGCGGCCTCTCCTCCGCCGCCTCCGCCGCCAACGCCCTTATCGATCACGTCCGCGATCTCACGACGCCCGGCGCCATCCACTCCATCGCCGTCAAATCCAACGGCCTCTACGGCTTCGACGCCAGCGTCTGGGCCGGCATGCCCGTACGCACCACGACGCCCGGCAGCTACGAAGTCATCACCGGCTACACGATGGACGACTTCGCGAAGTCCAAGATCGCCGCGACCAACAAAGAACTCGTCGAAGAACGCGCCGCCGTCGCCGACATGCTCTGACCGCCGGGGGCGCCGGCGGCTCGCCGGCTCCGGCTTTTTTGCCACCCCACGCCTTCCCTCAAACGCGATCCCTCACCGGATCGCGTTTTTCATTTCTCCGTCTCTCGCCGTCGCGGCAGCGTCGCCGCGATCCGTTTCCACCCCGGAAGATTCGCCTGCAACAGCGCATAGAAAACCCGCCCGTGATTCGGGTGTCGCAGATGCAGCTGCTTTCTTTACTTCAACAGCCCCGCCAGCGCCTTGTTCTTCGTCAGCGAAAACGCCGCCCGCACCGCCGCAAACCCCTCCAGCAATTCCTGTGGCCCGCCGCTGCGCGGAAACACCATCGCCAGCTCCGCCCCCTCGAACTTCACCGTCGCCGCGACACCTTCCACCGACACGACACAGTGCCCGCAATCCGACGGATAATCCACGCGTAGCGCCGCGCCCACCTCCGCCTCATCGCCGTCTCCGCTTTCCTGCTCCAGCCCCTCGATCACATCGATCACCGCTTCCACCGAAGCCCCTTTCGTCAGCGCAAAAACCAATTCGCTAAAAAGTCCGCCAAACACCTCCGCGCACGCCTCCGTGCCCAGAAAGTCGCTACGCGTCACCCCGTGCAACGTCCGCGTCAGCGTCCACGCCGCCGGATCGGATTCATCGAGCGCGTACGCCCACTCCAGCGTGAAATCCTTCGTCGTCAGCACCGCCAACGGACTCGCCACATCGAGCGACAGATCCTTCCGCTTGTAGCCAAACGCCTCTTTCGACCGCTGGAAAAAGCCCTCCGCCTCCTCCGCGATTTCCCCCGCACACAGCTTCCCCAAGAACGCCGTCGTCGAGGCATTCACCGCATCCGGCACCGTGTGATGGCTCTTCTTAAACCCGCCCAGCGTTTTCACCGCCCCGCTCCCGCGCCCGACAAACCGGATCTGCTGCACCACCGAAGAAAGTCCGTCGCTCGTTTTCGCCATGAGTAAAATCGCCATCACCGATGACGCCCGCCGCTCTCCAACGAAAGCCAAAAGCTGCCACGTGAACTCCGGGCGCACCGTCCGCCACCGGAACGGCACTTAACAAGTGCCGCCTCCTCCACGCCCGATAACGAATCACCCCTTGCGGTCCGCGAAAATCTCCGCACCGTCTTCCTCTCGTTCTTTGATTGGCCGCACGCCAATCCATCTACTTTCCCACTTTGGGGGTGTTCTGGATTCGACCCTTGGTTGGAGTGCGCCGCTGCCGTTCGAGGATGAAGGTTGGCCTCGTTAATCCCCCTTCAAAAAAATAACAGGCAACTACGAAGAAATGCCCCTCGCTGCTTAATGCAGCGTCGTTTGTCCGGCGACACCTGCTAGCCGGAACGAACGTCGACAGCAGGCATAGTGTGCGGAGCCACTCGCGGGCCGCAGACCGTACCTTCACCCGGGAGTATGTTTGGGCTTAAGCGCGTGAATTAGCGTAACCCCGACGAGATAAATGATTCACTACAACGGTAGACGCGGCACGCAAAGCCCAGGGGCACGCGGGTTCAACTCCCGCCACCTCCACCATCGTCAAAAAGCCCGCCGCGTTTTCCACGGCGGGCTTTTTTGCGCCCAAATCCTAAGCTTCCGCCCGCTGCTTAACTCAGCCGGCGTTCGCCTGCGTCTTCGCCCGCGCTCGCTCGATCGCGCTGCCCGCCAGCACAGCCAGCTCGAACAACACATACAGCGGCGCCGCAAACATCCCCATCGTCACCGGATCCGTCGTCGGCGTCACCACTGCCGCGATCACAAAGATCAACACGATCGCGTGCCTGCGGTATTTTTTCAAAAACGCCGTGCTCAACATACCGAGATACACCAGCAGCACGATCAGCAGCGGAAACTCGAACCCCAGCCCCACGCCCAGCACCAGCCACAACAAAATGCTGTAGTAGCTCGCCGGCGTCCACTGGATGCCAAACCCCATCAGCTCGTTCAGCTCGATCGACATGTTGATCGTCTGCGGCACCAGCACGAAAAACCCCAGCGCCGCCCCCATCAAAAACAACATCAGCGCCACCAACCCGCCCGGCACGATCATCCGCAGCTCCTTTGGCGCCAGCGCCGGTGCCACGAACTTCGCCACGAAATAAATCATGAACGGCGCCGCCGGTGCCAGCGCTCCCATCGCGCACACCTGGAAAATCATCCCGAAAATCTCCGACACGCCGATCGACTCCAGCGGCACCTCGAATCCCGGCCGGTTCGCCCGCACGTAGTCCAGCGGCCACATCAGCAAGTGATTAAACTCCTTCAGATAAAACCCGATCACCGCCGCAAAGAGCGCGTACACCGCCACGCACTTCACCAGCGTCCAGCGTAGCTCCTCCAGATGATCGAAAAAACCCATCGGCTTCTCGCGCGGATTCAACGCACCTTCGGCCGGTTCGTCGTAGTGGGAAGAGTCTTCGGATGGGCTCACGGTTTCTAAAAAGTCCGCGATGGTGCGGGTTTTCGCCCCGAACGGAAGCGAGGAATGTGCCGAAGTCCTCGTGCCACTCCGGCTCCTCAAACATCGCCCTCCCCGCGCAATCGTTAGCGCCCGCTCCCGGCGGCTGCGCCGTTGACAGCCCTCGCACCCGACCTATTGCCTCTCTCCTTTCCGCGCCCCGCCGGGGACGCCCGGAAAAGTCTTTTCCGACAACCCTCCAATCCATCCATGGCCGCTAAAACAAAAGCCAAGAAACCCGCCGCGAAGACCAAGTCTTCCGCTCCCGCGAAAAAATCATCCGCCTCCAAGGCCCAAAAATACGTGTACACGTGGGGCGCCGCCAAAGCTGACGGCGATGGCTCGATGAAGAACCTCCTCGGCGGCAAGGGCGCCAACCTCGCCGAGATGACCCGCATCGGCCTCCCGGTTCCTCCCGGCTTCACGATCACGACCGAGGTCTGTACCTATTACTACGCCAACAAGCGCACGTACCCACCGTCCCTTCAGGCACAGCTCGAAGCCGGCGTGAAGAACATGGAGAAGATCATGGGCTACAAGTTCGGCGACGCCTCGAACTTCCCGCTCCTCGTCGCCGTCCGCTCGGGCGCCCGCGACTCGATGCCCGGCATGATGGACACGATCCTCAACCTCGGCCTCAACGACCAGACCGTCCTCGCCCTCGTTAAAGCCACCAAGAACGAGCGTTTCGCGTGGGATTGCTACCGCCGCTTCATCCAGATGTACGGCGACGTCGTCCTCGGCGTGCAGAAGAAGGAAGGCGAAGATCACGAGCCATTCGAGACCGTCATCGAAAAGTTCAAGCACGACACCTACCACAAGGACATCGTCGACTCCGACCTCACCGCCGCCGACCAGCAGGAGCTCGTCAAACGCTTCAAGGCCCTCGTCAAAGAACGCACGGGCAAAGTTTTCCCGAATGATCCCTGGGATCAGCTCCGCGGCGCCGCTGGCGCTGTATTCGGTTCCTGGATGAACGACCGCGCGATCGTCTATCGCCGCAAGTACAACATCCCCTCCGAGTGGGGCACTGCCGTCAACGTCCAGGCCATGGTCTACGGCAACACCGGTGACACCTCAGGCTCCGGCGTCGCCTTCACCCGCAATCCCGCGAACGGCGTCAACGAGTTCTACGGCGAGTTCCTCATCAACGCCCAGGGCGAAGACGTTGTCGCTGGCGTTCGCACCCCCGAGCCCGTCCTCAAGCTGAAGGACGTCATGCCCAAGTCCTACGCCGAACTCCTCAAGGTTCGCGCCACGCTCGAGAAGCACTTCAAGGACGTGCAGGACATCGAATTCACGATTCAGGAAGGCAAGCTGTTCATGCTCCAGACGCGCAACGGCAAGCGCACCGCCGCCGCCGGTCTGAAGTTCGCCGCCGACATGGTTCGCGAAAAACTCATCACCTGGGAAACCGCCGTTCTCCGCAACCCGGCCGACCAGCTCGAGCAGCTCCTCGCCCCGATCTTCGATCTCTCCGAGGTCAAGAAGGCCAAGGTCATCGCCACCGGTCTTCCCGCCGGTCCCGGCGCCGCCACCGGCAAGATCTACTTCAACGCCGATCGCTCCGTCATCGCTGCCGAGAAGGGTGAAAAAGTCCTCCTCGTTCGCGTCGAGACTTCTCCGGAAGATCTCCGCGGCATGATCGCCGCCGAAGGCATCCTCACCGCTCGCGGTGGTGTTTCTTCGCACGCCGCCCTCGTCGCCCGCCAGATGGGCAAGGTCTGCGTCTGCGGCGCCGCTGGCGTGCAGATCGATTACGACGCCAAGACGGCCACCATCGACGGCCAGGTCTTCAAAGAAGGCGACTTCCTCTCGATCGACGGCACCTCCGGCACCGTTTACGCGGGCCAGATCAAGACCGCTCCCTCCGAGATCATCTCCGGCCTCATCAGCGACGACAAAGAAGCGCAGAAGACCGAGAAGTTTAAGAACTACGTGCAGCTCATGAAGTGGTGCTCGCAGGCCACCAAGCTCTCCGTCCGCACCAACGCCGACACACCCGAGCAGGCCCGCCAGGCCATCGCCTTCGGCGCCGTTGGTATCGGTCTCGTCCGTACAGAGCACATGTTCTTCGAAGGCGACCGCATCGACGCCATGCGCGAGATGATCCTCGCCGACAACCTCGCCGACCGCGAAACCGCCCTCGCCAAGCTCCTCCCCTACCAGCGCGACGACTTCTTCGGAATCTTCAAGGCGCTCAAGGGCTTCCCCGCCACCGTCCGCTTCCTCGATCCGCCACTCCACGAGTTTCTCCCGCACGCCAAAGAGCAGCAGATGGACCTCGCCCGGAAGCTCAACATCCCGGTCGAGAAAATCATGCACCGCGTGCACGAACTCCATGAGTTCAACCCGATGCTCGGCTTCCGCGGCTGCCGCCTCGGCATCAAGTATCCAGAAATCACCCGCATGCAGGCCCGCGCCGTTCTCGAAGCGGCCGCCGATGCGACCAAGGCCGGCTTCAAGGCCAAGCCCGAGATCATGATCCCGCTCGTCGGCTTCAAGAAGGAGCTCGATCTCCAGGTCGCCATTGTCCACGAAGTCGCCGCCCAGGTTCAGAAGGAGAAGAAGGTGAAGATCGCCTACTCCGTCGGCACCATGATCGAAATCCCGCGCGGTGCCCTCACCGCCGACGAGATCGCGCAGACCGCCGAGTTCTTCAGCTTCGGCACCAACGACCTCACCCAGACCTGCCTCGGCATGTCGCGTGACGACTCCGGCAGCTTCCTCGGCGCCTACACCGAAAACGAGATCGTGAAGAAGAACCCCTTCGCCTCGATCGACCAGACCGGCGTCGGCCAGCTCGTGAAGATCGCCTGCGAGAAGGGCAATCAAACCCGCCCCGGCATCAAACTCGGCATCTGCGGCGAACACGGCGGCGATCCCGACTCCGTGAAGTTCTGCCATAAGGTCGGCCTCACCTACGTCAGCTGCTCGCCTTACCGCGTGCCCGTAGCCCGCCTCGCCGCCGCCCAGGCCGCGATCGAAGAAGCCCGCAGCAACGCAAAGAAGAAGTAATCCTCCGGGAAAACTTCCTCCGAAAAACTCCAAGCCCCGCGCCCACAAAGCGCGGGGCTTTTTCGTGCCCGCTCAGCGCCTCCCTGGAGGGACGACCTCCGTGTCGTCCGTTCCCACCGCCTGGAACGCCGCTCAACTCCAACAAAAACAAATTTGGCCAAACTAAAAAACTCCGCACATTCCCCCACATGACCCAGTCCGAACGAGCCCTCGAAGACGCCCGCCAGGCTGGCATCGACCTCGATCTGCTGGACACAATTCAGTCGCTCTCAATCGCCGAACGCTGGCGCCAGCATGACGCCGCTGCAAACCTCGCAGATAAGCTCGCCACCGCTTACGAACCTGACGCATCTCCGTCTGACTGCTCAAACCCCAATGAAAGCCCTTGCCCTAACTCACGACTCAAGAATCAACGCGTCCAACTTCCTCCTTGAAGTAACCATCGAGGAGTATCTCGGCTTAGCGGGAAAGGCATTGGAGCGTAATGAATACCAGAGACGACGCGTGAAGTCGGCCTCTTCCGTTTACGCCCTATTAAAGGAAGACCTCCTAAAGGGCTGTATCATGCCTCCAATTGTTCTCGGCCTTCCCTTGGTGAAAAAGGCCAGTGCGATCACTCTTAAAAACATTTGCGAGGTTATCCAAAAAACCGCCGACAATCTTTTAATATTAGATGGCCTCCAGCGCACGTACACCCTGATCGATCTGCGCAACGAATTAGTATCAACGAAGGACGAGAATGCTTTAAAAAGACTCCATTCGCTCCCCTTAAGAATCGAAGTATACGCAGGGATAAATCGCATCGGTATTCTATACCGAATGTTAACGTTAAACACCGGCCAAACGCCCATGAGTTTACGTCAACAAATCGAGATGCTGTACATTGATTTCGCTAAAATACCAATTGACGGCGTAAAGGTCATAAAAGAAGCCGATGACGACGCGCCTCAGAAACTTGGCGAATACACATTTCGCAGTGTTATCGAGGGATTCAACGCCTACTTAGAAAGAAACGAGCTTCCGCTAGATCGTTTCGATATTCTGGAGAACATTAAGAGTCTCGAGAAACTTTCTA
Organism: Nibricoccus aquaticus; assembly: GCF_002310495.1. Taxonomy (GTDB): domain Bacteria; phylum Verrucomicrobiota; class Verrucomicrobiia; order Opitutales; family Opitutaceae; genus Nibricoccus; species Nibricoccus aquaticus. The sequence goes on along the minus strand of NZ_CP023344.1, from coordinate 2,551,905 downwards.
CGGAAAATCAGGACGCGACATTGTTCGAGGATTTCGTCAAAACTTACGATAAGTTCGTTAAGCACTTTGCAATGCTCACAGGAGAACAAGCATTCGACAGCGACGATCTAGAAATTTCAGGGCAAGTCTTCGGAAAGGACGCCCGCCGCGTTTTTACCAAATCACAAGCGATTACAGGGTTTGGATCTGCTGTAGGAAAACTGCGAGACCGAAAAGTCATCTCGCATTTCGATGATATCGTTAAAGGGATATCTAAACTTAAACCCAATAAGGATGCGAAAGGGGCTCTAAAAAATCTGCTCAAGACCATGGAGCAGATACGATTGTCGTCCAAAAAAATCGGTAATTCGCAACGCCTCTATTTTCATTTTTTCTTCCGCGAACTATTTAATCCAGATGGTGATTCCTACCTGGATCTGAATGAAGCAGTGAGTAATGCCTATCAAAAATATCTCGTTCAGATGAGCTAAAGCTTATGCCGATAAGCGTGCAGATTGATGGGAGATTCGGAGCATTGGTAACCCTTAATGCATTCCGAGAGGATGATGCAGCGGGTCGATTCTGGGTTTATTCCGCAGAAGATGAATCAGTAGGCATTTCCATACCATTCCCTTATGAGCGAAAGCCAACCTACGACTGCTCACAGGCTGATATTCTGATTTTGCTAAATCCCTTCCATGTCGAAGCCAGCGCTATGGAAGTCACGCTGCAACCAAAGACAAAACGTCTAGGATTTATTTTCTCCCTAAACTCAATTGGCTCAAAAAATCATAAGCTGTCGGAATCTGAGCACTTCAAGAAGGCATCACATGCAGCTGTGTATAAAATTATTGAACAATTTATCGTCCGAAATACAGAAACAATATCCATCGGTTCTCGTGCTAATGAGTGCACAATCGATGAACTTTTCGATGGCGAACTGGTAGTGCTGGCAGCTCACAAGCCCTGGATCAGCGACGCAGGAATTGAACTTAATCAACTCCATGCTGATTTGCATCGCCACGGATATGTCCTCGCGGAAAGTCCATCCGAGAATAGCCCGAAAAGACTCAACACCGTAAGATCAAATTTCGACTCAGCGACCAAGGCGGATCGACTAGGGCTTAGAGCTCTATCCATCACACTCGCGACAGATGGCCTCCTCGCAAAACTCATCGGTAGACGGCTGAGCTGCCCAGATGACACAATTCTCCGCTTCTTTTACCTCTATCAAATAGTCGAGCGGATCCTTGAACTGGAGCTCCGAAATCACACCCAAAAGCTACTCGTTGAACTTTCAGCCGTAGATCCGAACGGCATGAAAATCATTAACACATTTCACGCTTTGAAGGACGCATTCTCAGAAAAAACGCGACTTAAAGAACTCTTCGAAGTGCGTTCAAAAAACTCCCTTCAATCGTCGCCAACCCTAACACACATGACAGAATTTTTGCGCGGTTGTGATGTAGAAGAAAGCGGCAGCTATTGCGAAATATTCTATAAAATAAGGAATGTCGTTTTCCATGCCTGGTGGAGCATTCCCACCAAACTAATAAGCGTATTTGAAGAAATCGTGTCAGGAGTTGAAAACGATATTCCTGAACTACTTCTAAATTATGAACTGCCTTTAGGAGTCATTACGGCCCCTAAAGGCGCTACAGGCAAAGAAATCGATTATACGATTTAGGCGGTTGCAGTATTTCTGCGATCCTTAGTTGGCCAGAAAACCTGGTTTCAACCCGCCACTAAGTCGTGTTTGGCGCCCACTATCTGACCCACCGATCCAGCCCGCCTCGCTCTGATCGGATTTCCCGCCACCGTCTGGACCATCGAGCCATCGCCCCGGCTCACCGCCTTCACCCCGCCGCCACCCCGACGGCAAACCCAACCCCGGTTATGCGCTCTTTCTTCGCAACCATCAGCCTTCTCATCTGCGCCAGCGTCGCTGCGCACGCGCAGCGCATCGATCTCTGGAATGGCCGTGATCTCACCGGCTGGAAAATCTTCCTTACCGACGCCACCGTCGATCCCGCGACCGTGTGGTCCATGCACGACGGCGCGCTGCGCTTGGACGCCAAGAAAATCAACGGCTATATCCGCACCGAAAAATCCTTCGCCAACTACCGGCTCCACGTCGAATGGCGTTGGGACGCCGCCGCCACCGAGCGCAGCAACAGCGGCGTGATGCTCCACGTCAACGGCCCCGATCTCGCCTGGCCCGCCGCGTTCGAGGCGCAGTTGAAAACCGGCAACGCCGGCCAGGTCGTCGGCATGGGCCTCGACATCCCCGACGCGCCGCTCACCAACAACCGCAAGCGCGCCGAGCGTCTCGCGCCGCCTTCCGAAAAACCGCACGGCGAGTGGAACAGCTACGACATCGTCGTGCGCGACGCGACGATCGAGGTCTCCGTCAACGGCGTGCGGCAAAACTTCGTGCAAAAACTCCCCGTCACCTCCGGCAACATCGCGCTGCAGATGGAGGGCGCGCCCATCGAGTTCCGCAACGTCTGGCTCGAACCTCTCATGTCCGAGAAAAAATCCCCGCTCACCTCCCAACTCTACGATTGGGAAAAAATGCCCGTCACGCCCACGCCCAAAGGCGCGCGCCGCGATGTCTTCGACGGCCCCACCAGCAGCCTCGACGTCTCGCATTGCCACATCACCACGCTCAATCCCGGCCAGGACAGCGGCGAACCGCGTCTGCACACGCAGGAGGAAATCATCATCGTGAAAGAAGGCCGCGTCGAAGCCCACATCGACGGCCGCACCGAGACCGGCGGCCCCGGCTCCATTTTCCATTTCGTCGCCAACGCCACCACGCGCCTCCGCAACGCCGGCGACACCCCCACGATCTACATCGTCGTTTATTTCCGCCCGCTCACCACGGCTCCGAAAAGTTAACCGCCCCAAAACATGAACGCCGTCTCCCGCCGGAAGGCGCGAGGCTTTTTTATCGGCACCTCACTCCAACTCCGCCACCAGCGCCGCGAGTTTCCGTTCTTGCGGGCGCAGTTTCCGCGCATCCCAGAAGATTCCGCCCAACGACGCGGCGATCACGATTGCCATAAACGCCGCCAGCGAAGCCGCTTCGTGCGGGCGCGCCTTGCCCACGGCCTGCAGCTGCCAGATGCACAGCGCCATCACCGGCGCGGTGAGCGCCAGCAGGCCTTGCAGGATCTTCGCGCGTTGCTGCGCCGCGTGGTTCGCGTCGAGCGCCGCGCGCAACGTTTGCCCCACCGAGCGCTCATAATTCGCATGTGAGCGCCGGTGACGCAGCTGGCGCCGGATAAACAGCACCGCACCGATCCACGGCAGCGCAAACAACACCAGCACCGCCCACTCGCGATTGAACGCAAACGGCCCGCCTTCGATCACATGCTTCACCATGCCGATCAGCGGCACCAGCATCAGCGTCATCGCGAGACCGATGCGCAGATAAAACGCACGGTGTTCCTTCCGCAGCGACGCGACGAGCGCTTCGCGCTGCCGCTCAGTTTCCTCGGGCGTGGGCCGGTTGTCCGGCGATTTCCACAGATTCTTCATTTCATCGTAGCTCATGGGTCTTCTCCTTCAGGGTTGAAATCAGTCGTTGTTTGATCCGCGTCAGCCGCGCGCCGATCGCGGTCTCGGTCATGCCGATCACCTCGGCCATCCCGGCGTAGCTCACCTCGTCCAGATGCATCAACAGCAGCGAACGCTCGATCGGCGCCAGCGTGCGGATCTCCGCGTACATCAGCGCCAGCGCTTCACGATCGCGTGTCGAACGCTGCGCTTCATTCACTGCACTCGCTTCCGGCAACACCGGCATCTCCGCCTCAAAATTATCCGCGCGCCGCCGATAATTCGACTGCCCGCGTTTCCATGTGAGCGCCATGTTGTACGCCACGCGATAGATGAACGTCGAAGGCTGCGCCGCTCCTCGAAACGCCGGCAGCGCCCGCCACAACGCGACCATCAACTCCTGCATCAAATCATGCCGGTCCGCGCCCTCCGCGAAGCCATTGGCCACATGATGCAGCAGCGCGGCATGCTCCGCCAGCCAGCGGGAAAAGAGCGTATGTTGTTCAGCAGCGTCCAAGGGAAGTCAGGTTCGAGATCAGAGAGTGATCGGTGCGTAATTAAATCTTCGCCCTATCAGATGCTGCCCAACCCGATTCCTTGCACGCGATCTACAAAAAAATTCCCGTGCAACACCGACGCAGCCGCACTCCCCTGAAATTTCTCCGATTCCGATCTCCGACCTCTGTGCCCTCCGTGCCTCTGTGGTTCAAACCTCCGACCACAAACACACCAGCCCGCGCTCGCGTTAAATCCACCACCCGCTCCACAGTCACCGTGGAATGTCCGCGCTCGCCCTCGTCATCGTTCTCATCGCCGCCTTCATGCACGCGACGTGGAACCTCGCCGCCAAGCGCGCGGGCGGCGGCATCCCCTTCGTCTGGTTGTGCGGCACGATGGCACTGGTTCTCTACCTGCCGGTAACCGTGGCTTACTGCGCCACGCATCCGGTGGCCCTGTCTTCCACCGCACTCGGCGTCATCCTCGGCGGAGGCATCGCAAAAATCGCCTACTCGCTCCTGCTCCAGCGCGGTTACCGCACCGGCGATTTTTCCCTCATCTATCCGCTCGCCCGCGGCACCGGGCCGCTGCTTTCCACAATCGCCGCCATCGCGATTTTCCATGAACGCCCTACGCCGCTCGCCCTCGTCGGCGGCGCCGTGATTGTCGCGAGCGTTTTCTACCTCACTGGCGGTCCGCAACTCCTCCACCAAAGCCGCGCGCACCTGCGCCAGGCTATTTTCTACGGCGTCGCCTGCGGCCTTGTCATCGCGATCTACACCGTATGGGACCAACGCGCCGTCGCCCACCTCCACATCCCGCCGATCCTCTACGACGCCGGCACGCAAATCGTCGTGACCGCTTCGCTCACCCCATTCGCACTGCGCCGCCGCTCCGAAATCGCCTTCGAATGGCGCACGCACCGCTGGCACGCACTCACTATCGCCGTGCTCGGCTCGACCGGCTACGTGCTCATCCTCACCGCCATGAAATTCACGCCGGTCAGCTACATCGCGCCCGCCCGCGAAATCAGCATCGTGATCGGCGCCTTCTTCGGCGCGAAAATCCTTAAGGAGGGCGACACCCGCCGCCGTCTGTTCGCCGCCAGCGGCATGGCCCTCGGCATCATCGCCCTCGCCCTCGGCTGACGCTCCGCCCTTTCCGATCTCCGCGCCCTCCGCGACTCCGCGTTAAACTCACCCGCAGCTTTCCCCTCCCCTGATCGTCTAGCCAACAACCCCAATCCCATGCGCCGTTCTCACCGCATCCCCGCCCGCTGCCTTCCGACAATCCTGTCCATCCTCTTAATCCTGTCCTCACTTCGGTCTCCGTCGCTCCACGCGCAACCCACCGCGCCCGATCCCACGATGATCGCCGGTGAACCCGATCCCCGCGAAATCCCCGTTCCTTCGATCAAAACAAATCTCGCTCCCCTCCCCGGCCCCGACGCGCTTCCCCTCCAGACCGCCCTGCCCGACCCACTCCTCAAAACCGACGGCACCCGCATCACGTCCAGCGACGCCTGGCAAAAACACCGCACCGAAATCCGCCGCACACTGGAATACTACGCCGTCGGTGCGATCCCTCCCGCCCCCGGCAACGTCAAAGGCCGTGTCATTTCATCGCGTCCCGTTCTCGACGGTTTCGCGAGCTACCGACTCGTCCACCTCACCTTCGGTCCCGGTGAAAAACTCTCCCTCAACATCGGCATCTTCACGCCCTCCGCTCCCGCAGACACCTCCTTCCCCGTCGTCATTTTCCCCGGCGGCACACCTCCGGGCGCATCGCCATTGCCCGCACTTTCCCGCCCACCCGGCCAGGGCAAAGGAGTAAACGCACTCCTCCCCGTCGAGCCCTCAAAACCTGCGCTCGCACCAACGTCAGCAACCAATACGTCCGTCAACACCGCAGCCGCGTCCTCCTTTTCCGGCGGCAACCCCGTCGCACCCAAGTCCTCCGAAAACGCCGACCTCGAAGCCTTCGCCAAACGCATCCGCCCGATCCTCGCCCGCGGCTACGCCTACATCACCTTCAACAATAACGACTGCGCCGAAGACACCACGCTCCGTCTCCCCGACGGCAGCTGGGCCTTCCGCACCACACGCTTTTATCCCGCCTATCCCGAGTATGATTGGGGCATCCTCGGCGGCTGGGCCTGGGGCGTGTCACGGATTGTTGACTACGTCGAAACCGACTCCGCGCTCAACGCCTCCAAAGTCATCGTCTCCGGAATCTCGCGCACCGGCAAATCCGCCATGGTCGCCGCCGCCTTCGACGACCGCATCGCACTCGGCGCTCCCGTTGTCACCGGCGGCGGCGGAGTCGGCGCCTACCGTTTCAGCGGCGAAGGCCGCGGCGGCAAAGAAGGCCTCGACCTCATGATGAAAAAATACCCGAACTGGTTTTCCCCGCACCTCCACCCGTTCCGCGGTCAAACAGACAAACTCCCCTTCGACCAACACTGGTTCCTCGCCCTGATCGCCCCGCGCCCCTTCATCGCCCTCGAAGGCACGACCGATGGCGTCTCTGTCATGAACGCCGTCAAACAATCCACCCTCGCCGCACAGCCCGTCTACGCGCTCTTCAACGCCACCGACAAACTCGGCATCAACTACGCCGAACACGGTCACACCATCACCGCCGACGACTGGACCGCCATGCTCGACTTCGCCGACAAACACCTCCTCGGCAAACCCGTCACCCGCCGCTTCGATCAATTTCCGTCCGAGTAAACCGTAGCCACGAGTACCAGCGAGTGGTCCGTCCCCCCGCCCATCTTCCCTCAACCCTATCCACCATGAGTCCCATCGGCTCCATCCTCCGACTCCGCCCGCTCCACCTTCCGACAATCCTGTCCATCCTCTTAATCCTGTCCGTCCTTCCGGGATTCATCTGCTCCGCGCACTCAGCAACCACCACCACGGCAGCCGCCACGTTCAGCGTCCGCGATTTCGGCGCCCTCGGCGACGGCACCACCAAAGACACCGCCGCTTTCCAGCGCGCGCTCGACACCTGCGCCGTCTCCGGCGGCGGCGAAGTCCTCGTCCCCTCCGGCCGCTATCTCATCGGCAGCATCCAGCTCGGCACACGCACCACGCTCCGCTTTGCAGCCGCCGACTCCGTCCTCATCGGCAGCCCCGACGTCGAAGACTACCCGATGGTCGACGTCCGCTGGGAAGGCCGCTGGCAACCGGGCCGCCGCGCACTCATCTCCGCCAACAACGCCGATCACATCGCCATCGTCGGCCCTGGCCGCATCGAGGGAAATCCCGCCGTCGCCAAACCACAAAACCCGCGCGGCGTCGTCATCCTCGAACCCATCAACTGCCACGACGTCCGCTGGGAAGGCTTCACGGTCACCCAAGGCGGTAACTGGGCCACGCACCCGACCTTCTGCACCGACGTCGTCATCAAAAACCTCACCATCCGCGGCGACCGCGACGGCATCGACATCGACTCCTGCAAAAACGTCCTGATCGAGGGCTGCGACATCGATACGGGCGACGACGCCATCAGCCTCAAATCCGGCCGCGGCCTCAACGGCGCGCGCATCGCCAAGCCCGCCGAAGACATCGTCATCCGCAACTGCAAGCTCCGCTGCCGCCACTTCGCCTCAATTGGGATCGGCAGCGAAACTTCCGCCGGCGTCCGCAACGTCCGCATCGAGAACTGTTCCTTCGACTCCAAGACCCACGCGATTTACATCAAGACGCGTATCGGCCGCGCGGGCACAACCGAGAACATCACCGCCGAAAACCTCGAAATCCTCAACGGCGGTTTCCTGCGCATCAACCTCACCGTCGGCGGCAACACCAACACCGCCGACGATCCCGTCCCCGGCCTGCTTGGTTTTCCCTCCGCGAAAAACCTGAGCTTCACCAACGTCCGTCTCCACAACGCCACCACCATCATTGATGGCACGCAGGTCACTCCGGAAAAGCCCGTCGAAAACCTCTCTCTCGCCAATATCACCGGCACCGCCGCCAAAGGCATGTCGCTCGTCCACATGACCGGCGTCACGCTCAAGGACATCGCCGTCACCGTCGCCAACGGCCCGGTCCTCACCACGCGCAACGTCACCGGCACCGGCCTCGAAAACGCCGTCCCGCTCATCACACGCACGTCGCTCTTCAACGGCCGCGACCTCACCGGCTGGAAACTTTTCCTGGCTCCCCCCGCCGACGGCGCCACCGCCACCGACCCGAAATCCACCTGGAGCGTCACCGACAACACCCTCCGCTTCGACACCAAGACCTTCGGCTACATCAAAACCGACCGCGCCTACGGACACTACCGCCTTCACATCGAATGGCGCTGGCCCGCCGGTTCCTCCGAAAATGCCAACAGCGGCCTGCTCCTCCACACCCACGGCCCCGACAAAATCTGGCCGCTCTGCTACGAAGCCCAGCTCAAGACTGGCAACGCCGGCCAGTTCATCGGCCTCGGTCTCGACATCCCCGACGCCCCACTCACCAACAACCGCAAACGCCTCCCGCGCCTCGCCGACTCCTCCGAGAAACCGCACGGCGAATGGAACAGCTACGACATCACCTGCCGCGGCGACACCATCGAAGTCTTCGTCAACGGCATCCGCCAGAACACCGCCACCAAACTCCCCGCCGTCGCCGGCGCCATCGCCCTCCAGATGGAAGGCCACCCCATCGAATTCCAAAACCTCTGGCTCGAAGAACTCTGACCCCGAATCGTTCTCGGTCTCTTACTCGTACTCGTTCTCCACTTCCTGCGTCCCCGCGCTCGGCCGCCCGACCCAACTACCAAACACAAACTAACAACTACCTCCGCCGCCACCGATGCGCCAAATCCTCCTCCGCCCTCCGGCAATCCTGTTCATCCTCTTAATCCTGTCCAAAATTTCCGTCCTCCACTCCGCCGATCCAGCCACCGCCTCCAACCCCACACACTCCGCCCCCCCCGCCGTCACCCTCACCCGCCTCGAAGACCGCATCCGTATCGAAATCGCGGGCACGCACTTCACCGACTACATCTTCAAAGGCGCCTCCCGCCCCTACTGCTACCCCATCCTCCTCGCCGACGGCACCTCCCTCGTCCGCGACTTCCCCGAAAAACCTGCGCCCCACGAAGAGCCCGACCACAAACACCAGCGCGCCCTCATGTTCGCCCACGGCGACGTGAACAAAATCGACTTCTGGAACGAAGGTACCTCCGGCACCAAATTCCCCAAAGGCCTCACCGTCCACGACGGCATCGTCTCCACCACCGACGGCCCAATCGGCGAACTCCGCGTCCGCAACCGCTGGACCGCCCCCACCGGCGAACTCATCGCCACCGACGAAACCACCCTCCGCTTCCACGGCACCGAAGACGCCCGCTTTCTCGACTACGAAGTCACCATCCACGCCCTTGCCGACAAACCCCTCGTCATCGGCGACAACAAAGAAGGTGTCATGGCCCTCCGCGTCGCCCAGTGGATGGTCATGCCCCACCGCCAGGGCGGCAAAGAATGGCCCGGCTCCGGCCACATCCTCAACTCCGCCAACGACCGCGACGCCGCCACTTGGGGCAAACGCGCCGCCTGGTGCGCCTACTACGCCGAGCACAACGGCAAACCCTACGGCGTCGCCCTCTTCGACTACCCGCAAAACCTCCGCCACCCCACCTGGTGGATGGCCCGCGACTACGGCCTCCTCGCCGCCAACCCCTTCGGCCAGTCCGCCTTCGAAACGACCAAAGAAAAGCCTCTCCCGTCCGACCTCGGCAACTACACCCTCCCCGCCGGCGAAACACTCACCCTCCGCTACCGTTTCTATTTCTACTCCGGCACCCCCGACTCCGCCGAAGTCAGCCGACACTTTTCCGAGTACGCCTTCAGCCCTTAAGCTATCGTAAACAACTTCACTCAACTCACACGGCCTACACACATCTGAAATCTATGAGTCCCTACAGCAATCGAGGCCAGTGCATGATCCTTGTGATGCAAGCATTGGCTGAGCTACGCGGCTCTAACACCAAGCAAGAGGTCATCGGGCATATCATTCAAACTGGTTATTACGAAGTCACTCGCCACGATCTCCCTCCCTACGATGGCCAGAATGAATCTCGCTATCATACACTGCTAGCGTGGGCACGAAAGGACTGCGTCGAACTGGAATATCTCTTGGGCCACGAGCGCGACGCTTGGGCGCTCAGTCGCAATGGCGACCGCGCTATTCTGAAAGCTCGTGAGCTTTTCGGTAAGAATGAATGGGATGTACGTCGCTGCTACCTCTGGACCCCTAAGTTCAAGCTTCTCATGCTTCCTTCGTATCTTCCGTCACCAAAAGATGCGAAGAGGCCAGAAGATATTCTCGACGCGTTGTAGCAGAGATCGAATCCGGAGACCGGTACGTAAGTGCTCCGCCTTCGAACTTCGTACTGTTTGGTCGCAGCCCCCTTGCTCCTGACGGAGCTTCCACACGGTGTCCTGGAGAACCCCGCCCCATGCCCCCCGAAGCCCTCATCCAGCTTTCCGTTTTCCTCGCCCTCACCGCGCTCGTCGCCCTCGCCACCTGGCTTCACTGCCGCAAGGCCACCCGCTCCACCGAAAGCACCCGCGACTACTTCCTCGCCGGCGGCGGACTCAACTGGGTCTTCATCGGCGGCACCATCACGCTGACCAACATCAGCACCGACACCTTCATCGGCATGAGCGGCTCGCAGACGCTCAACATAGTCTGGTGGGAAATCTCCGGCGCCATCGGCCTCGTCCTCCTCGCGAAAATTTTCCTTCCGATCTACTACCGCTACAAGTGCACCACGGTCACCGAACTCCTCGAGCGCCGGTATAACAACAAACACATCCGCGCCACCGTCGCCCTCGTTTTTCTCATCGGCAACATCTTCATATTCCTCCCCGCCATGCTCTACACGAGCGGCCTCGTGATGAAGTCCATGTTCGGCCTCGGCGACACCCTGCTCGGCCTCAACACCGTCTTCACCGTCGGCATCGCCGTCGCGATCGTCGGTGCGATCTACGCCATCTTCGGCGGACTCCGCGCCGTCGCCATCTCCGACACCTACTGCGGCATCCTCGTCCTCGGCCTCGGCGGCGCCCTCGTCTTCTTCGCGCTCAACGCCATCGGCTGGGACTTCTCCGGCATTCCCGCCGAACGCCTCCGTCTCTTCGGCGAATCCACCGACCCCATTCCCTGGCCGACGCTCCTCACCGGCATGGTCTTCTGCCAGCTCTACTACTGGAGCACCAACCAGACGATTACCCAGCGCGCCCTCGCCGCCCCCGATCTCCGCGAAGCCCGCAAAGGCATCTACCTCGCCCTCTTCCTCCGCGCACCCTTCATCCCCGCGATGGTCGTCATCCCCGGCCTCGTCGCCTATAAACTCTACGGCCCCATCGGCGACGCCAGCTACGGCCGTCTCGTCGGCGACATCCTTCCCCACTGGCTCTCCGGCGCTTTTGCCGCCGCGATGTTCGCCGCCGTCATCTCCAGCTATAACTCCGTCCTCAACTCCTCCGCCGCCCTCTACGTCTGCGATCTCCATCAACGCTACATCCGCGCCGACGGCGACATCCGCCGCCTCAGCATGACCGTCTCCGCGCTCATCGCCATCGTATCGGTTTTCCTGATTCCGCTATACATGGGTGCGGGCAGCATCATGGCCGTGATCCAGCAATCCCTCGGCATCTTCAGCATGCCGGTCCTCTCCGCCTTCATCGTCGGCCTCCTCTTCCGCAACGTCGATGCCCGCGCCGTCATCGCGACCATCGCCTTCGGTGCCGCGCTCTACGCCGCCCTCACTTTCGGATGGGAAAAACTCCACGCCCTCCACCCCGCCTCCGTCCCGCGCCCGTGGCACTTCCTCCACATCATGGGCGTCACCGTCCCCGCCTGCGTCGCCTTCGCCCTCGCGCTCAACCGCCTCCTTTTCCGCCGTCGCGCCCTCTTCGGCTGGGATCAAGAAACTCCCGCCGCGTCCTGACGCCTCCACGCCTGCGCCCTGCCAAAACGCGGCCGCGTCTGATGGAAACACCCCAGCCCTGACACTTTCTTAACAGGACTTCCGACTTCCCTCGGTAAATCCCCTGTAAGTCACCTCGCTCCGGCCCTCGGCGCGTTGCCCGCCTCTCCCGAAGCGGGCATCAAAATCATTCATCGGCGAACCGTGCCCAGCCCATGAATACCCCAAAAAAACGCGTCCTCGCGGCCCTGCTTTCCTCCCTCGTTCTCGTCGCCGCGCTGGTCCTCTGGAACCGCCCGCCCACCCACCGCGCTCCCGCTTCAACCCCAGCGTCCGCTCTCACAGCCTCCGATTCCTCGACCACCTCCACTCCTCTCGCTTCCGACTCCTCAACCCTCATCACCTCCTCGTCCCCCGCACCCTCCCTCGCTGACACCACCGGCCTCCCCGCCGAATTCGCCCGCTTCAACGACTGGCTCTCCCGTTACCTCACCGCCTCTCCCGCCGACCGCACCGCGCTTCTCGTCGAGGGCCGCGCCCACGCCGCCACCCGCCGCGCCGTCCTCGCCCGACTCATCACGACCGATCCACGCCGTGCCCTCGCGCTCGCCGTGCCCATGGTCGCACGTCAGCAACTCCCCGCCGACATTCTCGCGCTCCTCGAAGAGCGCGTCAGCACCCGCGGCTCCCTCGGCGTCCTCGGTGCCGTCGGCATCGCGCCCGACTTCCCCGCCCTCCGCCGCATCGTCCAGATCGAAAACGGCCCGCGCTACAACGCCTACGTCTTCGGTCGCCGCTCTTCCCAAGTCACCACACCGTCCATACACGTCTCCGGCATCGCCATTGACCGCGCCCTCGCCCTCGACGAGCGTCCGCTCCGCATCCTCGAAGCCGGCGAAATCCCCGACGCCTCCAAACCCCGCGTCGAGACCTGCCTCGTCTCCGGAAAAATCGCCGACGCTCTCGCCGCCTCCAACAACACCCAGCTCCCCGCTATCACCGAGGAAACTCCCGCCGTCGAGATCGCCGGCACCATCCAATACGTCTGCAGCGGCGGCCACATCCAGATCATCGAGGACCGCCTCGTCGCCGGCGAAGGCATGAGCGGCGGCGCGGTGAAACCCACCACCGCTATCACCAGCACGCAGAGCACCGGCGTCCGCTCGCTCCTCTACATGCGCGTCACCTTTCCCGATTCCAACCGCGACCCGCAGACCGAGACCGCCGCCTACGACATGATGCGCCAGGTCAACGATTGGTTCATCGAAAACAGCTACGGCAATCTCTACCTCGTCACCACCGTCGCTCCGCTCATTGTTCTCCCGCGCAGCGAGGCCTGGTACACCAGCGGCGGCGGCGATGAGTACGATCTCCGCTCCGACGCCCAGGAAGTCGCCCGCCGCCTCGGCTACGATACCAACCAGTACGACCTCGACATCGTCACCTACACCGGCGGCCCCGGCGGCTTCGGTGGCCTCGGCTACGTCGGCGGCAAAGGCTCGTGGATCAAGAGCATCTCCGTCGGCGTCATCTGCCACGAGCTCGGCCACAACTTCGGCGTCTGGCACGCCAACTTCTGGAACACCAGCGGCGCCTCCATTATCGGCACCGGTTCAAATACCGAATACGGCAACCCGTTCGACACCATGGGCAGCGCCTCCGCCGGCGACCTCCAGTTCAACGCCAACCACAAAAACATCCTCAACTGGCTCCCCACCGCCCCCTTCGTCCAGACCGTGACGACCAGCGGCACCTACCGCATCGCCGCCTACGACCAATCCAGCCTCAACCCCGCCAATCGCTACGCCCTGAAAATCGTCAAGGACAGCGACCGCGACTACTGGGCCGAATTCCGCCAGCGCTCCCTCAGCTCCAACCGCTGGACCAAGGACGGCATTCTCCTCAACTGGAGCGCCTGGTACAGCAGCGAGAACGGTGCCCAGCTTCTCGATACGACTCCCGGCAGTCCCGACGACCGCACCGACGCCGCCCTCACCGTCGGCCGCACCTTCTCCGACTTCGAAGCCGGCATCCACCTCACGCCCCTCGGCAAAGTCGGCACCGCCCCAGAGTCCATGGACGTTGTCGTCAACCTCGGCACCTTCCCCGGCAACCAGGAGCCCACCCTCGCGCTCTCCACCAGCGCCATCACCGCCGCGCCCAACACCTCCATTACGCTCACCGCCACCGCCTCCGACTCCGATGGCGACGCCCTCAGCTACGCCTGGGACTTCGGCGACAAAACCTTCCACCCCGCCAACGCCGCCATCGTCACCAAAAGCTGGAGCACCGCCGGCGATTACGTCGTCCGCTGCGTCGTCTCCGACATGAAGGGCAAAACCGCCAGCCGCTCCACTATCGTCCGCGTCGGCTCGCCCACCACCCTCCGCGTCTCCGGCCAGATCACGCTCGCCGGCCAGCCTCTCGCCAACGTCCGCGTCCACAACGGCCTCACCGGCGCTAACTATCGCGGCTCGTACACCAACACCGACGGCACCTACACGATCTCCGGCCTCGCCGCCGGCAGCTACACCTTCGCCGCCGCGCTCAACGGCTACACCTTCGCCGCCTCCGGCTTCGCCAATCCGCTCACCGTCTCCGCCGACTTCTCCTCCGCCCACTTCGCCGCCACCGCCACACCCACCGTCTCTCTCGCCGTAACTGACACCGATTGCACCGAAGGCACCAACACCGGCCGCTTCACCCTCACGCGCACCGGCGCTACCACCAGCGCCCTCACCGTCCGCTTCTTCTACCCCACCGGCACCGCCCCCAAAGGCAGCGACTACACGCTCTCGCCCGACCTCGTCTCCGCCTCCCCCGGCTACACCGCCACCATCCCCGCCGGCGCTTCCTCGCTCGATCTCGTCGTCACCGCGACCGACGACGCCACCGCCGAAGGCCCCGAAATAGCCACCCTCGAACTGGCTCCAGGCTCCGGATACACCATCTCCGGCCCCGCCATCGCCACCCTGATCATCCAGGACAACGACACCACCAAGCCCGTCGTCAGCATCCGCACGACCGACGCCTTCGCCACCGAAGCCGCAGACTCCGCCTCCGTCCTCATCTCTCGCACCGGCGACACGTCCAGCGCCCTCACCGTCGCCTTCACTCTCGCAGGCGCCGCCTCGCCCGCCATCGACTACACCGCTGTCGGCACCTCCCTCACCATTCCCGCCGGCGCATCCTCCGCCACGCTCACCTTCTCTCCCATCAACGACTCCTCCGTCGAAGGCACCGAAACTGTCACCGTCGCCCTCGCCGCCAACGCCGCCTACATCATCGCCCCCGGCTCCACCACGCAGACCCTCAGCCTCCTCGACGACGACATCCCCACAATCACTGTCACCGCGCTAGACTCTGCCGCCTCCGAAGTCGGTCCCGACAACGGCATCTTCCTCCTCTCGCGCACCGGCGACACCAGCCTCCCGCTCACCATCAACTACGCGCTCTCCGGCTCCGCCGCCCAAGGCGTTGACTACCTCCCCGTCCCCGGTGTCCTCACACTGGCCGCTGGCGCCAGCAGCGGCACCGTCACCATCGAGCCCGTTGACGACTCCCTCGGCGAACCGTCGCAAACCGTCGTCCTACAGATCCGCAGCAGCACCGCCTACGTCAGCGGCAGCCCTTCGCTCGCAACTGTTACCATCGCCGACAACAACGACGCCCCCGTCGTCACCGTCGGCATCGCCGACGGCGCCGTCTCCGAACCTTCCGACACCGGCCGCTTCCGTATCACCACCACGGGCACAGGCACGGGTAACATCACCGTCCGCTACACCATCACCGGCACCGCCACCAACGGCACCGACTTCACCGCCCTCCCCGGCACACTCTCCATCGGTCGCAACACCACGTCCGATATCACCGTCACCCCCATCGACGACGCCCTCCTCGAAAACATCGAAACCATCACCCTCTCCCTCACACCCGACCCCGCCTACTCCACCCACCTCGACACCCAGGCCACGATGAGCCTCGTCGATAACGACCAGGCCTGCGTAAACGTCACCGCCGACAACATCGCCTTCTCCGAAACCAGCACCGGCCGCTTCTACATCTCCCGCACCGGAGCCACCACCGCCGCGCTCACCGTCGCCTACACGCTGTCCGGCTCCGCCACCAACGGCACCGACTACAACGCCCTCTCCGGCTCCGTCACCATCGCCGCCGGTTCCGTCGGTGCTTCCATCGACCTCGTCCCCATCAACGACACCCTCGCCGAGGGCTCCGAGACCGCCTTGATCACACTTTCTCCCGGCGCCTACGGCCTCGGCCTCGCCTCCGCCACGCTCATCCTCACCGACAACGAAGTACCCGCCGTCCAAGTACGCTTCGCCGCCTCCACCTCGACCGTCGCCGAAACTGCCGGCGCGCTCGCCCTCTCCGTCACCCTCTCCGCGCCCGCCCCCTCCGGCGGCGTCACCGTCGATTACCTCCTCGGCGGCGGTACGGCACTCGGCCAGATCGACTACCTGTTCACTCCCGGCGTCCTCACCTTCGCCTCCGGCGAAACAGCCAAAACCATCCCGCTCGCCATCCTCGACGACACCGCCATCGAGCCTTCTCAAACCGTCATCCTGAAACTCGCCAACCCCACCGGCGCATCTCTCGGCACCAGCACGATGACCGTCACCATCACCGACAACGACCCCGCCGTCGCATCCGTCTCCCCCATCGAACAATGGCGCTCGCTCAAGTTCGGCGGCAGTGCCTCCAACTCATCCATCGCCGGTGACCTCGCCGATCCCGACGCCGACGGCCTCGTCAACATCCTCGAATACGCCACCGGTGCCGATCCGCTTCTCCCGTCCACGCCACCGCAAGCCGGCTTCGCCGCCGGCCAGCTCACGCTCACCTACGACCGTTCGCTCACCGCCACCGACATCCTCTACACGATCGAAGAAGTTTCCCTCCTCACCGGCACATGGACGCAAGTCACCCCCTCCGACGAAACCCTCTCTGACAACGGCGTCATCCGGAAAATAAAATCCAAAGTCACCGCCTCCGGCCCGTCGAAATTCCTCCGCCTCCGCGTCACCCGCTGAAAAAATTTCACACAGGAGTGCGGCCCTCCGAGTCGCGTGGAGTAACCGCTGCCGCTTAAGCGCGTCTCCACTCGCGACGCCCATGCACGCTCTTCGCAGCTTCGCCCCAGCCATTTATCGCGCGCTCTACACAAGCGCTCTCACCGCCTTCGTCATCTCCGTCACTCTCTCCGCTCGCGCCCAATCCCCGCTCCAGCTCACCCGCACCGCCCCCGGTCAGTTCGCCCTCACCGTCCCCACGACCGCCGGCATCCCCTACCGCTTCCAATCCAGTCCCGATCTCGTCAACTGGTCCTACACGCCCCTCGCCGCGCTCGGCACCGGCTCGCCCACCGCGCATCCGCTCACCAGCGCCACGCCCTCCGCCTTCTGGCGCGTCGCCGAATTCCCCGCCGACACCGCCTACAAACCCCTCGCCACTCCCGGCCCGTTCACCGTCGCGCCATTCGCCGACGAAACCTGGTTCGACTCCGCCCGCGCCTACTCGATGCCCGTCCGCATCTACGCGCCCGCACTCTCGCACGGCAGCGGCCCCTTCCCCGTCGTCATCCTTTCCCACGGTCTCGCCGGCTCCATCGGCGCCTTCGATAATCTTTCCGCTTACCTGTCCTCGCACGGCTACATCTGCGTCATGATCGAGCACGCCGACGCTCGCCCCGACTCCCGCATCGAACGCCCCAAAGACGTCACCTTCGCCCTCGACGTCCTTCTCGCCTCGCCCGCCAACCCGCTCCTCGCCGGCCGCATCGACGCCACCCGCCTCGCTCACGCCGGGCACTCCTTCGGCGCCTTCACCACCCTCGCCCTCCTCGGTGCACGCTACCGCGAATCCGGCCCGCTCTCCCCCATCGTCCAGTTCCCGGATACACGCATCAAATGCGGTGTCGCCCTCTCTCCCCAAGGCGCCACCACCCTCGGCCTCTTCAGCGGCTCTTGGGATAACATCACACGCCCCTCCCTCACCATGCACGGCACGCTCGACTCCGCCCCCGGCACCGACGACCCCCTCACCCGCCGCCAGCCCTACGACGAGATGCCCGCCGGCAACAAAGCCCACCTCACCCTCGACCAAGGCGAGCACAACGATTTCTCCGACACCGGCATCTCTGAAGAAGGCGACCGCTTCTCCCGCTGGTATTTCCCCGCCACCCTCGCTTTCCTCGACGCCAATCTGAACAACGACCCCGCCGCACGCGCCTGGCTCGACTCCCTCGCCCTCACCCGCCTCAGCGCCGCCCTCGCCACGCTCGAAACAAAATAAAAACCCACCCCGCCGTTATCCTACTCGTTCTCCCCCGATCCTCCCCATCCGTGCCCTCCGTGAAATCCGTGGTCAAAAACTCACGTCCATCATCATCCATTCGCGGTTAAAAAATCACGCCCGCGCCCCCCTACTCGCTACTACTTCCCCCGCCCCTTCTGCATCTCCCGCAGCGTATCCACAAAATTACGCGCCAGCGACTTCCCCGCCGTCTTCCGCCACACCGCAAACAACTCCAGCTCCAGATCCGGCCCGTGCTCCTTGATCCGGCGGTAAACCACATCGTCCACGTTTCGCGACCGCGCCATCGGCAGCATCATCGAAACGCCGTGCCCGCCCGCCACCAGCGCCACCAACGATTCGAAACTGTTCACGCGCCGCAACGGCCGGTGCTTCAACCCGCGCGACGCGAACATCTGGTGAATCCTCTGCCGGTGCAGCTCATGCCGCTCCGTCTCGCCAATACAAAAAAACGGATCATCCGCCAGATCCGCCAGCGCCACCTTCTGCCGGTTCGCCAGCCGGTGTTCCGTGCTCATCAAAATCGCCACCGTCGCCTCCAGGATGCTCGCCCGCTCCAGCTCCTCCGGAATCTCCTCCTCCTTCATGATCGTGAACGCCACCTGCAGCTGCCCGCTGGCGAGGGCCTTCAACTGATCCGGCAGCCCGATCTCATGCACCATCACCTCCACGTCCGGATACTCCCTTCGAAAAGCCGCCAGAGCCGTCGGCAAAAATCCTGACGAAAACGCCCCCAGCCCGCCCACCACCAGCCGCCCGCGCTTCCCCGCCTCCGCCTCGCGCGCCAACATCACCGCCTCCCCCGCGCGCCGCAAAATCTCCCGCGCTTCTTCCAGAAAAAGCGCCCCCGCATCCGTCAGCGCCACACCCGTCGTGTTGCGATCCAGCAGCCGCGCGCCCACCTCGTCTTCGAGATTCTTGATCTGCTTGCTGAGCGCCGGCTGCGCCACCCGCAACTCATCCGCCGCCCGCCGGTAACTCAACGCATCTGCCACCGCCACGAAGTATCTCAGATGCCTCAGTTCCATCGGCCATCTGATAGCCAGAAGTTATCAGCCCGCAAACAACAAAGTCATTCCGGCTTTTCCCGTCTGGGACTAATATGCGCAGCGTGTCCGCCACACCTTCCACGTTTCTCGCACATGAAGCGCTCCTCCTCGCCAGCCGTCCGGCCGAAGAACGCCGCTGCCACGCTCTCCACGAACTCCTCGAAACCGGCCACGCCCTCTCTCACGCGCTCCGCACCGAGCTCGCCCGCGCCAGCCTCACCGAATCCGGCTTCCGTCTCCTCGCCTGTCTTTTTCGTAACCGCAGTGACACACTCACCTCCTCCGCTCTCGCCGACACACTTCATCTAAGCACCGCCGCTTTGAACCAACTTCTTTCGCGCTTGGAACTTTCCGGGCTCGTCTCGCGCGCTCCCGCTCCCGCCGGACGCCGCGCCCTGGTTGTTTCGATCACTGCAAAAGGCGCCGCCACATTTCAAACCGCCGCGCGCCGTCTCCTCGCTGCAACCGGTAAACTGATGGAACCGCTTGCATCCTCCGAACTCGAATCCCTCGACCACGCCTGCATTCGCCTCCGGGAAAATCTTACTCCGAGCGTAACACCGCACTAAAACCCTCCTTTTCTTCCATGACTCCAGAGAACCACCGCACCTCCTTCCGCCGGCCAGTCGCCGCAATCGCCTTCACCACGCTCGCCGCCGCCGCGATCTTCCTCGCCGGCTGCGGCAAAAAATCCACCGCCGCCGCCACGCCGCCGCCACTCGAGGTCGCCGTCCTCACCATCGCCCCCGAATCCGTCACGCTCACCCAGGAGCTTCCCGGTCGTACCTCCGCCTTCCGCCTCGCCGAGGTCCGCGCCCGCATCAGCGGCATCGTTCAAAAACGTCTGTTCACCGAGGGTGCCGACGTGAAAGAAGGCGACGTTCTCTTCGAGATCGATCCCGCTCCGTATCAAGCCGCCTTGGACAGCGCCCGCGCCAGCCTCGCCCGCGCCGAGGCTAATCTCGTCGCCGCCCAGTCACAGGCCGATCGCTTCAAAGGCCTCGTCGCTACCAACGCCATTTCCCAGCAGAACTACGACAACGCCATCGCCAGCCAGCTCGGCTTTGCCGCCGACGCCGCCGCCGGCAAAGCCGCCGTAAAAACCGCCGAGATCAACCTCGGCTACACCCGTGTCACCTCGCCCATCTCCGGCCGCATCGGTCGCGCCTACGTCACCGAGGGCGCATACGTGCAACAAGGCACCGCCACGCTTCTCGCAACAGTCCAGCAGCTCGACCCGCTCTACATCGACCTCAGCCAGTCCGCCGACGAGGTTCTCCGCCTGAAAGACGCCCTCGCCTCCGGCCGCCTCCAACGCGCCAGCGATGGCGCTGCGAAACTCTCCCTCATCCTCGCCAGCAACCAGCCCTACCCGCATCCCGGCGCGCTCCAGTTTTCCGATGTATCCGTAAATCCAGGCACCGGCTCCGTCACACTTCGCGCAATTGTCCCGAATCCCGACGCCAATCTCCTTCCCGGCATGTTTGTCCGCGCCCGCCTCGAAGAAGGCACTTCATCCGACGCCATCCTCGTTCCCCAGTCCGTCGTCTCTCGCAACAGCAAGGGCGAAGCCACCGCCATGATCGTCAACGCCGAGAACAAGGTCGAACTCCGCGTCCTCCAGACCGCCCGCACCGTCGGTACGCGCTGGCTCGTCGCCGGTGGCCTCAAGCCCGGTGACCGCGTCATCACCAACAATCTCCAAAAAATCCGCCCCGGCGCAGTCGTGAAACCTGTCCCCGCCTCCACCGCGTCCGCTTCTCCTGCGCCGCAGTCCGCTCAGACCGCCGCCCACTAAAACTCCGCGCTTCGTCTCAACTTTTTCCAAGGTCTTCTCATGGCCCGCTTCTTCATCGACCGTCCCGTCTTCGCCTGGGTTATCGCCATCGTCATCATGGTGGCCGGCATTCTCTCGATCCGCTCCCTGCCGATCGCCCAGTACCCGAGCATCGCCCCGCCGCA
Source organism: Nibricoccus aquaticus (assembly GCF_002310495.1). GTDB lineage: Bacteria > Verrucomicrobiota > Verrucomicrobiia > Opitutales > Opitutaceae > Nibricoccus > Nibricoccus aquaticus. The sequence continues at coordinate 2,530,588 of NZ_CP023344.1, read as the reverse complement.
GATCGCCATCGGTGCGACTTATCCCGGCGCCTCCGCCAAAACCCTCGAAGACTCCGTCACCCAGGTCATCGAGCAGCGCATGACCGGCATCGACAACCTCCGCTACCTCGAGTCGCAGAGCGATTCCGCCGGCAACGTCACCATCACACTCACCTTTGAGGCCGGTACGAATCCCGACATCGCCCAGGTTCAGGTGCAGAACAAACTCGCCCTCGCCACGCCGCTCCTGCCTCAGGAGGTTCAGCAACTCGGCGTGCGCGTCACCAAGTCTGTCAGAAATTTCCTCATGGTTATCGGCTTCCGCTCCATCGACGGCAGCATGACCGAGCAGGACATCGGCGACTTCGTCACCAGCCGCATTCAAGAGCCACTCAGCCGCGTCCCGGGTGTCGGCGAGATTCAGTCCTTCGGCACCCAATACGCCATGCGCATCTGGCTCGATGCCGATAAACTCAACAACTACGGCCTCATGCCGTCCGACGTCTCTGTCGCGATCCGCGCACAAAACGCCCAGGTCTCCGCCGGCCAGCTCGGCGGCAATCCCGCCGCCGCCGGTCAGCTCCTCAACGCCACCATCACCGCGCAGACGCGTCTCGAAACGCCTGAGCAATTCGAGAAAATTCTCCTGCGCGTAAACGCGGACGGCTCCCGCGTCCTTCTGCGCGACGTCGCCCGCGTCGAACTCGGCGGTGAATCTTACGACCGCTCCGCCCGCTTCAGCGGCAAGCCCGCCTCCGGTATGGCCATCCGCCCCGCCACCGGCGCCAACGCACTCGAAACCGTCGCCGGCATCCGCGCCAAGATCGACGAACTCAAACCGTTCTTCCCGCAGGGCCTCGAGGTCGTCTACCCGCTCGATACCACGCCGTTCGTCCGTCTCTCCGTCGAGGAAGTCGTCAAGACTCTCGTCGAGGCAGTCATCCTCGTGTTCCTCGTTATGTATCTGTTTCTCCAGAACATCCGCGCCACGCTCATTCCCACGATCGCCGTGCCTGTCGTTTTGCTCGGCACCTTCGCGATCATGGCGCTCGCCGGATTCTCCATTAACACGCTCACGCTCTTCGGCGTCGTGCTCGCCATCGGCCTCCTCGTGGATGACGCCATCGTCGTCGTCGAAAACGTCGAGCGCGTCATGAGCGAGGAGGGTTTATCGCCCAAAGAAGCCACGAAAAAATCCATGCGCCAGATCACCGGCGCCCTCATCGGCATCGGTCTAGTCCTCTCAGCCGTGTTCATTCCCATGGCTTTCTTCGGTGGCTCCACCGGCGTCATCTACCGCCAGTTCTCCATCACCATCGTCTCAGCAATGGCACTCTCCGTGATCGTCGCCATCGTGCTCACGCCCGCTCTCTGCGCGACCATGCTGAGGCCCGTAAAAGCCGGTCATCATCACGAGAAACGTGGCTTCTTCGGCTGGTTCAACCGCACCTTTGATCGGGGCACCACCCGCTACGCGTCAGGTGTCACCGGCCTCGTCCGCCGCTCCGGCCGCTCACTGCTGATGTACGCGCTCATCGTCGGCGGCATGATCTGGCTCTTCAGTCGCATTCCGACCGGTTTCCTTCCCGATGAGGATCAAGGCATTCTCTTCGCCCAGGCCCAGCTCCCTCCCGGTTCCACCAGCGCCCAGACTCTCGAGGTGCTGAAAAAAATGGAGCAGCACTTCCTCGTCGACGAAGCCGAAAACGTCGACGGCATGTTCGGCGTCACCGGCTTCAGCTTCTCCGGCTTCGGCCAGAACCAGGCCTTCGCCTTCATCCGCCTCAAGGACTGGGAACACCGCTCCCGCGCCGACCAGAAGGTCAAAGCCGTCCAGGGCCGGGCCCTCGCCAAATTCTCCCAATTCAAAGAAGCCTTCGCGTTCGCCTTCGCACCGCCCGCCGTCCTCGAGCTCGGCACCGCCAGCGGCTTTGACCTGCGTCTCACCGACAACGCTTCCCAAGGCCACGAGGCGCTCATGGCCGCACGCAACCAGCTCCTCGGACTCGCTGGTGCTGACCAGCGCCTGCGCAGCGTCCGTCCCAACGGCCTCGACGACAACCCGCAGTTCAAACTCGATATCGACCAGGAAAAAGCCTCCGCGCTCGGTATTTCCCTGGCGGATATCAACAGCACCCTCGCCTCCGCCTGGGGCTCCTCCTACGTCAACGACTTCATCGACCGCGGCCGCGTGAAAAAAGTCTACCTCCAGGCCGACGCTCCTTTCCGCATGATGCCGGAGGACATCAACCGCTGGTACGTGCGCAATCGCTCTGGCGAAATGGTCCCGTTCTCCAGTTTCTCCTCCGCCCATTGGACCGTCGGTTCGCCCAAACTCGAACGCTTCAACGGCGTTCCTTCCGTCGCCATCATCGGCGAACCCGCCGCCGGAACCAGCTCCGGTCAGGCGATGCAGGTCATGACCGAACTCTCGGCAAAACTTCCTCCCGGCTTCGGCCTGCAATGGTCCGGCCTCTCCTACGAGGAACGCCTCACCGGCTCCCAAGGCCCTGCCCTCTACGCGATCTCCATCCTCATCGTCTTCCTGTGTCTAGCCGCGCTTTACGAGAGCTGGGCCATCCCGGCCGCCGTGCTCATGATCGTTCCACTCGGCGTCGTCGGCACGCTCCTCGCCGCGCTCTTCCGCGATCTCCCCAACGACGTTTACTTCCAGGTCGGCCTCTTAACGATCGTCGGTCTCTCCGCGAAGAACGCCATTCTCATCGTCGAATTCGCCAAGGAAAACTTCGACCGCGGCATGAGTCTCATGGATGCCGCCGCCCACGCCGCGCGACAACGCCTTCGCCCGATCCTGATGACCTCCCTCGCCTTCGGCCTCGGCGTTCTCCCGCTCGCCATCGCCAGCGGCGCCGGCTCCGGCAGCCAGAACGCCATCGGCACCGGCGTCATCGGCGGCACCATCACGGCCACCATCCTCGGCATCTTCTTCGTACCGCTCTTCTTCGTCACCGTCCTCAAACTCTTCCGCGTTAAACCCATCGCCGTCGCCGCCACCACCGCTCCGGAGGATTCCCGCCATGCTTAAACCCGCCGCATCCATTCTCTCCCTTGCACTGCTCGCTGGCTGCTCGCTCGCGCCCAAGTACGAGCGCCCCGCCGCCCCCGTCACCGCCGCGTATCCGGAAACCAAAGCCGCCGCTCCGTCCTCCGCGCCCACCGCCGCCGACATCGCCTGGCAGCAGTTCTTCGGCGACGCCCGCCTGCAACGCCTCATCGCCCTCGCCCTCGACAACAACCGCGATCTCCGCGTCTCCGCCCTCAACGTCGAACGCGTCCGCGCCCTCTACAACATCCAGCGCACCGCCTACATCCCGTCGTTCAACGCCACCGCCGACGGTTCGCGCCGCCGCTCACCCGACGATCTCAATGCCTCCGGCGAGGCCCAGACCACGAACAGCTTTGAGATCGGCGTCCGCATGCCGTCCTACGAACTGGATTTCTTCGGCCGCGTCGCGAGCCTCCGCGATCAAGTCCTCCAGCAATACCTCGCGACCGACGACGCCCGCCTCAGCGCCCGCCTCAGCCTGATCTCTGCTGTCGCGCGCCAATACCTCACACTCCTCGCCGCCGACGAACAACTCACCATCGCCCGCCAGACCTCCGACGCCGCCCAGCGCTCCTACGATCTGAACAAGCAAACCTTCGACGCCGGCGTCACCTCCGAGCTCGATCTGCGCACCGCCGAGGGCCAGCTCCAGTCCGTCCGCGCCAGCCTCGCGACTTTTCAACAGCAACGCGCCCAGGCCGAAAACGCCCTCGCTCTCCTCGTCGGCGGCCCGCTCCCCTCCGATCTTCCGCCCGCCGGCAATCTCGCCACGCAACCACTCATCGCCGATCTCCCTGCCGGTCTGCCCGCAGATCTGCTCACGCGCCGCCCCGACATCCGCGCCGCTGAGCACACGCTGCAAGCCGCCAACGCCAACATCGGCATCGCCCGCGCCGCCTTCTTCCCGTCGGTCAAACTCACTGCCTTCGGCGGCACCGCGAGCGCCGAACTCAGCGGTCTCTTCAAAGAAGGCTCCGGCTCCTGGAGCTTCGCGCCGTCGATCACTCTGCCGATTTTCGCTTCGGGCAAAAACAAGGCCGCGCTCGAGGTCGCCAAAATCGAAAAACGCATCGAGATCGCGCGTTACGAAAAGACCATCCAGACCGCCTTCCGCGAAGTCGCCGACGCCCTCGCCGTCCGCGCCACCATCGACACCCAGATCGCCGCGCAGCAAGCCCGCGTATCCGCCGCCCAACGCCGCTACGATCTTTCCGATCAACGCTTCCAGGCCGGCGTGGACAACTTCGTCACCGTCCTCCTCGCGCAGCAGGAGCTCTTCGGCGCGCAACAATCCCTCATCCAGGCCCGTCTCGCTCGCCTCTCCAATCTCACCGCCCTCTACGCCGCGCTCGGCGGCGGCTGGCAGGACGCCGCCCCCACTGTTGCCACAAAAAACTGATGCCGAAAGCCGCCAGGAAATCGCCCCGCCCGCTCCTGCGCAGAAAGCGCAGATCGTCTCCTCCGTGTCTCGATGCCGGCTGCGCCCACGCGTTCATCACAACGCTTTTCACCACGCTTTCCGCTCTGCGCGATTCGCTCGTCCGCATCTACAGCCCCTCCGGCCTCAACGAGCATAAGTTCGCCGTCCTCACCGCGCTCGCCGCGCAATCCCCCGCGCCTTCACTCGCCACTCAACTTGCGCGCGCCGCCGGCATCACCCGCGCGTCCATGACTGATCTGCTCGACGACCTCGAACGCCGCCACTGGATCGCCCGCAGCCGTGATCGCTCCGACCGCCGCGTCATCCAGGTCCACCTCACCACGCTCGGTCAGGAAGTCGTCGATACAACCAACGCCCACTTCAAAGCCATCTGCCACGACCTTTTGGGCGAAGCCAGTCCGCAAGAACTCAACCGTCTCGCCCGTCTCTGCGGCAACATCGGCCAGGCCAGTCGCTCCATCTGCACCCAAATTCCGCCCTTCCAGCCACCCGGCGCTCAGTGCCCCGTGCCTCAAAGATAGCAACGGCTTCACGCCGCGATAAGCGGCACCCTCACTCCAGCCCGAAGACCGCCTTCACGTAATTATCCACTGAGAACGGCTGCAAATCTTCCGCCTGTTCCCCGAGCCCAAGAAAATAAATCGGCAGCTTCAGCTGACGATAGATCCCCACCAGCGCACCACCCCGGCTCGTCCCATCGAGTTTCGTCACAATAAGTCCCGTGAGCCCGAAGCTCTGATGAAACGCCTTCGCCTGCTCGATCGAGTTCGAGCCCAGCGATCCATCCACCACCAGCCAGCGATGCTGCGGAGCGCTCGCATCGTGCTTCTGAAGCACGCGCCGGATCTTCGCCAGCTCCTGCATCAGGTTGCTCTTCGTGTGCAGCCGCCCCGCGGTATCGACGATCAGGTAATCCCGTTCCCGTGACTTCGCCGCCTGCCACGCATCAAACGCCACCGCCGCCGAGTCCGCGCCCGTGTGGCTCGCGACGATCTCCAGCTCCAGCCGCGTCGCCCACGCCTTGAGCTGTTCGACAGCCGCTGCGCGGAAGGTGTCGCACGCCGCGAGCGTCACTGTCTTTCCGTCTTCCTTGAGTTTCCACGCGAGCTTCGCCGAGGTCGTCGTCTTGCCCGAACCATTCACGCCGATCATCGCGATCACTGTCGGCTTCGCAGCCGCCTCCGTCAGCACACCTTCTGCGCCCGCCAGCACACGCTTCAAAACCGCCGCCCCGATCTGCGCCGCCTGCTGCCCGTGCAGCGCTTTATCCTTTTTGTACGCCGCTTTGATCTCCGCTAAAATTTCCTCGGTCGTCTCGACGCCAAAGTCCGCCGTGTAGAGCGCCTCCTCGAGTGTCTCCAGCGACGACGCGTCGATCGGCTTCTGCCCAAAAATGGCCGCCGTCTTCGCCGCAATCGCCGAAACCGTCTTGGCGAACCCGTCCTTAAATTTTTTGAAGAGCCCGAACATCACGCGATCATTCTGCCGTCGTCGCCTTGCGCGAGTCCCTCCCGAGCTGGTCCTTCAACCGGTCCAGGATGCCGTTGATGAACCGCTTCGAGTCTGCATTCGAAAACTGCTTCGAAAGATCGATCGCCTCGTTGATCGAGACGACTGGTGGGATGTCTTTGCGATAAACCATCTCGAACATCGCCAGCCGCAGGATCGAGAGATCGATGCGCGCGATGCGGTCGAACTCCCAGTTGTGCGCCAGTGCTTTGATGCGCGTATCGATGTCAGCAACGTTATCGATCACTCCGTGAATCAGCTCTTCGCCAAAAGCATAATGCTCACGCGGCTTGTCCACTTTTTCGAGGTTCTCGAAAAAGTACCGCAGATCCTCCAGCAGATTGGCCGGAGCGTTGATGCTCCATGCGTAGAGATACTGGAGGGCCGCGACACGACCGTCACGGCGTTGGGCAAACAGGGCCTTGCTCATTGGGAAAGGGATTTTTTCAACGCCGCCATTTCGAGCGCCGAGTTCGCGAACTCACCGCCGCGGTTGATTTTGCCGAGACAACGCTCCTCGGCCTGCTTCAGGTTTTCAGCGACGACCACGCCGTTGATCACGGGCACCTTCGCATCGAGCGCCACGCGCTGCAGCCCGCTCGTGGCCGACTCTGCGATCAACTCGTAGTGAATCGTGCCACCGCGGATCAAAACCCCGAGTGCGATCACGACATCGGGCTTGCGCCGCGCAGCGAGCAACTGGGCCGCGACCGGCAGTTCGTTTGAGCCGGGCACGCGCACGACATGGAGATTTTTCTTCTTCACGCCCGCATCGTGCAGTTGTTTCACGACCTGCTCCAGCAGCGCATCGGTGAGCCGTGCATTAAAGCGGGCGGCGGCGATACCGACCGTGAAGGGCGATCCGTCGATGGACAACAGCTGTGGCGCGTCGAGACTCATGGCTTGGAAGGAACGGAAATGTCTGCGGGTCGCAATCGCACGCCGCAACTCAATTTCCCCACTCGATCCGGCACGCCAAAAGCTTGCTCCCCGCGCCTCCCCGCAAACTCTCACCACCGTCCATGCGCTTCCGAATCGAACACCGCACCTCGTACCGCTACGCGGGTACCGCATCGGAATCGTTCATGGAGGCGCGCCTCACGCCCGTGAACGACGACCAGCAGCGCCTCATCTCGCGCCAGCTCACCACCACGCCCGGCAGCAACATCCACACGTACACCGACTACTTCGGCAACACCGTGGAAACCTTCTCCATCGTCCACCGCCACAGCGCGCTCGTGCTCGTCAGCGAATCTGAAGTCGAGACCCTTCCCATCCCCCCGCCGAACGCCGCGCTCGACATCAGCGTCTCCGAAGCCCGGCAAATCTACCGCAGCGAACGGCTGCAACTGTACGAGTTCCTCCGCCCCTCGCCCGCCATCGAACTCACTCCCGAGATCAACCAGCTCGCCAACCAGTTTTTCAAACCGAGCGATCCCCTCGGCCCCTCGCTCCTCAAGCTCAACACCTGGATCAAAGAAAACTTCAAGTACTCGCCCGGCGCCACACGCATCGACACACCCGTTTCCGCCGTGCTCAAAAACCGTACTGGCGTTTGCCAGGATTTCGCCCAGCTCATGATCGCCGTACTGCGCTCGGCCGAGATCCCCGCGCGCTACATCACGGGCTACATCGAGACCGACAGCCAGCGCGATGCCTCGGAAGAAGGCGTCGATGCCGCGCTCATCGGCGCCAGCGAAAGCCACGCCTGGGTCGATGTGCGCCTGCCTGGCGGTTTCTGGTGGCCCCTCGATCCCACCAACGACTGCATCGCTGGCGAACGCCACGTGAAAGTCGCCACCGGCCGCGATTATCAAGACAGCACCCCGACCCGCGGCGTCTTTAAAGGCACTTACACCGAGTGGCTCAACGTCGGCGTCGTCATGCAGCGGATTCAAAACCCCGTGCCCGAAAACGCGGGCCTGTAGAAACCCAGCGCACGCCGCGCCATCAGCAGACGCAAAAAAGCCCGCCTTCACAGACGGGCTCAGCGAGCAGATCTCTCGCAAAAAAATTATCCGCGGAAATTCACCACGTGCGATTCGAGCACCACATCGTCCGGCCCGATCAACGTCAGATAAACTTTGAACACGTACGGCGGACGCACCGCCACATTGCCCCGCAGCGCCTTGCCTTCATCCGCTGGATTCAAGATCGAGCGCTCTTCACCCGCCTTGTTGACCGGATCCCAGCGGGCGATCGCGCGGATCGCATCCGCATCCACCGGCTTTTTTTTCGCGTCGTAGAAAGAGAGTTTGAAGTGAATCCCCTCGACCGTGAGCGAGAGAAAGCCGCCGCCGGAGCGGGCGATGACCGAGCCAGGAAGCACGATCTCCGCTTCCTCCTCAGCCGCTGCCTCTGGCGCGGGAGCCGGTTTCGCGGCTCCGCCTTTGGGCGCCGTTTTCTTAGGCGCGGTCTGAGCAACGAGAGGGACAACCATGCCGATCGATGCGGCCATCAACAACGACTTCGCGAGCCCTGCGTTGAATTTCATGACGAGCAACTTAGGTCAGCCCGTGCCTCCCGCAAGTGGCATTGTGTTAAGGTCGGGTAAAAGCCCGCCCGCGATTTTCCCCGCATTTCTACGGATTTGAACGCTCACCGCTTCGCCTGGATCTGCGCCTTGAGTTCCTTCCAGCGCGCCAACCGCTCCGCGATCTTCGCCTCCGGCCCAAGCAGCTTCGGCTCGTAGAGTGCGAGCGGCGTTTCGAGATAATCCTGTCCCGAGATATTCTCCGGATAATCGTGCGAGTAACGATAACCCTTCCCATGCCCCGCCCGCTTGCTGGCCTGACCGCCTTTGTCGCGAACCGGCAGCGGCACGCTCTGCACCGGCTGGCTGGATACCGCGTGCTTTGCGGCGGCGAGCGCGAGCGTGACCGAGTTGCTCTTCGGCGCGCAGGCGATGTGCAGCGTTGCGTGCGCCAGCGCATATTCCGCTTCGGGCAGTCCCACAAACTCGCACGCGTGATGCGCCGCCACCGCAAGGGGCAACGCGAGCGCGTCAGCCAGGCCCACATCTTCCGAGGCGAGAATCACCAGGCGCCGCGCGATGAAGCGCGGGTCTTCCCCACCGCCGAGCATTTTCGCCAGCCAGTACATCGCCGCATCGGGATCGGAGCCGCGGCAACTTTTGATGAAGGCTGAAATGGTGTCGTAATGCTCGTCCTCGTCGGCGTCGTAGCGAATGCGGCGCTCGCGCGCAAACGCCTCCAGCTCCGTCGCGGTAATCGCGGAGTTCTCCGGCAGGCTGAGCACGATCACTTCGAGCGAGTTGAGCGCTCGCCGCAGATCGCCGTCGCACAGCACCGCGAGATCGGCGAGCACCGCGTCATCCGCCGTACAGCCACGCGCGCCCAAACCGCGTTCCATATCAGCCAGCGCGCGCTTCATCACACTGGCGACGGCGGCGGTCGCGAGCGGCTCCAGCCGGAAAAGATGACTGCGGCTGAGCAGCGGCGGATTCACATAAAACCCGGGGTTGTGCGTGGTCGCACCGATGAGTCGCACGTGGCCTTCCTCGACGTCGGGCAGCAGCAAGTCCTGCTGCGATTTGTTGAAACGGTGCAGCTCGTCGATGAACAGCAGCGTCGGCCCATCCCCGCTCGTGCGGCGCGCGGTCGTGAGGATTTCGCGCAACTCGGCGACGTTCGACATCACCGCGTTGATGCGCACGAAACGGCTCTTGGTTTCACGTGCGATCACTTCCGCGAAACTCGTTTTTCCACAACCAGGCGGACCGTAGAAAATCAGCGAGCCGAAGCGATTCGTCGCAATCAGCCGGGGCAGCAAAGCACCCGGCGCGGTGAGCTGCTCCTGACCGACAATCTCCGGAAGCGTGCGCGGCCTCATGCGCGCGGCGAGCGGCTGGTTCGCGGGCGGCTTCGCGGGAAGCGACGACGCGGAACTGCGCGCAGCGGCGGCGGACGTGTCACCAAAGAAATCGGATTGCTCGGCGGAGGGCATTTGCGGGCCACACTCATGCACAGAATTTTCCAGGAATGAAGGGCCGCGTGCAGAAATGTGTGGGCATCGCCGCGCCCGCGTGGTTTCCGTTGGGTGATGATCGGGAGATGTCTTCGCCACCGGGCTCCGGTGCTTTGGCTGCTGCTGCCGCTCATGGGAGGAGTGATCGCGGGAAAAATCCTGCCGTGGTCCTGTCCCGTGGGCTGGTTGCTCGGCGGAGCTTTCGCTGCGGCCGGTATCGCGGTGTGGTTTTCCAATCACGCGCGGATTTGGAGCATCGGACTTTGCCTCGCCGTTTTTCTCAGCGGTGCCGCTGCCTACGAACTACGCCGCGCGCGGATCGACAGCTGGGACTCGCTGCCACCGCGCGAAGCCCGGCTGACGCTGAGGATTGAGCGAGTGTTCCCGCCCCTGCCCGATGGCAAAAAAGTCAGCGGGCTCGCCACAATCACGGAGGCCGACACGCATCTGCGCGAGCTGATCGGGCAGCGGCTTTATTTTTCTCTCGGCAAAAAAATCAGAGAGCCCGAGCCCGCACGTTCGTCCGAGATCGTCGTCACCGGCTTGCTCGAAACGCTGCCGCGCGAAGCACCGCTGGCGACGTTCGAAGGTTTTCTCACAGCCTCGGGCCTTAACTTCCAGCTGACACGCGGCCGTGTTCACGACGTCTCCCGCGAAGCCGGAACGTATGCGCTATTTTGCGAGCGAATGCTCGAGCGCTTCGGCGCGATTCTTTCACATGGACTGGAACGGCAGCCGGCGCTCGCCGGTGCGTTGCGCGCGATGTTGCTCGGCCAGCAGCACGAACTCGGCGAGGAGCAGACGCTGCAATTTCGCCAGAGTGGCACGATGCACCTCTTCGCGATCAGCGGACTCCACATCGTCGTGATCGCGGTGGCGTTGCACGGCACGCTCGCCCTGCTGCGACTGCCACGCGTCGCGCAGGTCGCGATCGGTCTCGTCGCGCTCTGGCTCTACGTGGACATCACCGGTGGAAGTCCCTCGGCCGTGCGCGCGTTTTTCATGATCGCGCTGACGCACGCCGCGCTCGTGCTGCGGCTGCCGGTGAATCCGATCGCCACGCTTTCCTCGGCGGCGCTGGTGTCGTTGATCCTCGATCCGATGGAGCTCTTCAGCGCGAGTTTCCAGATGTCGTACGGCATCGTGGCGGCGCTGCTGCTGCTAGGGCTGCCCTTGACCGAACGATGGACGGAGCGGTGGCCGCTCTTTCGCGATCTGCCGAAAGCGACGTGGCGCTGGCATCACCATGCGCGCGACCACATCTGGCGTTGGCTGCTCGGCGCGGTCGCGCTCGGCGTCTCCACGACACTCATCAGCACGGTGTGCGGCGTGGTGTTTTTCCAACTGTTCACGCCCGGCGGATTGCTGGCGAATCTCGTGCTCATTCCGGTCTCATCGCTGGTGATCCTCGGCGGATTCCTCTCACTACTGTGCGGACTGGCCGGGCTCACGCCGCTGTGCGCGCTGTTCAATCACGCGGCAGCGCTAGTGCTGGCGTTCATGGAGTGGAGCATCGCGTGGCTGCTGAAGATCCCGGGCTTTTTCCTGCACGTGGAGTTTCTCAGCACGTGGGCAGGTCTCGCCGTTTTCGGGATGGTGCTCGCGTCGATGGTCTACGGTTACTCGCGGCAATGGACGCCGAAGCGAGGCGGATTCTGGCCGCCGTTTGCGCTGACCGCGCTGGCGCTTGTGTTGATCGCACGTTTCGGCTGAATGCACCCCCTATGAAGAGCGCCTACGAACTCGCGATGGAACGCCTCGCCAAATCGGATCCCGACGCGGGCAAGCCGCTCAGCGCCGAGAAAAAAGCCCGGCTCGCGGACATCGACGCGGTGTACAAAGGCAAAATCGCCGAGCGAGAGATCTTCCTGAAACAGCAGCTCGATGCCGCGCTAGCCGGGGCGAACTACGAAGAGATCCAAAAAATCTCCAAACAGATGGCCAGCGAGCGCGCCCGGCTCGAAGAGGAACGCGACGACGAAAAAGAACGCGTTCGCCGCGAGAAATAAGTGACCGCCGGCATCACCCTGCCGCCCGTGGAATCAGGGCGGATTATTCCGGCTCGGCGGTGCCTTCGACGACCCACTCGCGGGCCTCGGGGACTTGCTTGAAAAACTCCCGAAGTGTGGCGCTGAGGTGTTCCGCGTAGCGATAGTGCGCGCCCATGCCGGTGCGCAGCTCGGCTTCGTAGATGAACTTATCTCCGTGCGTGCTGTGCTCAAACGGTGTCTGCGCGCCGAGCAACAGCGAATAAACGTACGCGGCTGAACCGCGCTGCATCAGCTCGCGCGTGAGCGCGGCCTGCTCGTCGAGGAGCGCGTTGTGATCGCTGTGCTTGATCTCGGGCGGCAAATAAAAACCGGCCTGGATAAACGGCGTGTAGCGATGCCCCGTGCGGTGGCGGTTGAGGTCGCGCAGCTCGGCGATAGCCATGTTGTTCCAGGCGAAGCTCACCTTCATGCGGCGCGAGGCGGTGCCGTGTTGCGCGTAGCGGTTCGGGCGGTGGCGCAGCGCTTCGGAGAGCGATTGTACTTCGGGTAGAAACGGCGGCGTCGCGCGGTCAACATGGACCCAGACTTCATCGGCGAGTTGTTTCGTCGAGAGACGCTCAAGGCCGAGCAAGCAACTGAGCGCGAGTTCCTGGCGCGCCTGTTCTTCGTAGGACTTCTCCGCGTAGCTGTGCCGCATGAGACGCGGCGACTGCTTGAGGAGTTCGTCGCGGATGAGTTTCGCCGCGGCCTTCGCTTCGGGATGCGGCAGCGAGTCGAGATGCTTCACGGTCGTAGCCCACATGCGCGAGGTCTGCACGAGACCGAGATTGGTGCGCGTGGCGAGTGGGATGAAGTAACGGGCGCGGTCTAGCGCGTAGTTTTTGCGCAGACGGGTGACGACGGCAGGCTTTGCATCAGGCGGCACGCGCACGAGCGACGGTTGCGCAGTCGCGGCAGCGTCAAGACGGGCGTATTCGGAATTATAAGCCGCGAACGATTTCGCCATCAGCGCCTGCCAGCGCGGCGCGAGATCGTCGGGGATGCCGAGCTCGGCGGCGGTCGGCAGATTCGACGCGTCCATCGTAATATAGCGCGTGCTCGATTCCTGACCGTCGGCCATCTGGGCGATCTCGAAAATTTTATACGCGAGCCACATCGACACGTCATCGAGCGCGATGGCGAGTCCGCCGGTGAGGCCGCCGATCGAAGCATGTCCGTAGTCGACGAATTTCAGGATGCGGTCGATGGAGGCCTCGGGGTTGGCGAGGTCCACCTTGCTCATGATGGCTCCGATGCCCTCGTTGCTGCGCGAGTAGCGCGCGAGCACGGAAGCGAGCAGCTCCGGTGTGACTTTGGGAAGGTCGGCGGCGGTGGGTGGCGGGACAAGAGCGAGTCCAGTGACTTTCATACGGCGTGCGGTCCAAGCACGAAGCCGGACGGACCGGCAAAAGCCAGAGATTTTATTTCGCTTTCAAATTCCGGACTGAAGCGCGCTCGACCAGCTCAACCGGAAACACGATGGACTTCGGCTCGGTGTGATCGGCCTGACCTTGGTGCTGCTGGATGCGTGTGAGCAAAGACTCGACGGCTTTCATACCCATGACGCGGAGTGGCTGACGCACGGTGGTCAGCTGCGGCCTGGTCGTGCGGGCCGCGAGGCTGTCGTCAAAGCCGGTCACGGAAACATCCTCGGGCACGCGGACACCCGCTTCCGAAAGCGCTTCGAGACATCCGACAGCCATGGGATCGCTGGCGCAAAAAATCGCGTCGGGCAGAGGTTTGTTCTGATTTCCCTTCAGCCAGTCGGTGATCGCGCGGCGGCCGATGCTGGCACTGAAACCGGCTTCGACCACGAGCGACGCATCGAAGGGGATGCGCGCCGAAACGAGGGCGCGGCGATAGCCATTAAGCCGCCGTTCCGCGCCGAGCAGGCCGCTCTGACCGGCGAGGTGAAGAATGCGGCGGTGTCCCTTCGCGATCAGATGGCGGACAATTTCGTACGCCCCGTTTTCTTCGTCGCTCTCGATGTTGAGCACGCCCGGAATCGGGACGTTGGCGTGGAGCGCGACGAACGGTGTGTGCTCGGGCAGGTGTTTCGCCGTTTCATTGCTGATGATCGGCGCGACAAGAATAAGTCCGTCGATGCGGCCGTCGCAAAAGCCGTTCAAGCGCCCGAAATCCTGCTCCCAGTCGTGGAGCGTGAACACAGTGGTGTTTTGATTATGGTGCGCGGCGGCTTCGAGGACGCCGTTAAAGACTTCGAGGAAGTAGTGATTCAGATCGCCGCTCTCGTCGAACACCGTGGCGACACCGATGGTGTTCATCTTGCGCTCGGCGAGCGCGCGTGCTGCGGCGTTGGGCCGGTAGCGGAGTTTCGTCGCCGCTGCCAGGATACGCTCCCGGGTTTCCGGCGAAATGCGCGAGGAAGTGCGGGCGCCATTGAGCACTGCCGAGGCCGCCATCGCGGAAACCCCTGCTTCGCGACCGACGTCGGCGAGCGTGGCGGCGCGGATGGCTTTTCGTTTGGCAGGACGAGGCATGTGGGAGGATCGCGCACGAGCGGCGCGAGGCCCGATCAGCGATAGAACGTCCGCAAATGTCGAAGAAAAAGCCCGCGCGATAAACGGCGCGGGCTTGGGCGAAACAACGCGATACCGGCGGAATCAGGCCGTCAGTTCACCGCTGTAGCGCGTATCAAGTCCTTCATTGTGCCCGGGCGGCACGACGTGTGCGCCTTCAGCGTGACGGGACGCGTACCAGACGGGACACCGGCATTCCTCCGATTGAGCAGTCGCTTCGGTGATGACGACAGCTGTGGTTGCGGATTTCTTAACGCCCAGCGGCTTGCCGAGGGCGGACCAAGCGGACGTCAGCGAGAGACTCACATCGGGCCATTTGTACGTATTCATGGGGTTGGGGTGTTATCGGTTTACGAGCCAGAGCGGCATGCGCGGGTACGCTTAGCCACTCGGTCGGAAATTAAAAAAGCCCGGGGCAGCCCGGAAAGAACATCTACGAGAAATAGCGGTATCAGCATTTTTCGTTAAATCACCACAAAAAATCCGGACCGTTTGAGTTTTACGTTTCAGACTGCGGCTTACGACGCGATCACCGCCGAGCGGCCGTTTGCCACGACACGTTTAGACGAGACAGCAGGCTGCGCAGCGTTCGCAAACGATCCACCCACAGCCAGCGACCAGCGTCCGATCTGCCCAGAGACCACGTTAGCCTCGTAGCGATTACCTTCGCGGCGGACTTTTATTTCCGCGCGCTCGGCGCCTTTCAGGTCCGTTACACGGCAGCTGGCCTCCGAGCCATCGGCCAGTTCGTAAGCGTGGATCGTCACATCGTCCGCATAGTCGTAGTCCGGACGCGCATCAGTCGCGCCGAGCGCCAGCACCGTGTTGTCGCGGACAAACAGCCCGAGACTAAGGAACCCGTGTTGAGCGCGCCGCCAGCGACCGCCTTCTTGAACTTCACCGGAGAGCAGATGAGTCCAGCGACCTTCCGGCAGATAATAATCCACCCAGCCGTCCTCCGAGAAAACTGGCGCGACGAGCAACGAGCCTCCGAGCATGTACTGGCGGTCGAGCGTGTCGCAGGCGGGATCATGCGGGAACTCCAGCTGCATCGGGCGCATCATCGGAATACCTTCGCGATGCGCCTCCCCTGCCGCCGCGTACAGGTAAGGCATGAGGCGGCATTTCAGTTTTGTGAAGAAGCGCAGCACGTCGCACGCATCGTCGTCATAATTCCACGGTACGCGATACGATGAGCTCCCGTGCAACCGGCTGTGCGACGACATCAGGCCAAACGCCACCCAGCGCTTGTACACGGCCGCCGGCGGAAGCCCCTCGAAGCCCCCGATGTCGTGGCTCCAATAACCAAAGCCGCACATGCTCAGCGAAAGCCCGCCGCGCAGGCTCTCCGCCATCGACTCAAGCGTAGACCACGAATCACCGCCCCAGTGGATCGGGAAACGCTGCCCCGACGCATAGGACGACCGCGCGAACAACGCCGCTTCACCTTTGCCGCGAATCTCTTCGAGCACTTTGAAGACAACCTCGTTGTAGAGGATCGGGTAGAAATTATGCATCCCCACCGGATCGGAGCCGTCGTGGTAAACGATTCCCTCGGTCGGGATGCGTTCGCCGAAATCCGTCTTGAAACTGTCAACACCCATCGCGGCCAGACGGCGCAGATGATCGCCGAACCATTGGCACGCCGCCGGATTCGTGAAGTCCACGATCGCCATGCCCGGCTGCCAGAGATCCGTCTGCCACACAGAGCCGTCTTTTTTCTTGATGAAGAAACCGCCCTTGCGTCCTTCCTCGAACAACACCGAGCGCTGGCCGATGTAGGGATTTATCCACAACGAAATTTTCAGCCCGCGCTCGTGCAGCCGTTTCAACATGCCGGCTGGATCGGGAAACGTGCGCGGGTCCCACTGGAAGTTGCACCAGTCGAACTCCCGCATCCAGAAGCAGTCGAAGTGGAAAACGCTCAGCGGCAGATCGCGCGACTTCATCCCTTCGATGAAACTCACGCACGTCGCTTCGTCATAACTCGTCGTGAACGACGTCGTCAGCCACAGGCCAAACGTCCACGCAGGGGGCAGCGCCGGACGCCCCGTCAAAGCCGTGAGTTTCCGCAAAATCTCCTTCGGCGTCGGCCCGTAGATCAGAAAATATTCCAGCGATTCTCCCGGCTGGCTGAACTGCACGCGCGCCACTTTTTCTGACGCCACCTCGAACGACACCGGCCCCGTGCTGTTCACGAGCACGCCGTAGCCGCGATTCGTCATGTAGAACGGCACCGACTTGTACGCCTGCTCCGACGCCGTGCCGCCGTCCTTGTTATCGTTCTCCACCACCTGCCCGTTTTTCACGAACGCCGTGAACCGCTCCCCCAGTCCGTAAACGCATTCGCCCACGCCGAGATTGAGCTGCTCGTGAACGAAATTCCCATGCCCCGGCCACTGGATATAGCCGAGTCCACGCCAGCCGCTCTTCGTCAATGTACGCCCGCCACCCTCAAAAACGATTTCCCATCCATCGCGCTTCAAACGCACCGTCAGTCCGCCCGAACGCAGCGACGCCGCATCCTTGCGGTTCTCGATGACGACCTTCGGTGCCGCCACCGGCTGCAACGGGATCTGCGGATTGCGATCCTCCGTCCCGACGAAGTGCTCCAGCCGCACCCGCACCACATCATCCATCGGCGCGCTCAACGTCACCGTCAGCAACGGCCCGCCCAACGTGTCCCCGCGATGCTTGATCGGCCTCGTCGGCGCATGGACGACCAGGCTCTCGCCCTCAGTCGTGACATCGTGAACTTCCGCCGGATAAAAAGCACTGACGCCGGGCTGAAGTATCCACTGACCATCGGTGAATTTCATGAGCTGAAAAAAGTGAGCACAACCCGATCAACCGGGTCTCGATTCAAGTCGCGTGAAACTCCGGGCGCATGCTCCCGGAGCAATCATCCAAGCGAACGGACTCTTCGAATCGAAAATCACGACAATGCGGACGGACGGGGTGAGTAAGGGCTTGAAAACACGTGGTGATTTCAAAGTTTAAGGCTAAATCAACGTGAGTTTGCTGGCGTCGCGCAAGCAAAAATCCCCAACGTCGCTTAACCACACCACGCCCGCCCCGCCCCAGTTGCATGATGCCCCTCTTTCGCCCCCGCTCCCTCATCATCACGCTTCTCGGCGTGGCCGCTATCTGTGCCTCCACGCTTTCCGCCGCGCCCGCCAAACCAGCATTCACCAACTACACCTGGCGCAACGTCCCCATCACCGGCGGCGGTTTCGTCTCCGGCATCGTCTTCAACTCCACCCAACCCGGCCTCATCTACGCCCGCACCGACGTCGGCGGCGCATATCGGTGGCTCCCCGACAAGTCTCGCTGGCTCCCGCTCAACGACGATCTCGGCACCGAAGACACCGAACTCCTCGGCATCGTCAGCCTCGCCACAGATCCGCTCGAACCGCAACGCGTGTACCTCGCCGCCGGTCAGTACCTCGCCGACTGGGGGAAAAACTCCGCCATCCTCAGCTCCACTGACTACGGCGCCACCTGGCAACGCACTCCCCTGCCCTTCAAACTCGGTGGCAATGCCGACGGCCGCTCCACCGGCGAACGCCTCCAGATCGATCCGCATAAAAACAACCGTCTCCTCCTCGGCACCAATCAGGACGGCCTATGGCTGAGCGAAGACTTCGCGCTAACCTGGAAAAAAATCACCCGCTTCCCCGTCGCGAGCATCACGCTAACACTCTTCGACCACCTCAGCGGCTCCGCTGGCAACCCGACTCCCGTGATCTACGTCGGCGTCAACGACCTCAAAGGCCCCGCGCTCTTTCGCAGCACCGACACCGGCAAAACCTGGAACCCCGTCCCAGGCCAGCCCTCCGGCCTGATCCCTCACCACGCCGCCATCGCCACCGACGGCATACTCTACCTCACCTACGGAGACTACCTCGGCCCCAACGACGTCACCCGCGGCGCCGTCTGGAAATATTCCCCTTCCGACAACCGCTGGACCGACATCTCTCCCGCGCAACCCGGCATGCTCGATCGCGACACCTTCGGCTACGCCGGCCTCGCCCTCGACGCGAAAAACCCCGGCAACCTCCTCGTCTCCACGCTCAACCGCTGGACCCTCGGCGACGAAATCTTCCGCAGCACCGACTCGGGTGCCACCTGGAAACCCATCCTCTCTTCCGCGCCGCAAGGCACCTCTACCGCTCCCTACGTCGCGAAACTCAAACCCCACTGGATCGGCGATCTCGACTTAGATCCCTTCGATTCCGCCCGCGCGTATTTCGTTACCGGTTACGGAATCTTCGGCACCGACAACGCCACCGCCACCGACTCCGGCGGCATCACCCGCTGGAGCTTCGCCGCCACCGTCGGCATTGAGGAAACCGTCCCGCTCGCCCTCATCAGTCCACCCGAAGGAGCTCCTCTCGTTAGCGCCATCGGCGACTTCGGCGGGTTCCGCCACGATAACCTCAACGCAGTCACTCCTCGCGGCACCCACGCGCCCATGTACGGCACCAATCTCTCCATCGAGTTCGCCGAAAACGCCCCCGCCAAAATCGTCCGCACCCACTCCGGCCCCACCCGCGCCTCACTCTCACTCGACGGCGCTCTCACCTGGATCGACTTTCCGTCCGCCCCTCCCACGGCCCTGAAAAACGGCCCGGGCAAAATCGCCATCTCCACCGACGGCAAAACCCTCCTCTGGCTCCCAAAAAAATCTGCCCCCTTTTTCTCCACCGACGACGGCACGACTTGGACCGCCTCCATCGGCGCTTTCGTCTCCGCCGCCGACTACCGCAACGACACTCCCGTCGCCGACCGTGTCGATCCGTCCAAATTCTACCTCTACGACCAGACCACCGGCACCGCCTACTACAGCCACGACGGTGCGCGCTCCTTCAAAAAATCCGCCACCCGGATTCCCGCCGCAGGCACCACGCCCAAATCCGTCCCCGGCCACGCCGGCCACATCTGGATTCCCACCGAGTCCGGCATCTACCGCTCAACCGACGGCGGTGTGACCTACTCGAAAATGGAAAACATCCTCTCCGCCTCCGCCCTCGGCTTCGGCAAACCTGCCGCAGGCCAGCGCCACCCCGCGATCTACCTCGCCGGGAAAATCCCGCCCTACCACGCCATCTTCCGCTCCGACGACGGCGGCCTCACCTGGCTCGTCCTCAACACCGCCCGCACCCGCTTCGGCTTCATCAACGTCATCACCGGGGATAGCCGCACTCACGGCCGCGTTTACCTCGGCACCGGCGGCCGCGGCCTCCTCGTCGGCGAACCCGCTCGCTAACTCCTCGCACCCGCACCATGCGCCTCACTTTCTTGCTCACGCTTCTCACGCTCGGCCTCGTCGCTCACGCCGCCGACAAACCACTCAACCTAACCCCCGGCGCCGCCATCCGCGTTAACAGTATCGGCTTTCTCCCCACATCGACCAAACAAGCCACCGCCCTCGCCACCGCCAAAACCTTCCGCGTTCTCCGCATCGACTCCACCGGCGAACAAGAAGTCTTCTCCGCCACCGCCAGTGCACCGCTCCAAACCGCCACTACCGACACACGCGAAACGCTCCGCACCCTCGATTTCAGCGCCGTCACAGAACCCGGCCGCTACCTCATCGAAGTTCCAGACCTCGGTCGCTCCGCTCCCTTCACCATCGGCAACGATCTCTGGAACGTCCCTTTCACCACTGTCACCCGCGCCATGTACCTCTGGCGCTGCGGCACCGAAGTCACCGGCACGCACAACGGCGTCACCTACCATCAGCACGCCTGCCACCTCGCAGACGGCTGGCTCGATCACGTCGGCGGCGGCCACACGAGACGCGCCTCCACCGGCGGCTGGCACGACGCAGGCGACTACAACAAATACGTCGTCAACGCCGGCGTCACCGTCGGCCTCATGCTCAAGGCCCTCGAACATTTCCCCAACCGCATCTCCGCCTTGAATCTCGGCATCCCCGAAAGCGCCAACACCACACCCGATCTCCTCGACGAAATCCGCTGGGAGCTCGAATGGCTCTTCACCATGCAGCTCGAGGACGGCCGCGTTTATCACAAACTCAGCTCACCCGATTTCCGTTTCTGGGGCCCCGCCGCCAACGACAAAGACCCGCGCTACCTCGCTCCGTGGGGCACCAATGCCACCGCGCACTTCACCGCGATGATGGCCGCCGCCGCCCGCCACTTCCGCGCTCACGACGCAGCCTTCGCCGACCGGTGCCTCAAAGCCGCCGAACTCAGCTGGGCCTGCCTGCTCAAGCACCCGCAGCAAATCGACCCTGACCAAAGCGCCTTTCAAACCGGCGGCTACGGCGCGCCCGATCACTCCGCCCGCCTCTGGGCCGCCGCCGAACTCTGGGAAACCACCGGCGACGCCGCCGTCCTCCGCGAATTCGAAATCCGCGCCTCCAAAGTCGCCTTCTCCGAAAACGGTCCGGGCTGGGGCGACGTCAACGACCTCGGCCTAGCCACGTATCTACGTTCCGGGCACACCACCAAAGAAAGCGATCCGCGCAACCCTGCGCTCGTCCGTCGCCTGACCGATGACTTGATCGCCCACGCCGACCGCGCCGTCACCACCGCCGCCTCCAACTCCCACTCCCGCCCGCTCGGTGTCGAGCGCCAGGACTGGTCTTGGGGCTGCAACGGCAACGTCGCCGGCCAAACCCTCCAGCTCCACCTCGCCGACCGCCTCCACCCCGATCCCCGCTATCGCGAAACCGCCCTGCTCGCGCTCGGCCACCTGTTCGGCCGCAACTATCACGGCCGCTCCTATGTGACCGGTCTCGGCGCGAATCCGCCGCAACATCCGCACGACCGCCGCGGCGAACCCGCCTGGCCCGGCTACCTCGTCGGCGGTGCCTGGCCCGACGGACGCAGCTGGGTGGACGAACTCGGCAGCTACGAGCGCAACGAAATCGCCATCAACTGGAACGCCGCACTCATCTACGCCCTCGCCGCCTTCGTAGAGCCAGCAGCAAAGTAACTGCCAGGCTCCGCGCGCTCGGCACCGCATCAAAGAATGCGATTCGCCTCCATCACCTTCGCGTACCACAGCGCCGACAGTTTCGGCGTGCGCACCTGTGTGGCGAAGTCGCAATGCACCACGCCGAAGCGCCGTGTGTAGCCATCTTCCCACTCATAGTTGTCCATGAACGACCAAAGGAAATACCCGTGGATCGGCACACCATCGGCCACCGCGCGATGTAGCTCGCGCAGATGCGCCCGGAGATACTCACGCCGGTGCAGATCGTTCACTTCCCCACCGATGACGGGCTCTTCATCGTAACCGCAGCCGTTCTCCGTCACGTAGATCGAGCTAGCTCCATAAACATCGCGCACCATCCGCGTCGCCCAATACATGCACTGCGGTACCAAATTCAGCCACACGCTGTCTGCGCGGGGATAATTCACAGGCAGCGTCACCACTTCATAACCACCCGCCGCTCCCGCGCGCACATGCGTTGCCGTATAGATATTCAGCCCGAGAAAATCCGTCGGCATGCTGATCAATTTAAAATCCCCCGCCTCCGTCTTTGGCGCATCAGCTCCCACGCGCTCCAGATAAGCAGGCGAGTAACCTCCGCCATAAATCGCTCCGAGGATATGGAGATTTCTCTCCGTGAACCACTGCCGCGCCGCCGCGATGTCGCGCGGCGTCTCCGAGACCGGGATACAGACATCGCAATTATCCGTGAGCCCCACCCGCGCACCGCGTCCACCGAACTCACGCACCGCGCGCACGCCATGCCCGTGGCAAAGCAGCGCATGATGGTAAGTCTGATTCACCACCGCGTCCGACTCCGTCCGTCCCGGCGCTTTCGGGCCTCCATTTTTATACGCGAGCACTGTGAAGCAGCGAATCTCGTTCAAGGTGATCCAGTTTTTCACCTTCCCGCCAAAAGCCTTCACCACAGTGTCGGCATATTTCGCAAACGCATCGACCGTCACGCGCGAAGTCCACCCCCCGCGATCCTCCAGCGCCTGCGGCAAATCCCAGTGAAAAAGAGTCACCCACGGTGTGATGTCATTCTCCGCCATCGCATCGAAAAGCCGGTGATAAAAATCCAGCCCCGCCTGATTCACCGAGCCATCGCCCTGCGGAAAAATGCGCGGCCACGCGAGCGACAGCCGGTAGCTCTTCACACCAAGCCGCCGCATCAGCGCGAAGTCTTCGTTGAATTTATGATAATGATCGCACGCCACATCGAGCGTGTCGCCCTTCAGCACCTTGCCCGGGATGCGTGTGTACCGATCCCAGATTGACTCGCCCTTGCCGTCCTCAAACGCAGCTCCCTCGATCTGCGGCGCAGCGGTGGCGACACCCCACACGAAGTTTTCAGGAAACGGGCAGGCGTAAGAAATCATGACTGGAAGCGGGCAAAGGAGTTGGCGGGGGACCGGCGCTGATCGCGGCGAAATAAGGACCGCGAAGCTATTGTTTACCGCTAAATCACGGTCAAGGGAGGAGTTCGTGCGAGCAAACGTCCCTAAAAACACTCCACACGTTTAAGCCTCCGTCGGTGCCGAGTCATCCTCCGCCGCCGACTTCGCCGGGGCAGGAAGCGCAAACGCCACCGAACCGAAACCCAGCAACACCAGTAGCAACGACACGCCTACAAACCAGTCGCCGAAGCGCGTATAAAAACTCGGCCGCTCAATCCACCGGCTGTCGCGCGAAATCTCATAAGTCGCCGTGCCCCGGAAATAGATACTGCCTTCTTTGTTGGTCATCTCGTTGCGGACGCGCCCGAATTCATCGATCCAGCCGCTCCAGCCGCCGTTGCCGCAGCGGATGACCGGACGCCGCGTCTCGACGGCGCGCAGCACCGAATGCGCCGCATGTTGATGAGCCGCGCCACCTTCACCAAACCAGCCGTTGTTGGTGAGCACGGCGAAGATCTCTCCACCCGAGAGTACGCTCTCACGCGCGAGCTGCGGAAAAATATCCTCGTAGCAAATTAACGGAGACACCGCGAAGATTCCGCTCTTCGCCGAGATCAAAAGAGGCGTCGTGCTCGTCCCGGGATGGAAGTCGCCCTCACCCACATCCGTGACTTTTTCGAGCCAGCCGAACACCGCGCGGAAAGGCACGAATTCGCCAAAGGGCACTAAGTGCCGCTTCGCGTAGGACGACGACTGCAAGCCCACCACCGGATCGATCACGAACGCACCATTGACCCAGCGCGCATCAGCCTGTCCGGCGCTCTCAATCGCCACCGAGCCCATGAGCAACGGGATGCCGGTCTTCGCAACCAACGATTCCGTCCACGTCTGCACAGACGCGTTTCCCTTAACCGCATAGGGCGTCACCGCCTCTGGCCACAGGATCAGATCCGGCCGTGTCCTGGCCGCGCGCTCCGTGGTGCTCTCCAACACATCCAGAATCCCCGCCGCCTTGGATTCATCCCACTTAACCGTCTGCGGGATGTACGGCTGCACGAGCGCCACCCGCCCAACAGTGGTCGTATAGTGCCCACGATTCACCGTCTCCCGGATGTGTACCGTCAGACACACAATCAACAAAAACATCGCCGTGAAAAACTCCTGGCTGCGCCGGTTGAACCCCTTGAGGTTTTCGAAAAACAACCGGTTCGCATAAGCCGCAAATCCGAGGTTCGCCGTGATCAGCACAAACGACACGCCGAGCGCTCCGGTGTACGATGCGATCTGAAGCACACTGATCTGCTTCCACTGACTCGCCGCCAGCGGCAACCACGGGAAACCACCGAGAAACCACGTCCGCGTCCACTCGATCAGCACCCACAACCCACCCAGTCCAAGCATCGCGAGGATACGCAATCCCGTCTGTCGGCCCACCATGCGCGGCACCACCCACCACACACCCAAATACCAAAGACCGACCCACGCGCCTACAAACGGCCCCAGCAAAAAAAGCCCGAGCCAGGTAACGTGATGCAGCCAGCTCAACACCAGTGTCCACGCGACCACTTGCGCAGCCAGCAACGTCCAAGTGAACAGCTTAAAACTCGGTCGCCGGTAGGCCCAAAGCACCGCCGGCACTGCGAACGCATACGCAAATTCCCCCGCGTTGAACGGCGGGAAAGACACGACCGTGAGCAAAATCGTGAAGAAGAAAATGCCACCCGCCCAAAACCAGCGCTCGTGCTTTTTCCAAACCGACGGCGGCTGTTCAGCGTAGGGATCGAAAACGGTGGATGCTGTGGGTTGGGACATGGTTCTTGAAAATACAAAAGCTGCGGGCCGCAAAATCGGTGCCCATCAGCAAGCGGCGTACCTCGCAGCGGATCGGCTGCGGCCTGCGACTGTAGATCCGATGCCAGCGGGTAATGCCCACGCCACTGACAAAAAACTACGCGGCGCGCAGGCGTGATACGCGCCGCTCAACGGCTTCTTAAGCGCCGTGACAGTTTTTGAATTTTTTTCCGCTGCCGCAGGGGCAAGCATCGTTGCGGCCGACCTTGGGCGTCTCGCGACGGATGGTGACCGCCGGGAGCTTGATCTCTGGTTCGGCGGAAGGCTCGACTGGTGCATCGCCTGCAACTGGAATCGGCGGGCGCGTGGAGGATGCGGGGGGAGGATTATCGGGCCCGACGGTGCGCGCGCTGCGACTGAGAAGCGCGAGCATATTTTCAAACGCCTGCAGGTTGCTCGCGCTGCGGAACAGTCCGGTGCAGATCTGGAGCCGCACGTTGTTCATCAGCTCTTCGAAATACTTGTAGGCCTCGCCTTTGTATTCAACGAGCGGATCTTTCTGGCCGTAGCTGCGCAGGCCGACCGCTTGGCGGAGATTCTCCATCTCTGTGAGATGCTCCTGCCAGTGGTGATCGATGGCGTTGATCACCACATAACGCTCCAGCGATCCGAGCGCCTCAGGGATCTCGACAGACTCCTTCACAGCGTAAGCTTCCTTGATACGATCGACGATGCGCTTCATCAGCGCATCGGAATCGCCCCCGGCGAGTTCGTCCACTTTCAGCGAAATCGGGAAGTGCGTGTTAACCCAGCCGACCAGACTTTCGACCGAAGTCGCGGTAGCTCCGGACTTCTCGCCGTAGCCGGCGGTGGTGAGCCGATTGAGAATCTCCTCCTCGATCTGCTCGAAAATGATTTCCTTCGGACGCTCGGCGTGGATCGCGCCGTTGCGGATGCCATAGACGACCTCGCGCTGCTTATTGAGCACGTCGTCGTACTGAAGCAGGCGTTTGCGGACGGAGAAATTTTGCTGCTCCACTTTTTTCTGCGCGCCCTCAATGGAGCGATTGAGCCACGGATGCTCGAGTTCCTCGCCTTCCTTCATCGAGCCTTCCATGAGGCGCGAGGCGAGATTGCCCTGCAGGAAGAGGCGCATGAGCTCATCTTCCAGCGAGAGGAAAAACTTAGTGAGACCGGGATCGCCCTGGCGCGAGCAGCGGCCGCGCAGCTGGCGATCGACGCGGCGGGATTGATGACGCTCCGTGCCGATCACGTAAAGCCCGCCAAGTTCGCGAACGCCTTCACCGAGTTTAATGTCTGTGCCGCGGCCCGCCATGTTGGTGGCAATAGTGACCGCGCCGCGCTGACCGGCGCGCGTGACGATGTCGGCCTCCTGCTCGTGGTACTTCGCGTTGAGCACGGTGTGGATCACACCGGAGCGCTTTAACATGCGCGAAAGCACTTCGGAGGAATCAACACTCACCGTGCCGACGAGCACGGGTTGCCCGCGGTCGTTGGCGGCTTTGATCTCGTTGACGACTGCGTTGAATTTATCGCGGCGGGTTTTGAAAATGCTGTCGTTTTTATCGACGCGGATGCAGGGACGGTTCGTCGGGATGACCTGCACGGAGAGCCGGTAGATCTCGTTGAACTCAGTGGCCTCGGTCTCGGCGGTGCCAGTCATGCCGCCGAGTTTTTCGTACATGCGGAAATAGTTCTGAATCGTGATCGTCGCGTACGTGCGGGTCTCGCGCTCGATGTTCACGTTCTCCTTGGCCTCGACGGCCTGATGGAGTCCGTCGGACCAGCGGCGGCCAGACATGACGCGGCCGGTGTTTTCATCGACGATCATGACTTTGCCCTCTTGGACAACGTACTCGACGTCGCGCTCATAGAGTGAATAGGCGCGCAGGAGCTGGCTGATCGCGTGGATCTCCTCAGAGATCTCGCTGTAGCGATCCTGGGATTTGCGCTTGGTTTCTTCACGCTGCTCGGGCGTGAGCGCGGTGTCTTTATCGAGATCGCTAAACTCGGTCGCGAGATCGGGAAGCATGAACGCATCCGGATTATCGGGACGCAGTTTGTTGCGGCCGATTTCAGTGAGATCGGCCTGATGCTGGCGCTCGTCGATCACGTAGAGCAGCTCTTCCTTCAGGCGGTAGAGTTCCACCTTATTGAAGTCGCTGTTCATGTCGGTCTCGGTCTTATCGAGAAGCTTGCGCCACTCGGGCGTCTCCATGATGCGCAGAAGCTGCTTGTTCTTCGGATGCCCCATTTTGACCTGGAGTAATTTAAGCGAGCCTTCGCGTTTGTCGTCGTTCGAGGCGCCGGGCTTTTCGAGTATGTCCTTCGCTTCGCTGACGAGCTTGTTGCAGAGACGGATCTGGTCGTTGACGAGACGGTCAATGCCGGGCTTGAGGCGGGTGAATGGTTGTTCGCGCTCGATGGGCGCAGGGCCGGAAATGATCAGAGGCGTGCGCGCTTCATCAACAAGGATGGAGTCGATCTCGTCCACGATGCAGAACCAGTGATCGCGCTGCACCTGATCCTCTTTGCGGGTGGCCATGCCGTTATCGCGAAGGTAGTCGAAGCCGAATTCGCTCGCCGTACCGTAGGTGATGTCGCGCTGATACATATCACGGCGCAGATCAGACGGCATTTGTTGCTGGATACAGCCGGTGGTGAGTCCGAGGAAACCGAAGAGATGGCCCATCCACTCAGAGTCGCGGCGGGCAAGGTAGTCGTTGACGGTGACGAGCTGGGCGTTGCGGCCGTTGAGCGCGTTGAGATAAAGCGGGCAGGTAGAGACGAGCGTTTTGCCTTCACCCGTGGCCATTTCAGAAATGCGGCCTTCGTGAATCGCCATGCCACCGATGAGCTGCACGTCGAAGTGGATCATATTCCACTCGAGCTCATGGCCGCAGACATTGGCACGCGTGCCGACGAGGCGGCGCGCGGCGTTTTTCACGGTCGCAAAGGCCTCGGGTAGGAGCTGGTCGAGCGTTTCACCGGCTTTCAGACGAGCGCGGAATTCGTCGGTCTTGGCGCGGAGCTGTTCATCGGTAAGCGACTGGTAAGTCAGCTCGATCTCATTGATGCGTGCGACCGTCGGACGGACTTTCTCGAGGAACTTACGATAGTGGCGGCCGGAAAACTTTTTGAAGAACCAGGAGATCATGAAAGGGGATCAACGTGTACGCGGGCAACAGGTCATGGCAAACGACAAAATCAAGGCATCCTGCGTGTTTGCCGGATTGCTTCAGCCAGATTGGAAGCACTCACAGCAGTCTGAAAAAATCTGGCCCTCGCAAAAAACCAGGGAGTGGTGCCGGCAACGGCCGCTTCAGATCACACCTGAGTCTTGAAGTAAGCGATCGTGCGCTTCAGGCCCTCTTCGAGCGGGACAGTCGGCTCCCACTTCAGGACTTTCTTCGCGATGGTGATGTCCGGACGGCGCTGTTTGGGGTCATCAGCCGGAAGATCTTTGTGAACGATCTTAGACGTGCCTCCGACGAGTTTAAGCGTGAGTTCGGCCAGTTGGAGCATGGTGAACTCGCCGGGATTGCCGATGTTCATCGGCCCGACCGTTTCCGTCTGGTTCATCAAACGAACAAATCCCTCGATAAGATCGTCCACGTAGCAGAACGAACGCGTCTGCGAACCGTCGCCATAGACGGTAAGGTCTTCGCCTCGCAAAGCCTGTACGATAAAATTGGAGACCACGCGCCCGTCGTTGGGGTGCATACGCGGACCATAGGTGTTAAAGATCCGCACGATGCGAATATCGACTTTGTTTTCGCGGTGGTAGTCGAAGAACAGCGTCTCCGCGACGCGCTTGCCCTCGTCGTAGCACGAGCGTCGACCGATGGGGTTCACGTTGCCCCAATAACTCTCTGGCTGAGGGTGAACTGCGGGATCGCCATAAACTTCCGATGTGCTCGCCTGAAAGACACGCGCGCGTACGCGTTTGGCCAGACCGAGACAGTTAATTGCGCCCATCACCGATGTCTTCGTGGTCTTGATCGGGTTGTACTGGTAATGCGGGGGTGATGCGGGGCAGGCCAGATTGTAGATCTGATCGACTTCGTACTTGAAGGGATCGATGACGTCGTGCCGCACCAATTCGAAACGGGAATTATTCAGAAGGGGCTCGATATTCACCTTTCGGCCAGTGAAAAAATTATCGAGGCAAATGACTTCATTGCCTTCATTCAAAAGACGTTCGCAAAGATGCGAGCCGAGAAAGCCCGCGCCACCAGTAACAAGTATGCGCATGTTGACGCGAACGATGGGAATTTAGGTCCGGCTAGCCAGAAAAACCTGAAGTAGCTTTTTGCGAAGCAGTAAGTGAGGTCGCTCACGTGATCGTAAAAAATTGTCAACATCACCGCCAAATCGAACCGCCGCTTGTCATAGCGTTCGTAGCTCATACTTTGCAAATTCATGCCATTGCAAGAGCTGCAAGGTAAATGCAGCGGCACTTTTATTAACCCATAACAATGATCACTACTAAGCAACTCATCGGCGCGGCCGCAATCGGCCTGGCCACTTTCGTTACGTCTTCAGCGATCGCGCAGACGGTCGAGGACTCTGAATCCTCAGCTGGCCTCATCGGCAAACGCTATGTCGGAGCCGACTTCTTGATTAAAGATTTTCGCGACATTGCTGACAATGGCTACGGCGGTACCGTGCTCATCAATCAGCCGATCAGCGACGTCGTCGATCTGACTGGTAGCTTTTCTTTTAATCAAGTGGACGGTAAGTCCACGGAGCTAACCCAAAACACACTTCAGGTCGGAGCGGTTTACTACGCCGAAAAAGATGGTTACAAGCCATTCATGTCCGCGAGTCTCGGGTATGGCTGGGACCACTGGAAGTTCCCCGCGCCTATCCAAGGAGACAACGACGAAGGATTCCTCTTCGGTCTTGGTGCTGGCGTAGAAGTACCGCTCACAGACAAAACTGCGGCCATCGGCGAAATCAGCTATCGCGACGGCAGCGACAGTAACACGGAAGAGTCTTGGGGATTAGAGCTGGGCGTTAACCATTGGTTCACCGAAAAAGTGGCCATCAAAACGTCTGTCTACATCGTAGAAGACGATTCAGTGACATTCCGTATTGGTGCACGCTTCGCCTTTTAAGTCACAAAGACTTAGACCCTTTTCGCCGCCCGGCTTATATGCCCGGCGGCTTTTTTATGAGCAGTCTGCTCACTTGGCAGTCGCCGGCCGCATCCATGTCCAAGCCGATCAAATACATCATTATATTCGGGTATTACTATCACCAAGCGAGTATTACCAGGAATCGATGCGTGGGCAGCAGGCGCGCACCTGGGCCGCAACAAGATATCCGACTAATTACGCATCGCGTCCCGAGAAGTCGAGCTATGCGCTGCCCGCAAATTCTACCATACTAAAAGTAATTAACCACTGGATACTCTATCACTACTCCGTTAAATAATTAGAACGCGTGATGATGATGCCGACTGGAGAGAATCAGGTATGGCTGTGGACGCAGCCTGATTACCCAAGCCGACGCCCAAGCGCGATTTCTTCCCTCTCACTCTCCCGATCTCAATCTGATCGAGATGATGTGGAGCAAGGTAAAGGACATGCTCCGCAAAAGGCCCAAGCTCGCACTAATCTAGATCTACTTGCCGCCATTGCCTCCGCCCTGGCAGCCGTCACTGCTTAGGATGCCCTTGGTTAGTTCTCCTATTGCGACTATAATTTTATTTTAAAATCCACAAGATGCTGTCTTCAAAATGAGCAGCCTGATAAAAGTAGTTAATGGTCGGATATTTTAGCCCGATACCCCCACTCCTTTCCTCGCCATCTCATTGTTAAACAATAAGTAGGATTCGCTCTGAGTGATAGGCACTTGAGCGGGCTAAAATTAACGCCTATCAGAACAATCTAAGCGACCTGCGGCGGCGTGGACGTAAATGTGCCGACGAGCGCCTGCGTATTGAGGCGATTTTATGGATTTTGAGAGCGGAGACGCGCTGTCGGGATCTGCCGGACTGGTTCGGTCCGTGGAAGAGCGCCTGCAACAAGTTCCGCCGCTGGGCTACAAGCGGATTGTGGGAGTGCTGCTCATTGCTATCAATGCCGCTGACTCGCGACTACGAGCATCCAATATCGACAGCACCAGCTCTCGAATACACGAGCACGCCTCAGGACCGGCCGGCGGCCAGCTCGCCCAAGGCAAGTCTGTCGACCAAGATCCACTTGGCAGGCGATGCTCTTGGCTACCCTCGGGACTTCATTACGGGTGCCAACGTGTCTAACCAAGTAAGATCGCAAACACCTCCATTTACCGAGCACCTCTACCGCGAACGCCATCGCATCGAAAACCTCTTCGCACGACTCAACCGCTACCGCCGCATCTCCACTCGCTACGAAAAACTCCTCTCCTCATTTTCCGCTATGCTCATGCTCGCCTAGCTAAAATCCTAATCTCTTCATTTTGAAGACATCGTCTAGTCAGCATTTTGTCATGACTGCATTTCTATTACGGAAAACTATCAATCGGTATAAAAAAGAAGGCCCGAACGCTGCTTTCGCAACATTCGGGCCATAAACCTGGCAACAACCTACTCTCGCGGGACCTAACGTCCTACTACCATTGGCTGCTCGGGGCTTAACGACCGTGTTCGGGATGGGAACGGGTGGAACCCCCGGCATGTGGTCACCAGGAAGTGACTCTCGTTTAAGAGAAATTATATGTTAAAGTTTAAGATATTAAAATGAAGGAGGTAAAATAAACGCCTGCGAACAGTAAGGCTGCATAAACCGAAGAAGGTCATTAGTACCAATAAACTGAACACCTTACGATGCTTACATTTTTGGCCTATCAACCGGGTGGTCTACCCGGACCTTCTACTGTCTTGCGACAGATTGTGATCTTATCTTGGGATGGGCTTGGCGCTTAGATGCTTTCAGCGCTTATCCCTTCCGAACATAGCTACCCGGCGCTGCCACTGACGTGACAACCGGAACACCAGAGGTTCGTCATTCTCGGTCCTCTCGTACTAGAGAATGAACCCCTCAAATCACAGACGCCCACAGCGGATAGAGGACCGAACTGTCTCACGACGTTCTGAACCCAGCTCGCGTACCACTTTAATCGGCGAACAGCCGAACCCTTGGGACCTTCTCCAGCCCCAGGATGTGATGAGCCGACATCGAGGTGCCAAACCGCGCCGTCGCTGTGAACGCTTGGGCGCGATCAGCCTGTTATCCCTAGCGTACCTTTTGTCCTATGAGCGATGGCGATTCCACATTCAACCACCGGATCACTTGAACCTGCTTTCGCAACTGCTCGACTTGTTGGTCTCACAGTAAAGCTCCCTTATACTCATGCGCTCTATAGCCCGATTACCGACCGGGCCGAGGGAACCTTCGTAATCCTCCGTTACTTTTTGGGAGGATTCCGCCCCAGAAAAACTGACCTGCTATCACTGTCCCTCAACCAGATAATGGTATGAGGTTAGACGCCTAACAATTAAAAAGTGGTATTTCACGTTGTGACTCAGCCCGATCCTGAGACCGGGATTCGAAGTCTCCCACCTATTCTACGTATTAAAAATCAAGCGACAATAACAGCTTACAGTAAAGGTGCATAGGGTCTTTCCGTCCTGCTGCGGGTAGGCGGCATCTTCACCGCCACTACAATTTCACCGAGCCTCTCTCCGAGACAGTCGTCAACTCGTTACACGATTCGTGCGGGTCGGAACTTACCCGACAAGGAATTTCGCTACCTTAGGACCGTTATAGTTACGGCCGACATTCACGGGGGCTTAGATCCAGAGCTTGCACCCTAGACTTTCACCTTTCCGCATTGGTCACGTGTCACACCCTATACGTCGTCTTGCGACTTAGCAGAGTGCTGTGTTTTTGCTAAACAGTCGGTTGACGCAATTAACTGCGGCCTCT
Source organism: Nibricoccus aquaticus (assembly GCF_002310495.1). Classification (GTDB taxonomy): domain Bacteria; phylum Verrucomicrobiota; class Verrucomicrobiia; order Opitutales; family Opitutaceae; genus Nibricoccus; species Nibricoccus aquaticus. The sequence goes on along the minus strand of NZ_CP023344.1, from coordinate 2,497,941 downwards.
TTCGAGGCACCCCTTATACCGAAGATACGGGGTTAATTTGCCGAGTTCCTTAGAGAGATTTGACTCGCGCGCCTTAGAATACTCATCTTTCCCACCTGTGTCGGTTTACGGTACGGGCACTCTTGGCCTAACCACAAAGTTTTTCTTGGAAGCATAGTATCACAGAATCCCTCTCAGCCGTGGCTTTGAGGTCCCATTACTTTACGGCCTTATCCGGTATTTTATCCCCGAACAGCCTACGAGCGTAGACAACGATTCAACACGTTGCTCTGTTAACTTTCTCCGTCACTCTATGGATCAAACGGTTTCGAGTGGTGCTGGAATATTAAACCAGCTTGGCATCGACTACTCCTTACGGCCTCGTCTTAGCACCCGACTAACCCTGGGAGGACGAACCTTCCCCAGGAATCCTTGGGATTTAGGCGAGATGGAATTCAACCA